>CAXVYS010000014.1:0-318174 GCA_963422675.2 Bacteroidia bacterium
GGAAATTTAAAGAACTGTCGCCACTCCTATAACCTCACTGGTTTTCTGTTATTATATGTTTACTGCTTCTCTTATTCTTAGTTTGATTTAAATAGCCTGTATTTCCGATTTTATCAAACCTGAATGATTTTATTAAAAGACCATTTATATAGATTAAAAGCATATAAGAATCTTCATAATGACCGAATTGATTTAAATGAATTGTTTCTTCAGTTTTTTCAGTATTGGCTATTCTAAGAGGCTCTAAAGATGAATTAAGCAATTCGTATTTGATTACTTCATTGTTTTTTTTCGTAACATGTAATTTTATATAGTTACTACAAGGATTTGGGAACACTGAAATTGTGCAATTACTTCTGTCCTGAGAATAAACACTTGCTATATAAGTATTTTTAGGGATATCACTTTTTTTCATAGTATTTCCGTATTAAAAGATTTATAAAAGGTTTTTATTCACTGTAAAAAAAACATTAAGATTCCGGACATTAATATGATTTTTTAATGGGATATATCTAATAGTAAGAAGTAAGTGTAAAAGTTATTTTCCCTTAAAAATAACTAACGATTTAAATACAAAAATCATGGAGTAGCACCTGCGTTTTTATAAGAATAGTTGAGTGAAATATAGATTAATTGCAAGCGAGAAAAAGAGTTCTTCAAGAACCACAACTATTTACATAGGATCTCAAAATGGTATGTTTGACATCGGGATCCAAAGATATCTATTGATTTATCAATAAAGTTACACGCTTATAAATAATCTGTTTTACGGGTATGAATCCGTACACCATATTAGAATAGATAGATGAATATAAAAGACTTTTTTTTTAAAATCACTCTGTGCAATAAAACTATAATAAGGCCCCCTTTTATCTAATTGTAAAAGTAGTACACTTCTGTTTTGGAGAGCGGTGTTTACTCTAAATATCACGGCAGTTTTAGCAGAAAACTACGTAGTACTTAATGTTGATCAAACCTTATGCACTTAATTATGTAATCGAATTATTAATTAAAATTCAAATCCGAACCTACGGTTAATCCCAAAACAACTCAGGTATTCTTTTTAATACGCATTTGCAACCTGGTAAAGGTTGTATTTAAATCGTTAACTACTTTTATTAAAAAAAAATCAAACTTAAAATATAACAGATGAAAAAAATCTACTTATTATCAATTTCATTATTTACAACTGTTTGTTCATTAACATTAAATGCACAAACAATTATTGAAGCAACAAATACGTCAGGTATGGGTGAAGTTTTAAATAATAATGCCATTATTTATAAAAGCACAACTCCAAACGGGACAACTGCGCATGATATTGAAATAAAGAATGTAAGTGCAAATACTGTCACTTTTATTGTAAGAAGATACGACGACTTGCTAAATACTGTTGTTGCCGGTTCTGATGAGGCTGCAGCTTTGTTTTGTACAGGTACTAATTGTTATGCACCTACAACTTATACTGCTTCTGTTATTCTAACTCCACATACTTCTTTTACATTAAGAGCAGATTTATCGGAAGCTTCCATAATAGGTGAATCCTCTGTTCATTATAAAATATACAATCAAAGCAATTCTTCTGACGAATTTAATGCTATAATTAAATATAATAATATTACGTCTGTTAAAAGTAATTCTTCATTGTTTTCTAACGTTTCAAATGTTTTTCCAACTCCATGTGCTTCTAATGCTTATATAACTATTTACGTTGCCAACTCAAACAATGGCGTAAAAGTTTCAATGATAAACGCTTTGGGAACCGTTGTTTCAGCTAAATTGGTTGATTTAACTCCCGGTAAAAACACTCTTACATTAGATTCTGAAAATTTAGCTTCAGGCACTTACTTTGTAATCCTTGAACAAGGGGTGTCAAAGATTACAAAAAAAATCATTGTCTCTAAATAAATAACAACTAATAACTCCCACAAACATGAAAAAACAACTAATGGCCTTAGCGGTATTAACCGCAGGTTTCGCTAACGCGCAAACCTGGAGCGAAAACTTTAGCTCAGTAACTGTACCAGGTTTACCAACGAACTGGTTACAAAATAATGTAGACGGAAATACAGTTTCCTCTAATCTTTCTCCGTTAAATTTTGGTACAAACGCATGGGTTACATACGACTGGTCGCCTCAAAGCATTCCTGCTGCCGCTTCACATGGAAAAGCTGTTACCAGTACATCAAGGTATACTAGTGCAGGTACTTCAAACGACTGGTTAATAACTCCTTCTTTCACAGTTCCTGCAAATGGATTTATTTCGTGGGATGCACTGGCTACTGACGCAAACAATAGTGATGGATACCTGGTTAAAATTTCTACAACAGGTACTTTAACAACCAATTTTTCCACCACTCTTTTAACAGTACCTGCTGAAAATTCTGCTGCATGGAGTAGCAGAAACCTTAATTTAAATTCATATGCAGGCCAAACAGTTCGCATAGCATTTGTAAATAATTCTACTAATAAATATTTATTATTATTGGATAATATTAGCGTAATTGTTCCACCGGCAAATGATTTAAAAATGACGACAATAGCACCAACAGGCTCTGCAGTTTGGGGTATGGTTGGAACAACTAAAGCAATTACCGGTACTGTCATAAATAATGGTTTGGCTGCTGTTACCAGTTTTACCGCAAAATATTCTGATGGGACTACAACAATGAGTACTCCTTTTACCGGATTAAATTTAGCTTATGGTCAATCATATAACTTTAGCATTAGCCCATCATTCTCAATTACAGCCGCACAGGAAACAAAATTGAAAGTATGGGCAAGTGTAACAGGAGACGGTGATCATACAAATGATACTCTGAAAACTTCAGTTAACGGTTATTCATTTTTACCAAACCATAAAGTTGTATTTGAAGAAGGTACAGGAACATGGTGTGGATTTTGTGTAAGAGGGGCCGTTTACATGGATTCAATGCATGCTGTAAACCCTAACACTACTGTTTTAATTGCGGTACACAATGGAGATCCAATGACTGTTACAGCATATAATGCCGGTATTGGTACTCTTATTAATGGTTACCCAACTGCTTTATGTGGTAGAGCTACTGAAGTTGGCGATCCTGGTGATATGTTTGATATGTACAACTCTCATTTAGCTGATTTTGCCGTAGGAGATTTAACATTAACTCCTACTTATAATGCAACTACCAGATTAGCTTCTATTGCTGTTGATGCAAAAATAGCTTCTTCTTTTTCGAACAATAACAGTACTAATGATTATCGTATTGCCGTAGTATTTACTGAAGATGGTGTCACTGGTACTACTACTGGTTATGATCAACATAACTATTACACTGGAAATGCTTATGGTCCTTTATCAGGTGCCGGACATAACTGGGCAACAGAACCAGGTACTGTTGTTGCTGCCAACATGAAATATGATTATGTTGCCCGTGCTTTGGTTGGAGGATTTAGTGGTTTAGCAAATAGCTTACCTAGCAGCGTTGTTGCCGGTGCTACAACCAGTAATACATTTACTTATACTGTACCTGCTGCTTATAACACAAACAAAATGAAAGCACACGCACTTTTAATTGATGCGAAAAATAATATTGTTTATAACGCAAATAGTACTTCTTATTTGTCAACTGCAACAAATACAGCTGTTGGAATTTCAGAAAAATCGTCAGAAAACAGCGCATTTGGCTTATACCCAAATCCTGCAACTTCTAACGTGACCATTGATTTAAATTTAGGTTCATCTGAAACAGTTTCAGTTAATATTTATAATGCTTTAGGCATATTAGTATACTCTGACGTAAAAAGTAATTTATCTGCCGGTCAAAATGAAATTGCTTTAAATACGGAGTCTTTTGCAAGCGGAATTTACAATGTTACTATTTCTACTGCTCACAGTAAATCGAGTCGTAAATTAATCATAAGTAAATAACTGATTTAATTAAACCTTTTTTAAAAGTGGTTGGCATATTGTCAACCACTTTTTTTTGCCTGATTTACAACTGAAAACCAACAAGATACCAGATGTAGTTTAAAACTGCCAACCGGTAGCATTCTGATTTTCATTTAGAATTTAACAATTATGCAACTACAAAAGCCTAAAGATTGAGCATTTCGATATGAGAATTCACGCTAACATCTATTAAAACTAATGGTTTTAATTAAATACTTCTAGTGTTTTTTGCTTATTTATTCAAAGTATTTTATAAGTTTTATCTTATTCTTTTTAATCTATTACCCTACAATTTATCCTATTAAGTGGATTTAATTTTGGTGCTATTAGTTCCGGCTCAACATGAAATGATAAACATTTTGGTGGGTTAAATATTAAGTTTTTAAATAACAGTATAGATGGTAAAAAGAATACTCATTTGGATTGCATTTTTTCACATCCCGTTTCTTTCATTTTCAACTCATATTGTTGGGGGTGAATTAAACTACATTTATAACGGAGGATCCAGTTATACTATAAAATTAAAACTTTATAAAGATTGTGGATCCGGTGCTGCCGGTTTTCCGGGAAGTGTTACGATCAGTGTGAGAGGTTATAATGGTGCTACTTTTGCTACAAGTAAAGACATCACTATTAATTTGGGTACTGTAACAACTGTTCCATCCGGTTTAGCGCCATGTGCTATTCCTCCTAATCCAATGCCTTGTGTACAAGAAGGAGTCTATATCACAACCGTTAACAATCTGCCGCCAAATCCCGGTGGATATCATTTATATTATCAAGTAACGGCAAGAAATCTTTCGTTGACGAATATCAATGGAGCATGTAATTGTATTGGAGAAAGTTATTATACGAATATTCCCGGTACATCTGTAAATACAATCTGGAACGAAAATTTTTCGTTACCAAATAATACAACTTTCGACAATGGCACTACCGCCTGGAGTATTACGCCAGGAGTAACCCCTCCAGCATCTGCAAGCGTAAATGCCAATCTTTTTGAAATTACAGGAGCTAATAATGCCGGAGAAACATGGACCTCTCAGCTTATTGATATTTCATCGTGTACATCTGCCGATTTAAGTGTTGACCTTTCTGAAACCGGAAATTTAGATGCTAACGATTCTATTTCTGTTTACTATCGACTCAATGGGGGAGCATTAACTCTTTTTCCTATCAATGGGTTCAAAGCTGATGATTTCAATAGTGCTATAGCAAGTGCTGCAGGTTTAAACGGGACTACTATACAAATTGTAATCCGGGTGAAGTATGATAATAATTCACCTAATAGTGAGGTTTACAGATTTGATAATGTTACTGTTTTATGCAATGCAAACGATTTTAAAGTTAATAACAACCCTGTATATAATCTTTTTCCTCCTTTGTTTATTTGTGTTAATCAACCCTTTAGTTTTAATCACGCGGCTTCTGATATCAATGGGGATTCTTTAGCATACTCTTTATATACACCCTATGACGGTGATGTTGGAACAGGCCCATTAGATCCAACGTTTACAGCAAATACCGCATCATTTACTCCTGTAAATTATTTGGCAGGATATAGTACTAACAATCCATTAGGTCCAACTCCTTTTGGGATAAACTCTTCTACAGGATTATTAACAGGCACTCCAAGCACTATTGGTCAATTTGTAGTAGGCGTCATGGTAAAAGAATACCGTAATGGAATTTTTCTTTCTCAAACCTTAAGGGATTTTCAATTCAATGTACTAAATTGTCCCCAACCACTTCCTACCTTAGCGGTAGCCAATACCACCGTTAACAATGGATGCTCGGCACAATTAACTGCCACAGGGATTTCTTCTGTTTCTGCAACATGGAACTCAATTGCTCCGGGCATTCCAGGAGCTTTTAATAATTTATTATCCTGCACTTCAGGTTGTTTAAGTAATACTGTTACCGCAAGTGGTGCTCCTCCTGCCTTTGTGGATTATCTGGTATGCGGAATTTCAACATCCTGCGCTGGAAATTACATTTGCGACACATTTAGAGTAACGTTTAATTCAGCACTTGCTGTAACGATTAATCCTTTTAATCCAATACTTTGCTCAGGACAAACTTCCACAACTTTAACTGCCATAGCTTCCGGAGGAACACCTCCCTATAGTTATTTATGGAATAATGTGAATCCTTCACAATCAATTAATGTAGGAGCCGGTACTTACAATGTAAAATTAACGGATGGCACCGGATGTCCTCCCGTATACAACTCTGTTGTAGTAACCACCTACTCTGTTCCTACAAAGGCAAATGCAGGAGCCAATCAACTAAAATGTTCTCAAAATCCTCTCGCTACCTTAAATGCAACTGTTACAGGAGCCAGTGGAGGGATATGGTCTGGCGGGCAAGGAACGTTTAGTCCAAATAATACGACCCTAACTAATTTATTTTATACTCCATCCGCAGCAGAATTAGCTGTAGGTTCTGCAAGTTTGTATTTGACTACAACCGGCAATGGGAGCTGTCCTCCAAATATTGATACGGTTATTATTAATTACTCAGGTTTTACAGGTGTTGTTTCTTCATCTAATACTCCTGTTAGTTGTTTTGGAGGTAATAATGGTTCGGCATCGGTAAACATTACAGGAGGATTAGCTCCTTATACTTATTTGTGGAATGGTGTACCTACACAAACGACGGCAACGGCTAATAATCTTACTTCAGGAACTTATACAGTAGGAATTTTAAATAGTATTGGTTGTACATATCAAACTACGGTAAGCATAACTGAACCTATATCTCCGGTTACAATTAGTTCAACTGTAACAAACATTACCTGTTCAGGTGCGAATAATGGTTCTATTGCTTTAACTCCTAGTGGAGGAACAGCTCCTTACACTTACATTTGGCTACCCGGTGGACAAACGACTTCTTCTGTTACAGGATTATCCACAGGAACTTATACAACAAATATTACCGATTCTAAAGGTTGCGTTCGATCAAGCACTTTCTCTGTCACACAACCTTCTCTTTTAAATTCAGTACCCGTTTTTTTAAATGTTGGATGTTTTGGTGGCAGCAACGGAAGCATTAATTCCAGTGTTACGGGAGGAACTGCTCCTTATACTTATAGCTGGAGCCCTGGTGGCGCTACAACACCAACTCTTGGAGGATTAACTGCAGGAGTGTATACCTTAACCATAACCGATGCAGCAGGTTGCTCAAAGGTGAGAAACATTACATTAACCCAACCAACCCCTTTAACCGTTACAACATCTGTTATTGATGAAACCTGTAATAATTTAAACAATGGATCAGCTACGGCGATTCCTAATGGTGGTGGTACTCCAGGCTATACCTATGTATGGCTACCGGGTAATCAAACAACATCCACAATATCTAATCAGGCAAGTGCAAATTATACCGTTACAATTACTGACACTAAAGGTTGTCAGGCTACATCTATCGCTACCATTAATGAACCTACTACTTTAACGGTTGGTTTTATCAATCAAACCAATGTAAGTTGCTTTAATGGTAATAATGCAGCTGTTACAGCTAATCCATTAGGAGGAACGCCTAACTATAGTTACACATGGACTCCGGGAAATATAAATACACCAACCATTAATAACATTGCCATTGGAACGTATACCATTTTGGTAAATGATACGAAAGGATGTACAGCTTCTAATACGGTATCTATTACTCAACCTACCTCTGTTACTGTAAACAATGTTTCTAATCCTGCTTCTTGTAATGGTGGAAACAATGGGTCCATTACTTTAACCCCTAGCGGTGGTACAACTCCTTATACTTACTTTTGGTTACCGGGTGGGCAAACAACTTCTTCTGTTACAGGATTATCTGCCGGAACTTACACGACGAATACTATCGATTCTAAAGGTTGTGTAGCTACTAATACATTTACGGTAGCTCAACCTGCAATCATATCAATTGCTTTTACCCAAACCAATGTAAGTTGCTTTAGTGGAAACGATGGGAAAATTAATGCTACAATCGGTGGAGGAACTGCTCCCTACTCTTACAGCTGGAACCCGACAGGAGCCACAACACAAAATATTAACGGATTACCTGCAGGAAATTACACCTTAACTGTAACGGATGCATTAAATTGCAGTAAGACTAAAACGGTTACACTAACGCAACCAACCGCTTTAACCGTTACAACATCTGTTATTGATGAAACCTGTAATAATTTAAACAATGGGTCAGCTACAGCGATTCCTAATGGTGGTGGTACTCCAGGCTATACCTACTTATGGCTACCGGGTAATCAAACAACATCCACAATATCTAATCAGGCAAGTGCAAATTATACTGTTACAATTACTGACATTAAAGGTTGCCAGGCTACATCTATCGCTACCATTAACGAACCTACTACTTTAACGGTTGGTTTTATCAATCAAACCAATGTAAGTTGCTTTAATGGTAATAATGCAGCTGTTACAGCTAATCCATTAGGAGGAACGCCTAACTATAGTTACACATGGACTCCTGGAAATATAAATACACCAACCATTAATAACATTGCCATTGGAACGTATACCGTTTTGGTGAATGATACGAAAGGATGTACGGCTTCTAATACCGTATCTATTACTCAACCTACCTCTGTTACTGTAAACAATGTTTCTAATCCTGCTTCTTGTAATGGTGGAAACAATGGATCCATTACTTTAACCCCTAGCGGTGGTACAACTCCTTATACTTATTTTTGGTTACCGGGCGGACAAACAACTTCTTCTGTTACAGGATTATCTGCCGGAACTTACACAACAAATACTACTGATTCTAAAGGTTGCATCGCGACTAATACATTTACGGTAACTCAACCTGCAATCATATCAATTGCTTTTACCCAAACCAACGTAAGTTGCTTTAATGGAAACGATGGAAAAATTAATGCAGCAATCGGTGGAGGAACTGTTCCCTACTCTTACAGTTGGAACCCGACAGGAGCCACAACACAAAATATTAACGGATTACTTTCAGGAAACTACACCTTAACTGTAACGGATGCATTAAATTGCAGTAAGACTAAAACGATTACACTAACGCAACCAACCGCTTTAACCGTTACAACATCTGTTATCGATGAAACCTGTAATTATTTGAATAATGGTTCAGCGACGGCGATTCCTAATGGTGGTGGTACTCCAGGCTATACCTACTTATGGCTACCGGGTAATCAAACAACATCCACAATATCTAATCAGGCAAGTGGAAATTATAGCGTTACAATTACTGATGCTAAAGGTTGCCAGGCTACATCTATAGCTACCATTAACGAACCTACTACTTTAACGGTTGGTTTTATCAATCAAACCAATGTAAGTTGCTTTGGTGGAAATGACGCAAGTGTTACTTCATTAGGCTCGGGGGGAACTCCAAACTATAGTTATACATGGACACCGGGAGGATCGACTACATCGATGATCAATACTCTTTCTGCCGGAATATATACCGTTAATGTGAGCGATAGTAAATCCTGCTTAGCAACAAATACAGTATCAATTACAGAACCGTCACTATTAAATTTAATTTCATCGATTACAAATGTAAATTGTAATGGTGCATCAAATGGTGCTGTCTCAATTTCTCCTACCGGTGGTACAGCTCCATACATACATCATTTAATGCCGGGAAATATTGTTGGTGCTAATTTTACAAATCTATCTACCGGAACCTATTCAATCATTACTACTGATGCTAATGGCTGCGTAGACAACTCTACGATTACGATCAATCAACCTATTGACATTAGTTCTGTTACGAGTGCTACTAATTCAACCTGCTTATTGCAAAATGGTGTAGCTTCCATTTCTGTAACCAGTGGTGGAACACCGCCTTTCACCTATAATTGGTTACCATCCGGAGGAACAGCATCTGTTTCAACCAATTTATTTGCAGGCAGCTACTCTGTTACAGTAACAGATGCGAATGGTTGTATATCAACGAAAATTGTAAACATCAATGATGTAACAGGCCCTATAGTTAGTATTGCGTCATCAACAAATGTCAGTTGTTTTGGAGGAAATAATGGAGCGATTACGGCTTCTCATACCGGTGGTACGGGCCCTGCATACACCTATTCATGGAGTCCATTAGGAGGAACTGCCTTAACAGCGTCAAATTTAACTTCAGGAGCTTATACTCTAAAAGTAACCGATGCCTCAGGTTGCATCGGATTAATTACAAGCGCATTAATAACTGAACCATTACCTTTAACTATTAATATTACACCAACTAATGTCAGTTGTTTTGGTGGTAATACCGGAAGTGCTTTTGCTACAATTAACGGAGGAACTCCTGGTTATAGTTACAGCTGGTTACCTGCTGCGACAACTGCTACCAACGTTACCGGATTAACCGCTAACAATTACACGCTACAAATTACTGATGCTAATAATTGTATCTCTTCCTCTACGTTTGCCATAACTCAACCTACAGCGGCGCTTAGCTTATCTCTGACTTCACTTCCTGTTTCTTGTTTTGGTGGTAATAATGGTTCTCTTGCTTCTGTAGTTGCAGGTGGTACTGCTCCTTATAATGTTAATTGTATGCCAGGAAATATTAACGGAGCTAACGTTTCTAACCTTGCTGCCGGTAATTATACGATTACTGCTACCGACATAAAAGGTTGTTCTACAACTAATACGGTTACGGTGAACCAACCTACTCCTCTTGTTTTAACGACTGGTGAAATTAATTCTAATTGTAGTTTAGCTAACGGACAGGCTTCTGTGAATGCTTCGGGCGGTACAGGAACTTACACATACCTATGGGCTCCTGTTGGTGGAACGACGGCTATTGCAAATGGGTTAATGGCAGGATCTTATTCTGTTACCGTGACCGATATCAATAATTGTACAGCCATTACCAGCCAAACGGTAGTTGATAATCCGTCGCCTGTAGCATCTGTAGCTACTACTACCAATGTGAGTTGTTTTGGTGGAGCAAATGGATTAGCTAATACGACTGTAGTTGGTGGTACTGCTCCATTTACCTACACCTGGTTACCAACCGGTGGAACAAATGCTACCGCTACAGGACTTTCTATTGGGGTATATACCGTGATCGTTACTGCAGCCAATGGATGTACCGCAACTGCCGAAAGCCCTGTGATTAATCAACCTTCTCAAATTTTTGCTACCATCACGCCTACTAATGTCAGTTGTTTGGGTGGGAACTCCGGAAGTGCTTCTGCTACAATTAACGGTGGAACTCCGGGGTATAGTTACAGCTGGTTACCGGCTGCTACAACCGCTACCAATGTTACAGGATTAACCGCTAACAATTATACACTACAAATTACTGATGCCAATAATTGTATCTCTTCCTCTACATTTGCCATAACTCAACCTACAGCGGCGCTTAGCTTATCTCTGACTTCACTTCCTGTTTCTTGTTTTGGTGGTAATAATGGTTCTGTTGCTTCTATAGTTGCAGGTGGTACTGCTCCTTATAATGTTAATTGTATGCCAGGAAATATTAACGGAGCTAACGTTTCTAACCTTACTGCCGGTAATTATACGATTACTGCTACCGACATAAAAGGTTGTTCTACAACTAATACGGTTACGGTGAACCAACCTACTCCTCTTGTTTTAACGACTGGTGAAATTAATTCTAATTGTAGTTTAGCTAACGGACAGGCTTCTGTGAATGCCTCGGGAGGTACAGGAACTTACACATATGTATGGGCTCCTCTTGGTGGAACGACGGCTATTGCAAATGGGTTAATGGCAGGATCTTATTCTGTTACCGTGACCGATATCAATAATTGTACAGCCATTACCAGCCAAACGGTAGTTGATAATCCGTCGCCTGTAGCATCTGTAGCTACTACTACCAATGTGAGTTGTTTTGGTGGAGCAAATGGATTAGCTAATACGACTGTAGTTGGTGGTACTGCTCCATTTACCTACACCTGGTTACCAACCGGTGGAACAAATGCTACCGCTACAGGACTTTCTATTGGGGTATATACCGTGATCGTTACTGCAGCCAATGGATGTACTGCAACTGCCGAAAGCCCTGTTATTAATCAACCTTCTCAAATTTTTGCTACCATCACGCCTACTAATGTCAGTTGTTTGGGTGGGAACTCCGGAAGTGCTTCTGCTACAATTAACGGAGGAACTCCTGGTTATAGTTACAGCTGGTTACCGGCTGCTACAACCGCTACCAATGTTACTGGATTAACCGCTAACAATTATACGCTGCAAATTACTGATGCTAATAATTGTATCTCTTCCTCTACGTTTGCCATAACTCAACCTACAGCGGCGCTTAATGTTTCGATATCCTCATCAACAAATATTAGTTGCTTTGGTGGCAATAACGGAAGTGCTATTGCATCCGTAACCGGTGGTACATCAAACTACAATTATACCTGGTTACCCTTTGGCAGTAATAATTCATCTTCAACAGGTTTAACTGCCGGAACTTATTCTGTAAATATTACTGATACAAAAGGTTGTACAACGTCAACTATCATTACTATTACTCAACCACTTATACCACTTGCCACTGTTTCAAGTGCATCAATGGCCAGTTGCTTTGGAGGATCAAATGGTACAGCTACCATTACACCATCAGGTGGAACAGCCGGCTACTCTTATCTTTGGAATCCAAATGTTTCCAGCGGACAAACAGCATCAAATCTAAACCCGGGAAGTTATTCGATAACAGTAACAGACAATAAAGGATGCCAAACTTATACCGATGTTGTTATTGGGCAACCTTCCGTAATCACCGGCAGTTTAATTAGCAATAATGCCTCTTGTGGTTTTGCCAATGGTTCTGTTGTATCTCAAATATCAGGAGGAACAGCACCTTATTCTTATTTATGGAGTCCGGGATCATCTACAACTTCTACCATTTCATCTTTATTACCGGGCACTTATAGTGTAAGTGTAACAGATGCGAAAAATTGTGTTAAAACATTAGCCACAGGCTTAATCAATATTCCCGGGCCAACGGTGAACATTGCATCAACTACCAGTGTTTCTTGTTTTAATGGTAATAATGGTTCAGCAACCATAAACATTAACCAGGGAACTGCTCCCTACTCTATTAATTGGTTGCCATTTGGTGGAAATACGGTAACGAGTACAACGTTAGTTGCCGGAACATACACTGCTCATGTTACAGATGCACTTGGTTGTCAACATTCAACAACTACAACCATTACACAACCTTCTGATGTAAGCATTTCTGTTAATACAATTCACCGTGTTTCTTGTTATGGAGGAAATGATGGCTCTATTTCGGTATCCGCAACCGGTGGCACAACTCCATATCTATTCAACTGGTTACCGGGAGCTACAGGGTCAACCATAAATAACCTTAACGCAGGAACTTATACGTTAACTGTAACAGATGGTAATAATTGTAATAATTTAATTTCCGTAAATGTTACGCAACCCGCGGTTTTATCATCAACAATTACAAACATCAACAATCCTTTATGTTTTAGCGGAACAGGAAATGCTTCTGTTCTGGTATCAGGAGGAACTGCTCCTTATACCTATACATGGAGCTCTTCTCCAATTCAAACAGGAAACATCATAAATAACGTTTTGAGCGGCACCTATACAGTAACTACAATTGACAGTAAAGGTTGTACCATTATAAACACCGCAACGATTACACAGCCATTACAAGTAATCACATCTATTAATGGTAATGACACTATTTGCTTCGGCCAACAAGGCCAGTTAATAGCTTCGGCAACAGGAGGTGCAGGAAACTACTATTATTCATGGCGACCGCTAAATGCTATTAATTCAGGTACCTTAACTGATAATCCAACTACTAACAAAACCTATACAGTAACAGCTTTTGATCAAAATGGTTGTATTGGCACGGAAGCAAATGCCCATATCATCGTATATAATTTAACTGCGGCAAATCTTAATGTAACAGGAACAACGCCAATTTGTCCGGGACAAGCCACGCCAATTTCCGCACAAACTACAGGTAATACAGGTCCATTAACCTATTCGTGGAACAATGGCTTAGGTAATACACCCGGAACGTTTGTATTGGTTCCTACCCAACCAACCACCTATGTTGTTACGGTTTCAAACATTTGTGGATTATCCATAAAAGACTCTGTACAAGTATTATTTAATCCTCCTCCAACAATTAAAATTTGGTCTGATACGCTATATACCTGTGCACCGGGAATAATTAATTTTTCAAATCAATCTTTTTCAGGAAATTCATCCGATCCAATCTCCTCCTGGCAATGGGATTTCGGGGATGGTACGTTTTCATCACAGCCTAATCCATATCATAACTTTGCATCTTCCGGAATTTATACCGTTAATTTAAAAGTAACAACCGATGCAGGTTGCACAAGCAATACATCGTCATCACCTATAGTGATAAATGCTTACCTATCTCCAACGGCATCGTTTTATTTAAATTTAACCGAATTGGATTTACCTTATGATGTTTTAGCATGTACCAATACATCCAGCGATGCTGATTTTTATAATTGGAGTTTTGGTGATGGAATGACATCAACTGCTACCAGCCCTAATTACTTGTATGAAACAATAGGCACTTATGATATCCAATTAATTGCAAGTACCACACATGGTTGCCGTGATACGGCTTCTGCACAAGTTACCACAAAAGCTGACATAGTTTTCCCTAATGCGTTTACACCAAACGAAGATGGAGAGCCGGGAGAATATTATGACATCTATAATTTAACGAATGATTTATTTTTCCCTCATACATCTGGCGTAGTAGAATATAAACTACAAATATTTAACAGATGGGGGGAATTAATCTTTGAAACTACTGACGTAAAACGAGGGTGGAACGGTTATTACAGAGGAAAAATATGTGAAGTTGGTGTTTATGTTTGGAAAGCTGAAGCAAAATTTAATACCAGAAAAACATTTAGAAAAACTGGAGATGTTACAATCCTAAGATAAAACAAAATGAAAAATATAATTAAACTATTTAGTCTTTTACTTATAATGCAAGTAAATTGTATCAATGCTCAGGATATACAATTTACTCAATTTTATTCTTCACCACTCTACTTAAACCCTGCATTAACGGGAGCAAGTGGCTGCACCAGAATATCATTAGCCTATAGAAATCAATGGCCGGGGATTTCAAAATCTTATAAAACCGCTTTACTCTCCGTAGACCATTTTATTGATTCGAAAAATTTAGGAGTTGGCTTGGTTATGGGAACTGATGAAGCAGGCACCGGTAGTTTAAAAACTACAATTATAAATGCTTCTTTAGCTTATCAGGTAAAACTCAATAGAACTTATACACTTAGATTTGGCCTTCAACCCGGTGTTGGAATTAAAAAAATTAATTTCAATAGCTTACTATTTGGCGATCAATTAACAAGAGGAGATAAATTAGGTAAAGGCGTTGCTTCCATTGAAGCTCAGCCTCAAACTAAAACTTACATAGATATTGGTGGCGGGATATTTTTAACCAATTCGAGATGTTGGATTGGAGCTTCTGCTTACCATTTAAATAAACCAAATGACTCCTTTTACTCCAATGCAAAAGCTATTATTCCTGTTAAATACTCAATACACATGGGAGGAAAATTCCTGATTAATAAAGATGAAAAATACGGGCCTGCTCAAAAGTATTTTTCTCCGGCAATACATTATAAAAGGCAGGGCGAATTTGATCAGGTGGATGTTGGATTTTATTATAGTCAAAATATTTTCAATATCGGATTGTGGTATAGAGGTATTCCCGGTTTAAAGGCTTATAAAGCAGGATATCAAAACAACGATGCCTTTGCCTTAATTCTTGGATTAACTACGGAGAAGGTATGGATTGGCTACAGTTATGATATAACCATATCTGAATTAGCTTATAGTACTCAGGGAGCTCATGAATTAACGCTAACGTATCAAATTTGCTCTAAAAAGAAGAAAAAAAATTATAGACTTGTTACTTGCCCAAAATTCTAAAATCTCAGAAAATCTAAGTGTTTTCACTTAGAAAAAATATATTAAGTACCAATTCTATATACAGGCCATCTGGTTGACCTTTGTAAAGCATTAATTATTCATTTTAACTAAATCAAACAAAAAACCCATCTTTTAATTATATGAAAAAAACAAAAAAAATATTTCAGTTCATATTTTTAGCGATCATGTTTCTTCCTGTATACTCATTTAATCTAAAACCGGGATGTGATCCTGAGGTATTGTTAAAAAATTGCGCCTCAGATTTAGATGATTTTGTATTCATTAAATCTTTCCCCATTGAATCAAACAAAACAGGGGATAAAACCGAGTATTCATATGTATTGAGTAGGGCTATTAACTACAGGATTGTTGTTTGTGAACAAAATGATGAAGGAAAAAAAATGATTGTTAATTTATTTGATAGAAATAAAAAATTAATTGCTTCAAATTATCTTAAAAGCAGTAAAAAGATCTTTTCTATCATTAATTACATGTGTTCTGCCACTGGCGTATATTATGTAGAAGCGTATTTTGATGGAGAAAAAAAGGGTTGCGGGTTAAACATTTTAGGATTCAAAAAATAAACAAATAACAATAAATAATATATAAAATCAATAATCATACATCTTAATGTAAATCAACCACATGTTTACAAAAAAAATGTTCCTACTTTCTTTAGTTTCAATAATTGTAATTAATTTAAATGCACAATCTGTTGGAGGAACAACAACCGGTGCCGCAACTTTTTGTGATTCAACAAATTCCGGGTTCATCGCCTTAAATGGGCATACGGGAACCATTCTGCACTGGCAATATTCAATAAACAATGGTGCAATATGGAATAACCTTAGCAATTCAACTTCCACTCAGAGTTATAACCATTTATCGAAAACAACAAATTACCGTGCCATTGTAAAGAATGGATCCTTTCCACAAGACACTTCTACAGTATCAACTATTAAGGTTAATGTCCCTGGAATTAAAGGAGTAATTAGTGGTGGTGGTAATTTTTGTAATGGATCAGGAAATGGAATAATTAATTTGACAGGAATTACGGGTAATGTATTGAAATGGGAATTTTCAACAACAGGAGGATCTATTTGGTCAACTATATCAAATACAACAACTTCTCTTACACATTTGAACATTGCACAAAACACGCTCTATAGAGCAATAGTTCAGAGCTTTACAACTTGTCCCAATGATACATCAGCTACAGCATCTTTTAAAATAGATCAAAATACGATTGCCGGAATAATTTTGAGTGGCGATTCTGTTTGTTATGGTACTATAGGAGATACTCTTAAATTAACAGGAAATAATGGTGCTATACTAAATTGGCAAACCTCTTTAAATAATGGAGTAAACTGGACATCTGCAGGAAATTCGACAAATAAATTGATATACCCAACAGTTACACAAACTATATGGTATAAAGCTATTGTAAAAAATGGCGCTTGCAATACAGAAACTACTACTCCTGTTGTAATTGCCGTTTACACTATTAATTCGGCAAATGCAGGTAATGATATAACAATTACTCAATATGAAAATGTTTCGCTTTATGGGAGTGGAAATGGAGCACCCAACTGGACACCGATTGTATCTTTAAATGATCCGCACGCTTTCAATCCAATAGCTACACCTTTTAATACAACTACTTATGTACTTTCTTTAACGGATTCTCATTCATGTATATCTAAAGATTCTGTCATCATTAATGTTATTATCCCTGTGCCTACTGCCTTTACTCCAAATAATGATGGAGTGAACGATTTTTTTGTAGTAGATAAAATTGAGCAATATGAACACAATTCCCTACAAATATTTAACCGTTGGGGAAATATTGTATATAAAGAAGCTCCCTACAAAAACACCTGGAATGGAAAATCATTAAATGGCCAGGATCTGCCAGATGATCTTTACTATTATATACTTGATTATGGTAACAGAGAAAAACCAACAACAAATTATGTATTAATAAAAAGATAATGACGATGAAAAAACTTAACAAATACCTATTCTTGTTTGTCGTCCTTTTTAAAATTCAAACAATTTTTGCCCAACAAGACCCCATGTACTCAATGTATATGTTTGATAAAATGCTTATCAACCCCGCATTTACAGGAAGTTCAAACTGGATGATAGGCACATTAAAACACCGTGAGCAATTTGTTGGAATGACTGGTCATCCTTCAACCGAAACCTTCAATTTTCATACTCCTATTCAAAAAAAACATATCGGTGTTGGGTTTAAAATCAGTAATGATAAAAATGGAATTATTTCGAACTTAAATGCTACCGGCCTGTTTTCTTATCATTTAAATTTTGCCGGGGGAAAACTATCTGTAGGTGTAGAAGCAGGTGTATTTAACAGAAAGGTAAACTATCAAAAACTTATCCTAAGTAGCCAAAATGATAATGTCATTCCAACAACATCTGTTTCTTCATTAGTCCCTGATGCAGGCTATGGATTTTATTTTCAAAAAAAGCAATTCTATGCCGGTTTTTCTCAAAATCATATTATAAAGAAAACGTTCAATTATAATGAAACAGTTAAAGCTCAATCGCATTTATACAACCATTTGTATTTTATAGCAGGAAATGTATTTGATATTTCCAAAAAATGGACAGTGGAGCCAAGTATCTTAGTGAAATATCAATCTGCAAGCCCTCTTCAAATTGACCTGAATACAACAGTATATTATGTTGATAGAATTGGACTAGGCCTTCAATACCGAACAGGCGATGCTCTTGTAGCAATATTAAGAGTAAATATCACCGAAAATTTACGAATTGCTTATTCTTATGATATCACTTTGTCAAAGCTAGCGCCATATTCAAAAGGGTCTCATGAGATCATCATTTCTTATGGAATTAAACTTCCTCCTCCACCTTCACAAAAAGAGATTCATCCAAGATATTATTTCTAAATATTATACAAATGACTAAAAGTTTTACAATCAAAACGCTGGCAATCATTATACTCATTTTGATGAGTAAAATAGGGTTTTCACAAAAAAATTGCGAGAAAGGTGATAAATACTTTAATCAAAATTTATTTGAAGATGCGATAAAATATTATCAATTAGACATAAAATCCAAGAACAGAAAAGCATCAGAACGCGCCATGCAAAAGTTAGCTGATTGTTACAGGATTACCGGTGAATTTGAAAAAGCAGAAGAAACATACAAAAAAATATTAAAAAGGAAAAAGAAGGATCCTGTTAACTATTTAAATTATGGGTTATCGTTAAAAAGCAGTGCTAAATATGCCGAGGCCATTCTTCAATTTCAGGAATACATTACGTTGAAGCCTGAAGACCCCATGGGGAAAATTTTCATGCGATCCTGCGATTCAGCACAAAAATGGTTGGATGAAACGATAGGGAAAGAGGTAAAAAACTTGGAAAAAATAAATACTGAACTTTCAGAATTTAGTCCTGTATTCTATTTAGGAGAAAGAGTGTACTTTTCTTCGTCAAGACTTGGAAGTAAAAGAGCCTTAATTAGCTTTGACGGAGGAGGAGAAATTCATCGAACGGATCTATATACTATTAACCTGGATGTTATAGAAAATAAGGAAACTTTAAAAACAGACATTGCAAACTTCAAGGAAATAAATACGCCATTACACGAAGGCTCTGCCTGTTTTTCGAGTGATGGCAAGGAATTGTATTTTACTAAAACTATAAAAGGAAAAAGAGATAAAAAAACAAATAACATTTTAAATACTTTACAAGTTTTTTATAGTCACATAGATAGTACTGGAAAATGGTCAGTACCTAAAAGTGCATTTTTCTTTAATAGCATGGATTATTCTATTGGCCAGCCAAGCCTATCAAAAGATGGCAACACTATTTTTTTCATGTCGGATAAACCGGGTGGTTTTGGCAAAACAGATATTTACTATTCCATCAAACCAACCAACGGTAAGTGGGGAAATCCAATAAACGCCGGGAAAGAAATCAATACATTCGGGCACGAGCTTTTTCCATATATTTCTGAAACAGGAGAACTTTACTTTTCTTCAAATTCACATCCAGGTATGGGACAACTGGATGTTTTTAAGGCGACTTTAGAAAATGGAAAATGGGTTAATATACAAAACCTAAAACCACCAATAAACTCCATTGGAAACGATTTTGGGATCGCCTATGATGGAAAAAATCAAAGAGGTTTTTTCAGTTCAGACAGATTTAATGGTAAAGGTGCCGAAGATATTTACAGTTTCTCTGAAGAAATTCCATTGAACCTGACCTTAAAAAATGACACATTACAATTTAAAGATGCAAGTGTATTTGATGATATCAAATACAAAGTAACCATTGAAATGAATGAATCTGAAATGGACCTGGTACTTAATAAAGGAGTCTATAATTTAAAACTGAATAAAACATTTCAATACAAAATAATTGCCAAAAAAAATGGTCTTCCATATAATACGATCAAATTTAGTTATGCCACTGATAGCATAAGTAATGATATTGAGATCAAACTGAATACATCTTCAAAAACGATCTCATTAGATGGCTATGCACCAGTAAACAGTCTTAGTAATTCCATAGAGAAAAAAACAGTTACAAAAGAGATTTCTATTATTGCAGACGATCACATTGAAACTGCCCAAAAATGCGATGTAAATCAGAGTGGCTATTTTAAAATTGGGTATGAAATATTGCCAGAAAAACAATACATCATTCGATCAAATACCGTTATTACGGATCAGGTTAGAGCCAACTAATAAGATTAAATCTTATTACTAACGTTTTTATAGAAATTTTATATTACGCTTATGCTTGGTTTTAAAACACCAGTCGTTGAATATTACGTTTAGGCCTACGAACCAGATAGATTAATATACTTATCTTTCCATAGGTAAAATTCTTTCTCTGTAATAGCATTCTCAGCTAAAATAACAGACAGACTCTTTATACCCAACATGGCTTCATTTAAAATAGACAACTTTTGTTTAGTTGTAAAATAAATTGCATCACCCCCTACTAAAGAATTTTCAACGATCAAATTTTTCATGGATTATTATTTTAAGATTAATATTTGGTGCTTTTAAATACAAGTTAAACCATATCGAACAGAATTTACATATACGAAATCCCTATTGATAACAGATGAATAATGTTCTCCGGCTTCTTTCATTTCATAGTCACCTTCCCCACTATACCAATAATATTTGGGCTTAAACCCTGATTTTTCAAATTCCATAGCTTTTAAAAATAATCTTAGGATAATTTTAGATGTGCACTTATTAAAAAAGGTTAGATTGATGTGGATTTCTAAATCATCCACTTGTTTGTTATTTATTTTCTCTAACCAATAAAAGACAGGTGCAAAAAAACTATCTACATGCTCCATCGTTGAAACCCCTTCAATCTCAATTCTATTTTGATTTGAATTTAGTGTTACTGATGGGCTCCTTTCGGTAGCATCAATATGGATTCGAGACAAAAAGGAAGAATCAACAAATATTTTCATAGACAAATCATCTAACGAAACATTGCAAATATCTAAGATTGATTGAATTAATTTATTATAAACAATGACATCACCAACCTTAACACCTGTAAATAAACATGGATCATTAACTTCAATTATTTTAAATAACATATTATTAACTGACTTAACATTCTTAACCCATATTTTAAATTTAAATTCAGAATTGTAAATAACCTTTAAGCCATCAATAACTTCAATATAATCAGGTAGTTCATTTGTTAAAAGAATGGAATCCTGATAATCGCTTTCAGATAGTTTATCAGAATAACATATTTTTTTAATAGAATTTATTTCATCTGAACTATATGTAAATAATTCTGCGATACAATACAGCACATCATCCAGAAATAAATTTGCTTCATGTTTATTTACTTTAACTAATTTAAGTAAAACGGTAACGATCGTTAATTTCTGTTCCGGATCTAACTGTTCCTTAAGCTTAGCAGCCATTTTTTCAATTCTAGCCAAGACTGCAAACGGCCTCTTATGATCTTCTACAAGAAGATACCATTCATTAGCAAAATCAATAATAGATTCAACAACAACAAGATCAAAGTCTTTTTCAGTAACGTGAGACGAAAGCAAAGGGCCAAGGTCAGAAAAACTTAACCTTCTGGAATTAGGGATATATGTTTGACAATATGAAAATAGTGCCACAATATTTTTTATAGTTTCTTTATTCATATATTGAATATTTATAATTGATAATTCAAACGAAAAATTTGATTAAAATGCGTAAATAAATGCTGCCCCTATTGTTATCTGCGATGTATTAGTAAAATACCCTTTACTATCTTCAAATTGCTGAATATTTAAATCATTTGGTCCAACATAATACTTTTTCTTATACCCATCATATCTAAATTCAGGTTTAAAAAATATGTTGTCCTTCAGTAAAATATTTCCGGTCACTGTTACTGATTTCACATCGGTATTACCTATGTACATAACTCCCTGCGTATTATCAAAAAAGTCAAGACGACAACCTAATGCCATAGATTTAAAAAATTGATAATTAGCGTACAGTGCAGCGCCTCCCCAATATGATTCACCGAAATTTTTCATTGATAAATCTCCCAAAACACCATTAAATCCTAAATATAATTTTGAGGTAACGTGGTAATTAATGACTAAATCAACTGCTTGCTTAAAAGAATGTGTTGAATCATTTGAATTGAAAGAAGCATTTGTTGTTTCATTTCCTCCAATATAATTCAAGTATACGGCTAATTTTGCATTAGGAATATAATTTAATTGGCAGATAGCTGTTTTGAATTTATTATTATCATATAAGTTATCCCAGTCATTTACAACACCAACCATAAGAGAATATTTGGAACTTAGTTTGTAATTGGCTTTAATCCCTATGTGATAAAAAGGGCCATTATTAAATAAATTTGATAATGAATAGTTGAAATTAAGTGGCGCATCAATTACCTCATAACCAACATGGGTACCAAATTGTCCTGCCGTAAAACTTAATCTGGAAGAATGAAAATACGTGAAATAAGCCTGTTTTATGGCAATAGCACTTGTACTTTTACCATTTCCAAGTCCTCCTATTGCATTACCATAATTACCCAGGTCAGCGTTTGGTCCAAATGTCAAATCAATAAGAGACTCTGTGCTTTTACTTTTATAGTTCATTTTAGCCTGAACAAGTCCAATTTGAAATTGATTTTCTTTTTGATCAAATGCTCTGGCGTAACCTGATTTTCCCGTATTACTACCAGAAAGAGGGTTATTAAGATTTTTGAAAAAGTATGAATCAATATAACCATTGAATGATAATTTATTTTTTACGGTGTCTACTACCGGAACCGTTTCAATTTTAATATTTTTTGTATAAAAACAGAGTTCTTTTAAAGAATCTTTAGAGATAATAATTGAATCTCTGTTCTGACTAGTTAACATTTCTCCAAACTTGTTAAATATCCGGATATCTTTAGTGCAAATCACATTTAACTCTAATGCAGAATCAATTAATTGATTTAATCTTTGTTTTGTAATTGTGAATGATTTTAATGAATCTTCAACTGGTTTTTTCCTCGATATTCTTAGAGTATCATTAGGAAATAAAGAATTATTTCCAATTAATGATAAACAATTAAAACAAAAAAGAAATAGAATATAAAAAATATTTTTCATTAAAAAGACATTTTGATTCAAAAAATTAAAACAATGATTTTGCGATTATAAAACAGATTACATATAAAATTGAAAATATTTTTATTTAGACTTAATTGATAATAAATAAATTCTAATTATTCTCTGATGCTAAACTTTTAATACTGTCTAAAAATTTGTAATCAAATAACCAAACAAATTCAGGTGAAAAATTAATATTTGAAGATATAAACTGTGCTTTAAAATTAATACTATACATATCTTTACTCATTTTTTCATTTAATAAAGACTTAAGACCATTCTCATTTACCAGTTCCAGCCTGGGTACATTTCCATATATTTTTTTCTTCAAAATATTTGAAAATTCAGTGATAACAGATGCTGAAATAATATTATCAACTTCTAACATAATAGCGTCATTCATTTCCGCTACTAGTTCAGGGTTGTTTCTTATCTCAACAGATAGAGTGATTTCGCGTAATTTATTTGCTTCACATTCTGAAAAAACTAAATAGCATACTCCTGGTAATTCACCCATTACCTCTGTTGTAAGCAGGTGGATATTTTCACCGGTTTTATTAGGCCAGGTAATATTTTCATCAATTTTAAAATTGAGATCATTGATTTCTAAATCTTCTTTCATAAAAAAAGATAAAGATTCAGCAGCTTTTAACAGACCTCTTTTTACTAAACCCTGAGCGATTAAAAGTTCGTTAGTATCTAATTTTTTCATTTCACTGTTATTATTTATTTTATAAATTTCCAAGATGTATTTAGTGATTTTTTAGTTTAAACTATCAAGTCGTTCAATCAAAACATCATTTGTAAATGGTTTTACCAAATAGTCATTCGCACCAGAATTTTTACATTCTTCAATGATATTATCTTGCCCAACTGCACTGATCATAATTATTTTAGAAACAATTTCTTCCTTTCTTAATTCTTTAAGAATGTCTACTCCCAGCATATCAGGAAGAATATTATCCAAAGTTATTATTTCAGGCTGAAGCTCAAGTGCCATTTCAATTCCCTGGTCCCCGGTACTTGCTTCTCCAATAATTTCATATCTTCCGCTTTTTAAAAGCGCATTTTTAATCGACTGTCTCATAAAAAGAGAATCATCTATGATTAATACTTTTTTCATATTTTATTTTTTTAGTTTATTTATAATAAAGGGTGCAATTTGATTTAATGATAATATTTCTAAAACAGCATTTAATTTGATGGCTTCTTTTGGCATTCCAAAAACTACGCATGATTTTTCATCCTGGGCAATGGTAAAAGCTCCTTCTTCCTTCATTTCCAGTAAACCTTTTGAGCCATCATCTCCCATTCCTGTCATGATAACTCCAATAGCATTTTTACCTGCGTACCTGGATACGGATCGGAATAATACATCAACTGCCGGTTTATGCCTGTTAACCAATGGGCCATCTTTCACTTCAACATAATACCTTGCGCCGCTACGTTTGAGTAACATATGCTGGTTACCCGGTGCAATTAAAGCTTGCCCTGGTAATACTTCGTCACCATCTTCTGCCTCTTTAATATTTATTGCACAAATAGAATCAAGCCTCTTTGCAAATTGCTTTGTAAACATTTCAGGCATATGTTGAACAATAACAATACCAGGGGAATCAACCGGCATTGCCATTAAAAAAGTTTTAAGTGCTTCAGTTCCTCCGGTTGATGCTCCCACCGCGATAACGATTTCAGTTGTTTGTATTAAACTCTTTCTTGATTGTACTTTTTCAAGCATGACATCTGCAGAAAGTTTAGGCTGCATATTGTCACCAGGTTTTGATACAGTATTCAATCTTCTTTTTACAAAAGCAGTTGAAGCAATCTTCACTTTTTCGCAAAGTTCAAATCTTGCTTTTTCCAATAATTCTTTGGTATTTACTTTTGGTTTAGCTACTATTTCTACCGCTCCCAATTCCAAAGCTTCTATTGCCGTATCTGTTCCTTTCTCTGTTAATGTAGATATGACCACCACCGGAATTGGATGTTGGCTCATTAGTTTTCTCAAAAAAGTTAAACCATCCATCTTTGGCATCTCCACATCCAGTGTAATAACGTCCGGAATAACTTCGTTAATCTTTGCCGCAGCGATATAAGGATCCGACGCCATTCCTGTAACTTCAATCTCAGGATCACTTGATAAAAGCTCAAAAAGCGTTTGTCTTACAAGAGCTGAATCATCTATAATAAGTACCTTAATCTTTTTCATAGATTTTCATTTTTTGATAAAAACTTCATTAATACCTCATTCGTCTCTGTATTAAATCGAATCTTTCTTCCAATATTTCCACCCACACTTTCCGAAATAATTTTAATGCCATAACTATTTAACTGTTCTCTAGCTACCAATATATTTCTATCGCCTACATTAATGGTGCTATTAATTTGATTGGCACCACCAAACATTTTCGCAACAAGATTATTTTTGTTAGCTCCAAGTTTCAACATTTTTTCAATCAACTTTTCATTGGCTATATTCCCGTATTTTGGTGATGCTAATCCTTCTCCATTCCAATAAGGAAGCATATAATGGTTAATTCCACCAATTTTAAACTTAGAATCAAATAAACATATAGCCACACAAGAACCAAGGATCGTATCTACCACCACTTTTGAATTTGATGCAAATAAGGATGATGGATACAAATAATGTCTATCTAATTCTTCTACAATCATTAAAAAATCATCGAGTTAGGATCCTGAAATAAAAAATCATTCCCATTATTTGACAATACAATATCATCTGTGTCAGTTTTCTTTGATTCGTGCAATACAATTGTAAAAACACTTCCTTTACCGGGTTCACTTTCTATAATTAGTTCGCCATTAATGATTTCTAAAAGCGATTGACTAATGCTCAATCCCAAACCGTGTCCGGTGTAACTTTTTGTTGATCCTTCCTGACCCTGTCTGAATCTATCAAAAAGTAATTCTTTATTTTTTTCATCAATTCCCAAACCATAATCTTTTATCGAAACTTTCAATTTATGGTCAGAAATCTCCGCAATAATTTCAATGGATTTACAATCATCGCTGTACTGAATCGCATTTGCAATGAGGTTGCTTAATATCACATGTAACTTTTCAGCATCCGTCTCAAAAATAGTATCTGTGGATGCTATATTATTGGATATTAAAAGGCTTAAATTCTTTTTAGTAATCAAGTGCTGAAAAGAAGCAATAACATTTTGGATCATTTTAGTTACATCCATCGAAACAATTGATAAACTCAATTCACCGGCTTCAGCTTCTGCTGAAAAGAAAATATTTCGTAACTGAAATTCAAGACTAAAAATCTCTGAATGAATTATCTTTGCAAACTTTTTTGTTTTTTCTTCATTACATGAACCATCAGAAATATTCCTAGACAACTCAAGAACAGCAGCCAAAGGATTATTAATTTCGTTACGAATGTTTGATAAAAAATTGGTTTTAAGTTTTTCTGAGGCTACCAGTTTACTGTTCACGTTAGCCAGTTCTTTAATCAATTCTTTATATTGAATATTCTTCTCATTATTTTCTCCGAATCTTTTATTAAACTCATGGATGAGTTCTTCATCAGTAATATTCTGTATATTATTCATAGTTTTTTAATTGCAATTAAATAGACATATAACTTAATCGACTTAAAATTCAAACTGTATTTATTTCACACTTCCTGTTCCTTATTATTGGATTAATGCTACTTAACGTTAATCTTTCTATAAATAGTTGGTTTTATTTGCTTCAGGGGCACATTAATACCTGTAACGGATTCCGAATGCCCAAGAAAAAAATAGCCATCCGGTTTGAGATGCGCACATAGTTTATTGATAACTTCCTCCTGTGTTTTACGGTCAAAATAAATCAAAACGTTTCGACAAAAAACAACATCGAAGTTTTTTGGAACGTTGTAAACCGCATCCATTAAATTCAATCTTTGATAAGATGCTTTTTGTCTTAACTCATTTACAACTTTAACCTTTGGATTTTCTCTTAGTTTACTCTTAAGAAAATATTTTCTCTTAAGTGCCAAAGGTATAGTTGCAATTCGCTCTTCGTGGTAAACACCATCCTGGGCTTTTTGTAAAACCCGGGATGATATGTCTGTACCAAGAATCGAATAATTAAGGTTCTTTTTATCGGAAGAAAACTCTTCGATAGCCATGGCGATCGTGTAAACCTCCTCACCACTCGAACAAGCAGAACTCCAGATATTGAGTTTTTCTCCTTGATTATTTTCCGAAAATTCCGGAAGTATAACCGAATTCATAAAATCAAAATGTGTTGCTTCTCTGAAAAAGTCTGTTTTATTCGTTGAAACAACATCAATCATGTGTACAATCTCAAGGTCATCAGAACTCGAAAACACATAATCACAATACTCTTTAAAACTTTCCATACCGGTTTCTCTCAATCTGCTTTGAAGACGTGCCTGCAACATGCTTTTTTTAGCATATGGCATTTTGATCCCATAGTTTGAATAAATAAAACTGCTAAGCTTATTAAATTCAAGATCATTCAATTCTTTTGAAAAAGTATTCACGGTATTATTAATTTTCACTGAGTTATTCTTTAATAGGTATTCAACAGGACTTAAAAGCTTTCGTATTCAGAGTCTGCACTTTCTTTTTCAGTCAATTTGATGATCTGTTTACCTGCAGGTTTAGATTTACTGAAAGAAGTGGGTTTTTTAAATGCCGGCTTTAAAGTTGATTTAGCCTCACTTACAGGCTGCATTTTTTTCTCGACAACCTCAATACTATTTGAGTACTCAGCATCCATTTTAAAGAACGCTACAATCTCTTTTAAACTCTCAGCCTGAGCATTTAATTCCTCCGCACCTGCAGCCATTTCTTCCGCTGTAGCCGCATTTTCCTGTACTACTTGATTTAATTGCTGAATAGCATTGTTAATTTGTTCTGCACCGGCATTTTGTTCAATGCTTGCCGCCGCAATTTCATGTACCAAATCTGACGTTTTTTGAATGTTAGGTACAACATTCTTTAATAACTCACCTGATTTTTGAGCCACATCAACACTTAAAGCAGAAACTTCATCAATTTCAGTTGCAGCTACCTGGCTTCTTTCTGCCAATTTCCGAACTTCGGCAGCAACTACTGCAAAACCACGGCCATGCTCGCCTGCCCTGGCCGCTTCAACAGCTGCATTTAATGCTAATAAATTAGTTTGCCTTGAAATCTCACCAATGATAGAAATTTTACTTGCAATCGTTTTCATTGAGGCTACTGTATTATTCACAGCCTCACTTCCATCAACAATATCTTTTGCTGCATTCGTAGCAATTTTCCCTGTCTGTTTAGAGTTATTCGTATTTTGCTGAATATTAGCTGCCATTTCTTCCATTGATGAAGAAATTTCTTCAACTGAACTAGCCTGCTCAGTAGCCCCTTCCGACATTTGTTGTGCCGAAGAACTCATTTGAGTACTGGCAGAAGAAACATTATTAGAAGCATTAACCACAGATGTCATCACATTTTTAAGCTTAGTAACCATATCTTTCATACTGCTCAATGCCTGGCCAACTTCATCCTTAGAATTGACATCAATGGAAACCGTTAAATCACCTGTTGCAACGGTTTTAATTTTCTCTACAAGGTTAAGAATAGGTGTTACAATTGAACCCGCCACAATAATTGCTACAACGATTGATAATAAAATAACAACCAATCCTATAATAAGAATTGTATTTCTCAATGAACTTATCGGAGCAAAAGCTTCAGCTTCATCCTTTTCAGAAATAATTGCCCATTTTACACCCATTACATTTAATGGTTCATAAGAACTTAAAACAGGGCTCTTTCTATAATCAAGTATAATTTTATTATCACCTTTCCCTTCAATAGCCTCTGTTGCTGCCTCTGTTTTAATTTCCTGTAAAAGGATCGGAGATTTTGAAATTTTAATACGGTCTATCATTTTACTATCATAGCCATTCTCAGCTAATTCTTTAAAATAACCTTCAGGATTCTCTTCTAAAAAACGTGACGAACTTCTCATTTTATAATCACTACCTAATAAATAAGTTTCTCCTGATTCACCTAAACCATCCTGTTTCCATTGATTATTTCCTGTCATTACTTTATTTACCTGATCAATTGGCAATTGAAAAGCAACAACCCCAACTTGCTGATTATTATCATATATTGGTGCTGATATAAAAGCTGCAGGAATGCCATACGAAGGTAAATATTCTGCAAAATCGATGAGTATTGCTTTTCCTTTTTGAGCATTTAATGAAGCTTTAAATGCTTTACTTAAATTACTTCCGTTTTGAATTCCATTGATCAGGTCGCAAGCAAAATCACCTTCTTTAAAATTTGAATAAACCACTTTACCATTCATATCTATAAGGAAAAGATCTGATAGACCGAATTTTTCAACGGTATTTCTTATTCCAGGATGATAGATCTGGTGAATTTTATTATACTCATTATCAGAAGCACCACGATCCAATACTTGCTTTGATCCAGTCGGATTCTGATTATTCAGGATATATTCATTTTGTAAGAAAATGGTCACAGCCTTTTTCGGAAATATAGATTCGCCATCAAAATTTTCTCCGGTGTTTTTTGAAATAGAAGATCCTATAAATGAAGTGTAGTAATTTTTAAGTTTACTTTTAGCATTAATAAATGCTTCGGAATTCTCATCTACTTTTAAGGAATCAAAAGCGACACTTAAATCCCTGGTTGCATCAACAATCATTTTATCCTGTGCTAAACTTAGCAAAAGGTTTTCTATTGATGAAAAATACAATTCAATGGCTTTCTTTTTGGTAGCTTTAACAGACACAAGTTGTGAAAACACAGATTCCTGAAGACTTTTTTCCGAAGAATTATAACTCATCCAGCCTAATACAAGTGTATTTACAAATACTATCAAAGCCATAATAATAGCAATTTTGGTTTTTATCTTAAGGTTTTTGAACATATACTTTGTTTTTTATGGTTTAATTAGAATTGATTAAAAGTTTCTTAGCAAAATTATCTCATTGTATTTTTTTTACCATTCAGCTTATATTCATTAAGCCTAAGGGTTTTCCATTATATTGAAAATCGTTTTTTATAATGATTTTATTGAAGGTTAGTTGAAATTTAATTTAGCCTTCCTAAGCTCTTTATTAAAAGCATTAAACCTGAAAGATATACCTCCCGAAACAAAATAATCAGGTGAAACCTCATTTAATCCAAAACCTCCCGAGCAATCAAGTTGTATATCATTATTAAGTAAATAGGTAAGCCCTCCATCCAAACGGTTGTCTGCTTTTGAGTTCTCTCTAAAAAAGCCATAAGATTCAACAAACATATTTAGATTTTTAAACAGAGCTATTCCTAATGATGCTGTGTATATACCTGTTGAGGCTCTTGATTCATTCTCCCACTCAGCTCCCAAATTGTAGGAAAAAGTAAGTTTATGAGTTAAGGTATGCGAAAAAAGAAATCTAAAACGCGGGATAATATAATTAGGTTTGTAATTTGAAGACCCAAAATAGGGCAATTCCAACTGAGTAATTAAACTGATATTCGGAACGATACCATGTTCTTTTTGAAGCGCGATCTTTGAACCAATAGATATGGGATTAAATCCACTGAGACTAACAACTGTATCATTAATTTCATTATTCACTCTAAATTTAAACTTACTATTTGCATATTCTGTGATCAATCTAAGTTCAAAATTTTTTGTAACACCGTACTTCCATAATGTTGTATTTAACAAACTGCGTTCACTTCTGGTCCCTGTTTCTCGATTATAATCATATTCACTTTGTGCTCCACTTTCAACCTGAAAAAATCCATGAGGGGTTATTTTAGGCGATTCTGTTCGATCAGGTCTGTCAGTTACAATAATCTTTTCAAAATCCGGTATATCAAACCTGGAAGATAAAGTATCTTGTGCAAAACCATTACTAATCCAGCAAACTAAGCTAATGACTAATAAATTAATCTTTAAAGTATTATTTTTTTTATACTGTTTTATTTTAGTCATTTTATGTAAACAGATCACAAAACCCACCGAAGTTTTGCATGTATTTTCATATTTTTTTTAAAATTCATTTTAAACGCTTGCTTCCTGAACATCCAGTATCGATTCAATATCTGAAGAAGAGAAAACCTTATCAATGTTTAACAACATCATAAATTGATCTTTTTCTTTAATCATACCTTGAATAAAATCTGCATTGTATTTTGTGCCTATGCTTGGAGAAGGCTGAATATGAGATTCTTCGATTTCAAAAACTTCAGAAACTGAATCTACCATTGCCCCAACGATAATCGACTCTTCATCCATATTGATATTTAATACAACGATACAGGTATTAACTGTATGTTGAGTTGGGCTCATCCCAAACTTAATACGCGTATCAATCACAGGCAAAACACCACCTCTTAGGTTTACTACACCAATTAAATATCCTGGTGCATGTGGTACTTTAGTTATTTTAGGAACCTCAAGTATTTCCATTATTTTCATAACGTTAATAGCAAAGTGTTCACTCTCTAATTTAAAAGACAAAAAAGATTTTGTTATGTCTGTTTTCTGGTTAGTCTCAAATTTTAGTCTCATATGATTTCTTCCTCTGTTAGATTGTTTATATATAATTCAATTAATTTATTTGTATCCATGACCAGTGCAATTGTGCCATCACCAAGAATAGATGCGCCGGAAATGAAATCCTGATTTTTATAATATTTCCCGAGTGGTTTCACAACGGCCTGATATTCTCCAATAATATGATCGATGCTAATTCCAACTTCACGATCGCCATTATTAACCACAATTATCTGAGAAAGACCATTGCTATCAAAGCTGTGTCCAAATTGTTCCCGCATATTAACAAAAGGAATCTGCTCTTCATCAAGAATCAATAATCTATTGAAGTTACCAGTCATTTCGCTATTCTTAACTTCATAGCATTTCGTGATGACATTAAGAGGAATGATATAATTGACTTTATCAACAACAACCAATAATCCATCAATGATTGAAAGCGTAAGTGGAATTTTTATAGTTAAAGTTGTGCCTTCGTTTACTTTTGAATCTACCTGAATGGACCCTTTAATATCCTGTATATTTCTATTTACAACATCCATTCCAACGCCCCTACCCGAAACATCTGTAATTTTTTCTGCTGTAGAAAAACCAGGATGAAAAATAAAATCAAATAGTTGTTTATCCGAAAGATCATCGTCTTGCTTCATCAATCCTTTGGTAATAGCCTTTTTACGAACAGCATTCACATCTATTCCCTTGCCATCATCTATAATTTGTATATAAACAAACACACCGGAATAATAAGAGCGCAAGATCAATTTACCAACGGGAGCTTTTCCTTTACTAATCCTATCATCCGGTTTTTCAATTCCATGATCAAGACTATTTCTTAAAATATGCATGATCGGATCAGTAAGTGTTTCAATAATTGTTTTATCCAATTCTGTTTCACCACCGTCTGTAATAAATTCGATCTCTTTCCCCAAAAGTCCAGCCACATCTCTTACCATTCTCTGAAATCTACCAAACAAATTATTGATTGGTACCAGAGTCATTCCAAAAGAAATATCTCTGAGTCTTCGCGATAATTTCTCAATATTTTCAGATATAGTTTCTAATTCACTATTCTTATTGGTTTCTGCATATAAAACAAGGGCGGCTTGTGTTGTTACCAATTCACTTACCAGGTTCATTAATTCATCTAATTTCTCAGAAGAAACCCTGATACTTGATAGTCCCTTTTCTTTTGACTCACTTTTCCGACCATTTGCCGGTTGATTAATTTCCTTTACTATTTCTTGATTAGATGTATCAATCCCATTAGTATACGAAGTCATATCAATACGATCAGCACCAAGGCTTGTGCCTGAAATAAAGTTTACAAAATTCGGATCATTCAATTCTGCTTTTCCCTTTAAAGAATTAATTTCTATAATGGAGTTATCTTCTACAAATACAAAAACATCTTTAATGTCATTTATAGTTTTATCCGTTTCAAGAAAAATGTCCCAAAAAGTGATGCAAGTAGTTGGAGTAAAAAAATTAAGGGACTCTACTTTCCTGAAATGAGGAATTGGTTTGCAATGCCCCATACCTGCCAATTCGGCTAAAAGAAACAATGGATTAGTTCCATTATTAAATATGGTTTCATTTGGCTCAAAATACACATGAAAAAGCTCTTTTTTTAAACCATTTGAACTTTCTATTTCGTCAGAAGGCGCTTTAACATCTAAAGGATTTGTAATGAAACTGCTTATTTGTGACAATAAATTTTCATGATTTAATTTATTTGAATCATTCTCCAGATCAGAGTCAATTACAATGTTTTTAATATGATCCAAACAAAGAAAAGTACAATCAATAAGTTGTTTGGTTAACAACATTTCGCTGTTTCTTATTTTATCATAAATTGTTTCAAGGTCATGAACAAATTCAGCCACTTTAACCAGGCCAAACATACTGCTATTGCCTTTAAGTGTGTGCATTATTCTGAAAATGAGCTCAATGCTTCCCTTATCATTACTGCTTGTTTCTAATGACAGTAGCGAGTTTTCCAACCCGGCTAATAGTTCATTAGCTTCTTCTATATATGTAATTCTGGTTGAGTCCATTATCGAATAACTTTTTTAATAACCTCAAGTAATTTTTCTTTAGAGAATGGTTTAATGATCCATCCTGTTGCGCCAGCATTTTTTGCCTCTTGCTTTTTTTGTTCCTGTGATTCGGTTGTAAGGATAATTACTGGCAAGTACTTGTAAGTATCAATACTTCTAACCTCTTTCAAAAAGCTGATGCCGTCCATTATAGGCATATTAAGGTCTGTTACAATTAAATCAATGGCTTCCGCTTCTTTCAAGCATTTCAAGCCATCAAGCCCATTTATTCCCTTAATAACATTATAGCCGGATTGTTCTAACGCCGAGGCAACAACTTCTCTTATGCTCTCAGAATCATCAATTATTAAAATATTTTTTTTCATTAGATAGTATTGGATTATTTACGTTTAGATACTAGTTCCATCATCCCTGCACTCATAATTAGGGCTTTGTCATCTTTCGAAAGTTCAGATTCGATTGAGATTGTTTTTTGCATAAATTCTGAAGAAGAATTAAGCACCTGTAAAAGTTGAATACCTGTAAGATCTATATCCGTAATGTTTTTCAAAGTAATATTCAGCATATCAAAATATTGCAAAAGCTTAAAACAATTATCTTTAATGACCTGAATATTTGTAATATTGAATCCACCTTCTATTACTACATTAATTTTTCTAACTTTCTTTCTTTTTGAAGGAAAAAGACTAATTTTTAAATTATTTTCAGTAATTATTTTTTCAGTAAAATCGAACTCATTATTCTCGCTTAACTTGTTTTCCTCGTTACCATGCTCAATAATTTCAGGAGTTGTAAAATTTTCTGTATTCATATTTATTGATATTTAGATATTAGTTCGTTACTTTGTAGCTCATGATATTCAATTTTCTTATTCAAATCGATAGCCTTGTCTTTAATTAGAATAAAAGAGTAACATTTATATGTTCCCTTCACATATTCATAGTAAGAGTCATAAAGCCTATAATCATTACGCCATGTGTGATACATTTTAATCTCATTAACGACTTTTGGTTGATCAAGTAGCTTTTTTTTACTAGTACAGATCAACTCACTATTGGCCATAATCCAATTTCCGTAGTCAAACCACACATAATACTCGGTATTTGAAATATTATTAAGAGTGCCGTAATTAATAAACGTTTTATCAGTATATAGTATTAATACAGATGATCTATGTATAGAACTATCTATTTGTACATATTTTTTTAAAATATCCTTTTGGGGTATTTGCGCGCATGAGTTGTATATTGCCAATAATAAAAGAACGCTTACAATACCCTTTATTAATGCGCTATTGTCTTTTTTCATAGGTTATGGTTTTTTGACAAAATTATTGCAGACCTTTTTTTTTATCTTAAGGTTTGTTTTTAAATAAACTAGGGGTTTTATTTATTAATATTTAAATACTTACTTAAGTTATATTAAAAATATACTCTTAGCTTTGTTTCCAAGACTCGCCAGAAATTATATATTTAAAGGCAGAAACAAAAAGAGTTGTACGAAGTATGATTACAAGAATTGATCAGTTAAATGAATTGTCAGAACTAGAACCTGATTTAGCTTTTTGGGTATTTTCAAAAAACAAAAAATCCGTTGAATATATAAGTCCTAGGGTAGAAAAAATATTTGAAACAAATATTGACAAAATCAGTAACATTGCCGACTTCAGAAGGCTCGTACACCCTGAAGATCAGATGAAAACACTTCGTAATTTAAATGGTGGAAATTCCGATTCTGTCTCCGAAATTGATTACAGAATTATTACCCCAAAAGGAAAAATAAAATGGCTTAAAAATATTTCCATTGGAATTAGAGAAAATCAAAACAAAACCTCTACCGTTATTGGATGTACGTATGTAAATTCCAATAACAAAAATGGTAAACAAGTTTTTATTAATGAGCAAACTGTTCTAAGGTCTTTACCTGATTCCTTTATCATTATTGATACATTAGGGAAAATAATAAATGGAAATATATCTCAAACTGAAAAACTGATCCTCAAAGATCATAAAAAAGCATATATAGGAAAAAGTATTGTTTCATGCTTAAATACCCAGTTATATAAGAAAATAAAAGAAAAAATCATTGAATTTACGTCTACACAAACACTTTCCTCATGTGAAGTCGAGATGAATAGAGAAATTCAAAGCGAATGGTTTGAAATAAGAATGATGAAAGTGAATGAAGACGTTATTCTTATTATCATTCGAAATATTACAGATATGCTTACGCGAATTAATAAAGTTGAAAAATTTTATAACATTACTGAGCAATCCCAGGAATTAATCATGATTACAGATGTAACGGGAATCATCGAGTATGTTAACCCAAAAATAAGTGAAACAAGTGGGTATAGTTATACGGAATTGATAGGCAAAAAAGCAAGTATTTTTAAATCAGGAAAACACGATGAGTCTTTTTATAGTGAATTATGGGCCAACATTCTCAAAGGTGTTTCTTTCAAAGCTGAATTTCATAATTTAAAGAAAAATGGAGATTATTATATAGAAGAAAAAATTATCACTCCCTTTTCTAATATGAAAGGTGAAATAACTAATTTTATATCTACTGGCCGTGACGTAACAATAGAGCGAAGAGATGAGTATAAAGCTAATAAATACAAACAGTTACAAGTTACTATTGAGGAAAAGGAGCAAAAAACAAGAACATTATCCTTGATAAAAAGTCATGAAATTGAACGAAAGAAATTCGCTAAAGAAATTCATGAAGGATTAAGTCAAATGTTATCTGCTGCGATGGCAAACCTTGAAAGCTTAATCGCTAAAAAAGTAGTCAGTTCAAATGAAAAAGCAAAGATTGAGTTTATCAACCAAATGGTATCTGAAATTATTAATGAATTAAGAGGTATTTCAACAAATCTATCGCCCATAAGCTTATATGAATTTGGCCTTTTTCAGGTTATTCGGCAAATGGCGAATATTACAAATAGTAAATACAATCAATTAAAAATTGATTTTTTGTCAAATATATCGGGTATGCGGTTTAAAAATGAGGTAGAAATCAATATTTACCGCATAATCCAGGAAGCTATCAACAATGCTATAAATCACTCAAAAGCCACTAAAATAGCTTTGGAAATTAACTACAATAATGGTATCTTAACGTTGTCAATTAAAGATGATGGGGAAGGTATCAATATGAACAATTTAGAGTTTAAAAAAATGAATACATTTGGCATACTAAATATAGAAGCAAGAGCCAAGAGTATTGGTGGAATATTAAATATTAAATCAAAAAAAGATAAAGGCTTTAGTATTGATTTATTGATAAACACCAAAATAACCAATTTATGATTAGAATTTACCTAGTAGAAGATCACCATATTGTAAGATATGGTGTTAAAAGTATCCTTGAGATTAATCCTGAGTTTCAGATTATTGGTGAAGCCGATAATGGAGAAGATTTATTATTAGAGCTAAAAAAGCTTAAAGTTGATTTAGTTATTACTGATATTTCGATGATAGGAATGGACGGTATTGAACTAACGAAACAAATAAAAAAAATATCCGGAGGAACAATAAAAGTACTGATCTTAAGCATGCATGCAGATGAACTGTATATTAATCAATGTTTTGAGGCAGGCGCGAATGGATATATGTTAAAAGACTTTAAGAATAATGAGTTGGGTTTAGCAATTCAAAAAATAATGAAAGGAGAGAAATACATCAGTCGTTCTGCATCCCAAATTTTAGCTGACAACTACATTAATAAAGAGTATTCTGGAACGAATAAAAGCGGTTCAAAAATAGAAATTACTAAACGAGAAAAAGAAATAATGGAATTGATCAGTTCCGGGCTTAGTAATAAGGAAATTGCTGAGAAAATTTTCGTGAGTATCAGTACTGTAGACGCTCATAGATACAATATCTTAAAGAAACTCGAAGTAAAAAATACTGCTGAAATGATCACAAAAGCGATCAAATTACAACTTATTTTAATAAAATAAATTTAGAATCTAAAGACACTGAGACAAGCGATATTTGCAAATATTCGCTAAAAAACAGTACATGAATACAGCTCGTATAGCGTGTTGAAGACTGGCTAACGCCTGGCGCAATAGTGGTGATAATCGCCAAATCAGGCGCCAAAAGCTGGAATTATACAGGAGAATACCATGGTTTAAATAGGTTGAATATCATCCATGCATGAAGCCCTCGAATACCTGGGAATAAAAGACCACTCCCGTTTATAAATTATTAGTCCTAACACAATTTCCCTCATTAATACTAAAAAACCATTCTGTTAGCAGAATGGTTTTTTAGTTAATCTACTATTACAAATTGTATAAATCCCTTAGTTCTTTTTAAACTATACACTTACAGGCATTCTTTTCTAATCAAATACTTTTGTTACAAAAAAAGTACAAAATCTATTTCAAGTTCAAGCGAAAAAGAATGAAAAAAATTAAATTAAAACTACCGGTTAGAATAGCTATTGGATATGTTGCCATTACAATATTCACCATTATAAATGCCAGTGTTGGCATTACTTTATTATCAAAGGTATTAAGCGCTGATAAAGATCTGACGGAAGTATATGTTCCTTCATCGCAAAACATAAAGGAGTTAAACAACCTTTTAGAATCAACAAACAAGTTAAATAACACCTGGATTTTTCAACCAAATCAAGAAGATAAAAAAATACTGAAACACAATGTTGAAGAAGCGCTTCCGGAAATTTTGGAGGAAACAAGCTCTTTATTATCAAAGGTGGAAAACAAAGAATACCTAAAAACATTTGATGAAGTAAGCGATAATGTACAGGTAATTTTAATTGACTCAAAAAAAGTAATGAATGGTCTTCAAACGAGTGACGATTATATTAATGATGCAAAAGTAGATGAAGCTCTAAATATTTATACAAAAAACATAGAACCCAATACAAATACAACAAACAAACAGCTCTTATCATTACTAAAAACTATTGAGAATAATTGCAAAGACTTAACAAAAGATAAAGAGAACGCCTACTCCACTTTAAAATACAGCTTTATCATACTTGCCTTGTTATTAGTAGCTATCGGCTTTATAGCAACTTATTTAACAATTAAAAATCTAACCAAAACTATTGGTGGCGAACCTGAAGATGTGTTTGATATTGCAACCCGAATTTCAAAAGGCGACTTAACTTTTAACATCACAGAAAAAGACAGAGAAAGATCAGGAATTTTCGGAGCAATGATCAGTATGACTGACCAATTGATCACCGTTATATCCTCTGTCGTGAAAAGTTCCGAAAGTATTGCTACAGCAAGCAATGAAATGAATTCATCTTCACAACAAATGTCGAATGGTGCAACAGAACAAGCAAGTTCAGTAGAAGAAATTTCGTCTTCAATGGAAGAAATGGTAGCTAATATTCAACAAAATACCCTTAATTCGCAACAAACCGAAAAAATTGCTAAACAAGCAGCGAAAGAAATTACAGAAGGCAATGAATCAGTAACTCAAACTGTAAATTCAATGATAACCATTGCTAATAAAATATCGATTATTGAAGAAATTTCAAGACAAACAAACTTATTGGCATTAAACGCTGCTGTAGAAGCTGCCCGTGCAGGCGAGCATGGCCGTGGTTTTGCAGTTGTAGCTGCCGAAGTTAGAAAACTAGCCGAAAAAAGCCAGGCAGCGGCAACGGAGATAAATGGAGTATCATCTGTTAGTGTTGAAATTGCTAAAAAATCAGGCCAATTATTACATGAAGTTGTTCCTAATATTCAAAAAACTTCCGACTTAATTCAGGAAATTTCCGCTGCAAGTATTGAACAAAGTTCCGGAGCCGGACAAATCAATAACGCCATTCAGCAATTAAATCAGGTTGTACAGGCAAATGCTGCTGCTGCCGAAGAGATGTCCGCTAGTGCTGAAGAATTAAATAAACAATCAACTTATTTAAAACACGCTGTATCATTCTTCAAAATTAAAGGGGCAAAATAATACATCATTAACTAAAAACAAAAACAACAAAAAATGAAAAAAACAAAATCAAGTTTATTTGGAGCCTTATTGTTAGTAGGGGCATCATTAAACATTCATGCACAAGACACTCAAGTGAAATTATTTGGGCAACCTGAATTTCAAAGCCAAACAAAAACACAAAAAGGAAACTATTTCAAAAATCCTTTAAGCAGCGCCCTTCCTCCGGTATGGAGCGATTCTACTTATGTAGATAGTACTAAATCCGCATTTAATCCCGGAAATTTCGTTCTTTTTATTACATCACAATTAACTGAACGCTTAAGCATTCTTAGTGAAAACACAGCTGGTATCACTAATGGAGTTGCTTCATTTGAAATACAACGTTTAATGGCGCGTTACTATGTTAAAGATTACTTTAGTGTACGTGTTGGGAAAATGTTTAACCCAATTGGATACTGGAATAATCAATACAATATGGGTTTAGTTCTTCAACCAACTATCCAAAGACCATCAATTATCAGAGCATCTAATGATGGTGGTGTACTTCAAGTTAAAAATACAGGTATACAAGTAGAAGGTGATAACATCTCCAAACTTAGAATGTTCTATCGCGTATTTGTTTGCAATGGTGGTGGTTCTAGCTTATTAAAAAACAATTTAAAAAATCAATATGCCGTAACAGGACAAATTGGTTTTGAACCATTTGATGGATTTAAAGTTATAGCTTCTGCGCATTATGATATTTTTAATGCAAATAAACCAAATACAGCTGGTATTTCAAATGTAAAAGGAGGAACCGCATTACTTTCAAATGCAACAATCGTATACATGAACCCAGGAAAAAAATTAGAATTTGTTGGAGAGTACTATTACCAATCATCTAAATTTGATTCTATTGGTGAAAAAAGCAGCCAGGGTTTATTAACATATGCCGGATACAAAGTAACTAATAAATTCATTCCTTACGTTCAGTATGCATATTTACAAGCAGGTACAGCCAATTCAACAGATTTCTATTATGCAGGCGCTACAAATGGTATACAAATAAAAGTGAACGATTTAACTATAGGAGCACGATACAAATTAAGTTCAAACTTTGTTGTTAAACTTGAATATGCATACCGCGTAGAGCAACAAATCTATAAAGACAATTCTTTTGTTTTACAAAATCCATTATTCCCAGGATATAAATCAGGTGATAAAATAGGAACAACTATAACTCATGGCCCTCGTGTACAGTTTGCTTTTGCCTTTTAATACTATAAAAACAATTAAATAACTAAAAATGAAAAAAATATTACTCGTTTGTTTAGTGGGAATTTTATGCTCATTTAAACTATATAACTACTCAAGTAGTTCAATCGTTGTGATCGTTAACAAAGAAAATCCTGTTACAACACTATCTGTAAGCGAAACCAAACTATATTGGTTAAGAAAAATCAAAAAAAGATGGCCGGATATTAATAAAAATATCCGCCCGGCTGATTATAAATCAAAAAATGGAGCTCAAACTGCGTTTTATGCTAATGTTCTTGGATTATCAGCAACTGACGTTGAAACTTACTTTACTCAAAAACAATATGAAAGTGCCGAAAAACCACAAGATAAATTTTCATCTGAAAGTGAATTGATCAATTTTGTTGCTGATGAGGTTGGAGCTATTGGTTTTGTTAATGCAAGTAGTTTAACAGATGCTGATAAGGCAAAAGTGAAAATTGTATGTACTATTGGAGGATAACAATTAACACTCTATATAAAACAAAAAAGACCCGAAAATTCGGGTCTTTTTTGTTTTATATAATTACCAATCAGTAATTCTTTTTTAATTAAAATCCTTAAAATACTCTTCTATTGCATTCAATTCTTGTTGGATTTTTTTATAAAAATTCTCTAATCTATTACAATCTGTTGAGAATCTCTGAATTGACTGAAGTTCCTTAATGTATAATCTTAATTCATCAACTCCAAAATACCCGGAGTAATTTATTAATTCATGAAATACTTTATTTCGTTTAGTAAAATCCTTAGTTTTAATTGACGTATTTACGAAATCTGAAGCTATTCTCACAAGACTTAAAAAACGGCCTAGCCATTTTTTAAACAATTGATCGTCTCCATTCGACAATTTTATAGCCTGACTATAATTATATTTTTTATTATCAAAATCATCAATAACAACAACTTTGTCCCACTCTATAATATTTTGTTCTGTATCTAATAACTCTTTAATAATGATATCGCTTAATTGCTTTGCCTGAAATGGTTTTGTAATAAAAGCATTCATACCAATACCCATGCATTTATCCATCAATTCTTTTTCAGAATGTCCGGTAATTGCAATAATTGGGACATTACTTGAATATTTATTTCTTATAATTATGGAGAGTTCTATACCACTTATTAAGGGTACATTTATATCGGTTAATACTAAATCATAAAATCCTGATAAAAAACTGTCTAAAGCATCTTCACCATTATCAACAACATCTGCTTCAAACCCTAAGTCATTCAATAATGCCAAAATATACGCTTGATTTAATTCGTTATCTTCAACCAAAAGGATCTTTTTTTTAGATGAATGAGCTATGGTCTTTGGTTCATTAGATTGCTTTAGTTCTGAAAATACATTTTTAATTTTAGTAACTAAATCATCAATATTTATAGGTTTATAAAGTATATTTTCCGTTTCTAAACCATAGTCCTTTTCATTATGTATGAATTCAGATTGGTCTGCCAAAAGAATAATAGATGTATTAGATGTTAATCGATTAGATTTAATAACTTTACTTACAATTAATCCATCAATTTTTGATATTTTTTTTTCAATAAGAATCAGATCCGGGTTTTTGCTTTGGGCAATAGCAATAGCTTGTTTACCATCAATAGCCGTTAAAATATTATAACCTTCATATTTAAGCCTCTTTGCTAATAAATTTAAATTACTGAACGAATCATCAGCAATTAAAATAGTCTTAATATTTTGGTTTTCAGTCAATTAATCTAATTTTACCTTTTATACTTTAATTCCAATTAATAAAATATCGTCTGTTTGTTCTTCATCTCCTATCCAATCAATCATCGTATCCTCAAATATCTGTTTTTGAACCTCCATCGGCTGAGCGTTTAAAGATAAAATTAATTTTGAGAATTTTTTCTTCATAAATTTCTTGTTCTTATCTCCCCCAGATCGGTTATACCATCACTAAAAATGTATACAACCGACCCTTGTTCCGGAGAAATTCTTTGTTTATTGAGTTTTTTGATTCCGCCGCCAATCTCCAGCCTATCGCCTTTTACCTCAATGATATTGACATTTTTTGCCAAAAAATCGATCTTTTAGCGCCGGCAAATTCAATTATCCCACTAATATTATCAAATAAACATACAGCCATTTCAAGTCCGTCATTAACTCCACCATTTTGTTGGTTTAAGATAGCAACTATATTCTTATTTAATTCATATAAGATCTTTTCAGGAGAGAAAATTTCCTGGTATTTTAATATTCGCTCTAATAAAACGATACTTATTGTAGTTAACAAGGCGCCAGGAACTTCATATCCTGTCCAATCTCCCAATACTACTAAATATTTATCTCCTAAATCATACGTCCACTCTCTACTCCAGAATTAATCACCATGACTTTCTTGCATTAGGTATTTAAATTTTTCAAAACAAATGTTCATTTTATCAATTTCAAAGTTTTCAGAGTATTCAAATAAGGTTTGTCCATATAGAAACAATTCATTGTTACTGATATTCTTACCAAATGCTTTAATTTCTGAAGCAAAAGCACTAATATCATCTACGCTCATAAGCTCTTTGATAGAATTGTATTTTCGCATAAACTGATTAGCTACTTCATTTTTTATTTCGTTCGATAAACTATATTCAATCATAATTTCAGGGCTTTCAATTTTATTAGTTTCAGTTAATAATTTATCAAAAGAAAGATAGTTACAAATCATTTGTATCAATTCGCACTTCGCAATAGGTTTTCTCAAATAATTATCGCATAAATTACTAATTATCAACTCATTGTGCTTTAATGCAGAAGCTGTAATTGCAATAATCGGAATATCCTTAAATTCAGGATTCGATTTTAGTGTTTTTGTCGCAATATAACCGTTCATAACAGGCATCATCATATCCATTAAGATTAAATCCGGTTTTATGGATGCAACTTTATCCAAAGCCATCTGCCCATTTTCTGCCTCAAAAAGCTTCAAATTAAATTCTTGTAAAAAACCTTTAATTACTTCAATGTTAGAACTTGTATCTTCTACAATTAAAACTGTTTGGCCTTGAAATCTTACATTTGATGAATGGTCAAATGTTTCCACATCATTCCAATTATTTACGATCTCAATTTCATTAAATGTAACGGTAAACTCACTTCCTTTGCCTTCCTTACTTTCAAGAGATATTATGCCTCCCATCAACTCAACAAAGTGTTTTGTAATAGTTAATCCAAGACCAGTACCCCCATATTTGTGAGTACTTTGCCCATATTGCTGTTTAAACGATTCGAAGATGGCAGTTTGCTGTTCCAATGGAATACCTATTCCGGTATCCTTTACTTTAAGTGTTAGAGAAGCTTTATTTAAATCAATTAAACTTTTTTCACATTGTATAGAAAATAAAATTTCTCCATAATGTGTAAATTTCAGAGCATTACCAAGCAAGTTAAATAATATTTGACGAATTTTGACTTCGTCAATAATTATAAAATCTGTTGCAGTAATGTTATTTGATACATTAAATTTAAGATTCTTTTTCGATGCCTCAAGATAATATATATGATAAAATTCATTTACTATTTCATTAATATCTGTTGGCAAATAATCTAAGCCCATATTACCAGACTCTATTTTTGCCAAATCAAGAATATCATTAATTAACATTAATAAGCTCTTACCTCCCGAAATAATACCATTTAAATATCCTTCATATTTAGATCCTCTTGTTTTACCTATTAGCAATTCGGAAAAACCTAAAATTGCATTCATAGGAGTCCTTATTTCATGACTCATATTAGATAAAAATTCTGTTTTAGCCTGATTAGCTCTTTCCGCCTCTTCTTTTGCCAATACTGCTTTAATTTGAGATTCTTTTAATTCATCAATTTGCCCTAAGTAACCATAAAATATCAAATTGTCATTCTCATCCCTTTCTGGCATTGCTTGAAAAATAAACCAGGAATAATTTTCTAAAGCTTTAAATTTTATTCTTAACTCCATATTAAGAGATTCCATTCTGTTCTGAGATCTATCAAACTCATAAACAAGAGTTGAGAAATCTTCGGGATGAATCAACTTTAAGAAATCGCTTAAATCATTTATATTAAAATACTTATTGTCCTCACTAAATATTGTAAATCGTGAATCCCCTTTCTTGTCTATCTCAATGGTTAAAACAGCTCCCGGAATTTGAGAAATAATTTTCTCAAAATATAAACTCGAATTTTTTGCCTCTAGCTCAGCTCTTTGAAGTTTCTCTTCAATCTTTTTTTGCTTATCAATGTCCGATATATAACCATACCAAATAGTAGAACCATCAGTTTGTGTTTCTGTTTTTGCTTCCAGCCTTTTCCACGATTCTTTATTTTTATTATCAATAGATATAACACGATAATCAATCATAAAACTTTCCTGAGACAATGCCGAATCATAAAAAGCTTTCTTCATTTTTTCAAGATCTCCGGCATTAATTTTAGGATAGATTACGGACGCGTCCTTTTCAAGTTCTTCCGTACTGAAACCATATAACTTTCCAATTTTTTCATTAGGATTGTTGTACTTTCGCACGCCATTTGCAAATATTTGGTATTCGAAAATTATGCCAGGTACCTGATTGGTAAGCATTTTTAGCTTATCTGAAAGTTTTTTAAGTTCCAATTCTGATTCAACTTTTTCATCAATATCTGAAATATATCCATACCAAATCACAGAATCGTCATTCTGTTTTTCAGGACTTGCCTCTAATCTAACCCATGATTCTTTTGTTTTATTAAATAATCCTTTAGTTCTATAATCAATATTTATTTTTTTTAAAGTATTAGCTGATTCATTAAATGAATGCTGAAGAATCATTAAATCATCAGGATTAACATAGTCCCAAACTGCCATTGAACTATGTTTCATTTGATCATATAAAATTCCATTTTTGAATCCATTTTGACTTACATAATTAAATTTTCGTTCGCCACTAGAGGTCATTTTGAATTCAAAAATGACACCTGGAACTTGATTAGTAAGTACTTTCAGCCGTTCATTGAATTTTTCAAGTTTAATTTCTGCTTCTTTCTTGGCCTGTATATCTGAAATATACCCATACCAAATAATTGAATTATCTTCTTGCTTCTCCGGACTAGCCTCAATGTTTCTCCAAACAATATCGTTAATTAGTTCATGATGAATCTTAATGTCAACGCTAAATGGCGCCAATGTAACGCTATGACTATTAAATAAGTCAATTAGAGTTGGCAGGTCGTCCTTATAAACAATATCCCATAATTTATTGCTACTACTATCAATTAAGCTGTCAGATTTTATTCCTGTTCCGGTTTCAATTCTTTCTGTAATATAATTGAGGTTTGTACTCTTATCAGGATTAATTTGATATTCAAAAATAACACCAGGAATTTGGTTAGTTAATTTTTTATATAGACCATTGAACTTTTTTAATTGTAATTCTGCTAATTTTAGTTGGGTAATATCCTGTATAATACCTAAAGTTCGAAAAGGGTGATCATTATCGTCAAAATAGGTAACACATTTATCTACTACCCACTTTACTCTCCCATCTTTCATGACCAAACGGTAGACGATCTCGTAATCCTTTTTATCCTGATAAACTTTTTGATAGATGTTTTGTACTTCTTTCAAATCATCAGGATGAATGAATGAACTATAAAGTTCTTTTGATGGTTCCGTTGATTTATCGAGTTCAATTAAATTATAAATACCTTCCGACCAAACCCGCTTATCCTCCTTACTGAAATATTTCCACCAACCAATATTTGATGCATTCTGAACAGCACTAAAGTCTCTTATGAGATGCTTCTGTTCTTCTATATCAGTTGCAATGACGCAAATAGCATCGACCGTTCCATCTTTCTTAATTGGGATAAACTTTATAGAAAAAGCTGTATTCGATCGTCTGTTAAGCAATAAAAACATTTCTTCGTATAAAATTTCACCCGATTTAAATGTTTTTGAAATACAATAAGAAAATGTTTTTTGGAGATTAGAAGGAACCAAACTCAATATGTTCGTGTAATTTGAATTGGCAACATTCTTATTTTTTTTAAAAGAATTTGTTTCTATAATATCTCCATCACTATTAATAACAAACACAATATCCGTATCATTTTCTAAAATGAAATCACTTTGCTTTGCATTAGAATCTTCTGTCTTTTTTTTGTTATAAAATTGAAAGAACATTTTTTCAATTTGACTAACAAAATAGTCTATTAAACCAATGAAATCGTTATCTAAATTGCTTGTGTATCCAAAAATAATCGTTCCTACAATACCGTTATCGTTTTTTAAAACGATACTATATATTTTTTCAACTTCACATTTAAAATAAAAATCCTTAAGCTCATTAAATTGTTTGGAGGCAGTATCAATTAATTCGTCGATTAAACTAATTTTTACCGGATTTAAAGTACTCTTAATAAAACTATCATCCTTCCAGTAACTATCTTTTAAAAGATCTACATAGTCTTTTATTTGTAAATGATTTTCACTTACCCTCTCTGCCAGAACTTTAAATGTTCCGTCTTCGGAATTGTAATAATTAATTATTGAAAAGGAACAATTGCTAATTTGAATAAAATCTTCACAAATAGAATAAAAATCACTGCTATTATTTTCTATGCCAAAATACTTAGACATTATACTTAATAATTCACTTTGTTTTGCAATTAACTTATCAGAATTGGTCATTCTTCGGCTCTATCTTAAATTCTGGTTAAATAAAATATTCAATCAGTTTAATACGTTTTAGTTTTGTACGACGTATTTTAACACTTTTTTTGAATATTTTCAATATTCTGCAAATATCATTCTATTGCCAAAGATAATAAATAAATAAAAGCCCTATTTTTTTTAACTATTATACCTATTATTTCATAAGCAGACTCTCACTTACTTTGTGTACACAAATACTATGGATCAGACCGAACACACTCAGCAAGAAGATATTTTTCGACTAAAAGAAGAAAACGAATCACTAATCAATGAGTTAGAGGGATTAAAGCTTTATTTTTCCGAATTAGAAGCTACAAATAACCATTTGGTTTCAGCAACCTGGAGAGAAAGGGACATGAAGAAAAAACTTGCAGAGACTATTGACGAGTTGAATAGTACTAAACTTATTGTTGAAGCCCAAAATAAGAGGATAACAGAAAGTATTAATTATGCTAAGAAAATACAATCGGCAATAAACCCAACGGAAAATGACATTATGAAACATTTTCCAAATAGTTTTATGCTGTATTTACCAAAAGATGTAATAAGTGGGGATTTCCCCTGGACTCATGATACGGGCGACAATTTATATATTGCATCTGTTGATTGTACAGGCCATGGTGTTCCGGGTGCCATGATGAGCATGATTGGCAACTTATTACTAAAACAAATTGTTAACGATGAAAAAGTAATGAGTCCGGCATCGATCTTAAAAAAATTGCATGAGGCTGTTGTTCAAACATTAAAACAAGATCAATCTGATAGCAATTCGAATGATGGAATGGACATAGGACTTTGTATGATTAACAAAGCTACCTCTGAAATTTCATTTAGTGGCGCACATCGCCCATTATTCTTACTCAGAAATAATGAAATCGAAATCATTAGTGGAGATAAATTTCCTATAGGTGGGATGCATTACAAAGGAAAAAACAATTATAATGACTCTGTTTTCAATTATTTAAATGGCGATTCAATTTTTCTATTTACGGATGGATTACCAGATCAAACCGGAGGACCTGAAAAAAAGAAATTAATGACAAAAAACATAAAAGCATTTATCGAATCTAATGCGCACTTACCAATGTCTAGTCTAAAAATTGAGTTAAGTATTTTCCTCGAGAATTGGAAAGGCGACAACAAACAAATAGATGACATATTAATTATAGGAATAAATTTTTAAAGATGAATATAGATTTAACAAAAATCATTTATGACAAAATGGTATCTCACCGTTTTGTTGTATCAATAATGGGCTTCTTTGATCAACAGGATCTTTTGCTTTCACTCATAAATTTAACGGATAAAAAACTCACTGGTCTGGATGTTCAGAGTTCCATAAAAAGAAAAATATTTCACTTTATGGTTGAATGCTCGCAAAATCTATTAAAAGTTGATAAGAACAATGATTTCTCACACAACAATATCTTTTTAATTGGACAAGAAGGTGACAATTATACTGTTTACCTGGGAAGTAATGTTAGCAAAGCAAATCTTATCCCCATTTTAGAAACAATCGAAAAAGTAAATACAATTGAGGCAATAGATATTAAAAAGACATACTACGAAGAGCTGGCAGCAACAGAAATAGTGAACCAAAATATTCTTTTACTAAGCATGTTAAGTATCTCAAAAAAATTAAAACAAAAAATTGATTATGAACTCATTGATATAAATGAACATAATTGCTTTTTATCTTTTAAAATGACAATGACTAACTAATCCATGATGAATACAACTACAAATAGCATACTTAACGTTTATGATCTGTTCAATTTAATGGCAGATAATGAAATTATATTGATATACCAGGGCTTATTTGATCAACAAATGATAAAAACAGTTATGTCAATGACTGAAATGAAACTTGACAAAGAAAATGTAGGCGAAAGTACAAAAAAGAAAGTGTTCAATATTATGATTGAAGGCTTACAAAACATCTGTAAGCATCAGTTTAATGATAGCACTATCTATCAAAACCCACTTTTGGTTATAAGTAAAGACAAAGAAAACTACAATGTAATTACAGGCAATGTAATCAGTAACGAAAAAATAAATATAGTTAAAAACAAAATTGATCATATCAACACTCTTTCAAAAGAAGAATTAAAAGAATTCTATAAAACGTCCAGGCTAAATAGTGTTATCAGTGATGTTGGTGGGGCCGGTTTAGGGTTTATAGATATGGCCAGAAAATCTGAAAACAAACTGGATTATAAATTTTATGAAATAGATACAGCTCATTCCTCTTTCATACTACATACTAAAATTTCAAATAAATAAAAAAATGGAACTATTAATGTTAAAAATGAGTGGTACAGAAGATACCCCGGAAATCGTGTTTAATAACGAAATCAATGAATTTTGTATTTCAGGAAGATCTTTACCTGAAGATGTTACAAACTTTTATGCACCTGTATTCGAATGGTTAAATCATTTCTCAGAAAATCACTCGGATAAAGCTGTATTCAAATTCAAATTGGAATATTTTAACACAGCATCATCAAAAATAATTTTAGATATTTTAATGAAACTGGAAGAATTAGTTCAATCAAATAAAGTTCAAATCGCAATCGAATGGCATTATTCTGAAGCCGATGACGATATGCTTGAAGCTGGCGAAGAATATGCGGAATTAGTAGAGATTCCTTTCAATTTGATTTCATACTAAATACTAATCTAACATTCGATGAGTGAGGAAATATTACAGGCATTAATGCAACTATTTGCCATTATTGCCAAGCAGGATGGAGTATTAATTCAAGGTCATGAAAAATATGTCCATGATTTTCTTTCATCTCAATTAAATTCCAACCGAGTTGAAGATTACTTAACACTTTATAAAAATTTCTTAAACGATTCAAAACCGGAAACTACAAATTTAGAGCCTAAAGATAAAAACAGAACATCAATGAAAGATTCTGTAAGGACTCTTTCTATTTGTAAAAAAATCAATAAAACACTTGCTCAAAAACAAAAAACAATCGTTCTAATAAGGCTTTTAGAGTTTTTTAAAAATGATAGTGACAAATCCGCTAATAGGATTCAAATTGTTGAAACTGCTGCTGAAGTTTTTAAAATTGAAAAATCTGAGTTTGTTGAAATAAAAGAATTTGTTTTTGAAAGTGAAGAGAAATCAAGTAAAAATGAAATTATCATTGGGTCCAAACAACTCAGTGAAGAAGTAGAATGTAAACACTACATCAGCTTTAGTAATTACGTTGATAAGTGCAAATTCATTCATCTTAAAAGTATTAATATAATTATATTAAAATACCATGGGAATGTTGAATTATACTTAAATGGTATTGTGATTAAACCGGAAACGATCTATTTATTTCCACATGGAAGTAATTTAAGGTTTCCGCAAACTACCATTTATTACTCCACAATTATTTCAAAATTTGTTGAAGAACAAATTGGAAATTTATTTTCATTTCATGCCCATATTATTGAGCATAAGTTTCCAAATGGTACTAAGGCATTACACGAACTGAAAATTGAAGAAAATTCAGGAAATCTTGTTGGTATAATGGGTGCCAGCGGTTCGGGAAAAACAACATTACTTACGTTATTATCCGGTCAGGATAAACCTTCAAATGGAAAAATAGAAATTAACTCGACTCTACTTGATTCCAAAAATAAAGATTTGAATGGCGTTATAGGCTATGTACCACAAGATGATCTTTTAATTGAAGATCTTACTGTATATCAGAATCTCTATTACAACGCTAAACTTTGCTTTAAAGAGCTTACCGAAACAGAAACAAATGACAGAATTTCTAAAACCTTATCCTCGCTTGGGTTAGAAGAAATCAAACATATTAAAGTTGGAAATGCCTTAAATAAAAAAATCAGTGGCGGTCAGCGTAAACGACTGAATATTGCGCTTGAATTACTAAGAGAACCACATATCATTTTCTTAGATGAGCCAACTTCCGGCCTGTCTTCAAGAGATTCGGAAAATGTAATGGATCTTTTGAAAGAACTAACCTTTAAAGGGAAATTGATTTTTGTAGTAATCCACCAGCCTTCATCAGATATTTTTAAAATGTTCGATAAAATCCTGATCTTAGATAAAGGAGGTTTAGCTTCATTTTATGGCAATCCAATAGAAAGTGTTACTCATTTTAAAAAAGTAACCCATCAGATAAATAGTGATGTAGCTGAATGCTACACCTGTGGAAGTGTAAACCCCGAAACTATCTTCAATTTAATTGAATTAAAGGAAATTGATGAATATGGAAACTACACAAATAAACGACGGGTAGAACCAACTCAATTTTATGAGATATACAAAAAGAAATTCTTAAATAATTCTTCTGTTGAACACATCAAAGAAAAAATTAACAACTCATTCAGTTCACCAAGTCGACTAAAACAAATACTCTATTTTTTCCTAAGGGACCTTTACTCCAAAATATCCAACAAACAATATATATTAATTAACTTAATAGAAGTACCTGTTCTCGTACTGTTTTTAAGTTTGATCATCAAATATATTGATAAAACAAAAACCGCTGAATACACTTTTTCTCACAATTATAATATTCCGGCATACTTCTTTATGTCAATCATCGCTGCACTATTGGTAGGATTAACGATTAGTGCAGAAGAGATTTATAAAGATCAAAAAATACTAAAAAGAGAGAAACTTTTACATTTGAGTCGGTTTTCTTATTTATCGTCAAAAGTAATTTTACTTTTTTTAATTTCATTTATCCAATCAATACTCTTTGTTCTTATTGGAAATCTGATTCTGCAAATAGGAGCAAATCACTTTGGATTTTTCCTCATGCTTTTCTCTGTTTTTTGTTTCTCAAATATATTGGGCTTAATCCTTTCATCAACATTCAATAGCCCGGTTACTATTTACATTATTATCCCATTAATTATTATTCCTCAGTTGATATTGGGTGGCGCTATGTTTAGCTACTCTAAACTCAGTAGTTGGTTCGGTGGTGGATATAATGTTCCTATTACTGCCAATTTAATGGTGTCAAGATGGGCTTACGAAGGAATAATTGTAGATATGTATACAAACAATCCTTACAATAAGGACAAATTCATATACGATAAAATTGAAAGTAGATTCAATTACAAACTGGTTTATTTCATTCCTAAAATTGAAGAATTAGTAAAAAGCAGAGATTCTAAAAATACAATTGAGTATGCGCAGAAAAATTCCTTAATAAATTCAGAATTACAGAAAGACCTTGACGAAGCAAGTAAAATTGGGTTTTCAGGAACAATACCTGATTTAAAGGAAGAAGCAAAGGTTTTGGATTATTTAGATAAACTCAATACATTTTATTCAGAAAAGCACAATAATGCGTCCCTGTTAAAAGAAGACCTTATCTCCAAAAAAATAAAGGCTGTTGGAGGAAAAAAACAATATGAACAACTTAAACTAAACTATTTCAACAATCGCCTGGATGAAATCGCCACTTCATCTTTGGAAAAAGAAAAAATAGTTGAAGACGATAATGAGCTCGTACAAATCATTGATCCCATTTATAAGGACCCAAATAATTCAAATAAATTAATAGGAATCAATACACATTTTTTATCGGCCAATAAATACTTTTTTAATAAGCTTATCCCAACCTATTACTTTAACCTGATCATTATCTGGCTAATAAACGGCCTACTCTTCATCCTGCTTTACCTTGATTTATTTAAACGTTTGTTTAACAGATCAAAATAGTGCAAAACCCTTAGATTAAGTAAACATAACCTCAATAGAAAAAAATAACCTAAAACTAATTTTGTAACATGAAAAAAAATATAATTATTGCGTTGTCTGGAATAATTTTGATGGGTTGTGCAGATTCAAGTAACAAAACAACTGAGAATGATTTGATCAATCAAACGACAGATAAATCTCAAGCTGTATCTATATCAAGAGATGTTTTGGATGAAATGATGCAAACGCTACCCTCTCCTATTGAAACAGCAAATCTTATCACGCAGTCAAAAGCCGGGTTTAATAAAGAATTATTAATTCCAACCAAGTCATCCGAAAATTTTCCTGATAAATATTCTCAGGCACTTGCTTTAGGTGGGTATGGGGTTGATTTAGGTTATTTAAACTTAAACAATAAAATCCTTTATGTAGTAGAATATTTAGAAAGCATAAATACCATTTCTAAAGAATTAAAAGTTAATCAATTTCTTGATTTTTCAGTATTGAATAATTTAGCCAAAAACAGAAATAATGTTGACTCATTAATTGAAATCTCTACTAAAAACTTTAATCAAATTGATGAATACTTAAGAACTCAAAACAGAGGCGATCTAAGTGTCCTGATTTTAATCGGATCTTGGGTTGAAGGACTTCATATGTTCAATCATATTGCTCAGGAAAATCCTTCTGAAGAGATCAACAAACGAATTGGTGAACAAAAAATAATCATTGACAACATCTACGCTATTCTGAATAAAATTGAAAATGTAGACTATTACAAGGGTTTGAAAATCAAATTAATGGGTTTAAAAAATGTATATAGTAAAGTAAAAATTTCATACGTATATCAAGAGCCTACTATGAAAGAAGTTAATGGAGAATTAGTCGTTGAAGATAATTCAAAATCAGTTGTTGAATTAACAAAAGCAGATCTTGCAGCAATTGACAAGGAGATCACCAGCCTAAGAGAAGATCTTTTTATGACTAATAACTAGTTAAATACTTAACCAATAATTCTCTATTAAACAAAATGAAAACAAAATTTAAAAAAACTGTATATCTGTTTTGTATCCTTTGCTGCATTTATATAATTTCTTCTTCATTCAACAATTCTAAAAAAGGTGGTTGTGGAAAAGAGGAATTAATGACTGAAGCAAATTCTAAACTTAAAAAATATACACTAATTCAGGACTTCCCATTCTACTTTAAAAAGAAAAAAAAGAATGGTGATATTGAATACAAAAAACAAATTGTAACGCTCAACAGAGGTGTAAAATACAAGTTTTATACTATTAGAAACACGGAGTATGATGGTGTTCCAATCGTATCCATTTATAACAATGAAAAACAAGAATTTTTACTTGGGACCACTTACAATGTTACTTTAAAAAAATTCTATTCAGAACTTGAGTTTGAATGTAAAACTACCGGGAACTACTGTTTATCCTTTTGCTTTCAGGATGGCTTAGAGGGCTGTGCTGTTGGTGTTTTTGCATCAATGATAAAAGAATAAACAAAATCAAACTAATTAAGTATTTTAAGAAATTAAGTATTAATATTTTAACCAAAAAGCCCCGCTAATAGCAGGGCTTTTTAATTTATAAGAATACAATTAACCGTTACCGGATAATCACAATTTTATCTGTTTTAATAATAGCATTTTTCACAACAAGTCGGTAAAGGTAAACCCCATTTACCAGTTGTTCGTTGTTAATTTCCATTTTCTGTTCTTTAGAGTTTACAGCATAACGTGCTACCAACTTGTTGTTTGCATCCACAATCTCAAGCGTACCATCCGCATCAATCGCATATTCAAGAGTCATGATTCCGTTATTAGGATTCGGGTAAATCGTCGCATAACCATCATTACCGTTAGCGATGGTTTTTCCTATTGGATCCCCTCCACCGTTTGGTAAACAGCTCACCGTATAACTTACTTTTACTTTACAAATGGTTACCGAATCAATATAGGTAGATCCCCACCAGGTAATTACTCCTCCCGGATAAGCGAAACTAATGTTGGCAGAGGTACCAAATCCGCTGGCCGGCGTTGCATTAGTCGCAGTCCAGTTATAACTAACCGGTGGCGTAAATACAACAGGGCTCACAGAATAGATATGACCGGTACCACAAACCACAGATGTTGGTCCGCTTACCGCAAGTGTTGACGGAGCCACAGCGATAGCGGTAGTACCTGTTGTGCTACAACCTGTCACGAAATTAGTAGCGGTAAGTGTATACACAGTAGTTACCGTAGGGCAAGCCGTTGTGGTAAGAGAGGTTGGGGATGATAATCCTGCAGTAGGCAACCACTGGTAAGTGGTGAATTTAGCAAGTCCTCCACAGCTTCCGCTGATTACTTTGCAACCTCCCGGGCAAATAACTACAGTAGGACTCATGCAAATAACCGGTTTACCTATTACCGTAATAGTAGCTGTTACAGGGTTAGCCAGGCAACCACCATTTGAGCCTGTAACAGTATAAACTGAGGTAACTCCTGGGGTAACGGTAGTACAGCTGCTGATAGATCCCGTACTCCACGTATAGGTTACTGCTCCCGAAGCACATAACGTTTGCCCTGTTCCCGCACATACAGTAGAAGTGGCGGGGGTTATCGTAACAGTAGGTTTGGCAACCACAACAACCGTTGCTGTTGCAACAGATTTGCAAGGCCCATTACCACCCGTTACGGTATATACTGTTGTAGCGGTTGGTGTTACTACAATACAGGCACTGTTAGAACCCGTACTCCAGGTATAGGTTGACGCACCTGATGCACAAAGCGTTTGCGAAGTACCGGCACAAATTGTAGAACTGAGAGGTGTTACAGATACCGTAGGAGTTGGCGTTACATAAATGGCCGTTGTACTCGTAATGGTACATCCCGCAGAATTTGTGGCCGTTACAGTGTATATGGTAGTTACTGTAGGGCAAGCTGTAGTACTTGGCGTGTAAGGCGATGCCAGGCCTGTGGTAGGCGACCATGTATAAGAAATATGAGAAGAACCCTGGCAAGCCGCATTAAGTATAGTACAACTACCCGAACAAATAGATACTGTTGGGCTCACACAAATTACCGGAGCAGGTTTTACATTTACAGTGGCTGTTGCTGGCGCACTCGTACAACCTCCACGGGTTCCTGTTACGGTATATACCGTTGTGGTGGTTGGTGTTACAGTAATGCAGGCACTGTTGGAACCTGTACTCCAGGTATAAGTGGTTAATCCTGCCGAAGCACATAACAGCTGCGAACTTCCCGCACAAATAGTGGATGTAAGCGGTGTTATAGAAATAGTTGGCGATGCCAGAACGATAACCGTTGTTGTAGCCGTTGTAATACATCCAAAAGAATTTGAAGCGGTTAAGGTATAGGTAGTTGTTACTTTCGGACAAACAGTTGTTGTTCCTGAATAAGGGGAAGCTATACCGCCCAGTGGTGCCCATGTATAAGAATATGCAGCAGGATCACTTCCATCACATATTCCGTTTAATACCGTACAGCTATTTGAACAAACAGATATGGTAGAACTAAGACAGATTGTAGGGCTTGGTGCCACGTAAACGGTCGCAGTAGTTGTAGCCGTTCCACAAGTACCACTACCTCCGGTTACAGTGTATACCGTGGTAGCAGTTGGAGTTACAACAATACATGCACTGTTTGATCCCGTACTCCACGTATAGGTTGACGCTCCCGAAGCACATAACGTTTGGGTACTACCTGCACAAATAGTAGATGTAGCAGGTGATACAGCAATAGTGGTTGTAGCCGATGCTGCTATGGCAAGAGTAGTGGTTGCTGAACATCCATTATTAGGATCGGTAACCGTAAGCGTTAAGCTTGCCGGCAAGGTGATCCAGGTTGTATTAAATGTTTGCATATTCCCGGTTGTTGGCGAAGCATTGGTTGCTGTCCAGCTGTAGTTAAAACCTGCTGGTCCGAAATAACTTTCCTGAACACCTGTTACAGGGCACAATGGCCCTGTAATAACAGGAGCTGCAGGCAGGCTTATATTAAGGGTATGCGTTATAATGGGGTGCCCATCAATAGATAAGGTCACCACATAAGTACCTGGTGTTGAATAGGTATGACACGGATATTCAAAGTTACCGGTTGTGGTACCTCCGTTTGTTCCGGCAGGTATAACGGTGTTTGTTCCTGAAGTGGAATAACCATCACCAAAACTCCATGCAAAATTAGTTCCGCATCCTAAGCTTGTAAAACAAGCCTGGCCACAGTTCTGAATACAAAATGAAAAATCTTCCGGTGGAGCACCTATTTGCCCGATGATATCATTTGGCAAATCAAGCCGACAACCTTGTGAACTTAACAAAGGAATTCCGGAAAAATTATACCCACAATTATTTGATGTAGAACTTACATTGATCACATTAGGAAAATTAATAACTCCTAAATATTGTTGCGGACTGGCCGGATACCCTGCTCTGCCAACATACACACGACCATCAGGCCCAAGTTGTAAGGAGTTAAAGAAAAAGATAGGAGCGCTGTAACCTGCAGGCAACATTTGAAAACTTTTAAAAGGCGGGTTACTGTTACATTGTGAAATTGCATTTAAGTCGTATTGCCTTATGGTAAAAGATGATTTGGCATACAATACTTTTGAGTTAGCACTAAATGTAATCCCATAACCATCAATACCCGGTAAAGTAGCGAGGTAATTAAAGATTCCACTGGAACAATCGAAATAATATAAGTATCCTGCAGCGGATGTAATATCCGTCATACAAAATAATTTTTTATCAGGACTAACTGCCATTTGTGCAATGCCATCATTGCCTCCTGCATAGGTATTGCCCGGCACAAAAGGTGTTGAATTACTTAACACCGGTATATTACTGATACCTGCACCTGTTACCAAATAAGAAGCGAAGTATTGATTCACAGGGCTAACCGACCCCGGATTGATCAATCCTGATTGTGTATTATTTTTTGGTTTTACAATCAACCAATAATCTGTTCCATTACAATGAGGAATTGCGATTTGTGATTCACAGGATGCATAGTTTTGAGTAGGATTGCTTGGTGTTGTACTCATCACCATTCCACCGGGTGTACTCATATCCACTTCGTACTGGCTTATGCCCCTTATAACAGTTGGTGTTCCAACATCGCTTTGCGTATAAACATAATAATGATTTGCAACTCCCGGTTTTGGAACAATAACAACGCCCTGACTTGTAGATATTGCACCTGTTGAATTATTGGAACCGTTTAGCGTATTATTCCCATTAGTCATAGGAACGTGTGTGGAATTCCAAACACTTTTCCCATCTGTATAAAACAATAAATTCCCGGTGTTATCACTAATGGCAGCGCTGGCTTCATCGGTATGTATAGAGGAAGGATTTTGCGCAACAGCTATCCCAGTAGCAAAACTTACAGAGCTGTTGTAACCGAAATACCAGTTAGCTTTATTGCCGCTATAAGGTGTGCAAGCCGAAACATAGATTTGTAAAGTAGAAGAGTAATTATTTCCTGAACCGTCCGTAATATTTAATGATACATTATAAGTACCCGGTGCTGCATAAGAAATTCCTGTAGGATGGTTGGTTCCAGTAGCAGAAGAAGGTGTTCCTCCGGGGAAACTCCAGTTATAAGTAGTTGCTCCCGAACCTGCAATAAATCCTAAAGCCTGGTTGGTACATACCTGTAAAGAACCACCCGGAAGATCGGATATAAACGTAGGATTAATGGCACTCGCCTGGCAACCACCCGCAGAAGTTAATCCGGTAACAATCAAATTTGAAAAGGAAACCAGGTTCGAACGGTATACAACAATGGTTGCGTGCATCCGGTCTGCCTGATCTTCGGTAAATGTATTCCGGCAAGAGCCAGGTTGGTCATAGGCATAATCCATATGATTTTCGTACATATCCGGAAAGTTCGGAGATTCGGAACAGGAGTTGGGAGGGCTGGCTGACAATGCCGCACAGCTGGTTTGGTTAGGCACAGCAACCGGCGGTGTATCACAACATTCATCACCACTTGAATTACAGGGTGTGCTATTAATTACTTCTGTACAACCAAATTGAAATGTATGAAATAGCCCTAAGTAATGGCCGGTTTCATGAATCAGAATTCTTCCCTGATTGTAATGTAAACCGGTTGAATTAATTCCGAAGCCATCCAATCGCATCACGACGCCATCCAAAAATGCAGCAGGCCCCATTAATGGAAAAGGCGAATAACCTACTACGCTGTTAATATAAGGTGTGGGCGCCTGGCTGATTTGATCAACTACCCAAATGTTCATATAATTATTAAAGGAAAAACCATTATAAGCTACATTAACCAAAGCCTGCTGACTGTTAGCTCCCGTTGGATCCATGTTATGATTGGCCGCCACATTATTTGCCACAGTGGTGGTACACCGTGTAATACCGGAAGTAGTATTATAATATAAGTTGGGATTATAAGCAGTAATATTCGACCATGGCTGCCCGTTTGGTAAGGTTTGCGCCAAACAAAACTGAATTTGTGCATCGTCGGCAGAGCTATAGGATGAACCCAATAAATTAGCAAAACCCTGATTGAGTAAGGTTAACTGGGCCTGCACCTGTGCATCCGTTAGTGCCGAAGCGTTAGAGCCTACCAGATGAAACACCACCGGTATCACATAATTATTGGGCTGTACCCTCATCGATGCAGCAGTTTGTTTGTTTTTTGCAATTTGTTTCTGAATGTAAACTCTGATAGAGTCAAAATTAGAACCCGCCGTGCTATCACGTTTCACCCGATTGATGAGATGATCAAATCCACAGGCTTCCTGCGCAAAACAGAAGTTATTGCACAGGGCAATAACAAGTAGTAGAATTACTTTTTTCATAATGTTCGTAGTTGAGATTAAATAAATTGGTTTCTGGGGACAGCCAAATGTAAATCAATCACTTCGAAACTTTAAACCGTAGAAATACGTATTTTTTACCCCGTAATTTTACGGGGTTTTTTACGCTAATTTAATCAAAACCTTCTTCCGGATTATTGATAATTTTATGCTTGATCGCATATATTGCAAGGCCTGCAAGGCTTTTTGAAGATGTTTTATCGAAAATGTTTTTTTTATGCCACTCAACGGTACGGTTACTGATCAGTAATTGCTCCCCTATTTCGGCAGTGCTTTTTTCATCGCACAATAATTTGATGATCAACAGTTCCCTATCCGTTAATTCTACCTGGGGAATTTTTTTTGTCTGCAACAATTCAGTGATCATGGATCGTGACACTTTATTATCAAAATAATATCCATGGTTGTGCACAGCAATAATGGCATCTATGACGCTTTCTATCGGGCAGTTTTTTGGTAAAAATCCACGGGCACCATTCTTTATAAAATGTGTGATATAATGATCGGAATAGTGCATACTGATAACGATCACTTTGATGTCGGGATAATTTCCGGAAATGTATTCAAGCGCCTCCTCACCATTCATCACAGGCATACGGATGTCCAGTAAAATAACATCGGGTCTTTTATCTTTTAAATTATCCAATAATTCCTGTCCGTTAGCAACATCAAAAAGAACTTTAATATTCTCTTCGTCACTTAACATCGTTACTATACCTTGCCTGAATAATAGGTGGTCTTCGGCAATGGCAACAAGAATAGGTTTTATCATACAGGGAAGGAATACGATGGTTAACTAACTGTTTTTTTAATACTATCTCTATACTAAGGTATACTAAAGAACTACACAAGTATTAAGCCACAATGCTTTTTACTGCCTTATATTCCGCTATAAACTTTATTTTATTTATGCAACAAATTACCGATGTTTGTGTTAACTCATCAACTATTATGCTGGAAAGACGTCTAGGCCTTACACAGGCCACTGCCATTAACATGATCGACATGGTTGGTATCGGCCCCTTCATTACATTACCCATGGTAATTGGAATGATGAATGGACCTTATTTTTTATACGCCTGGCTTGCCGGAGCACTCTTATCCTTTGTAGATGCGATGGTTTGGAGCGAACTGGGAGCTGCCTTTCCTAAAGCGGGAGGTTCTTATAATTTTTTAAAAGAAGCCTATGGGTCAACTAAAGGTGGTAAACTGATGAGTTTTTTATTTGTGTGGCAAACCATGATACAGGCTCCTCTTGTGATTGCTTCTGCCGCTATTGGCTTTGCCTCCTACCTCTCCTATCTTGTTCCTTTAAATACCTTTACCTCAAAAGCGATAAGTGGCGGCGTGGTTATTTTAATTGTAGTATTATTATACCGAAAAATTGAGGCTATTGGCAAAATAAGCGTGCTGCTTTGGGGAGGGGTAATCCTCACCATACTCTGGATCATTAGCGGAGGAATTGCACATGGTAACTTTGCTGCACCGATCCGGCATATTAACGACGGGCTTACCATTAATTACGCGTTTGTATCCGCAATGGGCTTTGCCGGGGTAAAAACCATGTATAGCTATCTGGGCTATTATAATGTATGCCACCTTGGCGGTGAAATTAAAAATCCTACTAAAAATATTCCCCGGAGTATGTTTCTTTCCATTGCCGGAATTTCGGTGCTGTACCTTGCTATGAATATAAGTGTTACAAGTGTTATTCCCTGGAAGGAAGCCAAAGACAGCGAATTTGTGATTAGTTTATTTATGCAGCGTTTGGCCGGCAATACGGCAGCTACAATTGTAACCTGCTTAATTTTGTGGGTAGCTTTTGCCTCTGTTTTTTCGGCTACTCTCGGTTACAGCCGTATTCCTTATGCAGCGGCGGCGGATGGTGCGTTTTTTAAAGTGTTTGCAAAGCTGCATCCTACAAGGCAATTCCCACATATCTCCTTATTATTTTTAGGCGGGCTCGCGTTTGTATTCAGCTTACTATTCAGGTTAAGTGATGTGATTAGCGCCATATTGGCTATGCGTATCCTGGTACAGTTTATTGGGCAGGCCGTTGGTTTAATCTTACTCCGAAAGGCAAAACAAAAAACAGACTTTCCTTATAAGATGCCTTTATATCCTTTGCCTGTATACTTAGCTATTCTGCTCTGGGGTGGTATCCTGGTTTCTACCGGATTAAAAATGGTACTTACCGGGATGGTGGTTATTAGTGCAGGCCTCATCGTTTATGTTATTAAAGCAAAAAGAAATAACGAATGGCCCTTTAACGCAAACGACGAACTTATCAGACCTTAAGTGTAAAATGGCTCTGTTATTTATAATGCTATTGTAACATGGTTCTACAGGCTTCTGCACATCTCCTGCAAGCTTCCGCACATTCTTTACAGTGTTCCATGTCGGCGTGTTTCCCACATTCTTCCGCACATTTCACACATACCTCCAGGCACTCTTTCATAACGTGTTTGGCATGCTCGGAGCCACGACTCACAAAGGCTGCTGTGAGTTCGCATAGTTGTGCACAATCCATATCAAGCTTAATGCACCTTGCCATCATACTCACATTCTTTTCATCGAGGCAGGCCGTTGAGCAATAATTACATAAAGCGGCACATTCGGTAAGGATAGCGATGAGTTGTTTGTTTTGATTTTTCATGACAGTATATATTAATGATTCTATTTTAATAGAAGAAAATCTGATGCCAGAAGAGAAAACAGTTCCGTAAAATCTTAGTACAAAGTTCTTAAAAAAAATCCGGTTTTAGTAATACCCGCCTACTTTTCTCACTTCCAGGCCTTTGATCTGAATAAGAGGTAAACTCAGGGGTGCCGAATAGCTAACGCCTTTATCCGTTAAGGATAAAAGAAATTTTTTTAAGCTACTAATTTCCTGTTTGGTTAATTGTAAGGAATCAAATGGAAGCGTTTGATTGGGAACCTTCAAGCCTAAGCCTTCTCCTCCACCCTTTTTATAAAAGTCGATCACTTCATCTACCGTATTAAATACCCCGTTATGCATATAGGGAGCCGTTTTATCAATATTACGAATGCCCGGTGTTCTAAAAGAATTCAAATGGATCTTATTTTTTGAAAGATGGTACCTGCCACTATCCGGATCAAGCTCTTTGTTGAGCATATTTTTAGGAACACCAATCACTTCAAATTCATTATCGCTGTAAAACGGTGGAACCAGCCCGTTAAATAATGGAAAAAAGTGACAGCTGCCACATAATGCTTTCCCGGAAAATACCGTGTAACCTTTGATCTCCGCCTTTGACAATTGAGTTACATCTCCTCTCAAATACTTATCAAACCGCGAATCCAATGAAACAAGGGTTCTTTCATATTCACTGATCGCTTTTAGGATGCCATAGTAAGTTACCAGTGTATCTTCAGTATTTTTAAAAGCTTTTCTAAAATACCGTTTATATCCTTCGCTTTGTTTTAGTTTATGCACGATATCTTCCGGAACAGAAAACATTTCCTGGTGATTAGACAACACATCACTTGCCTGATCTTCCAATTGTAAACTTCTTCCATCGTAAAAAAAACTTTTTTGAAATACAGCATTCAATAAAGAAGGAGTATTTCTTTTAAGCTTTGTGGTTTCGCCAAATGCTTTATTAAAATCGGCACTTCCTCCAAAAGCATTGCCGGGGTTATGGCAGGAGGCACAGGCTCTTTGATTATTACCCGATAAAACAGGGTCAAAAAACAAGAGTTTACCTAATTCAATTTGATCTTTTATACATAAAGAATCTTTTAAAACCACCGAAAAATAAGCCGTATTCAGCCATTTTTTATCATAGAATGGTTTCCTTCTGATATTAATGGCATAAGAAACCTGTTGCGCTTTATCTTCCTTAGAATACAATTCATACAACGATTCGTATAAAGGTTTAAGATAGCCGGAGATAAAACATAAACGGTCAAATGAATCGTAATCATTATTTTTTAATAAATAAGTTTTAGAGGATTGGATGATTTTAAAACAAGCTGATCTATCCGTTTCAGAAGCTTCAACGAATGAAATTGTTTTTTCAAAGCCACTTAAAATAGAAGTGGTTTCTTTTAAGTTTTGTTTATTGATTGTGCAATCATAACCATTCAGATAAAGCGACATGATCCTTACCAGTTCAAAGCGAAGCATATCTATTGTGGTTCCTTGTTTTAAAGATTTGGAAGGAATCTTCTCTGTTATAAACCCAAACGTTTGTTTCATCAAACTTAATTCATAGGGAATGTTTACTAAAGAATCGGGGTCGTTTGAATAAAGATACGATTCAATAACCTGGTAACCATGAGGCACAAAGGTTTTGTAGCCATACTCGGCTTCTGCTTTATTAACCAAGGCACTATTGATAAAGTATTTGGAATAAAAAGGAAAATGATATTCTAAATAATATTCTACTTGTTTATAACTGTAACGCGATCGTTCATAATGCCGGATGGCTTCCGGTTTGCGGTGGTGTTGCAGGTAATAGCCCACACTGTCCAAATTAGTTGCAGCCTGTTGAACAGTTGCATATATAAACTGATTTAAGTCATTGGAAAATCTCTGTTCCCTGTTTGTATTAAAAGAGAACCAGCAAAAGATCAGAAGAATGAAAAAGAATATTTTTAAAATAACTCTTTTTTTAGTTTTTAATAAACTTAAGTGTTTGGATGTACCCGCCTGCATTAATTTTCAATAAATAAGCTCCTGATGAAATTTCTTCAACATTTATATAATATTTAGCAACACCTTCGGTGGCGTCTTTATATTCATCTGTTTTTACCACATGGCCATTCGCATCATATATATCAAACACAAGCGCTCCTTCTGTAAACTGTTGTAGTTGAATGGTTAAATAACTATTCACCGGATTAGGATAAGCAGATAAAATAACCGGTTTATAATTCACATCAAAATTGGAAGTAGTATTAACCACAGGTATACGCGGACATAAAGGGGCTTTGGTGTAAAAAACAGAACTCCTTGGAATAGTAGCCGAAGTGGCAGGCTTTAAAAAGCGCTGAAGATGATTGACGTAAAATGATTTGGCATAACTAAATCCTGTTGACCTGGAATCGATGGTTGATACATTAAACCAATCTGCCTGGGTTCGTATTTGGTTAATATCCATAATCACATAGCCGTGATTACTCAAATCGCAATATTTGATATGGCTGTTTGCTGCCTGTATAGCTGTTGCACCTAAAGGAATAGAGATGCCAGGTGATGTAACGCTGGGTGTTACAAATTCAACACCGGCAGACCCTGCTCCGGTTGATCCGTTATAAGAAGCAGTGGGCAGATCGTTAGCCCATGAAGAATGGATGTCTCCCGTAATGACCACCATGTTTGAAATATTATTATTCAACACATAACTAAAAACCCTGTCGCGTTCTGCCGGGTAACCATCCCATTGGTCTCCGTTAAATCCTATACCAAAAACTTTTAAGGGCGCAATCATTACCTGCTGCCCCAACACTTTCCATTGACAGTTGGAGGTGCTGAGTTTATTGGTTAACCATGAATATTGTGTTGTTCCCAAAAGCTGACGGGAGGTGGCGTTAACAGTTGCACCTGAAGTACCTGACTGTAAGTCCCTATTTTCGATACGTGTATCCAACATAATCAACTCCAGTAAATTGCCGTATTTTATATTCCTGTAAATTTGGTAAGGATTAGCGGTACTGGTTTGCCTGATAGGTAACCATTCAAAAAACGCTTTTTGTGCCATGGCTTTTCGGGCACTCCACAACCCTTCTGCCGGTTGATGGTTTTCTGCCCCATTGGTCCAGGCATCATTGGCAAATTCATGATCATCGTACACAATAATAAAAGGGAATTGCTGATGTAACCGTTGCAGATCATCATCCAGCTTATAAGAAGAATAACGCATCCTGTAATCGGCAACCGATACAATTTCATTGGCCGGCGACCATTGCCTGTTGGCCGTTGTATTAGGTGAATAGCCTCCTGTATTGTATTCATAAATATAATCACCAAGGGCTAATACAGCATCAAAATCCGATCGTTGAAGCAGGCTTCCGTATACATTAAAAAAACCTGCTTCAAAATTTGCACAGGATACTAAGGCAAAACGTAAACTATCGGCACCATTTAAGGGATTGGTTTTTGTTCTTCCTCTTGGCGACAAATGCGTCCCTGTTTGAAATTCATAAAAATAAAATGTATTTGCATTTAAGCCTGTTACATCTACTTTGATTGTAAAATCCGCGCTTGAATCGGTAAGCAACGAACCGCTTTTTACAATATTGGTCATTCCCGTATCGGTTGCTACTTTCCAATTAACCACAATCGATTGATTGATCTGAACTGAATCGGGGGTAACACGTGTCCATATAATTACTTTATCACTCATCGGGTCGCCTGATGCCACGCCATGGTAGAAAGGCTTTAAGCAGGGTTGCAGACTTACTTTATGTAATGGCTGCGAAAAAGAAACACTAACTATAAGAAGATAAGCTAAAGAAAAAAGTAGTTTTTTCATTTGATGTATTTTACTGTTTAATAAATTTTGTAATCACGGTGGCATCACCGGATATGAGTTTCAGGTAATAGAGTCCGCCTGGTAAATCGGCAATATGAATGGTTTGATTTTCCGACTCATGCAGTTCACCTTTTACCCGGGAAATAAGTTGCCCGTTGATAGAGTATAAATGAAATTCTGAATGAGGATCTTTTAATAACTGAGGATAAAGAAAATTTATTTGCAGATGATCTGTTGCCGGATTTGGATAAACAACGATTTTATGATAGGCTGTATTTTCTTCGATACTTGTGACAGTACATACTAAACTGTAAGAGCCCGCGGCCCCATTTGTAAAGCCCGTTCCTGAACTAACAGAAGTAACCGGAGTAATAATATTGGAAGCACATGAGGGAACAAAAATCTTGATCCGTCCACCACCTGCACCACCGCCGGAATTCCCAATGTTTCCATTTCCGCTGGTTAACACCTGCGTTCCACAAAACACATTGCTGTAATTACAACTTGTTCCATTTCCTTTTAAACCGCCTTGTCCACCATCACCACCATTCGCCTGCAGGCTTCCTGTAATACTCATACTATGATTCGATTCCAAATAAATTCCTCCACCTGAGCCTCCACCTGCACCCGAACCACCGCCAGCGCCACAAGATAAATTAGCTTCACCGCAATCATCACATCCATCCGAACAACATTTAGCGGTAATTCCACCATCTCCACCGTTACCACCATTTAATCCGGAAGCTCCGTTTGCGGATATGCTGCCTGAAATAAGCAGGGTATCCTGTGCAATTATTTTTACCATACCACCACCATTACCTCCTTTGTTGCCATTCCCGCCCTGTACAAACGAACGTGCCCCTCCACCGCCACCGGCTCCTCCCGATCCCGCATCTATATCATTTAAACCGGCTGTACCATATACTGTACCTGAAGCTCCGCCTGTTCCACCAGTACCATTTACCACTGCAAATCCTGTTGAAACACTTACCCCTGTTGCGGTATACGAACTTGTTCCATTACCACCTGTTCCGGCGTTACCACCTTTTCCACCATAACTTCCTCCTGCGCCACCTCCGGCACCACCTCCAGAACCAATCATTCCTGCTTCGTCCGAATTACTTAAACATTGTTGTTTGGGTCCTGAACCATTTTGTCCGGCACTTCCCGCTAAACCAGCTCCCGAACCGTTACCAGCCGTTCCGTTTTTTCCTCCTTCAATAGTTACCTGGCCTGTATTATCTTTATTGCTACAGGCTGTTAATGAAACCGCATCACCTGTCAGGCTTGTTACACTAAATCCTCCTACACCTCCCAAACCACCGGAATAACCTGCATCATCCGCGTTGATCTGTCCTTTTATAAACGCGTTTTTTGCATAGATGATGAGCTTACCACAGGCATTAGATGAGTATTTATTTACAAACACCGTTACGCCAACGGGTACTATAAAATTTCCTGTAACACTATAGGTGCCTGATAAAATAATACTGGAAGAAACCACATAATCTCCCGGAATAGTAGTTACAGTACATTGTGCAGAGCCTGTATTAACTTTTAGGAGAAGAACAAGAAGAGAAAATAAGAAAGTAGTTTTTAAGGTCATATAGTTTGGAATTGATTAATCGGTTATAATTATTTTTTTATAGATGGATTGATCATTTGTAAAAGAAATTTCAATAATGTAAATACCTGTTGCTAACCGGCTCACATCCGCTTCCGTTAAACCTGTAGAAACTTCATTTATAACCGCCGAATAATTTTTACCGGATACATTATAAAAATTTACATTCCTGATAACTAACTCCGGCAAATAACTGATGTTTATTTTTCCCTGAAAAGAGGCTAACACATTGGGATATATCAACACCTGCCCATTCAGTTCATTGTCTTCAAGAGAAGTTACTGTGGCAGATGTAGGGCAGCTTGCGGCCGGCAACATACTCACCACAAATGTATCCCTAATACAACTCAAAGCATCGTACGCATAATAGGTAGTGGAAACCATGGGACTCACCGTTACAGAGGATTGTGTTACTCCTAAAGGAAACCATTGCACTATTCCCGGCCACGACGGAACCAGACTCACCGATTGGTTAGGACATGACGCTAGGGTTGTTTTTTTGCCGGCATTTTTTACAATTGAAAAAGCATCGGAAACAGTTCCTCCTGAATTAATAAATTTTGCATCCAGTTTATTATCATTTACTTCTACCAACATACTTCCCATAGTGGTGTTTGTGGAGTAATACATTACGGGATGAGGCCAGCCACTGGAAGTACTGCCATTTTTACCGGAGCAGCCACATACAGTATATACAGTGCCTTTATGGGATTTAGTAAGTTGTGTATGTTTTTGATAAGGACAGTTTAAAGGATAGTTCCCACTCCCTCCATCTAAAATCATAGAGGGATTTAAAGAAGACGAATTTCCATAATGCCCGTCCACTAAAAAAGACCGCTCATAAGTATGGCTATGTCCGTTAAGGATAAGATCAACTCCCGAGTTTTCCAAGATCGGAATAATATTTTGCCGGATGTCTACTAATTCTCCATCCAAAAAATTGCTGTTATCCGAATTATGAGTGCCCTTTGTATAAGGCGGGTGATGCCAATATGCAATTACCCAGGGCAATGTATTAGCTGCCAGATCCGCTGTTAACCAAACCGCCATGGGATCGGTGGTATTACGTCCCTGATCATATGAATCCAAAGAAATAAAATGGATATTACCATAATTAAACGAGTAATATGCTTCGGTACCAGATCCCACTCCACCGGCCTCCGCATTTTTTGGTAAGGTAAAAATATCGTAATACGCCGGAGAAGGGGAAAAAGGAATATGGTTATTATAATCGTGATTACCCGGTGTTGGCCATGTAACAATCCGTTTCATTTCGTTGGTATAAGCCCCCGCTGAAAACACTCCTGTTTGATATTCACTTTGAAATCCTCCGTCATAAGCATTATCTCCCAACCATAACCATCCATCAATATGGCTGTTAGCCGTGTAACTTAAAAAACCATTTTTTACGGCCGTCTGGTTCATATCAGATGTTCCTGCATCTCCTACAGCCCAGAACTTATAACTGCCTTTGGTACCTGTAACCGGACTTGTTTTAAAATAAACGGTATTGGTAGGAGCTGTAAGTGTATTACTAATTGTACCAATCGTATAATAATATACCGTAGAGGGTGTTAAGCCGCTTAGTTTTATTTCGTGATCGGTTACATAATTAAGATCAGTTACAGTATTGGTTAGTGAGGTCACACTGGTTCCATAGGATACTTTAGAATCGCAGGTGGTAGTAGTTCGCCACTTTACAACCATGCTGTTGGGTGTGCCAATATTCAAATAAGGCCCTCTGTCAACAGACAATGGTGTAGGTGTTAAATTACCGTTTAGTTTTAAATTAAAACTTATATCGGAACTACTTCCACTTTCCTGGTGTATTTCAACAGCAATGGTATTATTTCCGTTAACTAAATTCGCTGAACTAATCGTTGTAGAATTCCATGCACTTTCTCCACCAAAAGAAATCGTAGAGTTTGCAGGAGTTGTATTTACAATACTTCCGACAGGCATATTATCACGCCAAACTTCTACTCCGTTTATATATACAACAATACCGTCGTCTCTTACAGCTTGCATATCGAGAGAAAAAAACTGTGAAGGATTTGTTACGTTTATTATTTTACGAAAATAAGTGGTGATGTATTTATTGGATGAACTTGAACCATATCCTACAACGGTGGCTTCATCGCTATCGCCATAACCAAGTTCGGCATTACCACTTTGCCAGGAAGCATCATTAAATGCTGCTTGTTGCCAGGTAGTTCCCTGATTAGAACCATTGTCAAAATATTTCCAATTACTGCCTGCCGGAATTAAAGTAGTTTGTTGCGCCACGCAAAAACTAAACATAAAAAGAGTAAATACTAAAAATAGAGTTGATCGCATACTACAAAGCTGAACAAACGAAGTCGTTTTAATCTTAAACCTGTGTTACCGTTTATTTAACTCTTAATCTTTCAATGTAAAAATTGCTTAATATGAAATTAACACGGTTACAAAACAAAACCAATATGAGGAATTTACAGAAACTGTCGTCTTCTTCTATTTATAGCGTAAGATCAATCGTATTCCTATATAACTTACGACGGTCTTTATATTTCACATTACAAAGTATCAATCGTATGAATCCCTGTTCCGGAAGCCTCTTTGGATGCCCTTTGATAATTCAAAAAGAGACTCCTGATAGTTATAAAACCTACGGAATTTTAGAAAAATAATAAATCAGGGATTGTAGATTTAAAAGGGTAACATTACCTAACTTAATCCAATAACACCCTACACCCCATGCGCGAAATTAATTTAACCTTTACCGACAAGATCATCATTGATAATTTGTTAGCTGATACTGCTTTTATCTTAGATTCAAAATACCTTACTCCTCACCGCCTGGATGAAAAAAATGTCCGTTTTTCTGATACTATTCCACAACATACATTATATGATACAGAAGATATCGTCTTATCAAAATGCGCCATCGCTATTAAAAGAATGTTCTTCGAAAATAAATCAGAAAACATTGAATACATAAATCCTTATCCTAACCAATTTAAAGGAGGCATAAGCTTTAAAGGAAATACCATTGCAGTATCAACAGCTAAAATCATTTAATGATTTAGTTTGGAAAGAATTTCTATCACACTGCTGATAATTAATTCTATTCCTATAGATATCACAATAAATCCCATGATCTTAGACAAGGCTTTTAATCCGGCTTGCCCCATATAGGATAATATAGCAGGAGCTAACTTTAAAACTAGGAAAATACTCATACTCACACCTATAATTGAAACGATAACAAGTATCGTATTCATGCTATTTTGTTGGGTTTGCAGTGACAGGTTAATGAGAAAGGAAATAGATCCGGGGCCGGATAACAAAGGCATTGCCAATGGCGTAAAAGAAATATCTTCTTTTTGTGAAGCTTCTTCCTGAATTTTTTTACCGACATCTTTTTTATGCTTAGAGTTCAGTAATAAAAATCCGGAACGTGCTATAATAATTCCCCCGGCAATTTTTAAGGCGTTGATAGAAATACCAAAAAAAGCCAACACATAATTGCCTATCAAAAAAGAGATCAGGCAAATGAATAACACATTTAAACTGGTTTTAAAAATCTGTCGTTTTACCCAGTCTTTCTGATGGCCGGATGTTAACGATAAAAAGACCGGAATGGCGCCAAGTGGGTTGATTAAAGAAATAAGAGAAACGAAATTGCTTAAAAGAAATGAGAACATTGAATCATATTAGGCCGCAAAATTAAATGTTTAAAAAACATAACACACCTAATCCTCTTTATGAAACCATTACGATAACATTAACAAACAAAAACAAAGCACCTTACTACATAAATCAACTCATTATTCATTAATGTAATGCGGTGGTGGTTTAAAATAAGTAGTTAGTACTTAAAAATCCAGAACTGTGACTATGAACAATATCATTTAACAATTTGGTATTTCTTTCTGTTAACTTGGTAGCAACCAACGTACGTATTGAAAAAGCCCTTAAAGCATCTGTAACAGACAAAGTTCCTTCTGCACTGTCTTTCCTTCCGGTAAAAGGAAATGTATCAGGCCCACGCTGGCATTGACTATTAATGTTGATGCGGCTCACTTGGTTAACCAATTCATCAATCAATAAAGACACTTCTTCTTTATCATTACTAAAAATACTTGTCTGTTGCCCGTAATCAGATTCAACAATATAATCAATGGCTTCATTAACCTCTGAAAAAGGAACTACAGGAATGATAGGGCCAAACTGTTCTTCTCTGTACAATTTCATTTTATCATTTACAGGGTACACAATGGCCGGGAATACCAGGGATTCTACAAAGGCTCCGCCATGTTCGTTCATTACTTTGGCGCCATGTTTCTTTGCATCCAAAATACATTCCAGTAGATAAGCAGGTTTTTCAGGATCAGGCAAAGGCGTGATATTTACACCGGTTTCCCATGGCATCCCGTATTTTAAGTTAGACACAACCTCTGCTAATTCTTTTACAAATTCATCTGCAATGCTTTGGTGAACATAAATTATTTTTAAAGCGGTACAACGTTGCCCATTAAAAGATAAAGCTCCTAAAGCCACTTCCTGAACTGCTTGTTTAATATCCGCATTGGGAGTAACAATAGCTACATTTTTAGCATCCAAACCAAGTACAGCCCGTAAACGGTTTGTTTTAGGATGCATTTTTTTCAAATCACTTGCCACACGACTCGAACCAATCAGACTCAGAACATCAATCTTTCCTGTTTTCATTAATGCAGGAACAATTTCGCTTCCTTTACCGTAAATGCTATTGACAACACCTTTTGGAAAACTATCTTTAAACGCCGCCAATAAAGGGTAATGCAGCAAGGCGCCAAAACGGGGAGTTTTAATAAGAACCGTATTTCCCATAATTAACGCCGGAATTAAGGTAGCGAAGGTTTCATTTAATGGATAATTGTATGGCCCCATAACTAATACAACCCCCAGTGGTGCACGTCGTACATGAGCGGCAATTCCCTGCTCTATTTCAAAGCGTGAAGACAGGCGATCGAGCTTTTTTAAAGCTTCAATCGTATCGTGAATATATTCTACTGTTCGGTCAAACTCTTTTATAGAATCTGCAATTGATTTACCTATTTCCCACATGATCAGCTTTACAACCAGTTCTTTTCGCTCGATCATTTTTTTGGTAAAGCGCTCTACACAGGCAATACGTTCTGCTACACTTTTAGTAGGCCACTCGCCTCTTCCTTTATCATAAGCCGCTACAGCAAACGAAAGTGCTTCCAATGCTTCCGCTGGACCTGCCACGGGGTAAGACCCGATGAGTTTTCTCTTTAATCCTTTTTCTGTTTTAATAGCAACAGGAGAATATACATTCTGCGAAGCCCCTTTCCATTCAATGATTTCTCCATTTACTAAATATTCACGTTGGTGAATTTCTTCTGTTAAAGCGTATTGTGCCGGAATCTCTGATTCATAAGGAAATAACATTCCTAATTTTTCTTTTATACTCATATATCTTATTTTTAAATAATCTTGCTATGCCAGTCTTCTTTCCTAATCTTGTTTTACAAATAATAGTCCGGATTGCTTACTTAAATTTACATTTATCTTTAAGACTTCCCTCTATTCTCTAACATATTTTATCAAAGATATTTTCAACCTTAATTTAAATGAATCTTGAAGATTGTTTGAAAGCTGTATGACTGTTGTGTCGTAAACAGACCTGCACATTGTCGTATTCATACTATATGCAAGCAGGCATTTCTCTTTATTTTTGATCAGTTAATAATATAGAAAAATGAAAACAGAATTATTTAACCAGGTAGAAACAACAACCAATGAATTAATACAACTCATTGACTCCCTTAGCGAGGAACAACTTAATAAAATCCCTTTTGAGGGAAGCTGGACAGCCGCACAGGTGGGGGATCACTTACTGAAATCCTATTCGGTAGCAGAAACCTTAAGTGGAAATATAAAAACGACGGAACGAAATCCGGAAGAAAAAACAGAAATTATAAAAAAGGTGTTTCTTGATTTTAATACAAAAATGGAGTCTCCCGGTTTCATTATTCCTTCCGATACACTTATCGCTAAAACGGATTTGTTAATGGCTTTGAAAAACAGGATCGATCAATTAAAAGAAATTATCCGAACACAGGATCTTTCACAAACATGCCTGGATTTTAGTATTCCAGGGCTAGGCGAATTTACCAGATCAGAGTGGTTGTATTTTATGGTCTACCATAGTCAACGCCACATTCATCAACTGAAAAACATCTGTACATTTATTTAACTCTTTTTTCAACCTAATATTCTTTTATACGTGTAGACTCTTTTCTTCATTAAAATCGGTAAGAAAATCCCGTTGACTTTCATTGTATAAATTCAATACCTGTCACGTATTCTTACGTACACTTAACGCGTAAGAATACGTGTTTCAAAGTTCATTGAAACTTAATACATTCGGTAACGTAAAAAATAATTCACAATACCATTGAATTTATATTTAATAACATCAAATGGAAACCCTGATAGATACATCTAATCTGAATTTACTGGTTACTACAGTACAGGAATTGTCAATGGCCAGGGATATTACTACGGTGATGAAAATCGTAAGAAAAGCAGCGAGAGAATTAACCGGTGCCGATGGTGCAACATTTGTATTAAGGGACAGGCTGGGCGATAATGAATATTGCTATTATGCAGATGAAGATGCCATCGGCCCTTTATGGAAAGGAAGCCGGTTTCCCATTCAGTCCTGCATTAGCGGATGGGCCATGACTCACCGCAAATCGGTTGTTATTGAAGATATTTATGTTGATGATAGAATTCCTATTGAGGCATACGAAGTCACTTTTGTAAAAAGTCTGGCAATGGTTCCCATCAGAACGATGGAACCTATTGGTGCCATTGGAAATTACTGGGCTTATCAGCATCTCCCAACCAAAGAAGAAGTAAGTCTTTTACAATCGCTGGCAGATATTACGGCTGTAACCCTTGAAAACATTAAAGTATATGATGAACTGGAACACCGGGTTTCTGAACGGACAGCGGAGTTGCATGAAAAAAACAAGGATATTATCAATAGTATTACATATGCTAAAAGAATACAACGGGCCATTTTACCGCCGATCAATCATATTAAAGAACATTTAAAAGACAGCTTTATTTTTTATAAACCAAAAGATATTGTGGCTGGTGATTTTTATTGGTTTGAACATAAAGGGGATCTTTTATTTATTGCAGCTGCAGATTGTACAGGGCATGGCGTTCCGGGAGCAATGGTATCTGTTGTATGCAGCAATGCCTTATATCGCAGTGTAAATGAATTTGGGATTACCGAAACAGGAAAAATATTAGATAAAGCACGAGAATTAGTATTAGAGACCTTTGCTAAAAGTGGAGATGAAATTAATGATGGTATGGATATTTCGTTATGTTCCATCAATAAAAAGACCAATAAAGTTTGCTGGAGTGGTGCCAATAATGATTTGTGGTACATTCATCAAAATGAACTGACAGAAGTAAAAGCCCACAAACAACCCATTGGCAGAACCACTAAACCAAGCCCTTTTCCTACACATCATTTGGAGTTAGAAAAAGATACGGTTCTTTATTTAATCACGGATGGGTTTGCAGATCAGTTCGGCGGGAAAGAAGGAAAAAAATATAAACGCAAAAAATTAAAGGAGCTCATCATTTCTACGCAGGATTCTTACCTGGAAAGACAAAAATTTAAACTCGATAAAGTACTGGAAAATTGGAAAGGCGGACTTGAACAGGTAGATGATGTAACGATTATCGGAGTTAAATTATAGTAAACTATTCTTTTTCTGTTTTTTGCTGCTGGCAATAACCCGTTTACGATGAACAATTCCCCATTCGGTTAAAGCCCTTAAGAGCGGTTCCAGTGTTTTTCCATGTACCGTCATTTCATACTCTACGCTTACCGGAGCCGTATCGTACACGTGCCTTACAGCCAGCTCATTTATTTCGAGCTGCTTTAATTCTTTAGAAAGCATTTTAGGAGTAATACCGATTACTTCTGCCTGGATTTGGCTAAACCGTTTTTTTCCAAACATCAGGGCGATCAGAATTTGTAATTTCCATTTTCCGCTTAAAACATCCAACGCATCTTTTGTTGGCAGAAGCATGCGCGAACATTGCTCTGTACCATGTTCAATTTTAATGAGTGTATCCTGCATGTGAGTAACGGTTATCTTATACAAAGATAGACATTTACTTTCCTTTAAATAGTAGTTTCCCAAAGTATAGCGGTATACTAAAGTATAGCCACACAATTAGCACTTGTTAATACCGTAGGTTTGTCAAAAAAAAACAACTTATGAAAAAAAACAAAATTCTTTACTGGATATTCACAGGATTAGTTTCAGCAGGCTTTCTTTTAAGCAGTAGTATGTATCTCAGCAAAAACCCTGATTTAATAAAAAACTTCAAAGATATCGGTTATCCCGAATACTTTGTAACCCTGTTAGGTGTATTTAAATTGTTAGGGGCCTTAGCATTGATCAACCCATGGTTTCCTAAATTAAAAGAATGGGCATACGCAGGCTTTACCTTTACATTAATTGGTGCTGCATGGTCTCACATCTCAACCCATACACCATTTATCGCCCCTTTGGTATTTTTGGTATTGGTAGCTCTCTCTTATTGGTTCTTTAATAAATTAAAAAACACGGTAACCGTTACAGCTTAATGATAAAAAAAGAGGTTATCTCCATTTAATTTTACAAACCCTAAAGTAAAATCCGGGATAACCTCTTTCTTAATATACCTTATTAAGTTTTAGGATGATTTAAGCAAAACTATTCGTTAATGCTTCTTTTAAAGAGCCTGGTTTTCTTCCCGTTACTTTTTCTACATCATGAGTCAGCTTGTTTACATGATTATTTGCAATCAGTGAATACACATTGATCATGTAAGGTGCTACAAAATCAGGAGCCCCGGCTGCTTTAAGGGTTGCCGTAAACTCTTCATTACTTGGCCTTGGATATACAATGGTTTTTCCTGTTATCTGTGATAATAATTTAGCAGCTTCATCATAAGAAAACAATTCAGGGCCTGTTAACTCGTACACTTTTCCTGAATGCCCTTCTGTTGTTAAAACAGTAGCTGCTGTTTCAGCAATATCTTTCACATCCACAAAACCTACTTTTCCATCAGCAGCAGGAACATACACAATACCCCGTTGAGTAATATTCTCAAATTCATAGGTTTTAAAATTCTCAGAGAAAAAAGAAGGTTTTAAAATGGTATAATCAAACCCATCGTCCTGAAGCTTTTTAGCAGTAATTGTGTGAAACGGCATTTCTTTAATGTTTTCCATACCAAAAGCCGAAATGTACACCACACGTTTGATCTGTTTTGCATTTAAGAAATCAATAAAGGGCTTCAATAATTCATCCAGGTTTAATACCAAACCCGGCCCAAGTATAAACACTCTGTCTACACCCACTGTTGCTTTTTCAAAAGTAGAAGGATTTGCAAAATCGAATTCAACAAAATCACTTACATGTTTTAATTTTTCTTTAGCCTGTGAAACATTTCTAACTCCGGCTACAAAGTTTACATTTTTTGATTGCAGGTTTTTTATTAAAGCCTTTCCGATAGTGCCTGTAGCACCTGTTACTAAAATTTTGTTTGACATTTTTTCTGTTTTTTAAGGATTAATAGTTACTTTTAAGAACTCAAAACTAAATAGTAACTCATGAAGAAACAAGAGGGTACACAGGCCATACGAAGGAACACACGTGTAACTAATATGGATGCAACTGCGAGACACGGAGAAAAAAAATTTAAAGATATTTTTGAACTGGCCAACACCACTAAAAATTCTTTTTGTCCTGTCAGGGATATTATTTCCCGTATCAGCGATAAATGGAGTATGCTGGCAATCCTCGCACTTGGTGGTTTTGGAAAATTACGCTTTAACGAACTTAAACATAAAATTGGTGATGTGTCACAACGAATGCTAACCGTTACCTTACGCCATTTAGAGGCTGATGGCTTAATTACCCGTAAAATTTACCCTGAAGTACCACCACGTGTAGAATATGACCTCACCGAATTAGGACTGAACCTTTTAGAACAATATTCTGTATTTTCCGATTGGGCAAGTGCTAACGGCGACATAATTATTAAATCAAGAAAAAAGAATGCGGCATAGCCTCTTTTCTACTACCTGTTTTTTAAAGCTTAGAAGATAAGAGACCTTGTAGTTCTATTATAAATCCACGTTGCCCCTCTAAACTCTTTACAAGAGCTTCCTCTGCTATAAACCATTGCGCTTTGTCTACTTCCGGAAATGCTTTCATTTTCCCTGACCCTGGCGGCCATTCCATTTCAAACGTATTACTTTTAAAATCTTCTATAGTAAAGCTTCCTTCTACAGCCCAGGCATGAACCAACTTTCCTCCTTTTTGTTTTAGGGATGCCAGCTCACGGAATATACCAAGCGCTTCCTGCCCTGTCTCTTCCTGAAATTCTCTCTTAGCAGCCAATAAAAGGTCTTCTCCTTCCATAGGTTCTCCTTTTGGAATAGTCCATGAGCCGGAATCTTTTTTTGTCCAAAACGGACCACCGGGGTGCACCAACAAAACTTTCAATTTCTGTTGTTCTATTTTATATAACAGAATACCTGCACTTTGTTTCATAGTTTACTAAATGGAAATGAGAGAAAGAACGCCCATTACTCAGAAAAGGGCTATAACAAAGCTAAGCTATTTACAGATCTTCACAAGAAAAAACGGACAAATCTATAGAAATGATAGGCCTTCTACTCATTACAGTTGATCATTTCAAAACCGGTAACAGAAATAAATTCCTGTCTCCTGAACGGTTTTGCAACAAATAACGTATTGGCATCGCTGTAAATATGAACAAACTCACAAACAACTTTTTGGTTCATCAATTGCTCCAGTTTCTTAAACTGATCCGGCTTATAATCCAGATCTTTATAAGGAATTTTAATTCCGCTCTCATTCGATTGTAAGGTTAAATTCAGTTTGGTTTTTACAGGCTCTATTTTTAAAGAAAAAGTTTCACCACGGTGTTTCGCAATTAGTTCTTCGTACGACCGTACTGCCTTATAACCATAGATAAACTTTATGCCTATACGGGAAGGTTTATCACTATATACTTTGATCAGCAGTTCCATGCCTTAAAATTAAATCCAATACGGTAAACCTCTTGCTATAAATTGTAGCAGGAGATGTTAAATTTGAACCGTATGGAGGATTTATTTTAAGGAACAGTTGATTTCCGACCAGGGCATTGTTTGCTGCTCTTTATTTATGTCTGCGCATTTCTGTTTTGCTTTCCTTTTTGTATCATTAATCGGAGTTGTACTATAAACTCCACCGGGACCAGAACACTCGCAACTGTATTTTTTTTTACAAGCTGTTGATAACACTATCATTAAAATAGCAATGCTTCCCACCGTTTTCATAGTTTATTTTTAGTTGTTTATATTCTATCACTCTTCATCTTCCCATATCACAGCGCTTATCTTCCAGCCTTTTTCTGTTTTTATAAACTGAAAAAACTTATGCCCTGTTCCCTTAAATGCTTCTCCTTTTAAATAACCCCTTTTTTGAAAAACCGAATAACGCTGTGCAATATTCCCCACAATCTTTGTTTCATGTGAAATTTCATATTCTTCAAATTCGGTAAGTGTTCCGTCGGATAATATTTTTTTACGCGGTTCTATAAAATGTGGCAAATCATATACTTCCTGCCTTAAGCCTGTCTTTTTAATGATACGAATCTCCTGCAGGCACAGTGAATCAAGTAATTTCCAATCAGGCTTATGTTCCTCTTTAGTATAAAAGATTCCAAAAAAAGATTTGGTTAATTTGTCAATAGTTATTCTATCGGGTTCAATAAAATACAGTAAGAGCTCCTCTTCATTTTCTCTGATCTTTTTTTCGAATTGAAAATTTAATTTACCGAGAAGCTGAATGGAATTTACATTATCCTGCAATGTCGTTGCTACAACCCGGTTATAAGCAGGATCTGCCAGGGCAGCCTGTAATATTGTATTTGCCGCTTCATAGGCATACCCTTTTTGAGTATGTCTTTTAAGAAAAGCAAACCCAATATCAAAATGTTCCAGATAATAACGCTTAATAAAAGTAACAATACCTACAGGAATTTGTTCTTCTTTGAGGGTTACTACCCAATAATGAATGTTAGGATTATCAATGATCTTCTTAATATAATAACACGTTTCATCTTTGGTATCTACATGTCGGTTCCCAATAAACCTAAGCCATTCGGGCATATTAACCAACTCAAAAACAAAGTCAAGGTCTTGTTGGGTAACACTATTTAATAAAAGCCGATTAGAAGTATACTGCTTCTTCACTGTATAATTTTTTTAAAATATAACTTTCCCCCGATTCATTTAATGGGTTCAGCAGATTAAAAGTAAGAAATAAATGCTTACGTTTTTAGAAGCCCACAAATCCACCGTTTCCTTTACCTGTTCCGTCTATCACATAGCCTATGCCTGCAAAAATAGTTAAACCGGTATTGGATGTTTTAGCCAGATTTAATTTATCGCCTTTAAAAAAAGTAGTGTGCCGCCAGTTTTTCCGGGAAATATCATACTCATATTCTATTTGTAAAGAAATACGAAAGTTCCTGAAAGTTAGTGCCGGATGGATTCTTATTTTCGGAGAAAAATAGGGATTCTTTTGTGTGGTGTAATGATTGCCATACATTCGCAGCCTCCCCGTATTGGCACCCAAAGTTACAAACACATCAAAAAACTTTTTACGTGGAATCAGGCTCACCCCAAAGTAAGTGAAACCAAAATTAAATCCTGTAATTTGATTTGTAATTGTATCGTTTACCTTAATAGATTGAGGAACGACCTGCGTATAATAATAACTCCCATAATGAGAAAAGAACCAGCGATCCGGAGAAACACTTCCCGAAACTCCAACACCAACGTATGATATATTACCTCCGTATTGGATGTTATCAAGGGTATTAAACGCATGATTAAATGAAGGATGAGCTAAAAATTTTTGTCCGTATAATAACTCAACGCTTGTTCGCTGGACATCTTTTCTGGGTTGAGCGAAAACAAGTGATGTGAGAAATATAAATACAATAAAGGGGAATGATTTCATAAATTACAGAATACATAAAAATACATTATTCTCCGTATAAATAAGAATCAAAAATCGATGTCTCAAAACAATATGAAATTAAACGTTTACCCTGCTGCTTCCAGCTGTTCTATTGATATTTTTCCGATGTACGTATTTTTAGCTTATTCTCTAATCACAAGTTTTGCAAGCTCTTTTACCGTATTTATCTATGGCCTCTTTTAGTGTTACAGTAATAATTTCGTGCTTGCATCGCTGTAAAGCACTGCAAGTCTTTTTTATGTGGTAAACTTCTGTGTTACCGTTATCGCAGATATATACTTTATCGGTATCCCCTTTAAAAGAAGTGAAAATTGTGAAAACAAAGAGTAAAATGATGAGATGCCTCATAAAATCCGGGGTTAGAATTTTTTTCAAATATATCACAATAAACCTGCCTTTATTTCTCACAAAAATGTCGTTTACAAATACATAAAAAGACAAACCACTGAAAGTCATAATTTTAATATAACCCGTTTTCTATTTACCTACCTGAATAGGTAGGTATTTTTATATGTTTCGGTAGGCAATTATTTATAAACACACTTGTTTCGTGTTTTGCATAAAATAGTTTTTTTAGCTCTTATATTTTCTAAATTATCACACAAACTATCCGGCAAAACAGAGATTAAATGAGTTGCTTCTGTACATGAAATAATGGTTCACTTATCGCATTTAAAAATCAGAAATAAGGCCCTATAGTATAGTAAAATAAGGCCCTACAGCCAGTTCATGGAATCGCATATTTTAACCGATACAACATTAAACGCAGCACTTTTTTTATACTCCAATAATATTTTGTGGAACACACTAATCTTGTGTTTGAATACGTTTTTTATTATTTAACAAAATAAGTTCTTACTGAATTAATGCCACTTCAAAAAATACAATAAATTTATATTACCTAAAACATAGGCACTCTTATCAATTCTCCTTATGAAGTAATTGCTTTATGGAACAAATCAAAATCATGTTAACGGAAGACCAATTATTGGTTCGGAAAGCCCTTGTTTCTTTATTGGATGATCAACCTGATTTTACAGTAACCGGCGAAGCCTATAATGGGAAAGAACTTATTGAACTTATAAAAGATAACGAACCTCACATTGTGTTACTGGATATTGATATGCCTGTTATGAATGGACATCAAACATTAGAGGTTATCAAAAAACGTTTTCCAAACGTTAAAGTAATTATGCTGAGTATGCATACCGAACCCGGCTTTCTAAATGAATTTATGTCTAACGGAGCCAGTGCCTATCTCAGTAAAAGTATTGACATTGAAATTCTTTTTGAAGCGATACGTACTGTAAATACAGAAGGCATTTACTTTAATAAAGATCTGGCACGTGCTTTACTAAACGGGATTAAAAGAGAAAAAACAAATCAGCTTTTTTTTAATGAACCACCCCTTTCTTCAAAAGAACTGGTAATCTTAAAAGAACTCTGTAAGGGGAAAACCAATAAAGTGATTGCAGACGAACTCCATCTTTCCATTAATACCATTGACTTCCATCGTGGAAATATTTACATAAAAACAAAGTGCAAAAACATAGCAGAACTTGTAAAGTTTGCCATTAAACAGGAATTGGTAAGCATTCATTAAATCATATAACAACAAAACAGTTACTATGCATCAAAGAGAACAAATAATCCGTAATTATATAAACGCCTATAACAATTTTGATATCGACGGAATGGTCTCCGATTTTGATCCTGCCGTTACATTTGAAAATAGTTCAAACGGCGAAATAAATTTATCCCTTAAAGGTTTGCCGGCATTTAAAGAGCAAGCCGAACAAGCAAAGAATCTGTTTTCTAAACGGCAACAAACCATCAAATCATTTAAACATCATCCTGATCGTACAGAAATTGAAATAGGATATAAAGCTGTTTTAGCTGTTGACTTACCAAACGGGTTAAAGAAAAATGAGGAGTTAAATTTGACTGGTCGTTCGATTTTTACATTTTCGGATACTAAAGTCATAGCATTATCCGATCTGAGTTAACAGCTATGGCTGCATTTTGAATCTCCTATTTGAAAAAAGCGTTACTGTATGTTTTCAGATTTAATCCCATCTTCTGATTCGCTGCTATTAACTTGTTGAATTATATAAGCATCATGTGATGAATCTTTCGGCATGTTTACATTTGTAAATGTATGCCTGCTTCTCTCCGAAAACCATACATAAGGTACCCATATACAAGATACTATAAAAACACTGATCATTGCCGAGGTTTCTCCCGATAAAATCTTTCGCTCTGCGACGTCAGTGGAATCGCCATATATACTATGTATCACAATCACATTCACGATCAAAAACAATGTGTCAAATATTCTAAAAAAAGAAAAGTATACTCTGAATGAAGCCTTTTTCTGAAAATATAAAACGGCAATAAAAACAGTAAATACAAGCATGGCGCTATTAATAAATGCAACAAAAAGAGTGAAATATCCCCTCAGTGGAGAAAAATAAGAGGACTCTTCATGAAAAAAGTAAACCAGGTAATTAAGCCCCATTTCATCATAATATTCCTTATACAATGCAAATAATAGTGAAAGCGGAGAAATAGAAATCCCAATACCTAAAAGTACCAACCAACTTCCGATAGAATCATACCTGTTTTCGTATGCTGTTACAGATGATCTTTTATAGAGAATAACGACCACTATCGCAGTTACCAGTAGTCCACTCAAAATAGTTAAAAGCAATATCCAGTTAAATCCTATAATTCCACTAACTAAAGGTTTTTCCTGCGCACTAAAAACAATATTATAATTTATAAAGTCCATTTTTGCTTTATAACTTTTATAATCCTTTGGTTCTATGGTTTCTGTTTTGGAACTGTAGTCATAAACAAGATTCAATTGATCCTCTGAAACTGTTGTTGAAAAAGTATAGGAGAAGAACTTATTATTTTCCGATTTTAACTCATTCTTTACGTCCCATCCTCCTTCCCGCTTTACAATAATTGTATGATGTTGATTAAGAGGATATACAATTTTCAAAGGGTCGTTTCGTTTATTTTCCTCTCCGTAATTAAACTTATAATTTAAACTATAGGGCATAAAATCCCGGGATATGGTTTTAGACTTACTCGAATCATCAGCTGTCCAGAAATGGTTTAACGTATAATATTCATTAGTAGTAAATTCATTAGTTTCCTGATTATCTTCATAGGTTACCGTATCAATAACATCAATGTCTTCGGTATACTTATAATAAAATTGCTTATAGTTATCCTGAATATCATAAAGGGAGTTAGTCAGGAAAGTGTACCGTATTTCATCTGCATTAAATCCTGTATACTTACTCGTAACCTTAAGTTTTGTATCCCCCGATTTTTCAATAACAAATTCCTCTGCAACAGTTGATTTACTTTCTATATCATTCGGTATAATTTCAAATGCATCTTTACTATTATCCATCACCATTCCCAATTCATAATTTGGGCACTTCCTTAATTTAAAACTACCTCTTTGATAGGATATGGTAGGATCAACAAACAAATGCTTTCCTTTATAAGTAAACAGGGATATACAATGATTAAAAATATTAATGGACGGATTTTGATCCTTTACTTTATTACAGAGTGTGGTACTAACCAACACAGGATAAGATTCAACATCTATTAATTTCATCATCTCACAAAGTAATACTGACTTTTCTTTGCAATCTCCAAAACGATTTTTTAATACAAACTCAGGTGTACGAGGCACATGAGAATAAATACCATTTTCATTGCCTGAATACCTAACGTGTGTTTGAACGAATTCTATAATCGATGTAATTTTGTCTTCAATATTTTGTTTTGGTTTCACAATAGAATCCACCATTTTTTGGATACCATGTTTATTATAGTTACCAACAAGTAATAAGGTTTTACAATGTGATTTTACTTCGTTCCAATTTTTAAGATTTGAGATTTGTACTCTTTGATAAGGTGTATACCATGAAGGAACAGCAGACTCTTCTTTGGTGACCTGTGGATTATTTATTTCCCAGGTATAATCATTTACATCGCTTACTTTAATAACAGGCTTAACGGAAGTATTATTATTAAGGATAGAGATTTCGGTACTTTTAGGAAATAAAACCCGCGTATGTATCTTGCCAACCGGAACCGAATAAGAAAGCCAAAGAGTATAATTAAAATAATTTTTCATGATGGGATTCTCTCCGATAATAGAATAGCTGTACTCTACAATATCTCCTTTTCGCACATCGCTCAAATTAGTATAAAGTGTTTTTCTACCATTAAGAACCCCATTGTTCCTCTCGTTTTCTTCGTTTAACTCTTTTAATTCAAGAGAAGACGTTTTATTAATAATGTCATTACCTCTATGAATTTTAACATCGTGCAGATACGCCTTTTCATAAGCCGGATCATAACTAAATTCTATCTGGGAAACATTTACCAAAGCCTCTTCCGTAATAGCAGAACTGGCAAAATGAAAATAGTTATGCTTTTTTATAGCATTATATTGCTCATCCACCAATATGTAATGGTAGCCTTCCTTGATCTGCTTCTTATTTACAGTACCAACACTATTAATATTTATTGGATTTACCCATTCAGGAATACTCCTGTTAATTTGGGCGTTTAAAGGATTCGCTATAATCAAAAATGATAGTAGCAAAATGAACGTATATTTCATAAAAAAATTTAAATAAATATATACATATTATTTAAACCGCATGATCCATATGAAAGTTAAAAATAATAACATTTCATCACTATATTTCCAATAACTTAACCTCTGCCAAAGCCTTTGTATATTCAGCTTTAAGATTGGTAATGATTTCCTCACAACTTAATTCACTGGTAATTAATTCCGATGATTTACCTGCACACCAGAGGGTTTGATAGTTATTTGGTAAAACCGACTGTTCCAGTTTTTTCATCCCTCTTACCTGCACAAACATTTTAAACCATTTTTTGGTTTGGGGATTGTTGCTCAAAAAGCGCTCAATCCATGACTGTGTATAGCCCATTTTTTTAGCAGCAGGTGTGTCAATAATCGTACAAGGTGTTCCTGATAATTTGGTAGTCATCACAATATCATCCATCCCTGCATTAATAATGGCCTGTTTATACTCATTATTAACCTTACATTCTTTACTAACAATAAACCGTGTCCCCACCGATACTCCTTCTGCGCCTAATACCCTTACGGATAATAAGCCATCCCCCGAAACAATTCCCCCGGCAGCTACAACAGGTTTATCGGGGAAATGTTTCTTTAATGCCGGAATTAAAATATGTAAAGGATGCGGGCCAGCATGCCCTCCGGCTCCCTGCCCTACCGCAATAAATCCGTCACAGTTACTATCATAACATTTTTGTGCATGCGTTACATTGGTTACATCACAAAACACTTTCGCTCCGTAAGCATGGGCTGCTTCAACCACCTCTTTAGGACTACCTAAAGAAGTAATATAAAAAGGGACTTTTTTATCCACACATATTTTTAAGTGCTTCCTGTAAAGTGGATTCGATTGCTGAACAATCAGGTTAACGCCATAATTGCCCTTTGAAGTTTCTGCCAAAAAGCCATTCAGTTCATCCAAAACAGAGGCCAGCTCACCTTCCTTTCGGTAATTTAGTGTAGGGAAAGTAGCCATAATGCCTGATCTCATCCCTGCCTTTAGCATTTCGGCATTACTTACCAGAAACATCGGAGCCATAATAAGTGGGAATTCTATCTTAAGTAGGGGAAGCAATTGATTCGTTTTCATATGGTAAAGCTTTATTGTAATTAAACAAAAATTTAACGGCTTTTCTTTGGATTAATACAAATATATATTATTTTTATGCATGCATAAGAGTTTTTAACTAATTGTTTCACAAAAAAATTTAAGATCATGGATACAATGGAAAATTTAAGATTGTTCGACCTTTTACACAATCTTTTGGAAATGCCTTTAAAAGAAGATGCCTTGGCAGCAAAGGAAAACGGCTCGTGGAGAAAATACAGTACCAAAGAATATATTGATACCGTTAATCACTTAAGTTATGCATTTATTGATCTGGGAATACAACCCGGAGATAAAATAGGATTGATCTCCAATAACCGCCCCGAATGGAATTTTATTGATTATGCCTGTTTACAAACCGGAAGTATCAATACCCCTTTATATCCAACCATTAGTGAACACGATCTCAAACATGTGATTGGCGATGCCGACATTAAATATTTTTTTGTATCAAACGAAGACATCTATAAAAAAGTAAAAGAATGTTCTCAGGGTTCTTCTGTGAAAGAAATTTTCACGATTCAACCTATCTCAGGAATGCGTTCAATTAAAGATTTAATTGAGATCGGAAAAAATAAACCACAAAAAGAAAAACTGGAAGAATTAAAAGCTGCCATTAAGCCTAAAGATCTGGCTACAATTATCTACACTTCCGGCACAACCGGAAATCCAAAAGGAGTCATGCTGTCTCACAATAATTTCATCAGTAATGTAGAAGGTACTAAAAATTTATGCCCGTTTCAGCACGATTGGAGAGCGTTGAGCTTCCTTCCTTTAAATCACGTGTACGAAAGAATGCTTTCTTACTTATATATAAGCCGCGGTATGTCGGTGTATTATGCCGAAAGTCTTGATACCATAGCCAATGATCTTAAAGAAGTAAAACCACAAATGTTTGTTACTGTACCTCGCTTACTGGAAAAAGTATATGAAAAAATAGTAAGCACCGGATCTAACTTAACAGGTATTAAAAAACTCATGTTCTTCTGGGCTTTAAACCTAGGTTTAAGATACAAACAACATGGCGAAAACGGTTGGTTTTACGAAAAACAATTAGCACTTGCTAATAAATTAGTATTTGTAAAATGGCGCGAGGCTCTTGGTGGCAATATTATTGGTATTGTTTCCGGTGGCTCTGCTCTACAACCAAGGTTAGCACGTGTATTTCATGCCGCTAAAATAAAAGTACTGGAAGGTTACGGATTAACGGAAACCTCTCCGGTAGTTGCCGTAAATAACCATGCCGACGAAAATATAAAAATTGGTACGGTAGGCCCTATTATCTATAATGTAAAAGTTAAGTTTGGCGAAGATGGAGAAATCCTTGTAAAAGGACCTAACGTTATGCTTGGTTACTATAAACAACCCGAGCTTACGAAAGAAGCTATTGATAACGATGGTTGGTTTCATACAGGAGATATTGGGGTGTTGGAAGATGGTAAGTTCTTAAAAATTACGGACCGTAAAAAAGAGATGTTTAAAACATCAGGCGGAAAATACATTACGCCACAGATCACTGAAAACAAATTAAAAGAAAGCCGCTTTATTGAACAAGCCATGGTGATTGGTGAAAATGAAAAATTTCCGGCTGCATTTATTGTCCCTAGTTTCTCATTCTTAAAAGAATGGTGTACCAAACATAAAATTCCGTTTACGTCTAACGAAGAAGTCGTTAAGAATAAAGAAGTGTACGACAGAGTTATGCAGGAAGTAGAAAGTGCTAATAATAATTTGGCACAATACGAAAAAATTAAAAAAATAGCCCTGCTCCCTAAAGAGTGGAGTATTGAACATGGTGAAATGACCCCCAAGCTTTCTTTAAAAAGAAAAGTCATCATGGAAGCCAATAAAAAAGTTTATGAAGAGATCTATAAACAGGAAATTTAACAAAATTTAAATTTCCATTTATTATGCGTGCATAACAAATAAATGTATATTTGTTTTAGAAATGAGTAAAAAACATACAGAAACAATAGACTCAAAATTGAAAACAGCCTGGCAGGTTGTTAGCAGAATGTATAATGCAGAAGCAGTTTTACACGATGCAACAATTGCTATGGGGCACTTTTTGTTGAATGTGGATAGCCACGAAGGGTCTTATGCCTCGGATATTGCACCGGCTTTAGGAATGGAGAGCACTTCTCTTTCACGTATCATTCAATCGTTGGAAGAAAAAAATTTAATTCAGAGAATTCCTGATACACTCGACAAGAGAAAAATTAAAATTGTTCTTACCAAAAAAGGAATCGTACAAAAAGAAGTGGCCAAAAATACGATCCGGAATTTTAACCACATGGTTGAGATCAAAATTGGTAAAGAAAAAATCAGTGACTTCTTTAAAACCGTTGATGAAATTATAGAATTAGCCGAACAAAGAAATAAATTAATTAAACAATAAGTAAAATTACTAATATGAAAAGATCCATTCAAAAAGTTGCCGTGTTAGGTTCCGGTGTTATGGGTAGCCGTATCGCATGTCACTTCGCCAATATAGGTTGCGAAGTGCTGTTGTTGGATATTATACCCAAAGAACTTAATGATGTTGAAAAAGCAAAAGGTGTAACTACAGAAAACAAAGCATTTAGAAACCGTATTGTAAATGATGCTTTAGCGTTTGCTTTGAAATCAAACCCTTCTCCTATTTATAAAAAAGAATTTGCCTCAAAAATATCTACCGGTAATTTTGAAGATGATATGTCTAAAATTGCAAACTACGACTGGACCATTGAAGTAGTAGTCGAAAATTTAGACATCAAGAAAAAAGTATATGAGCAAGTAGAAAAATTTCGTAAACCAGGAACACTGATTACCTCTAATACTTCCGGTATTCCTATTCATTTATTAACCGACGGAAGAAGCGAAGACTTTAAAGACAACTTCTGTGGTACTCACTTTTTTAATCCTCCACGTTATTTAAAATTATTGGAGATCATTCCTACTCCACATACCAAACCTGAAATTGTTTCTTTTTTAATGGAATACGGTGAATTATTTTTAGGTAAAACAACCGTTTTATGTAAGGATACTCCGGCATTTATTGCCAACCGTGTAGGCGTATATGGCATCATGGCCTTATTACACCTGGTTGAAAAAATGGGATTAACTATTGAAGAAGTTGATAAATTAACCGGCCCTGTGTTAGGTCGTCCAAAATCTGCTACATTCCGTACAGGAGATGTAGTTGGTTTAGATACTCTTGTAAATGTAGCCAATGGCTTAAAACAAGGAGCCCCTAATGATGAAGCAAACCCTTTATTTGTTCTGCCTGAATATTTGAAAAAAATGGTAGAGAATAAATGGCTTGGAGATAAAACAGGACAAGGCTTTTACAAAAAAGTAAAAGGTAAGGATGGTAAATCAGAAATTTTGGTGTTGGACTTGAAAACACTGGAATACAAGCCACAACAAAAAGTAAAATTTGCGACGCTTGAATTAACCAAACCAATTGAAAATTTAAAAGACCGGATTAAAGTATTAGTAAGCGGAAAAGATAAAGCCGGTGAATTTTACCGTGCAACGTTTGCAGGATTATTTCAATACGTATCTAACCGTATTCCGGAAATTGCAGACGAATTATATAAAATTGATGATGCCTTGAAAGCCGGATTTGGATGGGATCTTGGTCCTTATGAATATTGGGATGCCATTGGTGTAAAAGAATCGGTTGCTTTAATGGAAGCAGCTGATGTAAAACCAAATGCCTGGGTTTATGAATTCTTAAAAGCAGGTAATACCTCTTTCTATAAAATTGAAGATGGTAAACGGATGTTTTATGATGTAGCTTCTAAAACCTATAAAATAATTCCGGGTACAGAAAACTTTATTTCACTGGATGCAATTCGCCCAACCAAAACAGTTTGGAAAAATAGTGGTGTTACAATTACCGACTTAGGTGATGGTATTTTAAATGCTGAGTTTCACACGAAAATGAATACCATTGGCGGCGAAGTATTAGCAGGGATTAATAAGGCTATTGACATTGCAGAAAAAGATTACAAAGGCCTGGTTATTAGCAATGAAGGTGCCAACTTTTCTGCAGGTGCTAATGTAGGGATGATCTTTATGATGGCTGCAGAACAAGAGTGGGACGAATTGAATATGGCTGTGAAAACATTCCAGAATACAACCATGCGCATCCGTTATTCTTCGATTCCTGTGGTTGCAGCTCCTCACAATTTAACCTTAGGTGGTGGTTGTGAAATTTGTTTACATGCCGATAAAGTGGTAGCACATGCCGAAACATATATTGGCCTTGTTGAATTTGGTGTAGGCGTTATTCCTGGTGGTGGCGGTACTAAAGAGTTTGCGGTACGTTTATCCGATTCGTTAAAAGAAGGCGATGTAGAATTAAATACGTTCCGTGATAAATTCTTAACGATTGGTCAGGCGAAAGTTTCTACATCTGCTTATGAAGCCTTTGATCTTGGAATTTTCAGAAAAGGAACCGATAAAGTTGTCATGTCAAAAAACCGCCAATTATCTGAAGCCAAAGCAGAATGCTTAAGAATGGCTGACGCGGGTTATACAAAACCGGCTCACCGTAAAGACATCAGAGTACTTGGTAACCAAGCCTTAGGTTTGGTTTATGTTGGTGCGAACTCTATGTATAGTGGAAATTATATGAGTGAACATGATCTTAAAATTTCAGAAAAATTAGGTTACGTAATAGCCGGCGGAGATCTTTCCCAACCCACGATGGTAACAGAACAATACTTATTGGATCTGGAAAGAGAAGCATTTGTTCAGTTGTGTACCGAGAAAAAAACAATGGAACGTTTGCATAGTATTATTAACGGCGGAAAAGTTCTTAGGAATTAGAACAATGGCCATTGTAGGTTGTCCATTGTCGAAAGACTGGGTAGGCAAGGGACAATAGACTGAAGACAATAGACAATGTACATGGGACAAAAAAATGCACTTATAAAAAACGGATCCTAACTATGAAATAAATAATTAAAAAAATGAACAACTTCAAAGAGCTAAAAATCTGGAAAGACTCAATTGACCTGGCAGTAGATATTTATAAAATGACAAAGCTATTCCCTGACACTGAAAAATTCGGATTGGTAACTCAAATGAACAGATGTTCTATATCCATTTCATCCAATATTGCGGAAGGAGCTGGTAGAAACAATCAAAAGGAGTTCAGGCAGTTTTTGGGAATCGCGCAAGGCTCAGCCTGTGAATTAGAATCTCAATTAATTGTAAGTCAAAAATTAGATTTTATTGTAGAAAACGTTTTAAAACAACAAACAGAAAAATTAGTACATATACAAAACATGATAAATAAACTGATAAAGACGCTATAAGAACATTGTCCATTGTACCCTGTCTATTGTCAAAAAGCTGGATAAAAAATAAACAGTAAACAATCGACAACAGACAGCATACAGTGGACAACAGACAACAAAGTAAACAAACTAAACATAATCTTAAATCTTAAATTCTAATAAATATGAACGCATATATTGTAGCAGGTTATAGAAGTGCCGTAGGCAAAGCCACCAGAGGAGGTTTTCGCTTTACCCGTCCCGATGATTTAGCAGCAGATGTTATTAAACATTTAGTAAGCACAATGCCTCAGGTTGACCAAACACGTATTGATGACGTGATGGTAGGAAATGCAATGCCTGAAGCAGAGCAAGGCTTAAACGTAGGGAGATTAATTTCTTTATTAGCATTAAACACAGATAAAGTTTCGGGGATGACCGTAAACCGTTACTGTGCTTCAGGTTTAGAAACTATTTCTATTGCTTCTGCAAAAATTGCAGCAGGTTATGCAAATTGTATTATTGCCGGTGGTGTAGAAAGCATGAGCTTAATTCCTATGGGTGGATGGCGTATTGTTCCTAATCCTAAAGTAGCTAAAGAGCATGCCGACTGGTATTGGAACATGGGCTTAACAGCAGAAGCTGTTGCTAAAGAATTTAATGTAAACAGAGAAGATCAGGATGTATTCTCCTACAATTCTCATCAAAAAGCCATTGCTGCTATTAAAGCAGGCAAATTTAAAGAGGAGATCGTTCCAGTTAAAGTAACGGAAACTTATTTAGATGAAAATGGAAAAAAGAAATCAAAAGATTATATCGTTGATACGGATGAAGGTCCAAGAGGAGATACATCTATAGAAGCATTGGCAAAATTAAAACCGGTATTTGCAAACGGTGGTAGTGTTACGGCAGGTAACTCTTCACAAACAAGCGATGGTGCTGCCTTTGTGATGGTAGTGAGTGAAAAATTCATGAAAGAACATAACCTTACTCCTATCGCCCGTTTAGTATCTCATGCCGTGGCAGGCGTTCCTCCACGTATCATGGGTATTGGCCCTGTGTTCGCTATTCCGAAAGCAGTTGAACAGGCCGGTTTAAAAATGGATGATATTGATTTGTTTGAATTGAATGAAGCATTTGCGTCGCAATCATTAGCTGTTGTAAGAGAATTAAAATTAAACCCTGATAAAGTAAACGTAAATGGTGGTGCTATTTCATTAGGACATCCTTTAGGCTGTAGTGGTGCAAAATTATCGGTACAATTATTTGGCGAAATGCGCAGGCAAAAGAAAAAATATGGAGTTGTAACCATGTGTATTGGCACAGGTCATGGTGCAGCAGGTGTTTTCGAATTATTGTAATACATCGTTAAAAAGGAAAATTAATTAAAAACAATTCCACTGATGAAGAAGGAACTATTAGATAAACTGATCGCTGTAAGAAGACAGATACATTCTAATCCTGAAATTGGATATCAGGAATTTGAAACTGCCAACCTGATCTGCAGGGAGCTTGATGCCCTTAATATTCCCTATAAAAAGAACATCGCTAAAACCGGTGTTGTTGCTATGTTAACGAAAGGACAAGGCCCCTGTATTGTATTAAGAGCCGACATGGATGCTTTACCGATCAAAGAAAATAACGAGCTTTCTTTTAAAAGCACCAAGTTAACCAAAGCATCTAACGGCGCTGAAGTCCCTTTAATGCATGCTTGTGGACATGATATGCACGTTACCATGTTATTAGGTGCTGCAGCTTTGTTAAAGGATACAGACTTTAACGGAAGCATCAAATTTATTTTTCAACCATCGGAAGAAGATGTGTATGATGACCCTGAAAAAAAATCAGGAGGACAAAGAATTGTAGAAGCCGGAGAATTAAATGATGTCAAAGCAGCTTTATCCTTACATGTACATCCTTTATTGCCAGTGGGGAAAGTAGCTTACAAATTAGGACAGGCATTGGCCTGCGCTAATTTCTTTAAAATAGAAATTACCGGAAAAATGGCGCACGCAGCTGTAGCTCCTCATTTAGGCGTTGACGCTATTTTAATTTCCAGTCACTTAATTCAGGCTGTTTCCTCTATCGCCCACAAATACATTGCACCACATGAACCAACCGTTATTTCATTCACAAAAATAAACGGAGGCATTGCGCCAAACGTTATAGCCGATAAAGTGATCATGGAAGGAACCGTACGTGCTTTAGACCTTACAACTTTTAATACAGTACTCGAAAGAATAGAAAAGATCATCAAAGCAGCAATGATCACATTTGACGCCGATATTAAGATCACTTACAATCTCAATTACCCAAGCTTATTGAATGATAAAAAAATTCATGAAGCCATTTCTATGCCTCTGCAACAGGTATTTGGTAAAGAAAACATTATTCCGGTAGATGCCATTTTAGGTTCTGAGGATTTTGCGTTCTACTCCCGCAAAGTACCATCCATGTTCTATTTTTTGGGTGCGCAGGATATAGCTGAAAAAAATTATTTCTTACACGATTCCAAAGTTATATTCAATGAAGACTGCATTCCTTATGGTTCAAAATTACTGTCGGAAGGTGCACTCGAATTATTAAAAACAAATTAAAAAAATAATCAGAAAAAATCTAACCATCTTATAACCCAACAAATTATGGCAACAACAGCAACAACATCAAAAACAAAAGGCGGCGAGTTCATTATAAAAGAAACGTTGGCTAACGACATTTTTATTCCGGAACAATGGAATGAAGAACAACTCATGATGAAAAAAACCTGTGACGATTTTATCGACCAGGAAGTATTACCGATCCTTGACCGTATTGACAGCCAGGAAGAAGGTTTAATGCCATCTATTATGGAGAAAGCCGGAGCATTAGGTTTACTCGGAGTTTCAGTTCCTGAAGACCTGGGAGGCTTAGGTTTTGATTTCGTAACATCCATGTTAACTACCGAAGCCCTTGGAGCAGGTTATTCTACAGCCGTTGCACTCTCCGCGCACACAGGTATCGGAACATTACCTATTTTATATTACGGTAATGACGCACAAAAAAAGAAATACATTCCAAAATTAGCTTCCGGCGAATGGAAAGCCTGCTATTGCTTAACAGAACCTAGCAGCGGTTCTGATGCCAACAGCGGAAAAACAACTGCTAAATTAACAGCTGACGGAAAGCACTATATTTTAAACGGGCAAAAAATGTGGATCACCAATGGTGGCTTCGCAGACATCTTTACCGTATTTGCTAAAATCGATGATGATAAAAACTTATCTGCGTTTATCGTTGAGAAAGCATTTGGAGGAATTTCTTTAAACCCTGAAGAACATAAAATGGGAATTAAAGGAAGCTCTACTCGCCAGGTATTTTTTAATGACTGTAAAGTTCCTGTAGAAAACTTATTATCTGACAGGGAAAACGGTTTTAAAATTGCCGTGAATATCTTAAACATTGGCCGTATCAAATTAGCCGGTGCTGCTATCGGTGGAAGCAAACGCGCTACAACACAAGCAATCCAATATTCTAATGAACGTATCCAGTTTGAAAGACCAATTTCAAAATATGGTGCAATTCGTTACAAGATCGCTGAACAGGCTATCCGTATTTTTGCTTCTGAAAGTGCTACTTACAGAGCTTCTCAAAACGTAGAAGATGCTATTCACGAATTAATAGCCGGTGGCATGGATAAAGCCAAAGCAACCCTGAAAGGCATTGAGCAATTTGCAGTTGAAGCAGCCATCTTAAAAGTACATGGATCTGAAACATTGGATTATGTAGCGGATGAAGGCGTACAAATTTATGGTGGTATGGGTTATAGTGCAGAAGCACCGATGGACCGTATCTACCGTGACTCCCGTATCAACCGTATTTTTGAAGGAACCAATGAGATCAACCGTTTATTAATTGTAGACATGATTTTAAAACGTGCCATGAAAGGTGAATTAGACTTAATGGGGCCTGCTCAGAAAGTGGCTTCCGAATTAGTTGGTATTCCTGAGTTTGGAGAAACAGACGATACATTATTTGCTTACGAGAAAAAACTGATCGCTAATTTTAAAAAAGCCATATTATTGGTAGCAGGTGGTGCCGTGCAAAAATTGATGACTACTCTGAGCAAAGAGCAGGAAATCATTATGAACATTGCCGATATGGCTATTGAAACCTACGTAGCTGAATCAACTTTATTACGTGTGGAAAAATTAGTGGGAATGCGTGGCGAAGAGGCTTGTAAAGGGCAGTTAGCTATTATGCGTTCTTATGTAAATTCGGCTTGCGATAAAATTTGGGTAGATGGTAAAGAAGCATTAAACAGCTTTGGTGAAGGCGATGAATTACGTATGATGCTAATGGGATTAAAACGTTTCACTAAACAGGAACCGTTCAATGCTAAAGCAGCAAGACAAATAGTTGCTCAAAAATTAATCGAAGAAAATAAATATTGTTTTTAACAGGCTTATCAAGCCATTGAGTCTCGTCATTGCGAACAAAGTGAAGCAATCTCAAACAAAGTAATACTGTATATGAGATTGCTTCGGGTAAACCCCTCGCAATGACGAAACCAACATTAAATTAAAGTACTATAAATGAAAAACGTATTTTTTGAAGGAAAAGTAATGTGGTCGCAAATAGATGCGAATATGCATCTACGACATTCGGCGTATGCCGATTTTGCTGCTCAGGCGCGGCTTCAGATCCTGGAAAGCCTTGGTTTTGATGCTAACCTTTTAGAAAAATTAAAAATAGGTCCTATCTTATTTCGTGAAGAATTAATTTACATGCGCGAAGTTCGCCCAAGCGATACCGTTAAAGTAACCTGTGAATTAACTCATTGCCGCAGAGATGGAAGCCGTTGGTCTTTTTCCCAAGGCCTGTACAGAGGTGATGGCATACAAGCTGCTCAAATCAATGTGCAAGGCGCCTGGGTTGATATGGAAAAACGTAAACTCGCTTCTTTACCGGAAGAATGGGCCGTTAAATTTTTAGAAATTCCTAAAGCAGAAAATTTTATACTGGAAGAAGTTCCTGAAAAAAAACAAGAAATTGCTAAAGACAAAAACACTATGACCGAATTAGAACAAAAATTTGAAGACGCTAAAAAAAGCGTATTGGATTTAAAAGAAAAACCATCAAACATTGTCATGCTTGAGCTATATTCTTTGAATAAGCAAGCCACGATTGGTGACGTCAACATTGATAAACCCGCTATGTTTGATTTTGTAGCTGCTGCAAAATATAATGCATGGACAGCAAAAAAAGGATTATCAAAAGAGGAGGCCCAACAGAAGTACATTGATTATGTAGCCGATTTATTTAAATAAGAATGGATAAACTTAACTCGCTGATAGAAAAAGCAAAGCACTCTAAATTTTATTTATGGGTGCTTAACTTTGTTTTATTAAGAACGGTTCCCTTTAATAAACCACATAATATAAGGGTGGTGCATATTGGTGATAATGAATTAACGATGTGTGCCGGAAACATTAAACCTAACCGCAACCACATCCGGGGAATACATGCCTGTTTGTTAGCAACACTGTGTGAGTATGTTTCCGGACTTAGTTTATTAGCGAATTTTTCGCCAAAAGATTACCGCATTATTTTAAAAACAATTCATATGACCTACCACTACCAGGCTAAAACAGAGGTGTATGTGAAATTTAAAATAAGTAAACAACAAATTGAAGAGGAGATTCTGACTCCTTTAAAAACTCAGGATGCCATCTTTAAAGAATTTCCTGTAGAAGTATATGATGCAGAAAATAATCATATCTGTACAGGCCTCATTAACTGGCAAATCAAAGCCTGGAAAAATGTGAAAATGAAAGTATAAAATTTACTTTTCAGATCAGTTTTTTTTGTTAAATTTAGAGGTAAAATGTTCGAGAAACTTATCCATAATATTAAACAACATGCCGCGATTACAGATGCCGGGGTGGATAAATTTATTTCGTCCTTAAAAGTGAAACAAATCAAGAAAAAGAAAAATTTGTTGAATGAAGGGGATAATTCGAACATGATGTTTTATGTGAATGAAGGATTGTTTCGCTATTATATTTTTGATGAACAAGGCATAGAACATACCATAGACCTGATTGCACAAAATAACTGGTTCGGTGATGCTGAAGCTTTTTTATCACAACAGCCTGCAGGGCTTAATATTGAAGCATTGGAAGATAGCCAGGTATTTGTATTAAACTACGAAGATCTTCACCGTTTTTATGATGAAATTCCTATGTTTGAAAGAGCTGTCAGAAAAATAATTGAACGCTATTTTGTAAAAGCATTAAGGCGTGGCAAAAAAGTAAACCGCGCAGGTTACTCTGCACTGGAACGCTACCACGAATTTTTAAGGACACATCCCAAATTTGAAAACCGTGTTCCTGCAATCTATCTGGCATCTTACCTGGGAATTACACCGGAAACACTGAGCCGACTAAGAAGCCAGGCCGTTAGACAAGGATAATCGTTTAGTCATGACAATCTCTGAAAATTCACTTAAATGGTTAATGCGCCTATACCCCCCTATGCTGTTTCAACGCATATGGGTAAAAAAAATTCATAAAGATTTTAAAGGCATTGATATAAAAATCAATAGAAGTGTATTCACCTCAAACCTTGGTAATTCAATATTTGGTGGCACTATTTTTTCTGCTGCCGATCCCTTTTATGCCTTATTATTTGGTCAGTTAATGCAACGTAAAGGATTTAAAGTAACCGTATGGCTCAAAAGTGCGCAGATACAATACATTAAACCCGGAAGAACCGACCTCAATTATACCATCATCATTACCAACGAAATGATTGCGGAAGCCGAACAGGCCTTGTTTTCGGAAGGCAAATTCGTGAAAACCTACCCTATTGAAATTTTTGATACATCGGGAGAATTGTGTGCAACGGCACTCAACGAAGTATACGTCAGAAATTTACAATTTATCAAAAAAGAAGATCAATAATTTTCTCACATTTTTCAATCCCTCTTTTGTAAGATTTAACAGTAAAACAAGTACTTACAAAAGTTATGCACGCATAGAATCTTGATCTATATCAAGTTATTTCATATTATTTATCAAGTTATTTTTTGGGATTGTGCCCTATATTTGAAAAATAAGTAAGTGGTTAACGAATAATTTTCTAAAGGACCTTCAAATGAAAAACATAATATCTCTTACATTTTTCCTTTTTATCTTTTCACAAGCGTATTCTCAAACCATTACAGCTGATGCCGTGTTAGGCACCTGGTTAACCGCCAGTGGAAAAGCTAAAGTGCTGATCTACAAAGAAGGTAATAAATACAACGGCAAAATTGTATGGCTTAAAACCCCCACTTACGAAGATGGTAAAGCCAAAACGGATAAACACAATTCGGATAAAGCAAAACAAAGTGTTCCTCTTATGGGATTAAATATGCTAAAGAATTTTGTATTTGATGAAGATGAGTGGGAAGACGGAACAATTTACGATCCGGAAAACGGGAAAACATACAGCTGCAATATCAAATACAGAGATGGCAAGTTGGATTTAAGAGGATACATTGGCATTTCATTAATTGGCCGTACGCAAACATGGTTTAAAGTTCCCGATTTAAAATAAACACAAACATTAACTAAATATCTATATGACTAATCTACAAAAACTAACAGCAGCGTTAATTCTCGCTGTACCATTTACAGTAAATGCGCAAGGATACCAGGTAAACTTACAGGGACAGGCGCAGCAAGGCATGGGTAATGCCGGCACTGCCTATATTCAGGACGGTGCAGCCTTATTTTACAACCCCGGCGGAATGTCTTTTGTTAAGGGTAATGAAGTAAATGTTGGCGTTAGCCCAACTATTTCTCACGGTAAATTTCTTGATAAGAACACCAATTTAACAGCAGAAACAACCTCTCCGGTAAGTTATCCGTTTGCAGCTTATGGTGTTTTTGAATTAAAAGATAGCAGTAAATTAAAACTCGGACTTGGTGTTTATACACCATTCGGTAGTACTGTTGAATGGAAAGACGGTTGGATGGGACGTTTCGCATTAACCCGTTTGCAATTACAGGCGATCTTCTTTCAGCCAACGGTGAGTTATAAAATCACTAAAAAACTGGGGATTGGCGCAGGTTTCGTGTATGCCAATGGTAAAGTAAATTTACAAAAAGATATTCCCGTTGTGGATGCAAACGGAACATATGGTCACGCCGAATTAAATGGAAAAGCGAATGGTTATGGCTTTAACGCCGGGATCTATTATCAGCCTATCGAAAAATTATCTATTGGCTTAACTTACCGTTCACAGGTTAATATGGAAGTAAAAAGTGGCGACGCTAAATTCACCAACTTACCTGCCTCTGTTAAAAGCAATTTCCCTGATGGAAAATTCAAAGCAACTCTACCTCTGCCACAAGTATTAACCTTAGGTTTTGCATACACTCCTATCGAAAAACTGACCTTGGCATTAGATGTGAATTATGTTGGTTGGAAAGCGTATGATACCTTATCATTTGATTATGCAAATAATACATCCTCTTTAATTGACACAAAATCGGCACGGATGTATAAAAACACCTTTGCATTCAGATTAGGTGGTCAATACAAAGTAACAGAAGGTCTTGCTGTTCGTTTAGGTGTTGCTTATGGTATATCTCCGGTACAAAACGGTTATGTTACGCCTGAAACACCTGATGCCAACAGGGTAATTTATACTGCAGGGATCGGTTATACCATTAAGAAAAAATTTGGTATCAATGCCTCTTTCTATTTCTCACAATTAAAAAGAGAAGACACTAATTTAGAAACAGGTTTAAGCGGAACATACAAAACAAATGTATGTATTCCGGGAGTTTCATTATTTTATAAATTTTAATACTAATCACTATGCAAAATATAACATATAAATCCCTTTTATTGGCCACAACACTTAGTGCATTTGTTGGCTGTAAACCAAAATTAGATGCACCAAATCCTGATAAAGGAAGCGTGGACGTTACTAAATATGTAGCTATAGGAAACTCCATTACTTCAGGCTTTGCAGATGCCGCTTTATACTACGACGGACAAATGGTTTCTTATCCGAATCTTTTAGCCGAACAGTTTAAAACCGTTGGTGGTGGTGAATTTATTCAACCCCTAGTTCCTGCAGGTTCTGTAGGTATCGGTTCATCCGGAAATGCAAAATCTGTTTTAGGTTATAAAACAGATTGCCTGGGTATCAATGCCTTATCTCCTGTACCAGCCGCAACCAGTGGAGATTTCTCCATCTTTACAACAAACATCTCCGCTCAGGGGCCTTTCAATAATATGGGAGTACCGGGTGCAAAAGCAATTACTACTGTATACCCCGGCTATGGCAATCCGTCAAATCCTGCAGGTTATAATCCGTTTTTTACACGAATGCTTGCACCGTCAGAAATGGCTTCGGCATCTATCCTTAGTAAAGCAGCAGCACAAAACCATACGTTCTTCTCTATGTTTATAGGAAATAACGATGTATTGGGATATGCACTGGCAGGTGGAGCATCAGATGCGATCACCCCTTCAGCAGGCCCTCCGGGTGTTGGTTTCGACGCAAGTATTGATCTTATTATCAGTACAATGACCTCTAATGGAGCTAAAGGAGTTATTGGTAATATTCCGGATGTAACTAACATCCCTTATTTCACTACTATTCCCTACAATGGCTTAACCCTTGACGCAACAAAGGCAGCACAATTAAATGTAGCCTATGCTGCTTTAGCTCCTTACGGTGTTTCATTTCATGAAGGCAGTAATGCGTTTATGATCCAGGATCCAACGGCTCCGGGAGGTGTAAGACAAATCAAATCCAACGAATACATTTTATTAACGACTCCGCAGGATTCTTTAAAATGTGCTATGTGGGGATCAGCAAAACCACTTGCCAACAAGTATGTTTTAACAGCCACCGAAGTATCAAATATTCAATCGGCAGTAATCGCTTACAACACTAAACTAAGTGCCGTAGCAAGTGCTAAAGGCCTGGCTTATGTGGATGTAAATGCATTTATGGCCAAAGCTAAAACCGGTATTATGTATAATGGTATTAATACAACTGCTACGTTTGTAAGCGGTGGAGCATTTTCTTTAGATGGTGTCCATTTAACACCAAGAGCAAATGCGATGCTAGCCAACGAATTTGTCAAAGCCATTAATACTACCTATGGATCAACCATTCCACAGGTAGATGCCACAAAATACAAAGGAGTAGTATTTCCTTAGTTAAAACACTAAAATCTTACGATGCCGGTATACAATTGTATACCGGCATTTTTATTTTATCAAATTAAGATATTTTCTTATATATTTATGAAAACGTAACATCTTAATTACATTTTTCGTAATACTAAATGTGAATGATCACTATCTGAATTTCTTCTTTTTATGGCAAATCAAAAAAGCACTATAGACCTCACCCGATTTGTTGCAGTTGGAGATTCTATTACCTCAGGGTATGCTGACGGAGCCTTATATTTTGAAGGACAACAAAATACCTACCCTAATTTAATTGCCCAGCAATACAAACTTATTCACCCCATTACATTTAAACAACCATGGGTAAACCCTAATTCTGTTGGCATTGGCTTCCTGGGGCGTTCGAGATTAGTTTTAAAACCCGATGCCATTTCTTCTTCTATAAAATCGGTTCGTCTATCTTATATGGCTGATAAAGGAGATAACTCAGTGTTTTCAACCAATATCTATTCCACGGCAGGCCCCTTTAATAATATGGCGGTTCCCGGAGCTAAATTAATTCATTTATTATTTCCCGGATATGGCAATCCTGCACATGGAGAAGGAAATTACAATTCCTTTTTTACAAGAATGGCTTCTGATATTGAAACCGCTTCCATCTTATCTGATATCCTGAAACAGGATCCTACTTTTTTTTCATTGTACATTGGTAACAATGATGTACTGGCCTATGCGATGTGCGGAGGAACTATAGACTCTATTACCCCCCTAAATGGGAATCCCGGAACAGGGTTTAACGAAACCCTTCGCTTAATTGTTGAACGGCTAACAGCTAACGGAGCAAAAGGTATTCTTGCAACTATCCCTAACATAACAACTATTCCTTTTTTTAATACGATACCCTATAACGGTCTTTTATTAACCCTGGAAGAAGCTGATGTATTAAATTTAATCTATTCACATCAGTCTTTACTGTTTGATAAAGGGTATAACCCATTTGTTATAGAAGACATCATTGATGGAAAATCAAACATCCGGCTTATCAAAAATAATGAGCTGGTTTTATCCGAGATCATGTTAGATCCTCTGAAAGATGAATTTTTAAAAGGATTAGCACCCATTCCAAAAAATTATATCTTAAATAGTTTACAAATCGAAACCGTTCAGGAAACCATCCGCCACTATAATTTAAGCATACAAACGCTTGCGAAAGAAAAAAAACTGGCATTGGTTAATCTCAATAAACTTCTTAAAAATATTAAACCCGATAGAACTTACGATAGCAAATCACTCAATATTATTTACAGGCAAAACAGTGTATTTTCTTTAGACGGCATGCATATCAACGCTTTGGGACAAGCCGCACTGGCCAATGAGTTTATAAAGGAAATTTACAAAACTTACAAATTAAAAATCCCCCGCTTGCCGATCTTTAAATTCAGAAAAAAACAAAATGTAAATTACATGGTAAAACATGTATAAATAGTACTACTTTTAAGCTAGTATATGGATAGTAATAACAGACACTCAAAACCACCAGGTACCAATGTAAAAATGCATCTTCCCAAGCTGCCTTTTCACAACATCGCCATATCTTTGTCTGGTGGTGGTTTCAGAGCTACCTCCATTCATTTAGGTGTACTATCCTACTTATCCTCCAAAAAATTATTTGATACTACCTTACTGGAACGTACAAGGATTATGTCTACCGTTTCAGCCGGAACCTTTGCCGGCGTTAAATATGCCACTACTTTAAAAAAAGGTGGCACCATTGAAGACTGTTATAAAAGCGTTTATAAATTTATGACAGAAGAAGATCTGGTTGAACATGCCCTGGAATACCTTGCTGATGATAAGAACTGGCATGAAGGGCGTCAACGCAGCTTAATCACAGCCTTTTCCTCTATTTACTTTCGCGATTTTGAAGATGAAACATTTGGTTTACTTTGGGAGGAATCTCCGCCAATCCATCTGAAAGAAATAAGTTTCAATGCCACAGAATTTAATTTTGCCCTACCCTTTCATTTCCAAAAAACAGAAAGAGCGCATACTAAAAGTGGCAACCACCCGAATGAATATATCGGCAATAAAAAAATACATATCCCTGTAGAAGTAGCCAAAGAAGTTCGTTTCTCTGATATTATTGCAGCCTCTTCCTGCTTTCCCTTTGGGTTCGAGCCCATTAATTTTCCGGATGATTTTATTTATGAATCAGCACAAAAACTAAAAGACAGAAATTTATTGCCACATAACGTATTCGACGGCGATAAAATTGAATATCCCATTGGTTTAATGGACGGAGGTGTTGATGATAATCAAGGCGTAGACGCTATCATTTCTGCAGAAGAACGGATGAAACATTATACGGATGAGCAAACACAGTTTCGTTCGGAAGATAAAAAAGCGGTTGACCTTTATATTTTATCGGATGGCACCAATCCAACCATGGAAAGCTACATCCGGAGCAATACGGAGACCATGCCTTTTATAGGAAAATGGAATTTTAAATCGCTGCGTTTTTTTGGGACAATGAGTGTCATCATCGGGTTAGTTTCTCTTTTATTTGCCTGTTCTTCCAATACAAAACCCATTATTATTTTATGTTCTGTATTTGGTACCATTGGTATTTTAATTGCCTTATTTTTATTGATCTGTTCCATGGGCTTTGTAGGTCTTACGAAACGGGTTGGCGTACCTGATTTTTTCGCACAACGTCTTCATTATGTAGATAAACTAAAATTTGGTGTCATCAATAATTTACTGCTAAACCGTCGCAAATCTGTTATGAAGATGGTAACGAAGGTATTCATAAAACATATGAGATGGTTTAGTTTCGAAAGAGTATACGGCGATCAGTTATGGAGACCAAGATTAATTATGAATGCCGTATTTGAGTTAACTGAAGCGGAAGTTGAAAAACGAAAACGAAAATATCCTTACTTCACCAATGAATTAACGGAGCCCGGACCGGAAATAATGCTGGTAGCAGCACAGGCATTAAAAATGGGAACAACCTTATGGTTTTCTCCTGAACAGTTAACCGGAAATAAAAATTTACCGGATACGATTATCGCTTGCGGACAGTTTACCATCTGTTTTAATTTATTGGAATATTTCGAAAAATACATCAACAACAAAATATACAAATCCGATTATGAAAAATTCAGCGATGAGCTTAAAAAAGAATTGGAATCATTGCATGCTTCTCTGTTAGCCGATTGGAAAAAATTTAAGCAGGATCCTTACTGGATGGTAAACGAATGGAACACCAAACTGATCCACAACCCGGTAACCGTTTAAAAACACCCACTATCACTACAATTCCTTAAGGAAAATAGCTACTGAAAAATCCCTTTTTTATTCGTATTTTTATAGGGTTAAATAAACACTATGTCAGTTAATCCTCATAAATCCGGCTTTGTAAGCATTATTGGTTGTCCAAATGTTGGTAAATCAACACTTTTAAATGCACTGGTTGGTGAGCGACTCAGTATTATTACCTCCAAAGCTCAAACAACCCGTCATCGTATTATGGGTATTGTAAGCGGTGATGATTACCAGATTGTATTTTCTGATACACCGGGGATTTTAAAGCCAAACTACAAACTACAGGAAAAAATGATGGAGTTCGTTATTTCTGCGTTCAGCGATGCCGATGTGTTTTTGCTGATTACAGATATTTACGACGACATTCAGCTGGAAGAAGATTACATTGAAAAACTTAAAAAAACTTCTACGCCTATTTTATTGCTGTTAAATAAAATTGACATGGCTACCCAGGAAGTATTGGATACTAAACTGGCCGAATGGAAAGAGAAATTACCCAATGCTGAAATTCTTCCCATCTCTGCTTTAAAAAAGTTTAACCTTGAAAATGTAATGTATCGCATTACACAGCTCCTCCCTGTAGGTGAAGCATTCTACGATAAGGATACCCTTACTGATAAACCTGAGAAATTTTTTGTATCGGAAATTATTCGCGAAAAGATATTATTGCAATACAAAAAAGAAATCCCTTATAGTGTAGAAGTGATTGTGAACACCTTTAAAGACGAAGAAAAAATTCTACGAATACAGGCAGATATTTTAGTGGAGCGTGACAGTCAAAAAGGAATTATCATTGGACATCAGGGCGAAGCTTTAAAAAAAGTGGGTACCAAAGCACGACTCGATGCCGAAACTTTTTTCGGTAAAAAAATATTTTTGGAGCTCTTTGTAAAAGTGGCGAAAGACTGGCGTAATAACGATGCTAACCTAAAACACTTCGGGTATTAAATTTGATAGGATTAGTATATGCCACTAAACCTGATTATAGATAGAAAAGACGCCCAAACCATTAACCAATCTTTCGATAGGATTGCTTATGACCTCATTCATCATTATAAACTGGATTTACAGGGTACACTTTACACCTTTACGGAAATAGAATTTTATTATTTCGATAAAGAATCTCATCCTGATAAATATTCTCACAAACACAGTTATGAGAGTGGCACATGGAGACTTCATTTGCAGGGCCTTGATATTTCATTAGGTTATAAAACAGAAGAAGATAACCATATAAGTTATGGCGGAATATTACTCAGAGGGATCAAATGCGATGAATACTACATTAACGGGCCGAAACGTATCTTAACACATCTTTTTGAAAGGTTTGGAGGCATTGAACAACCTCATAAGGAATTTGGGATTGTACCTGGAACAAATCCCAAAATGGACATCTATAAATCCTTCCGAAAAGGCTTGAGTGAACGTTACCCCGACTTCAATAATTTAAGTTATCGTTACTATCATTCTATTGAACAATGGAACATAAATCATGTTTCACCTTCCGAAAAAAAAGAGATTATTACAAGCTCTGTAAAGCTATAATTTCTTCATCATACAGTGTTTTCTCCATATTTTATGTGGCAAATAATACCCAAAATTATACCTCGTAACTATATTCCCAAGCCGACTTATAAAAGTTATACTTTTCGCAATACTCAATAAACGATTTATAAAATGGGTGATTCCCAATAGTAGCTGTATCCATAATAACCACGAGCTTTTTCTTAGCCCGGGTCAAAGCCACATTCATCCGCCGGATATCCGATAAAAATCCAATCTCCGATGTTGGGTTACTTCTCACCAATGAAATATAAATCACATCCCGTTCTTCTCCCTGAAATCCATCAATCGTTTTAACAGCCAACTCACTTACGGGATAAGCAGAATAATCAAAGCCTGATAATTTCTCCTTTAATAATTCAATTTGCTCTTTGTACGGAGAGATAATGCCTACACTAATGAAAGGGTGTGTTACAACATATTGGTATTGCTGCAACAACAATTCCAAATGCTTAAATAACACATCAGCTTCTCCTGTATTGGATAAACTAAGCGTTTCCGGATTCTGGTATTCTTCAAAACCACAACCCGCTGTATCAATCAATTCAATAGGCCTGTGCAAGATTTCGCTGTCCTCATTTAAACTCAGCAACGTATCTTTCACAGTAGCATCCGCTTCCAGCTCATTATTATAAAAATAAGCATTGCTAAACTCCATAATCCGTTGGTGCATCCTATATTGGCGGGTTAACAGAGAAGACACATTCTCGTACTTCGTTAAACGATCCAACATGGTTTTATCCAACCCTTCCCGTTTTGCCTGAACACTTTTTACAACAGGTGGCAATTGAAAATGATCCCCGCTAAAAATAACACGTTTACATTTCAATAAAGGAATCCATGAAATAGCCTCGAGAGCCTGGGATGCTTCATCAAAAAACAAGGTCTGAAACGTTTTTTTTGCTAAAGCCCTGTTAGTTGTGGCAACAGGTGTACAGCAAATAACCTGGGCGTTTTCAAATAAAGAATTTACAATATAATCTTCGAGCAAGCGGGATTCTTTAATACAATTTTTCGCTTCGGTATAATACAGCGTACGTTGTTTGGCGTCTTCTTTTCCGAAAGCACGTTTGTATTTCCCCGCCATACGAAAATACTCTTCCGCATTCCGACGAAGATTTTTAATGTCTTTATAATTTTCGTGGCTCTGAATTTGTCCGTCAATCGTGGTTTTCAAAAGGCTTTCCGAAACCCTTGCAGGGTGACCTACACGAAGCACGTTCACTCCCTGTTCTATTAATTTTTCGGTAATTAAATCTACAGCCGTATTAGTTGGAGCACATACCAATACCTGCTTTTCCGTTTGCAATACTAAACGAATGGCCTGTACAATGGTGGTTGTTTTTCCGGTACCGGGAGGTCCATGAACCACCGCTACATCATTGGCTGATAAAATATGACGCACTGCCCTGTTTTGCGATACATTTAATTGTGGGATTAAAATGCTCTCATCTGTTTTTTCAAAAGAAGGGGTATCATGTCCTTCAATAATTTCACGAAGTTCTGCTACCCTGTTGCTCCTGGCATTTATCACTTCATCCAACGCTTTCTGCATTTCAGTATAACTGTTATCGTCAAACTGAATATTGATTCCCAGCTTCCCATCATAAGCCCAGTCAGGTAACTCATCGGTATGCATAATAATTTTCAGCTTATTTTTCCCCGATTGTTTAATGGTTCCTATAACTTCCTGTACCTCATCAGGATTTTTATTGGAGAATAAACTTATATTTTTACCCGCGCTGAATTGATGTGGCGTGTCCAACGTATTGGTACGCTCTACTTCCAGGTGAACGTAATCTGCATAACCAATTTCATTGGATAAGATCTGGATCGGGTACCACGTTGCTCCGTTTTTTTTTCGTTGCTCAATATTTGCTCTTAAAAACTGATCTCTGTATTGCTGAAAGTCTTCCTCTCTTTCAATGATCAACAATTCTTTCAGAAGCTTTAATCTGTCTTTACTTTCCATTTTATTTTAATATTAACTACAGAAACAAAGAGAAAATAATCTCTGAATGATGATATCTGTATTAATTATTCTATCCTGTTACTCTCTGTTTAAAAATTCTGTGGTGAAATAATCTATTTACTTTTTAACTCAACATTATAAACCTGTCTTCCCAACTCCGCTAAAAAAGGCAATGCCAAAGAAGTATATTCATATTTTCCATCATTAATAATTTCATCTTCGTTAGCATAGATCACTGAGCTCAGCATAAATTCAATATGTTCTTTTTCATTATGGATATACGCGCAATCCACCATAAAGCCGTAAGATTGTCCCACAATATTGGTGATCTTTATATCCTTCGATTGAATGGCAACTTTACTATCGCCATACATGAAATATTTTTTATAACTATCGTGATACATTTTTGTGTTGTAAGATGGGTGAGAACTTTCCCCAGGTAGCATCGTTAAATAAGTCATTAAAAAATCCCGGTCTGTTTTAGTTAAATGATATTGCTGAGCTGCAGGATAATACTCATTAAACACGAGGCGTTGTAAGATCGAATGGATATTTTGTAACGACATAAAATTCATTCCGGTAAAGTCTTTTGGCTCATGTATCTTTTTATTCTGAGCATTATAATAGGCTCTACCTACTTTAAAGGGTCCCATCCCATTTGAATAATTACCCGATGGAACCTGTTGATTTTGGTGATAAAGTTGTTTAAGTTCTTTACTATAAAATGTAACCGGGTTTGTGATCAGATTATCCATCCCCTTACATCCGCCATCAAAACGGTGTACAATGCGCATATTCTTATAACCCAAATCAGCTAAGCGCTTATGTAAATAATCAACACCTATAAATTCATACGCCCGGCCATAAGCAAAATTATCACTCACTAACAGCATTCGTTTAATATACTGAGCCATGCTCGGATATCCGCTTACAGAGCTCGTGTCAAGCTTTACCGAATGCTGACAGGTATTGGCACTATCTGTAAACATAATTGCTTCTTTATCCAGCTTTAGTTCATTCAGTTTTTCTAAAGCAATAATGGAGCAAGGCAATTTCACCAACGATGCACAATAAAAATAGTTTAAAGAATCCAAATGGTACGTAAAATGTTTAAACGTAGGTTTCCCGGCTGCATCTCTTTTTATTTGAGTATAGATAATTTGTAACTTGTATTTTTTAGGATCGCTGCTCACTTTTTTTAAAACGGGGGTGGCATTTAAAACAGATTCAAAAGAGAAGGTGGTTTGAGAAATAAGCGGTTTAACTATAAAAATCAATACCAACAGTAACCCTGTTTTACTATTAAAAATAGATGTGATTGTTTTTAAGAAAGGTGTCATAAAGCCTTACAAATATAGGGATTATAAGTTTTTATAGTAAATAGTTATTACCTTTATAAGTAATTAAAGTGTACTACAACTTTAAGCAAATTCAAATGATTATTTCTAACCCTTTAAAAAAAGGAAGCAAACTTTACAGCATTCTGCGTCTGAAATGCCCCAAATGCCAGGAGGGAAATCTTTTTACTTATAAAAATGCTTATAATTTGAATAAGCTCGATAAAATGCCCATGAAGTGCCCCGTTTGCGGCGAAGACTTTTATAGGGAAACAGGATTTTATTATGGAGCTATGATGATTAGTCATGCCACCACCACCATTATTGCTGTAGCGGTACATTTAACCGTTTTTCATTTTTACGGTTGGGAAATAGCTCCAAATATTATTACCCTATTGGTAATCCTGGTTGGATTATTTCCCTTAATATTCAGAAGTTCGAGAGCTATATGGATCAACTTTTTTGTGAAGTACAATCCTATTCACTAATACGTTAATGCTGTTTAGTAGCAATCATTAAGTTACTATTCTTGTCTTTAAAATTATAACCGATACCAAAACCGATTTCTTTTGAACCTTGTTGTTTGTATAAGGAATCCAGGTCTTTTTGATAGAACTCTTTAAACATAGGAATTGGCTTAAGGTATTGTCCATAAAAATTATAGGTCCATTTACTATTGCTGTCTGTATAATAGTGAAAAGCAATCCCACTGTCATCCTGCACAACCTGCTCACTCTGGTTCAAAATCACATCTCTTACAATAGAGAAATAACCTTTATGCATTAAATAAGAAGCACCTTTTAAATAAGTAGTAATAGTTCCCATATTTTTTAAATAGTTTACAAAACCTTCATTATGTTTTAAGCCACCATCTGCGGCATTCAACGAAAAATAATAGAGGGTTTTAGGATGGTTGCTTACATCCGTAAATTTAATTTCAACACCTCTTGTATTGGTCTTCATTTTTTTAAGAGCCGTAAAAGATTCTATATAACTGATATTCCCCATACTATCAACGCTCACAGGCTTTGCAGAACATAATTGATTTCCGGTACGTTTAAGAAATAACACTAATAAATGTAAAGTTCCATCCACTTCCCTGTTTTTAAGATCGTTCTTCATACTTTGAGTTCTGAAAAAACTAAATTTTAAAATAGCATTCAACGACGCATTTACTTTTGTAAAATAAGTATTCAGCGAATCTTTATTTTCTGTTTTAAACTCCGGTAAACTTCCCACCGGCTCTAAACCAATCATCACATACTTATCTGCATTAGGAAAAAAAGTTTGTGAATATAAAATATCAGGCCCTGAAAAAGGATAAAATAAGGTAGAAGATGTTGTAACTACTTTTGATAATTCATTTTCCCTGAAAGTCCGTAAGCTGTTTAATCGGCTTGAATCAAAATTCATCCAGCGTTTATCAAAGTTTTTGCTGAATGCCTGAAAGTCCGACGACGACTGGATTCCGGCAAATACAGAGTTACTGTCTGAAATCCCTGACATCAGGTTGGCAATCGCATTTAAAGAATCATTTGTACAGGCCATTAAAGGCACTACTTTTTCAGAAGTATCACTCAGTAGCTTTTCCACTACCTGCTCTGCCTTTGTTGTATCAAGCAACAACTCGCCTGTTTTTTCGGTTGGGGTTGGCGCACAGGCCGTTATTAAAACAGATAAAAGGATGACTAATTTTATATTTCCTGACATTTTTGGTTTTGTTTTTTTTCTAATACTAATTTTCCTATGATATAAATAATGCCACCAATTCCTACATTCAATAACCCTAATAAAGATTCGGTAGGTTTATTTTCAAATACTTTATATAAAACATATCCGTTAAGAGCCAGGAATATCAAGGGCGTTACTGGATAGCCCCATGTTTTATAGGCAGGTGAAGATAATTTCTTTGCCCTTAAAATAAACACACTCAATACGGTAAGAAAGGTAAAAATACTTAAACTAAAACCTACAAAAGTAAGTACCTGCTCAAATTTTGCGCTGATGATTAATATGACGGTGATCAAAGATTGTGTAATCACAGCAGCGTAAGGCACATTGTGTTTATTGGTTTTAGCAAGAAAGCCCAGTATAGAAAGATCTTCCCCCATCGATTTAATAATTCGGGGACCCGCCATAATCATAGCACTGATGGATGATATCAATAAAAAGGCGATGATCAAACTCATGAACTTCCCAACGTATTGTCCAAAAATATGCATGGCACTTACATGCCCTATTTCTAAAACACCCACCAATTCATTAGCCGGAGTACTATATAAAAACACATAATTTAAACCCACATAAATAACCGTTACAATAAAGGTTCCTATCAGTAAAGCCCTCGGTAAATTCTTCTTAGGATTCTCCATGTCTCCTGCAAGGTAAGAGGCCGCGTTCCAGCCACTGTAGGCATAGGACACGTAAATTAAACTTACCCAAAAACCGGAGCTAAAAATTTCGGTCATCGAATCGGGCTGAGGCTTTATCGTTATCTGGTGTTCAGGCGTATAGCAAAAGCCTGCGATGATAAACCCTAAAATAACAAACACCTTTAAAAAGGTGAGCGTCTTTTGAAAATTACTGCCTGTTTTTAAGTTTGTAGAATGTATCACTGTAATAATAGCAACCACAGATAAGGCACAAACCGTTATATTAACTCCGGGGATGATTTTATGAACATACGAGCCTAATGCCATAGATGCCAATGCTACCGGGGCAGCAAAGCCAACGGTAGAAGACACCCAACCGGATAAAAAACCAACAGAAGGATGAATCAGTTTTGACAGGTAAGCATACTCACCACCGCTTCGTGGAATAGCTACACCCAGCTCGCAATACACTAAGGCGCCACAAAAAGAAATAATACCCCCTAAAAGCCAAAGCATTAAAATGCTGAACACAGAATGAATATCGAACAGTTGAAACCCCAGGCTCGTAAAAACACCCGTACCAATCATATTGGCTATTACCAGGGAAATAGCCGTAAAAAATCCAATTTTATACGTCGAAGTCATTAATCGTAAGATTGGGTTGATTTAGAAGATAACTCTAACATGATCTGGTACTGCTCAGGAGAAAGATCATTATAATAAAAATTGATCGGATTTACTTTTTCACCGTTCTTAATGACTTCATAATGTACGTGTGGGCCTGTGCTTAAGCCTGTACTTCCTACATAACCAATTAGCTCTCCCCGCTTCACTTTCGCATTTACTTTTGCCACAATCTTACTCATATGCCCATACAATGTTTTGTAACCAAAGCCATGGTCTATTACCACGTGATTTCCATAGCCCTGTGCCGAAGCATCCGCCACTTCCACTACTCCATCACCTGTTGCATAAATCGGCGTACCCTGTTCTGCCGTAAAATCCATTCCCGGGTGAAACTCCTGCGTTTTATAGATAGGATGGGTTCTCCAGCCATAACCACTTGGTAAATGTTTTAAATCTTTATTATTTAAAGGCATAATAGCCGGAATAGACGCAATGAGCTTTTCTTTTCCCTTAGCCATTTTCACCACTTCGTCAAACGACTTTGATTGTACATACAACTGCTTCGTTAGCCTGTCTAAACGCTCAGTAGTTTGTTTCATTAAATAGGTATTATCGTATCCCTCCAGATCTTTATAACGGTCGCTCCCACCAAAACCGGCCTGCCTGATAGAACCTGAGATCGGTTCCGCTTCAAAAATAACCCGGTAAATATTATCATCCCTGTCCTGCAAATCATTTAAAACCGTTTGAACCTGGTTCATTTTCTTATTTAAAAGGTCGTACTGTAAATGCATTACCTCCGCCTCTCTTCTTAATTGCTTTTCCTTTGGAGAATCAATAAAACGGTAAGCCAATAACACAATAATAACCGCAAACACAGTGCCTATGGCCAGGTACGACAATACCTGCAAAAAACGCTGCCTGAAAGTTACTTTAACTTTCTCGTAGGTTAACGATTTGGTATTGAATCTATATTTTACTTTAGACATGAATCTGCATTAAAAAGCAACGCAAATATAGCAAAATCATTGATTGCATTTATCCCCATTTTTAACACTAAAACATCCTGCCCATCGTAAAATTCTTGTCGAAAAGTGAATAATTTATCCCTTTCTGTGCGGTTGATTTTAGTATATTCGCTACTTCTTTTTAAAACATTATGGAATCAAATAAAGTACGCCAAACATTTTTAGATTTTTTCAAATCAAAAGGTCACGAAATAGTGCCTTCTGCCCCAATGGTTGTAAAGGGCGATCCAACGCTGATGTTCAACAATAGCGGGATGGCACCGTTCAAAGACATCTTTTTAGGAAATGCCCCTATTAAGTTTCCGCGTGTGGTCGATACTCAAAAATGTTTGCGTGTAAGTGGTAAACACAACGATTTGGAAGAAGTTGGGGTAGATACCTATCACCATACCATGTTTGAAATGCTAGGTAACTGGAGCTTTGGCGATTACTTTAAAAAAGAAGCGATTGGCTGGGCATGGGAATTACTCACCGAAGTATATAAAATTGACAAAGACCGTTTATATGTTACCGTGTTTGAAGGAAGTCCCGAAGAAAATGTTCCGTTTGATCAGGAAGCGTATGATACATGGAAACAATATGTAAGTGAAGACCGTATTTTAAAAGGAAATAAAAAAGATAACTTCTGGGAAATGGGCGATACCGGACCTTGCGGACCATGCTCTGAGATCCATTACGATGGAAGAAGTGAAGAAGAAAGAAATAAAATTGAAGGGGCTACCCTGGTAAACAATGATGATCCACAGGTAATTGAGATCTGGAATAATGTATTTATGGAGTTTATGCGTAAGGCTGATAAAAGTCTCGAAAAACTGCCTAAACAACACGTGGATACCGGAATGGGCTTTGAACGTTTAGTGCGGGTATTACAAGGGAAACAATCCAATTACGATACCGATGTATTTACACCACTGCTAAATAAAATTGAAGAATTAAGCGGGCACCGTTACAAGCCGGAAGGAGAGCAAAATCATAAAAAACAATTGATGATCAATATCGCTATGCGCGTTATTGCCGATCATATCCGTACCATTTCGTTTTCTATTGCAGATGGCCAGTTACCAAGTAATACAGGAGCAGGTTATGTGATCCGTCGTATTTTACGTCGTGCAATTCGTTACGGTTACCAATCCTTAAATATCAAAGAACCTTTCATGTACCGTTTGGTACCAACGTTGGCACATCAATTAGGACACCAGTTTCCGGAATTGAACACACAAAAAATATTAATTGAAAAAGTAATTAAAGAAGAAGAACATTCGTTTTACAAAACCCTTGAAATTGGTTTAAAACGGATTGATCAGGTGTGTATTGATCTAACATCCTCTCACACGAGCAAAGTTATTGATGGTAAAGTGGTATTTGAATTATACGATACCTTTGGTTTCCCATTGGATTTAACCAGTTTAATTGCCCGTGGTTATGACTTAAGCATTGATGAAAACGAATTTAATAAACTCTTAACTGAACAAAAAAACCGTTCACGTGCTGCAACATCAGTAGATACAGATGATTGGATCTATGTGGAGAAAAACAGAAAAATCTCCGACAGCACTATTCCTGAAACCGATTTTGTTGGCTACACGGAATTAGAATGCGAAGGAAATATTGTACGTTACCGAAAAGTAAAAGCAAAAAATAAAGAACAGTTTCAAATTGTATTGGATAAAACATCATTTTATGCTGAAAGTGGCGGACAAATTGGTGATAGCGGAACCATTGAAAACATTAATGAAAAAACAAACATTACCGATACTAAAAAAGAAAACGGGGTAATCATCCATTTCTGCGACAAACTTCCTGAAAATATTGAAGCTACCTTTACAGTAAAAGTAAATAAGGCTAAACGTGGCTTCACAGAGAACAACCACAGTGCCACACACCTTTTACACGCTGCTTTACGCCAGGTTTTAGGAACACATGTTGAACAAAAAGGAAGTTTGGTGAACGAAGAATACTTACGTTTTGACTTCTCCCATTTTTCAAAAATAACAGATGAAGAATTACAGGAGATCGAAAAAATAGTAAACACAAAGATCCGCGAAAACATTTCCAGCAACATTAAGCAAATGACTATTGACGACGCTAAAAAAACCGGCGCCATGGCATTATTCGGGGAAAAATACGGCGATGTGGTACGTGTAGTGGAATTCGATAAAAACTATTCTATTGAACTTTGCGGTGGTACACATGTAAAAGCAACCGGACAAATCGGTTATTTTAAAGTTATTTCAGAAAGTGCTGTAGCGGCTGGTATTCGCCGTATTGAAGCAGTTACTGCTCTTAAAGCAGAAGAGTTTTTTAATGATCAAACAGCGACCTTGAACGAAGTAAAAGCATTATTAAAAAACAATAAAGATGTGATAAAAAGCTTAAGCAATTTAGTAGAAGAAAACAGCGACCTGCAAAAACAGTTGCAACTTTTATTAAAAGAAAAAGCTCAGGGCATTAAACAAACCTTACTTACCAAAGTTGAAAACAAAAACGGTATCAATGTAATTATTGAAAAAATTAGCTTTGATAGTGCTGAAGAAATAAAAAACATTTTATTTGAAATCCGTAACCAGGTTGAAAACTGCGTATGTATTATTGGCGCAGAAGTAAATGGTAAACCAAGCATTTCGGTTATTATTGATGATAATTTAGTGAAAGATAAAAACCTCAACGCAGGAAATATCATTAAAGATCTGGCTAAAGAAATCAATGGTGGCGGTGGCGGACAACCTTTCTACGCGCAAGCAGGAGGAAGTAAACTGGAAGGATTAAATACTGCTATGGAAAAAGCAAAAACGTTATTTTAAAAATCACTTACAATCAAATAACATTTTCGAAAACGTTGAACCGTATTAATTCTAACTATTGAACTTTTTAACTTTCTAAACTTAAATACATCATGAACAAAAAACCATATACCCCTGCAATTGCATCAAATGGAACACTGTATGTTTCCGGACAAATAGGCTTAAATCCTGCTAACGGAGAATTGGTGAGTGGTGGCGTAATTCCTGAATTAAAACAGATCATGCAAAACCTTCAGGCATTATTAAAACAACACAATTGTGAGTACGATAACTTAGTTACTATGACTATTTACCTGAAAACCATGGATGATTACAAAGCCGTAAACGAAGAATACATCACGTATTTTACTAACAGGTTACCGACACGTACTTGCATTTCAGTAGTGGGTCTGCCTTTTAATGCAGCCATCGAAATTACAGCTACCGCTGAAATAAAATAAAAAGTATTGAAACTAAAAAATAAATGAAACTAAAAGAGAGGCTTTAAAAGTCTCTCTTTTAGTTTACCTCAACAACGTAACATGCCCCACATAATCGTGGTTCTTCTCAAAAACATCCTTGATCTTCACTTTCCAAACGTATACATCCTGTTGTACTTCCTTTGTTTTTCCATTCATTGTACCATTCCATCCTTTGGTAATATCATTCGAATAATAAATGTTTGCACCCCATCGGTCAAATATCCACATCTCATATTTCTCAATACCAATACCCATTCCCGTAAAAAAATCATTGATACCATCGCTATTTGCCGGAGTAAAAGTGTTAGGAATATAAAACGTAAACTCCGGTTCTACTTCAACATTTATACTGGTTCTGTCGATACATCCATGAATAGAGGTTACCACTAAATTAACGGAATACATCCCTGAATTAGTATAAGCATGCGAAGGATTTGTAAGAATAGAAGTATTACCTGCCGCAGAAGAATATTGATCTCCAAAATTCCAGTAATACGTTGACCCTCCCTGCGAAGTATTTTGGAAAGTAATATTAGGATCCAAAATCCCCGCTTTTAAAGGAGTAGGAATAAACGAAGCAATAGGCATCGGATACACCTCTATCATTTGCGGAATGCTTAAAGAGGCCGTACATAAATGATTGGTAGTAGCAGTTAATGTTACACTGTACATTCCCGCATTCGTATAACAATGCGAAGGGTTTTGCAATCCGCCGGAAGTACCGTCACCAAAATCCCAGGCCCAGTTTTGAATCACATCCGGATTTGTAACCGTTGATTTATCCGTGAAATTAACGCAATGTATAGGACATCCTTTAGGATTATCCACTATAAAGGCGATAACCGGTTTTTTATAAAATGTAATCGTAACTGCAGAAGTCACATTCTGGCAGGGAGCTGTTGCGATAGCCGTTAAAGTAAGTGTTACAGAACCATTGGTGTATTCTGAGGCCGTAGGATTGTATGCCGCATTCAAAGTGGAATTAGAAGGACTAAACGTACCTCCACCACCGCTCCATGTGCCGGAATTAGAGGATCCGCCAACAATGCCATTTAAAGTAATGCTATTAGTCCCCTCACACAATGCCGGAACAGAACCTGCATTAACAGTTGGTAAAGGTAATACGGTAACCGTTACCTGTCCTGTAGAAGAACAGCTTGTTGCAGAAATTCCTGTAGTAACCGTATATACAACCACCATTGGCGTTGCCCCGCTGTTTACCCCGGTTACAGTAGGATTTGATAAGGTTGAATTGCTTAGATTCGCAATAGGTGACCATGAATAAGTATATCCATTTGTATTTGCTCCACCTATCACTCCTGTTTGTCCGGCACAAAGTATAATAGAATTTCCGGCATTGGATACCGGTAAAGGATTTACCGTTACCTGCACGGTATTGGTAGCATTACAGCCATTAAGCACTACGTTTAAGGTATAATTACTGATAGCTGCAGTAGCTCCTGCATTTTGTAACGTAACAATTGGATTGGAAATGGTAGAACTACTCAATCCCGTGGCCGGTAGCCAGGAATAACTGTATCCCGCTGTAGAGGCAGATCCTATCGAACCCGATTGTCCACTGCAAAATACGATAGCAGGCCCGGTAGTAGCAATTGGTAAAGGATTAACAAACACCGATGTTTGAGCAGTTCCTGAACAACCATTCGGACTCGTCACCATAACACTATAAACTGTTGTAGCAACAGGACTCACCGTTGGACTCAGCACCGTAGAAAATGCGGGCGTACCAGGAGCATCCCATGAATAGGTATAGCCTGCGCCGTTTGGAGTAACACTCAATGTAGCAGTTGTACCTACGCATATGGTTTGGTTAGAAGATGCACTAACCGGTAAAAAATTGAGTACGTTAACAATAGCAGGCGAAAACGGACTCACACATCCAAACGCATTCGTTGTTTTTACATAATAAGTAGTAGTCATCGTTAATCCCGCAACAGTATAAGTTGAACCCGTCGCTAATAAATTCCCGGCAGCAGACGCAACATCATACCAGGTATAAGTACCTCCCGGAGCAGTAGCCGTGAGGGTTGCCGAAGATCCGGGACATATCGTAACATTCGCTACCGTTGGCGCGAGTGGCATTGGGTTTATGGAAATGGTAAAATTAATTGGTGTGCCTGTGCATGAATTAGCTGTTGGCGTTACAGTTACCACACCCGCCTGTAAAACCACCGTTGTATTGGTGGATGTAAAAGAAGGAATGTTTCCCATTCCGGAAGTACTCAACCCTATCGTAGAATTTGTATTGCTCCAGTTAAAGGTTGTACCTGCTACGCTTCCTGTAAAATTCGTTGCCGGCACCGTAACACCGCTACAATACGTTGCACTGGTTACAGCATTAACGGTTGGAATTGGATTAACTGAAATGGTAAAACTTACCGGCGTACCTGTACATGAACTCGCAGAAGGCGTTACGGTTACTACGCCGGCTTGTATAGCGGCAGTTGTATTTGTTGCTGTAAAAGCTGAAACAGATCCTGTTCCGGAAGCTCCTAATCCTATCGTAGAATTGGTATTGCTCCAGTTAAACATAGTACCCGTTACATTTCCAGTAAACGGTATTGCCGGTGCTGCTGCGCCACTACAATAGGTAGTACTGGTAATCGCATTCACATTAGGAATAGGATTAACTGAAATGGTAAAATTTGCAGGTAGGCCAATACAGGTGTTCGCCGTTGGTGTTACCGTTACCACACCGGCTTGCAGGCCGGTTGTTATATTGGCGGCAGTAAAAGAAGCAATGTTACCTGTTCCTGAAACACCTAGTCCGATACTGGAATTTGTATTGCTCCAGTTAAAGGTTGTACCCGTTACATTTCCGGTAAATGGAATAATTGGCACTGTTGCACCACTGCAATAGGTGCTACTGGTAATGGCATTTACATTCGGAATAGGATTAATACTAATTGTATAGCTTATTGGTAGCCCTATACAGGAATTAGCAGTAGGCGTAACCGAAACAATTGCTGTAACAGGAGAGGTTCCCGCATTCACGGCGGTAAATCCGGGAGTATCTCCTGATCCGCTTGCCGCGAGGCCTATAGAGGTATTCGAATTTGTCCAGCTATAAGTAGTTGAAGCTACCGAACTTGTAAAAGAAGATGCCGCTACCGTAGCACTGTTGCAGACCGTTATATTAGGAGGAACAGGCATCACGGGTAATGGATTCACTGTCACCCTGCTCATCGCCGTATCCTGGCATCCGTTCAAATCCGTATAGGTACAGGTATAAGAAGTTGTGGTTGCCGGAGACACCGAAATAGTAGAAGTAGCTGCTCCTCCGGGGCTCCATGAATAAGCACCTCCTGCATTATTTACAGCAGACGTAATAGAAGCCGCTGTACCATTACAAACCGTTTGAGAAGTAGCAGATGCAATAACCTGCGGATATAATGAAACAGAATAACTCAGGTACGTTTTACAATTCGTATAAGAGGTTAACTCACAGGAGTAGGTTGTGGTTACCGTTGGAGACACTGTAACCGATTGAGTAGTTTGTCCGCCAGGTGTCCATGAATAGGTAAACAACCCTGAAGGGGCAGATAAAACCGTTGACTTAGTAGGACATACTATATTTACCCCGGTAATCGCCAGGGGAGCGCAACTCGCATCCACATACGCATACGCAAAATGCCCACCTATAGTACAATCTCCAACAGTATACCTTACCGTAACACAGGTTCCGATATATGGAGTAAGATCCACCGCAACAGGCGACCAGTTTTTATAGTATACATTTCCACCCAGCGCTGATAACGTAAATCCGGGAATATTTGGTCCGCCTACAACCAGGTATTGGCCACAGGCAACAGCCGCTCCGGTACAATCATAAATATCTGTTTTAAAAAACGGTTGATCTACAGCCGAATGGGGCGTGGCAGTACTATTGGCATCCTGAATAACAACCGCATAATAATAAACAAATAAGGCATTTGAGGCTGTTACCGTAAATTTTTGTTCCAGGGTTGCTCCTCCTGCACCTGGTATTCCTCCGTTATATTGGTTAGTTGTTCCAAAAGTCCCTAAATCACCAAGCCTTAATGAATTGGTTCCACCTGCCGGATTCACAATAGGAAATCCACCATAAGGATCAGTACCGGCACCACTTGTAACAAATTGTTGCTGGGCAGTAGCCGTATAAAAAAGAGGGTTGTATTGCGGAGTAGTAGCTCCAACAGTCCCGGTAGTTACAACACCTGTAGTACCAACCCAACCGGTTAAATTTCCGGCATCGTATCCCATATTGGTACATGCCGGTTGTAGAGGTGCAGGGGGAGGCACAGTATGATATTGTATAGCCAAACTATAATTGAAACAGGAAATAGAAGGTAACATCAGAGAAGGATCATTATCGATCATCACATAAAAGCAACTCCCGGCAGTAACCGTAAGTGTAACTAAACTATTAATATTACTTCCGGTAATGGAGGATGCTACATAGGTAGAACCACTTGCATTTGGTACTCCATTGTATACAATAACCGCCGGAGCAACCTCATAAGCATTGGATAAAATAATATCGATTGTACCGGTTGTAGGGGCACAAAAATAGTAGAGCCAATCGGCACCACCTGTACAGGTACAAAAGCCCGGAAAGTTATAATTATCCACATGCCCGCATGTAGTACCTGTGGTTGAAAAAGGAAGGGTTATTGGACTTGCAGCAGCAGCAGCGGCATTATCTCCGCCCTGTGAATACACTTTCTGTGATAAAAGCAAAATAACAAAAAGTGAAAATTTAAATCGTAAAATTACTCTCATTAATGTGGGTTTTTTAATATGATAACAATAGTAAATATTTAGGCTAATTTTATTTTGTAGATTTTTTGCAGTTATGTAAATAAATGAGTTTTATCTTCATTAATTAACAATTAATCAGTTCATTTTACCATATTTACAGAAATAATACAAAAAGATAATACTGAACTTTCATCTAAAATCAGATTAGATGGCTCCATTATCGTAATTCTAAAAAAGGAAGGCAATTTTACTAAATCAGAGTTCATTTCACTCAGAATAAAATTCATTCACTCATTCAAAAATACATTTCACCATTTTAAACTTAAATTTCACTCATTGATATGGAAAATTTCCAATCTGAGGATCAGGTACTTAACAGGAGAGGTAACTTTATTTCACTTTTCACTGTAACTATTTAACCGATTTGGCATTATAAACCCATAATGCTTTTAAACGCAGCTTATATTATGGAATTTTCACCGCGATACCATCATACCGCCGAACAGTTGCACTCCGAACAACTGATTATTGAGGCTGCGAAACTAAACCCAGAACACTTTGGGCCTTTGTATGATAAATATTACAAACAAATTTTCGGATATGTGTATCAACGGATGGACTGCAAAGACACCGCTTTCGATTTAACAGCGCAGGTATTTTTAAAAGCCTTAACTAATATTGAGAAATACGAATATAAAGGTGTGCCCTTTGCAAGCTGGTTATACCGCATTGCTCACAGCGAAGTGATGCAATTGTTCAGAACCAAAAAAAATCTGAAAACCGTTAATGCAGATATCAGCGACTTAAGACATATTTGCGAAGAAGTGGAAGAAGAATACATGGAACAATACAAAAGTATTTTAATGACCGTTATAAAAGAATTGCCGGAAGATGATCTCCAATTAATAGAAATGCGCTTTTTTGAAAAACGTCCGTTCAAAGAAATTGCAGAGATCCTGAACATAACAGAAACTAACGCTAAAGTAAGGCTATACAGAATATTAGAAAGGGTAAAAAAAACATTGACAAAAAAATCTAAATAAGATATAATGGAACCTAAATTTAACCTCAACAGGCCCCCAATTAACGATGAAGAAATTAATTCAAATAAGGATTTTGGAGAATTGGTAAAAAAATTTAAACAGCAAAGCATCCGGAAGGCCCGGCAGGATGTTAGCTTTTTAAAGAATAAAAAAGTAACCTATTCCTCCATTATCGCAGGAGTAGCTGTTATTTGTACCGTTACCTATTTTTCCGTATTCAAAAAAAATCCACCAAAAGAAACCTCAAATGATAAAATAACTACTATTCAAAACGGCTCCTCTACCTCACAAACTAAGTCAAATAAGGCTTTTATCGCACCACCCATCTCCAAACTAAATGTTCCCTACACTTCCTATCATGTAAAAGCGGAACAAGGTGCAAACATCACACATAAACTCTCCAAATCAAAAATTATCATCCCTAAAAAAGCCTTTGTTAACAAACAAGGGCAGGACATCGTTGGTGACGTGGAAATCAGGTACCGCGAATTTCATAACCAGGCAGACATTATTGCCAGTGGAATTCCAATGCAGTATGATAGCGCCGGAATAAAAACACATTTAGAAAGTGCCGGCATGCTTGATATCAGAGGTTATCAGAATAACGAACCTGTTTTCATCAAACCAAACAAAACCATTACGGTTGAATTTGCCTCCTCGCAACCTGCAGATAAATATAATATGTATGTGTTGGATACCATTGGCAGAAACTGGGTATATACAGGAAGAGATAATTCCTTAAAAGGGTTGAAAAAACAAGAGGGAGAGAAAATAGCGAAGGAACCGGAACACAATTTGGACTCGCCAAAAATGATGGCATTACAAAAACAAATCGATGCCATTCCTCCAAAAATTGAAACCGAAAAAACAGTTTATGAGAAAAAAATAAATCAATTACCTAAAACGACTCAACCTTCCATCCCTAATAAGGCTATCGCCGGAAGACCTCAGTTTCAACTGGACGTAAATTATAAAGAGTTCCCTGAGCTGGAAGCCTTTAAAAATGCGGTGTTTGAGGTTGGTTCTGAAAATAAAAACTATGACTCTAAAATTGCAGACATTACCTGGTCGAGCGCTAATGTTTCTGAGGGTCCACAAAAAGGAAAAAACTATTTACTAACCTTAACCTTAAGAGCGCGCGTTGAAAAGCTAATCGTATACCCTGCATTAACCGGTGCAGATTATGATAAAGCTTTAAAATCATACGAAGCAAAATTTGCAGACTATAAAGCCACTGTTGCCAAACGTGAAGCCACTGAGAAAAAGCTGAAAGAAGAGTTTGAAGCCAAACAAACTGCTTACACTGCCGAACTGAAAAAGTATAATGAGGACATGGTGAAAGAACGTGTACGTATGAGGCAACAACAGGAGCAGGAACTGGCAGATGAATTTTCTACCTTAAGTAAAGAGCAAGCTGTAACCCGTATATTTAATATCAGTAATTTCGGGATCTGTAATTCCGATTGCCCAAGCTCTATGCCTAAAGGCGAAAGTATGCATCCTGTGTTTATAACCAATAATGGGGCTTCTTTTATTACGCCTCATAATACCTACCTGGTTTCTCACTCAAAAAATGTAGTGTATACTATTTATAACGGTTCGTCACTATCCTACGATCCTAAAGACACTTACAGCATTTGTGTATTAGCGTCCAACGGAAAAATGTATTTATGCGATAAGCAAACATTTGCCAACAGTGTGGTAGCTACGAAACAACATAAAATTCCAGTTACACTGCTTAGCGAAGAAGTGAATGATGCACATGATCTCAAAATGGCGATGGGGATTTAAGGGCGTTTACAAAATCTACTACGAAGGCGATCCTCCAAGCGTTTCTATCGTAAAGAAAAACAAGGTGAATAACGGATATTAATGGCCGATCAGTTTCACTAATGTTTCTATTTCCTGCTTTGTATTAAAGGCATGTAAACAAATACGCACGCGTTCCTGGTGTTCCTTTACCGTAGGGCTTTTGATCGATTTTACGAATAGGTTATTTTTCCAACAGGTTTCTTCCAAAGCCTGCACAATGTCGTTTCCGGGAACTAATTTACAATGAATGGAACCCGTACTTTTTATAAATGAAGGGGAACCTTCTACAAGCTGATTGAAATAATGAATAGTTGTTTTTAGTTTTTCTGTTTCAGTTGTTTTATGTAATAAGTTGTAAGCCGCTTTAATAGCCAGTAAACTATGTTCGGGCATACCCGTTGTATAAATAAAAGAACGCGCAAAATTGATCAGGTAATGTCTTAACGCTTCATTTCCAACAACTACCGCACCATGGCAGCCCATGGCTTTCCCGTAAGTATAAATGCGGGCAAAGCATTTTTCTTCTACTCCCAGCTCTTCACATAAACCTCTGCCTTTATTCCCGAATACAGCAATAGCATGGGCTTCATCCACAATTAAATGAAGTTGGTATTTTTCGCAAAGCGTTATGTATTCCTTTAGTGGAGCGCAATCGCCATCCATCGAATACACACTTTCCACTATCACATAAATTTCCTTATGAGCACTTCTATGTCTTTCTACTAATTCCGTTAACGAATCAAGATCATTGTGCCTGAATTTATAACCGGTAGCATGGTTTAATCTGATACCATCAATCAAAGAGGCATGGATCAATTCGTCGCTTAATATCAGATCTCCTTTTTGAGGCACGCATGATAGCAACCCTAAATTAGCGTCGTATCCCGAATTAAATAATAAGGCTGCCTCCGCATGATGGAACGTGGCAATTTCTTTTTCGAGTTCTTCATATAAAACAGAATTCCCGCTGATGAGGCGGGAACCCGTAGAACCTGTCTTTTTGGAAGATTGGAGTGTTTCTATTTCTGCGGATAATATTCCCTGCGACGAAAACCCTAAGTAATCGTTACTGGAAAAATCAATCTCCGGATAATTTGTTTTAAGCGAACGGAATGAGCCTTTTTCCTTGCGGTGTTTAAGCAACAAATCAAGGGATTGAGGAAACATACTTTTTTTAAATTAATTATTTGGTTTGATCAGCACTTGCGATCCATCCGGATTAATGGCCTTAATCACATTATTATCTTCACACTGTAACTTATCATATTTGATATCCACGATCAATTTCCCCTGCTTGGTAATAACGCCACATAAGTTTCCTTTTCTCACAACGGCATTATTTCCTTTAAAATGTCCGATAAAATCATACTGATTTTCAACAATCACTTTCCCGGTATTATCAATTAAACCAACCATGTCCTTTTTGCGGGTGTAAGCCACACCGTCTCTGCCAAAAGGAGAAATACGTTGGTATTCCGGTTTAATAATTTCCTTGCCTTCTGTATTGATTACACCAACTAAACCACCTTTATGCACCGTAGCCAATCCATGACTAAATTTACCGATCTTATCGTATTTACCTGAAATTTCAGTGGATTGAGCAAAGGCCAAAGAGCTTAATGCGACAAACACTCCTAATACTATTTTTTTCATGTTAATGATTTTTGTATCAGTAAAATTAAAGGATAACTCCCCAACGTGCTGTTAAATAGTATTAAACTAATTCTTCTTTTAACTTATCAGTAAACGCTTTTTTAGTCGTTAATCCTAAAATAGTAAACATTTCCATATCCTGGTTATACAAAGGATTAGGAGTCGTTAATAATTTTTCACCGGCAAAAATAGAATTAGCACCTGCCATAAAACATAAGGCTTGTCCTTCCATACTCATGCTCAAACGGCCTGCCGATAAACGTACCGCCGTTCTTGGCAACACAATACGGGTTGTAGCAATCATACGAACCATATCCCAGATAGGAACAGGAGGCTGATCTTCCATCGGTGTTCCTTCTACCGCAACCAATGCATTAATAGGAACAGATTCCGGTTGAGGACGAAGAATACTTAACGTATGTAACATCCCTACTCTGTCTTCTGCTTTTTCTCCCATACCAATGATTCCACCTGAACATACCGTTAAACCTGCCTTACGGACATTATTAATGGTATTTAAACGATCATCATAATTACGTGTAGAAATAATATTATTATAATTTTCTTCGCTGGTATCAATGTTGTGATTGTAAGCATATAAACCTGCATCAGCCAGTTTACGGGCTTGTTCTTCGGTAACCATCCCTAAAGTAGCACACACTTCCATTCCTTTGCTGTTAATGGTTTTTACCATATCCAGTACCGTATCAAAGTCTCTGTTATCACGTACTTCACGCCATGCCGCTCCTAAACACATACGGCTTGCGCCACCTGCTTTTGCATTATCAGCTGCTTCATTTACTTCCGGTACGCTCATTAATTTATGAACTTTTACTTCTGTATGATAACGGGCTGCCTGCGGGCAATAAGCACAATCTTCAGGACAACCGCCTGTTTTAATTGATAAGAGCGAACTTACCTGAACTTCACCAACGGTATGATGTTGTTTATGTACTTCTGAAGCTTTATATATTAATTCCATTAATGGTGTGTTATACACATCCAGAATTTCTTGTTTTGTCCAATCTTTAATAACCATATATATTTTCTAATTCAAACAAATTTAAGGTAAATGAAACAGACTACAAAACTGATATTTCACAAAAAACCTGTTAGTAAATTTCCGTTTATCATATGTGTCTTTTTAATATAAATCCGTTATTTGTTGTATGATTAAAAAGCTTGCTTCTGTATTAATTATCCTCTTTGTTTGTTCACTACCTGTAAAAGCCCAGTTTAGTGAAAGTAAAGAGCGAAAAAAGATGTGGCATAAATCCAAGCACCGTCGTAAAAACAGGGAAGCCTTTAATCCTTACCTCGAAAAAAAGAACAAGGATAAACCCAGCTCCATCGAAGCACAAGAGGAAAAGAAAAACGTAGGAAGAATGAAACGGGATCATAAAAGACAAACCCGCCGAAATATGAGGAAACTAGGAATAAAACCTACTAAAGTGAAGAAGGCTTAATACCCCGGAAGATCTATTTTTTTTGACTCGCAAAATAAATAATCGTTCCTACCACCACTAACACACTAATTACCAGTAAAGCGATCTTAATGGCTGAATAAGGCCTTTCTCCCTGTACTTCACCGGTACGTGCGTTTATTAAAAACCGGTAAACCTTGTCATTATACTTATAGGAACTCAGCCACAGGGGTAATAAAATATGCTTAAAGCTAATATCGTTATAAGTAGAATTAATAGAGGTAATTTGCTGAACATCTCCCCCAATATCCCCATTTACTGTTGATCTTATCACCGGCGCTATCCGTTCCTTTGCTTTTTCAAATCCTGCTTTCAAATCAACCTGGTAACTTTCTGTAATGAACCCACTTAAATATTTATCATTATAAGCCACTAATGCCGGCAGGTCCCATGGCTCCAATTCGTTTGCCAGTTTTTCGGGTAACGACCTGGAGGAAACCACCAACACATCATCAAACTCATTATGTACAGTACCACTTGCCGGATACCAATTGGTACGCTGAACCTGGCGGGTTTGTGTTTTGCCTTCACTGTCTCTGTATGTTTCTGTAACATAATAATGAACGCCTCTCATCCCTGTATAGTCCGAAACGGTATTGGTGTCGTACGTCCAGTAAGGCATATAAATTCCATTCAGTTTTTCGGCAGAATGTTGGGCGTAATCCTTTAATTTATTGGGAGCAAACCATAAACTACCTACCCATTTTACAAATTCCTGGGTCGCTGCTTTCCTATCTATTTTAAATGGTAAAATATAGGTAGGTTTAATAATAGAAGAAGTGGTAGCATTGGTTACTACAAGAGGTGTATCACAATACGGGCAGTTACTGGAGGTAATATTTGGCTGCAAAGTGGTAGAAGCCGCACAATTTGTGCATTTCACGGTATGAATCTCCTGCTTATCTTCCAAATGTTCTTTTTCATTCAGGAAGCTTTCAAAATCATTTTCTGTAATTTCTGTTACAGTCTCTGATTCTATTTCATTTTTAGCACCACAATATTCACAGTTCAAAAAAGGAGTTCCCGGTAAATATTTAAGATTTGCGCCACAATCCTTACATTTAATGAAATTCCCGATGGAGGCTGTTTGTTCGTTGAAATCGTTTGACATAGAAGACTATAAAATTGTTAAACTAATGTAAACATTTTTTTATATACAATTAAAATATAATTTTTACTCTTTATTAATAGTATCCTAATTAAATAACAAAAACACGTATGAAAAAAAATTGCCTTCTCTTACTGTTGTGTATTTATCAATTAGGATTTGCTCAACATTCAAAAAGGACCGCGCTTCCTTATTCCTATTGTAATTGGGATAATACGGTCTTAAATAAAAATTACCGGTTTACAAATGAAGACACCTGCCTGTTTGTAGTATCTACGAGAAATTACGACAGTACTAAAAAGGAGTTTGTAGATTATGATTACGATACAACAGGAACCTTAAACTATTTTGCCGTTTATTTTAAAGGCAATAACTGGACAGTTGTTCCCTACCCCACTCTTGAAAAATTATTAGATCTGAAAGAAAGCTTTAAAAATTTTGTGGTGTTTACAGAAGGCCTTGGAAAAACATTTCCTTCGGGTATTGACAGGGCTACTAATTTAATGCGGGTTTACGCCATTGATGAATTATTTTTCGATTGGCCAACGCTAAGGCCTTACATGAAAGCAGGGAAAAATATTAAAACCACTTACCGGGTTTCTGCTCAGGTAGCAAAGCCTTATGCAGCCTTTTTAGAAGAATTTCAGGGCTATAAAAACAAGCACGTTTCAAAATTTAAAATCACCACATTGTTTTTTCATAGTATGGGAAACCTGATTTTAATGCATGATTTAAAAGAAAATTTATTTAAAACTATTCAACCACATACCATAGACAATGTACTGTTGAATGCGGCTTGCGTCCCCCAGAAAAAACACGCGGAATGGCTAAGTAAATTAACCTTTCCGTCAACTATTTTTGTAACTATTAATAAAAGGGATAGAAATTTAAATGGTGCAAAAATTATTTTCTTAAGGCACCAGCTTGGTGAGAAAATAAAAAAGCCTCTTTGTACAAATGTTCATTATGTCAATTTCTCAAAGGTGTTGCATAAAGAACATAATTATTACCTTATAAGGCCATTGCTTGCTCAAAAACCCTTTCTACAAAAATTTTATGCGGCTATTTTTGAAGGTAAAATGCCGGTGTTGGATTACCCGAAAACTTCAAACTAATGAAATTCCTCTCAAAATTGGAGAAGCGAAATTTGAAGGTTACTTAATACAAAAAAGGAGATACGTTATTGAATTAATCAAACGATTCCAACGTTGTTTTGATAATAGAAGCACATTCTATAATTTGTGCCTTCGTAATCACCAATGGTGGTGCAAAACGAATAATATCGCCATGTGTGGGCTTAGCCAACAAACCATTTTCTGCTAATTTCAAACATACTTCCCAGGCCGTAACCCCTTCATGTTCTTTAATAATGATGGCGTTCAATAACCCTTTTCCTCTTACGGTTGTAAGCCTGTGAGATGTTATTTTTTTTAATTCGGTTCTTAAAAGTTCTCCTAAAACTTCGGCATTCTCTGCCAGTTTTTCATCCACTACCACATTCATAGCCGTAATAGCAATTTTACATCCTAACGGATTGCCACCATAGGTTGAACCATGCTGCCCCGCTTTAATACACATCATTACCTCATCATTCGCTAAAACAGCAGAAACAGGATACATTCCACCGCTTAATGCTTTTCCTAAAATCAACATATCGGGCTTTACCGATTCATGATCGCAGGCAAGCATTTTTCCGGTGCGGGCAATACCTGTTTGTATTTCATCGGCAATAAACAACACATTGGCTGCTTTACACATTTCAAAACAGGTTTTTAAATACCCTGCGTCCGGTACCATTACACCGGCTTCGCCCTGTATAGGTTCTACCAAAAACCCAACTACTGTCGTGTCTTTTAAAGCTTCAGCCAATGCAGTACTATTATTGTAAGGAATGGTTATAAAACCGGGAGTATAAGGTCCGAAGTTTTTACGTGCATCAGGATCTGTACTTGCAGAAACAATAGAAATAGTTCTTCCATGAAAATTACCGGCGCATACAATAATTTTAGCTGTATTTTCGGCAACGCCTTTTTTCTCATAACCCCACTTACGTGCCAGTTTCATAGCTGTTTCAACGGCTTCGGCACCTGTGTTCATGGGTAATACTTTATCAAAACCAAATAAATCGGTCATAAATTTTTCGTATTCACCCAATACATTATTATGAAATGCGCGGGAGGTTAACGCTAATTTTTGCGATTGCTCAATTAAAGTTTGAGTAATTTTAGGATGGCAATGTCCTTGATTCACCGCACTATAAGCCGATAAAAAATCGTAGTATTGTTTTCCATCCACATCCCATACATGCACACCTGCTCCACGTTCTAAAACTACCGGTAAGGGATGGTAATTATGAGCTCCGTGTTTGGCTTCAAGATCAATTAATTGTTGGCTTTTAGCTGATAGGTGTGTTTCTGCGATCATAATCATATATTATTATACAAAGATAGAAAAAGGGGTTTAAATGACCTAATTGCATAAAAAACCCGTATAAACAGAGTTCTCTGTTTATACGGGTCAAAACACAAACCACACCATCTATTCTTTTACGAATTTCTTTACAATAAAACTGTTATTGACTTTTAACCGTAAAAAATAAATTCCAGATGTTAAATCTGAGATATTAACCGTAAAATTAGTTTCGTTACTCTCATTTTTTAAAATCAATTCACCTAAAATATCCACTACTTCATAGTCTGTTTTACCATCTCCCTCCCGACTTGATTTTACCGTAATAACCGACTTAGCCGGGTTTGGATACACTAAAAAAATATCAGGTTTCGCCGTTTGTTTTATACCAACGTCAAAAGAACATTGCTGTTTACCTGGGTGATTATAAAATTCATTAATCCGTGCAATATCATTTTTTAATTTGCCTACAGAAAGTATATTCCCGTTTGTCGTAGAAGAACTATCGAAAGAAGTGACAAAGGCATATTCTACTTCCTGCATTTGGCCGGCATTTATATTAAAAGGGCCGCTGCCTAAAATCAGCCTTCTATCATTAGGAGTATTTCCTGCCGAAATTTCTGTCCAATATCCGCAAGTATTGGCAGGATCAGTGCTGGTCGAGTTGACGGGATCGCCGGGGTAAACCCAATTAGTCGTTACAGTTCCGCCATAAGCATTTCCTCCACAGGTAAAATTAGTCCCGTCTCTCCATTTTCCGGTAAGATAACCCTGATATTCCGTACAGGTTTGCGGGTCGGTTGTAGGGGGTAGCGTTCCTGCATAATTATTACTGAAAACCGTAAATTTATTAAGCTTGCATTCTTCACCGACCTCATCAATTATTCCATCGTTATCATTATCCATACCATCCGCACTCACAGCCAAAGGTCCTTTTACAATGGCAAAGCCCTGTGCGGGAGGGTAATTAGCATAACCGATAAACGCCCCTGATGATTGATCGTTATTATCGGCGTTGTAGCCATAACCATAATTACCGGATACATTGCAGCCGATATAATCATCGTCATAATATCCAATATCTACCTCGCTCCACATACCCACATACACATTGTGGTAATTATCGGCTGAGCGGTTAATAATCTTATAATCATAAAAAGTAGTATAACTTAATTCCGGCTTTCCGTTTAAAACACCAGGGCAACCATAGGCATAAGCCATGGCCTGCACTTCAATACCCATGGCATTACAACTTGAGTTTGAATGTGTCATGTTATCGTTAAAAATATAATACAATGCCTCGTCCCCCTTTATTTTAGGGTAATCGCCACCCGTAAGCGGATCGTAAATACCGTTACCGTTCACATCTACAAATGGTGCTAAATTACGGCTGTAATTGCCGGTGCCTTTTGCTGGCCATGTTACAAGATCCTCGCCTGGTGTATAAGTATTGTTTTGCACATTTCCGCTGTTGAAATTGGTAATAAAATCATTAATATCAGTATAGTTCACTTTCCAGATTTTATCATAATTTATTGCTACTGCCGATGTTGTACCTCCGGATATCGTATCTAAAGGACCCGGCCAAAAATCGTTACCTGTTTGACGATAGGTTTGAGCTGCGCCGTGTAATTGATTTGCATTATCTAAACCACCGATCCATAAAGCAGAAGTCAAATTAGAATGTCTGCCGCTTCCTTTAGGCACTTCATACCTTTCAACATTATTGTAAATACCTGCCGCAATCTGGTACCCTGAATAACCGCCTATATCCCAATGCATATCTCCACGGTTAGCAATGCCTGCATTTACATTATTAATATCCAATGTTTTAAAGTTATTGTTGTTAACATCACCAAGCTGCGGAGCATAATTTGTTTTATCGAATTCGTAAAACATTAAAGTTGGCATAGTGGTTTGAACCTGTGTGACAGCAAGGTTTAAACCGTCTTTTTCAATATAGTCGCCCAAAATATTTGAAGACGGGTAAAAATACTGGTACACTTTATTATTCGGCGCCAACTCAATTATTCCCACACTTGTTATTCCCAATGCATTTTTTATCATTTTAGTAGCAACGCCGTTGTTCAAACCTTCGCAAATATCATACACTGCATTTGAAACCCCTCCTCCAAACATTGGGTATACATCTCCCGCGTTTACAAAGGCTAAGCCCGAATAAATTAACACACCAACTGTGGTAGTACCAAGCCACTTCTTATTTTGAGCATCAATATAAATACAGTTAATTTTCCCTACAGCGGGAGCAATAGGATTATCATTATAAGAAGTAACTGTGAAAGCACTGTTAATATTAAACTTTACAAGCCTGCTGTTACCGCCAAGCCAAATTAGGTTGGCATTTTCTGCTTTAACGGAAGTTATAAGATCACTCGGCAATTTGCCGTTTGCCATATTATAATTAGTGAAATTTAAACCATCGAAGCGCGATAAGCCTGATGCGGTTCCTATATAAACCATAGAACCTACTGTTTCAATACAGGTAACTGTGTTACTGGGTAAGCCGTCGGTTACATCAAACGTTACAAAATTTGTTCCCGTAAATTTAACAAGACCTACATTTGTCCCTATCCAAATATTTCCAGAATTGTCTTTTGCTAGAGCCGTTACATTGTTCGACGGCATTGCCGGAGTAGATGATGTACTATAATAGGTCCAGTTAGTGTTATCGTATTTGGCAAGCGCCACATTCGTTGAAGCCGGTATATTTAAGCCTATCCACTTATTACCTGAGTTATCAACCAACATGGACGTGGTTCTTATTACTGGCCCCGAAACATGCATACTTGAAGTATATGTTGTAAAGCCGTTCTGCGCTTTGATTAAAAGCTGAGCAATACCAAAAAAAGCAAATAGTAGTGTTTTCATAAAAAATTGGTTTAATTTATTTAAAGGTATCTCAATAAAATGGCTCCTATCAGAGACGATTCACAAGTGGCGGATAGTTTCACACAACTGGAGCGTTTTCGACAATAAGTGTTAAAACCGCTCAGAACAGAAAAATAGTTAAACACGCTAAAAAGTTAACAAATTTTAACAAGCGTAAAATAGCTACAACCCTTGTCAATGCTAATTTTGTGCAGCTTGTATAAAAAAGACTTATGGTAATAGACATTAAAGAATTGAATGAAAAAATTCAAAAGGAAAGTGCATTCGTAGATTTGCTATCCATTGAAATGGATAAAGTAATTGTTGGACAAAGCCACATGGTGGAACGTTTGCTGATTGGTTTACTTAGCAACGGACACATTCTTTTAGAAGGAGTACCCGGCCTGGCAAAGACATTGGCTATTAATACTCTGGCAAAATGTATCGATGCTCAGTTCAGCCGTATTCAGTTTACACCCGATCTTTTACCGGCCGATTTAATCGGAACCATGATCTATAATCAAAAACAGGAACAATTCTCTATCAGAAAAGGACCTATTTTTGCCAATTTCGTTTTAGCGGATGAGATCAACCGTGCTCCGGCCAAGGTACAATCAGCCTTACTGGAAGCCATGCAGGAAAAACAAGTTACTATTGGTGAAGAAACCTTTAAGCTTCCAAATCCCTTTTTAGTACTGGCTACTCAAAACCCTATCGATCAGGAAGGTACCTACCCTTTACCTGAAGCCCAAATGGATCGTTTCATGCTAAAAGTGGTTATTACCTACCCTAACAAAGAAGAAGAACGCAAAATTATTGCCTCAAATATTTCCAAAGCAGGTATGGCCAAACCCAGCATTATTTTAAAACCGGAAGATGTATTAAGAGCGCGTGAAGTGGTGAAAGATGTTTACATGGACGAGAAAATTGAACGTTACATTGTAGATATCGTTTTTGCAACCCGTTTCCCTAAAGAATACCGTTTAGATAAATTTGCTCCCTTAATTTCTTATGGAGGTTCGCCACGTGCCAGTATCAATCTGGCATTGGCAGCTAAAGCTTATGCATTTATTAAACGCAGAGGCTACGTTATTCCTGAGGATGTACGTGCCGTGTGCCTGGATGTAATGCGCCACAGAATTGGTTTAACCTACGAAGCCGAAGCGGAAAACATTACGACTGAATATATCATTAATGAGTTATTAAACGTAGTTGAAGTTCCATAGAGATTTTAGAAATGAGAAATAAGATTTTAGAAGTGAACACTTCAAATCTTAAATCTAAAATCATACCTTTTAAATAAAATATGGAAACCGCAGAATTACTTAAAAAAGTAAGGAAAATAGAAATTAAAACCAAAGGGTTAAGTAACCAGATATTTTCCGGTGAATACCATTCGGCTTTTAAAGGACGTGGTATGGCATTTAGCGAAGTAAGGGAATACACTCCCGGCGACGATGTTAGAACCATTGACTGGAATGTGACCGCACGTTTAAGAACTCCTTACGTAAAAGTATTTGAAGAAGAACGTGAATTAAGCGTCATGATCCTTGTGGACGTAAGTGCCAGTGGAAAATTTGGTACGCACAAACAATTTAAAAAAGATTTGATTACTGAGCTATGCGCTGTAATTGCTTTTTCGGCTTCACAAAATAATGATAAGATCGGCGTTATTTTCTTTAGTGATAAAATTGAAAAATTTATCCCACCTAAAAAAGGGAAATCCCATATTTTAAGAATTATTCGCGAGCTTGTAAACCTGGAACCTCAGCAAACAGGTACAAATATAGAACTGGCCTTAAAATACCTCTCTAATATCATTAAAAAGAAAAGTATCAGTTTTATCATTTCTGATTTTTATGATACCAATAAATTTTCGGACGCTATGAAAATTGCCAACAGAAAACATGATGTGGTGGCGTTAAGAGTGATCGATCTTCATGAAAATAAATTACCCGATGTTGGCCTGATTAAGTTAAAAGACAATGAAACGGGGAAATTAATGTGGGTAGATACCAGCGACAAAGCATTTAGAAAGCAATTTGAAATTAACCATTTGAAATTTGAAGCTGAATTGAAAGACACCTTTAATAAAAGTGGTGTTGATTTCGCTACCATTAACACACACGAAGGATATATTAAACCATTAATGAATCTATTTAAGAAAAGATAGGAAAGACTAAAGAGACAGAAGGGACTAAAGAGAAGCAGGACGAAATGCTTACTAAAACTATGAAACTAAAAAAATACATATTTCTTCTTTTTGCAATTTTTGCAGGATTGTCAATAAACGCACAGGTAGAGGTACATGCCGTTTTAGATTCGAACAGTATTAGAATTGGCGAACAAACCAAACTGGATATTTATTTACGCTATGATGCCAATGCTCATAAAAACCTGGATATTGTTTGGCCGCTGATAGAAGACACTCTTAAAAAGGAAATTGAAGTAGTTAACGTTACTAAAATTGATACAACTATCCCCGATAAATCTCAACCGGGCATCATTCAACAGCATATTCAACTTACCATTACCTCTTTTGATTCGGGCTACTACGCCATTCCTCCTTTTAAATTTATTGTAAATAAAGATACCGCACACCCTTTGGTTACTGAGCCTTTATTATTTACAGTAAACACCTTACCAACCGATACGGCTTTAATAAAAATAAAAGACATTAAACCACCTTTTGATGAACCCTTTGATTGGAAATGGTATCTACCATACGCCTATTGGGGACTTGCCATTTTAGCTGCTGTTATTATTTTAATTTTAGTCATCAGAAGATTAAATAAAAATAAACCAATAGTGGTCGTCGAAGATACCACTCCTAAAATTCCACCTCACGTTACGGCGTTTGATGCTCTTGAAAAAATTAAAGCAGAAGCAATCTGGAAAGAGAACCGGACAAAGGAATACTATTCAGCAATCACTGATACCATTCGTCTTTATATTGAAGAACGCTTTAAGATCAATGCACTTGAATTAACCTCTGATGAAATATTGCACATTTTTAAATCACAGGTAGTAGATACTGAAAGCAAACACAAACTTCAGCAAATCCTTACCCTATCCGACTTTGTGAAATTTGCCAAACAAATTCCTATTGAGGCCGAACACACCATCACCTTAAACAATGCTTTTGATTTTGTAAATGGGACGCTACGCGAAGAAGCCATACCAATCAATCCAACAAAAAATACTGAAAACTAAAAACATATAATTTGTACTCCTATTTTAACGACATACAGTTTGCTGAAAAACACTGGTTTTGGTTATTCCTGATCATCCCTGTGTTATTGGCATGGTATATATATAAAGCAAAAACATACGAAGGAGAAATAAACTATTCATCTTTTCATTTATTTTCCGGAATAAAATCTTCCTTAAGAGCTAAATTCAGACACGTTCTGTTCTTTTTACGTTTATGCTGCATTTCCTTTTTAATTTTAGCTATTGCCCGTCCTCAATCCCGCAGCAGCTGGAAGGATACTAAAACAGAGGGAATTGACATTGTAGTAAGTTTAGATCTTTCATTATCCATGCTGGCAAAAGATTTTAAACCCAACCGTTTAGAAGTGGCTAAAGATGTATTGGCTGATTTTATTGATGCAAGGCCTAATGATAAAATAGGTTTAGTGGTGTTTGGCGGAGAAGCGTTTACTCAATGCCCTTTAACTACCGATCACAAAATCATTAAAAACATGTTTAAGGATATTAAAGCCGGGATGCTCGAACAGGGAACGGCTATTGGTTTGGGTTTAGCAGATGGCGTCGCTCGTGTAAAAGATAGTAAAGCCAAAAGCAAAGTGGTTATTTTAATTTCGGATGGGGTAAATAACGTGGGAGAAATTGCTCCCTTAACAGCTGCCGATATTGCTAAAACATTTGGTGTACGGGTGTATTGTATTGGTGTAGGAACTAAAGGGAAAGCCCTGCAACCTGTGGCTTTGTACCCTAACGGTGAAATTGAATACGATTATGTGGATGTGGATATTGATGATGAAACCATGACTAAAATTGCCCAGATGACCGGAGGAAAATATTTCAGAGCAACCGATAAACAAAGTCTGGAAAACACGTATAAGGAAATTGATAAATTAGAAAAAACCATTATCAGTGAAAAAAGCTTTACAAATAAAGCGGAACATTTTTTACCATTAGCCATAGCGGCACTGGTATGTTTATTATTGGAATTTTTATTGAAACGCTTTGTATTTAAAGCAATACCATAATGTTTAAATTTGAGAATCACATATTTTTTTATGCCTTTGCACTTATTCCCGTTTGTGTAGCTATTTATATCTGGTATGTATTAAGTACCAGGAAAAATTTAAAGAAACTGGGAGATGCAGGGCTTATCCATTTATTAACCCCCCATGTTTCCAAAGCCAAGAAAACCACGAGGTTTATTTTATTTACGTTGGGGTTATCCTTTTTAATTTTGGGAATCTGTAATTTACAAACCGGCAGTAAAATGCAGGATGTAAAGCGGGAAGGCGCCGATATTATGGTTTGCCTCGACGTTTCAAACAGTATGCTGGCACAGGATTTATCTCCCAACCGTTTAGAAAGAGCGAAAATTGCCATTGAAAACATGATCGATAAATTACAGGGCGATCGTTTAGGAATTATTGTATTTGCAGGAGAAGCCTATGTTCAGTTACCGATTACCACGGATTATGGTACAGCCAAATTATTTTTGGAAAGTATTAATACAAATGTAGTTCCTCTACAGGGGACGAACATTGCCGATGCCATTAATACAGCCGTTGAAAGTTTTGGTAAGGATGAAGGAAAAAACAAAGCCATTGTTATTATTACGGATGGTGAGCAAAACGAAGAAGATGATGCTGTTTCAGCTGCTGATGAGGCTGCAAAGAAAAACATTGTGATCCATACCATTGGTGTTGGGTCAGAATCAGGTGTACCTATTCCTAACGTTATTAATGGCATTACCAATGGCTATAAAAAAGATAAACAAGGTAATACTATTGTTACAAAACTGGATGCTAAAATATTGCAGGATATTGCCGCAGCTACCAATGGTGCTTATGTACAGGCTACCAGTGCTGATATTGGGTTGGATGCCATCTTAAATAAGGTAGCGGAAATGGATAAGAAACAAATGGAGAGTAAAATGTATACCGATTACGAAGACCAGTTTCAATGGTTTTTAGGTGCTGCACTCTTATTCTTAGTCATAGAATCTTTAGTATCTGAAAGGGTAAGTAAACTCTGGAAAAAATTGAATTTATTTAAAAATGCAAAAACGGTATAATTATTTTTTGATCATTGGTGTATTATCACTCTCTTCTTTCTTAGGCGTTGCCCAGGAAGAGAAAAAGATATTGCGCGATGGGAACAATGCCTATCATGGAGGTAAAGCTATGGAGGCAGCTTCTTTTTATAAAAAATCGTTAAAAGAAAAACCGACTTATTACAAAGCAAATTTTAATTTGGGTGATGCCCTTTACAAAGTTGGAGGACTTATTAAAACCGGTAAAATTAATCCGCCAAACAAGCGTATGACTCCCGATTCTGCCGCTAACCTGGTATATGAACAAGCTGCAGAACAATTTGAAGTAGTAGCAAAATCCGTTTCTAATGCCGACACTATCCAAAAAGCATGGCATAATTATGGAAACGCAAAATTGATGCAGAAAAGCTATGAAGATGCGATCATGGGCTATAAAAAATCCTTGAAATTAAATCCGAAAGACGAAGATACCCGCTACAATTTAGCTTATGCTCAAAAGCAATTGAAGGAGCAACAAAAAAATCAGGATAAAAAAGATCAGAAAAAACAAGGTAATCAAAATAAAGATCAACAGGAAAAAGATAAAGAAAAAATAAATAATCCTAATGATAAAGATAAGCAGGAAGCCCAGCAACCACAAATGAGTAAGGAACAGGCCGAACAAATGCTGAACGCTTTAAAAAATTCAGAAAAAAATAATCAAAAACTAAGAGAGAAAAAAGGAGAACCCGGGCAAAAGAAAACGGTAGAAAAAGATTGGTAGAGCAGCGGAAAATGTGAAATGAAATACTAAATAAGGTAAGAACTAAAAAGCGAAACCTTATAAATGAAGCATCAAACAAAGCTCAAATTAATACGTTCCCCCGTTTTAAGAGTTTTTCAAAAAATAGAAAATCTAGTTTAAGTATTAAAAAAGTGATAAAAAAAATTTACATATTAATTCTATTTATCAGTACCTGGGCTTCTGCTCAAACGCCTTCTTTTTATGCCCAGGTTAGTAAAAATAAAGTAGCGGTTGGTGAAGTATTTCAAATAGCCTTTACGTTAAACGGACAAGGAAATACACTGACTTACCCTAATTTTAAGGATTTTACCATTTTTGGCGGGCCAAACCAAAGCCAGAGTATGAGTATTGTGAATGGCAACATGTCGCAGTCAACCACCATCTCCATGTTTATTGCGGCAAAAAAAGAAGGTAAATTTACCATTGGCCCTGCATCTGTTTTAGCAAACGGCACTCAAAAACTGGAAACAGCTCCCATTATCATAGAAGTAACAAAAGGAGCCGCACAACCGCAACAAGGCCAAACTCAAAGTGCTCAACCGCAGCAAAACCAAGCTCCCGATAAAAATCAATATGCCAGTGAAATCAGCAACGAAGATCTTTTTGTAAGAACTTATTTAAGTAAAACGAAATGTTTTATTGGTGAGCAAATTACCATTACTCAAAAAGTATATTCAAGAGTGGATCTCAGAGGTTTTCAAAACATTAAATTCCCCCCATACAATGGCTTTTGGTCGCAACAGGAAGATAATAATAAACAAATAGATCTAAAACAGGAAAATGTAAATGGGGTAATGTATTATGTGGCGGAATACAATAAAGTGTATTTATTTCCACAACGTACCGGAACCATTACCATTGAGCCTGTTGAGCTGGAATGTATTGTAAGAAGGCAAACACAACGCCAACCAAGAAATATTTTTGAACAGTTTTTTGGGTCGGGTGGTTACGAAGATGTAGCTGTTAAAGTAAAAAGTAAGGCCGTTAAGGTTGAAGTAAAAGAATTACCTGAAGCTAATAAACCGGAGAGCTTTACAGGCGCTGTAGGAAATTTTTCGTACAAAGCCGAGATTAGTAAAAACCAGGTGAAAGCAAACGATGCCGTTAATCTTAAACTAACGGTAACCGGAAAAGGAAATATAAAATTACTGGATGAACCAAACATAACTTTACCGGAAAGCTTCGAATCCTATGATCCAAAAATCACTGAAAATGTAAAAACAGCTGGCGGTGTAAGCGGTAGCAAGACTTTCGATTTTTTGATCATCCCGCGGGAAAAAGGAGAGTTTATATTAAGCAACCTGAATTTCAGTTATTTTGACGCAGACAAAAAACAATATATTAAATTACCTTCTCCGGATATTAAGCTAACGGTTTTAGAAGGTGATGGAACGTCTGCTCAGATTATAATGCCGAGCAAAAAAGGACTAAAGAAAACCGAGAACGATATTCGTTATATAAAAACAGGAGATCTTGGATTAAAAAAAGATGAACAGGAATTTTTTTCCTCCTCCCTTCACTACTTCTTATTGGTAGTTCCTACACTGTTATTTATGACCCTCTTGTTTTTTGTGAAACAACACATTAAAGCAAATAGCAATTTATCTGCTGTAAAACAGCGTAAAGCCGCTAAAATGGCTAAAAAACAATTAGCCGTTGCAGAAAAATATATGCATCAAAATAACAAAGACCAGTTCTTTAATGAAGTATTGAATGCCTTACATAGATACATTGGGGATAAGTTTGGAATGTCTATTGTAGATCTTTCTAAAGAAAACATTTCAGAAATGTTATTACAGCGTCATGTTTCAGAAGAAACAAAGGAGCGGGTAATTGAAACCTTAAATACCTGTGAGTATGCAAAATATGCTCCGGGCTCTGTTACAGGCGATCTCAAAAAAGTGTATCATGATACAACGGAACTGATCTTACAGATAGAAGAACAAATTAAACATTAAAAGAACAGGGTATTTAAGCTCATAAAAATGAAACCATTCAAATGCATATTATTTATCATGGCACTTCTGCTAACTTCAGTTGTTACATTGGCGGATAATGTATTACAGGAGAAAGCAGAAAAATCTTACGCTGAAAAAAGGTATAAGGATGCCATTGCTTCGTATGAAGCCCTTTTAAAGGAGGGCTTTACATCTTATAAGCTTTACTACAATTTAGGAAATGCTTATTACAAGAATAAAGAACTTGGAAAAGCGATCTACAATTACGAACTGGCAAATAAGTTAAAGCCAAAAAATGAAGACATTATTACCAACTTAAAAATAGCAAACGAAAAAACCATTGATAAAATAGAAAGCAAAGAGAACTTTTTTATGAGTGCGATTAAATCAGGGCTCATCAATGGTTTATCTACTAACGGCTGGGCCTGGTTAAGCATTGTTAGTTTAGTAAGTGCTTTTGCCCTCATTTTTTTATTCCTGATTTCAAGAAATTTGGCCTTCAAAAGAATTGGTTTTTTTATGGGTTCGTTAGGCTTTATTGTTTTTATCGCGTCCATGGTTTTAGGTTTTTCTGCTTTAAGTGAAAAACAGGAAACTAAATTTGCGATTATTATCGTTCGTGAAACGAGAACTCATGAAGAGCCTGGCAATACGTCTGTTTCTAAATTCAGCCTGCATGAGGGCACAAAGGTTCGCGTTATTGAAACCAATGCAGAATGGACCAATATAAAACTTGAAAATGGCAACGAAGCCTGGGTAAAAACGCCGGAGGTTGGGTTATTTTAAACCCTAAAACTACTTAATCGTTACTTTTTTGCTGTAAAGCTTATTGTCGGAAGAAGCGACAATTAAATAAGTGCCGTTACCTAATTGATTTTCATTATTAGAAACAACTAGCTCATGGTTATGATCGATCTTCACTTTTGAAAAGCTTTCCTGCCCTTTTTCATTTCTTAAAACAACCAACACTTCTTTATTTTCTGCACCCAATAAGGTAGATGATTCGTCATCAGAATTTGGATAGATCGCCAAACCTTCATTCCCAAATCTATAATTAACTGATACTAAACGGGATGACAATACATTTCCTTTAGGATCTGTCTGTTTTAAACGGTAATACGAAATCCCTTCGTAAGGAAGATAATCCACATCAAAGTAGCTAACAATATTACTGTAATTCCCAAAGCTTTTAATGGTGGTTACTTCTTCAAACGTTAAGGCATCTTTCGATCTTTCGATGGTGAAATGATTATTATTACGCTCGGTATTGGATGACCAGGTTAACTCTACCTTCTTATCATTGATAATCGCGTCAAAACTGAGTAAAACCTCTGAAACTTTAACGATAGGGCTTTCTGTTATGGAATTAGGTTGAGCGAATGTCTGAAATGCAACTGAAAAACAAAAAAGGACAAACATAGATCGATTTAGCTTCTTCATACTGGTATTATTTTGTTTATCAAATATATAACATTATTCGACATAAAAAAATGGATGTTGGGGACTTTAACATACTGAGAGTATGAATCGACAGATCTAGCTTTTTGCTTTTCCTCTCACAAAATCCAGTTTATGTTTCGTTTTATAATCCACGACATCCCCTATAGAATCTGAAATCTGGTAGTATTGAAGGTTACCCTCGTTCATTTCTCCTCCCCAACTATCCGAACCAATTATGGCGTGAGGATCGGTAATTTCAGCGATGTAATACTCCCTGTTATGTATGTTAAATTTTAAAGGATGTTCAACTTCATACTTCCCTTCTACCCCAACACAAATATGACCTTCAAAATACAACAGGCACCATTTCACACCCAATTGCTCTATTAAGGAAGCGTACAGGATTGCTTTTCCGCTGCAATCACTGTTTCGGGTAAACAATACCTCATCAGGTCGCTTGATCGTCTCATAGCCGTTTGTAGCTTCTTTTTCGCTATAGGTAATTTCATGCGTTACAAAATCCAACAGCTTTTGAGCTTTCGCCTCAGGGGTTTGTTCGTTTTTTGTGATTTGCTTTACAAAGGCGTATAACGACGGCTCTTTACTTTTAGCTACTACCGAACCATGATTCATAAAATGCGACTTCTCTTCTGTAATGGCAATAGCTCCACCACCAAAGGTACTGCGCAAATAGGTGAAATTTAAGATCTGAGGTAAAGTTACCTTGTAAGTTCCCTCTTTATAATTCATGCTGATTACTTTGGTGCTATCTACCTTAAAATTAGAAACAGGCATTTTAAAAAATGCTTTTCCCGGGTCGTTAAAATGCTTGGTATCTAATACCAGTTCGCCGTTTACCGCTTTTGCCCTGGTAATGCTATCCTTACTCATCACAAATTTATTCAGGTTAGCGTCTGTATAATATGCAGAGTCGCAGGTAAAATACAATTGCTTTGTATCTACATAATACCGTTGGAGGGTGGCTTTTGCAGAAGTGAGTTTTTCAAACATACTATCGCCTGAAAAAGAAGGTTGGGAAATAAAATTCACGGCTTCCAACTGCATTTTTTCATATGGAGAAATTATATTTGCCGGCTCTTCCTTACCGCAGGAAATAAACACAGTTACAATCACTAATAATGTGAAACGAAGGTAAAACAGATGATTCATCATATAATAGTATCATTTATATTCAATATTTCAAAATGTACTATCCTCTGCGGAAAAAAAATAGTTTCCATAAAAAAAGGTGTAAAGCAAAACTTCACACCTTTTAAATTCTTAAACAAAATTCTATAGGGTTTTCAACTCCCCATTAATTTTAGTAGACTTATGCTTTTAAAAAAACCAATATTTTTTCTACACTGTCTTTAGCATCACCATAAAGCATCTCTGCATTTGATTTGTAGAATAATGGGTTTTCTACACCGGCATAACCAACCGACATAGAACGCTTCATAATAATTACTTTTTCTGCTTTCCATGCTTCAATTACGGGCATGCCATAAATCGGGCTCGACGGATCATCCTGTGCTCCGGGGTTAACCACATCGTTTGCACCAATAACCATTACAACATCTGTTTCCGGAAGTTCTTCGTTAATCTCATCCATTTCCAATACGATATCATATGGTACATTGGCTTCTGCCAATAATACATTCATATGGCCCGGTAAACGACCGGCTACAGGGTGGATAGCGAATCTTACATTTTTACCTGCTTTTCGTAAGGTTTGTACCATATCAAAAATAGGATACTGTGCTTTAGCAACAGCCATTCCGTAACCAGGTACAATCACCACTGATTTAGCGTCTTTTATTAAATCAGCTACTTCTTCATGGTTCAATGCTGTTACCTCGCCTTCAATAGCGGTTGCTTCGCCCGTACTTGGAGCATCGCCAAAACCACCCAAAATCACAGAGATAAACGATCTGTTCATGGCTTCACACATAATAATAGAAAGAATAGCACCCGAACTACCTACCAACGCTCCGGTTACAATTAACAGATCATTACCTAACATAAAACCGGCAGCTGATGCAGCCCAACCGGAATATGAATTTAACATAGATACAACTACCGGCATATCGGCACCACCAATAGCCATTACTAACATCACACCGATAAAACAAGCAATGGCTGTCATGATATATAAATACATCATTCCGTCAGTACCATGCTGCATGGTAAACAACACTCCTAATACGATACAAGCCAGCAATAATAAAATATTTACGGCATGTCTACCAGGATATAACAAAGGCTTGCTTCTGATCTTACCTTCTAATTTACCCCAGGCAACGATAGAACCTGTGAACGTAATCGCACCAATGAATACTCCAATAAAAACCTCTACTAAATGAATTGTATGCTCTGTTGATGCCAATTCATGGGTACGGGGATCCATGTATGAACCAAAGCCAACCAGTACTGCGGCTAATCCAACAAAACTATGTAAAATTGCCACTAACTGTGGCATGGAGGTCATCTCTACCTTACGTGCTAACAATATACCTATGATCGAAGCTATTGCTATAGCAGCAATAATGTATGCATGGCCCTGCACTCCTTGTCCTAGTACCGTTGCCAGGATAGCAATGGCCATCCCAATAATACCATAAAACACGCCACGTTTAGCGGATTCCTGTGAGGACAAGCCTCCTAAACTTAATATAAATAATATACTTGCAAATAAATACGCTGCAATTTGAATTTCCTTAACGATCATTTTTTAACTCCTTTTTTAATTTATTATTTTGTTTCGTTGAAGCTTTCGCTTTAACTCTTTGTTATTGTTTTATTACACTGTATCGTTGAAACTAACGTTTTCTTATTTTTTAAACATTTTCAACATACGGTGAGTTACAACAAATCCCCCAACAATATTAATGCTGGCAACCAGGATAGCAACAAACGCTAATATGGTCATTGGGCTTGACAGATCATTGGTTGTTTGCAATAAACCACCAACGATAATGATACCACTGATGGCATTGGTAACAGCCATTAATGGTGTATGTAATGAATGAGATACATTCCATATTAATTGCCAGCCTATGAATACGGCTAATACAAACACCGTGAAGTGTTGCATAAATTCGCTCGGTGCAAATTTACCCAGCATTAATAAGAATAAACCGATCACACCTAATTTGATGATCATCGATTGGGTTTCTTTTTTATTCTTACGGGCTGCCACAACTTTTGGGTCTTCTGCCACAACCGCTGCTACTTTAGGTTTAGCGGGGCTAACCGGAAGTGGTTGTGGTGGCCAGTTGATTTTACCATTATACGTTACCATTGCTCTTGATACAACAGCGTCCTCCATATCAATTTTCCATTTTTCTGCTTTACCCATGTCATCTAAAAGGTGACATAAGTTATTACCATATAATTGTGATGCCTGACTTGGTAACTGATTTAATTTACCAATAATGGTAACTCCATTATCAGTTATATAAACCTCTCCGTTTTTAGTCAATACACAATTACCACCGGTTGATGCCGCTAAATCCACAATAACAGAACCCGGTTTCATTACGGCAACATGGTCGGCTAAAATTAATTTCGGGGCTTCTCTTCCTGGTATTTGTGCAGTAGTAATGATGATATCTACTTCGGCAGCTTGTGCTTTAAATAAGGCCATCTCCGCATCAATAAATTCCTTACTCATTTCTTTTGAATAACCCGAAGCGGTTGCTCCGTCTTCTTCTATTTCAACCGTGAGGAATTCCGCCCCCATCGATTCAATTTGTTCAGCAACTTCTTTACGCGTATCAAAGGCTCTTACAATCGCCCCTAATGAGTTAGCAGCACCAATAGCAGCCAGCCCCGCTACGCCTGCACCAATTACCAGCACCTTTGCAGGTTCTACTTTTCCGGCAGCGGTGATTTGCCCATTCAGGAAACGTCCGAAATGATACGAACCTTCAATTACGGCTCTATACCCGGCGATGTTTGCCATTGATGACAAGACATCCATTTTTTGGGCTCTGGAAATACGAGGAATGGCATCCATTGCCACAGCGTTTACTTTTTTATCAGCTAATTTCTGAAGTAAGGGTTGATTTTGTGCAGGCCATAAATAGCTCAGCAATACCAAACCTTCTTTCATCAGGTCCACTTCCTCCATTGAAGGTTCTTTTACCTTCAATACAATATCTGATTTACCGTATATATCGGCAGCAGTATCAACTATTTTAGCTCCGGCTTCTTCAAAATCTTTATCAGAAAAATTTGCTTTTATCCCGGCGTTATGCTGAATGTAAACTTCAAATCCTTGCTTTTGCAATCGTTTTACTGTTTTTGGAGTTGCAGCAACTCTTAACTCATTTGGGAATATTTCCGATGGAATTCCAACTTTCATATGTCTAATTTATTATTTTTCAGTTGTCATATGGTATAGCCTGTTTAACCAGTAGTTCCTATGTTTTAGCAAACACGGCTATTTCATATGTCTAATTTATTATTTTTCAGTTGTCATATGGTATAGCCTGGTGAACCTGTAGCTCTTATGTTTTGCAAACACGGCTATTTCATATGTCTAATTTATTGTTTTTGTGATTGTTACAAGATATAACCCGTTTAAAATCAGTTATAACAAATAAAACAAAATATAAGAGTTAATCAAAATAGAATTATAAACACCCTACACTCTCAAAGGGTGCTATACTAAAAAAGCCCATTGGCTGTGAGGCAAATGGGCTCTTGTAAAAATGTGGATAAAATTTATTTTGTTTCAGCCGGTTTAGCTTCTGCTGTTTTTTTGTCTTTGCAACAAGCTTTTCCTTCTTTTTTATCAGAAGCTGAACAAGATTTACCTTCTGCAGATTTATCTTTGCAACAAGATTTAGTTTCTTTTTTAGCGTCTTTTTTTCCTTTGTCTTTATCATCAGCAGTTGAAGCAGATACACTCGCAACTAAACCGGTAAAAGCTAACATTAAAAATAATTTTTTCATGATTGAGAGGGTTTAAATTTTTTAGTAAACAAATCTACTACTTAATCCCGATTACAAAAAGCTAAAAAAGTTAATATCGGCTCTTACTTGTTAAAAAAATAAAATTGCTTATACGATTTAGATTTTTTAACTTTAGATTAACATTAATATATCCCCATGAAAAAAAACTTTACTCTTGCGGCTTTAATCCTTGGTACTATTACAGTTAAAGCTCAATCTAATACCGAATTCTGGAAAACCATAGAGGAAAAGGAAATAATCATTTCAGGAAAAAGAGAAATCGTTCCCGATAAATTTAAGACCTATCATTTAGATGTTATTTCATTAAAAAACAGTTTAAATAGTGTTCCTTCGGATAAAACAACATTAATCAAACACTCAGGCAGCATTATTACGTTGCCAATGCCTGATGGTAACTTTGAAAGGTTTCAAATTGTTGAATCGCCAGTAATGGCTGAGCCTCTTCAAATCAGTTACCCGAATATAAGAACGTACAGTATTCATGGAATCGATGACATTTATGCCAGCGGAAAACTTGATTTGACAGAATATGGCTTTCACGGGATGATTCGTAGCCCTAAAGGGACTGTGTTTATTGACCCCTATTGCAGAAATAATGTAGAAGATTATATATCATACTACACGGTTAATTTTACCAAGCCTGAAAAAGACCGTATGATTGAGATTGGGGTATTGGGAAATGAGAGTCAGGCACAAAAAGCATTGTCTCCCGCTGTTATGATTTGTTCAGGCGCAAATCTCAGAACTTACCGTTTGGCGATTGCCTGTACAAAAGAATATGCGGCAGCAGCTACCGGAAGTGCTACACCTACCACTGCACAAACACTTGCGAAAGTTGTGACTTCTGTAAACAGGGTAGATGGTGTTTATGAAACAGAAGCAGCTATTAAACTGGTATTGGTACCAACTACTACATTGGTTTTATTTACAAGTGCAACGGGTTCAGGCTTCTCAACTTCAGATAATAGTAATTCCGGTACTTTAATAAACAAAAGCCAAAGTGTGATTACTGCCACGATTGGGTCGGCAAACTTTGATATTGGTCATACTTTCAGCACCGGTGGTGGTGGTTTGGCGAATTTGGGCTGTGTATGTAACAATAGTTCAAAAGCAAGTGGCATTACAGGAAGTTCAAGCCCTGTAGGAGATCCTTATGACATTGATTATGTTGCACATGAAATGGGACATCAATTTGGAGGGAATCATACATTTAATAATTCATCATTAGGCAGCTGTGCGGGAAACAGAAACGGATCTACCGCTGTTGAACCCGGCAGTGGCATTACCATTATGGCTTATGCAGGTATTTGTGGAAGTGATGATTTAGCTTCTCATAGTATTCCTTATTTTCATTCGGTTAGCTTTGATGAGATCATGGCTTATTCAAATACAGGAACCGGTAACAGTTGCCCTGTAACCACGGCCACCGGAAACAACCCTCCTACTGTTACTCCAAGTGCAAACTATGTTGTTCCTGTTAACACCCCGTTTTTATTAACCGGTTCGGCAACGGACCCTGACGGCGATGCTTTAACCTACCAGTGGGAAGAGTCAGATGCCGGAGCTTCTGCCAGTGTTTGGAATGCAGGAACGAAGCCTTATTTTATGTCTTACGCTCCTATTACATCTCCTACAAGATCATTCCCTAAACTATCTGTGATATTATCAGGTAATATGCAAGGTACTATTGGAGAGTATTTACCAACCACTGCACAAACATTGAAATTCAGATTGACAGCACGTGACAATAAAATGGGAGGTGGTGGAACCTGTTATGCAACCACACAGGTAACTGTAAATGCAGCAGGACCTTTTGCCGTAACCTCACAAAGTGTAACAGGCCTGGCTTATTTCAGTGGTTCCTTACAAACCATTACATGGGATGTAAACGGAACGGATCTTGCTCCGATAAGCTGTTCGAATGTAAATATTTACATTAGTAAAGATGCAGGAAATACATTTACACTGGCATTGGCAAATACGCCTAATGACGGGACAGAAAATGTAACCCTTCCTGTGTTAGCGGTTACCAGTACCCTTTGCCGTGTGAAAGTAGAAAGTATTGGAAATATATTTTTCGACATTAACAGTAAACCATTTACTATATACAATACATTAACCGGTATTAATCAATATTCTTCAAACGGATTAGCTATTAATTTATATCCAAATCCGTTTTCGGGTTCTGTAAAAATTGACATTGTTAACCCGGGGAAACTGGATGCTGCAACGACGGTATTACATGTATATGATATTTTAGGAAATATTGTAAGAACAGAAAAAATAAAATTAACGGATAATTATTCTGAAACGTTTGATCTTTCGAATTTAGCCAACGGATCTTATATGATTGAGGTTACAGACGGGAAACAAAGATCGGTAACCCGCTTAATCAAATTATAATTCATTAAGAACTCCCCATTAAAAATCCCGGTAGCAATAAGCTGTCGGGATTTTTTTATGACTATTTGAGTTGAATTGGCAGAGCGGTTTGCCCGGCAATGATTAACGGAGCATTAAGCCCCTTTTAACCAGGTAGGTTTGCAGGATCACATCAAAACCATGGTTTATATCCGCTTCCACAAAATCGATCTTATATTGACCGCATTTCAGTTTAAGAGCCTCTGTATATTCCATTACTTTTTTACGGTAGGTTTCTTTTACCTGGGTAGGATTTAATTTAATTTCCTGTTTGGTTTCAATATCAATAAAATGGTAAGGGCGGTTTTCAAAATCAAAATCCAGCTCTTTATTCTTATCGGTTACATGGAATAACACGACATCGTGTTTCCGGTATTTTAAATGCTGTAAAGAAGAAAAGATAGTTTCGAGATGAGCTTCATCTTCAAACATATCACTAAAAATAACCACGAGCGAACGTACGTGAATAATTTCAGCAATTTGATTTAAGGCCTTAGAGGATTGCGTAGCAGATGTTTCATGAAAAGAATCCTTTTTTAAAAGTTCTTCCAACTCATGATAGATCATTTTTTGCTGTGTGGGATTACTTTTAGCGGGATAGTGCTTATAGATCTCACTATCAAACAGCGTTAAGCCCACAGCATCTCTCTGGCTTTTAAGCAGCTCTATTAAAGCGGCAGCGGCATATATAGAAAATGATAATTTGTTATGAGCCGTAGTTGCTTTTTCAAGTGGAAATAGCATGGAGTTTGAAGTATCTATCACAATCTGGCAACGGAGATTTGTTTCTTCTTCGTATCGCTTAATAAACAGCTTATCAGTTTTAGCAAATAATTTCCAATCGATGTGTTTGGTACTTTCTCCACTGTTATAAATACGGTGTTCGGCAAACTCTACCGAAAAACCATGGAACGGACTTTTATGAAGCCCTGTGATAAAGCCTTCTACTACCTGCTTTGCCAGCAGTTCCAATTTTGAGAAGGGTTCTATTTTTTGTCTATCGATCACTGCACATAAAAATACAATTAATCCGGGCAATAAAAAAACCCTTCGTTAGTAACGAAGGGTTTTTTATGATTAATTAGTTTCCTAATTATTTTCCTTTGTTAACGTTACCAGCTAACTCAGTTCCAGCTTTAAATTTAACTACTTTTTTAGCAGCAATTTTAATTTCTTTTCCTGTTTGAGGGTTACGTCCTAAACGTGCAGCACGTTTAGCTACTGAAAAAGAACCGAATCCTACTAAAGAAATACGGTCACCTTTTTTTAATCCTTTTGATACTGCTTCAATAGTAGCATCTAATGCACGACCTGCATCAGCTTTAGTTAATTTAGCTCCGTTTGCAATTGCTTCGATTAATTCTGCTTTGTTCATTTTGTTTTGTTTTAAGGGTTAAACTTTTTAAATTAATTAACAAGACAAATGTATACGCTAATCCCTATTTGTCAAGTGTTTTAGTAAAAAAAATAGCGATTTTGTTTATAAATAAGCCTTTTGTTAATAAGTATGGCTGTATCGCCCCCCTAATAAGGGTTTACAAACAGCTCTTGAGCTATACTGTTTCATAGTATGCCTTATAGACTTCTTATGGGCTGTGTATGAATATACATAGTACTTATGTCATACTATATAAGTATAAAACAAAAGAATTTATATACTCACTATATGTAATAATAACTTATGCGATTCCTGTTTACTGTAATCTTTCATTAATTAAACGTTCCATGAGTTTATTAAGATACTCTACCTGGTAGTTTCCTACAGAGGCTTCTATGTGTGCGTTTCCTATTCCGCTATCATTGGTAATAAACACATAACTTCCGTTCGTTGCAATGGCCATGTAGCGCATTAAAAATTCTGTTTCTTTATCAATACCGCTTGCAGTAATAGGGATAATAGTAATACCCTTGCTACTCGCCAGTTCTATTAAGTGATTGATCTCTGAGGTTATCTGATCCTCGTGATGCGGCGGCGCATCCAACACTAAAAAAAGAAGCCGTGCTGTTGCATGAGGTGACCACTGCAAATCTGATATAGCTTCCTGTAATGCCGTATGAACCGCTTCAGGGAAATCGCCACCACCATCTGCAGATTGTTCTTTTATAAAATTAACCGTTTCATCCAGATCAGAGGTAAAGTCAGATTTCCTGGTAACGTAATCATCTCCTTGATCTTTGTAAAAAACAGTACCGGTATTAATCAACACCTGGTTGTTTTTAGATTTTACTTTATCAATCACATCGGTTAACTCTGCCTTTAAAAACTCAAGCTCATCTCCCATAGAACCTGTAGCATCCACCACAAAGGCAATGTCTATTTTCTTTTCGTTGTTGTTCGCATTTTCCTGATCAACCAACACGATTCTGTTTACTTCTTTGTGGCTATAACCTACTATATTTTTAAACGATTCTCCGGCAACTCTGATCTTTAATTTTTTAAGCTCGTATTGAGTTGTTCCTTTCAAAGCAGGCCACAGTTCCGCATTTCCTTTATTATCTGTTTTTGATTTCCAGAGCACATCCCCCTCCTCTGTTATTAATTCAACCGGGATATCCACTAAACTTTCCGACTTGCTATTTCTAATGTGAACGGCAATCCGGTTATCGAAATGATAGTTCCAATAACGGGACATGGAAGAGAAGTCTGAGCGTTGGTTTAATGATTCCCAGAAATCCCAATTAGCGAGGTCGTTCCATTCGGCAGCAGTAATCTGCCCTGATTCAATTTGATGCTGTCCTTCATCGCTTTTAGCTTTGGAACTTTCTGTTTCGGAGCTTTCTGTTTTTGAGTCTCTATCAGAAGTGAGGTCTCTGTATCCCGACTCTTCCCTGCCAGGGCCACAAGCCGTTAAGGCAATTGATAATGCGGCAAAAATTAATGTGTGTTTCATAAGATTAACTTTTTATCATTTCACGTTTATGTCGAAACCATAAAAAAGTAACCCAATTCTTCAATTACAAAAACCTCAAATTATTTTCTGTTTTAAAACCTCTTAAAAATTCTTCTACCAGCATTCTTTTTTTTCCGGCCATTTGCAGTTCTTTTATATTTATAAAACCGTTAGCGCATGCTACTTTAAAATACGTTTTGCCATCCGTTAATACATCACCGGTATGATGAGCATGTTGCGTTACTTCCATTTCTGTCTTATATAATTTCACAGCAATAGTTTGTCCATTCTTATCTACAAACTCTGTAAATGCAGCAGGGTGTGGAGAAAGCCCCCGAATTAAATTATATATTTTTTCAACGCTATTATTCCAGTTTACTTTACAGGTTTCTTTAAATAATTTTGGAGCGTGAATACTTTGGGTATCGTCCTGAGGTTTTAATTCATATTTACCACTCTCTATTGCTTTTACTGTTTTTAGAATGGTTTCGGCTCCCAGTTGCATCAACGTATCATGAAGCTCTCCTGCTGTAGTGGTGCTGTTAATTGGAGCTTTCGCCTGAAACAACATATTACCGGTATCAATTTCGTGTTTTAATTTGAAACTCGTAACACCACTTTCAGTTTCTCCGTTTATTATAGCCCAATTAATGGGAGCAGCTCCTCGATACTTGGGTAATAAAGATCCGTGAAGGTTATATGTACCTAATGGCGGCATATTCCAAACTATCTCCGGCAACATTCTAAAGGCCACTACAATTTGTAAATCGGCATTCAGTGTTTTTAATTCATTCATAAATGTTTCCTCTTTTAATTTTTCGGGTTGCAGGATCCTGAGACCTTTTTCCAAAGCATATTTTTTAACGGCCGATTGTTGCAGTTGTTGTCCACGGCCTGCAGGCTTATCAGGAACAGTTACAACTCCTACGACATCATAGTTATGCTGTAGTAATATATCTAAACTTGCAACTGCAAATTCGGGGGTACCCATAAAAACTATCTTCATTGCCAATTCTATTTTACGGTGTAAAGTTAAAATCTTCTACTAATTAGTTAACTTTTATCGAAACTTTGTTAATAGTAAAATATTAAATCATGAAAAATACATAACTTGCATTTTATGAAAGTACTACTGGTAGAAGATGATACAACCCTCAATCAAAACATTAAAGAATATTTAATGCAGGAACAGTTTGATGTTGAAGTTGTATTTGACGGGCAGATAGCAGAAAAGGTGATGAAAAAAACCAGCTTTGATTGTATTATTCTGGATGTTAATTTACCTTTTAAAAATGGTTATGAGTTGTGCAAAGAATTCAGAGTATATAATAAATCGACGCCGGTACTTATGCTCACAGCATTTGACGAACTGGAAGACAAAGTAAATGGATTTGATTGCGGTGCAGATGATTATTTAACCAAGCCTTTTTATATGAAGGAGCTGGCCATGAGAATCAGATCTCTTATTAAGAGAAACAACAACCTTCCGGGGCAGGAAACAACTGAAAACATTACCGTGGAAGATATTGTGATCAATCAAAAAACAAAAACGGTTAAAAGAAGTGATATAGAAATTATTTTGACTCCCAGAGAATACCAGATCTTACTGAAGCTGGCTTTAGCAAAGGGTGAGTTGGTAGATAAGCAGGAATTGGTAAAAGAGATCTGGGGTGGTTCGTTTGAAGCGAATACCAATACAATTGAAGTATATATTAATTTTTTAAGAAAAAAAATTGATAAGCCTTTTGATAAACAATTGATAAAAACCAAGATCGGTTACGGATATTACTTGAATTTATGAGCATACGGAGCAAAATTTTATTGTACTTTTCTACGCTATCCATCACGTTTGTAGGGATAGCTTTCATCATCATTTATTCTCTTTTTTCAAATTACCGGACACAGGAATTTGTTCAGCGTATTAAAGATAAAACCATTACGACCGTAAAATTTTTAGTTGAAATAGAACAGATCGATCATAATTTATTACAGACGATGGATGCCTATACGATTAATTCTTTATACAAAGAAAAGGTATTGATCTTTGACAGTCACAAAAAATTAATTTACAGCAGTGTGGATGATACTCAGATTAAGTACCAGGAATCGATACTGGACGATCTTAACTCCACCAATAATTTAATTGAAGCAACAGAAGAAAATTATGACGTTGTGGGGGTTTGCTTCCAGTTCGGAAACATTAATTACTATGGTATATCAAAGGCTTACGATGAGTTTGGACTCGATAAATTATCCTACCTGAAATCTATTTTCTTTATCATTTTTATCATTTTCTCTACCGTTATTTTAATTTCTTCTTATTTGATATCCAAACAAATTACCCAGCCTATTAATTTAATGACGGAAGAACTTAAAAAAATAAACCTGGATTCTCAAAATAATTTACTGTCTGTACCCAAAAGTAAAGATGAAATCAATATGTTGGCGGCACGTTTTAATGAGTTGATGAAGCGGTTAAACGATGCCTTTTCCTTTCAAAAACATGCTATTCATCACATTTCCCACGAATTAAAAACACCTATTGCCATTTTGGTTTCCAACTTCGAAAAAATGGAAAAAGAAACCAATTTAGAAGTGCTACAACATCAGATTAAACATCAAAAAGAGGATACGAAAAATTTAAGTGATATTATTAATGCCTTGCTGGAAATATCGAAAGTAGAAACCGGTAATAAACTGGAAACGGAAAAGATACGAATTGACGAACTCATTTTTGACACAGTGGATGAGCTAAAGCGCCTACACGAAGAATTTACTTTTGAAATAGAACTCGACGACAGCATTTCCAATGAAGAATATCTTTTGATCAATGGAAATCAAAAGCTAATACGCCTTGCTACTATGAACCTGGCCAATAACTGCATTCGATACAGTGACAATAAAAAAGCCAAATTTTTAATCTACATTAAAGAATATCATTTACATATTGATGTAATAAATACCGGCAAAGTAATTAACGACCAGGAAAAACAGTTTTTATTTCAACATTTTTTCAGGGGCGAAAACAGTAAGGAAAAAAGAGGGTTTGGTTTGGGCTTAGTACTCATCAATAAAATTATCTTACTACATCATGGTGAAATCAGATATTCTTCAGAAAACGGGGCTAATACCTTTACCCTTGATTTCCCCCGCCAGAGCTAATCTATTCATCATCCATCATTTTTTTAAACTTGTAATTGAGGGTTAACCCGTATACAAAAAGATCATTATTATTCTTCTTTCGGTTAAAGGTAGATTGCAACACAAAAAAGGCATCTACGCTTAATTGTTTTGTAAACTTATGATTAAGCCCTATGTAAATGCGGTTTCTTCTTAACTCAAAGTTTTGAATAAAAAGTGTGGTCATTATTTCATCCCCTATGTATACCCTATCTGCCCTGGTAAGTCTTCTGTTCAGCATGAGTTTTTCTCTGGCGTCTGTTCTGGCATAAGGCTTATAACCATTATCAACGATAAAAAAGCTGGAGGTATATTGAAAAATAATCCGGTTACTTAAATACCAGTAATCATTTATCTTAAAACGGTTATTAATAGAAGTATAATATTGATGAAAAGTTCTAAAATAGGTGTCTGATTCTTTGGAAGGAGAATACACATAATTGACAGATACGGAAAAATTATTTTTTATATTATAAAACAAACCTGCATCTATATAATATGATTTTATGGAGGTTAGATTTTCACTATCTCTTACCCTTCCCATCATACGGTAAGATAACTTGTTATAGATTTTTTGTTTAATAGCCAGAGAAAACCAGCCGGCCATATCCTTGCCTCTATTTTGAGCGCGGAGGCTACAAACAAGGCATAATGCAACCAAGCTAATTCCTATTTTTATTCCCCTATATGGCATTATACAAATAAACGTAACAGAAATGTATTCATCTGCATTTTAAGGTAAATTTTATACATTTTAAGGTCATTTTAAGGTAGATCTCCTCAAATTTGAAGCGAAATTTAAATGAAGATTAATATGAAAGTGATATCTGCAAAAGCTCTGTGGTTAATAATTGTTTTTTTAGGTTTAAATGGTTTAAAACTAAGAGCCGCAGATACACTAAAAGTAAGCATAAAACAGGCAGATAGCTTGTTTTTGAAGAACAATTTTAATCTGTTAGCTGCTGCCATGAATATTGATGCACAAAAGGCACAGATCATCCAGGCAAGACTATATCCCAATCCCATATTTACTGCAGACCTGAACGCCTATGACCCTGAGCATTCACAAGCATTTCACGTAAATAACTCCGGGCAAAAAGGGTTTCAGTTAGAACAACTGATTTTACTGGGAGGAAAACGGAAAGCCCAAATCGATCTTGCCAAAACAAATGTCAAAATATCGGAATTGGAATTTCAACAATTGGTAAGCCAATTAAAATTTCAATTACATAGCAGCCTGTATTTTTTAAGTCAGCAATACATTTTAATTAATAAGTATAATAAGCAATTAAACCTGTTAGATACTATTTTAACTGCCTATGATGTACAATCTAAAAAAGGAAATATTGCGTTAAAGGATGTTGTAAGGTTAAAAGGCTTTTACCTGAACCTTAATAATGAAAGAGCGGAGATTCTCAAATACTATTTTGAGGAATTAGCCAAGATACAAACGATCCTGCAAACTAACCAGGTAGTGCTACCCTTGGTTTCCAGTAAAGATTTTTCTGCATTTATAAAGCCTGTAAATCTTGATGATTTGAGTAATACCGCTCTTCAAAACAGAACCGATTATCTCATTACGCAGCAGGATAAAATATTTGCTGAACAGTATTTTAAATACCAAAAAAGATTAGCGGTTCCTGATATTAATTTATTTACATCTTATGATCAACGGGGTGGTGCTTTTCACAACCAGGTTAATGTGGGTATCAGCGTTCCTTTACCGGTGTGGAACAGAAACCAGGGAAATATTAAAACAGCTAATTACCAAATCAAACAAAGGGAGTATGATGCTGAAAGTTTGAAAAACAAATTAATGGCTGATGTTTCCAATTACTATTCTTTATACAACCAATCGGTTATTGAATATCAAAAAACAGACAAACTATACAATGATGATTTTGAAATATCTTTTAAAGGAATTTCAGAAAATTTCAGAAAAGGAAATGTGAGTATCCTCGAGTTTGTTGATTTCTTTGAAGCTTATAATAATGCATTAACAGAGATCTCCAGGGTAAAAGTACAATTAAACACATCCGCTGAACAAATTAATTTAACTACCGGAAAAGAAATTTTCTAGACTTCTAAAAAAACCTCGATTAACTTAAAAACATATTCAAAATACTAATTATCTCTAATCTCTACATATGAAATATTCAATTTTAACTATCCTGCCAGTTCTGTTTATTCTTAACTCATGTCACACTAAAGAAGAAACTTCTGAAGTTGCTACAGCCTTTAGCCTGAGCGATACGATGATGGCGAAATGTGAATTTTATACTGCCGGTTTACAGGATGTAAGAAATGAATTACGATTATTCGGAAAAATAGAACCTGATAACAATAAACAGGCACAGGTATACTCCATTGTAGGCGGTAATGTGATGAAAATAAACGTGGAATTGGGCGATTACGTAAACAAAGGCCAGGTATTAGCTACTGTACGAAGTGGTGAAGTAGCTGAATTTCAAAAGGAAAAATTGGATGCAAAAAGCGACGTAGCAGTTGAAGAAAAAAATCTTCAGGTTGCAAGAGATATGTACGCTGGAAAATTAGCTACTGAAAAAGATGTAGTGGCAGCAGAAAGAGAATTAGAAAAAGCAAAAGCCGAATTATCCCGTATTACTGAAATTTATGGGATCTACAAATTACAAGGGGGCTCTGAGTTTGATATCACTGCACCTATCAGTGGCTTTATTGTTCAAAAGGATATCAATCAAAATGAGCAATTAAGAGCCGATAATTCGAGTGTACTTTTTTCTATTGCCGAAATTAATGAAGTATGGGCAATCGCCAATGTTAATGAAAGCGATATTTCTAAAGTACAAATCAATTACGATGCCGAGGTTACAACCTTAAGTTTTCCTGATGAAAAATACCTTGGAAAAATTGATAAAATATTTAATGCCATCGATCCGGAAACAAAAGCGATGAAAGTACGTGTACGTATTCCAAATTCATCATTAAAATTAAAACCGGAAATGAATGCTACAGTAACCGTAAGGTATCTTGAAGATAAAAAACTGATTGCTGTACCGGCCTCCTCTGTTATTTTTGATAAGAGTAAAGATTGGGTGATGGTATTTAAAGACCGTAATAATATTGAAACCCGCAGGGTATATGTATACAGCCAGGTTGGGGATGTAGCATACATTAAGAGTGGAATTAAAGAAGGGGAAAAAGTCATTTCTAAAAATGGCATTTTAGTGTATGACGCATTAAACGATTAATAGTTTTTTCTCTTCCAATTATCATTTAACCTGCACTTAGTTATTATAAGTGTATAAAAAAACAGACTCATGAATAAATTCATCAAAGGCATTCTTGCTTTTTCTCTAAAAAATAAATTTTTCACTTTCTTTTGGGTAGGAATTTTAGTAGTTAGTGGAGCGATCAGCTACATTAATATTCCTATTGAAGCATTTCCTGATGTTACCAATACACAAATTATTGTGGTAACAGAATGGAACGGAAGAAGTGCCGAAGAGATTGAGCGTTTTGTAACGACTCCTATTGAAATAGCGATGAACAGTGTGCAACGTAAAACAAATGTGCGCAGTATCACCATGTTTGGGCTATCCGTTATTAAAATTATTTTTGATGATGATGTAGATGATTTCTTTGCCAGGCAACAGGTAAACAACCAACTTCGTACAGTACAATTACCTGAAGGTGTTGATCCCGATGTACAACCACCCTATGGACCAACAGGAGAAATTTTCCGCTATACCTTAAAAAGTAAACAGCGTGATACGAGGGATTTGTTAACGATACAAAACTGGACAATTGACCGACAATTGAGAGCTGTACCAGGCGTAGCAGATGTAGTAGCATTTGGTGGGCAGGAAAAAACGTATGAAATTGCCATTGATCCGGTTAAATTACAGAAGTATGATTTAACACCTTTAGAATTATTTACTGCTGTTTCCAAATCCAACTTAAATGTTGGTGGGGATGTAATTGAAAAAAACGGACAAGCTTATGTGGTGCGTGGTATTGGTTTATACAACTCGATTCAGGATATTGAAAACACAATTGTTGATACTTATAACGGGAATCCTTTATTAGTTAAAAACGTAGCAACCGTTGTAATTAGCAGTATGCCCCGTGTAGGCCAGGTGGGTCTGGATGATAATGATGATGCCGTAGAAGGGATTGTTGTGATGCGTAAAGGTGAAAATCCAAGCGAAGTACTAAGTCGTGTAAAAGCTAAAATAGAAGAGCTTAACACCAAGGTACTACCGGCTGATGTAAAAATGGCAACATTTTACGATCGTGACAAATTAATGAGCTATTGTACCAAAACAGTAATGCACAATTTGCTGGAAGGAATTATCCTGGTAACGGTGATTGTTTTTATTTTTATGGCCGATTGGCGTACAACCGTTATTGTATCTATTATTATTCCTCTCTCTTTATTATTTGCTTTTTTATGTTTAAAGTTAAAGGGCATGAGTGCCAATTTATTATCCTTGGGGGCGGTTGATTTTGGGATCATTATTGATGGGGCCGTCGTCATGGTAGAAGGTATTTTTGTGGCGCTCGATCATAAAGCCGCTAAAGAAGGTATGGAACGGTTTAACAAACTTGCAAAAATGAGTTTGATAAAAAAAACAGGGACAGAAATGGGTAAAGCTATTTTCTTTTCCAAATTGATCATCATCTCTGCCCTGCTTCCAATTTTTGCCTTTCAAAAAGTAGAAGGAAAAATGTTTTCGCCTTTAGCTTACACATTAGGCTTTGCGTTATTAGGCGCTCTCTTATTTACCTTAACCTTAGTGCCTGTACTCAGTTCTATTTTATTAAATAAAAATGTAAAAGAAAAACATAATTTCTTTATTGATTTCATTAATAAAACAGTGACCAATGCCTTTAACTGGACCTTTAAAAACAAACGTCTTTCTATTATAATAGCTATCGTATGTTTTGTATTGACCGTGTTTTCTACAAGATGGTTAGGGTCTGAGTTTTTACCTCCATTAAATGAAGGAGCCCTTTGGGTGGAGGCCAAATTACCGATGAGTACATCCTTAAATGAAACGGTGAAAATGGTTACCACATTGCGGAAAGAATTAAATTCATTCCCTGAAGTAAACGGTGTGTTATCACAGGTTGGACGGAGTAATGACGGAACGGATCCCAGTGGTTTTTATTACGTGCAAATGCAGGTAAATTTAAAACCAAAAGAAGAATGGGGACGGAAAATTTCTATGGATGATCTGGTAGAAGAAATGGATAAACGCTTGAAAAATTATCAGGGAATTAATTACAACTACTCTCAACCTATTATTGATAATGTTGCAGAAGCCGTTGCCGGTATGAATGCATCCAATGCTGTAAAAATTTATGGGGACGATTTGAATAAACTGGATGAAATTGCTAACCAGGTAATTGAACAGATCAAAAATGTAGATGGGATTAAAGACGTTGGGATTCTTAGGAATTTAGGACAACCTGAAATAAGTGTACAACTGGATGAAGAAAAAATGGCTATTTACGGTGTGACGAAAGCAGATGCACAAGCCGTTATTGAAATGTCCATTGGCGGAAAAACAGCCTCTACCAAATACGAAGGAGAAAAGAAATTTGACATTCGTATCCGTTACAAAAAAGAATACAGAAAAAATGAGGATGATATTATGATGCTTATGATCCCTACAATTAAAGGCACTAAAATTCCATTAAAAGAAATCGCACATATTGATAAAACTACTGGTCCGGCATTTATTTACCGTGACAATACGAAACGTTTTATTGGGGTAAAATTTTCGGTACGTGAACGTGATTTAGGAAGTACGATTGCTGAAGCTCAAAAAAATGTGGCAAAAAACATTAAACTACCGGATGGCTACAGCATTGGATGGGCAGGTGAATTTGAGAACCAGGTAAGGGCCAGTACCCGACTGGCACAGGTAGTTCCGATTAGTTTGATCTTAATTTTTATTCTCTTATTTATTATGTTTGGAAATGCAAAAGATGCCGGTTATGTTTTGATCAACGTTCCTTTTGCTCTTATCGGTGGAATTCTGGCTTTACATATTACAGGAATGAATTTTGGAATTTCGGCAGGTGTTGGTTTTATTGCCTTATTTGGAATATGTGTCCAGAACGGCGTTATTCTCATATCCGAGTTCCATCATCAGGCCAAGTCCGTCGTCCACCTCGGGGATGCCATTAAAAACGCCGTAAAAGCCAGAACAAGGCCTGTTGTGATGACGGCTTTAATGGCAGCCATTGGTTTATTACCTGCTGCTATGAGCAGTGGTATTGGATCTGAAAGCCAAAAACCATTAGCCATTGTTATTATAGGTGGTTTAGTAACAGCAACTATATTCACCTTACTGGTATTTCCTATTATTTATTACAAAGCTTTGCATGTGAGGAATAGCAAGTAACTCATAACATCATTCTCTATAAGAGGAAAGAATTTCAAATAATTTATATTGAAATTCTTTCCTCTTTTTTACTAAACTAATTTCTACTGATTCCATTAGTATAACTACCCATTAATGCCTATTTTTCAGTATCAAATTATGTTTGTTACCAAAATGTGTTATAGATATTAAGCAGGTTATTTATGAGTTTCGGAAAGGAAACATATAGTTTATTATCGGGTAACAACAACGAAGCCGTTAAGGTTCTTTACGAAGCATATGCTAAAAAGCTATTAGCATATACTTGTAAGAATTACACGATTGATAAAGACGATGCATGGGCCATCGTTTACAAAACGATATACAAAATAGCGGAAGTTGGCTCTGAGTATGTGTTTGAAAGCGAACAAAAGAAATCGGGTTTTATTTTTAAAACACATATTAATTTCTTAAGAAATTATTTCAGGGATAATAAATCGTTCGAGAAAAACCATCAGGAAGTTGACCTAACGGAAAACTTCGCTGAAAAAGAACAGGAAACCTCTTCTACTCAAAACCTGCCATTAACGATTTTACAGCAAGAGCTCGAAAAGCTGGAAGATTGGCAACGGATCTTATTACTAATGCGTGGGCAGGATATGCCCTACAGTAAAATTTCCGAATTCATTCACAAACCCGAAAACCAATTAAAAGTTTACTATGCAAGATTAAAAAAACAATTAACGGACAACGTTAATACCGAATTACAAAAAATTAAAACGAATGAGTATGTCACCAAATAATAAACATAACGTTTCTAAAAAAGAGCTCGATAACCTGCTGGGTCAAGCCTTTTTAAATTTAGATTTTAACAATCCTAAAAACCAAGAACTTATGGAAACCATCTCATCTCATGTATTACCACTAAAACCTGTAAGTACAGGAGCATTTAATACATCATTCATTATAAAACTAATAAGTGTACTCGCCATTATAACAACATTCGTACTTATTTACTTTATAGCGTTTAATCTTAAACATACAAATCAAACACTACAATCGTCTACAACTTCTGCAACTCCTGAGCAAACACACCTAATTACGGAAGAACAAAAAAAATCAGGCATTGTTCCATTACCAACGGATGATAAATCAATCTCTGAAAAAATAAAAGAACCCTTTATCAATTATACTCCAGAGCAAGCTAATACCAATACGTCTGAGTTTTCAAAAAATCAATCGCCGGGAGAATCTCCGTATACTGATCCTAAAATTATTAATCCTGAAGATACAGCTTATGTTTTTCCGGTATTAACCCCTGAGGAAATAAAAATTACAGTTAAACAAAAGCAAAAAATGGTGGAAGACCTGGCAAAGTTTAATAAAAACAAATATGCAGCTGTAAACCTTGGAAACAGGATCATGGGTGGTATCTTCCCTTACCAGGGCGATACCTTCATGATTGAACATTTTTATATGCAAACTACTGAGGTCAGTAATTTTGAATACAGAACGTTTCTGTTTGATCTTTTACTAAGTGGACAAAAAGAAGATTTTAGAAAAGCCAAACCTGATCAGAATGAATGGGATAAATTACCCGGAGTTAATTCTGACATTAAGAATATGGGGGCAATCTATTTCTCAGATAAAAAGTATAATCATTACCCTGTTGTAAATATCAGCCAAAAAGGTGCTGAACTCTACTGCAACTGGCTAACCCGCGCTACTAATAGCTATTTAACCCAGCATGGCAAAGAAGCAATGGATAGCCTAAGGTTACCTTATGAGCGTGAATGGGTGTACGCTGCTACAGGTGGCCATAAAACGTATCTCTATCCATGGGGCAATACAACTATGAAAAATGAAAGGGGTTCGTATTATGCTAATTTCAAAACAACCGATGGCAAAACCTCTTTTATTGAAGTGGCTGATTCTTATAACCCAAATAATTTTGGTTTATATGGCATGAGCGGAAATGTAGAGGAAATGGTGTATGACAAAAAAACAAGAACAATCATCACTAAAGGCGGTAGCTGGAATAGTGATTTTGATCACTTAAGAATTAACTACAAAAATAAAGAGAAAGCCGTAAAATCTTCTCCACTAATGGGATTCAGACCGGTATTAACCCCTTCCGCATTTCAACATTTAGGATCGTTACAGAGAGACAATAGCCTCGCAAATGATAAAGACTTTATATTTCCTGTAATTACTGAAAAGGAAAAAAAGGCTATTTCCCAGGAGAAAGAAAAAATGATCAACACCTTGATCAAATTTGATAAAAACAACTATTCCTTTATTCCAATGGGTTCCTGTAAATATAAAAGCGAACTGGTTTCTACACAGGCCTTTTACATGGAAACTACGGAAGTTACTAATTTAGAATACAGAACGTTTCTATTTGATCTTTTAGTACAAGGACGTAAAGAGGAATTTATGATGGCAAAACCTGATCAAAAACAATGGATGAGGAAATTTCCTTATTCGTCTAACGAGCCTATGGTATGGATGTATTTTTCACATACTGCTTACGATGAATATCCGGTTGTAAATATTTCAAGAAAAGGAGCGCAACTTTATTGTGACTGGTTAACCATTGAAACAAATAAAATATTAAAAGCATCCAATAAACCCTTGATGAATGATGTACGTATTCCTGACGAATATGAATGGGCTTATGCGGCAAGTAATGGCAAAAATGAAGTAAAATATGCCAATGGCAATCCGTTTTTACGCGACAGTAAAGGCAGATATGAAATGAATTATATGTGTCTTTCAAAAGAAGAATGCAGGTATGATACAATTCTCAAATTATATCTGCCTCTTGTACAAACTCCTAAATTTATGGATGATGGGGGCTTTCACACCGTATATGGAAGGTCCTATGCACCAAATAGCTATGGCTTATATTGCATGGCAGGAAACGCAACTGAAATGGTTACTAACCATAAAACACATAAACCCGAAACAAAAGGCGGAAGCTGGTTTAGTTGTGATTACTTTTTAGAAATAAATGCGGAAGATGAATACAATGGAGAAACAAATGCTACACCTTTAATTGGTTTCAGACCGATTATCACAGCAGCCACCATTAAATAAAAAAAAATTCCCCTGTAAGAATCGTACACTTACAGGGGGATTATACTATTTTTTAATTAAAGAATGTGCTTTTCGAGGATTGTCGCAATTTTATCTGTGGCTCCAGAATTTTTAAGAACATAATTCTTTGCCAACATCGATGCTGTTGACAATTCCTGTTGATCTACCATAAAACTGTATAATTTATTTGACAGCTCATGTGTGTCGTTAAATACAAAGCCTGCTTTCAAATCAATGAGTTCGTAGGCTTCATTAAACTTTTTGAAATTGGGGCCAAATATAACAGGTAAGCCATACACCGTTGGTTCTAATACATTATGGATCCCATTATTAAAACCTCCACCAATAAGCGCAATTGTTCCATACTGGTATACAGAAGATAAAAACCCAATCGCATTAACGATTAATACAGAATGGCTGTAGGTATCCAGGTTATCAGAAAACAAATGGAAAGGAACATGGTTTTTATGCAATAAGTTTTTTAGGCGATCAATATTATTCTTGTCGATTTCATGAGGTGCAATAATTAATTTTAAAGCAGGATGTTTTTCCTTTAAACTAACATACGATTCAATTAAGTATTCCTCATCTTTTTGCCATGAACTTCCGGCAACAACCACAAAAGAATTTTTCGAAAACTGTTCAATTTCTTTAATAGATTTAGGGGAAGAACAAATCTGTAAAACCCTGTCGAACCTGGTATCTCCGGCAAGAGAGCCCGACTCCACTTTTAATAATTTAAGTAACCTTAAAGAATAAACATCCTGTGTGAAAATAGTTTCGTAGGTACGCAATGCTTTTCTGAAATTATGGCCGTACCATTTAAAAAAAGTTTGATGTTTTTTAATAACGGTAGAAATAAGAAATGCCGGAATATTTTTTCTATCCAACGCAAATAAATAATTTAACCAAAACTCATACTTCACAAATATGGCCATCTTAGGCTGAAGGATCTCCAAAAATTTAGAGGCGTTAGAAGAAGTATCTACAGGGAGATACATCACCAGATCTGCCAAGGGATAGTTTTTTTGAATTTCATATCCCGAAGGAGAAAAAAAAGTCAGTACAACTTTTTGATCAGGGAAATCGGTTTTTATTTTTTCAATTACCGGCCTACCCTGTTCAAATTCGCCCAAAGAAGCACAATGAAGCCATATGGCATTTTTAAGCCCGGATCCATTCACTGCCTGCGTTAAATTCTGTTTCCAGTTCTTGCGTCCTTTAACCCACAGTTTAGCTTTAGGATTAAAAGGCGATGCCAGTTTTAATCCTAATTGAAAAGCATATATCCCCAGGTTATAAAAAAACATCCGTCCTTTTGATTTGATGTCTCTTAAAAATCAAAATTAATTTGCCCGTCTTTCCCTCTCATATGATCACCGTTTAATTTTTCCATAGCCCTACGATGCAATTCCATAGGTGATAAGCCATTATCCCCTATTTCTTCATCTTCTTCACTGTAATCATCCATCATGATTTCTTCAGGAACTCTTAAATTGATCTCTTTCACTTTATAAGAGGTCAGTTTTTTTCCTTTAGCTTTCATATTCACCATTGGAGAAAAGTCCACTAAATTAACCACCTCATCTTTGATCTCTTTTTCTTTTTCCTTACCAAACTTAATATCTACAACCGGTAATATCTGCGAAGTAATCAGTTCGATTCGTGAATTTTCGTTCTCTGTAATAATAAGCGTTTTAGCAGAGGTATTTTCAGGAGCAAAACGTTTGGTTAAATACGATTTACTGTCTCCATCAAAATAAATACAGGTTAGCACAAGTTCAGGATAGTATTTTTCGATCAATACAATATCATTATCAAAATGGTTCAACACATCATAGGTATAAAGCTTGTAAAAGCCTTTACTTGTAACGGTTAATACTTTATCATCCCCTGCAAATTTTCCTAAATAAGTTCCTTTACTTTCTTTATTTAAACGGTGCACCGAATCATTAAACCAATAATCTTCCGCAGATAAAGTGGAGGCTCCTTTTGTTTTCAGTAATACTTTTTTAATCGCATACTTGGTAACGATGTTACCGGTTGATGCCCGACCTTTCACAGGAATCTCCGCGAAATCAATATCCAGTTCCATTTTTCTTAAACCACTTACCGGTTTTAAGATTACCTGTACTTTTTCCGCTTCACCGTTAGGATTAATGGTAAACCAATGTACCATTGAATTAGGTGTTCCTTTAGTAAGATCGTATTCTTTTTCGCGGGTAATACCTGTTACGTTAAAACGTTTGATGAATGTAACACCTTTTGGCCCGTCACTATAAATCATATTATAAGTAGTCCGTTCATCATTCTTCTTAAATATGGCAATGTATATAATGTCTTTCCCAATAAATACTTTATCAGAGACTTTAAACACTTTCATTTTACCTTCTTTGGTAAAAGCAATGATATCGTCAAGGTCAGAACAATCGCACACAAACTCATCTTTCTTTAAGCTCTTACCGGCAAAACCTTCAGCGCGGTTAACATACAACTTTTCGTTAGCCATAATTACTTCTGTAGCAACAATGGTTTCCAGTTCTTTCGTTTCTGTTTTACGTTCTCTTCCCGCTCCGTATTTTTTCTTTAAATTTTTAAAATAATCAACGGCGTAATCAACTAAATTAGCCAAATGATTTTTAACGGTCGCTATTTTAGCATCCAGTTCTTTCATATGTTCCTCAGCTTTGATACTATCAAAACGGGTAATACGAATCATAGGAATCTGCGTTAAACGTTGCAAATCTTCATCAGTAATATCTCTTATCAGTTTTTTCCTGTGAGGTTTAAACTTCTCATATAAATATTCGTATAACGTTTCCCTGTTGGAATATTTCTTAAAGTCGATATACATTTCTTCTTTAATAAATAATTTTTCCAAAGAAGAGAAATGCCATTTTTCTTCCAGTTCGCTTTGTTCAATTTCTAATTCACGTTTTAATAACTCCAGTGTTTGATGCGTAGAAATTCTTAAAATTTCGCTGACACCAACAAAACGTGGTTTCTCATGTTCAATGATACAAGCATTTGGCGAGATACTCATTTCACAATTTGTGAAAGCATAAAGCGCATCAATGGTTTTATCTGCAGAAATTCCGGGCTGTAAGTGAATTAAGATCTCCACATTTTCAGCTGTATTATCTTCTACTTTTTTAACCTTGATTTTTCCTTTATCATTTGCTGCTAAAATAGAATCGATCAATGAGCCTGTAGTAGTACCAAAAGGGATTTCAGAAATAATAAGTGTTTTAGAATTTAATTCTTTAACCCTCGCACGGATCTTAACTTTACCACCGCGTAATCCATCTTTGTAATCGCTGAAATCGGCAATACCACCGGTAATAAAATCAGGAAATATCACCGCTTTACGTCCACGTAAGATCTGGATAGAGGCGTCAATTAATTCATTAAAATTATGTGGTAATATTTTTGTGGCCAAACCAACTGCTATACCTTCTACACCATGTGCTAATACCAAAGGAAATTTAACCGGCAGAGTAATAGGTTCTTTGTTACGTCCGTCGTAACTCATTCCCCAATTGGTTGTTTTAGGATTGAAAATAATTTCCAGACCTAATTTTGATAAACGGGCTTCAATGTAACGTGGAGCTGCAGCGCTATCTCCCGTTAAGATATTACCCCAGTTCCCCTGCATATCTATCAACAGGTCTTTCTGGCCAATAGCCACCAATGCATCGCCAATACTGGCATCACCATGCGGATGGTATTTCATGGTGTTACCAATTAAGTTGGCAACCTTATTATAACGTCCATCTTCCAGTTCCCACATACTATGTAAAATACGACGCTGTACCGGTTTCAAACCATCTTCCATAGCCGGAACCGCACGCTCTAAAATTACATAGCTGGCGTAATCAATAAACCATGTTTTAAACATTCCGGAAACATGGGTCACAGTATTTAATTCGTTGTGTTCGCTATTTATTTCTTCTTCCATTCTTTTATAATTTAAGGTTTAGAAAATCAACTCACTATCCTTTCAAAATCTTCAACTTTCTAATTTTTCTAATTTTCTTATGCTTTTAATAAATCTTCTTCAGCATCCACTTCAACACGTAAATTATTAATAATAAATTTTTGTCTATCATCTGTATTTTTACCCATATAATAGCTTAATAATTGTTGTATAGAAGATTGCTGATCCAACAATACCGGTTCCAAACGAATATCTTTCCCAATAAAGTGTTTGAACTCATCCGGAGAAATCTCACCTAATCCTTTAAATCGGGTAATCTCAGGCTTAGGCCCTAATTTAGCAATAGCCGCTTTACGTTCTTCTTCACTGTAGCAATAAGCCGTTTCTTTTTTGTTACGCACACGAAATAAAGGAGTTTGTAAAATATAAACGTGTCCGTTCTTTACCAGATCAGGAAAAAACTGCAAAAAGAATGTTAACAGCAACAAGCGAATATGCATTCCATCCACATCAGCATCGGTAGCAATAACTACATTGTTATAACGTAATTCATCCAGGCCATCTTCAATATTTAAAGCAGCCTGTAATAAATTAAACTCTTCGTTTTCATACACTACTTTTTTACCTAAGCCAAAAGAATTTAAGGGCTTACCTTTTAAGCTAAATACAGCCTGTGTATTTACGTCACGTGTTTTGGTAATAGAACCACTGGCCGAATCACCCTCACAAATAAAGATCGTGGTTTCATGCGCACGCGGGTTTTTTGCGTCATCTAAATGCACGCGGCAATCACGTAATTTTTTATTATGTAATGATGATTTTTTAGCACGTTCACGGGCTAATTTTTGAATGCCCGATAGCTCTTTACGTTCACGTTCATTGGCTACAATTTTTGCTTCAATGGCACGGGCCGTTTCAGGATTTTTATGCAGGTAATTATCCAGTTGTTGTTTAATGAAATCACCAACAAACGAACGCATGGATTGGCCGCCCGGCGCAACTTCCTGGGATCCTAATTTTGTTTTGGTTTGAGATTCGAAAACAGGTTCCTGTACACGAACTGAAACTGCCGCTACAATAGATTTACGAACATCCGTCGGATCAAAATCTTTTTTATAAAACTCACGGATCGTTTTTACAACGGCTTCTCTAAACGCTGCCTGGTGCGTACCACCTTGTGTAGTGTACTGACCATTAACGTAACTATAATATTCTTCAGAGAAATGTTCGTTGCTATGTGTCATAGCCAATTCAATATCTTCTCCTTTTAAATGAATGATAGGATATAAAATTTCGCCGGTAATGTTTTTTTCCAGTAAGTCTTTTAAACCGTTATCCGATTTATAATCCTGCCCGTTGAATGTTAAGGTTAGGCCTGTATTTAAGAAGGCATAGTTCCAAAGCATCCGGTCGATGTACTCGTGAACAAAATGGTATTTTTTAAAAATGGTATCATCCGGTCTGAACTCTACATATGTACCATTTGATTCGTTTGTCTTCTCAACTTTTGATTCCTTTACTAATTCACCTCTTGAAAATTCTGCTGTTTTTGATTGTCCATCACGGTAAGCAGTTACTTTAAAATTAACGGCTAAGGCATTCACCGCCTTGGTACCTACCCCATTTAAACCAATTGATTTCTTAAAGGCTTCACTATCATATTTACCACCGGTATTAATTTTAGAAACTACCTCCACTAATTTACCTAATGGAATACCACGCCCGTAATCCCGGATAGAAACTGCTCCCTCTTTTACATTGACAGCGATTTTTTTTCCCGCGCCCATCATAAACTCATCAATAGAGTTATCCATCACCTCTTTAATCAGTACATAAATACCATCATCAAAAGCGGAACCATCTCCAAGTTTACCAATGTACATACCGGGACGCATCCTGATATGCTCTTTCCAATCGAGGGATTTAATACTGTCTTCGTTATAACTTGCTATCTCTTTTGCCATCCATCAAAAAATTTAAAATTCATAATTTATAATTTAAAAATTTGTTCACCGCAGGGCTTACTTTTAAATTATTCATTTTTAATTATTCATTAAACATTGAACCTGAAGTGCATTACATCACCATCAGCCACAACATATTCTTTACCCTCTACTCTTAATTTACCAACTTCTTTACAGGCATTTTCTGAACCATAGGTTACATAATCATTATAACCGATCACCTCAGCGCGGATAAATCCTTTTTCAAAATCGGTATGAATAACACCAGCCGCTTGCGGAGCCGTCATTCCTTTTTCAATGGTCCAGGCACGCACTTCTTTCACACCTGCGGTAAAATAAGTTTGTAATTTTAATAAGTGATACGCTTGTTTGATCAGTTTATTTACACCAGGCTCATCTAATCCCATTTCTCCCAGGAACATTTGTTTTTCTTCATAGGTTTCTAATGAGGAGATTTCACTTTCCATTTGTGCAGTAATGACCAATATCTCAGCATTTTCACTTTTTACAGCTTCTTTCACAGCGTCTACATGTTTGTTCCCTGATTTAGCAGAAGCTTCATCCACATTACAAACATACATTACCGGTTTAATGGTTAACATGTGTAAATCTTCAATGTAAGGTAATTCGCTGTCTTCTAATCTGCAGGCACGTGCCGACTGACCGCTTTCCAACGTTTCTTTTACACGTAAAAGCGTATTATATGTTTTAACAGCCTCTTTGTCGTTACCCACTTTTGCTGCCTTTTCAAACTTTTTAAGTTTAGTTTCTACCGATTCTAAATCTTTTAATTGTAATTCGGTATCAATAATTTCTTTATCACGAACCGGATTTACATTTCCATCTACGTGAATCACATTATCATCATCAAAGCAACGTAATACATGTAAAATAGCATTACACTCTCTGATATTTGCTAAAAATTTATTCCCTAAACCTTCTCCTTTACTTGCACCTTTCACTAAACCTGCAATATCTACAATTTCAACCGTTGTTGGTTGCACTGCCTGGGGCTTAACTAATTCCGCCAATTTATTTAAACGTTCATCAGGAACAGTAATTACTCCTACATTTGGTTCGATCGTACAAAACGGAAAGTTCGCCGCTTGTGCTTTTGCATTACTTAAACAATTAAACAAAGTTGATTTTCCAACATTTGGTAACCCAACAATTCCACATTTTAAAGCCATTTTTTATATTTGTTTTTGATTTAAAAAATCCGGAAAGCTAAAAATCAACAATCCTGAACGTTTTGTAATTAAAATTAATCTGCAAATATATTAAAATCGATTACTTTGCTTTGCTATAAATAGTAGCATTCTTGGGCAGTTTTTAACAATTATGACCATTATGCTGTGAAAAACAAATTAAACAAGTTACTTTTTAACATACTGTTATTATTATCAACATTGACGTTATATAGCATAAGCAAATAGTATTTTTGCGCAAAACTACTTTTTTATGGCTGATATTTCCCAATTAGAGAAACTGGCTCTTCAGGTAAGAAGAGATATTTTAAGAATGGTTCACGCCGTAAATTCGGGCCATCCGGGCGGTTCCTTGGGTTGTACAGAATATTTAGTAGCTCTCTACAATGGCGTTATGAATCATAAGCCTAAACATTTTACCATGGACGGAAACGGGGAAGACTTGTTTTTTCTGAGTAACGGACACATTTCACCGGTATTTTACAGTGTTTTAGCCCGTGCAGGATACTTTCCGGTAAGTGAACTTAAAACTTTCCGTAAGTTAAACTCCCGTTTACAGGGGCATCCAACCACTCACGAGCATTTACCGGGCGTGCGTATTGCCAGTGGTTCATTAGGCCAGGGCATGAGTGTGGCCATTGGCGCTGCTATTGCCAAAAAATTAAATAAAGATAACTCTATCATTTACAGCTTACACGGCGACGGTGAGTTACAGGAAGGTCAGATATGGGAAGCCGCAATTTATGCTGCAGCCAACAAAGTAGATAATTATATTGCGACTATTGATTATAACGGACGTCAGATTGATGGCGACGTAGAAAATGTGTTATCTCTTGGAAATTTAAAAGCAAAATTTGAAGCTTTTGGATGGCAGGTAGTTGAAACCAATGAAGGAAACAACATGACTGCCGTTATTGAAGGGTTGGCAAAAGCAAAAACCTTTATAGGTAAAGGCAAACCTATCATTAACATTATGAAAACAGAAATGGGTGCCGGTGTCGACTTCATGATGGGAACACACAAATGGCACGGTTCTGCACCAAATGATGAGCAATTGAAAAAAGCGCTTGATCAGTTAATTGGTAACGAAGCGGATTACTAAAATTTAAGGCTTGAGACATAAGATTTTAGATTTAAGAAAACTAAACAAATTGAGAACTATTATTTTCGTAATACTTCTTAATTCTGTATTCTTAAATCTTAAATCTCAACCCACCAACCGCATTCTTTTTATTTTTGATGATTCCTACAGCATGTATGCTCCATGGAACAGCAACATTAAAATAGAAGTTGCCAAGAAAATAATGGGCGAATTTTTAGATAGCCTTAAATCACTGCCTAATTTAGAACTGGCCTTACGCTGCTACGGGCACACTACCTTTATTAAGCCTGAACGGAATTGTAAAGACACTAAACTCGAAGTTCCATTTGCAAAAGCAGCTCTTAATGCACCAAAAATAAAACAACGCATTCAAAAATTAGAACCTCTGGGAACGACTCCCATAGCTTATTCGTTAGGAGAAAGCGCTGCTGATTTTACCCCTTGCAGTAATTGTCGCAATATTATTATTTTAATTACCGATGGCATAGAAGAATGTGGTGGCGTGCCTTGCGAGGTATCTGCTGAATTACAACGCAAAGGTATTTTCCTCCGGCCTTTTGTTATTGGTGTGGGCCTCGATGTGAAATTTGCCGATGTATTTGGTTGCATGGGGAAATTTTATGATGTGAGTAACGAAGCAAATTTTAAAGATGTATTAAACCTCGTTTTAACGGAAGCCATTTCTCAAACCACTGTTCAGGTTGATTTACTTGATATTAATAAAAAGCCTACCGAAACAGATGTCAACATGACTTTTTATGATTCAAATACAAAACAGGTAAAATATAATTATTTACATACCCTAAATCACCGTGGGAACCCCGATACCCTCGTATTAAGCCCTAATATCACTTACGACCTCATGGTGCATACCATCCCTCCTGTTGAAAAAAAGAACATTACCATACAACAAGGCAAACATAATATTATTCCCGTAGATGCTCCCCAGGGTTATTTAAAACTGGAACTAGATGGCCCCTTAAGTAAATATTTCCCTACCTGTGTAGTACGTAAAAAAGGAGACATGAATACCCTTAACATACAGGATTTTGGAAAAACCGACAAATACATTGTAGGAAAATATGATGTGGAAATACTAACTCTTCCCCGCATTAATTTAAATGATGTGGAAATTCAACAAAGTACAACAAACACTATTAAAGTCCCTACTTCGGGAAATGCTTATATTACTAAGGTTGGTGGTGGTTACGGCAGTATTTTCAGCGACGATGGAAAAAAGGTAAGCTGGGTATGCAACTTAAATAAAGCCTTACTTAATGAAATTATCTACCTGCAACCGGGCAATTATAAACTCGAATTCAGGTACGAAGGCGTTAAGGAAACGGTAGGAACCCTAGAACGAAAATTTACGATCACTTCCGCAGTCTCAACCAATATTAAACTCTAAACGACCTTTCAATAATTATTGATAATTAAGCCGAAAAATAAAATAAAAAATGAATCTGTTTTACTAGATTAGCACACTGGGAACACACACAACTTATTACATGAAAAAATACACTTACACAGAAAAAAAAGATACACGTTCAGGCTTCGGTGCCGGTTTATCAGAACTTGGAAAATCAAATCCTAACGTTGTAGCACTATGTGCCGATTTAACAGGTTCATTAAAAATGGATGCTTTTCAAAAAGAACATCCTGAACGTTTTTTTCAGGTAGGTATTGCAGAAGCCAATATGATTGGTATTGCCGCAGGTTTAACCATTGGCGGTAAAATTCCTTTTACAGGAACCTTTGCAAACTTTAGTACTGGCCGTGTGTACGATCAAATTCGCCAAAGTGTTGCCTATTCAGGTAAAAATGTGAAAATATGTGCTTCGCATGCGGGCCTTACCTTAGGTGAAGATGGTGCTACTCACCAAATTTTGGAAGACATTGGATTAATGAAAATGTTACCCCACATGTGTGTGATTAACCCCTGCGATTATAATCAAACAAAAGCGGCAACTATTGCTATTGCCGATTATGAAGGACCTGTTTACTTACGCTTTGGTCGTCCTACAGTTCCTAACTTTACACCGGCCGATCAAAAATTTGAAATAGGAAAAGCAGTGATGTTAAACGAAGGAACTGATGTAACCATTATTGCAACAGGCCATTTAACATGGAAAGCTATTGAAGCCGGAGAAAAATTAGCCGAACAAGGTATCTCTGCCGAGATCATTAATATCCACACCATTAAACCATTGGATAATGACGCTATTTTAAAATCCATTGCTAAAACCAAATGTGTGGTTACTGCCGAAGAACACCAAATGAATGGTGGTTTGGGTGACAGCGTTGCTCAATTGTTGGCACGCCATACACCTACTCCGCAGGAATTTGTGGCAGTTAACGATAGCTTTGGCGAAAGCGGAACGCCTGATGAATTAATGACTAAATACGGATTAGATACAGTGAATATTTTAGATGCTGTAGCTAAAGTAATGAAGAGAAAGTAGAACAATTTCACGCAAATTTTCGCAGAGGAATTTTAGCAGAGTCACACAGATTTTTAAGAAGCGGTTTCATAAATGGAATCGCTTTTTTAGTTTGATACTTTTTTATCAACGAAACTCAGCGCACGAATCTGAGTTCATCTGCGAGAACCCGGTTCTACTCATGATATTTGATGAGAAGAGAAAATAAAACAATTTCACGCAGATCTTCGCAAAGGAATTTTAGCAGAGTCATCCAGATTTTTAAGATGTAGTTTCACAAATAGTATCGCTTTTTTAGTTTGATACTTTTTTATCAGCGAAACTCAGCGCACGAATCTGAGTTCATCTGCGAGAACCCAATTCTACTCATGATATTTGATGAGAAGAGAAAATAGAACAATTTCACGTAGATTTTCACAGAGGAATTTTAGCAGAGTCACACAGATTTTTAAGAAGCGGTTTCATAAATGGAATCGCTTTTTTAGTGTTATACTTTTTTTATCAGCGAAACTCAGCGCGCGAATCTGCGTTCATTTGCGAGATTCCGGTTCTACTCATGATATTTGATGAGAAGAGAAAATAAAACAATTTCACGCAAATTTTCGCAGAGGAATTTCAGTAGAGTCTCACAGGTTTTTAAGAAGTGGCTTCATAAATAGCATTGCTTTTATACTTTTTTTATCAGCGAAACTCAGCGCACGAATCTGAGTTCATCTGCGAGAACCCGGTTCTACTCATGATATTTGACTGGAAGAGAAAACAGAACAATTTCCCACAGATTTTCACGGAGAAATTTCAGCAGAGTCACACAGATTTTTAAGAAGCTGTTTCATAAATGGAATCGCTTTTTAGTTTTATACTTTTTTATCAGCGAAACTCAGCGAACGAATCTGCGTTCATCTGCGAGATTCCGGTTCTACTCATGATGATACTTTTCATTTTTCAAAATAGAAAAACCTCTATACAATTGCTCGTTAAAAAACAGGCGAATCATTTGATGAGAAAACGTCATATTAGATAACGATAACGTATAAGCTCCTTTGTTTAAAATAGATGAATCAATTCCGAAAGGACCGCCAATTAAAAAAACTAAACGCTTACAGCCCGAAACCATCCTTTTATTTAAAAACTCAGCAAACTGAACAGATGTAAATTGCTTTCCGTGCTCATCCATACACACCAGGTAATCAGATGGCTCCAATAATTTCAGAATTTCTGCAGCTTCTGCTCTTTTTTGTTCCTCTATTGGCTTTTGTCTCACCATTTTAGGCATTACAATCGTTTCTGTAGAATACTGAATATAATTTTTTAACCGTTCCGTATAAATTTTCACTCCTTCCGTCAGGTATAAATCAGTGGTTTTTTCTATTTGAATAAGTAAAATTTTCATGTTTCGACAAATGTTAAATTACTTAGGCATAATAATTGTAACTTTGAAGTAAATTTACACTATTAATGAAAGCACTGTCCATAATTTTAATGAGTTTACTAAGTTTTTCATTCACATTGAAGGATATTAACGACGATGTAAACAATGCATTAAAGCAAGGAAATGCCGCCGAAATTGTTAAAATGTTTGCCGATAAAGTATCTATTAAGGTTTTAGACCAGGAAGATCTTTTAAGCAAATCACAGGCACAGGCACTTATAGAGGATTTCTTCAATAAACACAAAGTAAGAAGCTATCAAACATCTCACACCAGTATCGTAAATGGCGACCAGCAATTTATTACCGGGTCATTAGAAACATCCAACGGAAAATTTAGAATTTCCATATTAGTGAGAGGAAACGTAATTTCGCAGTTCAGAATAGAGAACGATAATGGCTAATTACATCCAACAACACAAAAAGAATTTCAATTTTAAAAATTTTGTCCAAAGCGCCTTACAGGAAGATGTAGGCGATGGCGATCATTCCGCATTAGCAACTATCCCTGCCAACAAAAAAGGGAAATGCCGTTTAATTGTTAAAGAAAACGGAATTATTGCAGGTATAGAAGCGGCAAAAGAAATCTTTAAATTAATTGATCCTAAGTTCAAATTTACAGCGTTGATCCATGATGGAGCTAAGGTTAAAGTTGGCGATATAGCCTTTACAATAGAAGGGAATACTCAAAAATTGTTAACGGCCGAAAGATTAGTGTTAAATGTGATGCAACGGATGAGTGCCATTGCTACAAAAACAAATTACCTTCAAGGTTTGTGCAAAGGCACTAAAACAAAAGTAATCGATACCCGTAAAACCACCCCTAATTTTCGTTTTTTTGAAAAATGGGCGGTTGTTATTGGTGGAGGAGCTAATCACCGTTACGGCTTATATGATATGATCATGATAAAAGACAATCATATTGACTTTGCCGGAGGAATTACGGAAGCGTTAGATGCCACACATGCTTACCTTAAAAAAACCAAACGAAAATTACCAATAGAAGTAGAAACCCGTACGATTGAGGATGTAAAACTTTTGTTATCAAAAGGAGGCTTCCAACGTATTATGCTGGATAATTACACAGTAGCCGATACTAAAAAAGCGGTGGCATTAATTAAGGGAGCATTTGAAGTAGAAAGTTCAGGTGGCATTACAGAAAAAACAATTGCGGCTTATGCCAAATGTGGTGTTGATTTTATTTCTGTTGGAGCCTTAACACATCATGTGAAAAGCCTTGACCTGAGCTTAAAAGCAATAAAGTAATTTTTATTTCAAGCGACACGCTTAACCGCATCCACAATTTTTATCCCCACATTTTTTTTTAGTGAACGATTTATAAAACCGTCTTCCTAAATAAAACACAGCGGCAACTAAAAGAAATATGACAATGCTATTTTGAACCACGTTGCTCTCCTACTTTTGAAGGGTTAATAACAGGAATATCCTGCTCCAATACCTGGCCCAGAACACTAATTCTTACTTTATACGGACCTGTTGGCAATTCCCCGAGATCCAATATATAATACTGTACATTATTCAGAGCAAAGCCCGCCACCTTTTCATTAAACCGATCAATCACGTCAATCTGCAATGTCGTTAATTTTGCGCCTTCAACCGATAAACTATATTTATTATACAAAATGGGCAATAATGTGATGGTGCCTATCTCTGTTTTTAATTTTTCATTGTTATATACAAAATTGACTTTCTTTTTTAACCCGGTAGTATAAAGCTCCCGGTTCTCAATGGTAATAGGAGTATGTTCAAACACCTGATAATTATCTTTGATCGTAACCGTATCTTCCTTGCTCCATACCCTCACATAATCCACTATAAATGCATTAGGCCACTTGGTGGTTTTATCCGGACCGGGATTGAAAGCGTGCCCATCTTTTGCGACTGATGTATTAATAAATAAATTTTGTGCCGTTTTAAAATCGCCTTCGAAATAACCGATTGGTTGTCCATTAAGAAAAAACTTAACATAACCGGGTTGCCATTCTCCGGAAATAATATTCCAGCTATCTGCCAGGCTTTCTTTTGTTTTGATCCATGCTCCCCAGTTTTTCTTAAGATTTAAAAAACCTCCTTTAAAATTATCGCAGCCAATAGGGCAATGTACATCCAAATGGATCTGATCTCCTTTTTCACCTTTCAATTCAAAAAAATCTATCTCTTCATTGGGGTTTCCGCCATATAACCAAAACGCCGGCCAAATACCTTTTTCAGCATTTGACTTAAAGCGAATTTCAAAATAACCATATTTATATTTTCGTTTTGAAGTAATCAGTCCTGCTGTATATTCTGCTTCATACATCCCATCTACAACTGTTTTACCATTCTCCTTAATCAGGGCTTCATTAATTTCAGCAGGTTTAATTTTGAATTTTCTTTTGTCGTGTTTCGCTATAAACTCTACATTTCCATCCTTTAGCACCACATTATCGTTGGAAAAATACAGATCCTGTTCCAGAACAAAATTACACCATGGCAACCCGTATTGCCATTTAGTTTCATCCATTACATAAGCGTTAAACTCATCTCCATCCTGGTAAAACCACTTATAGGAAGTATCACTTTTTACCTGCCACATCACTTGTGCATTTAAATTCGTTTGTATAACGATAATTAAAAACAGTAACACTTTTTTCATTTTATCTTATATAATTTTAAAATATGATCTTCAAAAATTAATTCAGTATGATGGCTTCCCATAAAATTAACCGAATCCATTGTACAATCAGTGATTAAATAGCCGGCTCCGTTCTTTATATTATTCTCAAAATTTTCAGCAGTCAACCCATTTTCTCCATAACTCCATCCCTGCCGATTTAAATGATATAGTACAATACTTCTCGAATCATCCCCATACACAATCACCTTTTCTGTACCGGGTATTATGTTTTTTAACTTTCTTTTATCAAACAAATACTCTTTCGAAAACCCCGGTGTATAACTATTCCATCTTGTATTACAACGCAAATACGCTGTTATGGGAGATAGGATCAAAGATAGTAAAATTAAATACTTTAAGTTGGAGGAAGTATTTAAAATAACATAAATTGCCTTTGCAATTATGACAAATATAAAAGGCAAAAAGGGAAACAAATAGTAATCATGAACCTTATCAATCATATTTAACTCATATAAAAAATACACAATACATAAGCATCCTACATAGCATAATGACCGGTGGGCGGCAGACTTTAAATTTAATTGCCTGCATGTATAATAGATCCCAATAACAAATACAGGAAAAGTGGCATAATTAATCAGTAATTCGGGTAAAGTAGAAACCACATTGAAAAAGAAAATGTCCCATAATTTGGCCATTGAAAATTTATTTATAATGATACCCTGCACTACGCCATTATCTTTCCAGGCACCAATCACAAAGGCATACCAAATGAGAGGGAGGGCTGAAATTAAAAACGGTATTAAAATATAGTTCAAATTAAATTTCTTATCTCTGTCTTTTACATAAAATAAGGCAAGATACATCCCACCAAAAACAATAAACGGAAGTTTAACGGCGAGGCTTAAGGCAAAAAAGAGGCAACTTATCATAAAAAGTTGTAACACTCTTTTTTGAATAAATCTGATCCAGAAAAAAACAGACCATATACCAAAGCATAAGGCAAGATTATCAGGGATAGGGTTTACGGAATAAAAATAAATAACCGGTGAAAACAAAAAAAACCAGGCGGTTAAGGCTGCCGTCAATTTATGCCGGGTTAATGCCATTACCAGCTTATAAATACCAAAACAGGAAAGTAAGGTGGTTATGAAAAAAAAGAGCCTGGTGATTATTAAATGATTCCCGAATAGTTTATATAATCCCGCAATCAGCCATTGCGCCAAAGGAAATTCCATCCTAAAAACCCTGTCTTCATAATGCAGATCGTTTACCTTTGGATTTAAAATATTAAAATCTTCAAACGCAAAATTTTCAATAACGGTTTGGGTTTGAGTTTGTCGCCAACTATGATATCCGATAATATCTAACGAAAACACCCTGTAATGCTGAAAAACACTGATACTAACAGCAATGAAAAAAAATACAGTAAAGAACCATTTATTGTTGATTATCTGTTGTAATTTATTCATTAAATTTACGATCAAAAGTAACCTAAAATTGGTACTTTCACAATTTTATATCCATACTATGATAACTGCTGAATCTCCTGTAAAATTTGATAGACGTAAACAAAAAGACGACACTCTTTTACAGCTCTATAAAAATATTTTAACTCCACGAATGATAGAAGAAAAAATGCTTTTATTATTGCGCCAGGGCCGCATTGCCAAATGGTTTAGTGGCATAGGCCAGGAAGCCATTTCTGTAGGAGTAGCCACTGCTTTAAACCAGGATGAATTTATTTTACCGATGCACCGTAACCTGGGGATATTTACAACCCGTGGTATTCCTATGAACCGCCTCTTCTCTCAATTTCAGGGTAAGCCAAGCGGCTTTACACAGGGACGCGACCGTTCTTTTCATTTTGGAACACAGGAGTATAATATTGTGGGGATGATTTCTCATTTAGGCCCTCAATTAGGTGTTGCCGATGGTATTGCCTTAGGAAATAAATTACGCGATGAGAAAAAAGTAACGGTAGTTTTTAGTGGCGACGGTGGCGCCAGTGAAGGTGATTTCCATGAAAGTATTAATACAGCTGCCGTGTGGGACCTACCTGTTATTTTTGTGATCGAGAATAATGGTTATGGTTTATCTACACCAAGTAATGAGCAATTCCGTTGTAAATCATTTGCCGATAAGGCTATTGGTTATGGTATTGAAGGCATTAGCATTGATGGAAATAATGTATTGAAAGTATATGAAACCGTTAAAAATTTAGCGGAATCTATTCGTGAAAATCCAAGACCAGTGTTATTGGAATGTGTGACTTTCCGGATGCGTGGGCACGAAGAAGCTTCGGGTACCAAATATGTTCCTAAAGAATTATTTGATATCTGGGGACGAAAAGATCCTGTTACTAACTTTGAGAAATTTTTATTTGATGAAGGGGTTTTAACCGATGACATCGTTGAAAAATTACGCGCAGAGATTAAACAGAACATTGACCAGGGATTAGAGCAAACATTTGCGGAAACCCTGCCTCCACCCGATACCAAAAAAGAACTTGCGGAAATGTATGCTCCTTACACTGCAGCAGATACTTCTGATACAACAGGCCCTAAAACAAATAAACGTTTAATTGATGCTATTTCCGATGGGATGCGTTTAGCTATGCGTAAGCATGATAACCTGGTATTAATGGGCCAGGATATTGCCGATTACGGTGGGGTATTTAAAATCACGGAAGGCTTTGTAGAAGAGTTTGGCAAAGCCAGAGTACGTAATACACCTTTATGCGAATCGGCTATTTTAGGTACAGGTTTTGGCTTATCCATCAACAAACACAAAGCCATGGTAGAAATGCAGTTTGCTGATTTTGTTACCGAAGGGATGACTCAAATTATTAATAATTTAGCAAAATCACATTACCGCTGGGGACAAAATGCGGATGTTGTAGTGCGTATGCCTACCGGTGCAGGTGTTGCTGCAGGGCCTTTCCACAGCCAAAGCAATGAAGCGTGGTTCTTTAAAACACCAGGCTTAAAAATTGCTTACCCTGCATTTCCAAGTGATGCAAAAGGGTTATTGCTTTCCGCATTCGAAGATCCTAACCCTGTGATGTTCTTTGAACACAAGGCTTTATACAGAAGTGTAAATGAAGATATTCCGGACGAATATTATACGATTCCATTTGGTAAAGCCCGTTTGGTAAAAGAAGGAACCGCTGTAACGATTGTTACTTATGGTTTAGGAGTACATTGGGGTATTGAAGTATTAAATGCTCATCCCGAAATTTCAGCAGATCTTATCGATTTGAGAACCCTTGCTCCATTAGATATAGAAGCTATTTTCACATCCGTTAAAAAAACAGGACGTGCTTTTATTCTACATGAAGACACCTTAACCGGTGGTATTGGCGGCGAATTAAGCGCTTTAATTACCGAACATTGCTTCGAGTACTTAGATGCTCCTGTAATGCGTGAGGGAAGCTTAGATACGCCTGTACCGATGAATGCGGACCTTGAAATAAACTTTTTACCTAAAGAACGTTTTAAAGAAAAATTAATGAAATTAATAAACTACTAAAATGATAAAGGCCCAAGTATTACTTGGGCCTTTTCTGTTTTTGATTAAAAATATCTAGCTTTGTCAGGCAAAAGGTTAAGATGTTGAAGTTCGTCATCGCGAGGCACGAAACGATCTTTAGAACAAGAACAACCCTTCGACTCCGCTCAGGATAACAAACCTCAAGTTTAAACTAAAAACTCTAACACCATGACAGCACAAGAATCCTTCCTAACCAGCGCAGAAAAACAGTTTTTGTATTATAAAACTATAGGCGAAAAGGCCATTAGCCAGCTTGAACCTGAACAATTGTTTTTCTCTGCCAATGAAGACACCAACAGTATTTACATCATCGTAAAACATTTACATGGTAATATGATCTCGCGTTGGACAGATTTTTTAACAACAGATGGCGAAAAAGAAACACGTCATCGTGATTCTGAATTTGAAGACACTTCCACTACGCTCAGTGTGACAGAAAAGAAAGCTGAGCTATTACAAAAATGGAATGAAGGTTGGGATTGTTTATTTAACGCCTTAAATACATTAACCCCCGAGCACCTTTCACAGATCATTTATATCCGCAACGAAGGCCATACGGTTATAGAAGCTATTAACAGGCAATTGGCGCACTATCCTTACCATGTAGGACAAATTATATTTTATGCCAAAATGCTCAAAAAGGGTGATTGGGAAAGTCTGTCCATTCCCAAAAACAAATCGATTGATTATAACGCCAACAAATTTTCGAAGGACAAATCGATCCGGAATTTTACAGACGATGAACTAAACAAGTCGAAATAAGTATCGCTACCCGAAACGGTATTACCGTTTCGGGACTTGTAAAGCCTTGATTTTATTGAAAATATTGCGCAAAAATCGCTCAAACCATTGAGTTTAAATACATTTATGATATTTAGCTCAATCACTCAAAATTGATGATAAGTCCTTGCCTTTAATTCCAAAAATTTAGCCTATCTTTGCATACAGTTTACAAAAAACTGTATGTCAATTAACACTAAATATATCTTTGTTACCGGTGGTGTAACATCTTCTCTAGGTAAAGGAATTATCGCAGCATCGTTAGCCAAATTGCTACAAGCAAGGGGCTTTACGGTAACCATTCAAAAATTAGATCCCTATATCAACATTGATCCGGGAACGCTTAACCCCTACGAACATGGCGAATGCTATGTTACAGAGGATGGTGCGGAAACAGATCTGGATCTTGGCCATTACGAACGTTTTTTAAATGTGGCAACGTCACAGGCAAACAATGTTACAACAGGTCGTATTTACCAGTCTGTTATTGAAAAAGAACGTAAAGGGGAGTTTTTAGGAAAAACCGTTCAGGTAATTCCTCATATTACCGACGAAATTAAAAGCCGTATCAAATTATTAGGTAAAACAGGCCAATACCAATTCGTTATTACTGAAATTGGTGGTACTGTGGGTGATATCGAATCCCTTCCTTACATTGAGGCTGTTCGTCAGTTAAAATGGGAGTTAGGGGACGATTGTACGGTAATCCATTTAACCTTATTACCTTATTTAGCAACTTCAGGGGAGTTAAAAACAAAGCCTACACAACACTCTGTAAAATTATTATTAGAGTATGGTGTACAACCCGATATTTTAGTTTGCCGTTCAGAATACCCTATTAATAAGGATATCCGTCGTAAAATTGCGTTATTCTGTAACGTATCGCCTGATGCGGTTATTGAAGCACTTGATGCTTCTACAATTTATGAAGTGCCATTATTAATGGAAAAAGAAGAGCTTGATAAAATTGTATTGAAAAAGCTAAACGTTGAAATGCCGGAAGAACTTAAGCTGGATAAATGGAAAAACTTTTTAGAAAAGTTGGAACATCCCAAGCGTGAAGTAACTATTGGCTTAATAGGAAAATACGTTGAGTTAAAAGAATCTTACAAATCCATTGCTGAAGCATTTATACATGCAGGAGCCGTAAATGATTGTAAGGTAAAAATTGAATGGATCCACAGCGACGAGCTAACAGACGATAATATTAAAGAAACCTTTAAAAACCTGCAAGGAGTATTAGTTGCTCCGGGCTTTGGTAACAGGGGTATTGACGGAAAAATCATAGCCATAAAATATGCAAGAACACACAATATTCCTTTCCTTGGAATTTGTTTAGGAATGCAATGTGCGGTAATTGAATTTGCCAGAAACGTATTGAATTTAAAAGATGCGCATAGTCGTGAAATGAATCCTGCAACTACAAATCCCGTTATTGATTTGTTGGAAGCACAGAAAAACATTTCGCACATGGGTGGAACCATGCGTTTAGGATCTTATCCTTGCCACATTGAAGAAGGGACGCTTGCCTACTCTGTATATGGTAAATCTGAAATTAATGAGCGTCACAGACACCGTTATGAGTTTAATCCTGAATACACCAAAGATTTTATAAATGCAGGAATGGTTATTTCCGGTGTTAATCCTGATGCAGGCTTAGCAGAGATCATTGAAATACCTACTCATCCGTTCTTTATGGGAGTTCAGTTTCATCCGGAATATAAAAGTACTGTAGAAAATCCACATCCTTTATTTGTAAGCTTTGTAAAAGCAAGCTTAAAATAATAAATAGATATTTTTGATTTAGAAAACCGAAGTAAGCGCTTCGGTTTTTTTTATTTTAAAATCTTATCTTTGATTAAGAGAGAAAAAATACCTGATCGTTCCGTGGCGGACAAGTGCTGGCAGATTGCCTTTTTAATTATAAAATTATAGGGCATTACCGTTATGAAAAATAAAGGCATACATTCTGTTTTAATTTTATAAACTCACAATTAAATATGCATTATTTATGACTTTACAGCGCTCTATTCTACTCTCGGGCTTTGTGCTACTACTTGCAGGTTGCAATAACCATGAAGCTCCCACAAAAGAGGCTTCCGTGCAGGATTCTATTCCAATCCGCGATACAAACGCCGGCATACCCAAAACTTCTGAAAAAGACATCAAATTTGAAACGTATTGTAACAGCAAGTTTGGTTATTGTATCGACTACCCTTCTGACCTGCTTGTTCCACAAGGAGAAGCAGGAAACGGGGATGGCCAGGCTTTTACATCGGAGAACGGAGAAAATACATTATTGGTTTACCGCGATTTCAGAGACAATATGGATCCTGAGATTAAATTTATGATCGAAATGGCATACAAAGACGATATCGAAAGTAATTCGAAAAAGCCTAAAACAATCAGTTACAAAAAATCAGGAAAAAATTTCTTTGTCATTTCAGGACATACTAACGGAAAAATATTTTATCAAAAAACCATTGTATCCGAAGAACAACTGGTTACTTCTATCATTGAATATAAAGCAACTGAAAAAGAGGTTTACGATAAAGTTTCTGAACGCATATTTAAATCATTTAAATAAATACAACACCCATTATTGATACTGCTCTATAATTACTTTTAATTGTTGGGAAGTCATGACACCACTTTGTCGCCAAAGTAAATTTCCTTGTTTGAAAACAGCTAAGGTGGGCACTCCCTGTATTTTATAAGCCGAAGCCGCTTGCGGGTTTTTATCCACATCAATTTTGATGATCGTTACTTTATCGCCCATCAGGTGCTTCAAATCTTCCAGTATTGGTTTCATGGTTTTACAGGGGCCACACCATTCTGCAAAAAAATCCACCAACACCGGTTTATCACTCTTTATTAAATCTGAAAATGTTGCCATATCTTTTAATGTTACGATCTGTTGTACTAACAATCTCTGATCCTTTTTGTTCAGTCTATAAACGTTGATACTCGTGCAAATCACTTAAATTAATGGCAATTCTTCCATTCTTTTGAGGAGTTTGCGGGATGGGTGTAAATTTAGCATTCCATACAATTTCTTTTGGTTTGTACGACATACGGGAATAAACCGTTTGAAAATAGGTATCTGTAATCGATTTAATAAGAATCACAAACTCAGCATCCTGTTCAATAAGATCCTGCTCCGTTAATCCCGCCAAAGGACTATTCCCTTCTATAATGGGATGAACAATGGTCCAGCTTGATGGTAAAAAATTAATCCGTTTACGTTCCAGATCTAAAAAGTGAAATTCCCGTTTTTGAGTATGTTTATTACTGATAGCAAATGCCAACTGACATTCCGTTTCAATCAATTCATTTTGCTTGCTGTTAGCCACTCTGAACATAAAAGCTGTATGCTCTTTGTATGGCGAAATAACAGCTTCATTACTGTATTGAATAAATGCTTTTGGCTTGGAAAACCTTCCGTATAATAATCCGGTTACCAATGCAAACCCCATTAAACCCAACATGGATTCAACAGCAGAAACAGTATTGGTTGAAGGATGCATTGGATACACATGCCCGTAGCCAACCGTTGTAAGGGTTTGAGCACTAAAGAAAAACAAATTGGTAAATTTACTTGAATCCCCAAACGATTCAAGTCCTCCGAATTTCCCCGCTCCCAATAAAACATACACAACAGCAAAAAGTGTATTTACAACAATATAACTGGCAAACACCAATATAATAAATTTGGTCCAGGAAATGGAAATCAGCCAGTGATACATATCAAAACCAATGTGTTTTCCTGAGCTTTGACGGATCACATTTACAGAGCCATCTTTATTTAAGAAACGAACAGACTCTTTATAATTTTTTGTTCCAAAACCTAACTCAGCTTCTTCCGTATTTTTGTTGTTAAACGATTCTTTAATCATACCTTTGTTAAATGAAATCTAAAGGTAATTATTATTGGTTATTATTACTTATACCGGCTGCTTTTACAGGATGGTTCTTTTTCAACAAAAACGAACAAAAACCTTTACGATACCTGCCCTACTTTGGGCAAAAGAGAAGCATTAAAGAAGGCGATACAACGTTTCATACGGTTAAACCATTTATGTTTATCGACCAGTATAATGAAAAAGTAACGGAAGCAACCGTTGATCATAAAATTTATGTAACCGATTTTTTCTTCACTACCTGCCAGTCTATTTGCCCCATTATGAGTACACAACTTGAACGGGTTTACGGAAAATTTCATAATAATAAGGATGTGATGATCTTATCTCATACGGTTTCACCGGAAGAAGATTCGGTAAATGTGTTAATGGATTATGCAAAACTTCATGGAGTTAACAATAAGCAATGGCTCTTTTTAACAGGGGATAAAAAACACTTGTATGATATGGCCAGGCAAGGTTATTTACTGAATGCCGAGCAAGGAAATGGTGATGAAGATGATTTTATACATACTCAAAATTTTGCATTGGTAGATAAAGAAAAACATTTACGGGGCTTTTATGATGGTACGGATAGCGTTGATGTATCCCGCTTAATTACAGACATTCAATTGTTACTGGCCGAATACGCTTATAAGGAAAAACACTAAGCCATGAAAATAGTTAAAGTCTCATTTTTAATGTTACTATTATTTGCCGGCTTCTTTGGTAAAGCACAAAACGTAAGTGTTTATAAAATTGATCCTTTATTAAAAAGAATTTACAACTCCAGTGATACGGTATATGTCGTTAATTTTTGGGCCACCTGGTGCAAACCTTGTGTTGCTGAACTTCCTGAATTCGAAAAATTTACTATGGCTAATCCTGGCAAAACTATTAAAGTGATTTTAGTGAGCATGGATTTTAAAGAAGACCTCCACAAAAAACTCATCCCGTTTCTGGCAAAAAATAAATGTTCCAGTGAAGTTATTTTACTGGATGAAATTAATGGAAATGACTTTATTAATCAAATCAGTGAGCAATGGAGTGGCGCCATTCCGGCAACACTCATCACTTCAAAAAATAAAAGTAAGCAGCTGTTTATCGAAAAAAAAGTGACTTACGAATTCCTGCAAGAACAAACAAAACCCTAGTTCCTACTTAAGTTAATCTGTTTTTACTCAAACTTTTTTGTGAAAATTCATACCCGTTACAGAAGTTTATGTTCTATAAACCCCAGGAACGTTTCCGTTTAATACAGTAATCTGTCGTGTAGGCACATTCGGTGTTTGAGCAAAAACTAAAGCTGTAAAAACGAAACATACAAAAGATAATTTTCCTTGAAAAACCAGCAATAAAAAGCTTAAATAAACGTAACATTTTTTGGAAAATATCCAATGCAGATGTTATCTTTACCCAACTATGGCATTACTTGTAAAAACATCACAACTCCCCAATTCCGGCAAAGGTTTATTTACTACATCGGCAATAAAAAAAGGCACAAAAGTTATTGAATATAAAGGTGAAATTATTGATTGGAAAGAATACGAAAAACGCGTTGAAAGAGATGAAGACGGTTACTTATTTTTTATTAATAAAAAAAACTGTATTGATGCATGGAACACTCCACAACATAAAGCCCGTTTTGCAAACGATGCAGCAGGCTTAGGTCGTGTAAAAGGCTTAACCAATAATTCAGTATATGAAATCGAAGACAATAAATGTTTTATTGTTTCAACAAAAGATATTGCAGCAGGACAGGAAATTTTTGTTAGCTACTCAAAAGAATATTGGGATTGTGTAAGATACAATATCAGTATTGGCAGAGGACGGAAATAATTCGCAGGGCTTTGATTATTAAAATCAACTCAATGTGGATGAATAGAATCTGTTACAGGTTACCTTAAGATAGAATTGCGTTTACAAATGCATCAAAACAGTAACATACATTTTATAATTGGCATTGGGCGCTCGGGCACTACCATTCTCACCAAGCTCTTAAATGAATACCAAAATATACATTGTCTCCCGGAAGCTAATTTCCTGACGTTTTTTCTACACCGCTTTAAACATAAAACTTCTTTTACTCTTCCCGAGATTGAAATGGTTTTTGAACAGATTCAGATTTACAGTTTATCCAATCCCTGGATAGGTTGGGATTTTGACACAGAAGCAGTTAAAAAAGAGGTCCTGGATCATTTATCCGTTTCAACAAAGATCACTTACCAGGAGCTTTGTAAATTGATTTACCGTGGATTCGAAATGAATGGAGTAGATAAAAAAGAAGCTCCCTTGCTCATCGATAAAAATCCTTCTTTTACCTTATTTGCAAATCAAATTAGTACAGCATTTCCCGACGCCAAATTTATATGGATGGTAAGGGATTACAGAGCCAATGTTTTTTCATGGCTACAAAATCCATTTCTTAAAGAATCGAATGTGCCCTTAAATGCGATCAGGTGGATGCTTTATAATGAAGAAGCTTTAAAATTTTATACGAAGCATAAAGAAAAAACAATATTGGTTAAATATGAAGAACTGGTATTGAATCATGAAACTGAAATTCAAAAAATAATCCGGTTTCTGAATATAGATCCGATTCCCGAAACCAATTATTTAGAAAAAGCGGCGATTGACCTCACTAAATTTGAGATAGACAGCGAACATAAAAATATTTTCACGAAAAAATATACCGATCTCAATCAACCTTTAAATACCAACAGGCTCGATTCATGGAAAAACGGGCTGAGCGAGTCACAGATCAGGTTATGCGATGCCCTTTGTTCCTCCGTTGCGTCAGAAATGGGGTATAAGCCAATGCATGATGTAACGCCAACAGAAATTTTTACTCTTAAATTGAAGAACCTGATTCAACTCCTGAAAGGGTATGTGGATATTTACAAAGACAAACTCATATACGTTATCCCTGTAAACATTAAATTGTATAAGCTAAAAACAAGGTATATGAAATTAGGGTTGATGAAAAAAAATTAAGAAAATTCTTTCTGATTAAATTCAATATCATACGTCATATCACCATACATTTCTTCAAAAACCTCGCCACACGTAGCGTTTGAGCTATTATCTTTCGAATAATTAATAAGATGTTGGAATTTAGCAACCATTTTTTGATCTTTCATCGTATCAATAAAATCAGAATATTTTTCGTGATTTTTAAAAAAATCTCCGGATAATAAAAAATGGAAAATCGTATAGATCGATTCTGAAACTTTAAATTGTAAAAGATCTTCCGGATGACCCAGTAAAGAAAAATTAATTATTTCAGGACTGTAAAATAGCTTGATAAATTTCTCCAATAATCTTACAGCACCATTAATATCTTCATAAACCTCGTCAAGTAACTTAGTAGAATTTAACGTTAATTTTTCGTGAACAGCCCCGGCAACCAGCTCTGCACTATGCATTCCCACAAAGATGCCACTCGAAAAAATAGGATCCAAAAACGCACCCGCATCACCGATCATTGCAAAATTAGTTCCGTATTTTTTTTCACAGTAGTAAGAGTAATCACCATTCACCTGAACTTTATGATCCATGTGAGCCGTTTCCAATAGTGTGTGAACTGCCAATGAACTTTTAATTTCATTCTTATACAATTCATTCTTCCAGTCTTCTATACCTTCTCCCTGTATTCTTTCTTTTTCACTTTTCAGGTAACTGTTATTGAGTACAACGCCTATGCTTAAATTATCTTTACTGATAGGAATTACCCATATCCATCCTTTCTTTTCTTCTCCTCCTAAATAAACAATTTTAATAGCACCTTGTATCAAGGCCTCATCATAGGTTGCTCCTGTCCAATGCGACCATACGGCTACCCTATCTAAATCTTTAACCGGTTTTTTAACGCCTAATTTACTTCCCAGAAAGGTACTTTGACCACTGGCATCAATTAAAAATTTTCCGGTAAAACTTTTAGCATTGCCCGCCTCATCTGTTACACGAACACTTATGCTACCATCCGGATTATCAAGCTCTACCTGTTTTACAGCATGTTGCTCTAATACCGTAGCTCCATTTACTTTGCTATTATCCAATAATAATTTATCAAATGCCGAACGTTTTACATGGAATGATAAATAACTTTCGTTCTTTACCACATTTTTAAAGCACCACAGCGATTGGCTTTTTCCATCGTGCGCCACAAAACTTACACCTGGTTTACGAGGCGATATTTTTTTTAGGTCTTCTAATACGTTTAATTTTTTAAGAACATGATACGATGCCGGAATTAAAGATTCACCAATATGTTCTCTGGGAAATTTTTCTTTTTCCAATAATAAAACACTGTGCCCTTTTTGAGCAATAAAAGTTGCGGCAGTAGAACCTGCAGGACCACCTCCTATAATAATAACATCGAATTGATTCATAGGTCTAAGAATTAATATAACTGAAAAGCAACTTCATTTATGTTTTGCTTTTAGCTAATTAAAATTAATAAAAAATTAAACACTTAACCATTTAGCGATGATATTTTTTTGAATATCATTGGTACCTGAATATATTTGAGAAGCAACAGCATCCCTTTTATAGCGTTCAATATTCAAATCTGTTGTATAGCCATTTCCTCCTAAGATGGTAAGCGCCAGATCACATATTTTATTTAACGATTCGCTTACAAAAAGTTTAGCGGTTGATGAACTGATCGCTATATCTTCTGCTTTATGATCTATTTGATGTGCTGCTTTATGAATGAGTAAAACAGAGGTCTCAATGAGTGTATGCATTTCTGCGATGCGGTGTGCTAATGCCTGATTTTTACCAATAGGTTCCTCTTTGATTTTTCTTGAATTAACATACTCTATACACTGTTGTAAAATTCGTTTCATTGTACCTATATGGATTGCTCCTAATAAGGCTCTTTCCCAGTACATCGACTCAGAAAAAATAATAGCCCCTGCTCCTTCTTGCCCTAATAAGTGCGAAGCATTCAACTGAAGATCCTTAAATGCAAGTGTTCCCATTAAGCATGACCTTAAACCCATTTTATCAATTGGTGACGAACAGGATATTCCTTTCATCTTAGAATTGGTTAAAAATGCCGTTATACCACCATAAAATCCTTTTTCCGGATTGGTAGCCGCGTACAACAATGTATAATCAGAATTAGGGGCATTCGATATAAATGTTTTTCCTCCGGTGATATGATAGATGTCCTTTTCTTTTAAAGCAAGTGTTGCAAGGGTAAATGCATCCGAGCCACTTCCACTTTCTGTCATTGCATTTGCAACAATGATCTTCCCTGAAATGATTCCCGGCAAATAGGTGTTTTTTTGCTCTTCTGTTCCGTGTAAATAAACAGGAATCGTACAGGAGAGCAGTTGAGCCGCCAAACCAAAAACAAGTCCGCCATCCATACAACCAAAAGATAATGCTTCCAGCGCAATAGCTGTAGACACAGCATCCAGGCCCAACCCTCCATATTTTAATGGTACACACAGCCCATGTAGTTTTTTAACGCCACACTTTTCCCACTCTTCCCTGGCAAACTGTTGATTTTTATCGCGCGCTATCACATTGGCATTTAATTCTGCCTGCGCAAAAGCAACAATCGACTGATACATTTCTTTTTGTGAATCGGTATAATTGAAATTAATCATGTACTAAAGATAGTTTTTTATAATCTATTTTATTGGTAGATGTTACCGGCAATTTATCATAAAATTGAATGCGATCAGGGATCATGTATGGTGGTAAATTTTTCCGGCAATACTGATAAAGCTCTAGTTCTGTCACAACTCTGCCAGTAGCCGGTGTAACATGAATGGTAATCAGATTATCTGTCTGGCCATTCAGGCTACTCGAAGTAGCAGCTATTTGTAGTATAGTTACATTTTTTGATACTACAGATTCAATTTCTCCCAATTCAATTCTAAAACCATTCCGCTTAATCATTCTATCTTTACGCCCTGTATATACAAGGTTATTATCTGATGTCACTGAAACCAAATCTCCTGTTTTATACCATACTACTCCTTTTTCATCTTTGCACATCGCTTGTTCAGTTTTAGAACAATCGTTCCAATAGCCCGTCATTAAAGACTTTCCAGACACCCACAATTCTCCTTCCTCATTGATATACGTATCTGCAAACGTGCATGGTTTACCAATAGGATAAGGTTGTAATTGTGTGTTTGCAATACGCTTCGGCACTTTGTAATAAGTACATACATTGGTTTCTGTGGGACCATACAAATTATAAAAAACAGTATGAGGTAATTGTGCTTTAAGAAGTTTAAGTTGTTCAACAGGAAATACCTCTCCTGCAAACAAAACAACCCTTAACGTCTCATAACTATGTTTATGAAGTTTTCCAAAATTTGATAAATAAACCAATGTGGAAGGCGTGGCATATAAATAATTTATACGATGTAACGTCAATTGGTGAGCCAGCTCCAAAGGGTTGGAAGCTGTTTTATCATCTATTAAAACGAGTGTTGCTCCTATGCCTATGGAAACATACAAATCGAATATAGAAAGATCAAAATGAAATGGTGCATGAGATACAAACGTATCTGAAGTGGTAGGTTTAAATTTTTTAATACTCCAGTTAATAAAGGCTAAGGCACTCTCATGAGTATGCATAACCCCTTTAGGAATACCAGTTGACCCGGAAGTATATAAAATATAAGCTAGTAGTTCTTTATGTAAAACGGATACTTTTGTAAACACAACCAGAGACATAACGTCACTGATTTTTTCTGTTGTATAATGACGCGTATTTTCGCTCAAAAAAGAATAATTGCGAATCATGGATGTTTCCACAAACAGCCCCTGCATATCACAATCATCCATCATCGTTTTGATACGAACCTCCGGAGCATTGATATCCATTGGCACATACGCTGCATTAAGATTTAAGATACTAAAAACACAAGCAACATAATCTGTATTCTTCGACGATAAAATACCAATCCTACAGCCTGCGCCTATTTTTTTTGAGTTCAGGAGATCACTTAGCTTAACTGATTTTGTGTGGAGTTGGGCATAAGTCATCTTATTCCCTGACAAATCTTCAATAGCTATATGTAAAGCGAATTGAGAAACACTTTTAGCAAAAAGGGTATTTAGCGTGTTCTGCAATTATTTTAATTTATTTTCTACAAATTGGGTGATGATGTTTATCGAGTCAAAATTATCTTTATCTACTTCATGTGCTTCAAACTCAATATGAAATTCTTTCTCTAAAAAGGTGACTAATTGCATCGTAGAAATAGAATCCATTAAACCACCTGTAATTAAAGGAGTTGTTTCCAGAACGGTTCCCACATTTTTATTTTTCAATAATTGAGTTGAAATATACGTTGATATTTTTTCCTTAACCGAATTCGTATTTGTTTCCATGTGTATTAGTTGCTGATATTGTGAATCAATAGTATCCCGTTCCTTATAGAATGGTAGTATAAAAATAATTTATTTTTTCGCTTTCTTCATTATATCTTCCTTCTTTTTTTCAAACTCAATGTACAATTTATCGGCAATTAAAATATGTCCGAAAACGTTGGGATGCGTATCCCAATCTGATATTTGGATCTTTTTCAGATCATAATTACCATATACACCGGTTAAATTCAATTGCACAAAATTTGCTTCTGCCGCTGTTTTTTCCAGGAATCGCAGTTCATCCGCATCAATCACACATTCGGTTGTAGGTAAAAACACCCAAATGGGTACCGCATGATGGCGGTAGCTTGTTTTAGCTATTTCAATATAGCTCCATTTAATTAAAACATCCGCATAAGGAGTTAACCGGGTTATCAGTTCAGTTTTACTCATAATCTGCTTTACCCCTGATACTTTTTTAATGTAATTAAGAATTGGATATTTTAAATTTTTACCTTCACTAATCAAATCTGAAAAAGAAAGGATAATTCTTCTTCTTTCATCCGTGTGCGCTACGTACATCACGGCATCAGGCTGATAGTTAAATACTTTTGTATGACACAATTCTACATGTTGAATCAAATAAAATCCTCCACAGGCAAAATTAAATATCTCGTAATGATGAATGGCACTATCCGTAATAGATGCATTGAGTTTTTGTTCTACACGATTTTCAAAAACATCTTTATTATCAACTCCTGAACCCATCTCATAAGAACCTCCCAATAAAGCCATCCTAAAGGTACCTTTGTCCTTTATCAATGGATAGTTCTTATCCCTTAAACCAAAAGAATCGATCTCCACTACTCTATTATTTAAAAGAATTTTGGAATTGGGTTTAAATACTTTTGTCAGTAAATCATCTGTTCTGATATACACTTTATCCATCTCGTCCTCGTGGCGGGGACGTTTTAAACTGGTTTCCCACAATCCGGTAGATTGGTTTTCTTCTCCATCCAGCATTTTTTTATAATAGTTTTCTTCCGCTTTTTCCTTGTCGGTTGCATTTAACTTTTCGTCTGACAGTGTTGATACAAATCCATTGATTTTATCAGGCATACTAAGCCTGGCAGATGCGAGTGAGAACCAGGCAATACATACTAAAGAGGGAAGCGTTAAAAACAAAGTGTTTTGTGGTGGGAGCAGAATAATTTTTTGCCAGAATGGTTTATTTAAAATAATATGTAAACTAAAAGTAACAGCAATAACAGACAGTAAGATCACACTTAACAAAACAAGGTCGGAGGTGCTATACCGGTTAAACATCGACATGAGGTACAGCCAGTCTTTTAAATTACTACTGCTCCAAAACGACCAGGCCACAGACATAAATAAAAACATTCCTACCATTTTTAAACTGTTCATGAAATAGGTTTTATAAATCGGCACTTCTTTAAAAGGTTTCTGCGATTGTTTTTCCTGGATCACAGCATTTACAGTAATGCATCCTCCAAGCACTAACCAAAAAATAAGATCTAAACTATTAAACGTATAAAAACCCCTGATCCAAAACCACTGATAGCCATGTAACATCCAGGATATAATAAACACGCAGATCATGGTAATAGCTAATAGATTTTTAGTAATCCGTTTTTTCAGCTTAAACATAATGGGGTAAAAGAAAATTTTAAGCACAAATTCTCTCCAGTAAATGTTTATCCTTCTCCACAAATTTGTAAAGTTTGTCGACAGAAAATAATTATTAAACGCCTGGGGCAAATTCAATCCAAATAAACACAGCAAACCCAAAATAAAATGAAAAAGTCCGGAAAGCCTTAGGATTAAAACAAAACTGGCAGTGATATATTGCAGGAGAGACGGCATATCAATTACCTGTGCGGGATGTATTAAGAAATAATAATACACCACTCTGTAGCACAAAAGATGCACAATTCCCCTTAACATCCATCGGATCCCTTTTTGCCAGATCTCCTGATCAGCAATATTATAATAGGTTTTACTGTAAGTTTTAAAATCGATGATGGGGAAAAACAGAAAGCAAATGTTTGGAAACATAAAAAAATAAGTAAGGCTTTCCCATATCGACTTAGGAGATAAACCGTGCTTAATTTCGTACAGGAAAATAATGATCCGAAACATAAAGATAGAGGCAATATAGGGCGATATCAGCGATAACCTTACCGCGTAAAACAACTCAATTCTCAAGACAAATAAAATACTGAAGGCCAACGTTACCAGCAATGCTTTTATCCAAAACTTTATGGGCAACAGGCAACACCCTATAATGCCTAAACAAATCGTAATAAAAACAGATCCTACGACAAAGCCAAAGGCAAAATAAATAACCGCTAAACAGGTGCTAAAGAAAATAAATTGCCGGAAACGAAGTGGCGAAAAGCTTATGACAAAAAAGGCAATAAAAATAATGTATTTAATGGCATTGATTCCCGAAGCCTTTTCAAGACGATAATTTTCAATTATAAAAAAAATAACCGCTAACTGAAAACACGTTAATACAAATGCCAGTATCCTTTTAAAAGACCATAAAGGCTCCTGCTTGCTTTGTTTATCAATATCTATAGGAAATAACTTATTTAGTAAAGATGTACTCATTGATTCATGTATCGTTGTTTCCTAAAGAGTTAATTGTTTTATAAATCAGGATTAAATATGATGTTAAGCTATTGGTGTATATTTTTAAACGGCATCTTACATAAAAAATGCCGTAACCTTCATTAACAAACGCCTCGAAAACCTCGGCATATGCTTAAAGAAATAATAATAATTCTGAAATTTTATCTGCCACCAGGAAGAAGCACTTACCATTGCACAGATATTTTTTTCCTGATCAAGAAATTCTTCTCTTAAAATATCAATGATCAATATCCATCTTTCCTCATCGGTCTTATTCCATACTTCATGATTGTAGGCATCGCAAAAAGCCAATAACTTACCGGCTTCCCAGGTTTTCATTTCTTTCCCCACACGAATCCCAATTTCCTCCACAGTACCTTTACATTTTAAAGTTAAATGGCAACGGTACATCACATTACTATCGCCATAGTGGGGTTTTATATTTGTATGAGGTTTCAGAATCGAAAAGCCACAGGACGTTACTCCCGGAATTTGTTTCATGATTGCTAAAGTATGAGGAGCCTTAGCAGCGTTGTCGGGATATTTTTTTCCCCAGAACACTAAGGGGAAAATAGTCCAGGCAGTAGGAGCCGATGCTAATGTCTGGTTGAAATAAGGAATAATGTTTTGATTTTGAAGCTGGATAATATTTTCCAGCTCTTTTAAAATAACAGACGAATTGTTTTCCAATGTTTTTTTCCATGGCTTTTCTGAAATATCAAAAAAGCAAGGTTCCACACCATCAAATTTTTCGTTTTCAGAAAATGAAAACCACGCTTTTAGTTTGCTCATTTAAAATGTTTTGAAAGTGTTACTTAAATATAATGCAACAGAAGCCAATGGACGTAACGCTTTTGTAAGTAGCTTCACTGAACCCGGCTTTATTTTTAGCAATGATTTGTAGGTTTCTGCTCGTTTTTGTAAAAACAAAGACGTTAACACCGTTGAACAAACAAAGCGCTTCTTCTTTTTAAAATCATCTCTTAATACATCAATTAAAAAAATATATCGGTCCTTAGGGGTATTATTCCAGGCTTCATGTTGATAAGCGTCCATGAAAATCAGCCATTCATTATTGGTCCACGCTCTTTCTTCTCCTTTTACTTTAAAGCCACAATCGGGCAATCCTGCAGGAATATCAAGACCCAGGTGACAACGGTAAATTGCATTTGTATCGCCACAATGTGGTAATATGTTTGAATTTGCTTGCAGTAAATTAAAGGATGCCGAAATGATGTGTGGATATTTATTTAATAATGCCGTAGTATGTGGAAAATGGGTTTGGTTTTTAAACAATTGAATACTCCATGTTTTTAAGGCAATGGTTCTCCAACTGTTTTTTTTGCTCACCATAGAAGTATTAAAATATCCCTGCAATTCATTTACGTCTAAATAGGCTTCTAACTCCCCTTTAATACCTGCAGCATTAGCTTGTAATTCCTTAGCCCAGTCAAATGATTCCGGATCGGCAAACGGGGGCTCTTTCCCCGGATAGTTAAAACTAAAATCAAATATGCTAAACCACAATTCGGGCATTTTTTTTTCATTTATATTTTACTAATTTAGTGAAAAATAAATCTTATGTTTGATTTTACAGATAAAAACCCCCGTTTTTTTTATAAATCATCCGGCTTCGATTTTTTAAACCCTTTGGTCTCAAATTACCCCGTGATCAAAGCAGAATTACTCCATTTACTAAAAAGCTATAAAACCAACGAATGGTTTAAAACGTTTCCGCACTACGTAAAATCAGAACAGCAAAAATCATGGAAAGTATTTTCATTCCTGTTTTTTAATATGAAGCTTTTATCGAATGCTGAGTTATGCCCTAAAACAGCGGCACTCATCGAAAGCATTCCTCAGATCTTATCCTGTGATTTTTCAAATATTGAAGCCCACACCCAAATTTTGCCTCACAAAGGATATACAAAAATGGTATTACGTTGCCATTTACCATTAATTGTACCGGCTGGTGAGCTTTGCGGACTAAGAGTGGGCAACGAAATAAAGCATTGGAAAGAAGGTGAATTACTGATCTTTGACGATTCCTTTGAACATGAAGCATGGAATAACAGTGATGAAAACAGAATCGTTTTAATGTTTGATATTCCTAATCCCTTATGGGGTTACACTGCTCATGAGATTTCTAAATATAAGATCGAACACATGGACGATCCTTTTTTATTATCATTTGCTGATAAAGCACAATGGCTGGAAGCCTTCCATAAAGGTACTTTTCCCTTAAGTGTTCTTGATTCGAAGTAATTGGTTGACTTCTTCTAAATTCTCCGGAGAATCTGTTCCGTAATACTGTAAAACGTGATGATTGGGATTCAATAATACTGCTGCTTTATTCAGTTTTTCTCCGTGTATTCTATAATCATCTATGTTCAGCTTATACACCTGGTTTACTACATTTTCCTGATCCGGCATGAGTTGATAACCAATCATTTTATTATAATTTATCGCCCTCGTATTTGTTTTAAGGATCCGGATCGTTGATACTTTATCTACCTTTAATACAAAAAAAACGAAATTCAATAAACATAAAGTACTGTAAACGGGCGCAAAAGAATCGATATACTCTTTGTTCCAAATAAAAATACCACCTTCCGAAAAGCCTGATTCCTGGTCGTAATTCCGGGAATTGATCAACCCGATTTTCTTGCCTTCAAACTCAATAATAAAATAATAATTATAGGGGTTGTTGATGCTCTTAAACCATTCCTGTTGCGCTTTTGGGTTTATGTAGTTACGGTATTCCATGTACATGGAAACATCGTGTTGGTTTCTCCAATACCTGATTAATTCAATATCTTTTTGTTGAAGCCGTGTTAGTTTAACGCCGTATTGTTCTAAAGCGATCATATCACTTCACTTTCATTGTAGCAAGGAGCATTATTCATGGCCTTTAAAACCTGTGCTAAATACTGTGCTATAATACCTATGCAAAAAATAATGAGTCCGGTAGAAAACAGAATACTTACAATGAGGGAGGTATACCCGCTAACCGGTGTATTGAGAAACAGTTTTTTTAACAGGTAATGAGAGCCTATAATAAAGTTGATCACCGACAAACCGATACCAATCCGTGTCACGAGCTTTAAAGGAAACGTAGAAGAAAACATTACCAGATTAGCCGTTAAAGAAAACAGGCTGCTTAATGTATACCGCTTCTTATCAATAAAATGTTTATTTGGTTCAACATTTATAAAATCAACTTTGGAGGTGTACCACAAACACAATTCATCAATAAATACAAAGTGTTGATGGTTATCGGAGAGTTTTTTAGCCAGGGTATGTTTTAGTAATCTGAAACTGCTGCCTTTCCCTTTCTTCTTTCCTTCTACTTTCGATGAAAATTTATAAATGGATGTCAGGATTTTTCGTAAAAAAGACTGATTTAATTTAGGATAAACACCATATAAAAGATCGGCTTCTGTTTTACGTTGAGCAACAATCATTTTTTCAATTTCATTGGGATGTGCCTCCAGATCATCATCTATGGTAATCATAAACTCTCCTTTGGCATATTTAAACCCACACATGGTAGCCGCGTGTTGCCCGAAATTTTTACTGAAATTAATAATTGTAACATGCTCATGAGAAGCTTGTATGTGTTTTAAAACATTCCAGCTATTATCGGTACTACAATCGTTTACATAAATAATTTCGTAGGTATACCTGTTAGCAAAAAAACCGTGAAGTGCTTTATTTAAAAGCTCCAGAGAGTTTTCGGCTCCATATACAGGAACTACCACACTATAATTTACTGCGCTCAAATTTTCTTACTGTTTAATACAAGGCCACCATCCATTTTTAATTCACTGCCGGTAATCCATTTAGCCTCTTTACTTAAAAAATAACATACAGCGTTTGCAACGTCTTCTGGCTCACCAAATCCAAGAGGATACATTTTTTCATAATCCTGAAAGTTTTCTTCTGTTCCCGCATCCCTCGTTTCTTCAAGCATCCTGGTGTTTACCAGGCCGGGTCTCACCACATTGGAACGTATTTTTCTGGGAGCACATTCTATCGCCAGCGATTTACTAAACGCTTCTAATGCCGCTTTGGAACTCACATACATGGAACCTCCGAAATAAGGATGCTGTGAGGAAACCGAGGACATAAAAACAAAAGAAGCACCCTCATTAATTTTATCTGCCTGTAATAATAAAGACGTTAACAAAACAGGGGCTGTATAATTAATTTCAAAAATTTTGTGTACATGCTCCGGCTTCAAAAATTTGATGGGCCTCGGGTGAGTAATCCCCGCACAATGAACAACGCCATCCAGCTTTGGAATTTGTGAAATACTTTTTTTCAGAGCATCATACTGTGTAATATCACATTCAATAATCTCTGCTTCCGTTTTACAAAGAGAGGCAGTTTCTTCTAATTTATTCGGGTTTCTTCCTACAAGAATGCATAAAGCTCCCATTGCAGAAGCCTCAATAGCACAGGCTTTCCCTATTCCGGAAGAAGCGCCCGTAATTAAAACCCGGTGATTATGTAAACTAAACTTCAATTTCTAAAATATCTGTACAAGTAATTTTATCGGTTTTTATAATGCAATTACCCCACGAGTAACCTACACCAAAACCACTTAATAGTAAATTTAATGTTTTATTTTCTAATTCGCTCTTCAGCTTATAAAGCATTGTCAGGGGAATAGATGCTGAACTTGTGTTACCAAATTTATCAATCGAATAAGGAACTTTATCTGCATCTATCCTGCATTTTTTTCTAACACTTTCGTTGATCAGTTTATTGGCCTGGTGGAACACGAAGTAATCAATGTCAGCCATATTTTGCTTACTGTCGGCAAATAGTTTATTGATACTTAAAGCTACTTCTTTTAAGGCAAAATTAAATACTTCAATACCATCTAATACGAGGTCTTTCGAAGCCCGTTCAATCCCTTCTTCAATTTTATGTTCAATAAAGGATTTCTCCGAAAACTGGTTTCTGGCACCACCGTCTTCAACAATAATGGATTTATAACCACTCCCATCCGTAAATAAATTGAAATACATATTCTCCGCATGTTCGTCAAACTCCAGAGCTGTTGCAGAGCCTGCATCTCCAAACAAAGGATAGGTACTTTTATCTTTATAGTTGGAGGATATGGTAGAGGTATCACCCGTTAAAAGAATTCCTCTTTTTAAATTACCTGAGGATAATAAATTTGACATAACGTACAATCCGTAATTATAGCCGCTGCACCCTAAATTAATATCAAAAGCAATAAGGTCTTTTTTGAATCCTAATTTATGCTGTAAAATAGCAGAAGTGGCAGGTAAATAATAATCCATGGATTGGGATACAAATAGTAAAACATCCACGCTCTCTTTATCCCAATTCAGTTTTTCCAGTAAATGGTTCGTCGCTTTTTCGCAGTAATCGGAGGTAATAACACCCGCTGTTGAAACACGCCTTTCCTCTACCCCTGTACTTTTTACAAATAGCTTTCGTTCTTCTTCTGTAATCCATTCATAATCCATGGTTTTTAAAACCCGCGTTGGAACACAAGCAGAAAGGCCTTTTATGGCTGTATGTTTAATACAACTATACACTTTTTTTGGTAGCTAAATGGTACAGGTCAGTAACTGTTTTAGCCTCTTTTAAATCAGCAGAATTTAAAATCACATCAAAATTAAGATCTATAAAAGCAATAATAATTAAAGCATGCATACTACTCCATCCCGGTATATTTCTAAATACCGTATCAGGGCTTACCGAATCTTTTTCTATATCCTCAAATTCTCCTTCCAGTTTTTTACTGAACTCTAATATATCCATTGTTTAAATTTATTTAAATTATACTTTTATAATAGTTCCTGCCCAACTATAGCCAACACCAAACCCGGCAAGCAAAACGGTCATTCCCGGCTTTAACTTACCTTGCTTTTCCGCATCAGATAATGCCAGTGGTATACTTGTAGAAGAAGTATTACCATGCTCTTCTATATTGATAAAAAATTTATCTTCGGGTATGTTTATCTTTTTTCTTAACACATCTAATAAAAACCTGCTGGGTTGATGAAAAACAAACAGATCAATTTCATTAAAAGTGGTACTATTTTTATCCAGAATATCCTGTATCAACTGAGGCACAATTTTTAATCCGAAATTAAAAACCTTCATGCCATCCATTTCAAATTTCCCGTTCAACAAATGTTCCTGCTTTAAAAATTCAGGATCAGCAGGGTTTCTGAAGCCACTGCGGGATATATATACATCCTCCGCTCCGCTCCCATCTGTACCAAATACAAACTCTCCAATACTCTTATAATTTGCCTCCGTAATTAACGTTGCCGAAGCTCCATCGCTAAAAATACTTCTCAGCTCTAAATTAGTTTTAGGTATAGTTTTAGTAAGTGTATCAGACGTAATAAACAGGATATTTTTGGCAAGGCCTCCGGCTATAAAACTTTTAGCCATGGCAAGGCCATATACAAAACCACTGCAGCCATGAGTGAGATCTAAACAGCCTATATGTTTAGTCAGCCCGATTTTATCCTGTAAAACACAACTGGTAGCAGGTGCAGCATAATCAAAACACACTGAACAAAACAGGAGAAAATCGATGTCTTTTTTTTCTAAATTCCTTGCCTTTAATAAGTGTTCAACTGCCTGTATACCTATATCTGATGCTAATTCGCCTTCTTTGGAAATATGGCGCTTTTTAATACCAACTGATTTGAAAATCTGATCTGCAGGAACGTTAAATTCAATTCCAAGAGCTTCGTTTGTTAAAACAGTTTCCGGTAAATATGTGCTAATATTGTGTAATAATGTAGACATATGCATTTTGTGAATTTAATAATTTTATAGAAGATTAAGAATCTTTTCATAAAGTATTTTAATGCTAAAGATTTACTCATTAAAACTACACTTACACTAACCGGAATGATTTTTATTTTGAATTTATTCTTATAAAATGTAAATTAGTGGAAATATTTAAAATTTTAATCTATGAAAAAAATTATCCTTACTGCTTTTTTTGGAATGTTAATGTTATCATCTTCATTATATGCTCAGTCTAATCTTACATGGACTTTTAAAGATAAATACGTAAAAGAAACCGCTAAAGACATTACAGTGCTTAATGCTTCATTTACAGGATTCGAAAAAGCGGAAGACGTTTCAAAATTTTGCCAAACGCTTAAAAACAATGCATACATTGCGTCACTTGATGTAGTTGCATCTACAGCAAATTCATGCGATTTGAAAGTCACCATGAAAGAACCACAGGAAAGAAACTTCTACCTTGGATTAGCAAGCAAAATGAATGTGAAATACATAGAATTTAATGGTACTAAAAAAACCATTCAGGAGTGGGGTAAATAACTTCATTTACTTTTAATTTAATTAGAGCGCTCTTAACAGCGCTTTTTTTATTTCAAAAAACAATTAATAACCTTATCTTTATTACATTCCCCTAGCTGTATGTATTTACTTTACAAACAATATAAAAAAATAGCCCTGTTTTTTATTGCCTCTTGTATCATACTTTATGGAAATTCATTAAAAAATAAATATGCCCTCGACGATGATTATGTAACTGTAACCAACTTCCCGGTAAAAGGACAGAACTTTGTTCCCAATCAAAAACAAACCTCAAAAGGTTTTAAAGGAATTCCTGAAATATGGCGGTCAAATTACGCACACGATAACGAATCCTCCTTTGAGTATCGCCCACTTACAACAACAACCTTTGCCATTGAATATCAATTTTTCGGACAAAATCCTTTCATAAGTCATTTAATAAACCTGCTCCTTTATATACTTACGGTATGGTGTATTTTTTGTATTCTCATGGAGCTGTTTCGGAATTTTGCTTACGCCTTTACCCTGGCCTTCTTAACCACATTCGTATTTTTACTCCATCCTATTCATACTGAAGTAGTGGACAACATTAAGTGCCGCGACGAATTAATGGCATTCCTGTTTCCTTTACTCGCGCTTTGGTATTCGCTCAAATGTTACGATAAGCCTTCTGCCAAATCAATTATACTTATTATCCTGTTTTTATTATTAGGGTTGTTTTCAAAAAAGTCAGCTCTGCTATTTATGGCAATTATTCCTTTAGCCCTGTTTTTTTACCGTCAAATTACAAGGAAAGCCATTATCATTTTTGGTTCTTCCCTCCTGCTCATGCGGGTTCTATATTTCTTTATTAAATCAAAATTTTTAACGGAAAATGAAATACGGTTTTTTTATCATTTCGAAAATCCCTTATTCACAGAAAATGTTTCTTTTCTAGGAAAAATAATAGCAGCGTTAAAAACACTTGGCTTTTATGTGAAATTTTTGGTATTCCCATACCCTTTTCGATTTTACTATGGCGGCAACACCCTTGATATTAGCTCCTCTATAACCATTTACCTCATCATTGGTATATTGTTTTTAATAGGCGGGGCGTTGTATTATTTTAAAACAAAAAGTAAATTATTCTTGTTTTCGTTTCTGCTTTTTTTAGGTACAATATTTCCTTTTGTAAATTTTGCCTCACCTGTAGCAGGTATTGTTGGTGAAAGACTTGCCTATCAATCCTCTCTGTGGTTTTGCTTAATTCTTATTTCTATCGCTTTACCTTACATTCCTAAATTTAATCATTTCAATATTAAAAATTTCTCTTCAAAACCCCTGGTATACAGCGTTCCTCTTATTATGATCTGTTCAATCTATATTATTAATAGGAACACACAATGGAATACTAAAGTCACGCTTTTTGAACATGATATGCCACGTTTAAAAGAATCGGCCAAAGGAAACAGCTTAATGGCAAACGAATATTTTGAAATGTTAAGAGTTGGACAAAACAGGTACACTCCCGAAGCTCTTGTACAAAAAGCACTTTATCATTACAACCTCGCTATAAAAAACGATTCCAGTTTTTACTCATGTTATAATAATGCCGGTGTTATTTATTATACATATATGGGAGATGTAAACAGTGCAAAAAAACATTTTAACCTTGCTATAAAATATAAAGCCAATTACCCTCAGGCCTATGAAAACCTTGGTAATTGCTACAAGTACGAAAAAAATACAGAAGAAGCATTTAAGTCCTATAAAAAAGCATGGGAATTAAACCCTCAACAATACCCAACATACCTCACCTGTATGAAAATGTTTTATGAAATAAAGGAATACAAAAAATCAATTGCCGTAAATAAATTAGCCTCTTATTATTTCCCTAACGACTATACATTTATTGGTCAGGAAGCCGATTGCTTATTTATGTTAGGTGATATCAAAAAAGCATTGGAAAAATATAAAGAAGCCTATGCGATTTCGCCAAATCCTCAACTGGCAAAATACCTTGCCTCCAAATACCTGGAAGCAGGAGATAGCCTGAATTATCATCTGTTTAAGGATAGATAAATTAAAATACCAGTAGGCTCCACTTTATCAGATATAGAAATTAAATAGTGTTTAAATCTGTAACTTCACTAGAAGGTTAACTAAATTTTGCAAACCATTTAAGGTTAATTTAAGTTAATTAATTACAAAAAACATAATACTATATTCTATGAATAACTCCCTCATTTACAAAAAACATGTTTTCTTATTTGTTCTTTCCTGTTTTAGCTTTTTATGTTCCTATTCCCAGCAAGGGCGTCTCCCCACACAGGAAGAGCTTGATATCAAAGCTAATTTACAGTCGGTTTACACATCTAACTCATACGTAAACAGTTCTACACCTAACCATATTATGGTTACAGGGCCTGAACAAAATTGTAATAATGCCATTCCGGTATGTCAGCAAACCTACACCCAAACCTCCTCCTATAGCGGACATGGGTCTATCCAGGAAGTTCCTTCAAGCACCTGCCTGTCTTCGCAGGAAACCAACTCTGTTTGGTATATTTTTACTGTTCAAAATTCAGGAACATTTACCTTTATGCTGAATACTCCTAACGATTATGATTTTGCATTGTATGATATTACTACTATAGGCTGTTCAGGAGTTCCTTCTGCAACCCCTGTAAGATGTAATTTTTCTGCAACATACGGAAACACAGGTTTAACACTTCCTGCGGCAGCAGGTAATCTTTCTTATAATGCCTCACAAGCTCCTACCATGTCGGGAATAAATGTAACAGTAGGCCAAACATTTGCTTTAATTATTGACAACTACTCTGCAAACGCTAACGGTTATACCCTTACCTTTGGTGGAACTGCTCAGATCTTTGATAATACGCCACCGGCTATTGGAACATTAACCACAACCTGCGGAGGAAATTCGTTTGACATCTCATTTTCGGAACCAATAAAATGTACTTCTATTGCAGCAAATGGTTCTGATTTTGTTATCACAGGACCTGGCTCTGTTAACGTTCCTGTTATTAGTGCCGTAGGAAATTTATGCTCCGGTGGTGCAGCTAATACAAGCTTTGCAACCGTTACCTTTAATAATACCGGACTTACCACAGGAACCTATACCGTTAGCATCTCTAACGGTACCGATGGAAATACAATATTGGATAAATGTAACAATGTTATGCTGACTCCCCAGATCGCTACCTTTCAGTTTCTGGCTCCTATAACCATGTCGGCTACTAACACCATTGTCTGTTCAGGAGGCCCAAGTACACTAACCGTTTTAGGAGTAAGCAGTATTCCCGGACTGGTATATTCCTGGGCACCTATATCAGCTAATACCCCTTCTGTAGTAGTTAATCCAACAGGAAATATTACTTACATCGCAACAGTAACTTATGGCGGTTGTACAAGATCGGCTTCTCAGGCCATCACTGTAGGCCAGCCTCCTGTTGTAACCGTTAATCCTAATACAATTTCTTTATGCAGTGGAACCACCCCTCTTATTGCCAGCGCAACGATGTTTGGTTTACCTTGCCCTAATTGTAATTATACATGGGCTGGAGCAGCAACACAAACAAATAATGCAGTACCAAGCTCAACCATTACAAATGCAGGTCCCGGAACCTATTCGGTATCCGTAACGTCAATCGACGGATGTATCGGAAACACAGCCGTATCAACCGTTAATATTTTATCTCCCACTTCTACTCCACTTTGTAATATCATTTATGTAAGTCCCGCAGGTGGCGGAAATGGGTTAACTCCTGCTACACCTACCGATATACAAACAGCCGTTACGATGGCCGCGTGTAATAGTGTTGTAATTAAAATGATGATAGGAGATTATACCATTAATAATCCTATTAATATGGGTAGCTACATTACTATTGAAGGTGGCTATGATGCAGGATTTACTTTAAAAACATCTTCTAAAGCTACTGCAGGAGGCTTTCCAGCACAGGGCACAAGAATTTTAAGATCTACAGCCAATGTTGAAGGCTCAGGAAATACAATTAGATTAACAGGCATAACGATTACTGCCGGTTCATCAAACTTTCGTTTACAGGATATCAGAGTTGATATGCCTGATAATGCGGCGGGAAGTTCAATCAGTAATTATGGTATTTATTTAGGATCAGGTTGTAGCAGCTATAACATTACCAGGTGTTATGTATATAGTGGCAATGCAGGAACCGGAACTACAGGTGCTACAGGTGCCGTAGGCGTAAATGGATCTAACGGAGCAGCAGCTCCCAATGGAAATACAAGCTACACAGCCCCTCAGGGAAATTCAGGTGCAGGTGGAAATGGTGGTGGTGGATCGGGCCTTGGAGGTTCTGCAAAAATTTATCCGGGTAGCGGCGCTGCTCAAACAGGAAATGTCGGTAATGTGGCATCAGGTACCAGAGATGGTGGTGGTGGTGCCAGCGGTGGTACAGGGGTATTCAATGCTTCTTCTCCGGCCGGTGGTGCTTTTGGAGGTTCCGGAGCAAGCGGTGGTTCAGGTGTTGGCGGTGGTACAGGAGTATCAGGTGGTACAGGACTTGCTAATACGAGTGCCAGTTGTGGTGGTTCAGCCTCTATCAATGGATTAAACGGTAATAATGGCGCCAATGGCCCTGTAGGATCTCCTGCAGGTACAGTAGGTGCAGGAAGCGACGCAACAGGTTTTTGGAATATCGGAAACGGTACCGCGGGGGCTAATGGTTTCGGTGGTGCGGGTGGTTCCGGTGGTGGTGGTGGCGGTGGAGGATTTAATCCAAGCCAGACTGCCGGTTGTGGTCCTTCTTATGGCACAAGCGCCGGTGGTGCAGGTGGCGGTGGCGGTGGCCAGGGTGGTGCCGGTGGATTAGGCGGTGCCGGCGGTGGTGCTACTTATGGTATTTTTATTTTCAATAATGGCGCCAACGGAAACGTGGTGGATTGCCAGATATTTAACGGAACTCTCGGAACAGGCGGTACCGGTGGTGGTGGTGGAACGGGCGGAACAGGCGGTACCGGTGGCGTAAGTTCAAACGCTTTATATGGTGGCTGTGGTAATGCCTGTAATGCAGGAGCTATTGTTGGAAACGGCGGACTTGGAGGAAATGGAGGATCAGGTGGCGCAGGTGCATCCGGTGGTGCCGGTGGTGCCGGAATAGCAAGCGTAGTGAGGCTTGTAGGTGGAAGCCCTCTTACTACAAATACAACCGTTAATATGCTAACTCAACCCATTATAACCGTAGATAATAAAGCCTGTACAAATGTGAGTATTGGTCATAATTCCGCTGTTGCGTCTCCTGTATGGTCTTCATACGGAACATCTGCTACTCCAGCTTCCGGCGCAGGTGCAGCTACTACTACAACTTATTCTGCAACCGGTAGAAAAACAGTGGTAATGAATGCGAATAACTATACTGATTTTAATAATATTATTGTAAGTCCCCCAAGTACAGGTAACATCGTGGCATCTGCATCAAGTATCTGTGCAGGTAATGCGAACTTTGCCAGTTCAGTGGCAGGTACTGCAGGCTTAACCTATAGCTGGACAACAGCTCCTGCTGGTGGAATCATCAGTTCTGCATCCTCAAGTTCTACCTCTATTTCATTTGCCAATACAGGAACTACACCTATAACCTATACGGTTACCTTAAGCTTTAACTCTCAGTGTTGTGGTGCCTTAATTCCTGTTACAACTACGATAACCGTTTACCCTTTCCCTGCTGCTCCGGCAGCCACGGTAAATTCGATTTGTATGGGTGGTACAGCTACATTTACAGCAACTACTCCTGCAGGCTCATCGTTTAATTGGTATAATGCTGCAACTACAGGTACATTGCTTGCATCAGGAAATACCTATTCAGTATCCAATGTTACAACCTCCTATACGGTTTACTTACAAGCCACAAATAGTGGAGGTTGTTCCAGCACTTTAACGCCCGTAGTCATAACACCTACTGCCATTCCTGCTCCAACAGCGATTCCGGGCACTGCCTGCGATGTAGGCTTGGTACAGGTAGGTATTACTCCCGCGGCAGGAGTTATAAACTACGATTGGTTTTCTAATGCAGCCGGAACAACACTCATTCAATCAGGAAACGGATTAAGTTACGGACAAACTATATTAACAGCCGGTGGAAGTTACACGGTGTATGTACAATCCAATATTCCGGGTTGTGCACCCAGTGGCTTAATTCCTGTTACAGGAAGTGTTTCAGCCACTCCAATTACAGCGGCAGCAAACATAACCCCTAATGATACTGTATGTATTGGCACCTCTATTTCTATTGCGTTAACACCCGGTGGTGGAAACGGGACATTTACTTACACATGGTCGCCGGTAACCTCGAGTTTAAGCGCCATTTCTCAAACGGTAAATGCCTCTACCTCTTTCAATGTGTTTATTGGCAGTAACGGATGCGTTAAGCAATTCTATTTTCCAATAATCGTAAAACCATATCCAAAAGATACAATTACTCCTGCCTCTAATATAACCTGTACTAACACACTTGTTACGTTAAATGGTTCGTTTTCTGCATCGGGTCCGTCATATACGTATAGCTGGACTACAAGCACTGCAGGAAGCATTACCTCAGCAACAAATGTAAATACCGTTACTGTAAATGCAGGAGGTATTTATACGCTTTCTATTACAGATATTACAACAGGATGTGTATCCACACAAACGATGAATGTAGCCGTTACTAATTCTCCTCCGGTAGCGCAGGTTGCCGTACCATCTCTTATAAGCTGTACAACAAATACGGTTGCACTTAACGCCACAGGTTCCGCTACAGGAGCAGGTATTACTTATAGCTGGACTACCACAAGCGGAAATATTACTTCCGGTAGTAATGCAATTATTGCATCAGCAGGAGCTCCGGGCACTTATACCCTTACCATAACCGATACAAACACAGGTTGTAAAACAGTTACTACAACCGTGGTAGGAGGAAGTAATACAGGACCCAATGTAATAGCAGCTAACGGTGTATTCCCTTGTGGAGCTACTACAACCTCTATAACTGTCACCTCTACGGTAACCGGTGTTACTTATAATTGGGCAGGGCCAACCTCTACAAGTATTGTATCCGGTGGTAATACCAACTCACCTACATTATCCGGCCCCGGAATATACACCGTTACAGTTACCAACCCTGTAACAGGCTGTTCTACTACAACTACGGTAGCAATTACTCAAAGTTCTATTAACGCTGCATTTACCGCCGATCCTACAACAGGGATGGCACCCCTTACGGTTAATCTTACAAACCAAAGTACCGGAGGTTCGTTAACGTATAACTGGAATTTCGGAAACGGATCTAATTCTACAACCGTTAACCCGGCTACAACCTACACCACCAATGGAACGCATACTATTACATTAATTGCCAGTTCCGGAAATTGCGTGGATACAGCTACTGCTGTTATTATAGTTGAAGATGGTTTAACGATTGAGATCCCTAATGTATTTACACCAAATAATGATACCAAAAATGATTTCTTTACCATTAAAACAACAGGAGTAAAAGAATTATCGTTGCAGGTATTTAATCGCTGGGGAGAAAAATTGTATGAATTTACCGGCGTAAACGCTGCCTGGGATGGCCTAACACCACATGGCAATAAAGTTCCGGATGCAACTTATTTCTACTTTGTAAAAGCCACAGGTTTTGATAATAAAACAATTGAAAAACATGGCACGGTGAATCTATTCAGATAAAAATCAAATAAGGTGTATTCTTAAAAAAGTCTTTCTAAACGGAAAGACTTTTTTATTCTATTCAAAATTTAAAACGCCTGCACTCATAAATCAGGATACTGGTCTCACAAAATTTGAATATTAAAAATTAAACTATCTTTAATAGTATAAAATGACTTAACGACTATGGATCATACATGGAAAAATAAAATGTTAGTTCTCATTTTCTCACTAACATTTTTAGTGTACGGAAACAGTATTAAAAATGGTTATGCCTTCGACGATAATTATGTAACCGTTACCACACCCAACCATCCGAATAACCCACGCATCGCCCAGGGAATAAAAATAATTCCGGAACTATTTAAAAGTTATTATGTGGAAATTGGAGAACAACGCTTTGAATACAGACCAATGGTACTGGCCACTTTCGCTATTGAATATGAATTTTTCGGGAGCAATGCACACATATCTCATTTTATTAATATTTTACTTTATGCCATTACCTGTTGTGTTTTATTTTTGACACTCAGCATCCTTTTAAAAAACTACAGCGTTGTAGTTCCGTTACTCGTTACGCTATTATTTCTTGCACATCCTATCCATACAGAAGTTGTTACAAATATAAAATCGAGAGATGAATTACTGGCATTTTTATTAGGAATGCTTTCACTCTATTTCATTTTAAAAAGTGAAACAAAACATACAGTCCTCTATCTTTTTCTTGCAACGCTCTGTTTTTTTATGGCTTCTTTTTGCAAGGCAACCTATATTTTATTTTTAGCACTTATTCCTGTTACACTTTTCTTTTTCACCTCAATCCCTCTCAAGAAAATAATTTCGGTTTTTGCATTACTGGTATTGGCATTTGTCAGCTTTAAGTTATTACACCATTTTCTATTGGATGCACCTTCCAAAGCAAGAGAATTTGCATTTTTTGAAAACCCTTTATTTTATGAAGAAAACTATTTTAGAAGAATTGCTGTGGGGTTCTATACCATTGGTTATTATTTCAGATTATTTATGTTTCCTTATCCACTCTGTTGTTATTACGGCTATAGCATAATCCCTATGGCCGGATGGAGTTCTCCTTTTGTGATCTTCTCTGTCATTTTACATACCACTATGTTGGTGTATGTTATAAAAAAAATAAAACAAAAAGATCTTCTCTCTTATGGCATTATCGTCTACTTCCTAGGCATACTGCCTTTTGCGAATGTCATATCAATTGTTGTAGGAATTGTGGGAGAACGGTTTGTGTATTTTTCTTCCTTCGGTTTTTGCATCATGATTACTTTCCTGCTACTCAAATTATTTAAAATGAATGAGCACAAAGAATCTACTGCATTTAAAATTCAAAACGTAAAATTTGCATTTAAAGCCTGCATTGTTATTATTTTCATTACACTTTCTGCTTTTACCATTGCCAGAAATAACCAATGGAAAGATGAAATAACGTTGTTGCGACATGATGTAAAACAATTCCCTAATTCCTGCAACTTACATTACATTACCGGCAATAAAATTTATCCTCAAATTTTCACCACACCCAATGGTGCAAAAAGAGATCTGCTTATTCAGGAAGCGACATTTCATTATAAAGCCGCTGTAGCCCTGATGACAGAAGGTGTAGAAAAATATCCAAAAGATTTTACGACGTTAAATAATATCGGTACCATCTACGTCAATATCTTTAATGATCCTGTAAGCGCTCAACCTTTTTTCAAAAGAGCGCTCCATGTAAAACCTGATAATACCGTAGCACAATATAATTTCGCGTATTGTTATGAAAAAAGAAACCTCCACGATTCAGCAATTACCTGTTATGAAAAACTGGTTTCAAAGAATACGCCATGCATACCCGTTTATTTACAATTAAGAGATTTATATTTTAATAAAAACCAGTTTTCGAAAACCATTTCCTGTGATAAAAAGACCATTTTACTAAATCCGACCATAGCCAAATACTATATCAATTTAGGTAACGCTTATTTGGCAAATAAAGACACGCTGAATGGAATCGATCAATTTATAGTGGCAGTGCGGCTTGAGCCAAAAAATACAGATTTAAAAAAACAAATTATTTCGTTTTTAAACTCATCCGGACATCCGGAAAAAATTAAAAAACTCGAAAAATGATTAACTCAGCCAAGGTATAGTTTCGCTCATATAATAATAGGAATACAATAATGAATGTATTTTTTTAAGAAACTTGACTAATTTCGTTAATAAATCGTAATCCTAAACTATTTTATTATGAAAGCACCTTCTCTTTTAATGGTTTTAATGGTTGTCGCGCTGGTACCATTCTGTTCTAAAGCACAAAACCTGGTATATAAGGAAGCCACAATTGCTGCTCCGGCAGAGTTTTGGGAAGTTCCCAAATTAGCCGATGGAACCAATGTGCAAAATGGTGTTGCATTTTATACCCATAATGGAGATTGCAAATCACAAAAAGTAAAATTTGTAAAGGTTGTTAATTCAAATAAATACGATGTAACACTTTCTTATCAATTATCAAAAGATAAAAATGCAGTAATTATAAATATTCCTGCTTTAACATCAATTGAAGGTTCTTGCTCGGCTGCATTAGAAAACACTTCAAAGCTTACATTACCTTTAGGAGAAAGTGATGAGGAAATCAACAAAAATGTTGATTTTATACTGTCTCACATTTTTGTTACAGAAAGTAAATAATTTCTAAAAAAACAATTGTATCATTCTTTATTTAAAATTTAATTTAATCTTTTTTTATGAAAAAAAAATCTACTTTACTTTTTCTGCTTTTAAATGTATTATTTACTTTTTTTTGCTTCAAGAGTGAGCTTATTGCTCAAACCGCAATGGTAACAATTGATTATAATGGTTATACTAATTATTGTTGCTCTGCAAACACAACTTCTTATTTTTGCTTTAATAGTCCTAGTACATCTGGCTATTGTGGTTCTCCGGTATTATGTAACACTCAGTCATTTATAGATCCAGTTCCTGCTGGTAATATAGTAACTTCTATTTCAATAAATTATTATACTGCTGGTTGTGGGGCTGGTCAAATGACAGGTACTTTAAATGGTAATACCTTTCCTATTGCTTATGAAAGTAATACCGGTTGCTTATGTTCAAATGCAGCATGGCAAATAACAGGCTCTTCTACAAATAATTACCCTTGTGGAATTTCCGGATATAATTATGGGGCGCCTAACAATTTTCAAATGTGTGCTTTGGCAGCGCAAGTTTGTATTGACAGGGCAGAAATAACCATGACGTACAAACCTGCTAATCAAGCTGTTCCTGCAAGTCAGCCTGGTGCCATAACAGGTTCTAGTACTTTTTGTGCAGGTGTACCAGAAGTGTTTTCTATATCCCCTGTAAGCAATGCTACGTCTTACACATGGTCGGTTCCTGCAGGTTGGGTCATCAACTCAGGTCAGGGGACAACCTCTATCAATGCTACGCCCGGTACTGCAGGTAATATTTGTGTTATTGCCACCAATTTATGTGGTAATAGTGCTCAAACCTGCTTTCCTGTTGTGATGAGCACACCATCGTCTGCTCCTGCATCTGCTTCGGCAAATCCTTCTTCAGTTTGCGGATCGGGTACTACTAATTTAACCGTTAATGGTGGAAGCCTTGGTGCCAGTGCTAACTGGAACTGGTATACCGGAAGCTGTGGCGGAACATTAGTGGGAACAGGAAGTTCTATTTCAGTTTCAGCATCATCCAGCACAACCTACTTTGTAAGAGCAGTTGGAGCTTGTAATACAACAGCCTGTGTTTCTGTATTATTTACAGTAAACCCTATACCATCTGCAAATGCAGGCTCTACAAGCATATTAACCTGTACAAGCCCAAGTGCTGTTCTTTCAGGCTCCGGCGGTGGATCTTATTCATGGACCGGCCCCGGAATTGTGTCAGGAAATACAACGGCAAATCCAACGGTAAATCAGCCCGGTGTCTATTCACTGATCGTAACGTCTTCGGGATGTGCTTCTCCTCCTTCCAATGTAACTATTACCAGTAATACAACCGCGCCAACTCCGGGAGCATCTAACTCTTCTACATTAACCTGTACAAATCCCACTGCGGTTTTAACCGGCTCTGGTGGAGGTTCATATAGTTGGTCAGGGCCGGGAATAGTATCCGGTGGCACATCTGCTAATCCTACAGTAAATACCGGTGGTAATTATATAGTAACTGTTACAGCAGCAAACGGTTGTACGGCTACTGCCAATACCAGCATCAGCCAAAACACGACACCTCCTGTGGCTACGGCCTCCAATTCAACAGCCTTAAATTGCTTAACGACCTCTGCCACATTAACGGGTACAGGCGGCGGTACTTATAGCTGGTCGGGCCCCGGCATTGTTTCAGGTGGCACAACTCCTAATCCTGTTGTAAATGCAGGTGGTGTTTATAATTTAACGGTAACTGCCGCAAATGGCTGTAAAGGAACTGCAAACACTACGGTAAGTCAAAACACTACACCTCCTACTCCAACTGCATCTAACTCCGGAACATTAAATTGTTCAACCAATACCATTACGTTAACAGGTACCGGTGGTGGAACCTACAGCTGGTCGGGCCCAGGTATTGTTTCGGGTAACACAACTGCTAACCCTATTGTAAACTTACCAGGCACCTACAATTTAACGGTTACTGCTGCTAACAACTGTACGGCGACGGCATCTACAGCCGTATCTCAAAACACGGTGTTACCAACAGTAAGTGTATCTAATTCTTCTTATACCACTACCTGTGCTACACCAACTGTAACCTTTAATGCCCTTGCAAATCCTTCTTCAAATGTTACTTATAACTGGACAGCACCTTCTACAGGGGCTCTCAATAATTATTCTATTTCCAACCCTATAGCGAGTGGAAGTGGCATATTTACAGTAGCGGTAACAAATACCTTAAACGGTTGTAGTACACCTTTTTCAACTCAGGCTACCATACAGGTAACTGCTGATGCAGGCTCTCCTGCAGTATCTATCTCTCAATCTACGGCCTCACTTACCTGTAATACCTCTGTTCAAACAGCAACGGTTACTTCAAACCCTTCATCAAGTATAACCTACACCTGGAGCCCAGTACCTGCGAGTGGTTTAAACTCTGCTGTTGCCACCTTTACTGCTCCGGGCACTTATATCTGTTCGGTAACCAACACCTTAAATTCATGCCCTGCAACAACCCAAATTGTGATTAGTACCAACACGGCTACTCCAACGCTATCTGTGACACCAACCGTTACATTAAATTGTAATCCTTTGGTAGCAAGCATTAGTTCAACGGTAAACCCGGGCTCAGGGCTCAATTTCTCCTGGAGTGGCAGCGGTATTATTGGTGCGGGTACCACATCTACAGTATCTGTAAACAGTACAGGTGTATATACTCTTACAGCTTTAAATCCTGTTAACGGATGTTCCGCCACAGCTACATCAACTGTGGTAAGTAATTCAACGCCTCCAACATTAAGTATTACTCCATCCAGTACATTAATCAGTTGCTCTACACCAACATTAAATTTAACGGCATCTACTAATTTAACGGTAACCCCTGTTTGGAATACGCCCATCGGAAACTCTAATAACCCGATTGTAGCTGCTGTTGCAGGAAATTATACAGTTAGTGTAACTGATCCACTTACCGGCTGTAAAACATCCTCGATCATTGTGGTTGGAGGAGGCACTGTACAACCTGCTATCAATTCTGCCGCAACGGCTGTAATGCCTTGCGGGTCAGGTGTTATTACTCTTTCTGCTTCAACAACGGCAAGTAATCCGGTAACCTATAGTTGGGTAGGCCCCGGTAATAGCTGTATTACTTCGGGTTCAACAACAGCTACTCCTATCATAAATGCAACAGGCGTTTATACTGTAACGGTAACAGATGCCATTACTGGGTGTTCCTCCACAAGTACGGTAAACGTTACACAGGGAAGTATAACCGCTGCATTTACTGCTGACCCTACAAGTGGAATTGCTCCTTTATTGATTAACCTTACAAACCAAAGTACAGGAACTTCATTAACCTATAACTGGAGCTTTGGAGATGGAAACAGCTCAACCGGTGTAGATCCAACTACGACCTATACTACCAATGGTACCTATACGATCATGTTAATTGCAACTTCCGGAACCTGTAAAGATACCGCAACTACAGTAATTGTTGTAGATGACGGCCTTTCACTGGAAATACCGAATGTATTTACACCAAACAACGACGGAAAAAATGATTTCTTTACCATAAAATCAACGGGAATAAAAGAAATTTCTTTACAAATTTTTAATCGCTGGGGAGAAAAAATGTATGAATTCAGTGGTACTAAAGCGGCCTGGGATGGAATGACAGGGCAAGGAAATAAAGTACCGGATGCAACCTATTTTTATTTTGTAAAAGCAACGAGCTTTGATAACAAAAATATCGAAAAACAAGGAACGGTAAATCTGTTTAGATAGCTTTTTTAGATACAAAAAATCCTTTATTGTTAAAAACCCCGTTTTAGAATGTTAAAACGGGGTTTTTTGGCATATTTCTTTCTGAATATTTTCTGTAAAACATAAACTAGTCGCATAATTTTATAGTTTTATAGCTAAATTAACCAATTTAATCAGATGAAAATTAAAAAAATTGTTCTTATTACAGCATCATTTTTTGCTTATCAGGCCTCATCTCAAACCAGCTCTTCCAGCACTCCAAATAATACTACTTTAAAAGAAGAAGCTTTAAAGGCAAGCGAACAAAGAAAAGAAAGAAAAAACCAGGTGGCTAATACACCCGGTACAAACCAAAACGGTAAAATTCAATCTGCTTCACAAGGATTTCAACTTAACGAAAATGACACGTATCAAGGTCGGAAGGATGAGTTTTTAAGTATGATGATTATTAAAGAACTGCCTGAAAATTTTCCCAAATATGAAAAATGGATGGGGGTTAAACACTACAACGAAGTTGTTGATCAATACTATAAACAACATCTTGAAATTCTTAAAGAGACCGTAAAACAAAAATTATCCCAAAAATAATACTCCCCATTTTCAAAATTAAATTCATGAAAAAAATTTACGTTTTATCGTTTGTAATATTATTTATTACTTTTAATAAATTAAATGCTCAGGGTGGCACATGTGCCACTGCTGAACCTTTCTGTACAGCGGTTGGAACACCATACGTTTATCAAAATGTTTACGATGGTAATACCGGCGCATCAGGTACCCCCTCTTTAGGCTGTTTATATTCAACTCCAAGGCCGTCGTGGTTTTATATAAAATCACTTACTGCGGGAGCAATGACTTATAGTTTATCTCAATCAACTACGATAGGTGGAACGCCCAATATAGATGTTGATTTTATTGCTTTTGGCCCCTATTCCAGCTCTCAGTTTTCTGTTGCTTGTACTTTGCTAACAGGTTCATGTTCAGGAGATCATAACTGTACAGGCAATATTACGGATTGTAGTTATTCATCCGCATCTACAGAAACAATGACATTAAATCCAACTTCCGCCGGGCAATATTTTTTAATAATGATCACTAATTATGAAGGCACTTCAGGATATATATCATTTACTCAAACAGGTGGTTCGGGCTCCGATTGCTCTATTACTTGTCCTAGCGATAATTTCACCATGGATGGTTCATTGGCATCCTCCGGGACTGCACAACCAAGTGGAAGCACCGTTAATTGTAGTCAACCATTCTTCATTGATCCACCCCAACTTGGTGGGCTTTCCTATAATCCCATAACAGATCAGTTAACACCTTGTGTTCAAGTAAGTTTTGAACCCTTCAGAACCAACTTAGGAACCAATGGTACAGTAAGAGTATATGAAAATGGAACTAATTATTGGAGTGCCTGCCCAACATGTACAGCTCCTCAAGCACCCATAGGCGGCTCTACAGCCACCAATGGAAGTAATTTTGGTTGGTATCTTGGTCAGGTTAATCCCATTTATAGTCATCCTGCTGTATTTTGCAGAACAGGTGCTATTGGAACAAATACAACCATGGTTACTTTAAAAAATTGCTGGGACAATTCGGTATTGGCCGGCCCCCAGTTATGGAACTCAACAACCTGTTTTACCTTAACTTCTGCAGCATCGCCTACAGCTTACGGTTCAGCAAGTTTCTCAATAGCCCCTGCCACAGGATCTGTTGGATTGGTAGATCTGAATTATGGTAGTGCATATGTAAATCCGGCAAACTTACCGGCCGGGACAACATATACGGTCACTTATAGTTTTAATAATGGGGTTTGTGGCATGTTACATGGCTATTATATCTTTACGGTACCAACCACTCCTGTAATTACGGCTATTAGTAGTCAAACTGTATGTTCCGGATCAACAGTTGCTGCTACCAATTTTACCATTACGCCTTCGGCAGGTGCAACAGTGAGCTGGATAAACAACAATACAGTAATTGGTATTGCGGCAACCGGGACAACAAACATAGGCAGTTATACTGCCCCTACACTTACAGCTACAGCTGTGGGAAGTTTTACAGCCTCGTCTGTACTAAACGGTTGTATAGGTAGCCCTCAAACTTTTTCAATTACCATAAACCCTACGCCAACAATAACTCTTTCATCAAGTCCCACATCCAGTATTTGTTTAAACGGGTCATTAACATTTACGTCTACCGGAGCAAATACCTACACCTGGAGCGCGTCTGCTAATGGTGGACTGGCTTCTACTTCAGGGACTAACGTGGGTGCAACACCTACTTCTACAGGCACTGCTTCTTATACTGTAAATGCAACTTCGGCGGCAGGATGTACAAATACAGCTACTCAAACTATTACGGTAAATGCTTTACCTAATGTAACCATAACTCCGGCTACGAGCGGAACATTATGTTCGGGAACAAGTATTACACTTACCGGATCAGGGGCTTCAGGATATACATGGCAAGCCCCCGTTGGTGGTGGCTTAACAGGTTCCGGCACAACGGTTACCATTACACCTACGTCTTCGCCTTTAACTTATACAGCTATTGGTACTGCTGCCAATACCTGTACCAACTCTGCTGTAAAAACAATTACAGTGTCAGCTACTCCTACTATATCGGTGTCTAACCCTTCTGCTTCACAATCCAGCACGCTTTGCAGCGGAAACTCTGTGGTGTTAACGGCTACCGGCGCAGGTACATTTTCATGGAGCCCTGCTACAGGATTAAGTGCTACTACAGGGAATACGGTTACTGCCAGTCCTACTAATACAACTACTCCTACTATATACACTGTTACAGGTACTTCGGCGGCAGGATGTATCAGCCCTGCTTCTTCACAAGGTACTTTTACGGTTACCGTAAATTCTACGCCAACAATAACTCTTTCATCAAGTCCCACATCCAGTATTTGCTTAAACGGGTCATTAACATTTACGTCTACCGGAGCAAATACCTACACCTGGAGCGCGTCTGCTAATGGAGGACTGGCTTCTACATCAGGGGCTAACGTGGGGGCGACACCTACTTCTACAGGTACTGCTTCTTATACTGTAAATGCAACTTCGGCAGCAGGATGTACAAATACGGCTACTAAAAATATTACGGTAAATGCTTTACCTAATGTAACCATAACTCCGGCTACGAGCGGAACATTATGTTCGGGAACAAGTATTACACTTACCGGATCAGGGGCTTCAGGATATACATGGCAAGCCCCCGTTGGTGGTGGCTTAACAGGTTCCGGCACAACGGTTACCATTACACCTACGTCTTCGCCTTTAACTTATACAGCTATTGGTACTGCTGCCAATACCTGTACCAACTCTGCTGTAAAAACAATTACAGTGTCAGCTACTCCTACTATATCGGTGTCTAACCCTTCTGCTTCACAATCCAGCACGCTTTGCAGCGGAAACTCTGTGGTGTTAACGGCTACCGGCGCAGGTACATTTTCATGGAGCCCTGCTACAGGATTAAGTGCTACTACAGGGAATACGGTTACTGCCAGTCCTACTAATACAACTACTCCTACTATATACACTGTTACAGGTACTTCGGCGGCAGGATGTATCAGCCCTGCTTCTTCACAAGGTACTTTTACGGTTACCGTAAATTCTACACCAACCATTACAGCTTTAAGTTCAAAATCTGTCTGTGCAGGAGCAACAGTACCTGCTTTGTTCTTTACGGTTATCCCTTCCGGAGGTACTTTGAACTGGACTAATACAAATATATCGACAGGTTTGGCAGCTAATGGAAGTGGTACTACCATTGCCGCATTTACAGCATCAAATGTAAGTACTACTACAACCGGTATTATTACTGCTACTGCAACTATAAACGGATGTAATGCCAATTTCAGTCATACACTAACGGTTAACCCCTTACCTATTGTTACGGCGTCTCCTGCAAGCCAAACTATTACATGTTCTGTACCAACAGTTACCTTAACGGGATCTTCTAATCCTGCTTCTGCTACTCCTGTTTGGGCAGGGGGTGTATCAACAGGTGTTAACAGCTATACAGCAACGGCTTCATCCTCCAATGTTTATACCCTCACGGCTACCAGTTTAGCAGGATGTCCCGGCTCAGCTACTGTACAGGTTGTCCCAAGTGCAGGAGTTCCAACGGCTTCTGCCAGTATCACCAATTCTTTAAATTGTATTGTTACATCTGCCCAGGTTATCGCTACTACAACAGCTTCACCGGTATCTTATTCGTGGACAGGCCCTCCATCAGGAATCACATCCGGTGCTGGTTCTTCAGCCGCTACCGTAAATACTGGCGGACAATATACCGTAGTAGTTACAAATACATTATCTCTCTGCTCAACAACGATTACTGTTCCTGTTCCTTTCAGCACGGTAGCTATTACACCAACGATATCCGCTACGGGTTCCATTACCTGCTCTACTCCTACTTTAGTATTAACGGGGAACCCTGCCAGCGGAGTAACTTACACCTGGACGGGTACCGGTTTAACTACCAGCCCAAGTGCTCAAACCGTTGGTATTAATTCTGGCGGTGTGTTTACATTAAGTGTTACCAGTAATTCAAATGGATGTGTGGGCTCACAAACCATTTCAATTTCAACAAACACAACTGCGCCAACCGTTAGCTTAACGCCAACATCATCTTATACAACTACCTGCGCTGCTCCAACAGTAACATTTAATGCTGTTTCTACTCCTTCTGCAAGCGCAACTTATAGTTGGACAGCACCATCAACAGGGGCATTAAATAGTTACACAATTTCAAATCCTATAGCAAGCGGAAGTGGCATCTTTACAGTAGCTGTTACAAATACCGTTAATGGCTGCAGTATCCCTTCAGCTTCACAGGCTACCGTACAGATCACTGCAGATGCAGGTATACCTGTGGTTTCATTATCTTCGCCCAATGCAACCATTACCTGCGCCAATCAAACACCAAGCGTATCCGCTTCCACTACATCTACCCCTGTAAGTTACAGCTGGACACCAACTGCAGGCATTGTACCAGGAACGGAAACAAGTCAAAATCCTTCATTTAATGCCCCCGGAAGTTATAGTGTTGTGGTTACAAATACAAATAGTGGTTGTGCTTCAAGCGCCAGTCAAAATGTGGTAACAGTAACTCTCGATAATACGCTTCCTTTAGTTACAGGGATTTCTGCATCCAATGGCGCTACATTAACCTGTATCAATACATCTGTAACGGCTACACCTACTATTACTCCTAACAGCAATTTGAGTTATACCTGGACTACCGGCCCGGGAATCATAAATCCTAACCAAGCAGATGCAAGCTTTACAGCACCTGGTGTTTATACATTAGTTGTAACAAATACTGTAACCGGATGTGTGTCTTCAGCAACTAATTCGGCCAGTACATTCACGGTTTATCAAAATACAGTTACACCTACTGTAGCCGCCACCTCAATATCGAGTAACAGTGTTATTGGTTGCTCAAATTCTACAGTCACATTTACAACAAATGTAACATCATCAGGAGGTAACTTAACCTATAACTGGAGCACAGGAGTTACTACACCAACGATCAGTATTACATCGGCAGGCATTTATTCTGTTATCGTTACTGATGCCGTTAACGGCTGTTCAGTAACTACACAATTTACAGTAACCGGCAATACAACTCCTCCACAAAATGTTAATGCCGGAGCCAATGCAAACATTGCCTGCGGCAGCTCTACCTTAAGTTTAACCGGGATAACCACGTCTACAAATGTTAGCATGACATGGACAGGACCTTCTTCTACAAGCATTGTTTCTGGAAGCAATACAGCCACTCCGGTTGTAACCGAAACCGGTACTTATACCTTAACGGTGACCGATAATCTGACCGGTTGCCAAAGTACGTCTACAGTAAGCGTGTCACAGTCAAATGTAACCGCTGCATTCACGGCGGATCCTACTGCGGGCATTTCGCCTTTAACAGTGAATTTTACAAATGGTAGTACCGGTGCTACAAATTATACCTGGAACTTTGGAAATTCCAATACTTCTAACCTGCCAAATCCGAGTAATGTATTTACTAACGGAAGTTATACTGTAATGTTAACGACATCCTCAGGTTCCTGCACTGCTACGGCAACATTGGTAATTGTAGTGGAAGACGGACTTTCCCTGGAAATACCCAATGTGTTTACACCAAATAATGATGGCACAAATGATCTTTTCACGATAAAATCAACTGGTGTTAAGGAAATTTCTTTACAAATCTTTAATCGTTGGGGAGAGAAACTCTATGAGTTTACAGGGGTTAAGGCTGCCTGGGACGGCTTAACACCGCATGGAATTAAAGTACCTGATGCTACTTATTTTTATTTTGTAAAAGCAACAGGTTTCGACAACAAACAGGTAGAAAAACAGGGTACCGTAAATTTATTCAGGTAATCCATCAATAACAATTTTGTTCAAAAGTCTTTTTCTTCGGGAAAAGACTTTTTTTTAGGCGCTTTTTTTCAATCATACCCACTCGCTCAGGATTCTCTTTTTTGAAAAAAAAGAACTAGATTTGCTCCTTATAATAAAAAAAAACACATTTGTTCAATATTTTTCAACAATTTTTTTGTTGATGAACAAAATAATCATATCTTTGCCGTCCCCAAAATGGGGAGAAAGCGTAAATTATAGTAAAATCAAGTAATACAGAGGATTTAAGATGCCTACAATATCGCAATTAGTAAGAAAAGGACGCTTTAAAGCTCCTAACAAAAGTAAATCGGCCGCTTTGGATTCATGTCCACAACGCCGTGGTGTTTGTACCCGTGTGTACACAACAACCCCTAAAAAACCTAACTCAGCTATGCGTAAAGTAGCGAAGGTGCGTTTAACAAATAAGCAAGAAATTATTGCTTATATCCCTGGTGAGGGTCACAACTTGCAAGAGCACAGTATCGTTTTGGTACGTGGTGGTCGTGTTAAGGATTTACCGGGAGTACGTTACCATATCGTTCGTGGATCTTTGGATACCGCAGGTGTTGAAGGAAGAAAACAACAACGTTCTAAGTATGGGACAAAACGCCCTAAACCAGGTGCAGTAGCAGCAGCTCCGGCAAAAGGTAAGAAAAAATAATATTAAGAAAATTTAAGTAGATTTCATACAATGAGAAAGTCGACCGCTAAAAAGAGAATCCTGTTACCAGATCCAATTTATAATGATATTTTGGTAACTCGTTTTTTAAACAGTTTAATGTATGACGGTAAGAAAAATACCGCATCAAAAATATTCCACGAATGTTTAGAGATCGTTGCAAAACGTACTAACGAAGATGGGTTAGAAGTATTCAAAAAAGGATTAGGAAATGTAACTCCTCAGGTAGAGGTTCGTTCTCGCCGTGTAGGTGGAGCAACTTTCCAGATTCCTTCTGAAGTTCGTCCTGAAAGAAAATTAGCTTTGGCTATTAAATGGTTAATCACTTACGCACGTAAACGTAACGAAAAATCAATGGCTCAAAAATTAGCCGGAGAAATCGTTTCTGCATCTAAAGAAGAAGGTGCTGCTTTCAAAAAGAAAGAAGACGTTCATAAAATGGCAGAAGCTAACAAAGCATTTTCACATTTCAGATTCTAATTATAAAATGAGCGATTTAAGATATACAAGAAATATTGGTATTGCTGCGCATATTGATGCTGGTAAAACAACCACCACAGAGCGTATCCTTTACTACACAGGTGTAAACCATAAAATTGGTGAAGTGCACGAAGGTGCTGCAACAATGGATTGGATGGCACAAGAACAAGAACGTGGTATTACTATCACTTCTGCTGCTACTACCTGTTTTTGGAAATACAGAGATAATCAATACAAAATTAACATCATTGATACACCGGGCCACGTTGACTTTACAGTTGAGGTGAATCGTTCTTTACGTGTATTAGATGGTTTAGTGTTTTTGTTTTCAGCAGTTGATGGTGTTGAACCTCAATCTGAAACTAACTGGCGTTTAGCGGATAACTACAATGTTACCCGTTTAGGTTTCGTTAACAAAATGGATCGTCAGGGTGCTGACTTTTTAAAAGTAGTTAAACAAACCCGCGAAATTTTAGGTGGTAATGCAGTTCCTCTTCAAATCCCAATCGGTGCTGAAGAAAACTTTATCGGGGTAGTTGATTTAATTAACTTCCGTGGTATTGTTTGGAATGAGCATGATAAAGGAATGACTTTCCAGGAAGTTCCAATTCCTGCTGATTTATTAGAAGAAGCAACTGAGTGGAGAGAAAAAATGTTGGAAGCTGTTTCTGAATTTGATGACAAGATCATGGAGAAGTTTTTTGACGCTCCTGATACTATCACTGAAAGAGAAGTATTAGATGCATTGCGTAAAGCATGTGTTGCCAATAAAATTGTTCCAATGGTTTGTGGTTCATCTTTCAAAAACAAAGGTGTACAAACGATGTTGGATTTGGTTATGGAATTAATGCCATCTCCAATGGACAAACCGGAAACAAAAGGTATTAATCCTGATACAGGTGAAGAAGTAACCCGTAGACCAGACGTAAAAGATCCATTTACAGCTTTAGCATTCAAAATTGCTACAGATCCGTTCGTAGGTCGTTTGTGTTTTTTCCGCGCTTACTCTGGCCGTTTAGATGCAGGTTCTTATGTATTGAACACCCGTTCAGGAAATAAAGAACGTATCTCCCGTATTTTCCAAATGCATGCTAACAAACAAAACCCTGTTGAATTTTTAGAAGCAGGTGATATTGGCGCGGCAGTTGGTTTTAAAGATATTAAAACCGGTGATACTTTATGTGATGAAAAACATCCGATTGTATTAGAAGCAATGAATTTCCCTGAGCCTGTAATCGGTATTGCTATTGAGCCTAAAACTCAAGGTGATTTAGATCGTTTAGGGGTGGGTTTACATAAATTAGCTGAAGAAGATCCAACCTTCCGTGTTCACACGGATGAAGATTCTGGTCAAACCATTATCTCAGGTATGGGTGAGTTACACTTAGAAATTATTGTTGACCGTTTAAAACGTGAGTTTAAGGTTGAAGTAAATCAAGGTGCACCTCAGGTATCTTACAAAGAAGCTATTTCAGGTTCTTATGAGCACCGTGAAGTTTACAAAAAACAAACCGGTGGTCGTGGTAAATTTGCCGATATTAAAGTGGTATTAGGTCCTGTTGATGAAGATTTCGATAGAGCTAAAAACGGAGATCTGCAATTTGTTAATGAAATTTCCGGTGGTTCAATTCCTCGTGAATTTATTCCATCTGTTGAAAAAGGATTCAAAGCATCTATGTTAAATGGTGTTTTAGCAGGATATCCTTTAGATAACTTAAAAGTTCGTTTGATTGATGGTTCATTCCATGCGGTCGATTCAGATTCATTATCTTTTGAGATTTGTGCCCGTTCAGCATACCGTGAAGCATTGGTAAAATGTAAACCGGTATTAATGGAGCCGATCATGAAAGTAGAAGTTTTGACTCCTGAACAAAACATGGGTGATGTTGTAGGTGATTTAAACCGTCGTCGTGGACAAATTGAAGGAATGGATGCTAAAAATAACTCACAGGTTATTAAAGCGAAAGTTCCATTATCTGAAATGTTCGGTTACGTAACTCAATTACGTACATTAACTTCAGGTCGTGCTACTTCAACAATGGAATTCTCTCACTATGCTGATGCTCCTGCTAACGTAGCTGCAGATGTAATAGCTAAAGCAAAAGGTAATAAAGAAAAAGTTTAATCGCATTATTGAAATAAAATGAGCCAAAGAATCAGAATCAAATTAAAATCATACGATTACAATTTAGTAGATAAATCTGCTGAAAAAATCGTTAAGACTGTGAAAATGACAGGAGCAGTTGTTAATGGTCCAATTCCATTACCAACAAACAAAAGAATCTTCACAGTATTACGTTCGCCACACGTAAATAAGAAAGCACGTGAGCAATTCCAGGTTTGTGCATACAAACGTTTATTGGATATTTACAGTTCATCATCAAAAACTGTAGATGCTTTAATGAAACTGGAGTTACCAAGCGGAGTAGAAGTTGAGATCAAAGTTTAACCCTCTGTTCTCCCGATTAAAAAACAATAAATTAATTAGTAAATAATAAAATAACAAAAAAGTCAAATGTCTGGAATTATTGGTAAAAAAATAGGAATGACTAGCTTCTTCGATGCCAATGGCAAGTATGTGCCATGCACAGTTATAGAAGCAGGTCCTTGCGTGGTTACGCAAGTAAAAACCAATGAAAAAGACGGTTACACAGCTTTACAGTTAGCTTACGATGAAAAGAAAGAAAAACATACATCGTCTGCAATGAAAGGTCATTTTGAATTAGCAAAAACGACCCCAAAACGTAAACTGGTTGAGTTCCGTTCTTTTGAGGAAACAAAAAATTTAGGTGATATCGTAACATTAGATATGTTTGCAGAAGGTGACTTCGTGGATATCGTTGGTACTTCTAAAGGTAAAGGTTTTCAAGGTGTAGTAAAACGTCACGGTTTTGGTGGTGTTGGTGGTTCAACTCACGGTCAGCATGATCGTTCAAGAGCACCTGGATCATTAGGAGCATCTTCAGATCCTTCTCGTGTATTCAAAGGTATGCGTATGGCTGGAAGAATGGGTGGAGATAGAAAAAAAATCCAAAACCTGGTAGTAGTTAAAATAATGGCAGAAAAGAATGTGCTTTTAATTAAAGGTTCTATTCCGGGTGCTAAGGGGTCTTACGTTATAATCGAGAAGTAATCATGCAAGTAGAAATATTAAACATAAGCGGAAAAAAAACTGCTAAGAAAATGGATTTAGCAGATGGAATCTTTGGTGCAGAGCCAAGTGACCATAGTATATACCTGGACGTTAAGCATTATTTAGCTGCTCAACGCCATGGAACTCATAAATCAAAGGAGCGTGCTGAAATCTCCAGAACAACAAAAAAATTGAAACGTCAAAAAGGAACAGGTGGAGCCCGTGCGGGTTCTATGAAATCTCCTTTATTCATTGGTGGTGGTCGTGCATTCGGTCCACGTCCACGTGATTACTCTTTCAAATTAAATAAAAAAGTAAAAGTATTAGCAAGAGTTTCTGCTTTAACTTATAAAGCGAAAGAAAACGCGATTACTGTGTTAGAAGACTTCACTTTTGATGCTCCAAAAACAAGTAGTTATGTTGAGTTAATCAAAAATTTGAACTTATCTGATAAAAAAACGCTATTAGTGTTGGGAGATTCAAATAAAAATGTATATTTGTCGTCCCGAAATTTAGAAGGCGCTAAAGTAGTAACTGCCTCTGATTTAAACACTTATGATATTGTTAATGCGCAAACATTAATCTTATTAGAAAGTTCGGTAAAAGTATTAGAATCATTATTAAATAAATAAAATGGAAATATTAATAAAACCAATCATCACCGAAAAGATGACTTCTTTGGCCGAGAAGTTGAATCGCTATGGTTTTGTGGTAGATAGAAGCGCCAATAAAGTACAAATAAGACAAGCTGTTGAAAAAATGTACGGTGTAAAAGTTGATGCAGTAAACACTCAACAATACGTTGGTAAAGTAAAAACACGTAATACCACTCGTGGTATTGCAGTAGGCCGCGTAAACCGTTCAAAACGAGCTTTTGTCACATTAAAAGCTGGCGAAGTAATTGATTTTTACGCTAATATTTAATCTGATAAAAGAAATAGAAAATGGCATTAAAGAAATTCAGACCGTTAACTCCAAGTCAACGTTTTAAAATAGCAAGTGATAATTCAGATATCACTACAAATATCCCTGAAAAAAGCTTATTAACTTCGGTTAAAAACAGCGGTGGACGTGATAATACAGGTAAAATGACTATCCGTAACATTGGTGGTGGTCACAAAAAACAATACCGTATCATTGATTTCAAACGTAATAAAGATGGTATCGAAGGAGTTGTTGCTTCTATCGAATACGATCCAAACCGTACATCACGTATTGCTTTAATTCATTACAAAGATGGTGAGAAACGTTATATTATCGCTCCTCATGGTTTAGAAGTTGGAAAAAAAGTAATGTCTGGTGCAACAGCAACTCCTGAAGTAGGAAACTGTATGTTTTTATCAGATGTTCCATTAGGTACAATTATTCATAATATAGAGTTACGTCCAGGTCAGGGTGGAGCTATGGCTCGTTCTGCAGGAACTTATGCTCAATTAACAGCACGTGATGGTAAATACGCAGTATTACGTATGCCTTCAGGTGAAGTTCGTATGATCTTAGTTACATGTAAAGCGACTATCGGAGCTACATCTAACCCTGATCATAGCTTAGAGATTTCTGGTAAAGCCGGTCGTTCTCGTTGGTTAGGTCGTCGTTCTCGTACACGTCCGGTAGCAATGAATCCGGTAGATCATCCAATGGGTGGTGGTGAAGGCCGCGCATCCGGTGGACAACCTCGCTCTCGTAATGGTATCCCTGCTAAAGGTTACAAAACCCGTTACAAAGCGAAATCTTCTAACCAACATATCATTAAAAAAAGAAGTAAATAGTAATTAACGTTTAATGGTTCGCCAGCCGGCGGATTCAAAACTAAAAAACAAACAATGGCAAGATCGTTAAAAAAAGGTCCTTTTATTGACCACAACTTAGAGAAAAAAGTTACTCAAATGAATGAGAGTAACAAAAAGACAGTTCTAAAAACATGGGCTCGTCGTTCTGTTATTTATCCTGAAATGGTTGGACACACCTTTGCAGTGCATAACGGAAATAAATTTATCCCTGTGTATGTTACAGAAAACATGGTAGGTCATAAATTAGGAGAATTCGCTGCAACGCGTTCATTCAAAGGTCATTCAGGTAATAATAAGAAGTAATCAAGTTGATAAAGAAATTTAGTCATGGGTAAAAGAAAAAGATTAGTAGCAGAGGCACGTAAAGAAGCAAATAAGAGTACTTATTTCGCTAAATTAAACAGTTGCCCGACATCACCTCGTAAAATGCGCCAGGTTGCGGATTTAGTAAGAGGTATGGAAGCATATAAAGCATTAAACGTGTTAAAATTTAACACACGTGAAGCATCAGGTCGTTTGGAAAAACTATTAAAATCTGCGATAGCTAATTATGAAGCTAAAACAGGTACACGTCCTGAAGAAAACACATTATTTGTGACTTCAGTAATGGTAGATAGTGCTTTAATGGCAAAACGTTTACGTACTGCGCCTCAGGGCCGTGGATACAGAATCAGAAAACGTTCGAATCACGTAACTTTAGAAGTAGGTACTGCAGTTGTTAGTACTAAAAAAGCTGAAAGAAGAGCAGCTGCAATAACAAAATCAGAAGATAAAAAAAATTAATATAAGGAAATGGGACAAAAAGCAAATCCAATAGGTTTACGTTTAGGAGTTATTAAAGGTTGGGATTCTAACTGGTTTGGCGGAAGAGATTACGCTGATAAATTAGTAGAAGATACTCAAATCCGTAACTATTTAAAAGTTCGTTTGCCAAAAGGCAGCATTTCTAAAATCGTTATTGAAAGAACCTTAAAGTTAATTACCGTTACAATTAACACAGCTCGTCCGGGTATTATTATCGGAAAAGGTGGTAAGGAAGTAGATAAATTAAAAGAAGAGTTAAAAAAAGTAACTAAGAAAGAAATTCAAATCAATATATTTGAAATTAAACGCCCTGAGTTGGATGCGCGTTTAGTATCAGACAGTATTGCACGTCAGATTGAAGGACGTATTTCTTTCCGTAGAGCTGCAAAAATGTCTATCGCATCAACTATGCGTATGGGTGCAGAAGGAATCAAAATCAAAGTATCCGGTCGTTTAGGCGGTGCTGAGATGGCAAGATCAGAAGGATATAAAGAGGGACGTACTCCGTTACAGACGTTAAGAGCTGATATCGATTATGCTATTGCTGAAGCTCACACAACTTATGGTCGTATTGGTGTTAAAGTTTGGATCTGCAAAGGTGAAATTTATGGAAAACGTGATCTTTCTCCAAACTTCGGTTTAGATAAAGAGAAAAAAACAGGAACTAATACTCCTGCTCCAAAATTCGCAGGTCGTGGTCCAAAAAGAGACAACAACAAAAGAAACGACAAATAATTTAAAAAAAGTAAAAGCATTTAAAAGGTATACAGAAAATGATACAGCCAAAAAGAACGAAATATAGAAAAATGCACAAAATGAAAATGAAAGGCAACGCCAAACGTGGTGATCAATTAGCCTTCGGTTCATTTGGAATAAAAGCATTAGATGAAAGCTGGGTTACTGCTCGTCAGATTGAATCAGCCCGTATCGCCCTTACCCGTTTTATGAAACGTGAAGGCCAGGTGTGGATCCGTATTTTTCCAGACAAACCTATTACCAAAAAACCTGCAGAGGTTCGTATGGGTAAAGGTAAAGGTGCTCCTGAATATTGGGTTGCTCCGGTAAAAAAAGGACGTATGTTATTTGAAGCTGAAGGCGTTCCATTGGAAGTAGCAAAAGAAGCTTTACGTTTAGCAGCTCAAAAATTACCAATTGTTACTAAATTTGTTGTTCGTAGAGATTACGTAGAAGCAACAGTATAATCAACAAGATTTAAGAAAATGAAAAATACAGATATCGTTGCCTTGTCAACAGCAGAGTTACAAGATAAAATGAGAGAAGAAAGTGCCAGCTTAACGAAATTACGTTTAAACCATGCAACTTCTCCAATTGAGAACCCAATTAAAATACGCGATAACCGCAAAACAGTTGCTCGTTTAGCTACTGAACTAACAAAAAGAAACAACGCTTCTAAATAAAATGGAAATGGAAGAAAGAAATTTAAGAAAAGAAAAAGTAGGGATCGTAAAGAGCAACAAAATGCAAAAGTCGATTGTAGTTGCGGTTATGCGTAAAGTAAAACATCCTAAATATGGTAAATTCGTTAATAAAACGTCTACCTTCGTAGCTCACGATGAGAACAACGAATGCAGCATTGGAGATACTGTGAAAATTGCTGAAACACGCCCTTTAAGCAAATCTAAAAACTGGCGTTTAGTTCAAGTTTTAGAAAAAGTAAAATAATACTTATAAAAAGTTTAAGAAAAAATGGTACAAAACGAATCAAGATTAGCAGTAGCAGATAACAGTGGAGCAAAAACAGTTCTGGTTATTCGTGTGTTAGGTGGTACAAAAAAACGCTACGCATCCATAGGAGATAAAATAGTTGTTACAATTAAAAGCGCTTTACCGTCAGGTAACGTTAAAAAAGGAACTGTGCATAAAGCAGTAGTTGTTAGAGTTAAAAAAGAAATCCGTCGTGCAGATGGTTCTTATATTCGCTTTGATGATAACGCTTGTGTTATCTTAAATCAAGGTGATGAAATACGCGGAACACGTATTTTTGGCCCGGTAGCTCGTGAATTACGTGATAAACAATTCATGAAAATCATTTCATTAGCACCAGAAGTGCTTTAATAAATAATAGCGAAAGAAATGTCAAAATTAAAATTAAAAAAAGGCGATACTGTAAAAGTAATATCTGGCGAATCCAGAGGCCAAGAAGGTAAAATTGTATCTATTGATACTAAAAAAGAAAGAGCCATTGTTGAAGGTGTTAACATGATTAGTAAACACACGAAACCAAGCGCAAAAAATGCTAACGGTGGTATTGTTAAACAAGAAGGTTCTATCCACATCTCAAACTTAATGTTTTCTGAAGGTGGTAAAACAGTTAGAATTGGCCGTACAGTGGACGCTAAAACTAACAAAATAGAGCGTATTTCTAAAAAAACTAAAGCAGTAATTAAATAACAATGGCTACAGCAACATATTCCCCAAGACTAAAGGACAAATACAAAGCTGAAATTGTATCAAACTTGAAAAAACAATTTCAATACACTTCAGTAATGCAAGTGCCTAAATTAGAGAAAATCTGCATCAACCAAGGTATTGGTGACGCTGTTTCTGATAAAAAGATGATCGAATCTGCTGTAAAAGAAATGACTACTATTACAGGTCAAAAAGCAGTTCCGACGTATTCTACTAAAGATATTTCTAACTTCAAATTACGTAAAGGTGTAGCTATTGGTGTTCGTGTAACATTACGTGGCGACAAAATGTATGAATTTTTAGATCGTTTGATCGCTTCTTCATTACCTCGTATCCGTGATTTTAAAGGAGTTAACGATAAAGGTTTCGATGGACGTGGTAATTACACATTAGGTATTACTGAACAAATCATTTTCCCTGAAATCGATATCGATAAAGTGAGCAAAATCCAGGGTATGGACATTACTTTTGTAACTTCAGCACCTACAGATAAAGAAGCTCATGCTTTATTAACAGAATTTGGTATCCCTTTCAAAAAGAAATAGTATATTTACAGCCCTGAAAAAAAGATAAAATGGCAAAAGAATCAATGATAGCACGTGATGCTAAAAGAAAAAAGTTAGTAGACACTTACGCAGTTAAACGTGCAGAGTTAAAAAAAGCTGGTGACTCAGTAGGTTTACAAAAGTTACCAAAAAACTCTTCTAAAGTGAGAATGCGTAACCGTTGTAAGTTAACCGGTCGTCCTCGTGGTTACATGAGAGATTTCGGTATCAGCCGTGTTACTTTCCGTGAAATGGTATTATTCGGTTTAATCCCGGGTGTTACCAAATCAAGCTTCTAAAAAGAGTATTAATGTATAATTATCCTGAATGGCAGGATAACATATAAAAACAAATAAAATGACAGATACAATATCAGATTACCTAACTCGCGTAAGAAATGCGATTAGCGCAAACCACCGAATCGTTGAGATTCCGGCGTCAAACCTAAAAAAAGAGATCACCAAGATCCTTTTTGATAAAGGTTATATCTTAAACTACAAGTTTGAAGAGAATGACAAAAAACAAGGGACTATCAAAATAGCTCTTAAATACAATCCAGTTACCAAACTATCTGCTATCCGTACTTTGGATAAAGTTTCTAAACCAGGTTTACGTAAGTATTCGGGTGTTGATACTATGCCAAAAGTATTAAACGGATTAGGCGTTGCTATTATCTCTACATCTAAAGGTGTAATGACTGATAAAGAAGCTCGTAAACTAAACGTTGGTGGTGAAGTTTTATGTTACATTTCATAATTAGAGGGAGGAAAAAATCATGTCACGTATAGGAAAATTACCAATCGCAATTCCAACAGGAGTTGAAGTAGATATAAAAGGAACAACTGTTTCGGTTAAAGGAAAATTAGGTTCTTTATCAGAAACTATTGATCCGGATATTATTGTAAAAATGGAAGATGGGAACATTAATGTTTCTCGTCCAACTGATCAAAAACGCCACAGAGCATTACACGGTTTATACCGTTCTTTAATCGCTAATATGATTAAAGGTGTTTCTGAAGGATATAAAACAGAACAAGAGTTAGTAGGTGTAGGTTACCGTGCTTCTAACAAAGGTCAGTTATTAGAATTATCTTTAGGTTTCTCTCACAACGTTGTGTTTGAATTACCAACTGAAATTAAAATAACTACTGCTTCTGAAAAAGGTCAAAACCCTAAAATTACTTTAGAAAGTTCTGATAAGCAATTATTAGGAATGGTTGCCGCGAAAATCCGTAGCTTACGTAAACCTGAACCGTACAAAGGAAAAGGTATTAAATTTACAGGCGAAATTTTACGTCGTAAAGCGGGCAAATCAGCAAGCAAAAAATAACATAATTAAATTAGTATTAATCATCTTCAAAAAACTGGAAAGATGGCACTCAATAAAAAACAAAGAAGAGAACGCATTAAATTTAAAATCCGTAAAACCATTACAGGAACTTCTTCAACTCCACGCTTAAGCGTGTTTAGAAGTAACTCAGGTATTTATGCTCAATTAATAGACGACAAAACCGGTAAAACGCTTATAGCTGCAGGTTCGGACGATAAATCTATTAAAGATTCGAAAATAACCAAACTTGAACAAGCTAAATTAGTTGGTAAGTTAATCGCTGAAAAAGCAACTTCAACAGGCCTTAGCTCTGTAGTATTTGACAGAAACGGGTATTTATACCATGGACGTATCAAATCACTGGCAGAAGGTGCTCGTGAAGCAGGTTTAAAATTTTAATTAGTATAAAAAGAACATTCATAACATGTCAAAAGAAGTTGTAAAAAAAGTAAAGTCTACCGACATCGAACTAAAAGATAAATTAGTTGCGATCCAACGTGTAACAAAAGTAACAAAAGGTGGTCGTCACTTTAGTTTCGCTGCAATCGTTGTTGTTGGTGACGAAAAAGGTGTTGTAGGATACGGATTAGGTAAAGCAAATGAAGTTACAGATGCAATTACCAAAGGTATTGACGATGCTAAAAAGAATTTAGTGAAAGTATCTGTATTGAAAGGTACAGTTCCTCATCCTGAAAACGGTAAATTCGGTGGATCAAGAGTATTCTTAAAACCAGCTGCTCACGGTACAGGTGTAATTGCCGGTGGTGCGATGCGTGCAGTTTTAGAAAGCGTTGGTATTACTGATGTATTAGCTAAATCAAAAGGTTCTTCAAACCCACACAACGTTGTAAAAGCAACTATCGATGCTTTAGCAAAAATGCGTGATCCTTTAGCTATTTCAAGACAAAGAGGAATTACATTAGACAGAGTATTTAACGGATAATAATAAGAAAATATGCCACAAGTTAAAATAACATTATCTAAAAGTCCTATCAAAAGGAACGCTAGACAAAGAGCAACAGTTCAGGCTTTAGGTTTAAGAAAATTAAACCATAGCATTATTAAAGAAGCAACTCCTCCGGTTCAAGGAATGATTAATGCAGTTGCTCATTTATTGACAATCGAAAAAATTTAATAAATAAAAGAAATTTAAAATGAAATTAAATTCATTAACACCTGCAAAAGGTTCAGTAAAAACAAATTTTAGAAGAGGCCGTGGCCAAGGTTCTGGTGGTGGCGGTACTGCTACACAAGGTCATAAAGGTGCTCAATCTCGTTCTGGTAATAAGAAGAAACGTGGTTTTGAAGGTGGTCAAATGCCTTTACAACGTCGTGTGCCTAAATTCGGTTTCAAAAATATTAACCGTATTGAACACAAAGGCGTTAATTTAGATATTATCCAAAAAATAGTTGACACTAAGAATATTACTGAAATTACAAAAGAAGTATTAATTCAAAATGGTGTGGCTCAAAAAAATGATCTGATTAAGATCATGGGTAGAGGAGAATTAAAATCAAAAGTAACTATCAGTGTTCACGCATTTACCGCAACAGCTAAAGCAGCTATTGAAGCAAAAGGTGGAGTAGCAACTGAAATTTAATAAGCTATACGATATAGCTGTGTTTAATAAGCATATGCCCTACTCTACAGCTATAAAATATAACATTAAAAAAAAGAAATAACACTATATGAAACGTTTTTTTGAAACCCTCCGGAATATCTGGAAGATAGAAGAGCTAAAGCAAAGGATTCTTACAACCCTTGGCCTTATCCTGATCTATCGTTTGGGTTCTTATGTTGTATTACCTGGCATTAATACCGAGTTATTAGCCAGAGCAAACGAAAACTCCAATGACGGAGGGATCATTGCTTTGATTAATGCTTTCGCCGGTGGTGCATTCTCAAGAGCTTCTATTTTTGGTTTAGGGATTATGCCTTACATTACTGCGTCTATTATTATTCAGTTATTGGGTATGGCCGTTCCTTATTTCCAGAAAATGCAGAAAGAAGGAGAAAGCGGTCGTAAAAAAATTAACCAATACACACGTTTCCTTACAGTAGCAGTAACTGCGGTTCAGGCTCCTGGTTATTTAGCTGCCCAGGTATATTCAAAACCAGGTGTTGTAGCGATTGACCATGCATGGTTCGGAATCCAGTCAACTATTATTTTAGTAGCAGGAACGATGTTTATTATGTGGTTAGGTGAAAAAATTACAGATAAAGGTATTGGTAATGGTATTTCTATCCTGATCATGATCGGTATTATCTCCCGTTTACCTTTTGCTTTAACCTCTGAATTTGGTGCCCGTTTAGAAAGTGCCGGTGGTGGTTTAATCATCTTCTTACTTGAAATAGTAGCTATGTTAATGATTATCATAAGCTGTATATTACTTGTTCAGGGCACACGCCGTATTCCGGTACAGTATGCCAAGAAAATTGTAGGAAATAAACAATATGGTGGTGTAAGACAGTATTTACCTTTAAAAGTGAATTCTGCAGGTGTAATGCCTATCATTTTTGCTCAGGCAATCATGTTCATCCCTAATGCTATTTCTAATTTCAGCGGTGGTAATGGTGGTGGTGTATTTGCCGATAGATATGGTTTTTGGTATAACTTTATTTTTGCTACATTAATCATTGCTTTTACGTATTTTTACACCGCTATTATGATCAATCCGAATCAATTGGCAGATGATATGAAACGTAATGGTGGATTTGTACCGGGTGTTAAACCAGGAAAAACAACTGCAGAGTTTATTGACCAGGTAATGTCGCGTATTACGTTACCAGGAGCCATATTCCTTGCATTTATCGCTATTTTACCTTCTATCGCTACAAAACTATCTATTAACAGTTCATTTGCAGATTTCTTCGGAGGAACTTCTTTATTAATCTTAGTAGGTGTTGTTTTAGACACTTTACAACAGATTGAAACGTATTTATTAAATCGTCATTATGATGGCTTAATGCAAAACGGAAGAATTAAAGGCCGTACTAGTAACCAAATGACCATGCAACAAGCTTAAGAAATGGCAAAACAAGCAAATATTGAGCTGGACGGAATAATACTTGAATCTCTAAGTAACGCCATGTTTAGAGTAGAACTAGAGAATGGACACGTTGTTATCGCGCATATTTCTGGTAAAATGCGTATGCACTACATCAAGATCTTAACCGGCGATAAAGTAAAATTAGAGATGAGTCCATACGACTTATCAAAAGGAAGAATAACATACAGATATAAATAAACAAGAATTTTAACAAATAAGGAACATGAAAGTTAGAGCATCCATAAAAAAGAGAAGCGTTGATTGCAAAATCGTTCGCCGTAAAGGAAAGTTGTATATAATCAACAAAAAAAACCCAAAGTTTAAACAAAGACAAAAATAATTTCGTATTTTCGCGAACTTTTAAAAAACAATCATATAAATAATGGCACGTATTGCAGGTATAGATTTACCAAAAAATAAAAGAGGAGAAATAGGATTAACCTACATTTTTGGTATTGGACGTAGCAGAGCTCAACGCATCTTAACAGAAGCTGGCATTGACTTTAATAAAAAAGTGAATGAGTGGAATGATGATGAGCAAAACGCTATTCGTAAAATTGTTAACGACAATTTTAAAGTAGAAGGTGGACTTCGTTCAGAAGTAGCTTTAAACATCAAACGTTTAACCGATATCGGCTCTTACAGAGGCATACGTCACCGTAATGGTTTGCCTGTTCGTGGACAACGTACGAAAACGAACTCACGTACTCGTAAGGGTAAACGTAAAACAGTTGCAAACAAGAAAAAAGTTACTAAGTAATAAATAATATAAGCATTTCATAAAAATGGCTAAACAACAATCATCAGTAGCAGCTGCAAAAGCTAATGCTAAGAAAAGAGTAGTAAAGGTAGAAGCAGTTGGAGAAGCTCACTTAAACGCTACTTTCAATAATATCATCATCTCTTTAACCAATAGCGCAGGCCAAGTAATTTCCTGGTCAAGTGCTGGTAAAATGGGATTCCGTGGTTCTAAAAAGAACACGCCTTATGCAGCTCAATTAGCTGCAGCAGATTGCTCTAAAGTAGCAGCAGACTTAGGATTACGTAAAGTAAAAGTATACGTTAAAGGTCCGGGTGCAGGAAGAGAATCAGCTATCAGAACAATTGCTACTTCAGGAATTGAAGTAACTGAGATAGTAGATATCACTCCAATGCCGCACAATGGTTGTCGTCCTCCAAAACGTCGTCGTTGCTAATTCCTGATGTGTATCAGCATAAAAGCAACAAATAAAGAATAGTAATAACAGAAATTAATAAAATACAATGGCAAGATATACAGGTCCTAAATCCAAAATTGCAAGAAAATTCAGAGAGCCAATTTTTGGTCCGGATAAAGCATTAGAAAAGAAAAATTACCCTCCTGGACAACACGGGAATACTAAGAAAAAAGGTAAAAAATCTGAGTATGCTATCCAGTTAATGGAAAAACAAAAAGCAAAATATACTTACGGTATCCTAGAAAAACAATTTGCTAGAACTTTTGATAAAGCAGCCCGCGCTCACGGTATTACAGGTGAAGTGTTATTACAATTAATCGAATCACGTTTAGATAACGTTGTATATCGTTTAGGTATTGCTCCTTCCCGCAGAGCAGCTCGTCAATTAGTTTCTCATACTCACATTACCGTTAATGGTAGCATCGTAAATATCCCTTCTTATACATTAAAAGCTGGTGATGTTGTAGGTGTTCGTGAAAGATCACAAGCTTTAGAGGCAATTAATGACTCTTTATCTGGTTCTGTTAACAAATACTCATGGTTAGATTTCGATAAATCTACTTTTACAGGAAAATTCATTTCTGTACCTGAGCGTTCACAGATCCCGGAAAACATTAAAGAGCAATTAATCGTTGAGTTGTACTCTAAATAATAATTAGCAAATTAGTTTTTAACCTATAAATTAATAAAATGGCAATATTAAATTTCGTAAAACCAGATAAGGTTGTTATGATTAACTCTACCGAAACTGAAGGGCAATTTGAATTTCGTCCCTTAGAACCAGGATTTGGTATCACTATAGGTAACTCATTACGTCGTATCTTATTATCATCTTTAGAGGGGCATGCTATCACTAGCGTAAGAATTGAAGGTGTTGATCATGAATTCTCAACTATTAAAGGTGTTGTAGAAGATGTTACTGAAATAATTTTAAATTTAAAACAAGTTCGTTTTAAAAAACAATTAGATAACCATGATGTAGAAAAAATCGTAATCCACTTTTCAGGAAACGAAAAATTTACTGCCGGAGAAATTGGTAAATTTGCTAATGGTTTTCAAATATTAAACCCGGATTTAGTAATTTTTAATTGCGAAAGCAGTGTGAAATTAAAAATCGAATTAACGGTTGATAAAGGCCGTGGATATGTTGCTGCAGAAGAAAACAAAACTAATTCTGCACCTCAGGGAACTATTTTCATTGACTCTATTTATACGCCAATCAAAAACGTAAAATACACCATTGAAAACTACCGTGTTGAACAAAAAACAGATTACGAAAAATTAATTTTAGATATCGTTTCTGATGGATCTATCCACCCGAAAGAAGCTTTAAAAGAAGCTGCTAAAATTTTAATTTACCATTTCATGTTGTTTTCTGATGAGAAAATCACTTTGGATTCTGAAGAGAAAAAATCAGAAGAAGAATTTGATGAAACATCTTTACACATGCGCCAGTTATTGAAAACTAAACTGGTTGATATGGATCTTTCTGTTCGTGCTTTAAATTGCTTAAAAGCCGCAGATGTTGAAACATTAGGTGAACTTGTATCTTTCAATAAAAATGATCTTTTAAAATTCCGTAACTTTGGTAAAAAATCTTTAACTGAGCTTGAAGATCTTGTATCAACAAAAGGTCTTCAATTTGGAATGAACGTAGTAAAATATAAATTAGATAAAGATTAAAAACAACTGTTGAATTAGAGAATTAATGAGTTAGAGAATAACTCCACAATTCACTAACTCACTAAATAAAAATTAACATGAGACACGGAGATAAAATAAATAATTTAGGTAGAACGCATTCTCACCGTAAAGCGTTAATGAGTAACATGGCTTGCTCTTTAATTGAACACAAACGTATTTTTACTACTTTGGCGAAAGCTAAAGCATTAAGAACGTATGTTGAACCAATCATTACTAAAAGTAAAGACGATTCAACTCACAGCCGTAGAACTGTATTCTCTTACTTAAAAAGTAAAGAAATTGTAACAATGTTGTTTAAAGATGTAGCTGCTAAAGTTGCTGAAAGAAACGGTGGTTACACTCGTATCATTAAAACAGGAAACCGTTTAGGTGATGCTGCTGAAATGGCATTAATCGAATTAGTTGATTTTAACGATATTTACTCTAACGGTAAAGCTACTACAACTGAAAAAGCTAAAACGACTCGTCGTAGCCGTGCTAAAAAAACAACTACTGCAGCTGAAGGAACTGAAACTAAAGCTGAAGAAGGAGAATAATTAACCTTAAATTTATTAAAGTCCTCAATTATAAACATAATTGGGGATTTTTTTTGCCCCTGCCCCTATTAAGCTACTTATTAGGTAAATTGTTATATTTAAAGAAAATATGTTGAACTTGAAAAATTACTTATTTATACTGATAGCAATAGTTGCTATTACCTTATCAGGCTGCCAGAAAAAGCCTGCTGCATCTTTTACTACCGATAAAGAAATTTACTCAAATGGTGATTATATGCAGCTCACCAATACTTCCTCAAATGCCCACTCCTACTCCTGGGTAGTTAAAGGCCCCAAAGAATATAGAAGCGATACCAGGGATCCTTCTGTGTTAATGGACAAGGTAGGAACTTATGAGATTTCCATGTCCTGCTATTCTAAAAATGGGAAATTTTCGGGTAAAGTTTCTAAATCAGTAGAAGTTGTAGCATCCATCGGACAATATGTATTTTATACAGACGATCTTGGAAGTAACGCTACTTCAGCAAAAGTGTATATTGATAACATTTATATCGGCACAATAACCCAAAACTCCGGAAGTATTATCCCTGCTTGTGGAGCAACAGGTTGTGTTACCACATCCATCCCACAAGGATTACATGATGTAAGAATTACCTTTATGCCTTACAATTTAAATAAAATCTATTATGATATGAGTTTTACAAATAGAGGATGTAACCCATTCCGTGCCAACTTATAATTTTTTTCGTACCGTTCCTGTAACTTAATATTTTAATTTATAAACCCTTAAAACACAACCCTATGAGCATTAATTTTTTAGCAGTATTAGTAGCAGCCCTGGTACCAATGGTATTAGGCTTTATTTGGTATAATCCAAAAGTTTTGGGCAACGCCTGGAAAAAAGAAACAGGACTCACCGACGATAAAATGAAAGGCGCCAATATGGCCCTTATTTTTGGTGTTAGCTTTGTACTCAGTTTTCTTTTGGCATTCTCTATCCAGTTTTTAGTAATACATCAGCTCCATTTCAATTCTATGTTGTATAAACAACCTATTAATGACCCCAGTACCGAAATTGGAGCCATGTACAAAGCCATCATGGATCAATTTGGAAGTGGTTACCGTACATTTAAGCACGGCGCATTACACGGCACTATTGGTGGTTTCTTTATAGCAACACCTATTTTAGCAACAAATGCTTTATTTGAGCGTAAAAGCTTTAAATACATTGCAATTAACTGTGGCTATTGGATTATTTGCTTTTGCATTATGGGTGGAATTATTTCTGCCTGGATGTAGTAGTAAAAAATTATTGTAAAGCCTGCCATATTTAATATATGGCAGGCTTTTACGTTGTAAGCAAAAACAGATCATTCGCTTTCCGGTTCCAGCCCCACTCCTGCTCTTCTCTTATTTAAATTTTCTGGATCTTCACAAGGATATAACTTAAATTTATAGTCCTTATCGTAAGTACCTTGTGTACCATAAATTTGTTTCTCGTTTTTTGCAACTTTGATTTTATCAATAAAAAAAGCCAACGATTTCCAATTGATATCTCCCCTATCTGCAGCCATTTTTAATTGGGGCAAATACTTCTCTTTTAGAGAAACAGGTGCAAATCCCAATATATAAAATGGTATTCCTGAAGCTTCACCGGCTATTTGAGTGGATGGATAGCCGTAACGATCCATAATAGACCCAATCCTCATAAATGTAATGCTATCATGAACCGTTAGTGCTCTTTTAAAGTAATTATACCTGGTTGTATTTTTTAAGTTCGCATTAATGCTATCCGTCAATCGCCTGTTGTCAGCTGCAAATTCTGTATCAATAAGCCTTAGTACCTCAAAAAGCGAATCGTTGGTTTTGTTATGCTTATCCTTGTAAATTGTTTTTATAAGTTCTCCCTGCTTATAAAAACAGTATTTGATCAGCACTCCGCTGGTATCATAGTTTTTCCATTTGCCATAAAAATAATAATGGATTTTATCTGTAAGGTTTTCGAGCCTGGCACATCCTCTCATACGTACCACTCCGTTAGGATAATAAAATATGGTTTTTAGTTTTTTGAACCGGTTAATTTCCCGTCTTCCCAATATTCCTTCATTATCATAAAAATAAGCTTTGCCAACGGCTTTACCGTTCCTGAATTTCCCTTCAAATGATTTTATTTTTTCCTCATCATCCATGTAGGTGACCCATCTTCCTGTGCGTTCACCTTTTTTGTTCAAACGGTTAGGGGCTTGTGCAACCATAATACCCAGGTTACAAAGCAGCACTATAAGGGTAATAACAGATCTCATAATTGTAGTATAATAAAAGTATTATTTTAAAATCATCTTCCAAAAAGAAAGATTCATCGATCATTTATTCATCCCGCCTTTTTTTTGATGGACAAATTGCTTTATCTTTATTGTTCAGTTACGTATTTTAATCAATACTATTTAATGTAACTGCGCTTCTATTCCGTTTCGGTACATATCAAAAAAGATAAAAAACAACTATGAAAATTGGTCCAAAAGGCAAAAAGTGGATAAAGCGGATTCTATGGTTCCTGGCCCTTAGGTTCATTATTGGCGGCATTCTCTTTTATGTGATCGAATACAGGTTTAAAGATATTATGCAGGTGGTTATTAAAAAAGAAACTCACGGTGCATATGCTTTTGATGCCTCCTCCATTGATGTTGAATTATTTAAAAAGAATATTGTGATGAATAATGCCGTATTGTATTGTAAAGATACAAGTAACGCGGCCACACATCATCATATCGAAATATCAAAAATATATTTGTCGGTTAAATCCTGGACAGATATGCTCATTCACCAAAAAGTATCGGTGGATAGTATGAGTATAACGTTACCAAAACTAATTACCCGAACAACCCCTCCTGATCATCCTGAAATTAAAGAGTCTAAAGAATTTCATGCCTCAAAAATTCTGGCCATTTTAAAAAAAGCGCTTTCTCATTTAGAAGTGAGAACCCTTGCTATTGAAGGGGCTGCGTTTAAATACCATAACAAAAAAATGCCGGAGGTCTTCTCTTCTAATAAGATCCATTTCCATATTAAAAATTTCTCGCAGGTTCAAAATAAACCCCATCATCTTTTTGCGACAGACGATATTGATATTTCTGTTGCCAAACAAAACTGGAAATTCCCCGATGGATTGCATGAATTCAGTTTTAGTAAACTTCATTTTTCAGGAAAAAGTGAAAGCTTTGAACTGGATTCCTGCCATTTCAGAGGGAAAAATAAAGAAACGGGTAATACAGTTTCACTAAAAATGGATAAGCTCTACATCCGGTCTACACAGTTAAATGAAGTATATGATTCCGAAAAATTAATGATCGATACCATTATATGCTATCGCCCGGTTTTAAGAATACAAACCTATGGTAAAAAGAAAACAGAGGCGATTGATACCACGGTGATGCTACAATCTATTACAAAATTATTTAAAGGTGTAAACATTAAATACATTAGTGTGGTAGAGTCGCAATTCTTTTTAAATGGTAAAACACAGAACAAAGCGAATTACGCTTCTGAAAAAACAAATTTAAAGATCTACAACCTCTCGGTAAATACAATCGGGAAAACACATGTTACAACAGATAGCATTAAGTTAGACCTGGAGAAAATGAAATTTGTGACAAAAGATAATATGTTTCAAATGATTGTTGGGAAATTTACCATTGAAAAAAATGATATTGTCTTTAAAGAAGCTGAATTTGGGCCAACTCCCGAAAACACAAAAGATAATAAATTCACCTTCAGCTCCTCCTCTCTCCGATTAAGAGATGTAAATATCGAAGATCTTCTAAATAAAAAAATTACTGCAAAAGCAGCTGAGTTAGATAATCCAATCATAACAGTTCAGGTAAAGAAAAAACCTAAAGCCGATTCGGGTGCCTTTAACTTAAACCGTTTTTATGATGCCCTTAGTGGACTGAAAAGTTTAGTAGGTGTGGAATATTTTAAAGTAAAAAACGGCACATTAAATTATGTTTCTACTGCAAATGCCACTAATTTATCCATGCATATGAAACAGTTCAATTTAACCATTGCCATGCAGGATTTTGTAAAAAGCGATTCACTCTTTGATATTAAAAAATCCATCACCGAATTTTATGTGGGCGATATTAATGTGCAATCAACTAAACTTAAGCTGCATCTTAAAGACTACGTTTTAAATGGAAATAAGCAGGTCAATAATATAAGGCAATTTCATTTGAATTTAATGAATGGAACAGAAATTACCGGAAGTAATATCTTTTTTAAAAAGCTCGACTGGGATCAGTTACAAAAAAGTAAATCCATTAAAATTGACAGTGCGAGTGTCAATAAATTAACCATTCATATACTTAAAAAAGAGGAAGGAGTTGCTCATCAAAAAAAATCGCCACCAACAATCGACATTAATAGCATAAACATCAAACAACTAAGTTTTACTCTCGTAACCCCTGGAATTACTGATATTACATGCACCGGGCAAAACATTTACGCTAAAAAACTAAAAGCCGTTAACACTCATTTTGAATGGGAACAGGCAGGTGGACTCCTTAAACATATTTCTTTCGAAAACAAAGACCTTGTAGCTTCTGTTGAAACACTGCAATTAAATACTTCTTCGGAAAGCATAATGCACCGGGTAAATTTCGCCACTAAAACCAATTCTAATCCCATTAAAGTAATTATTCCAACTATCAAATTACAAGCTGATCTCAATTCATCTAAAATAGATCAACTTACCATTTATTCCCTGGTTATTGATCATCCGGAAATTATGATGACTAACATGGATTCGTCCAATCAACCGAAAAGAAAACCATTACCCTTTGATATCATTGCGAATAAACTAAAGATCAATCATGCCATTATTAATTACACGAAAAAGATTATTGATAAAGGAACCCAGGAGTTTTCAGGAGATGTGTCTTTTGAGGCTGAAAAATTAAAGATTCACAAAGCCGGTAATGTATTTGTTACATTTCATAAAACAGAAGTGGATGTAAGCACCCTGAAATTCAATACAGAATCCACACACTTAGCTTTAAGTGGAACAAACCTTATACTAAAAAACGGAACCATTACCAAAACCGAAAATGGCTCTTTATCTGCTAAATCCGATGTAGCGGTTAACTTTCGTGAAGCGGCTATCAAGTACGCGAAATGGGATAGTTTAAATTTGGATGTGGATGATTTAAGCGGAAATTTTCATACCAACGATTTTACGTTTGCTAAAGGCGAAAAAATAAACTGGGCTCCATTGATCTATCAATTAAACATAGAACAGGGGAACATTGCTTTAAAAAACAAAACGTTTAGCATTAAGATAAATCAGTTGAACTGGGATCCTAAACACAAAACAGCTAATTTGGGAAGTTATTCTTATACCCCCAATAAAAGCATGGAAGAAACGTTTGCTCAACAGGACTGGCAAAAAGCTTATTTAACTGTACAAGGGAAAGCCATACAGGCTACAGGGGTTGATTTCATGAAAACCGGGGAAGAATCATCGTTAAAAGTTCACAAGGTTGTTCTTTCCAATATGGAACTAACTTCTTCAAAAGATAAACGAAAAGCCTTTAAACATGGTGAAGAAAAACCAATGCTAACAAAACTAATCAATGGTATAAAATTACCACTTCATGTGGATTCTGTTCAGTTAAAAGACAGCAGGGTGTTAGTTCAGTTAATATCGCCCCGAACTAATAAAATGGGAGAAATACCTATTGATAACATGAACATGATCGTAACCAATATAAAAAATAAAGCAACTATTTCGGATAGTTTACATATTACCGGAAGTGCCCGGTTATATAATAATTACATCCGTAATTTATCGTATCATGAATCTTATACCGATTCTCTTTCTTATTTCAGGATGAATATCAATGTTTCTCCTATCACGTTAAACGAATTTAATTCTACAGCCAACCACCTGGCTTCTGTGGTTATCAAGAAAGGAAACTCAGATACGTTGTTTGCGAACTGGAGAGGCAACAAATATGCGGCTGTGGGAAAAATGAATTTCTATTATAAAAACCTGGATGTGGAGTTTCTAGACAAACACGATTCTACACGAAAAAAACTGATCCTGAATCTGGAGAATGACCTGGTAAATGCCTTACTAAAAAACAACAACCAAAAAGAATCCTTAATTTTTGCGGAACGCGATCCTGAAAAAGTAGTTTTTAACTATTGGGTAAAGGCCAACATGAGCGGGGTACTAACAAGTACAGGCGTTAAAAGCAATCGTAAGTACAGAAAGGCGCACAAGAAATTTAAAAAGAAATATAACATTACTGCCTGAATTTGCTTTACTTATTCTTTAAAGAATAATCTCAGGGCATATACGATTTCATACAATACAAAAAAGAGTACCATAAAGAATTCTTATATGTGTAAAAACATCCATAACGAGCGTTTATAATTTTAAACTATTTAATAAAGAAAACATATCCAAGCATAAATGAAACCGAGTGATATTCGTCTTTCCTCGTATCCGTTAAATCACCTTGCATGGGATAACCACTATCGATGCTTGGTTCATTAAGATTTACAATTTGTTTTAACCCCGATTTTGTGCCAAAGCCCCCCAATAATCCGGCATATAGCACCGATTTATCACGTCTGTACGATAGCCCCAAACTTGCATGGTATAAATCAGCATAGGACATATTTAATTTAATAGCATCGTCTTTATTTAGAACAAGCGAATAATAATTGGTTCTCCCTCCTAAAAGCAAATTAATTTTTTTTGAAATTTTCTGCTCGTAACCTATCGCATAATTAATGATGCTTTTTCTTCCCTGTTGTACTCTTAAATAATCGGCGCTGTTTATTAAATTTGCCGAAGAAGGTTTGGTGAAGCTCGCACTTTTAGGTTGAACCAGAGTGTAGGTATTCACCGCCGCAAACCATTCTGCCGTTAGATAGAGCGTGGCTTTTTGTCCGATTTTAAATTCTGTTCCCCATGCTACAGAAAGAGGATCTTTGTACACTGTTTTCTTAAGCTCCTGCCTGTCGTCGGCAAACAAACTTATTGGCGGATTTAATCCCGATAAATAAACATTAGAATAGGCAATATCATACCCTACAACCGCACTTCCCCATACATTAATACTTGGCAGAGTTACCGTTAAACCTGTTTTAAAATTTTTATAATCTACCAAAAATGCCAGCTTAATCGTTGTACGGATATTCTTGTATTCAAGGTCTTCCAGCTCGGCATACGAAGACGTGAAAAAAGCAGTATCGGATGTTGGTGCTAAACGGGCAACGTAATTCGTAATAAACTTTTGGGTTCTGTACATTCCATAATTTGACAATCCAACAGCGTAATGTTCATTTATTTTATAAGCTACCGATACGCCTGCAGCTATTTCATGCAGATCTACGGTGCTATTGTATTGCGCAACATACTCTTCATCTCCCGGGCTAATTGAATTATCAACCAGGTTATAAAAACCGGTATTTCTCGCGGAGGATTTAAAAGAAGATTTTTGACGCTCCACTAAAAAATAACCTATAGAAAATCTGGAATTCTTTTTAAACTTTAACTTCCCTGTAATAATGAGTGGTATAATCTGCATGTTATTCGATTTCAGATCTTTTCCTTTACCTGCCGCATTTTTTAGTGTAATATTTTCTAAATTATAAGCATTAGATGTAATTGAAACTCCACTGGTTGAATCACTTAACGCTAAGCCTGCGGCGTTATAATAACTCGCACTAAAATCCTTTACTCCACCTACTACAGCGCCGCTTAATAAGGCCGATTTCGGACCAAAGGCATTTGTCCAGTATTGCGCATCCTGGGCATGCACCAACCCGGTAAGAAAAACAAATAGTAATAAACATGTTTGGTAAGAATAAGATCTCATAAAAACAGATTAATAGAATACTAGCTAAATTAAAAAAATTAAGCTTGCCATTAAAAATTAATCTATCAATGTTTTTTTTAGATTTCCGTTAATTCGAAAGTCGTTTCAAAAACAAATAAGGCGGGACCTTCGAGCCAGATATTGTAAAACGTGTTTTCCAATACTTTCTCAAATTTTACATTTAAGTTTCCTCCCAATGTTTTGATTCTACAATTCTTTTTATCGGTACTTAACCCTTTAAACCCTGCCACGAGGGCAGCAGCTGTTACTCCTGTTCCGCAGGATAAGGTTTCATCTTCCACACCCCGTTCGTAAGTGCGAACAAATAATTCATGTTCTGTTCTTTCAATAAAATTGACGTTTGTTCCCTCTGCTTTAAAACGATCGCTGTAACGGATCTTTTTCCCTTCGACAACAACATCAAAGGTTTCAATATCCTTTACAAATTTTACATAATGCGGAGAACCGGTGTTCAAATAAAAATAATCATCCCCTACTTCTATATCTCTAACATCATTCATTTTTAGCGACACTGAATCGGCCATGATTTTTGCTTCATGCATCCCATCAATGGCTAAAAATTTTGCTTCACTCGTAATGATGCCTAATTGTTTGGCAAATGCTGTAATACAACGTCCGCCATTGCCACACATACTGCTTTCGTTACCATCACTGTTAAAGTAAACCATTTTAAAATCGATACCGGGCTCCAATTCCAATAACATTAATCCATCAGCACCAATACCAAATCGCCTGTCGCATAACAACCGTATTTGTTCAACCGTTAATGAAATTGTTTTTTCGCGGTTATCAATGATCACAAAATCGTTTCCTGTGCCTTGATATTTATAGCATTTTAATTGCATATGGTAACTAATTTATTTTAGCCAACAATTCGGTATCACTTACCAGTTCCATAGGTTTAAACTCTGTACCCGATGAGATTTTATAAACCACATCATCATTTTTCAGATAATAATTATCATCCACTTTATAAATGGTGATACTGCTAAAATCTGATAAACCATAGAGGATCACACGGTTCCTGGTCATTCGGTAACCTTTTGAATTCAGAGGTGTTTTCCAAAATTCAACAAAAAATAAATTCGGATAATCAGAACTCGTTACACCGGCAAGTTGCCCTGTTAATGTATCTTTTTTCGATTTAAGATCCAGGTTAATCACCTTAATATTTTTAACCGAAAGTAATTCTTCCTGTGCAACATTAATGGTTTCTTCCTCTTTTAAAAGAGCATCCACCTCGCTATAATTAATGTTTGGAGAATTTTTAGTGTTGATGGTTGTTTTCTTATCTGTACGGGATTTCTCCTGCTTTTCAACAGGTTTTTCAGAAACAGTACGCTCCACAATTTTAATATTATCGGTATTAGGCCTGTTTATTTTTTTGATGTAGTCATCAATTTTAAACATAAAAAAAGCCACCCCAACCAGGAGGCCAATAGAAACTCCAAAAACGAAAGGAGGTATTTTATATTTAAATTTCATGTTATTTGGAGACATTAAAAGTAAGCATTTTTTGTATCAAAATTTAGAATACAGGATATATTTTCACAGATGGGCAAAGCCCTAAAAACACTATAAATATTAGATTATTAAGAAATTTTTGACAAAAAATTTTAACAAATAGATGATAAATTGCCTCAAAACAGGGGTTCGAGTTAAGTATTGTTAAATGCAAAATTAAACCATAACTTCTCCTGTAATTTTGCGTTATAAATTAAAATGTTGAATAACCATTTAACTATTAAATTTTAAAAACGAATATGAAAAAAATAATCTCTTCTGTTTGCATTGGCCTCATTGGTGGTGCATTCGCATTAGTTGGTAATTATTACATTACTAAATCTTCTGATCATTCATTAAGCTATAATCCCTATACTGTAACTCCCACGCACTTAACTTCTTTTAATGGAATGGCGGCCAATGCGCCCGATTTTGTGGCCTCTGCAGAAAAATCAGTTAACTCCGTTGTGCATATCAAAACCATTGTAGAAAATAAAAATCTTTCTTATGATCCTTTTCAGGATTTCTTTTTTGGAGGAAGACAGCGCCAGCCCAATATGATGCAAGGGAGTGGCAGTGGTGTTATTATCAGTAATGATGGTTACATTGTAACCAACAACCATGTGGTAAACGGTGCTACAAAAATAGAAGTTGTATTAAATGATAAAAGAAGTTATGTAGGAGAAGTTATTGGAACAGACCCTACAACGGATCTTGCTTTACTGAAGATCAGGGAAAAAGGTCTTCCATTTGTAAGTTATGGTAATTCCGATGATGTAAAGGTAGGTGAATGGGTGTTAGCTGTTGGTAATCCTTTTAATTTGAATTCTACAGTAACCGCGGGTATTGTAAGTGCGAAAGGTCGTAACATTAATATTTTAGAACACAATATGCAGGGAGGAAGTCTTGCTCCCATCGAATCCTTTATTCAAACTGATGCTGCTGTAAATCCCGGAAATAGTGGGGGCGCATTAGTAAGCACAAGTGGCGACTTAGTGGGAATCAATACCGCTATAGCTTCCAATAACGGTTCTTACCAAGGGTATTCGTTTGCAATACCGGTAAACATCGTTAAAAAAGTGGTAGCCGACTTAATTGAATATGGTAATGTACAACGTGCGTTCATTGGCTTAAGCATACAGGATATTGATTCGAAATTTGCAGAAGAAAAAGGCATTAAGCAACTAAAAGGAGTTTATATTAATGGCATCACCGAAAATGGTGCTGCGGAACAAGCCGGAATAAAATTTGGAGACGTGGTTACCCGTGTAGAAAACGTAAATGTAAGAAGCACTTCCGAATTCCTTGAGCAAATTGGTAAATTCAGACCCAGCGATAAAATCAATATTACAGTTGTAAGAAATGAAAAAGAAGTCCTGTTGCCTGTTGTTTTAAAAAACAAAGACAATGCGCTTGGCATCATCAAAAAACATGAAATCAGTAAAGTTGCCGTTAACTCCTTAGGGGCAGTATTTGAAGAATTAAGCGCTGAAGATATTTCCAAATACAATATTCCCGGTGGTGTAAGAATTTCAAAACTGGAGCCCGGAAAGCTTGCGAATGCAAGTATTAAAGAAGGCTTTATCATTACCTCGGTTGATAAGAAAAAAATATCAGGTTTAAAAGACATACAGGATGTATTGGAACATAAAACCGGTGGTGTTTTAATTGAGGGGGTGTATCCTAATGGCGTTCGGGCGTATTACGCCTTAGGGTTGTAAAATCCATTCATTTTCAAAGGGAGTAAGGGCTAACAAGCAAAATGCTCCTTCTTTGTTAATTGAATCAGGTAAAACTGTTAAAATCATAACTAAAAGTTAATTATTTAATAATCAGAGCAATACAGAGTTGGGAAAATCGGCTTTTTTTCGTATCTTTGTGGGCTTATAAACCCAACACAAAATCATGAGGCAACTAAAAATAACCAAGTCCATTACCAATCGCGAAAGTGCGTCCTTAGATAAATACTTACAGGAAATTGGGAGGGAAGAATTAATTACAGCGGAAGAAGAAGTTGTACTTGCAAAAAAAATCAAAGATGGTGATCAAGATGCGTTAGAGAAATTGACCCGTGCCAACTTACGTTTTGTGGTATCCGTTGCTAAACAATATCAAAACCAGGGTTTAAGTTTACCCGATTTGATTAATGAAGGAAATTTAGGTTTAATTAAAGCGGCCCGCCGTTTTGATGAGACACGTGGTTTCAAATTTATATCTTATGCCGTTTGGTGGATTCGTCAATCTATTTTACAGGCATTAGCCGAACAATCCCGTATTGTACGTTTACCTTTAAACCAGGTAGGTTCTTTAAATAAAATCAACAAAGCATACTCTAAATTAGAACAGGAATTTGAGCGTGAGCCAAGTGCTGAAGAGTTAGCTGAATTATTGGATCTTCCTATCGACAAGGTTTCTGACACGATGAAAGTATCAGGACGTCACGTAAGTATGGATGCTCCCTTTGCTAACGGTGAAGAAAGTTCTTTATTAGACGTATTGGTAAATCATGATTCGTTAAAAGCGGATGCAGGTTTGATCATGGAATCTTTATCTAAAGAAATTGACAGAGCGTTATCTACCTTAACTGAAAGAGAACGCGATGTGGTTAAATTATTTTTCGGTATCGGTTTAAACCATGGTTTAACCTTAGAGGAAATCGGTGATAAATTTGACTTAACCCGCGAACGCGTTCGTCAGATCAAAGAAAAAGCGATTCGTCGTTTACGTCACAGCTCCAGAAGCAAATTACTACAACAATATTTAGGATAATACATCCTTCTATAAAAAGAAAAGCCTCCGTTACCAAACGGGGGCTTTTTTATGTTAAAAAATTGACTTAAATTTATAATTAAGAAATAGTGGCATCACTTAAACAACCTTATTTTATGAAAAAATTATTTATCACAAAGATCGTCTGTTTATTCATCATTAGTGTGCTTGTTGTGGGTTGCGCATCCAACAATCGTTTTACCTCACGTAAATATCAACCTGGAAAATACGTCAGCCATCAACAAAAGCCAGGAAAAGTAAAAGTAATTGAGCAACCTGAAAAAGAGGCGGTTTATGCTTCTAAAGAGGTGGGCTTGTCGGTAGAAGACCTTAAAACAACAACCCCTCCTACCGAAACTATTGAGAAAGAAACCTCGGATAAAGTCCTTTCAAAAGAAAGCGTGGGTAAATCTGTTTTTTATCAAAAAATAAAAAAGAAACTGAGCGTTCTTCAAACAAAACACCCTTTAAAAATAGAGCAAGCAAAAAGAAAAAAACGTTCTGATACTAAAGCGTCAGATGGTTCTTTGGATCCTGTTGCCCTGGTAGGTTTTATCTTAAGTATTTTGGGTGTTGCCGCAGATATATTAGGCATACTTATCATTATTGGCACAGCTGAATATGTGTTTATGTTGTTGTTTTTAGCCGGCCTTATATTAGGGATTATTGGGTTGGTATTTGGCACCCAGGGTTTAAGGCGTCATCGTAAAGATGGTGGCTCATCTGCTGACCTTGTATTTTCTATTATAGGAACCGTTTTAGGTGGAGCTTCTATTCTTTTAGCAATCATATTTACGTTTTACAGTTTAATTCTTTTTATAGTTGGTTTATAAAAAGTAGTTAAACCATTGTAACGTCCTGAAATATTAAAAGTAAAAAAGGCAGTTAGTTAGACTGCCTTTTTGAGTTATGAAATAATTTCATGCTAATTTTTAATTACTTTCTTCGATATTGTTTTATCAGAATAATATACGTTTATTATGTATAGCCCCTGATCAAACTCTTTCATTTCAAAATCATATTCGTATTTTGTTGGCTCATTAATAACTTTAACTTCTTTACCAAGAATATCTTTAATACTGATTGATTCAGGTAACTCAGCATTATTATTAAGTGTCAACTTAAAGTTTCCATTATTAGGATTGGGATAAATATTAAAATCTATTCTATCCTCTATCGGCCTATCACTTAAGTTGATTATATCTACTGTATTCTCTTTATCTGTTTTTGAATTATCATTAGAATTAGAACTGTTCATTTTAAAATAAGTCCCTGTACAAAATTGTATGTAAGCGTGTAAATCCGCATTCTGTTCTGCTGAAAAACCAGGTGATAAATGAACAAAGCTACCAGCATGATACTTAGCATTTCCTCCATTATTAATTACACTAGTGCAAGTAATACTATTATCCGCTTGTCTTTTATCTATATTTCCTGAAGTCACATTAGTAGCGATTGTCAAATTCTGAGGGCAACAACCAATAGTATAACTTACTTTATTTGATTTTATTGGGCTTCCATTCGCAGCATAAGCCGTTACTTTAATGTCCCCAGGGCCATATCCGAAAGTTGCAACCGCTATACTATTTGTATGATCACCACTCATAATTTGCCAACCAGTAGGAACTTCCCAAATATAATAAGTAGCACCAGATACCTGGCTTGCTGTATATACTAAATTAGAAAGACTTGTTACGCAACTAATATCTTGGGTCCCACTAATTACTGGATCATTAAGAACTACTCTCACATTCATTTGACTTGGATAAGAAAATGACCCTAAACCACAACTTTTAGTGCAACTTATACTATACAATCCGCTACTGATGACACTTGCAGGTAAAGTAGTAGGGCAAGTAAAAACTGCTGTATTAATTATGCTGTTATTACAATTACCATTACCACAAAATAATGCATTCATATTATCACATGACCAATTCCATAAACATGCATTATGACCAGCGTAACCTTCACGGTTATCCTGATTCGTAATTGTAATAGATCCTCCCGGATGCACACTTGTAGCTCCAACTAAAAAAGGGTCTACAAGAATAGTTCTATAATCTGTTAATGTAACTGTAGGAGTACTAACATCATGACTAATAACTTTAATTTCAACAGTGGGACTTGTAATGGTTTTACTAATAGTAATATAAGGATTGTAAACGTTACTTGAACCTGGAGAAAAACTTGCATAAGGAGCAGACCAATTAGGATTATTATATCCGAAATTAGACCATGTATATTGAGTGCTTTCTCCTGGAACAATACTCACAGGGCCAACAATAGGATTTTGGGCTTTAGTATTAGTATAAGAAATTAATAGGACACCTATTAACAGATATATAATGGATTTCAGTGATTTCATTTCTTTCATATTATTATTTTGTTAGATGTCATTTTAAATTATTTTCTATTGTTTACTTCTTTTTTCAGTTCGTCTAATTCCATTTTCAGCTGAACAATATAAAGCGTTAATTCTTCAATTTTTTGCATTTGGATGGTACTTACTTCAGACATATTTATTCCTTTTTCTTCAATTTCACAAGCTGTTGGAACATTCGGCAAGTGCTTGTATTTTTGATAGTAGTCACGTACATCATATAAATTATCCAGTTTGTAGTTAGCATCAAACACAAAATCCGGCCAGTCAGAAGTTGCCGTTACATAAAGATCCTTACATACGATTTTACCATCAACCATTAACATAGCGTTTGCATGTGCTGTTGATTTCTTAACTCCAATCATCGTTTGTCCACCTATTAAAACATTTCCATTATTCTTAATCGTTAATTTAGGTGTAGTGGATGTCGCTCCTGCTGTTTGTGTTTCAAACACAAGAGCTTCACCATCAGTGCCACAACCGTCCATTTGTGAAGTTATTTTAGAAGTAGCAAAATTTTTATTCAATCCATTCCAAAATTCAATACTAGTTGTTTGATTACATGCCCAATTATTATTCCGTAATTTCAACAGTGTTAAACTTCCGTTTGCATCAAATAATTCAAGTTTAACACCAGGTGTACTAGTTCCTATTCCTACTTTTCCATCAGAAGTTAATGTCATCATATCTGTCCAGTTAGTTGCACCATGCCTAGCAGCAAAGTTTAAATAAGTCTTAACACCATCATCATTGTTAGATATTCTATGGCCATAACCAAGGCCTGAAGGCGATGTATTCCAAATGATAGCTTTCCCTAAGCCTCCATTGGTGACAGTATTAGCAATTAATGCGTCAAATGTAGATGTTTGTGATTTCGCCTGACCTACTATTAAAGCAGCTAAGCATAAAAATGTAATTCGTTTTTTCATAAATTCGAAATTTTATCGTTTCTACTCTTACTTTTTATTTTCTAATTCTTTTATTCTCTTATCCTGCTCTACCATTAAAATTGTCAACTCTTCTATTTTTTGTAAAAGCAGTTTATTCATTTCAGCTACATTTACTCCGTTTTCTTGAACTTCTCTTTCTGAAGGAATTAAAGGCAGATGTCCGTTTTGTTTATAATAGGTTTCAATATCTGTAAGTTTCGGTAATTTGTAATCAGGCTTAAATACAAAATCCGGCCAATCAGAAGTTGCCGTTACATATAGGTCCTTACATACTACTTTGCCATCAACCATTAACATAGCGTTAGCATGCGCTGTTGATTTTTTAACCCCAATTTGAGTTTGTCCATTACCTAGTACTACAAAATTTTCGACCCAACCTGTATTAGAATTTACAACAGCCAACGCTTTTGTTTGATCAAGCTTCACGTTTGATAAAATACAATATCCACCTCCTACTGTATGAATATTCCGTGCTATAAATGTGGAATAACTATTGTTACCTTCCTGAAGATCTAATCGTGCTGCAGGATCATATATGCCAACCCCTAACCTTCCCTGGCTCAAACTCATATATGGATTACTCCCTGTACCCCAGCTTTGACGATCGGCATAAAGATGTCTTTCCCAAAATGTTTTTGTATCAACACCCGGCGTTACATATGCATTATCCAATGATAATGCATCATGTACTTTAGCTGTCCACCAATCAGCTGCAGTAGATTCAGATCTCACAAGCCATTTATTGTTGTAAATATTATTACCAGCTCCTGAACTACCACCTGTACGCATAAATATTTGCGAAGCATTTTGAGCAGTAGGAAGAACTGTAGTTTCCAACACATGTAATTTTGCCGTTGGGCTTGTTCCAGCTCCTACACTCACATTTCCGGATGTTGGGAAAGAGTTGGTTTGAGAGATTAAACTTAAGTTTGTCAATAACGTTAATAGAGAAATTACTTTTTTCATGAAGTTTTATTTTTTATGATGCAAAGTAAATGAATATATCTGCTCTAAAATCTAATAGGTATATACAAGAATCATTTATCAAGATAATCCGTTGCACGCTAGACGGTTATTTAATTCACAATTATAAAATTCACTATTAATGAGTAGACCATGCGATAAACATGATTATTAAAGAAATTGTAAACTTAACTCCCTGTTCACAAAGGGCTGACTTTAACTTAGCAATAAGAAAACAACAAATACTAAACCCTCTTACCTAATTCAATAATCGCGAGGTCTTTGATTTCTGCTTTGTCGATAACGAAACGCAATACAGTTTTAACCTGGTGAAAGCCATGTATACCACACGCTCCAGGGTTCATATGCAACATATCATACTGTTGTTGGTACATTACTTTTAAAATATGTGAATGCCCGCAAATAAACAGTTTCGGTTTTTCTGCCACTAAAATTTCTTTTACTTCTTTAATATAGTTTGTAGGCTGCCCACAAATATGTGTGATGAACACTTTTACATCTTCACAATTAAAAAGTAAATTCTTCGGAAATTCTTTTCGCAAATTTGCATCATCAATATTTCCATAAACAGCACGCAAAGGCTTTATTTTTTTTATAGCGTCTGTTACATTAACAGATCCTATATCTCCCGCATGCCATACTTCATCGGCAGCTTCTATATGTTTTATGAGGCCTTGATCTAAATAGCTATGGGTATCTGATATGAGTAAGATGTTTGTCATTCTGTACTACGAATTACGGGATTAATTTTTGAACATAAAAAAAAGGCAGTTAAAAACCACCTTTTTATTTTGAAATATATTTTATGATTATTGCTTTATGATCTTTTTACTATAGTGATAATCACCATAATTAATTTTCACCATATAAATCCCTGAACTTAAATTCAGCTGACTTGTATAAATTGTTTTCGAATAAGTTCCTTTACTTTCTTTCGAAATATATTGAACGATCTCTTTTCCTAAAGCATCTGTAAGAATAATCGTCACTTCACTATCTGTTTGCAGATTCATTGCCAGTTCAAGGGTTTGATTAAACGGATTGGGATATAGTGTTATATTTCCATTATCGGTTAATTCATTGATAGATGTAGGGCTAATGGTGTTTACAGGACTTGCCAATGTTTGCCCGTTACTACTAATTGTGTTACTAAATAAACCGGCTCCATTCTCTGACCTCACATTAAAGTAATACGTTGAACCAAGGGTTAATACTAAATTTTTTGCTGTAACCATGGTATCACCCCAATTACTTGTCCAATTTAGTGTATTCACTGCACCAGGCGTTGTACCTATAGAATACCAATAGCGTGCAATTCCTGAATTAACATCTTTTGAAGACAACCAATTAGCAGATAAAGAATCACTGGTTACAACATTTGAAATGTCTGCTGCTTTACCATCATTAATGACATTAATGTTTGAAGGATTTGTCCAGTCAACGTTATTATCGTAATAAAAAATGGAAGATAAATTTCCTGCTGCATCATTTACGATTGATTTTATTTTACAGGAATTAGCTGTAGGAGAGGGGTTTTGATAACGGACATCATTCGCATTTCCATTCCCTATGGATACACTTACAGAAGCTGTAGGGCGTGAACGGTATACTTTTATTTCATCAAGGCTCCATATACAATTTCCACTTCTGAAAGAGATATAGCTACCACTCGCTAATGGCGTAGGATCTGTCCAGGTAGCAATGTTGGTATTATCTTTATATATGTCCATTTTACCGGTAATACGATCATAAATCACTTTAAAATCATACCATTGATTTGCTACTAAGGTAATAGGAGCAGTAAATGTAGGTGCACCAAATATATTTACTCCTCCCGAATACGATGTTTCATACAATTGAACCTGTTGTGTACCATCTAAACGAAAATAAACAAAATAGGAATTTCCGCGGTTCACCGAATCCGGATGATTGACAAAAAAGTGAAACCCGGCTCTGCGATTGGTCCCTGTGCCATCTATCTTTGCTTTAAAATTATATAAATAGCGGTTTGATAATGTTTGTGTAAGGGCTGCATATATATTTGTGTTTCCTGCCGCAGTACTTACTTCATCAGTTTGCTCCAGAGTATTAGTATTAATACCCCATACGCCCATTTTTTGTGTCCATTCAGGATGAATCGCCACATCAAAATTATCGGAGAAAAAACCGTGTGTATAATTTCCTCTCCACTCGGTTCCATTAAAATCAATGACCTGGTAATAGCTTTTTTCTAATCCTGATCCTCCTGCATCTGCATCGGTAAAGGAGGCTACAAAATTAGTTGTATCCCACGCATTAGCTGTACTCACCTGCGTTGTTGGATTTACATTATCAACTGTATTTGTAGCTACAGCATTACTGGTATAAGTTGCAGCCCAACCAGCCTGTGTTGTGGCGCAATCAGACCTAAACTCAAACAATAAACCCGAGCCTGTAGAATTTATATTTCCTGGAGAAACTGTGTTTGTATATTTTCCGATTAATGGAGCATTCACCGTGCTTCCGTCATAAATAAAAAGATAATCGTAACTGTTTTCAAGACTAAAAGAGGTGAAATTCATACTGACAGATGTACCTCCTGATGGTTGAAACAACCATAGTTTACGTTCATCATTACCATAATTTACGCCTGAGCCACCTGTATCATAAAAAGAACCTGATGTTGCAGTCACAGTCGTTACCGTTGGCGCATTGTTTATCAGTTTGTAATATTTATCCCAGTTCCAGTAAGGTCCCGGATCGTTATGCGTTTGATTGGGGAACATTTGATGTCCTTTAATCTTAACACAAGTTCCTTGCTGACACTGCTGTGTGGTACCACTACAGCCCGGCCCGAAATAACACCGTAAAGGGCTTATTCCATATCCTACACACATATCTCTCACAAGATCGGCACTGGATGTGAGCATGGCTGTTGTATACCATGATGCATTGTTGTTATACCCTTCATGTTCAATTCCTAATGTGTAAGGATTTTCTGAACCAATATGCCAGGCTTTATTACTCTCTAATACCATTTGCGTTATTTGCCCATCTGAGCTACGAACCACATAATGCGCTGAAGCACTCGCACTACAATTTTTAAACCAGGAGATACAACCGGCATAACTCCCTTCCACATCATGTATTGCTACCATGGTAATAGCTGTACCGCTTCTGGAACTATAATTACAGGTTGTAAAATCAGATAAGGCCGGAGCATAATCTACAGAAACGACAGAATTGGAAACGTGGGTTGCTGAATAGATGTTACCAGAAGTAGTGCTAATACCGGTAGATTGAATAAGTACAGATGAAGAACTTAACACATTGTAATTAGTGCCAAATACTGCTTTTAGATTAATTAAATAATCCGGAAAATTATAAAAATCCTGAAACTCGCCATTGGCAAGAAACCAATACAGTTGGTATAACTGCGAGTTCATCGCAAAATCATTTTGAAGATCATTTGTTAAGGGTAGTTCACTTAATGCAATAAAAATGGATTTGTAATCAGCCATATTATTTCCATAAACACTTTGCTGTTGTTGCAATGCTGAAAATGCTTTGGCGTAAGCCAGTATATTTTTTTCGGAATCATTTTTAATATCAGTTATAGAATAACCTGACAATTGAGAAACAGAAATCAAATTATTCCGGAAATAGCCTTTACCATCTTCAGTTAAACCCATGACACCATAAGCTGTAGGATATCCTATACAACTAGGCTCTACTATAGCATTAAGATGAGAAAAACGACTTTGGGAATAAGCTACCGATTCTAAAACTCCTTTTGGAATAGACGGATATAAACTATAAGCCTTACGAAAAGACAATGCATAGGGGTTATTGATCAGAGCGTCATTGATTGGACTTGCAAATGAATGTAATGTAAATACGGAGACTAAAAGGAATAAAACTTTTTTCATGGTATTTTTAATTTTGTTACGTGAATATACATAGATTAAAATAAATTATAAAGACTCATCTCATTTATAATCAGATTATTAACCTAAATCAATTTATATTACGTACAAAATCTATTATATAACATATATATAATATACAAAAAATGCGCATTATCATAAATGCGCATTTTTTATCTTGTTAATCTTAAAAATTAGTATGTACCAATGTATGATTTTGCAACACCGGAAAGAGAAGTCCAGTTAATGATATAGTGATTTGGACAACCTGTAGTTACTACATTTCCCGAAGCATCTGTTCCAAAAGTAATCGTAGAAACCCTGTTGTTAAACGTATGTGTTTTCTTACCGCTTGTTGGGTTAAACCATCCACAGGTAGAATTAACAACTAACGGCACAGTCATTACAGTTGTAAAAGGATTCCCTGCACGGTTGGTTCCCCAAACCTCTGTATTTGGAACACCTGATAATGTGGTATCTCCTTCAATGGTTAATCCGCTTGCTATTCCTGCACTCCCTGTCCAGGTTCTTTTTCTTGCTGCTGACCAGTTTCTTACTGTTCCATCATCAAAAGTCACGCTCATATTGTTAGCTCTTATTTTTCTAATAATCGTAGAAGGATTTGGTGTAATACCTATATGAGCAACAATACCTCCGGTTACATTAGTAATGGTATGTACTCCGTTTAATGTATTTGATTTACCATTAGACAACGTTATTACTTTAAAATTAGTATAGGTTATCGTAATTACCGATCCAACATCTTTCCATTTTACACCCGTTGTTAATTGTATGGTTATTGATCCGGAACGGTCTCTTAACCCATCGCATGAAGTACCGGTGTATGTAATTACAATTTTTTTCAGAGAGGTGATTTGTGAAGTATCAACAATAGCATTACAAATACCGGCATACGATGCCATTCTGTGTCCGCCTATACTTGAAGAAACAAGCACATTTTCGGCATCATCCATTGACATATCAGTACTGTTGTTGGTTGTATTAACATCTGCCGAATGTTGTGCAAATGTACCGGACTCATCCGCTTCGGTTGGATTAGCAGGCGTTGGAGCTGTTTCTTTCTTTTTGCAGGAAGTTAACGCTAATCCTGCTACTACCAGTGCAAAAGAAGCTATTTTGATTGCTGTTTTCATAGATGTGATTTTTAAAGGTTTGCAGGTAAGACTTTCCTAAATGAGAAAGGTTTAATCAACATCAAAAAATAATTTCCTGGTACTTTATTTATTAAGCTTTACAGGCTGTTAAAGTATGCCTGGTAAACAAGCCTAGTTGAATTCTAACATTTTTTTATAAATGCCATCTACTTTATCTTTTAAATCAACTGTATTACCCTGTTCTGCGATCTCCCCTTTATTCATCACAATAATACGGTCGGCATGATGGATCGTAGATAAACGATGAGCGATAATAATAGAAGTTCTGTTCCTCGCCAATTCAAAAGAAGCCTTTTGAATTAATTTTTCTGTTTCCAAATCAATGGAACTGGTTGCCTCATCCAACACAAAAATAGGTGGATTATAAACGTATGCTCTTACAAACGCAATTAACTGTCTTTGGCCGGCAGAGAGCATCATACCTCTTTCTTTTACATTATAATGATAGCCGTTGGGTAATTGTTTTATAAACTCATCGATTCCAATATGTTTTGCAGCATCCATTACCTGTTGCTCCGTAATTGAAGGATTATGAAGCGTTATATTATTTAAGATCGTATCATTAAACAAAAAAACATCCTGCAATACAACTCCAACCGACCGTCTCAATTCATGTAATTTATAATCGTTGATATTTACATCATCAATTAAAATAGTGCCTTTATTGATCTCGTAAAAACGGCTCAGTAAATTAATGATACTTGATTTCCCTGCACCTGTAGCTCCTATTATGGCCACCGTCTTTCCACAGTCAATGGTAAATGACAGATCTTTAATCACAAAATTAGTTTCTTTATAAGCGAACCAAACATGTTTGAATTCTATTTTCCCCCTGATATTTTCAGCAGATACCGTTCCATGATCTGTAATGATTTGCTCTGTATCAATCACTTTAAACACACGTTCAGAAGCCACAACTCCCATTTGCAGCGTGTTTAACCTATCCGCAAGCATTCGGATCGGCCTGAACACCATATTAATCATCATGATAAAAAATGTAATATCACCCAACTTAATATTGTAAGTATTGGCTTTAACGCCGGCAAACCATACAAACAGGGCAATGGAAATGGCAGACAAAATTTCTACTACCGGAAAAAAAACAGAGTAGTACCAAATGGAACGAATGTTGGCGACTTTATGTTTTTCATTAATTTCTTTGAATTTTTCGTATTCTATGTTTTCATGATTAAATAACTGTACAATTCGCATACCTGTAATATGCTCATTGGTAAAGGCATTGAGAGACGCTACTGCATTCCGTACTTCTGTAAATGTTTTTTTAACTCCATTTTTAAACAGGTTTGTGGCAATGAGTAACAAAGGAATGGTGCTAAGTGTTACCAAAGCAATTGCCCAGTTTTTATAGAACATTGCCGTCACAAAAATGAGGAGCATTAATATATCTCCACAAATAACGATAAATCCCTGTGAAAATACATCACTTAAACTTTCAATATCAGAGATAGAACGTGTTACCAAAGTACCTACAGGAGTATTGTCGAAATACGTATTTTTTAATTTGAGAATGTGCCTGTATACCTGCAAACGGAGATCTTTTACAATATTTTGTCCTAATAAATTAGTGATGTACATATTGGTGAATTGTAAAATGGCTTCCAGTAATAAAATACCCACCAGTAAAAAGCCCATTACATTTACAAAATGTAATTTGTCGGCAGATGACATATAATCCTTATCGGTAGGGTCAACTACTCCAATGGCATTGAGGGTTTGGTTAATTAAGAGCGGACGAACAATAGCCAGGGAAGAAAGGGTAAGTGTGAGTACAATAGCCAGGTAAAATAATTTTTTATAAGGATTACTGTACGAAAGAATTCGTTTTAATAAGGCAAAACTAAATTTTGTTTTCTTTTTAGTTTCCATTATTAAGTAGGGCTTCAGGGTATTGAATATGAACTAAATATAAAGCGTGCGCCGGTGCCGACATACCAGCATCTGACCTGTTTTTATTGGCAATAATTGTCTTAAATTCTTCCAATGTTATTTTTTCTTTTCCTATTTCTAAGAGTGTTCCTACAATAGCGCGTACCATATTTCGTAAAAAACGGTTAGCAGTTATTTTAAAAACATATTCATCGTCATTTAGTTTAATCCATTTTGCAAAAGTAACGCTGCAATTATTGGTTTTATTCTGTGTATTGACCTTACTAAAACTGGTAAAATCAATAACAGCCAATAAATGCTCTGCCGCAGTATTCATCAATTCAACGTTGAGATGACCGTATACATAGAGAGAACTATTAAAAATAAAAGGATTTTTTGAACGGTGAATCAAATAGTCGTAGGTCCGGCTTTCTGCATCAAAACGGGCACTGGCAGAATCGTTTACAACGTATATTTTTTTAGCTGCTATTTCAAAAGGCAGTACTTTGTTAAGCTTATAAACGTAATTTGATTCCGGTAAATGCAGATCTGTTTTATCACAATCGAAATGTGCGAAATAGTCTCTTGCATGCACCCCTGTATCTGTTCGCCCACAACCAACCACTTCTATATTCCTCCCCATAATCATGGATAATTTTTCGTGCAATACCTGCTGAACGGTATTTGGCGTGTTTTCCTGTTTTTGCCAGCCATTATAGTTGGTTCCGTTATATGAAAGCTGAATAAAATAGCGCGGCATGGCACAAAGATAATCATTTGATCAGAAAAAAGACACAAGTTTTTCAGAGGAGCAGGCACTCACGCCACGATGCATAATCACTACCGGTTTTTGAGAGAAACAAATAATCCTATTTAAACAAATTAATGCTCCTAAAAGATAATTCACTCAAAACGTCTTTTGGAAAACCGTTATTTATCTCTTACCAATTCTAAGTTATGGATATTTACATTCATTTTTAAAATCCCAAAGGTGATATTTACTTTCTCCCCTTTGATAGACTCCACAATGCCTATTTCACTGCTATTTAAAATCTTCACCCTACTTCCTACTTTTAATAACGGTTTTAAGCGGGCTACTTTTTTCTCGGTAAAAGAATCCAGCTTACCTTGTTTTTCCAGGTCTTTTCGTTTTTTAGTTTCCGCAGTAATCCCGTCGATAAAGCGTTTGATCACAAATTTCCGGTCTTCATTTTTGTTCCATTCTTCCATTAAACGCAAATAACGTTGACCGAAGTCTGCCAGGCGAGCCAGTTCAATTTTACGTTCCTTATCCCGTTCAGTCTTTTCCTGCCAGTTAGCATATAAGGTATCGTATTTTTCTTTAGAGATCTTTTTCATGAACTCCTGGTGCTCTGCTCTTTCCAGGGCTTCGTTCAAATTTGCTTTTTGTTGCTGAACCTCAGCCAGTAATTTATTCAGATCTATTTTATCTGTATTGATTTTTAATTTTGCCCGTTCAATTAATTTTTTCGGGAACCCTACCCTTTCAGCAACTTCAAACGTGTAACTACTGCCAGGCTCCCCAACAGTGAGAATATACTTGGGTTCCAGCGTTTCTATATTAAACAGCATGCTGCCGTTTACTACGCCGGTTAATTTATTTGCCAATAATTTTACATTAGAATAATGCGTTGTAATAATTCCGAATGTTTCTGATCGTACTAATTCTTCTAACACTACTTCCGCAATAGCACCACCAAGTTCAGGATCTGTACCACTTCCAAACTCATCCATCAATACCAACGTTTTAGGACTTACTGTTTCCAGTGTTTGTTTCATGTTTTTTAAACGGGCACTGTAAGTACTTAATTCCTGTTCAATACTCTGTGTATCTCCAATATCAATCAGAATATGATCAAAAAAACTCATTACCGAATTCTCTGCAACACTTACCAGTAAACCACTTTGTAACATCGTTTGCAACAACCCAACCGTTTTAAGAGTAATGGATTTACCACCGGCATTTGGCCCTGAAATCACCATTAAATGCTGCTCTTTTGTTAAGCTGATATTTAAGGGAACTGTTACTTTCCCCAATTCTCTGTTTTGCAAAAACAAAATAGGATGAAAGGCTTTATGAAATGTTAATTCATGAGCTGTTGAAATAACAGGCAGTGTAGCCTTAATGCGATGGGAAAATACAGCTTTAGCTTTTAAAAAATCCGCCTCTACCAAAAGCCCCAGAAATTGTTTCAATTCTGAAGCATAAGGGCGTAATGTTTCTGATAATTCTCTTAAAATGCGGTTAATTTCCCTCCGCTCATCAATTTCCAATTCAGCAATATCGTTATTAATGGAAATAGTTGCGCCGGGCTCAATAAATATGGTTTTGCCCGTTTCACTTTTACTATGTACAAAACCGGTTATTTCCGATTTATGCTCTACAAGTACCGCCAATGTTCGTCTTCCGTTAAAAAAGCTTTCTTCATTATCACGTAAAAACCCTTGTTTTCTTAATTCGTTTACATATCGGTTAAACTTCGCATCACTTTCCCGTTTTTTATCAGAAAGGTCTCTTCGTATTTTTTGTAATTCTTTGGAAGCCGAATTTTTTATGGTTCCGTCAAAATCAACAATACGGTCAATTTCTTCAATAATGAGCTTATTATCGTTTAAATGCTCCGATAATTGAAACAAAAATGGGAACTGCAATTTTTTACTTTTAAGGAAACGAATGAGTGTATTCGCAATTTCTGTTGATGTCCTTATTATCAGGAATTGCTCTTCTGTAAGCATACTTCCATCCAGAGACAACATGGAAGCTTCTCTTTCAAAATCTTCGAATTGAATATCGGGAAAATAGGAATTAGAACTTATGATGGTTTTAAGTTCAAATAATCGGTTTAATTCGGTGGTAAGCTCTTCATGGTTTGTGTAAACATCTATGGTTTTTGCTTTGTAAGCAGCGGACCGGCTGTAGCACAAATCGGCAATAATTTTCTTGATTTTAGGAAACTCTATTAATTCTAAGGCTTCGGGGTCTATAATGTGCATTCTGGAAGGAAAATTTAAACTTTTATTTAATTAAAAAAAATGTCAGATTGTTTTGTAAACTAAAATTTTACGTTATTTTTGAAAGACTGAATTTAAAGAAAAAATAAAAACCAAAAACACAGTTTAGAAAGAAAAAACAGATAAACATTTTAATTGATTTTAAAGTGTTTTTTTCGGAACCAAGAACCAAAAAATGAAGACAACTATTATTACAAAATTGGAAGAAATGCTTCAACAACCTGAAGCTAGTGCTGTTGCTCACCAAATGCGCACTCTGCAAAAAGAGTATGAAAAACTGTGGACAGCTGAATTTGAAAAAGCAAAACAAGAGTTTGTAGAGGAAGGTGGCAAAGCAAAGGAATTTGAATATGCCAAACACCCGGACGATGTGACGATTGGCCAATTGTTTGAGAAATTCGAAAAAAAGAAAAAAGAAGAAGACGCTAAATTAGCGGTTGAGCAAAATAAAAATCTTTCGCTTAGAAAAGAAATCATTGCTAAAATAAATGATTTAAGCCAGGTGAGCGACAACATTGGTGCTGCCATTAAAAAACTGGTAGAACTACAGGCTCAATGGAAAATTACCGGAGCTGTATCACCACATAAATACAAGGAAATTCAAGCAGATTATAGCAAAGCCATTGAAGAGTTTAACTATAAATTAAGCTTATCAAAACAATTGCAGGAACATGATCTGAAACGTAACTACGAATTAAAAACGGAGTTACTTGAAAAAATCAAGGGAATTAAAGATCAAACAAATATTAAAGAAGCCGAGCGCTTAATTAAAATTTACCGTAACGATTGGGAAGATATCGGGCCTGTGCCTAATGATAAATGGGATGAATTAAAAGGAAGCTTTAGAGCAGCCCTGGAAGAAGCGTACTCTAAATTAAAAGCGCACTACAGTTCGGTTGAGGAAGAAAAAGAAACCAACCTGACGGAGAAAAGAACCATTATTGAAAAAATAAAAGAAATTATGACAAAGGCTGAAACCGCTAACGGACAAGCCTGGAATAATTTAACCAACGAAATTGTTGCTTTACAAGGCCAATGGAAAGCAATTGGCAGAGCCAATGCAAAAGATAACGATAAAGTGTGGGCCGAATTCAGAGAATTATGTGATGCGTTTTTCGACAAGAAAAAAGTGTTTTTTAATGTAGTTCATGAAAAAATGAGTGGTATTAAAGCTCAAAAACAAGAGTTAATTGCCAAAGCAAACTCCCTAAAAGACAGTACCGATTGGCAAAAAACAGGTTTGGCTTTAATTAAATTACAGGATGCCTGGAAAAAAGTAGCTCATGCCGGTGGAGACGAAAATAAGTTGTTTAACCAGTTCAGAGCTGCCTGCAATCATTTCTTTGATGCTAAAAAAGCCCATTTTGGAGCTATTGACGCAAGCTTTGATAACAATTTAGTGGCAAAAGAAGAGTTATTGAAAAAAATAACTGAATACTCTTTATCTGAAGATATGGCCGCTAATCATGCTGCGTTAAAACAGTTTTCAGCAGACTGGAATGCTGCGGGAATGGTTCCGATGAAAGATAAAAAACGGATCAATGATGCGTTTTATAACAAATTGGATGAATTGTATGATAAAATGAATGTTAGTCATGCTGAAAAATTCATGATGCAATTTAAAACAAAGTTAGATCGTTTCGTCAATGGAGAAAGCCCTGAATTAGCCTTGAGAAAAGAAGCTGATTACCTGAAAAAGCAAATGGACGAAATAAACGGGAGGATTAAAACCTACGATAACAATCTTGGCTTCTTTAAAAGTAGCAGTAAAGGCGTAAATCCTTTTATGAAAGAAATTGAAGACAAGATTAATGCCGAGAAACAAAAGATTGCAGACTTCAACGAAAAGCGTAAAATGGTAATGAGTGAGCTAAGCAAGCTTAAACCAACGGAAGCAGAAGCCAATAAGTAATTTTATTAGAAAATAGATATCATTTAAAAGAAAGCTACCTCAACATTATGGTAGCTTCTTTGTTTAATTGATTATCATGGGGATCCGGTACCGGATTCAGCTTGATAATACCTATTTAAACTAATAATTATAAAAAAACGATACTATGAAAGTAGAAATCTGGAGTGATGTAATGTGTCCGTTTTGTTACATCGGAAAACGTAAATTTGAAAAAGCCTTAGAGCAATTTCCACAAAAAAATGATATTGAGATCGTTTGGAAAAGCTTTCAGTTAGATCCAACAACGGTAACGGATCCCAACCTAAACACTATTGAGCACCTGGCTCATAAAAAGGGCTGGAGTAAAGAACAGGCAAACGAAACCATTGCACATGTTACAGGCATTGCCAAACAAGTGGACTTAAGTTTTCATTTTGATAAAGCGGTTGTGGCCAACTCGTTTGATGCCCATCGTTTATCGCACCTGGCTAAAAAATACGGCAAGCAAAATGAGTTGGAAGAAAAATTATTTTCCGCTTATTTTACGGAAGGAAAAAATACTGCTGACCATGATTCGCTCTTGCAGATCGGTATTGAAATTGGGTTGGACAAAACAGAGGTGAGTGAACTTTTAAAAAGTAACCAGTACGCCGAAGAAGTTGAACAGGATATTTATGAATCTCAGCAGGTAGGTGTAAGAGGTGTTCCATTTTTTGTATTAGACCGAAAGTATGCTGTTTCAGGGGCTCAGGAGTCTTCCACCTTTTTACAGGCCTTAACCAAATCGTACGAAGAACACGAAAAAGAAAATCCTATTAAATTAGTAAATACAGATAATGACGGAACCTGTGGGCCTGACGGCTGCGAAATTTAATTTATAACATATGAAACATTCTATGCTTTACGATTTAGATGCACACTATTTAATATTGATCCTTTTTGTTTTAATGATCATCACTGTTTATACAGGTTATAAATTTGGCTCTAAACACGTAAACGTAAAGTCTGATCATTCCATGTTGCTCTCTTCTTTACTGGCGTTATTAGGTTTATTATTAGCTTTTACATTTGGTATGGCCGGCTCGCGTTACGATGAAAGAAGAGCATTTATGACAAACGAATCGAACTGTATTGGTACTGCCATTTTACGGGCCGACGTTTACCCTGACAGCATTCATACATTATTTAAAAAAGATTTCGCGAAGTACCTCAACGCCCGTATCTCTTATTTTGAGGCAGGACGGGATGAAGCCAAAACATTAACCGCCATGAAAGAAGCTGCTGAAAGTAGCAATTCGTTATGGAAGCGGGCAAGCAATCTGTCTCTTTCAAAAGAATATTATTTGTCTTCCATGTTAATGATACCTGCATTAAACGAAATGTTTGACAGTGCATCAACCATTAACGAATCCTTTAATGCTACTGTCCCCGACTCTATTGTAAGTTTATTATTTATATTTTCGATTGTCAGTGCTTTTTTTATCGGTTATAACTGTGGCGTTAAAAAAATATTTGACAAGCTCCTGGTTATTGGCTTTTGCCTCTTAACCTGTGTAGTCATATATATTATTATTGACTTAGACAGGCCCAGAAGAGGCATCATCAGCTCAGGTACTCAAATACATTTGTTTAGGGAACTGAAAGAGATGTTGTAATTTGATAATCAATTTTTTCTTTTAAAAATAGGCAGGCATAAAAAAATCCGTTTAAAAATTAAACGGATTTTTTTTATTTTATAACAGGTTTATTTTTATTGTGCCAATAATGCTCTTGAAATAACAATACGTTGTACTTCACTTGTTCCTTCATAGATCTGGGTGATTTTTGCATCACGCATTAATCGCTCTACATGGTATTCTTTTACATAACCGTAACCACCATGAATTTGAACAGCTTCAACAGTAACCCACATGGCCGTTTCCGATGCAAATACTTTTGCCTGGGCTCCTTCTTTTTCGCAAGGTAATCCCTGATTTTTTAACCATGCAGCTCTGTAGATCAATAAGCGGGCAGCTTCAATTCGTGTAGCCATATCCGCTAATTTAAACTGAATAGCCTGGTGTTCCGAAATTAATTTACCAAAGGCCTTACGTTCTTTAGAATACGCTAAAGCTAATTCGTAAGCCCCACTGGCAATACCTAATGCCTGGGAAGCAATACCAATACGCCCGCCACCTAATGTTTTCATAGCGAATTTAAATCCAAAACCTTCTTCACCAATTCTGTTTGCTTTAGGAACTTTTACATCCGTAAACATTAAAGAATGAGTATCGCTTCCTCTAATCCCTAATTTGTTTTCTTTAGGACCTACTTCAAAACCGGGCATTCCTTTTTCAACAATTAAGCAATTAATTCCTTTATGTCCCAGTTCCGCATTTGTTTGCGCCATTACTAAATACGTAGAGGCAGAACTTCCGTTCGTGATCCAGTTTTTGGTTCCGTTCAATAAGTAATAATCGCCTTTATCAATAGCAGTAGTTCTTTGGGAAGTAGCGTCACTTCCGGCTTCCGGCTCAGACAAGCAAAATGCTCCGATTACCTCACCTTTAGCCAAAGGCACTAAATATTTTTGTTTTTGTTCTTCATTTCCAAAATGTTCTAAACCCCAGCAAACAAGAGAATTATTAACACTCATCACTACGCTGCAGGAAGCATCTATTTTAGAAATTTCTTCCATTGCCAACACGTAAGAGATAGCATCCATACCACCGCCGCCATATTTCGGGTCAACCATCATTCCTAAGAACCCTAATTCTCCTAATTTTTTAATTTGCTCCGCAGGAAATTTCTGGTGCTCATCACGCTCTATTACTCCCGGTTTACACTCATTTTGAGCAAACTCGCGAGCCGCTTTCTGTATCATTAATTGCTCTTCAGTTAATTGAAATTGCATCTTCTATCTTTTGTTTAATGGTTTTGTTAATTTAGACTCACAAAATTATAAGATATTTTGAATTATTAATGACTATTTGTCTATTTGTTAAAATTAATTTGTTAAGAGTTTTTATAATTTGCCGGTTCACACGCTGTATTTCTCTCTATTTTTAAGCTAATGGATACTTCTTCTGTAAATATTGTAGGTATTATGAGTGGCACATCGCTCGACGGGCTTGACCTCGCTTTATGTAAGTTTTATAAAGAAAACGGCGACATAAAATTTGAGCTCATTTGCGCTGAAACAATTGCCTACGAGCCTGTATGGAAAGAACGCTTAAAAAATGCGTATGACGCAACAGCCGAACAGTATTTTAAATTGCATAGTTTGTATGGTGAATTTATTGCCGAACAGGTAAATCAATTTCTGAAAAAAAACAATCAAACAGCACATTATATTGCCAGCCATGGGCATACCGTATTTCACCGGCCCGAACTTGCTTTTACAACACAGATAGGTTGCGGAGCTACCATCGCTGCTCACACCGGTATTGACGCTATTTGTGATTTCAGAAGCCTGGACGTAGCGTTTAAAGGGCAAGGAGCTCCATTGGTTCCCATTGGCGACAGAGACTTGTTTCCCCAATCGGAAGCCTGTTTAAACATGGGAGGTATTGCTAATATTTCATTTACAAAAAACGGAAAAACCCGGGCCTTTGATATTTGTATTGCGAATATGGCTTTAAATTATCTTGCAGAAAAACTTGGCCATCCTTATGATGCCAATGGCACTATCGCTTCCAAAGGACATATCAATAAAAATATGTTGGAAGAACTTTTTAATTTATCCTCTTATCAAAAGTCCTTAGGAAAAGAATGGTTTGATAACCATTTTTTACCGGTGCTTGAAATGCATAATTATGGCATAGAACATCAATTGGCTACGTGCGTAGAATACATGGCTCTACAAATAAGAAATGCATTACAGGAAAATTCTATAAACTCTGTATTAGTAACCGGAGGCGGTGTTTACAATGATTTTTTAATGAACAGAATCAGGCATTATTATTCCGGAAAAATAGAAATTCCAAACGATAATATCATTCAATTTAAAGAAGCCATTATTTTTGGATATTTAGGTTACTTAAGAGTACAGGGAACTCCCAATTCATTAAGCAGTGTTACCAAGGCCATACAGGATAGCTGCGGTGGCTGTATTTACAAAGCATCGTAACATGAAGATCTTATTAATATTTCTTGGTGGTGGTACAGGAAGCGTGATTCGTTTTTTACTGGCTTTTTTGTTTTCAAAAACATCTCTTCGTTTGCCTTATGCGACACTCTCTGCAAATGTATTAAGTTGTTTACTATTTGCGTTGGTATTATCTGCGTTTGAATCAAAGCAATTTGTTCCTGATAATTATAAAGCTTTTATCATTATTGGGATCTGCGGGGGGCTTAGTACTTTCTCTACCTTTAGTTTTGAAAGCTTTGAATTAGTGAAGCTCGGTATGGCGGGCTGGGCAATCGCAAACATCCTGATCAGTTGCATCCTGTGCATAGGGATATTTTTTATTTTTTCGAAACCCTGAATTTTACTCTTTTATTATTTTCTTTACAGAGAACATTTTATCGCCTGTAATTTTTATAAAATAAATTCCGTTACTTAATTCGGCTATATCTAAAGAAATAGTTTGATTATCCGTACCCTCACTGTAAATCACTTGTCCAAATACGTTAGTTATTTCAAGCGTTACAGGGCTATCCAGTTTCTTATTGACGCTAACGGTTATCATTCCTGTGGCCGGGTTTGGATACACCACAAATAAAGAGGACTCCCGGCTCATTTCTTTAATACCGGTCGTATAATCACACTCTTTATTCGTTACATTCATGTTAATGTCGTTATCCTGGAAGCATTTGAATTTGGCAGTTCTGGGCTCCGACATATCCGCGCAATATCCTAAAAACTGAAATGCAATATGTTTAAATCCGATTCTTTCAAACAGTGTATCTATACCATTTATGACACTCTGCTGGGTTGCACCATAATAAACATAATTCGTATATGCCAATTTACGCCAGTTTAAAAACTGCCCCTGGATAGTGGATGAACCAACGGCTGTAATTTCTATAAAAGAATGTGAGCAACTTGTTCCAGTAGGCTGCACCCTCCATTTTGAACCAACCGGTCCGAAATACATAAATGTATCAACGGCTAAAGGAATAGCGGAATTACTACTATTAAAAAATACGACATTATTTTGCAGGGAAGTATAAAAATAGCCTTCATGATGTATTGGGCCTGAAACTCCTTCTCCCTGCGTTTCGGTTTTTATTTTATTAAACGTTGTTGAACCAACAAGTGTATCGTATAAATACGTTTGCTTTGTAGAGGTCGTATTAAATGCAGGACTACTTGTATCAAAGTGCCATAATGACCCCGGAGAACACCAAATTTGTGCATTAACAGTAGAACTTAAGGATGCAACTAATGCAACCGTCAAAAAGGATAATCGTTTTTTCATAAAACCATATTTAGACATATCACTAATCATTAATACCAAAATTAATCCGAATACCTCCTAATGAGCTTATCGCAAAAAACGTTTTTTTTACAAATTTTTGCGAGGCTTTCTTTAATGAATTATTCCTTAATTACTTTTAGTGTTTTAGAATTTCCGTTAACCGTAGCAATAACAAATGTATACATTCCACTTGCAAAACCCGACAAATCAATACCTGTCTCCTGGATAGAATTTAATTCTATATGCTTTACCAGTTTGCCAGTATAATCCAAAACAGAAACAGATTTTAAATATGCTGTTGATGTAACAGATACATTTCCTTGTGAAGGATTTGGATATAAACGGATCGTATGATCTGTTTCATAATTTTCAATCCCAACACAGGAAACCACTTGAATGGTTTGTGTTGCGGATGCCGCACAGCCATTACTACCCGTTGCCTGGTAAATAATAGCATAACTGCCTATCCCAATATTAGGATCAAATGTGTTATTTAAAATTCCCGAGCCAAGATATATGCCCCCTGAAGGAGTAGCAGTTAACGTATAAATTCCGGCATCTGAACATAAAGGGCTTGTTACATTAAACCCAACAACCGGTAACGATTTTACCACCACTACATGTTGTTTGGTTCCGGTACATCCGGGATTGGAAGCAGTAACAACATACGTAGATGTTAAAGCAGGAGAAACTGTTACACTTTGTGTTGATGCACCCGTACTCCAGCTATAGGTAGTTGCTCCGCTTACATTGGCAAGAAGCGTGGCACTTTGTCCTAAACAAATACTATCAGGCCCCATAATAGAAATAGATAAATTATTGATCACATTAATAGTAACTGATGTAGAATCTTTACAGCCGTTAAGTGTTGTTCCCACTACACTCACCGTTGTAGGTCCTGTTGGAGAAATCGTATTTGTACTTGCGGTAGCACCATTATTCCATAAATAAAAATCAGATCCACTGGCAGTTAGCACTCCCTGTAACGTATTACAAATAGCTGTATTACCTGTTATAGCAACGAGTCCGGCTGAATACGTATTTACCGTTACCGTTTTAGAATTCACACAACCTGTTACCGTATTTGTTCCTGTTACCGTTAAGGTAGCCAGCGAAGAAGGTGTATATGTAATAGAAGAGTTGGCACTACCCGAACTCCAGCTATATGTGCTTGCACCTGTAGCTGTTAAGGTAAGTGTTTTGCCAGGACATACTATTGTATTTCCTGCAACACTAATTGCCGGTAAAGGATTTACACTTAATGTATATGTTGCCTGGCTGATACATGAATTTAAAATATTACTTACAGTATATACAGTAGTTGCTGTAGAAGAGATGGTGTGATTGGCTCCTATAAAACCATCGCTCCATACAAAAACACTTCCATTGCCATTGGCAGCTATGGCTACTGTATGGTTCGGGCATACCGACGCATTTGAGCCGGTAATATTAACAGTAGGGGAAGCCAAAACCGTCATCGTAAATTGCTGTGAGGATGTACATCCTGCATTATTTCCGGTAACCGAATAAACAGTTGTAGTAGTAGGACTTAAGGCTACCGTTGGTGTTGTGGCACCTGTACTCCATACATAGTTAGGAGCGCCGGTTACAGTAAGCGTTTCCTGCGCGTTATCACACACCGTATTATTACCCGTAATACTAACCGTTGGCGTTTGTATAACACTAATGGCCATGGTTAAACTTGGAGATACAGAACAACTATTTTGCGCATATACACTAAGCACACCACCTGTAGCACTATTTGGATAATTTATGGAGAACGTTGCGTTTGGGTTATTCACATAAACAATGCCTGTTCCTGAGTAACTCCACACATAATTAACGGTGGTTTGCGTAGGAACCGAATAAAGTACTCCGGTTTGTCCTGTACATACAGTGGGTGTTGAAGCAGTGAAAGCACTCACATTTGCCGGAGGGTTAACCGACGATACATGAGCAATTAATGTATCTTTACAATTCAAAGCATCTTTGGCAACAAACGTATAAGTCCCTGCCGATAATCCTGTAATTAATAAAGGATCATCATAATCACCTAAGCCATCTATACTCCAGTCAAATAAAACAGATCCTGAACCGCCCAACGGATGTGCTTCCAGTTGCCCGTTAGTAGCTCCTGTACAAATAGTTGTTTCATGAATATGATCTATAAATAAAGGAATAAATGCGCCATAAGTAACCAAAACACTAAAAGTAGCTTCATATACCTGTGGGCAACCACCATCGGAAGAGGTTAATGTATATTGAAAAGACTGCACATAAGGATTTTGCATAGCCACTGCTACGGTTTGGCTGCTAATAGCAGTTGTACCACTGGCTATAGGAGTAGTTGACGGTTGTGAAACATCATCATTTTCATAACCTCTCCAAACAATAGTAACCATTGATGGAACATCGTTTTTACAATTGTAGTTATGATTAAAAAACACTCCGTTGGTAGGTGTAAACACTGCTGTACCCGGTGAAGACGGAATAATATTAAACGGACCGTTATTTCCGTTTACAACAGCAAAATTACATTGCCCGATACTGCCCGGTACCGGTGCATTATTTGTGTATGCAAAAGAGGAATTATCCGTTGCTTTAAACTCAAAAAGAAAATCGCTATCGTCACCTGCACCCGGATCGCAATCAACGGTACTTAATACCCTGATTTTTTCGAGTTGAACCTTAAGATTTAGCTGAGCAAATAAACTGCTATAAAATGAAAGAAATAGGACGGATAACAGAGTAAGTTTTTTTTTCATGTAGTTCTGGATTTCAGTACTAAAAATACAAAAAAAAATGATTGCTCCGCAAAGGTTTTTCAGAAGTATAAAAAAAAATTATTTCTTTTCTGATTTATACTCTCTTTCCATATTTTTTATAATGTCTTTTACCTGTTCGGTACCAATACGTTTAGCTTTGATAACTTTGTTTCTATCAAGCATATAAATAACAGGCGTTGAATAAATATCATATTTTTCTTTGATATTATTAATATGAACGCCATCATAAACATTGATCCAATCGAGTTTATTCTCAAGAATATATTTATGCCATTTTTCGTATTCATGTTGTGTATAAACACTGAATACTTTTACATCATATTTTTCTTTTTTAAGAGCATGGTATTCTTCCAGTAATTTTGGTATTTCAGTTTTACAATGCCCACAATCCACATCCCAGAATACAAGAATCAAATAATCTGCCTTCACACTATAAAGCGGAGCAAATGTTTGAGCTAAATTCTGAATGTTATCATAATACAATTTAGTAGCACCACCGCTTGTTTTTACCGTATCAAAACCCATCTTAGCAATCGATCTGTGGCCAATCGTATCGATCATCAATAAATCAGGAGCTTTACTTCCCAGTAATAACGGCTTTAAAATAGTTCCTCTTTCTATAATTTTTTCAATGGTTTTGTCTTCGTAAATACCTTTTGCCTGACCTGTTCTAAAATAAGTATCTATGATGTGTACAAACACTTTATCAAAGCCCATTACTTTCGATGATTCATATGTTGGTGTAAAATAAGCCAGTAAAAATTTGTTCATGGATGATCCCGGTGTTGTTTTAGACATCATTCTGTCTATTTCTACATTTACGGTATCAGGGTTTTGAATAATAATATTATTAAAATATTTTTTTACACGATCCGCAAAAAACGGAGTTCTTAAAATACCATCGTCCTTGAAATTAACGCCATCCCAATAGTGGGATTTATAATAGTTATAAATGTAAAGGCTGTCAGGCCTACCATTAGATGCTTTCGGAATGTCTTTAGCTTCTTTTTCCATTTTCAAATTAATCACATCTGCCACAAACATTCCTTTATGTTGTTCAACAAATGCTTTTTCAAAGGCGTTAACCGCTTCATTCAATTGCTTTGCTTTTTCTGTAACAAAGGCCGTTGAATCTTTAGAATTCATTCCTTTTGTTTTGGTTTTTATTTCTCCAAATTCTTTATTCTTAGAAGTAATAAATTTTATATAACTAAAGAAATCATCATTTTCCTTAGAACTGGAAGACTTAAGGTTTTTAACCAAATCAGCAGTATCAGAGCTCATCACAATAGTCTGATTTTTATCACTGATAAAAAAATCAAAGTACCTTGCCTTTTCCTGGCTCACGAGATAATAAACACCCCTGTCTAACGTATTTTTACCTTTAAATACCACATTCCCTTTCACTATTTTTTTGGAAGTATCGGCGATATAACTTTTATCGAATTGATAAAATGCCAGATACATTACCGTATCCTTTACATTTTTGAAATTAATTTTGATATCGTGCCCGGTTGTTTGAGCAGTTGCAGATGTTATAACAGATAACAAACTAAAGCTTAATAATATTTTTTTCATAGAATCTAGGGGATTATGATAGCTCAAAAATAATAATTTAATTGAATTATAGGTTTTCAAATTTAATTCCAATAAAGCGGGACGTATAACTAAAATTTGTTAAATGAGTGAATTATCACAAGTGGCTAGGGATAAGGCAATAACGCCTAGTGATTTCAGGATATAACCTTAATCGATCGATTTTTTGTTATAGATCGTATAGCCAAAATGGAAGAAAAAGGAAAAGCTGTTATTGTTTTTGTCGTAATAGTTAACCCCTATACTTAAAGGCCCTATGGGTGAGTGATAGATAAGTGCCCCCATACCTAATATGTGCCTGTATAAAAAAGCAGTACTGTATTCAGCTGTATTATCCGGTTGCCTTACAATAGAGTAAACCGGTTGGTAAACATAAGCTTCAAACCTGACATCGAAATTTTTGTATGGTGTGGCAATAGCTTTCAACCCTCCGGCAAGGTACTGATGTGCTCTATAATCGGCGATAAACAAGGTTTGACTTTCGGGAATAGGATTAAAAGAAGGCGCGGATAAGACGGATGCGGTATAATTACGGAAAAAGTCTTGTGAAGAATATACCCCTTCTCCAAAAACACCAATTTTAAAATACTTGATTGGCTTAATATATTTATCAATGGTTAATTTGATGTTGAACCAATTATGACTAGGAGTTTTTATTTGCGCTATAGTACTTTTGGAAGTAGAGCCGGGATAGTAGCTTTCCACGCCATCTACATATTTCACCCTTAGTTGAATTTTAGTGCCTTCTGTGGCGTATTGCTTCCTGTTTAATGTGTTAATTTCATAAGCGATCTGGCCATACGAAAAATCAAAAACGCTCACATCACTGGTATCCAATCGCGTAAAATTGTCTGTTTGGTAATAGCGGTTTTTCCATTCGCTTACCCCGCCTGTAAATACCAGCTTACTAATGTTACCAAGGGGGAGCCCTACATTTAGCTCTCCAAAAAGATCTTCCTGAATTAAATAAGCGGGTTTCTCAAAATCATAAAACAAGGCACTGCTCCTGTAATAATCCCAACGGGAAATGGTGAACGAAGGTTCGATATAAAAAGGAACCCTGGTAGGAAATTCAAATCTTATTTTAGTTAATGAACTGGAATTTAATTTTCCTAAATAACCGTTAACATAGGCCGTAAATCCAATTCTGCCAATATGGTTATATTGAATCGCCATAAACACATTGCTAATGGGTCGGTTAGAAATGTTACCACCAATGTCAAAAAACAAATGCTTTTCTTTTTTTGCATTTAAGGTCAACGTAAATTTTCCGGTAACAGAATCCTGCTTACTGATAGGATAAGCTGACCTGATTTTTTCATCAGTCATCATCCGGAAATACTGTTTCTTCAACTCTTTTAATGTAAACGTATCTCTTTTACCAACAATACTTTTATAGATAAACGTTTTTATCTTTTTATCTTTTGAATTAATTACCAGTTTATCATAAACAATTTTTTCGCTTGCCGATCTGTTCCTAAAACTCGCTCTTTTTAAAGCTAAACTATCTGCATTCTGAAAATGAATGATCTGTGATTTTATCTTTGGCATTTCGCGCATGGTAGCCACATAGCCGCTATCAATCAACCGTTGTACATTATCAAAATTAAAAATGCTTACCTCCGCCCAGGGTTCAATAATAATATTGTTTTCGCAAACAGGATTAAAATTACTTTTACTCATGAACATGTTTCTTAACTGCAAAAATAAATTATCATCGCTGGGCAAAGGGGTGTTTTCAGAAACAGCACTTCCTATAATAAAATCAGGAAACATTTCTTCATACATCACATTTGATGGAAAATTGTTATACAACCCACCGTCAAATAACAAGGCGCTATCCACATAAATGGGTCTGATGTATAGCGGGTAGCTCATGGATGCTCTGATTGCAGATGGTAGATCGTCTTTTCTAAAAACCACGCTTTTCTTTTTTTCAATATCAGAAGCCACACATCTGAAAGGCACCATTAAACTATCAAAATTATAATGAGAAGCAGCATTAGAACTCGCAAACGTTTCCATTAAATAAAAATCAATTGGTACGGAGTTAATCCAGTTGGTAGGTAAATTGGAGATAAAGGCATTATTGAGGTTTAATTTGAGTCTTAGCCAGGAAGCATAATCCTCACGCTTACGAACAAAATAGCCAAACTTAGGTGACATTTCGCCTCTTGTTAAATTTGAAAAGGCCTGATCTTTTACAATTTTCTCTATCTCCCAAGGCGAATAGCCTGCAGCATATAAGCCCCCAATAATACTACCTATTGAAGTTCCGGAAATGCAATTTATTGGAATATGATTTTCTTCCAATGCCTTTAACACCCCAATATGTGCAATACCACTTGCCCCTCCTCCACTTAAAACAATCCCTACTTTTTGCGCTTTAAATAACTGGATATTTAAGAACATTCCAATTAATAAAAAGGAATATAAACGTAGTGTTATGCACCGACTAAATTTCAAGATAAGGCAAATTTACCTAATTTTTTGGTGTTTACGTTCAGGTTCAATTTTCGCTGAAAATATTTTATTTACTGAATAATTTTACTTACTTAGCAGATTATAGAACTAAACTTAATCTGTGATAAAATATATTACTAAAAAAGTATTGTACGGTATTCTTGTTTTGTACGGAGTTATTACCGTGATATTTTTTTTATTTAACGTTTTACCAGGCGATCCTGCCACTATTATGCTTGGACAAAGAGCAAATAAGGATGCTGTGGAAGCCATTCACAAAGATCTTGGTACGGACAGACCTATTTTTGAGCAATATGCGATGTATCTCAATGACCTCTCGCCCGTTTCAATTCATAATTATAAAAATGATAATAGCCACTGGTATTTAAATCCTTCCAAGTATTGCTGGAAATCGTTATTTACCATTGGAGAAAACAAAGTAATAGTCGTAAAATTTCCCTTTTTAAGACGTTCCTACATCACCAAAAGAAAGGTATCAGATATTATTTCAGAAACATTACCCGAAACTGCTGTATTGGCTTTTTCTTCTATTTGTATAGCGTCTCTTATTGGTATATTTTTAGGTATCGTAAGTGCTATTAAACGCAACAGTATTTACGACAGATTATCTCTTATACTGGCTGTGTTAGGTATGGCCGCTCCTTCTTTTTTTGTAGGGTTAATTATTGCATGGCTTTTTGGGTATGTATTAGCAGATTATACGGGCCTATCGCCCACAGGCAGCTTGTACGACATTGATGTATGGGATGGTGAAAAACTAAAGCTAAAAAACCTGATTCTTCCGTCCATTACTTTAGGTATAAGGCCATTAGCTATTGTTGTACAGCTCATGCGCAGTTCTTTACTGGATGTAATGGGACAGGATTATATACGAACTGCCAAAGCAAAAGGACTTGCCATGCATAGTGTTATTATTAAACATGCCTTAAAAAATGCGCTTAACCCTGTTGTAACAGCTATTTCCGGCTGGTTTGCGGGCTTAATGGCCGGAGCTGTATTTGTGGAATATATTTTTAGCTGGAAAGGAATTGGATATGAAGTGTTTGAAGCACTAACCAAAAATGATTTACCCGTAGTAATGGGTGCAACTTTAATTTTTGCCACTATCTTTGTGGTCATAAATATATTTGTTGATATTGCCTATGGCATTTTAGACCCAAGAGTGAGAGTAAAATAATGAGCAGAAAAAAAATAGTTGCCGGTAACTGGAAAATGAACAAATCTCTACAAGAGGCTAAAACCCTTGTAGAAAGAATTATTGATCAGGTAAATGAATTTGATGATGTTACTAAAATCATCATTCCCCCATTCCCTTATTTAGATACGGTTAACCAACTGGCATCTAAAAAAGCCAACTTTTTCACCGGAGCTCAAAACTGTCATACACACGCTCATGGTGCATATACCGGAGAGGTAAGTGCTCCTATTCTATCTTCAGTGGGTTGCCAATATGTATTGGTTGGCCATAGCGAAAGACGGAATTATTTTAAAGAAAAAGATACAGACCTCATCCTTAAAATTAAACAGGCCCTCGCCAATAATTTACACCCTATTTTTTGTGTTGGAGAAACAATTTACGAACGCAAAACAGATAACCATTTTAAAGTAATTACCGAGCAGTTAACCACCGTATTAAAAGAATTTACTTTAGACGAGTTTTCTAAATTTGTGATTGCCTATGAGCCTGTATGGGCCATTGGTACAGGCGAAACAGCAACTTCGCAACAGGCTCAGGAAATGCACGCCTACATCCGTTCAACAGTTTCCGACATTTACGATTCTACAATTGCCGCTAATGTATCCATTTTATACGGAGGTAGCTGTAACGCACAAAATGCCCAGGAATTATTTGCCTGTAAAGATGTAGATGGTGGCTTAATTGGAGGTGCGTCCTTAAACGCAGACGATTTTTGCAAGATCATTTTTTCTTTTTAGAAAACCCGTTTAATATACAGTAACAGAGAATAAGAGGACTCAAAAAGATTTTTAGTACACAAAAAACTTTCTAAACTTTCCATCGCCTGCCCAAATTCTAAATACACAAAATGGACTACATTCAATATACATTTACTGTTTCTCCACCGGAGCCTGGTTCCGATATTTTAATTGCTTTATTAGCTGACCTGGGCTTCGAAAGTTTTAATACGATCAGCAATGGCTTTGAAGGATATATCCAGGAAGAATTTGATAACGAACAGGATATTAAAGAATTAAGTTTTGATGATTTTTCTTTTTCTTACAACCGGATCATTATTCCTAAAACAAACTGGAATGAAGAATGGGAGAAAAATTTTGAGCCTGTATATGTTGAGGACCTGGTTTGCATCAGAGCACATTTTCATCCCAAATCAGATACCGCAAAACATGATATTATCATTACTCCAAAAATGAGTTTTGGTACAGGGCACCATGATACAACCTGGCTGGTAAGTAAAACCATGTTTGAATTGGATTTTGCACATAAAACGATTTTAGATATGGGCTGTGGAACAGGCATACTGGCTATTTTAGCAAAACAACTGGGTGCGGATAAACTATTGGGTATTGATATTGACGACTGGAGTATAGAAAACTCCATCGAAAACGCAGGAATAAATAACGCTTCGGATATTGAATTTAAAAAAGGCGATGCCTCTCTTCTTCCTGCCCTGGAGACGTTTGATGTAATATTAGCCAACATTAATAAAAATGTTTTAAAAATGGATATGCCTTCTTATTACCGGTGTCTGAAAAAATCGGGATATTTACTATTAAGTGGTTTTTTTACTACGGATGTGGAAGAATTGAAGCAACTGGCAACAAACCTTGGATTTACTTTTGAAAACAGCTATCATAAAAATGAATGGGCTGTTATTAAGCTAAGAAAATAGTTACCCTATAATATGGTAAAATAATATACTTTTAATTTATTCTTCCGCCATGCAACCGTCATTTAACGAAACACAAAAATTTAATAAATGGTGGCATTATGCTATTGCCGGATTTCCGGTGATTTTAATTTCAGTTTTATTTTCATTGGTTTGGTTTGATATTATTCCCACCAAAAATGGTGAAAAACTTCCATGGTTATTTGTGGCGCTACTTTGTCTGACATTAAGCATGTTCATCTGGTTTATTATTTTAAAATTAAAAACAACGATGGGTGCTACAGGAATTACGGTTCATTTTTTTGGGATACCATTTTGTAAAAAAACAATAAAGTGGGAAGACATAAAATCTATTTCAGTTATTGACTATGATCCTTTAACAGATTATGGTGGCTGGGGTGTAAGATACAGCTTAACCGGGAACGGCTGGTGCTATAATGTAGCGGGTAAATCAGGTATAAAACTTATCAAAACAAATGATAAACCTTTTTTAATCGGAACACAGAAAAAAGACGAAGCAGAAAAAATAATTAATCATTATTTTAAAAAATAATATGACAACAGTTACCTATACTAAAATAAATGCTCAAATTTTACAACAGTTAAAAACATTGGTTGATCCTGAAGATGTGTTTACCGATGAAGAAAACCTTGAAAAATATGGTCAGGATGAAACCGAAGACCTTATCTATAAACCGGAAGTAGTACTAAAGCCTAAAACCGTTAGTGAAATCTCCGGCATTATGAAATTTGCCACTACCCATAAAGTACCGGTTACCGTAAGAGGTGCAGGCACAGGGTTAAGTGGTGGCGCCTTGCCCATACATGGAGGAATTATTATCAGTATGGAACGCTTCAATAAAATTTTGCAGATAGACGAAAGAAATTTACAGGCTACCGTAGAACCGGGAGTCATTAATTATATTTTTCAGGAAGAAGTAAAGAAACTTGGCTTGTTTTATCCACCGGATCCTGCAAGTTGGGGAAGCTGCTCCCTTGGTGGAAACGTAGCGCATAGCAGCGGCGGACCAAAAGCTGTAAAATATGGTACTACCAGAGATTATGTCTTGAACATGGAAATGGTATTACCAAATGGCGATATTATATGGACAGGTGCCAATACCTTAAAATATTCTACAGGTTATAACCTAACTCACTTAATGGTTGGGAGCGAAGGAACTTTGGGCGTTATTACTAAAATAGTTTTTAAATTAATTCCATTGCCAAAACATGACCTGTTAATGCTTGTCCCCTTTACCTCAGCAGAAAAAGCGTGTGAAGCGGTAGGAGCAACATTCAGAGCGGGTATTACGCCAAGTGCTATGGAGTTCATGGAAAGGGATGCGATTGACTGGAGTATTAAATATGCAGGAGATGTTAACTTTAGTATAAAACCCGCATGGCAAGCCTTATTACTGATCGAAGTAGATGGAAATAATATGGATGTATTATTTAATGATTGCGAAACCATTAGTCACATTATGACAGAGCATGGCTGCGATGATATTTTAATGGCCGATAGTGCTGAACAAAAAGCCTCTTTATGGAAAATAAGACGGAAGGTGGGAGAAGCCGTAAAAAGTAATTCCGTATATAAAGAAGAAGATACCGTTGTTCCCCGTGCCGAATTACCGACCCTTTTAAAAGGAGTAAAAGCAATTGGAAATAAATATGGTTTTAAAAGTGTGTGTTATGGTCATGCAGGAGATGGCAATTTACATGTAAACATTATTAAAGGAGATTTACCTGATGCTATCTGGGAAAAAGAACTGCCAAAAGGGATTATCGAAATATTTGAATTATGTAAGCAACTTGGCGGTACAATTAGTGGCGAACATGGAATTGGCCTGGTACAAAAAGACTACTTACAAATTGTTTTCCCTCCTTACCAATTGGAATTAATGAGAAATATTAAAAAGCTATTTGATCCGAACCTGATCTTAAATCCTGGAAAAATTGTTTTTTAAATAATTTTAACCTTCTTGTATACATATAAAATTTTATCTGAAAGGTATTGGTATCATTGATAGAATAGTACTAAAATACTATTTGAACACGTCAGAATTGCCAAAGATATATTTTGAATCATTTCTCTAAATAAGTATATTTGGATAAACAATTAATTAATCAGCATATGAAAAAAATACTACTTTCTCTAACGTTTCTATCTTCATTAGCAATTAACTCTCAAACGTTAACACAAGTAAATCATACACCTTCGGCCTGGGATCCGATTTACAGTACCAACCAATGTGACACCATTATGTCAGGAATACCAGGTGCAACCGGAGCAGGAGCTGTGTGGAATTATACCCCTGTAGTACATACTTCTATATTAAATACATATACCACTTCAGCTTCAAATAATGGCTCTTTCTCTCCTGCTGATGCTTCTGTAAGTTCTTCGGCCAGTAATGCATCGTACTATAAAACAAGTAGCTCAACAAACTTACCTTATTATGGCGGAAATATATCTGTAAATGGGGTATCAGCTATTGTTAAGTATAATTCACCCGCCATTGTGGCGTCTTATCCAATGTCACTCAATACTTCTACTTCCTCAACTACCAACGGAACTGTAAATGTAACCAGTCCGTTTCCTATTACTGCTCCTTTCACAGGAAGCTGTAATGTTATAGCTGATGCAACAGGTACTTTAAATTTACCTGGAAGATCCTATACAGATATTATTCGTTTAACTACTAATCAAAATATTACAGCTACCGGTTCAGCTACCATCAATCTTATTACTTACGATTATTATTCTACCAGCAGTTCTAAGGCTCCGATCTTATCTGTACAATCTTCTGTAATAACTTCTCTTTCCGGCACAAGTACTCAAACTATTACTACGTTACAAAAAGATTATCTTACAGTTGGGATCAAAGAATCTAAAGTAAACAGCAGTTCTGTTTCTGTATATCCTAATCCTGCATCTTCTTCTGTTACTTTCAGTACAGCTCAAACAGAAGCTGCTAAAGTAATGGTATATGATATCACAGGAAAAAATGTCGCTTCTGAATTATTTGAAGGTGAAAAAACAAAATTAAATGTATCGTTTTTAAATGACGGCATTTACCTTTACAGTATACTGGGAAAAGATAACCAGGTAATCCATACAGGTAAATTTAACGTCAGCAAATAATCTTTTATTTCTCACTTCACAACAAAGCCTTATCTTTACTCAAGATGAGGCTTTGTTTTTTTATACTACTTTTAAATTTGTTTTTAGTTTCCTGTTCTGATAAACCTGAAGGGAAAATTGTTAAAGTGAACACTCCACAAGATCTGGAGAAAGAAGTCACTCATTTACTCCAATCCTATCTGGTTAATGATACTATTATAGAAATAGATTCTATAAAGCTAAACAGCTATCGCTATTTCAAAACTAAATATGCCGGTAAATTGATCTGGTTCAATCAATCCAAATTAAATGCAGGTGGAGACAGCTTATATAAGCTCCTATTGCAAAGTGAATATTATGGGCTTTATGCTAAAGATTATCATTTACCTATCATCAAAAATCATATCGATTCGATCAATGTCAATAAAAAATACATTAATGTAACTTCTTTGGTAAAAGCCGATTTGTTGTTAAGTGATGCCTATTTTTTATTTGGGGCTCACGTAAATAAAGGCCGTTTTTACCCGGATAGTTTATTACTCCAAACCAACTTTAATAAATTAAATAAAGATTGGGATAGCGTTTTATGGGCTGGTTATACAACCAAAAATATAAAAGCTGCCATTGATTCTCTTGAGCCTAAGAACTACAATTACAGAATGCTAAAACACGAGCTGGCAACTATCTTAAATAATGCTCAGTTGTATGAACTGGACTCTATTCCTTTCATATCTCAAAAAGATTCGCTTGTTAAAAGCGATCTAATTGTAAAAAACCTTATTAAACAAGGCTTTTACGATACCTTAAGTACTTCTTCAGATAGCCTGAAAATGGCAAAAGCCCTGGATAAATTACAAAAAAAATGGTTCATACAACCTGATGGTAAGTTAGGGAAGTATACCAAACAGGCATTAACCTATAACAGGGAAAAAGTGATTAAACAAATTAGCATGGCCATGGAACGATGGCGTTGGGAAGATAAATTCCCTGACCGTTATGTATTTATAAACATCCCTGCATTTTGGTTAACGGTTTTCGAAAAAGATACAGTTGTGATGCAATCGGCCATTGTTTGTGGAAAACCCGAAACACAAACACCTGTTTTAAAAAGCAAGATCACCAATATGCTTATTTATCCTTATTGGAATGTACCTGTAAGTATCGCTACTAAAGAAATTTTACCGGCCGTACAAAGAGATACAACTTATATCAGAAAAAAGAATTTTGAAGTATTAGGGGCAAATGATCAGGTATTAGATTATACCAAAGTTCCATGGAGAAAATACACGAAAGAGTATTTACCGGTAAGGTTCAGGCAGCGCATAGGAGAAGAAAACAGTTTAGGAGTGGTGAAATTTAATTTCAATAACCCCTACGGCGTATATTTACATGATACAAACTCCAAGCGTTATTTTAAAACAAGCTCCAGGGCACAAAGCCATGGCTGTATGCGTTTAGAAAAGTTCACTGAGTTTGCCGATTTCCTGATAAGAGATGATAGTGTACATTACACACACGATAGTTTACAGGTGTATTTTGCAAAACAAGAGCAACGCAAATTAAACTTAAGAAAACAACTTCCTATTTACGTACGCTATTATACCGCACATGCAGATAGTACCGGTTTAAAATTATACATTGATGTATATAAAAAAGATGAGGAAATGATGAAACTAATCTATCGTTAGATTATTTCACTACCACACTTTTTGTAGCAACCGAAGCTACGCTAAACCATCCTACAGCTTTTGTTGTTCCATTGGGAGTTACAATATTTGTTTTTACATTTTCAGGCGTTGTGGCAAATAAACCACCATTGTTAATCTGAGTTTGCGCCTGTGTAAAGAAATTATAGGTATTACGCATGATGGAATGTACTTCTACCCTGCATTTATCATGCCTTCTATATTTTTTAAACCCCAGTAAAGTGCTCGGTGCTGTAAAATCCAATGAATCTTCAGGAGCATTGGTAATCTCTCCTCCTGTACCGTCAATATTCAAATTAAGGTCAGACGCATCAGAAAATAACGTATCATTTCTAAACGTTTTTATCCAATAATAATCAGCAGTAGCATCCGCTTTATCTTTAGCAAACAGGATACATAAGTAGGAAGTGTCTTTGGATTGCTGACCGAAACCAACGCTGTTATCATTAAGGGTTACATTAATACTATCGATAGAACAATAACGTTTCTGAGTGGTGGAAGACGTATATACGTTTCCATCAATCGTTACATTTAAAGCATACAGATGATTTACTTTAGCAAGGGTATCAGTGGGCAATAATGTATAAACGTAATTTCCGTTACTCGTATAAATAAAGGAGTATTGCTTATTATCCGTAAGATCGGTTAATACCACATTAGCGCCGGAAACACCTGTAGGGGCGGTACTACTGAAATAATTTGAATTGGTTGTTATCTTAATGGTTTGATCTGTACGCAGGCTATTTACAAACGCATCAACTACATATAATTTAGATCCTTCATCCAGTTTAACCTGAACAACATCTTGACAGGAAGCAAATGAAAGTGCTAAACAACTAAATACTATAATTTTTACTAATGATTTCATATACTACTATTTTTTAGAAATTAAAATTATACGTTAATGCAGGAACAAATGAACCAATCACCGAATACCTTACAGCTTCTGTTTGGTTTGGTTGCCCGTCTTTTGTTCTAAAATAAATACTAAATGCATTACGTCTGTTATAAACATTGTAAACACTTATCACAAGGAATTGCTTATAACGTCTTCTTTCGTTCTTTTTAAAAGCATACGTTGCTCCTATATCCAAACGATGGTAAGGTGTGATACGGTAATTGTTCCTGATATTATCTGTATTATAAGGGATGTTATAATTCTGGATTTGAATTTTAGTATTAGGGAACGAAGCAGGTGTACCACTTAAGAACACAAAATTGGCAGAAATATTCCAACGCTTGGTAATATCATAATTTACGCTCGTATTTAAACAATGTGTTCTGTCATAACGGCTATAGAACCAGTTATCATTACTGATACCTCTTACTAAACGCTCAGTTTTACTTAAAGTATAACTGATCCATCCTTTGATTTTCCCTTTATTCTTTTTAATGTAAAATTCTGCTCCATAAGCCCTGCCCAATCCCTGTATTAATTGTGACTCCACTTTAGAATTAATAAACAGATCCGCATTATCTACATAATCCATCTGGTTTTGCATGTATTTATAATATACCTCAACAGACGTTTCAAACATATTATCTTTAAAGTTCCTAAAATAACCTACACTTCCCTGATCTGCAATGAGAGGCTTTAAATTGTTCGTTGCAAGTGTGTATACATCTAACGGTGTGCTCGCTGCTGTATTACTGATTAATTGTAAATACTGAGCCATTCGGTTATAACTGGCTTTTATAGAGCTTTTAGAATTAAGTACATAATTTAATGAAAAGCGTGGTTCAGGTGTTACATAGGTTTTAATGATCTGTCCCTGGCTGTATTTTTTTTCATGATCAAACGGTAAAGGCGTATTAGCTGTTGTATCCCTGAAATAGTACGCCGAACCATTACCTATTAAACTATACATACTTAAGCGTACACCATATTCTGCAGTTAAGCGAGGTAGTATTTTTTGTTCGTTTCCAACGTATACCGCATTTTCAAGGCCATAACGTTTTTCTGAAACTAAATTGGTTTTTGTTCCGTCATTAAAAGAAATAATAGCTTTGTAAGGCATAAAATCATATAACATCGACTGAAGGCCGAAACGTACTGTATTCTTACTATTGAGATAATAAGTGAAATCAGGTTTTATACTATAGTTAACAATATTACTGGTCCATTTAAAAGCCTGGTCGGAGTTGTTTGTTTTAAACTGCAACTGGTAATTGTAATTACTGTAAAACGTAGACACATTCATAAATAACTTACTGTTAAATACGTGGTTCCATCTTAGTGTTCCTGTGGCATTACCCCAGTTAAAACTAAATACGGTAGCTCCAAATACATCCTTCCCAAAATAACCACTGGCAAATACGGTGTTTTTATCATCAATACGGTAATTGATTTTTGCAGTAAGGTCATAAAAATAAAACTGTGATCCCTTAATAGGATTAGATGATTTAACGAAAGGCTTAACCAAAGCGTCGATATAACTTCTTCTTCCCGCAACAATAAAACTCATTTTATCTTTAATGATAGGAGCTTCAATACTTAACCGGCTGAAGATTGTTCCTAAACCGCCATTCACTGACAGTTGTTTACTGTTACCTTCTTTCATACGGATATCTAAAATAGAAGAAACCCTGCCACCATACTGAGAAGGAATTCCTCCTTTAATAAGCTTCACATCCTTTACAGCATCCGGGTTAAATACCGAAAAGAAACCAAAAAGATGAGATGAATTATATACGGGAGCTTCATCCAATAAAATTAAATTCTGATCCACATTTCCACCCCTTACATTAAAACCGCTGGCGCCTTCACCTACCGTGGTTACACCAGGTAATAGCTGAATAGCCCTTACAATATCCACTTCTCCTAATAACGCCGGAATTTTATTAATCTGTTTAATATCAAGCTTGGTGGTTCCCATATCCATGCTTTTAACATTCACATCTTCTTTTTCTGAAGTAATCAGTACTTCATCCAAATCAGTTTCCTCTTCTTTTAATTCGATGTTAACGGTGTGGTTCGAATTCAGAGTTATAGGATACATGATCGTTTTATAACCAATAAATGAAAAAACGAGGGTGTCATTTCCTTTTGGCAGGGTTAAAGAATAAAAACCATAGGCATTGGTACTCGAACCAATCTGCGAATTTTTCTTATATACCGTAACGCCAATAAGTGACTCTCCATTTTTCCCGTCTTTTAAATACCCGCTTACAGTGGCTTTATCCTGCGATAAAACTGTTTTAGCAAATAGCACTAGTAGTAAAAAGCTTATTTTTTTCATATAAATTAATTTTTTGTCCGGTGTTGCAAGTCAACAACGACGTGTTACCTATATTATTGTTTCTCTTAAATACAAATTATCAGGCTTTTTAAAATAAACTCATGTTAAACGAAATATCATTTGTTAAAAACCGATGTAAACTTAGGAAACTTTTTTTGAAATTCAAGTTTCCAATATGAAATTTTCAATAAATTATTGTTTTAGTATAGATGTATAGACAAACATTCGAAATAGAACGGTTGGTTTTGTGGGTCTAATAATATGTGGCATATAAATTGAATTAGATTAATAAATCGATGGGTATGCAAAATAGCTAGACCATTTCATCGTTTTATTCGTATTTTTGAATAATTAAACCTTAAATAAAAATTTTATGAACAAATTCCTACTAAGTATTTTCATTATAACAACGTTATGCTTTTCCGGGTTTGCCCAAACAACTATTATTAACCCGACTACTGATGGAGGCTTTGAAAGCGGCTCCACTTTCGCTGCAAATAATTGGACATCTACCTCTGGTCTTCCAAATTACTGGACTGTAGGCACCAATGCTACTGCCGGTTTTTCAGGAACTAATGCAGCTTATATTACCAACACTTTATCTGCCACCACTCATACTTATGATATTACAGCACTGTCAAGGTCGCATTTTTACAGAGATGTGACAATACCGGCAGGAGAAACCAATATTAAATTAACATTCAGCTGGATGGGTATGGGAGAATCTGCGAATGATCAAATGAAAGTTTGGACTACATCCACTGCATTTACTCCAACGGTCAGCGCAAATATTACAGCTGGAGTAGGAAGAACTCAATACGGTGCTTATCTTTTACAGCCAACCTGGACTACTACCAGTATTACATTACCGGCATCTCTTGCAGGAACTTCTTTTAGATTAGTATTTGAATGGCTTAATAATAACACTTTAGGTACAAATCCTCCGGCGGCTGTGGATAATATTTCTTTAGTTTCAAGCTGTCCCGGCGTTGTAGCAACCAATGCATCGCCTGTTAACAATACATCGGCTCTCTTAAACTGGAATACACTTTCCGGTGCTACCAGTTATTCTGTGCAATACAAAGATGCCAGCTCCGGAACATGGCTTAATGCTCCAGGTAATCCTTATGCAGTAACATCTGCTTCTATTACAGGCTTAATTGCTTCAACCAATTACCAATACCGTGTAGCGGCGATGGGTGGTACTGTATGTGCTGTTTTTTCAAATACAGTTAACTTCACCACCTTGTGTAATGCTTACACTTCTATTCCTTATTTAGAAAGCTTTGATAACGTAACATTCCCTACCTGCTGGTCATCCTCTTTAATTACAGGAACCTCTAACTGGATAACCAGTGCAAATAATGGTGCTGTTGCATCGCCTTATGCAGGAAGCCGTTTTATAGGCATTTCAGGAAGTGTTTCCAATGCCTTATTGATCAGTCCTCCTTTTGATTTAACTGCTGTAGGAACTGTGCCAACGCAAGTAAATATGTGGATATACAGAGCCGTTCCCGGTAACAGTGGTCCTAACGATAGTATCGTTTTATATTTAAACACCTCTCCTAATTTAACAGGGGCAACACAATTGCTTAAAGTATTCCCTATGATGAGTAAAACGCCTGTTGTGGCATCTGCAGGCTGGTATAATTATATTGTGACAATTCCTACAAGCTTTAATACCGGTGGACAATTCTTCGCGATAGTACAGGGCTCACGCGCAAGTACCAACGGTATTGGCGTAGATGAATTTAAAATAGAGCTTGGTCCTACCTGTATACCTGCTTCAGGGCTTTCGGCTAATACTGTTACCAATAACTCTGTTAATATTGCATGGCTTACACCAAGTGGCGGTACTCCTGTTAATTATAAATGGGAAGTAAGAACAAGCGGTGCTGCAGGAAGTGGCGCTATAGGTCTTACGGGTAGTGGTACAGTTGCCGCGCCTACCCTTTCTACAGCAGTAAGCGGTTTAACCGGCTCTACTACGTATTCGGTATATGTAGAAACAGATTGTGGTGCAGGCGATTTAAGTACCTGGACAGCTGCCTATGTATTTACGACCTTATCCAATTGCCCTACTCCATCATCGCTAACCGTTTCCGGTGTTACTTCTAATAGCGTCAATGTTTCGTGGGTTGCAGGCGGAAGTGAAACAAACTGGGAAATATATTATGGTCCAACCCCTTTAACTGCACCAAATGCTTCTACAACTCCAACTGGAAGTGTTACAGTTACTTCATTTACAAATTCAGGCTTAACCCCGGCAACCAGTTATGCATTTTATGTAAGAGCAAATTGTGGTGCCGGAGGAATAAGTACCTGGTCTTCACCCTTAATTTATAGCACTCCATGTATTTCTCCAAATGTTACCAGCACCAGTTCAGGCTCTCTGTGCGGAACAGGAAGCATTACATTGACGGCAACTACCGGTTCAGGTGCAACTATTTTATGGTATAATAATTCTTTTGGTGGTTATCCTATCAGTACAGGAACCGTTTATGTAACACCAAGTTTAAGTACAACTACAAACTATTATGCTTCTGCAGAAGGTGCCATATCAACTTATTCGGTTGGTAAGCCTGGTACAACGGGGACAGCATTTCCTCCGGGAAATTATTTAATTTTTGATGCGATTTCTAATTTCACCTTATCATCAGTAGATGTATATGCTGCCGGTACAGGAACTGGATCTGTTGTGGTTGCGTTACAAAGTTCTACAGGTGTAACTTTGCAAACGGCCACAGTAACGGTTACAACAGGAGCTACCGTGAATACAGTTCCTTTAAACTTCAGCATTACTCCGGGCAGTAACTACCGCTTAAATTGTTTATCTATGACAGGTGGAGTAACCGGTTTATACAGAGATAACAGCGGTGTAAGTTATCCTTACACTCAATTGGGAATTGTATCTATTACCGGGAATTCTACTCCGGCTAATTATAATTTCTTTTATAACTGGCAGGTTGCAGCAGCTTGTGAAAGTCCACGCTCAACCATTACGGCTACCGTTATACCTATCCCTACTCTAAGTGTAACAGCTCCATCCTCCATTTGCGGAGGTAGCCAGACAGCTACTTTAAGTATTACCTCTACAGCCTCCAATTTTGATTCTTATATCTGGTCGCCAACTACCCATTTATTTACAGATGCTGCAGCTACTATCCCTTATGCAGGTGGTACTGCTAATCAATTATATGTAAAAAGTAATTCAACAGGAAATAATACTTATACCGTTAATGCCTCTAACTCTGTAAATGGCTGCGTTAATACATCCACAAGTTCGGTGAATATTAAAGAAGCTCCTTTAAACTTAAATATTTCTATTACGCCAAGTGTCATCTGCTCCGGTTCTGCTACTAACTTTTCAGAAGCTTCTGTAAGCACCTCCAGCGTTATGACTGTAAGCGATTATACATATGGATGGACATCTTCTCCAAGCGGTTTCTCTGCTTCTACAGCGAGCGCCACTACAAATCCTACCATTTCTACTACTTATTCGGCTGTTATTACCAATACGGTAACAAGCTGCGCTATTAGCGGAACAGTTGCTGTTGCGGTAAATGCATATCCTACGGTAACGGTAAATCCGGTATCAAGTTCAATTTGTTCAGGTAAATCGGCTACTTTAACAACCACCGGTACCGCTACAAATTATATCTGGACACCGGGAGGCATAAACACAGCCACTGCTGTTGTGACTCCAACGGCTAATACGACCTATACATTAATTTCTTCTTCCAACAATTGTTCAGTAACTAACACGGCAAGTGTCATTGTAAATCCTAGTCCAACTGTTTTGGCAATGGCATCTGCATCTGTGATTTGTGTTGGAGAAAATGCTGTGTTAACGGCTTCAACAAGTGTGACGAATTACACATGGTCGCCTGTTAGTGCTAATACAGTATCTGTTTCTGTAACACCTACAGTTACTACTAATTATACGGTAACAGTAAGTAACGGAACCTGTACGGCAAAATCATCCGTTGGCGTAACCGTTAATTTATGTGCCGGTATTAATGAGTTAAGCGCAGGTGAAATTAGTTTATACCCCAATCCTAATTTCGGATTCGTCACAATTGCGTTCCCTGATAATTTGGTAAATGCAACTGTAGACATATATGATGCGATAGGAAAATTAGTGATCTCTGAAAAATTGAATAAAGAATCAAATTCGATCAACACTTCTAAATTAGATAATGGTATTTACATTTATAAAATATCCAACTCTTCTAAAACACTGAAAGTGGGAAGAATTATTAAACAGTAATTCATTTTAATTAATGAAAAAGCCCTGGAAGATTAACTTTCGGGGCTTCTTTGTTTTATTATAAGCTTGTTTAAAATTTACCCTAAGAGTTCTACTTCCTGTTCATGAATATACAACAAGATCTTTTTAACGGATGTATAGCCCAGCTTAAGTAAAGCCAGTTCATAATCTTTCATTTGATTATGGTATTTCGATGCATGTTTCTTTCCTGTTTTATAATCTATTACCACAGCATCATTACCTGATACAACTACTCTGTCAGGCCTTAAAATCTCACCCGTTTCCGTTAGTATCTCTAATTCATTCTTAACAGTTGCTCCCTCCTCAAAATAAGAGGAAATAGTAGGAATAGATAGCAGTGCTTTAATACTAACAAGTATTTCATGTGCTTCCTTTTCTGAAATATCACCCGATTGAATCGCATGTATCATCACCACATCTACATCCTCCTTTGTTTTTATTTGAGAAAGAATATAATGTACCAGGATTCCATATTCCCTTGCTTTACTTACTTCTTCACTAGAGTTATAAGAGGATGAACCTTTTATTTTAATCACCTCTTCATTCTGCCCAAATACAATGGTTTTATTCGTTAATTGCTCAAGTCCTTTTTTATGTTCGTTGTTTAAATTCTTTTTTTCAGGAGACCCAACATACAAATGATCTGTATCAAACCCGGCTTGTGTTTTGGCAAACTCATATAACCAGGCATGTGCATTTTTTTTGGTTTCCTTTTTTTGTTTCGGAGATATAATATGTAATCTTTCTACCGCCCGCGTAAAATCCACATATAACATATTTAAACTATCAAGGGCTTGTTGCTGGCGTTCCTTTTCGGCAAGTGGTTGGTAAATGGTGCCATCTATAGCCTTTGTCGTATTAATCAAAGCAATGGGCAGTTCAATTCCTTCTTCCTGAATGTCTACCCAGATAGACTGAGGCTTTTCTATCTCCCAGGCTATAAAAGGGGTTATCACAACGGGAAACTCCAATCCTTTGGAAGCATGAATAGTCATAATATTTACCGCATTAATCCCTTCAGGAATAATGACAGAAGCTTTTTCTGACCGTCTTTCCCACCAATCTAAAAATAAAGAAATATTAGACGTATTCCCCTGAAGAAAAGAAAGAATTTCATCTAAAAAAAAACGAACGTATTGAGGATTATGCTCACTCAGGGTTAAGAGGTTTATTATTTCCAGGCAACTATCAAATAAATTAGAAGAAGTTAATTTAACCGTATTTGTTTTTATACCACTCTCATTCAATATGCTCAGTAACGTTTTTGTTTTTGAAACATTTAAGGCTCTCAAATACACTACATATTGCTCTTCATTAAACAACTGTTTACTGTATAAATAATTAACCACCACCGAAGCTGCTACAAGATCTTTTTGGTTGGAGAGGTATTTTAAAAATGAGATCAATACATTTATTTCTTCGGAATTATTAAGCAACAATGATTCTGAGGATACTACAGGAATACCTTTTTCAATTAAATAGTTAGCAATGGTGTTACCATGCCTGTTTTGCCTGATAATGATGCAAATGTCGCTGTACTCGTAGTTATCATCAATCGCTTGCTGTATGTATTTTAATATAAAGTTTATGTTTACAGCATCTACATCTTCCTCTGCCGGCTCAGGAAAATCCATACTTACAAAGCCCTGGTCATTTTCTTTATGTTCCTGCTTTTGCTGATGGTATATTTTTTTTAATCCTTCATGTAAAATAGTTTCCGATAAATGTTCGAACAATGAGTTATTAAAATCAACGATAACAGATTGACTGCGGTAATTTTTACTCAATACATTTTCTTCAAAATTCCGGATCAGGGATTCTTCCCGTTCTAATAATAGTTCATTTTTATGCCTGCTATTGATAGCAGGAAGAGTTACAAACTGTTCTACGTCTGCATTTCGCCAGCGGTAAATCGATTGTTTGCCGTCACCCACAATTAAATTCAAATTTCCGTTCCCTAAAGAGTTATCAATAAGTGGCAACATATTTTGCCATTGCATCGCGGATGTATCCTGAAATTCATCTAATAAAAAATGCTTGTACTTATCTCCTAACCTCTCAAAAATAAAAGGCGTAGGCTCATTATTTACAACTTCAGAAATACGTTCATTAAATTCAGATATAAATAATACATTTTCCTCCAGTTTATATTCTGCGGTAAGCTTGGCCAACTCATTGATAAGGCCCATAGCATAAATATTTTTGTAAATGAGCTTAAATACGGTGTAACGCTGCTGGTGTTTTTGAACATATCCCAATACGTCCAACGCTATTTTTTTTAATTCTTCCTTAACAGAATCAATAGCTGCTTTATCTGGGGCAGTAGCTTTGGCCGAGTACCATTTATCTTCCGTTAATGTTTTAAGAACAGTAGATTTATATAATTCGGTTGCAGTTGTTTCTTTAAGTTCTGCCAGTTTAACAAATAAATTATAGATGCCGCTATTCCCTCCCGCGAGAGTTTCAGCGCCAATGGCTCTATCCTGAATAAGCTTTAAACCATTTGTACCATTGGTTTTAAGAACATCATTGTATTCTTTAATAAAAACAAGTAACCGTTTTTTAATCAGCTCAAAATCAGAAATTTCATATTTGCTTAACAACGCAATACGATCGGTAACTCCTTCCTTATGAATTTCTTTAATAAAATCTATCAGTGTTATTTCAGGATCCCAGTTTTTATTATCCTCCACCTGCGCCATTGAATACTGTACCAGGTAGTCGGTGATCAATTTATCTTTCCCTAAATTATTAATAAGAATAGAGATCACTTTTTTAAATACAGTATCCGAATCGGTTTCGATTTGAAAATTAACAGGAAGTTTAAGATCTATGGCAAACGTTCTGATGATTCGATGAGTGAAACTATCGATGGTGCCGATCGAGAAGTCAGAATAATTATGCAAAATACTTGTTAACACATTTTCTGCTCTTGATTTCAAATCTGCTTTCTCAATTTCCAATTCTGTAGAAATCATTTCTGAAAGCATTGGATTTGTATCCGAAGCAATGTCTTTAAGTGCTTTAATAATCCGCCATTTCATTTCTGAGGCAGCCTTATTCGTAAATGTGATAGCCAGTATGCCCTTGTAGGCATTTGCTAAATTGTTTTTATGTTGTAAGGCAAGTTTTAAATATTCCTTTACCAATGTAAATGTTTTTCCACTACCTGCCGACGACTTATAAACAATAAAATTTTTAAGGTAAAATGGCATAAATGTTGGTCGTTAATATTTGGTAATTTGAAAGGATTAAGTTACATTTACTTTACAAATTTAAATACATTTTTTATGAAAAGAATTTACTTAGTATTAATTATCATTTTAGGTATTGGCATGTCCGGTAACCTATTAATGGCTACAGACTACTATTCTAAGAGTGCTGGTCTTTTCACAACATTCGCTACATGGGGAACTAATACAGATGGTACAGGTACGGCACCTTCTAACTTTAACGCCGGCACCAACATCTACCATATTGTTAACCGTGTAACATTTACCCACACGAATAACTTCAATCTTAATGCCTTACAAACGGTTGTTATTGGAGATGGTATCACTCCCATTAATATAACTATTTCGGGTGGAGGAATTATTAGTAATGCTACTGTAGATGTTATGAATACTGCTACCCTGACTTTATCAAAAGTAGGTGGCATCGCTACATTTGGTAACCTTGCAGCGAGTAGTACAGTTATTTATAATGCTTCCGGAGCAACTGTTCTTCCTTTAAATTATGGTAATTTGACCATAAATCTAAATGCGATCATGAACTCTCAGATTTATGTTTACGGAAATTTGAATATTAATGCAGGGCAAACGTTATCTTTAAATGGTAACACGTTAAATCTGGATGCAACTATTACAGGTACCGGGCGTATCACATCTACAAATACTTCAGGAATTAATTTTACAGGTGCTCAAGTTGCTAGTGTAGGAACCCTTAATTTCACCGGAGTATCGCCTGTAATTAATTTTATTGATATTACTTTTGGTAATACAACTGCCTATTTTTCTCTTGGAACTGACTTAACTATTTCCGGTGGCTATTTAGGTCAAAACTCAGGAGGTATTGATTTAAACGGACATACTTTAACGATGGATCCCACCTCTGACACTAGATTTCCTTACTCAGAAACGGATGGGTTTATAAGAGGATCGACTAGTTCCTCTTTTATTATAAATGGCTCAATTGATATCTCAGGATTTGGACAATCCGCTTTATTTATGGATCAAACCAGTTCTGTAACACGGTCTTTGAAAGTATTAACTTTAAATTCCGCTACTGCTTTTATGACTGTAGGAAATGACCTTGAAATCACGGATAGCGTATCGGTGTTAGACGGGTTTATCGATCTTAATAACTTTCTGACTTTAAAATCAACCAATGCCTTAAAAGGAAGAATTAGTAGAATTGGGGGTACTGCAACCGTAACCGGGAATTTAAAAGTTGAAACTTTTGCTAAAAGTGGTGCTACAGGATGGACAGTAACAGGCCCAAGCGGTGTTTCAGGTTTATCTGTTTCCAACTGGGATGCTGCAGGAATTCCTATGACTTGCGTAGGTTGTGGTAATGACCCAAGTACTGATTATGGTTTTGTATCTATTCAAGGTTATGATGAGCCTGGTAGCGGCGGATCTGAATATTTTGAATTAACCAGCGTTTCTCCTTTAGTTGAAGGGGTTGGATACTGGTTATACTTAGGAGATGGCTTTACCAATACCAACGATATTAAGTGGTTAACCTCAGGTAGTGTTGTAACAGGCCCTGTTTCTGTTAGTTTAACTCATTCAGCAGGTGGTACAACCCCCGGAAGTAATTTAGTATCTAATCCATATGCTTCTCCAATTTCCTGGGCAACAGTTTTAGCAGCAAGCAGTAATCTTAATGATGCGATCTATGTTTACAATCCTGATTTGGAAGCTACTACTCAATATGTAGGTGGTGTAGCAAGCCCTGGTGGGGCTACAGGTATTACCAATACTATTCCTATGGGGCAAGGTTTTTATGTAGAGGCTACAGCCAACACGACTTTAAATTTCACGGAAGCTGCAAAAATCAACGCAAATACAGGCTCTAATCCTCTATTAAAATCAGCTTCTACTATTGGTACTGTATTCAGATTAAAAGTACAAGGTGCGGGTGGCGAGTCTGATGAAACGGCACTTCGTTTCCACTCTAATGCCACCACACATTTTGATGGTAAACTGGATGCTCATAAAATATTTGTAACTCCTGGATATGCAGGCTTCCCTGGTCCTTACTCCTTATATACGACTATCTCTACAAAAAGCTTAAACGAAGATTATTCAATTAACAGTTTACCCCTTATTCAATCTCCAAATACGGTAATTCCTGTTTTAGTTAAAGTAAAAGCAACTGCTCAGTACACTATTTCTCCTTTAGAAATTGAAAATTTACCGGCAAATGCTTGTGTTATTTTAAAAGATAAATTGTTGAATATTAATCATGACTTAAGAAACAGCTCTTATGTATGTACAATCGCTGATACTACTTCTGCTCCACGTTTTGAATTAACTATCTGTTATGACAATACCACGGCAACAGCTGTTAATTCGCTAAATAGTACTGATAACTCAGTTATTATTGGTCAAAATGGTGATGGTGCTTTTGTAAAAACAGCTTTTGAAAAAGACACTCATTCTGTCATCTCTGCATACAATGTAATGGGACAACAAATTATAGAAAACAAAGAAATTGAAGGAACAAATAACCTGGTATTCCTTGATTTCAAAGGTATTCACAATCAAATTGTTATTATTAAAGTAACAACCGATAAAGCTCAAACTACTAAAAAAGTGTTTATTGATTAATCCTTTTTAATTTAATTTAAGAAAGACTGTTCGTTTATAACGAACAGTCTTTTTATTTTTACACCCTATCTTTATACTACATCGTGAAAAACTTAAAACATTACCTCTTAGTTGCAATCACCCTCGTTCTTGTTTCTTGCCACAATATGAAGGAAATTAGCATTCATAAAGTTGAAAGCTTTACCATTCATAAAATCACCATTTCTGAAATTGACGGTGAAATTCAGTTGAGTATTAAAAACCCCAACACCACAGGTTTTTCTATTTATCCATCTGAATTTGATATTATTTATAATAATACCAAACTTGGTAAAGCCAGGCTTAATAAACGGGTGCATATAGGCCCTAACAGCGAAAAAACTTATGCGTTTAAGCTACATACCAATTTGGAGAATTTGACGATGCTGGATGTATTTAATATTATTAACTCGGGGCGTTCGGGTACCATTAAACTTAATGGAAATTTAAAAGCGGGAAAGTTTTTTATTAAGAGAAAATATCCTGTTAATTATACCGATAAGGTCAATTTGTTGAACGACTAATCTTCTCTATTTTTTCATTCGTCAGACAAAAAACAAATATTATCGACAATATATATGATTTATTCACTAAATTGTAACTTTTTATGTTAAAATCCGTACAAATTCATATAAACTAACAATTCATGTCTGAATCTGAACTTATATCGGCGTGTTTAAAAAATGATCAAACCGCTAAAAAGCAGTTTTTTGAATTATTTTACAGTAAATTAGCTTATATTTCTCTCCGTTATTCAAAAAGTAAATCCCAGTCCTCTCAAATTATTCTAAATGGGTTTGGTCATGTTTTTAACCACCTGAATGCGTACAAATCTCAAAAGAAATATACTTTAGAAGAATTTGTAAAAACCGAATTTATCTTCTTTACGGTAAAACACATCAAAAGTATCAGGAACGAATACTATGTTGCCAGCACCGTAAGAGCTGTAGAAAATAAAGAAACAACGTACGATTTGTTTCTTGATAATCAGCTAATCGATCTTAAAAACATTTCTGAAGATGTTGTATTGAAATCTATTCAACAATTAGTCCCCTCTCAAAGATTAGTTTTTAATTTACATGTTATCGATAATTATACGCTTGAATCTATGTCGGAATTGCTTGAAACGAGTGTTCAAACTATAAAATCCAACCTGGAAAAAGCACGATTTAATTTGCAAAAATCTATTGAGAAAAATTTAAAAATGGAAAAAGATGAGCAGCCAATTTAGTTATGAATTAGATGAACGCCAGATCAGACTACTGATGCAGGACGCTGAGCTTGAATTTGATTCAGCAGCATGGGATCGGTTTGAACAAACGGTGGTAACAGAAACTAAATCACAGCTACATACATTTACTCCTAAAATAAATTTTGCTATTAGCCGATCGGTGATTGTACCGGCTATTTTTATTGTTTTAATTGGTGGTTTATCTGCTATGTTATTTAGTTTTGTTGACTTTAAGAAAAAAGATACGGTGATTAAAGAAATGCCTTTAATACCTGCTCCTCAAAAAGCGAAGCCATCGACTATTGCTACACCTGTAAAAAAAGAAACTGTAACATCTGCTCCTCCTTCAAAACCTGCAGAAACCAAGGTTGCTATAATGCCATCTGTTGCAGCTGTTGTAAAAAATCCTGAACCAAAAAAAGAAGAAAAAACGGTAGTAGCTTCTCCCCCCGTAAAACAAAAAGCCATTGAAACTCTTGTTGAAAAGCCTGTTATTTTAGCTGTTCAAAAAAAGAAAATAATTGTTATTCCTGTTTCTCCAAGGAGACGTAAAAAATCTACTTATGAGGAAATACCTACCATACAGGCATCATCAAGTAATTTGAATGCTGAAAACACTACTGAGCCTGAATTAGAATTAAAATAAGAGCTTAGTTACCACTAAGCATATCGGCTACACGTTTATCAATAACAAAGGTGAAATCATTTTCGGAAAGTGTATCAAACGGAACCCATCTCATCGATTGAGCCCCTTCCACTTTTTTTGAAAAATCAAATATTTTTTCGGAAGTTTTAAATCCAAAATTACTTTTGGCTTTTACTTTATAATAAATACTGATTACCTGGCTATTGATACTAAATGCTGAGTTAACAAAGAAATCGGTGGTATAAAAATGGGAAATCACTTCAATATCCAGGTTCAATTCTTCTTTAAATTCACGAATCACGCAGTCAATCGTCCCTTCTCCAAACTCAAGGCCACCACCGGGAAGTTTTGTAATGTTGTTCCCTTTAATAAATTCGTCGGATACTAATAACTTATTATCATTAATTAAAATACCATATACACGAACATTAAAATGACTCATGGGACAAAGTTATCTTAAAAATTAACAATAAATGAACTTAACAAGGGTATTATTTATTTTTTACTAAAATAATTGAAATTGGTAGTGATACCAAAGGTGTGAGCGTTTCCGTTTAATGCATATTTGGAATACGCATAGTTGAAATGAAATTTGGAGATCTTAATTCCGAAGCCGGCCGCTAAGCCATTTACTACTTTTTTATCCGGTAACGACATTTCCTTGCCTTTTCTGAAATTGTACCCTACTCTTATATAAAAGTTTTTACCCAAAATAATTTCGGTAGCAATGGTAATATGTCTTCCGAATTTATCAAGGCCTTTTGTTATTTTTTCGTTTCTGATCTGTTTGTCGGTTTTAACGGTTGGAGTAGTTGAGAACGGATCTGATGAAGTAGTTTGATTTAAATTACTGGTATAGGTGAGATCCCATTTTAAGAGTTGATCATATTGTACAATAACCCTGAAGGGGGCTTTGGACACTTTTTTGCTGATTCCCAGTTGCAAATCAAAAGGTAATGGTTCACTTCCTCCTCTTGTTGTATAAGGTTTCCAGATCTTCCCGTAATTTTTTGCCAATAGCGAGGCTGTAAATTGTTTTTTAGTATGGTAAGTTAATCCTACATCAAATGCATTACCAAATGAATAGTAAGATTCGTAATGAGAGTAAATGGTTTTTAAGGTAACTCCAATAGATAAGGTACTATCCTTATCTATTGGCTTTGCAATACTGATGTTAAAAGAATAATCGGCCGCTTTAAAAGTACCTGTTTGCAAATCATATTCATCTCTTCCATCAAATTTACCATAGCTGAAATATTGCAAACCAAGGCCCAGAGTACCAAATTTGTTTAGTTGATGGGCATATAAAAAATTACCATGGTTTAAATCGGATACAAAATTAACATGGTTAAAGGACAGTTGCTTGGCCGAAGCAGGGCTCAATAATGCAGGGTTACTGTAGCCTAAATTAACATCGGCATCCCAAATAGCGATAGACGCCCCTCCCAGGGCATTAGAGCGTGCAGGAATGGGTAAACTTAAAAAGCTAAATGTTTTGTAGCCTCCTATTTGGGAAAATAAAGAAGCACTTATTAAAATAAAGAGGTATGTAGAGAGTTTTCTCAATGTTTTATAAAACGATTAAATATACTATTTATTGTGTTTTAACAGAGGGATATTATTAAACAATTTTGTTAATCTGATACAGTAAAGAACCGTATAACCGCTCATAATCATTAAGATAGGAAGTTGTAGAATAATCTTTAGGATCAGCATAGGATAATTTTTCGAAGCCGTTTACTAATGGGATAAAATCATCTTTATCCAACTCTTTTAAAAAGAGTTTCCGGTTATTATCTAATAAGCGAAAAATATCGAGTGCAGATTTATGTTTTGACGGGTTGTTGACCTGAATGATTTCGTCAACAATTTCTTTTAAGTTCATGTGTAAACATACAAAATCATCCTGAAATAATTAAGGATTCTCATAATAAGCATTTCCCCTATTCTAATCCTGATTTTTATTTCCTGCTATCTTTTTTGCGATCGCATTCCATAAATCGATTCTTTGTGCAAGTGCCTGTTTTACAGCAACTGTAGCCTGTTCCCATTTTTGAGGATCATTTCCACAAAGCTCTTCCGTCATTTTATAGGCCAGGTTAGAATGATGTCCACCATCTACTTCAATATGTCTTTCCAGATAATATTTGAGAATGCTTACCTGATTTTCGGTTTGTTTATTTAATTCCATCACAAAGTTGATGAACATCCCCGGAATAAGATCTTCTCTGCCAAATGTAAATGCAGCCGATTGAACGTGAGTGATATTGTTATTTACAATAGAGAAAGTAGTATTGATAAAAGCCGCTGAAGCTTCCGGTACATTTGAAGAAAGGATACTTTCTTGTAAAGGTGTTTTTTTTCTGAGATTTTCAATAAATGAATGGATGACACTCAAATCACAACCTGTTTGTTGCATCGCTCTTAAATACAATTCGAAATGACTTGTGTTAATCCCTTGTTCATCCACATCGGATTCTTCACCTAACACAATTTCATTGATCAGGTATCTTGTTTGAGGGTTTCCTACTGGGATCCAGGGCAATTCTACACAGGTAAGATTACGTTGCAACGATTTTAAAAGAGACATAAAATCCCACACTGCAAATACATGGTGTTCCATGAAAACATTAAGATCCTGAATGGTTTTAATTTTTGCATACACCGGGTGCTGAATCAACTGTTGGCGTAAAGGTTCTATTTCAGCCTGAAGCCTGGTAATATTTTGGGACATATCCATAATTTATGGCCACAAAACTAAGCAAATGAACCATACGTGTGAAACATATTTTAGAGTGGTTTTAATTTTTTACTAACTTCTCATGTTTCCCCATTTTAAATAGGAAGCTCCCCATGAAAACCCGGCACCAAAAGCAGTTAAAATCAGTTTATCACCATAACTAAACTCATTTTTAAAGTCCCATAAACACAGTGGAATGGTTGCTGCAGTAGTATTTCCATATCTTTCAATATTAACAATTACCTGCTCTTTTGATAAACCTAAATGCTCCCCCACCGATTGGATGATCCTTAAATTTGCCTGGTGAGGAATTAAAAAATTAATGTGTTTACTTTCCAGATCATTCGCTTTCATGATTTCTGTACAGGACTCTGTCATACCCTGAATTGCTGCTTTAAATACAATTCTGCCATCCTGACGAATGTAATGCAATTTACTATCCACTGTTTGTTGGGTTGCAGGGTATTTAGAACCACCAGCAGCAACAATTAAATTATCCTTACCACTTCCATCTGTTCTGAAATAATTGTCAATTAAGCCAACTTCATCTTCTGTTTGTTCCAATAAAACAGCTCCGGCTCCATCACCAAACAGGATACAGGTATCACGGTCTTTATAATTGACAATGGAACTATTTTTATCTGCGCCAATCACAATCACTTTTTTACAACGGCCACTCTCTACAAGCCCTGCACCTAATGTGAGTGAATATAAAAAACCGGAACAGGCGGCATTTGTATCAATACCCCACGCATTTTTAAGTCCTGCTTTTTCACATACGATACTGGCTGTAGAAACCATTATATGATCGGGTGTAGAAGTGGTTACAATAACGCAATCAATTTCATGCGGGTGAAGATGAGCGTTCTCCAAAAGGTTGTTCAACGCAAACGTTGCCAGATCGGATGTTGCTATTTCAGAATTGTTTGAGATTCTGCGTTCTTTTATACCGGTTCGTGTAATGATCCACTCATTACTCGTATCCACCATCTTTTCTAGATCATGGTTACTTAAAACCGTTTGGGGAACAAAACCACCAACCGCAGTGATCACTGCATTTTTTTTTAATTTCATGTTCAATTTGTGATTAGCAAATCGGGATCTGCCTATTAGTTTCATTTTAACACTTTCACCGGCTTTTTGTTCTCATCAATGGCCACAAAGGTAAACTCCCCACTTACAGCTTTCTCACGATTGTCGGAATACATTTGTTCTATAAAAATGTCTACCCGTACTTTGAGGCTGGTGTTCCCCAAATAAGTTACTTTACCCACCAGTTCAATAATTGTACCTGCCGGAATAGGTTTTTTAAAATCAATGCGGTCGCTACTTAATGTCACCATACGTTGGCGACTAAATCGTGTAGCGGCAATAAAGGCTACTTCATCCATTAACTGCATGGCTGTTCCTCCAAATAACGTATCGTAATGATTTGTTGTATTTGGAAATACTGCTTTAAAAATCCGCGTTTCCGATTGTTGTATTCTTTCTTCCAGTGTCATGGTTTCTAGATTATGTTTAATTACCGATGTATTGTTTTCATGTACTTTAATAACTAATACATACTTTGAGAAAATAAATTTTAGGAAAAAGAGAGTTGTATTTTTAACACAAAAGGATACACTACTCCTACAGAAATAGCCTATATAAAATACATCATATCTGACCCAAGCTTCTTTTCGCGAAAGCATTGTCAATTCGGAACAGGCAGGTCTCCTGACTTGTAACATTCTTACCTTCCTTCCCGTCCGCCGGTTGGTGGATAGTGGATTTTTAGTGGTAAAAACTTTTGATGTTACTTACAGTTGCGCGACAGTTCGTGATTTACACACGATTCCCTATTAATTTACAGCTAAGTAAAACCTTTTCCTGTTTGATTTGAAATATATTAAAGAACTTTTTACGGGCCAAATATACTTATAAGTAAGTAATCTTTTCGAAATAAATGATTTACAGTAAAGCCAAATAACGTGAATTAAATAAATTTTCTTTAAAAAAAGAATATACCGATTGGTATATTTTATTTACATTTGTATCGGAATTAATTTTAAGAACATGTCGAAAGCAGAAGAAACGCGAAAATTTATTATTCAGAAATCAGCGCCGGTATTTAATATGAAAGGGTATTCCGGGACATCTTTATCAGACCTGATAGATGCTACGGGCTTAACCAAAGGTTCTATTTATGGAAATTTTGAAAACAAGGACGAAGTAGCTATTGCTGTATACAACTATAATGCGGCCAGTCTTGGAAAAAAGCTGGATGAGGCAGTTTTTGATAAAACATCGTATAAAGATAAACTTGCTGCTTTAACAGATTATTATAAATTAAACTGGAAAAAAATATTTGAAAGAGGTGGCTGCCCTATACTCAATGCATCTGTTGAAGCAGATGATACGATTCCTTTTCTAAGAAAACATATTCAACATAGTATTAAAAATTGGGCAGACAAATTTAGTTCGGTTATTGAAGAAGGTAAAAAAACAGGTGAATTTAAAAAGAGTATTAACTCCACTGAATATGCCTATACTTTTATAACGCTCCTGGAAGGCGGAATTATGCTAGCGAAAATTATGAATGATCAGCAGTTTTTATTTTCGGCGATAGATAGAATTCAATTAATCAGTAAAACAGAACTGTTTAAATAATTTTTTAATTAAAACTATAACGTTTCATACAAAATAAAAAACCATGAAAGAAGTATACATTATATCTGCTAAAAGAACCCCTATAGGAGGATTCATTGGAAATTTGTCGCATTTATCTGCTACAGAATTAGGTGCTATTGCTATAAAAGGTGCTTACCAAAGCGCAGGCGTAAAACCGGAGACTATCGACTCCATCTACATGGGTAATGTATTAAGTGCAAACCTTGGTCAATCACCCGCAAGGCAAGCCGCTATATTTTCAGGCATACCTGATACCAAGGATGCTACTACGGTAAATAAAGTGTGCGCTGCCGGGATGAAAGCCACGATGATAGGGGCTCAACAAATTCAATTGGGATTAGAACACATTGTCGTATCGGGAGGAATGGAAAGTATGAGTAATGTTCCTCACTATAATTTACTAAGAAAATCCCAGAAATTTGGCGATGTTGTATTAATAGATGGCTTAATTAAAGATGGGCTGACGGATGTATACAATAATTATCAAATGGGAAATGCGGCTGAATTATGTGTCAAAAAATACGGGCTCAGCCGTGAACAGCAGGATGTATACGCTGTTCAATCGTATAAAAAAGCGAAACAAGCAACAGAAAGTGGCAAGTTTCAAAATGAGATCATTCCGATTACGGTAGAACAAAAAACCGGTTCCATCCTTATTGACCGCGATGAAGATATTGAGAAAATTATTTTTGATAAAGTATCGAAATTAAAACCTGCCTTTGAAAAAGACGGAACGATAACAGCTGCCAACGCCAGTAATTTGAATGATGGAGCTGCCGCACTGATCCTTGCTTCTAAAGAAGCCGTTGAGAAATACAATTTAAAACCATTAGCTAAAATTATAAGTTACGCGGATGCCGCACAGGCACCGGAGTGGTTTACTACATCGCCTTCTCTGGCTATTCCAAAAGCATTGGCACAGGCTAATTTATCATTAAATGACATTGATTTTTTTGAATTGAACGAAGCGTATGCCGCGGTTATTTTAGCCAACCAGGAAATATTAAACTTAAACCCTGAAAAAGTAAATGTGTATGGCGGAGCTGTGGCGATGGGGCATCCGCTTGGAGCATCCGGAGCAAGGATCCTTTGTACACTTATCTCCGTTTTAAAACAGGAAAAAGGAAAATATGGTGTAGCAGCTATCTGTAATGGTGGTGGTGGTGCATCGGCCATGGTGATCGAAAATTTATAACAGGATATTAAGTATTCATTAATCTGATTAAAATGAAAACAACCAGATCAATTAAAAAAGTAGCGGTGATAGGATACAACCGCATTCCCTTTGCACGGCAAAATACGGCGTACACTTATGCTACCAACCAGGATATGATGACGGCGGCTTTAAACGGGTTGATTGACCGCTATCATTTAAAAGGAGAATTACTTGGTGAGGTAGCCGGAGGTGCTGTTTTAAAACATAGTGCTGAACGTAATTTAATGCGGGAATGCGTATTAGGAACTTCGCTTAATGCAGCAACGCCTGCCTGTGATATACAACAGGCTTGTGATACAGGCATTGAAGCGGCCATATACATTGCCAATAAAATAGCATTAGGCCAAATCGATGTTGGAATAGCAGGTGGCGTAGATTCAACCAGTAATGTACCAATCGTAGTAAGTGAAAATTTGAGAAAGGCTCTGCTGGCTGCCAACAGAGCCAAAACATTCGGCGCTAAACTAAAACAGTTTTTCAAGATCAGGCCTAAAGACCTGGTTCCTGTTGTTCCTGCCGGAGGAGAACCAAGAACGGGCCTCTCAATGGGGCAACATACCGAACTTACAGCGAAACATTATGGTATTACAAGAGAAGATCAGGATCGGTTAGCTTTGGAAAGTCACCAAAAAATGGCGAAAGCCTACGATGAAGGTTTCTTCAAAGATATGATCACTCCCTACCTCGGACTGGAAAACGATACTAATTTAAGAAGGGATAGCAGCCTTGAAAAATTATCAAAATTAAAACCGGCCTTTGATAAAGTGAACGGAACACTTACTGCAGGAAACTCTACGCCCTTTACAGATGGGGCATCCTGTGTATTATTAGCTTCTGAAGAATGGGCAAAAGAACACAACTTACCTGTGCTTGCATACATCACGTTTGCCGAGCTTGCTGCTATCGAATATGTAGAAGCAAAACATAATTTATTATTAGCTCCGGTTCATGCAGCCAATCGTATGTTAAAAAAAGCCGGGTTGAACTTACAGGATTTCGATTTTTATGAGATCCATGAAGCTTTTGCAGCACAGGTTTTAACCACTTTAAAGATTTGGGAAAGCGATGAGTTAAGTAAACAGTTTAGTTATGACATCCCGTTAGGAAAAATTGATACAACAAAATTAAATGTAAAAGGTAGTAGCCTTGCCGCAGCTCATCCCTTTGCTGCAACAGGAGGAAGGGTGATTGCTACAATGGCAAAACTCTTTAAACGAAAAAGGATCGGGCAAAGGGTTTATTTCCATTTGTGCTGCAGGTGGGCAAGGTGTTACAATGATCATGGAAAAATAAAAATCTTGTTATGAGTACAAACAATCAATTAGAAGTTCTTCAAAGTTTT
>CAXVYS010000015.1:0-14876 GCA_963422675.2 Bacteroidia bacterium
GTAAGAGTACATGAATTAGCATCTGTAATGGTACAGGTATAGCTGCCCGGTGTTAAGCCGGAGGCCGTAGCGCCTGTTCCACCACTTGGTGCCCATACATAACTGTAAGAAGGTGTTCCTCCCGATGCATTTACACTAGCCACTCCGTTTGAACCCCCATTACAGGAAACGTTTGTAGAACCTGTGGTAGCTGCTAAGGCAGAAGGTTGTGTAATAGAAATCACTTTAGTAAGGGTACATGTATTAGCATCTGTAATAGTACAAGTCCATGATCCTGCGGTTAATCCGGTTACGGATGCCGTACCATCACCTGTAGGATTACCTGGTGTCCAGTTGTAACTATAAGAAGGTGTTCCGCCCGAAACGGAAACAGAAGCCGCTCCGTTAGAACCACCGTTACAGGAAATGTTTGTAGAACCTGTGGTAGCTGTTAAAGCAGAAGGTTGTGTAATAGAAACTGTTTTAGTAAGAGTACATGAATTAGCATCTGTGATTGTGCAGGTATAGTTACCAGCAGTTAAGCCGGAGGCCGTAGCGCCTGTTCCACCGCTTGGTGCCCATACATAACTATAAGAAGGTGTTCCTCCAGATACGCTTACACTGGCCACTCCGTTTGAACCACCGTTACAGGAAATGTTTGTAGAACCTGTGATAGCTGTTAAAGCAGAAGGTTGTGTAATAGAAACTGTTTTAGTAAGAGTACATGAATTAGCATCTGTGATTGTGCAGGTATAGTTACCAGCAGTTAAGCCGGAGGCTGTAGCGCCTGTTCCACCACTTGGTGCCCATACATAACTGTAAGAAGGTGTTCCTCCCGATGCACTTACACTGGCCACTCCGTTAGAACCCCCATTACAGGAAACGTTTGTAGAACCCGTAGTAGCTGCTAAGGCAGAAGGTTGTGTAATAGAAATCACTTTAGTAAGAGTACATGAATTAGCATCTGTAATGGTACAGGTATAGCTGCCCGGTGTTAAGCCGGAGGCCGTAGCACCTGTTCCACCACTTGGTGCCCATACATAACTGTAAGAAGGTATTCCGCCTGATACACTTACACTGGCCACTCCGTTAGAACCCCCATTACAGGAAACGTTTGTAGAACCTGTAGTAGCTGCTAAGGCAGAAGGTTGTGTAATAGAAATCACTTTAGTAAGGGTACATGTATTAGCATCTGTAATGGTACAAGTCCATGATCCTGCGGTTAATCCGGTTACGGATGCCGTACCATCACCTGTAGGATTACCTGGTGTCCAGTTGTAACTATAAGAAGGTGTTCCGCCCGAAACGGAAACAGAAGCCGCTCCGTTAGAACCACCGTTACAGGAAATGTTTGTAGAACCTGTGGTAGCTGTTAAAGCAGAAGGTTGTGTAATAGAAACTGTTTTAGTAAGAGTACATGAATTAGCATCTGTGATTGTGCAGGTATAATTACCAGCAGTTAAGCCGGAGGCCGTAGCACCTGTTCCACCGCTAGGTGCCCAAGCATAGCTGTAAGAAGGTGTTCCGCCTGATGTACTTACACTGGCCACTCCGTTTGAACCCCCATTGCAGGAAATATTTGTTACAGCTGTCGATGTCACTAACGCAGATGGTTGAGTAACAACTGTATTTTTAACGTTTGTACAAGAGTTAGCATCTGTTACAGTTGCTGTATAAGCTCCTGCTACTAATCCTGTGATGGCAGATGTAGTCCCACCATTGCTCCATAAATAAGTGTAGCCTCCTACACCGCCTGATGCGGAAACTGATGCTACACCATTAGATCCTCCATTACAGGCAACATTGGTTACAGCTGTTGAAGTGACTAATGCGGATGGTTGAGTAACAACGGCACCTTTAACGCTTGTACAAGAGTTAGCATCTGTTACAGTTGCTGTATAAGCTCCTGCTACTAATCCTGTGATGGCAGATGTAGTTCCGCCATTGCTCCATAAATAAGTGTAGCCTCCTACACCGCCTGATGTGGAAACTGATGCTACACCATTAGATCCTCCATTACAGGCAACATTGGTTACAGCTGTTGAAGTGACTAACGCAGATGGTTGAGTAACAACGGCACCTTTAACGCTTGTACAAGAGTTAGCATCTGTTACAGTTGCTGTATAAGCTCCTGCCAATAATCCTGTGATGGCCGATGTAGTTCCGCCATTGCTCCATAAATAAGTATAACCACCTGCACCGCCTGAAGCGGTTATAGATGCTACACCATTAGATCCTCCATTACAGGCAACATTGGTTACAGCTGTTGAAGTGACTAACGCAGATGGTTGAGTAACAACGGCATTTTTAACGCTTGTACAAGAGTTAGCATCTGTTACAGTTGCTGTATAAGCTCCAGCTAGTAATCCTGTAATGGCTGATGTAGTTCCGCCATTGCTCCATAAATAAGTATAACCGCCTGCACCGCCTGAAGCGGAAACTGATGCTACACCATTAGATCCTCCATTACAGGCAACATTGGTTACAGCTGTTGAAGTGACTAATGCGGATGGTTGAGTAACAACGGCACCTTTAACGCTTGTACAAGAGTTAGCATCTGTTACAGTTGCTGTATAAGCTCCAGCTAGTAATCCTGTAATGGCTGATGTAGTTCCGCCATTGCTCCATAAATAAGTATAACCACCTGCACCGCCTGAAGCGGTTATAGATGCTACACCATTAGATCCTCCATTACAGGCAACATTGGTTACAGCTGTTGAAGTGACTAACGCAGATGGTTGAGTAACAACGGCATTTTTAACGCTTGTACAAGAGTTAGCATCTGTTACAGTTGCTGTATAAGCTCCTGCCAATAATCCTGTGATGGCTGATGTAGTTCCGCCATTACTCCATAAATAAGTATAACCACTTGTACCGCCTGAAGCTGTTATAGATGCTACACCATTTGAACCGCCATTACAGGCAACATTGGTTACAGCTGTTGAAGTAACTAATGCAGATGGTTGTAATACCGCAACAGTTTGTGTTTTGGTACAACTGTTATTATCGGTTATAGTGCAGGTATAGCTTCCGGCGCCCAAACCTGTAGCCAGGGATGCGGTGCCTCCGCTTGGTGCCCATGAATAAAAATAAGAGGGTGTTCCGCCAGATACGCTTACACTTGCCCTACCATTAGTACCGCCAAAGCAACTTACATAGGTAAAGCCCGGTGTGGCTGAGAGAGCAGATGGTTGGGTAACTGTTACTGTGCTTGTAATTTGAGTAGAACCGGCATCTGTAATAGTGCAGGTATAAGTTCCGGCACCTAAGCCTGTAGCAAGAGAAGCAGTACCGCCACTTGGCGCCCAACTATAGGTATAGCCACCCGCGCCTCCACTTACTGCTACTGAAGCACGACCGTTACTACCTCCGTTGCAGGAAATCGCTGTAAAAGAAGCAACTGCTGTCATAGCAGAGGCAGGTACATCCCATTTGAAATTATCCAATGCTACATAATTTATTGCAGCCCCTCCCTGAATTTCCAGTTGATCAATATTAATGCTGCCATATCCGGCCGCTACAAAGTCTATAAATGTAAAACCATTTGTGTTGGCACTAAGAGTAGGGTTGAGGGTAAATGTGCCTACACCTGCTTTCTTACCTCTAAACGTCACGCCTCCCGTGGTGGAAGAAGATGCGCCCTGATTTGTTGAAATATAAACATAGATGGACTTAATGGTAAAAAGGGCGCTGTTGGTGGTTTTGATGGAGTAAGTCTGATTGACACCGGTAGCAGCACCATTGTCGATAAATTTATCAGACGTTCCAGCACATACTGCTGCCGAAGCGCAGCCTGTTGCTACACCATATCCTGTACCGGTACTTGTATGGCTTCCGCCTCCACAGTCCAGATAACTCTGGCCTGGAATAAAAATACCAAACAGGCCACCGGCATTGTTTGCACAGTTACTGGCGGTAATGGTAAATGATTGAGAGTTACTGGTAAACGTGGTAGGTTTACCGGTTGTATAACTCTCAAATGTTTCAGTAGTTTGCGCCCATGAAAAGGACGTTACTAAAATTAATAAAAGTGTGTGAAAGTTGTTTTTTTTCATTCGAAGGGGTTTTTTTCAAAGATAAATTTAATTTAATATATATTTAGAGTTTATTTTTTTCTTTGCTTTAAAATTAATATGAAAGAAACATTAGCAGACATTACAAAACAAATACTTCATTCATCAGGGATCGAAGAAGAGATTGAAGCTGTACGTCATTTATCAGCGTTTTATTCCCGTTTTGCATCCGATGGTCAAAGCCATTCGCAACAACAGAAGGGAAATGAAGTAGTGCTGCAAAAAGGTATTGCACTTTCTTCTTATGATGCCGCCATTTGCCTGGATGATTTTATCCGTACTGCCAGGTTCCTGAAAGGGACTTATCTTGCTCTCCAGGAACTGCAGAAACGTTTTCCGGGCCAACGGCTTAATATCCTGTATGCAGGTTGTGGTCCTTATGCCACATTGGTATTGCCCTTACTGCCATTGTTTGGTTCGCACGAACTGGACGTTTTGCTACTTGATATTAACAGCGATTCCCTCAGGTCGGTTGCCGATTTTTTAACTGCTACCGGTTTGGAAGAGTATAAAGTCAATATGCAACAGGCAGATGCGATCCATTATCAATCGCCTGAATCCAGACCACTTCACATGGTAGTATCAGAAACCATGTTCTATGCCCTGATCCGTGAACCACAGGTATCTATCGCAGAGAATCTTGCGCCGCAACTTCAAAAAGGCGGAATTCTTATTCCGGAAGAAATCAATCTTGATCTTGTATATACTTTTCATTCGGAAGAACCTTATCTGAAAAGTACCGACCAATATACCAACCGGCTGCCATATCAACAGCGCTTATTTGCAGGGACCTTGTTTTCAATAAATAAAGAACTTGGGTTTTACCAGAGCCTTAAGCTTCCCGGTCAATTTGAAAGCGAGTTGTATGAGTTGCCGTCTGAATTTTTGCAACGGCCGGACCTTTGTATTTTTACTTCCCTGAAAATCTTTGATCAGGTATTTCTGCATTCTGCAGAGTCTTCTATCACTAATCCTTATTGTGTTACCTCTTTATATAACCTGCAGGAACAAACACATGTAAAACTGTTGTATGATTTTACGGATGTGCCACAATGGACTTATAAAACAAAAGTGCCAAAGAACTGATCAGCTCTTTGGCACCTCTTTTAATTAAGGTCTTGAAGGATATATTCCTTCAATGCATATAATGTAGTTCATAGCAATAAAAGGTTGCATATTGTTTACAGGGATGCCTTGCCCTACCATACCGGTAGTAACTGATGCCGGGTTTAATATGGTGTTAGGTGTTGACGTATTATACCCCAATGTGCCGGTAAATGTTCTCCCACTAAGTGATCCAGGTGTTGCAATACTTGCTCCTACTGTAGCAGCGCTTTGGCCAGAGTCAGCATTACTAGCCGATAATACCGCCTGGTGATTGTGTGGTGGTAAATTAGGAGTTAATAAGGTATTGTTTTCAGTTCCGGACATTTCGCCCTGGCTGCGGTAGCTTAAGCCCGGACCTTGTCCCATACCAATTGGCGTGCGGCTTTGAAAATTCGGTAAAGCAAAAGTTCTTACACCATCGCCACCGTAAGTGGTTCCTAAAAGAGAGAATAAAGTGCTGTATCGTGCAATTGACATTAACTCCCCATTACACATAGCCCATCCGCGTGGTGCAAAGTTTCCTGCAAATATTTTAATCATTCCCACGTACTCGTCCATACTATTTTTTGGTTTTGAAGGTTAATAACATAATTTAATCATTCTAATATTACCATAAGAGAATAATACTGTCCCGCCTAAAACCCTTAAGGTCTGGATGGATAAATACCTTCCAGGCATATAATGTAATTCATCGCAATATAGGGTTGCATATTATTTACAGGGATGCCTTGCCCTACCATACCGGTAGTAACAGATGCCGGGTTTAATATGGTATTAGGTGTTGATGTATTATACCCCAATGTGCCGGTAAATGTTCTTCCACTAAGTGATCCAGGTGTTGCAATACTTGCACCTACTGTAGCAGCGCTTTGGCTAGAGTCAGCATTACTAGCCGATAATACCGCCTGGTGATTGTGTGGTGGTAAATTAGGAATTAACAAGGTATTGTTTTCAACTCCGGACATCTCGCCCTGGTTGCGGTAGCTAAGACCCGGGCCTTGTCCCATACCAATAGGCGTGCGGCTTTGAAGATTTGGTAAGGCAAAAGTACTTACACCATCGCCACCATAAGTGGTTCCTAAAATTGAAAATACAGTAGTGTATTGGAAGATTGGCATTAGTTGCCCGTTACACATAGCCCATCCGCGTGGTGCGAAGTTTCCTCCAAACATTTTGATAATTCCGATATACTCGTCCATGATATTTTTGATTTTTAAGGGTTATAAAATACTTTAATTGATCTAATACTTAATTTAAGAGAAAATAATACCGTTAGGTAGTCATTAAGGTCTTGATGGGTAAAGTCCTTGCGTACAAATAATATAATTCATCGCAATAAAAGGTTGCATATTATTTACAGGAATACCTTGTCCTGTTACAGTAGTAGTAACAGATGCAGGGTTTAATACGGTGTTGGGTGTTGATGTATTATATCCCAGTGTGCCGGTAAATGTTCTTCCACTAAGTGATCCCGGTGTTGCAATACTTGCACCTACTGTGGCAGCGTTCTGCCCTGCATCTGCATTGCTGGCCGATAATACCGCCTGGTGATTATGCGGTGGCAAATTAGAAATTAACAAGGTGTTATTTTCAGATCCTGACACTTCACCCTGGACGCGGTAGCTAAGACCCGGGCCTTGTCCCATAGCAATGGGCGCGCGGCTTTGGAAATTTGGTAAAGCAAAAGTAGTTACACCATCGCCACCATAAGTAGTTCCTAAAAGTGAGAATAAAGCGGTGTTTTGCGCAATAGATAAGATTTGCCCGTTACACATCAGCCAACCTCTCGGTGCAAAATTGCCGGCAAAAATTTTGATCATTCCTAAGTACTCTTCCATAAATGTTTTTTTTAAGGGGGTTTTTAAATTATTTTACTGCTCAATATTACAGCGTTATTTTGAACTGGGAAATAGGTATAAATACCTGTTTTAACGGGTATTTATACCTGTTATGTTTGCTTATTATGTATACAGGAACTGTTAATCTGTCAAAAAAGGAACATTAAACCTGATAATTACCCTTGTAATAAAAATAGAATGTGACAAGGAATAGTAACTAAAATGATTCACTCTACTAAAAAAAACAATCAATTATCTTTTGTATATTTCCTTCCTCAAAGCGGAAATTTGTGGGATTCAAGAAATAAAATAAAACATGTCAGATCAACAAAATAATCCTTTACATGGTAAAACACTGCAGGCAATTCTTGAAGAGTTATTGCTACGTTACCGTTGGGAAGGCCTTGCGTATCATATAGATATCAAGTGTTTCAAAGAAAATCCAAGTATTAAATCAAGCCTTACTTTTTTACGTAAAACCCCCTGGGCAAGAAAAAAAGTGGAGGATTTATATTTGAATTTAATAGAGTAAATTTGCGTTCGTACTCATGAAAAACACCTTTGATATAAACGAATTTACAGATGGAATTTTAGCATCTAATATTTCTTATGTGAGTAAGGCTATTACATTGGTAGAATCAACCAAACACGAACACCAGGAACAGGCTCAGCAGATTATTAATGCTATTATTAAATATAGTGGAAAGTCGTTTCGCTTAGGTATTACAGGCGTTCCGGGTGTTGGTAAAAGCACTTTTATTGAAAGTTTTGGTTTGGAAATTATTAACCGTGGGCATACACTGGCTGTATTAGCGGTTGATCCAAGCAGCCAGTTAAGTAAAGGAAGTATTTTAGGAGATAAAACCCGTATGGAGCAGCTTTCTATTCATCCTAAAGCATTTATTCGTCCATCACCCAGTTCAGGTAGTTTAGGAGGTGTTACCCGTAAAACCAGGGAAAGCATTATTATTTGTGAAGCGGCGGGTTACGATTATATTGTGGTAGAAACGGTTGGAGTAGGGCAGAGCGAAACAGCCGTTCATCAACTCACAGATTTCTTTTTACTGTTAATGCTTGCCGGTGCGGGTGATGAACTACAGGGAATTAAACGTGGTATTATGGAAATGGCCGATGGCATGGTTATTACCAAAGCCGATGGTACAAATGCTGATAAAGCTAAAATGGCCAGAAATGAATATGCACGGGCATTGCATTTGTTTCCACCAACCGAAAGTAAATGGATACCGGAAGTCTTAGTGTGCTCAAGTACTGAAAATAAAGGGATTTCCGAAGTATATGATTTACTGGAAAAATATAAAAGACATACTGTTTCCAATGGTTATTTTGAACGTAAAAGAAGCCACCAGGATTTACAATGGCTCCATCAAACGATTCAGGATGCATTAATTGATCGTTTTTATTCCAATACTCATATCAAAGAAGAGATGCTTAAAACGGAACTATTACTTAAGCAACGTACCATTAATCCTTATCAGGCCGCAATCGATCTTTTAAAGAAGCTATAATATACTGTATCTATGCTTTTTTGGTTGTATGAATGGCCGGGAGAAGAGCACACGTTAAATTCAGAGAGGTATTTTTCATCTCAATAATTACGTTTATTAACTTCTTTTTTGACTAAATTGATAGTATCTTTATGGAATGTCTTTTCAACTTATTTCAGAATTTCAACCTACCGGCGACCAGCCTTCTGCTATAAAACAATTGGTAGAAGGTATTAATTCCAATACTAAAAGCCAGGTGTTACTTGGAGTAACAGGATCCGGAAAAACTTTCACAGCGGCTAATGTGATACAACAGGTAAATAAACCTACACTTATATTAAGTCACAATAAAACACTTGCCGCTCAGTTATACAGCGAGTTTAAACAGTTCTTCCCAAATAATGCGGTTGAATATTTTGTGAGCTATTACGATTATTATCAGCCGGAAGCTTATTTACCAACTACGGGTACTTACATTGAAAAAGATTTACAAATCAATGATGAGATTGAAAAATTAAGGATTAGTGCTTCCTCTTCCTTATTATCCGGGAGAAGGGATGTGATTGTGATCTGCTCTGTTTCCTGTATTTATGGTATCGGTAACCCAACTGATTTCAGAAAAAACATTATTTCTATTCAAACCGGAAAAGTTATTTCCCGGAATAAATTATTGCATTTATTAGTGGGAGCTTTATATTCCCGCACTACCGAAGAGTTTAAACGAAGTACCTTTCGTGTGAAAGGAGATACGGTGGATGTAAATCTGTCGTATGCTGATCATAGTGTGAGAATTAGTTTTTTTGGTGACGAAATTGAATCCATTGAAACCTTTGATACAGAGTCAGGAACCATCATTCAAAAATTCGATGACTTAAATATTTATCCGGCAAATATATTTGTGACAGCTCCCGGAACGATTGAAAAAGCTATGCATCAAATTCAGGAAGACCTTGAAAAGCATGTGGCCTTTTTTAAATCGCAGGGAAAAGAACTGGAAGCAAAGCGTATTGAAGAGCGCGTGAACTACGATTTGGAAATGATGCGTGAATTAGGCTATTGCAGTGGCATTGAAAATTATTCGCGTTATATGGATGGCCGTTTACCGGGAACCCGCCCTTTCTGTTTAATGGATTATTTTCCGGATGATTTTTTATTAATGATTGATGAAAGCCATGCTACCATTCCCCAAATCAGAGCAATGTTTGGAGGGGATTTATCACGTAAGCAAAATTTAGTAGAGTATGGATTCCGTTTGCCTTCCGCTTTGGATAACAGGCCATTGAAATTTGAAGAATTTGAAGCCTTAACCAATCAGGTGATTTATATTTCAGCAACGCCTGCGGAATATGAATTGGAGAAAGCCGAAGGGGTGATGGTTGAACAATTGATTCGTCCTACGGGAATTTTAGATCCTATCATTGAAGTTCGCCCGGCCGGAAACCAGGTAGATGATCTCTTAGATGAGATTCATAAAGTAGTGGAAAAAGATGAACGTGTATTGGTAACGACCCTTACCAAGCGAATGGCGGAGGAGTTAACCAAATACTTAACCAAATTAAATATCCGTTGCCGTTACATCCATAGTGAAGTAGATACATTGGATAGGATTGAAATATTACGCCAGTTAAGAGTGGGGATGTTTGATGTATTGATCGGGATCAATTTATTGAGAGAAGGATTGGATCTTCCGGAAGTATCGCTGGTGTGTATTTTAGATGCAGATAAAGAAGGGTTTTTAAGAAACGTTCGTAGTTTGGTGCAAACCACCGGTAGAGCGGCACGTAACGTAAACGGGAGAGTGATTATGTATGCCGATAGAATGACGGATAGTATGAAACAAACTATTGACGAAACATTACGCCGCAGACAAAAACAGATCGAGTACAATTTTAAAAATGATATTACTCCAAGACAAGCCGGTAAAAAAATGTTGCTGCAACCTAATTCAGGAATAGAAGTAAGGGCCGATGGTAAATTGGTAAAAGCATATTTAGAGCCGGAAGAGATCAGTTATGCCGCCGATCCTGTTGTTCAGTATATGAATGCAGAGGAGTTGAAAAAACAAATCACCAAGCTGAAAAGCGCTATGCTCAGAGCTTCTAAAGAAATGGATTTTATGGAGGCAGCCCGGTTAAGAGATGAAATGTATGGACTTGAAAAATTATTAGCAGAGAAATAAATTAACCCATTGCTCGGAATTTTAAACTCTTTCACTAAAAAAAACAACTGTTCATTCATGAAATTCTATTTTCTGAAAAAAAATCTTTCTATTTATTTATGTATGCTCGTTGTAGGTTGTGCTTCTCAAATGAGCGCCCAATCAATAAAAGCAGCTTATAAATCAAAATTACCCGGTACTTTAAACTGGACTATTATTCAAACAGAGTATTATAAATTATTGAATGCGTTAAGGGTACAACAAAAACTGACGCCGTTAATTCCAAACGATGTGGCTTTGGATATGGCATCCTATGATCAGGCACACTATATGGATAGTACGCGCAAAGTAGGCCATGATCAAAAAATAAAAAAGAAGGAAACACCTCAGAAAAGAGTTTTTTACTACAATGGCACACACGATCAGATCGGTGAAAATTGTATGATGATCTTTCTTAATAAACCAATGAAAGTAAAGTATGCGAAAGAACCTGTTACGGTTTCAACTGAAAAAGAAATTGCCAATGCTTTATTCTTAGGTTGGAAAAACTCTCCGGGGCATTATAAAAATATGATCACTCCCGGTTATGATGTTGCAGGCCTTGGTTATTTTTTTAATAAAGACAGTAGCCAGTTATATTGTACGCAGGTATTTGGAGCTAAACCATTTGTTCCCCGTAAAGGACTGGATAGCCCGGATAATGCCTATGACGTAAAAGAACTTTCACCACAGGTGTGCAGTTGTTTTAATGGGAGTGCATGGTCGGACCTTGTTAAAGAAATTTCCTTTTACCAGGCTGCTGATACGGTGTATTTGATCTGTCGTAAATTAGATAAATTAAAAAACTTCTTTAATAATTCTGCTGATGGAATGTACCTTGATTATGTGTTAAGGGAACAATTTGTTTGTGAAAAAAATAACCGGTTACATGGTTCGCCAATTTATGATGGTTTTATGACCAAACCGGTTTTGTTCAACGACATGATTAAGCATAACCTTGCTCCCGGAAATAATTTTTTCGCCGTGGTAGGTACTATTCCTAAAGAAATTAAAGGACTTAAATATGGAATGGATTATGGTATTATTAAAAATGGGCACTCCTGCGAGTATACCTACGTTAATTCAATTCCGAGTGAGAACCTGGCAATCCTGAACCTTATTCCAAAATGGCTGGATAACCAGGAGCTGGAAATAAGAAAAGATACCTTTACCGGCATTCTGAAATTTAATATTCCTTTTGAAAGAGGAAAAACAAGCATTACTACCGCTCAAAAAAGTGAATTGGTAAAACGTCTGGATATTTATAAACCATTTGTAAAGTCTTTGAAAATAAAAACTTTCAGTTCGATTGAAGGAAATGAACAAACTAATTTAAAGCTTCAGGAAGAACGTGCAGCTGTGCTGAAAGAAATAATTTCTTCGGTTTGTACAACAGAGCTGAATACCCAGGTAGAAGCTAAAGAAAACTGGGATGATTTTTTTGAACAAATAACAGATACAAAATTCAGTTACCTCAAGACGCTTACTAAACCCAGGATCAAAGAGTTACTTCAATCAAAAAAAATGGTTGATTCATTGGATATTATTTTAAGATTAACGCGTATTGCACAGATAGAAGTTGATTTATCGGCTGTGGTAGATAAAAACTCTGAACCGTATATTTTACTGGGAGCGTATAAAAAGGCTTTGAAGCTTGGCGATTCTCTGAATGCATTTGCCTGCCAGAGCAGGTTAATGTATTATTTAAGATCGTATAAAATTACTAATAACGATATTACTTCTATTGAAATTCCAGGAAACAGAAAATACATTGCACATTTAACTAACTGGGTTGGCCTGGCAACAAACGATCCTGAATTATTTTATACTAATCAAACAAGGGGTATGGCACTGCTTTACTCCGGTATTGACACTAATTTTTTACCTCTGCAATTTAATTACTGCATTATGGCTTTAAAATATATCCGTGAGTTAGGAGATACGATTATTCCTATTCCGACGCTCGAAGCTAAAATGAAAAAATGCTATAAATTAAATACAGCCAAAGACTCGGTATATGTTGATTATATGTTGTTGAACTACAATATTATGACAGCTTACAATAACTACATGGAACATCGGTATGAAAAAATTGATAAACCTTTACAGGAAATTAAAAACTACTTTTCAAGGCATGAGATAACAGAAACGGAAGGGGTAAAGTTGGGACTGTTGTTTAATTTATATGCAAAATATGATTGGACGCTTGATATTTTGAAACCTCTTTTGAAAAAATACCCGAATAATAATGATGTCTTGTTCCTGTTTATTAAAACCTATTCTCCTACTGATGCATCCTTTATGAGCGATTCGGAGTATGCCGGGTTATTAAGCCTTGCAAAAAAAAGAGATAAAGACCGGTTTATGAAATGGATAGACGACGAAAGCTTTCAGTTATTAAGGAAACCGGAAATTAAAGCAGAATATTGTAAACAATGAAATAGCCCTGTTTACAAGTACACCAGCACGGTTATATCGGTTCACAATTAAAAAGCAATGATATCTATATGAAAATAGCATCCAACAAATTATCAGATTTATACCTCTATTATAAAAATGAATTATCATTGATGTATGATGAACAGGAGTTGTATTCTATTTTTGAAGTTGTGTGCGAAAAATATTTAAAATTCTCTAAAGCCGATACAAAACAACAGTTTCAGTCTAATCTCAATCAATCGGATGTAATACTTATTTACGATACCTGTAAGGAATTGAAAAAAGGAATTCCTATTCAATATATCTTAAAAGAAGCTTTTTTTTACGACGCTAATTTTTATGTAAATCATTCGGTTCTTATTCCACGGCCCGAAACAGAAGAATTGGTTGACTTGATCATTAAACAGTTTCAGGGCAGGCCTTCGGAATTGAGCATATTGGATATTGGAACGGGGTCGGGCTGTATTCCTATAACCCTGAAAAAGCACTTGCCACAATCTAACGTAGCAGGAATTGATATTTCGGAAGAAGCATTAAACGTCGCCCGACAAAATGCGGTGAATCATAAGGCTGAGATCGCTTTTCATAAAGCAGATATTTTGTTAGACAATCCGCTTTCAATGTTCAACTTTCAATTTTCAATGATTGTCAGTAACCCACCCTATATTATTCATACGGAATCTAAACGAATGGATCCCAGGGTTTTAGAACATGAACCCCATGTGGCCTTGTTTGTGGAAGATCATGATCCTATAATTTTTTATAAAAGAATTATTGACCTTTGTGAGCAACATTTGGCAAAGGAAGGTTCTCTTTTTTTTGAACTGAATCCACTTTTTGCTTTAGACGTAAAAAACTATGCAAATACTAGTAATTTATTTAATTTTACCGAGCTTATAATGGATATGAGTGGAAAAGACCGGTTTTTAAAAGCACAGAAAAAATGAGATATCTGACTATATTATTTATTTCCCTATCCTTATGGGCGTTTTCCCAGGAAAAGATAATGACATCTGTTGACGTTCCCGCAATGCCAAAAGGTGGTAAAGAAGATGTGGAATATGTGTTTCAATCCCAGGTTATTTACCCGGATGTTTTGTTAAAGCAAAAAAAAGCGGAAGATATCGCAATCTATTTTACAGTAACATCAAGTGGAGCAGTAAGAGATATTGAATTTAAACAAACTTACGATGAGGCCTTTAAAACGGAAGCAAAGCGTTTATTGCGTTATTTTATATTTCAACCACCAAAAATAGGCCTTACTCCGGTAAATGCTACTTCCTTTTTAGTATTTAAATTTAACCCCGATACCTATAAAAAATATACCAGATCCAGAGGCTTTATTATTCCTAAAGACCAATCAAATTTTGATACAAGTTTTGTGGTATATGAAAAAGCGGAAAAATCCCCCGAGTATTATAAAGGTGATGATGCGTTAGGAGAATTTGTATTGTCGAATTTAGAATACCCCGGTCTTGCTGTGAGGCAAAATATCCAGGGAACAGTGATTACAAGTTTTATTGTAGAACCTAACGGAACAATCAGTAATTTGTTTGCGGAAAAAGAATTTAACCAACTATGTACAGAGGAAGCATTCAGAATCATGCGTCAAACCAAATGGAAGCCGGCGACAAAAGACGGTAAAATGGTTCGTTATAAAATGAAATACCCGATTGTATTTAATTTAAAAAACATAAATAAAGATAACGCCACAAGCGAACAACGATAACACATTGCA
>CAXVYS010000016.1:0-70239 GCA_963422675.2 Bacteroidia bacterium
TATACAAGTGTACAAAATAAACTCCCTGCGCCAGGTGGCCCAGTTCTATCATTGTATTAACGGTATTGATATCATTTTTAATGGCCACTAATTGCCCTATATTATTTACAACTTCTATTTTTGTAAGAGGTGTATTACCTGTTACATTTATGTAATCGTTTGTTGGATTAGGATACAAATTAAAAAGTTATTCCATGAGTTTAATTCGTTTACTCCTACGCAACCATTAACTGTAATGGATAGTGAAGTTGTGTTTGCACATCCATTAACATTAGAATACGAATAGTAAACCGTTTGATTCCCGGAGGCTGTAGCCGTAAATGTATTGGCACTCACATGAGCACCACTGTAAGTTCCGCCACCAGGAGAACCAATTAACGTAACAATATTACCTACACAGGTTGTATTTTGGTTACTCGTGAGTGCTATAGCTGGAAGAGTATCAATTGCAATTGTTTTGGTATTGGTAGATGTACAGGCTCCATCTATTACCTGTAATGAAATAGTTGCAACACCTGTATTACCTGACATTAAATTAATGGAAGATAAATTGGCAGGACCCGATATCGTAGAATTTGTGGCTGACCAATTATAAGTAGCTCCTGTAATAGTAGTGGTACTATAATTATTTAAAAATACATTACCCTTGCAAATAGCACCAGGGCCTGAAATGGTTGCCGAAGAACTGATGACACCAATTGTTTTTGTATAAACAGGAATACTTTGACCGGAATAGCTTAGCATTAAACTCACAGTATACACTCCGGGGTTAGTGTAACTGTGTGAAACTACATGCCCGTTTACCGGCAAAGTTCCGTCTCCGAAATTCCATGAGGAACTGTAACTATTCCAACAAGGGTTTAAAGAATAGGAGAAGCTGCTGCAGGAACTATTTTGAATGATCAAAGGATTTACTTCCATAGGCTTATCGGCTTCCATATAATTTAATAGAGATAAACCCGTGCTATAGCCTGAAACCGGAGGAAAAGCAACAGGCGTTCCCAGGGATGCCGAAAGTGAATTAGGATTAGAGATTTGTCCCAGGTACCAGAAATTTCTGGCGCCATAATAAATATTATTGTCAGGGCCAACTTCCATATAGCTGGCTTCATGGGGAGAATAATTCATATCAGAACTTATAAGGGTATTCACTACTGCTAATGTATTAACGTCTACCTGTTGTATAAACTGATCGCTTGAGCCTTTATATTTTAAGAAAAGATAGTTATCGTTAGGACTAAAAATTGCTGCCAGGCATGCGGGAGACTGCACGGGCAATGTTACAGGTATGGCTACTTCATTGGAAATACTACCGGTAGTTTGGTTAAAATTATATAACCAATAATTATTGGTACCTGAATTACAAATGAGTTTATTACCAATAGAATTAGATTTAACACTACCTGTACCGGGAGGTATATTAAAAGGGCCGGAAACAACAGGAGTTGCATTTGGATTCAATCCATTTTGGTTGAACAAAAAGAATAAAATACACCATTTGTGCCACTACTGGTGTATGACCTCACGATTATCCAGTAATCAACGCCATTGCAATGAGGGACGATACAAAGGTCTTCTGTGAGGTAAGTACTGTTTGTTCCGTTAACAAGAGGGCTTGCTAGACTTTGATAAGGGCTAATCGTTTTTGCCACCACATCATAAATAACACTGGATATTTTAGCTAAACCATTTTGAGCCCCAACCCGGATCTCGTTTGGGGGAACACAAATAATAACATATTTATTTGGTTGCTTAGGCATAGGAATCGCCATAAATCCGGATACCGATGATCCCGACCAGTATGAAAAGGATCCTAATAATTTAAGGTCCCAGCCAAAAATCGGAGACGTATTTATTTTTGTATGTGTATTATCCCAAAGATCTACACCATTGGAATAAAACAGCAGGTTACCCAACGAATCACTCATAGATACCGACATTTCTGCACAACTCATGGTTTTATGTTGTTTGATCAGGGCATTAATCACCGGAGTTCCGCTTGCAAACGAAATAGAACATGAATCACCAAAAAGCCAATTGCTTCTGTTTAGTTTTTTTGGATCTAAAGTACAACTCGTCACCGCTATCGCCACACTGTCTGTTAAACTACCCGTGCCGCTGCTCACGTGTAATTTAGCATAATACAACCCCGGAGCCGTATAGGTAACGCTTACACTGTTAGTAGTTGCCGAAGCCGGGGAACCACCTGCAAATGTCCAGTTCCAGCCCGTTGCCGTATTACCTAACGTTGCATTGGATAAAGTAATAGGCGTGTTGGTACAATAATTACTTTGCGGTTTTTTAATATCCACGTATAATATAGAGCCGGAGCATCCATTGGGGCCAACAATCCCTGTTGCTGTTAAATTACTCAGTTGCCATAAATTATTTCTTAAGGTATTTAAAGTCGCCTGCATTCTTAATTTTTGCCCCTGTGTAAATGTATTCATGCAATCGTCATCGGCATAACTCATATAATCTTCAATCATATCACTAGCTGTTGTTCCTGTAGAATAAGTAGCTACACAGCTATTGGGCACAGGTAAATTACAATTAAAGTTTTGTGTGGTACAGGGTTCGATATCGCAAATCATATCTCCGTTCAAATCACAGGCATCTGTGCCAGAACCCGCGGCATTTAACCCGACGCAGCCACCTTCAAAAATGTGCATAAGGTTAAGGTAATGTCCTACTTCATGGGTAAGCACTTTTCCCTGTGCTAATCCAAAGCCTAAAGAAAAATTATTTCCTGTTGTATTATCCCCAATAATATCAGAACGTATAATCACACCATCTAAAGGATATGCTCCCATCAAAGGTTTTGGAGCATAACCCATAGTAATACTTCCGGTATTTCCTCCAATAGATGAAACTATCCAAATATTTAAGTAATTATTAAAAGGGAAATGTGAAGGAATTGGATGCGTTAAGTTCAATAAAGCGGTGGCACTCGAGTTGTTCATTTGATGATCAGTCAGTGTATTATCGGCATACCGCATAACTCCTTTTTCCACACCTCCTGGGCCATTGTAAAAAACCGCTGTTGATGGCATTGGAATGGCTGCCAAACAAAATTGTATATTGGTATTTTGAGCATATGCAGCGTGAGTTTGACCATTATATACCGGATAGTTTTTCGCAAATGCTGCATTAAGTGCATTAAGTTGAGAGAGAATTTGTTGGTAGGAAATATTAGTTCCTGTACCATATGCCTGGCCACTGGAATAAATGACATGAAATACAACCGGTATCACATAACTGGTATTGGTGGTAACACCGGATAATCTTCCACTGGTTGAATTCAAATTGTGATCAATATAATTTTTAAGATTTAAATTCATGTTCTGAAGAATATTATCATAATTTTTCAGATTACTTCTTTGCAAACTTTCTATCTCGTCATCACCACAGGAAGGCGTTTGCGCTTGCATTTGAGAATAGGTAACTATAAAGCTTAATAGCAATAAAATAATGGTTGGTTTCATAGGACGTTTTTTAACATGAAATTTAATTTCCGGAATACAGGCTTAAATTGAAAATAAAAAATTAAACACATGATGTGATTATGTTTCTAAACTAGTATAATTAAAGTAATTTATGTATTGAAATTGAGTGAGTATCCCTTTTGGTTTATTAAATATTAAAATCAAAAAATTGAATTCACTGAGAATGATTTTTTAATTGAAATTTGACTCCAAGTCAACGGGATAAATGGATTTTTTGATGCTTTGCATTGACTGATAATCAAAATTGACGTATTTTTATGTAAACAATTACCAGTTATTGTTCTGTCGGAATTAACCCCTGAAATTGTCATTTTCCGCCACCCTTTCATTGGATTTATTGTTCCAACTTTGTATCAACCCATTTTAATAGTAACAAAGACATAACATAATTCAGATGAAAAAATTAAATTTCACTATTCATATTAAAGCCACTGCCAATAAAGTGTGGCAGGTATTATGGGATGATTCTACTTACCGGAAATGGACACACCTTTTCCATGAAGGATCCTATGCCGTTTCGGATTGGAAAGAGGGAAGTAACATTCAATTTTTAAATCCCACCGGAAGTGGAATGTATAGCACCATAGAGTGGCTTAAGCCAAATGAACATATGGTATTTAAACATATAGGAGAAATAAAAAACTTTAAAGAACAGGCCATTGACGAAAAAACAAAATTGTGGAGCGGAGGATTAGAGGCTTATACATTAATACAGGAAAACGGAGGCATCACACTCAGCGTGGATGTGGATGCTCCTGCTGATTTTATCGATTATTTCAAAGATACGTTTCCTAAAGCTCTGGCGCAGGTAAAAGAAATTTCAGAAAAACCGATTGTAATAGTTGTAGAAGCCATAGTAAATGCCTCCATAGAAAAAACATGGGATTACTTTACACAACCACAACATATCATCAAATGGAACAATGCCTCGGATGAATGGCATACGCCTAATGCAACAAACGATTTAAAAGCCGGTGGAAATTTTCTTTACCGTATGGAAGCAAAAGACGGAAGTTTTGGTTTTGACTTTGCAGGAACTTACACTACAGTTGAGCTTCATCAAAATATCAACTATACTCTTGGCGATGGCAGAACTACAAAAATTACTTTTGTTAAACAAAACAATATCTGTAAAATAGTAGAAGAATTTGATGCAGAAGATATAAATTCACTAAGCCTGCAACAAGGCGGCTGGCAAGCCATCCTTAATAATTTTAAAACTTACACGGAAAACAACTGACAACTTAAAAATAGTAAATAGAAACTCAAACACGTAACATAACCTTCTAAAATTCACATCATGAAACACACAATTTATCCATGTTTTTGGCACGATGGACAATCCAAAGCTGCTGCAGAATTTTATTGCTCTTTATTTAATAACTCAAAAATTGTTGTCGATACGCCAATGGTCGTTAATTTTGAATTGGAAGGCAGATTATTTATGGGATTAAACGCCGGGCCAATGTTTAAGATCAATCCTTCCATCTCACTATTTGTAACCTGCACAACGGATCAGGAAATCGAAATGCTTTGGAAAAAACTATCAGATGGAGGGAGTGCATTAATGCCTTTGGGGAAATACCCCTGGAGCGACAAATATGCCTGGGTGAAAGATAAATTTGAGTTGACCTGGCAACTCATGCTAGATAACATACCTACAGGAGCTCAAAAAATTATTCCTTCTTTTTTATTTTCAAATCAACAGTTTGGTAAAGCGAAACAAGCCATCGATTTTTACACGTCTGTTTTCCCGAATTCAAAAAGCCACGAACTGCAATTATATAAGGCCGGAGAAGAACAACCGGAAGGCTATGTGAAATTCGGACACTTTACCCTTAACAATCAACTATTTTCGGCCATGGATGGCCCCGGCAATCACGATTTTGAGTTTAACGAAGCGGTGTCGTTGGTAGTAAACTGTGATACTCAGAAAGAGATTGATTTTTACTGGACTAAATTAACCGAAGGTGGTCAGGAAAGCATGTGTGGTTGGTTAAAGGATAAATTTGGTGTTTCATGGCAAATCGTACCAACCGTGCTTGGCAAACTGATGAGTGATCCCCAAAAAGCTCCACAGGTCATGAAGGCAGTCATGCAAATGAAAAAATTTGATATTGAGAAACTAATGAATGCATAGAATATATCGCCACTAAAAGGCATTACCATGCTCAACAAAAAACCAAATAGTGTAGAGGAATACATTGCAGAGTTTTCTGTGACTACACAGCGGCTGTTAAAGCAAGTGCGTGCTGCCATAAAAAAAGCAGCTCCTGAGGCTGAAGAAAGTATAAGCTACGGAATGCCGGGTTATAAATTAAATGGCCCTCTGGTGTATTTTTCAGCGTTTAAACATCATATAGGATTTTATGCAACTCCCAGTGGACATACAGCTTTTGAGGAAGAATTAGCAAAGTATAAAATGGGTAAAGGGTCGGTACAATTCCCTATTGACGAAGCAATGCCCATAAGCCTCATCACCAAAATGGTAAAATACAGAGTAAAAGAAAACCTTGAAAAGAAAAAATTAAAATGACCGGCTGAGGCGTATTATCCTTTCAACTTTACGAGGATTTCCTGTTTCTTCCTCCTGGCCACTTCAAATAGTTTTCCATTTATCATATGAATGATACAAGGTTCTCCCTTCGAGTATTCTTTTATATAGTTTACATTGATGAGTAAACTCTTACTAATGCGGATAAATATGGATTGGTTCGATAAATAATCCTCAAAATCCTTAAGACATTTCGCTGTAGTATAGCTACCTCCGTCGTTCATGCTTAAATGGGTATAACGGCCGTCTGCTTCAATATATAGAATGCTTTGAACGCTTAGCATTTTCACTTTTTCACCGGCATGAATGGCTATTTTTCGCTCATTCACATCACTTGAAAGGCTGTGTAATAAATTAATGATCTGGATATTATTGTCTGTTTTTTTTTCGATACTATTTACAGCTTTTTTTATGGCAATTTGTAAGTCATCTATTTCTACCGGTTTTAAAAGATAATCCAACGCATTAAATTTGATGGCATTAATGGCATACTGATCATAACTCGTTACAAAAATAACTTCAAAGGGCACTGTTTCAAACTTACTTAACAAGTTGAATCCACTAGCACGGGGCATCTGTATATCTAAAAATACCAGTTGCGGCTTTTTTTCCTGTATAACCTTGTACCCTTCATCCACATCAGATGCTTCGCCAACTATTTCTATTTCAGGAAAAAAACTTCCAAGCAATTTAGATAACACTTCCCTGCTGTTTTTTTCATCATCTATTAATATTGTTCTGATTTTCTCTTTCATATCACGACATCATTACAGGTAAATATAACTCAACCCTGGTTCCACAACTATTTTCAAACGTATCATACAAATCGTGTATGGAAACGTTTACTTTTTCATAATTTACTGTTTTTTTTATAATAGATAACCGTTGCTCAGTTAACTTCATAGCGATAGGCTGATGAAGGTCTTCTTTCTTATAGCCATTTGAACGTTCCCGCCCTATTCCATTATCTTCAATCACAATTTTTAGAAGATTAGTTTCGTAAGAAATCTTTAATTTCAAAACGCCTTTACGTTCCTCCTTTAAATTCATGAGTCCGTGCCAGATAGCATTTTCAATATAGGGTTGTATCAGCATTGTTGGAATTTCTATTTCACTGCTATCCACATCATCATCTATTTTTAAAATAAACTCGAAATGGTCATTAAATCGCAACTGCTCAAGTTCTACATATAATTTGAGCGTTTCAAGTTCCTTATCTAATAGTAAACTGTTTTCCCTTGAATTGTTTAATACCATTCTTATCAACTTACTAAATTTAGCGAGGTAGCTATAGGCTTCCTGTTCTTCATTCTTCAAAATATAATTTTGTATACTGTTAATGGCATTAAAAATAAAGTGAGGATTCATTTGTGACTGTAATGCAGACAGCTGTGACTCTGAAACCAATTTATTAATAGCGGTTTTTTCAGCCTCCCTGATTTTTATTTTAAAAATCATTCTATTTACAACAGTCAGTGTAAGAAATCCAAGTATGGTTAAGCAAAAAAGAATAAACCATAAAGTTTGCCAAAATGGCTTTTGTATTTCAAACTTAAATGTAACAGGATGTGTGCTTTTAATACCATCATTATTTAAAGCATATACTTCCAATTCATAAACATCAGGCTTTAGTTTATCAAACACTAATTGAGTTTGATTGACCAGTTTAAATGAATCATCTTTATTAACAAACTTATAGATCAGCTTTGTTGTATTTCTATCTTTATAGGTTAATACATCAAACGTAATGGTGAAAGAATTTTCATTATAAGGAAAAACCAAAGTAGAGGTTTTATAATTGACAGGATGATTATTAACAACCACGGAGTTGATGAAAATACCCGGGGGAGTTGCGTTTACAAAAGAGTTATAAACAGGAATACTACACAACCCTTCGGATGTAGATATAAAGATCTTTTCAGAATTAATCGCAATTTGCCTGACATTATTTGAAATTAAGCCATTTGAAGTGTTGTATTCCTGCGCCTTAATACCACCTGAAAATCTGTCTATTTTTAACAGCCCGTTATTGGTTGATGCCCATATAAACTGATGCCTGTCTTCTTCCAGATCTGTAAAAATATCCGAATGGCTAAGGTTAGTAATACTGATTCTTTTTAGGTAGTTATTTTCTAATCTGAATAATCCATCTCCTTTAGTGGCCACCCATATCTCACCACTAATTGTTTTTAATATTTTTGTTATTGAAAAATCAGTTCCCTCTATTTTAATGAGGCTATGTGCATTGACATTCAACTTGTATAAACCATTCGTACAACCAACGAGAACCACACCATCATTACAACACGTCATGCACCTGGGTTTGGATTTTAGTACAGGCTTAATTTCAAAACCGCTTCCATTCTTTATCTCAAATAAAATACCAGATGAGATCCCAAACAGTTTTCCTTTGCAGGTATCCATTTGATATATGTTCAACCCCAATCCGGTCCTTTTTTGTTTTAAAAATTTTATGCGATTAAAATTTGTATCTGTTTCAATGATATAGCCTTTATTAGAAATAAGAAATTTATCATGATATTTCATAACGTCAGTAAATTCTATCGTCTTACTCATCTCTAGCTTTTTATGATATATACTGTCTTTTTGAAGAATCATGTATTCATCAAACTCCGTTGACACAAAGGTTTGATCACCTATACACTTTAAAAGAGCAGCCGGTTTTCTTAGTGCTTGTATGTTTGAATAATCAACCATGTAACGGTTATTACAATAAAAAATTCCTTTTTCCAATGTACTGAACCAAACAGCCCCTTCTTTATCCATCAGAGTTCCTGAAACAGAATAGCCCTGCATCTCCTTTTTAACCTGATCCATTTTATGAATATCCTTATAATAATATACACCTTTTTGTAATAAGCCAACCCACAATCCGTCTTCTTTGTCTTTATACATTGATATAATTCTACTCGGTAAATTATAGATCGTGCAATTCAACTGTCGGTCAATTTTGACAAGCCGGTTTGAGAAATTCAAAAACACTTCACCATTCACTTCCTGTATTTTCATATTCCAGGAAGGAAAAATATTATCCTGATACGGAATAAAAAAATCTTTACTGCCCTCTTTCGTGATAATTTTAAGAATGATGTTTTTCTGATGATCAAAAAAAGAACGATTAACTTCGCCCATGCTATTTTTAACTAAATAATCTTCTCCGGATTGTGACACAACAATAAAGTTTATAGTCGTGTCATGAGAATCATGATTTCCTAAATTGGTTATTTTAAAATCAGAATGATCTATTCTATAAGCATTTCCCTGTGAAGTAATAATAATATTACCATCATCATCAGTACTCATTCTGTAACAAATATCAATGATTCCTTTCCTGTAATTGGCAAACTTTTTAGTGAATGGATACTCTATAATAGAGTCGTTCACAATTTTAAGGATTCTGTTTTGGGAAGTAATAATGGAGATCTCCCCTTGCTTATGTTCACCTATATAGTATACGCCACCTTCAGGCAATCCGTTTTTTTTATCAAAAATTTTAATAGTATTTCCATTATATTTACACAACCCGTTTTCTGTACAAAACCATATATAGCCTTTGGAGTCCTGTATCACATTATAACATTCCTGTGATGGTAAATTCAAAAGGTCTCCCATATTTTTAAAATTCATTTGCTGGGCATCAAGCAACATGATTTTCAAAAAAATGAATAAGAATATATAAGTGATTTTCTGTAACATTTCAAACTAGTTCTGTTACAATATTAATGGTTTTATTCTACTCTTGCATCTTTAATTTTCGTGTGCAAAAAATGTTTTGTACGGTAGCATAACACTGCAATCGGCGAAGTAATTTGCAGTCCCCTTATACCTAATTATTTGAATAGCTAAACCATATTATAAATAAGGAACTATGAAAATCATTCCATTAAAAAGTTTCAAACAGGAGTTCTGGTCAGGACTTATCACTGTAACAGTGTCGGGTTTATTAATGTATTGGGGAGTATCCGGTACAGCGCCCTTTCATCTATTTGGGATGGCTCCTGATGCTTCTGTATCACATATTATATTCGTTACAATTGCATTGTTGATATTTATCCCAGGGCTGAATACACTTATTAAATGGTTTTCCGTATTAAGAAATGGTGCGTTTGTAATAGTATTGGATACCCATACGATTCCTTATCCCCGTCATAAAAAAATAGGAGGGTCTAGGCCCATTACTTTAAAAAGAACGACGATTGCCCGTACGGAGTTTAATAAAACAAAACCCCATTTTTATCAGATCTTAATCAAAGATAAACAAGGTGATATATTAGAGATGATTTCAGGACAACTCACTTCTTTGAAAACACTCGCTCCCAAAGAGGTTACACCATCCGTTAATAATTGGCTTAAGGAATCCTCCTGATACGTTCAGTCAAAAGATGTAGTAATAAAGATCAATTTGAATTAATTTTCAGGATATAAGAAAATACGTCATCCATTTAAAATGGATACCCAATAGCGATATTCAACACCAGGTTTTGTTTGCGCCATTTGCCATCTCCGAAATCTATTTTATTATATACCCAGCGTTCATTTTCAGGTAAAGATGGCTTTCTTAAAGGCATTCCCAAATCAAAACGAATTACAAAAAAGGAAATATCCGCTCTCAAACCAAAGCCTGTTCCCACTGCAATTTCTTTATAGAAACGATTCGTTTGAAATTCACCGTTCGTAAACTGCTGGTTTTTTCTTGTGAGCCACACATTTCCTGCATCTACAAAAATAGCTCCTTTTAAAATGCTTACTATCGTAAATCGATACTCCACGGTGCCTTCCAGTTTTATATCTCCGGCCTGATCCACAAATCCTTTATTGGCAAGACTATCAGGTAACTGATAAGACCCCGGGCCGACTGTTCGGGGAAGGAATGCACGGATACTGTTAGACCCACCACTAAAAAATTGTTTGATGTAAGGCATCGAGTTTGAATTCCCGTAAGGAATACCAATACCGGCAAGCACACGCGCAGCAATTTTATTATTTTTATTAAAATTCAAATAATACCTTGTATCTGTTGTTATTTTAGAATACTGGGAGTACTTGTAATTAAAAAGCATGAAAGGGTTGTCATCACTTGGTTTTCTTGAAGCAATTAAAGAGTTTACTGCGCTCAATACATTTCCTGACAAATCCAGTATGGCATTAAAATAATATTGGTGGTGTCTCGTAATTCCTACCAATGAATTATACGTAAATCCATATTTTCCTCCGATCGTAAATTGCTCCTCAAAACTTTTTTTCAGAAAAGGATTTTCCTGAAGGAGGTCTTTAAAGGCAGCAGTAGTTCCCAATAAACGCGCAAAATTAATAGAAAGAGGAGTTACTTCATATTCCTTTTGCGCCGACTCTTTCCAGGTATAACCATACGAAAAATTAAAAGCTGCCATTTTAAAATACAACACCCTGTTCAATAACCGAAAACCCAGATCGAATTTGGTTTTTGGAACATAAAAACTTGATACATTCCTGATTTGGAAAGGAGCAATAAATTTGGGAATGTACAATTGTGTATTTGCGCCAAACTCATAAGAGTTAAAGCCCGATTGCAGCTTACTGAATTGCGTTTCAAAATTTCCATTCAGATTAAATAAAAATAATTCAGCACCTTTTAATAAATTTCTGTTCTTAAAGCTCAGAGTTACCGCAGGCCCTGTATAGTTATTCGATTTTGTAACGGTTTCCACTTCCAGCTGCAACGATTTTTTTTGCATCTGGGTCAGATTAATATAAACATCCATTAAGCCTGCTCCGTTTATAATGGTATCTGTAAATTTAATTGTGGCATTTTTAAACACCCCCATTCCTATTAAACGGTTTATAGTAAGGCTATAGTTTTTACGACTATAGTAATCCCCTTTCTTTAAAAAAACGGATCTGATAACCACTTGTGAATGAAACATACTATCCTTGTTAAGGTAATAATATCCATCTGTTTTTACAGTGTCTGTTTTTCCTCTAATGTTATCTCCATTTAATTTATAAGAAGGATTAATATACACATTGTTGATCCTGTAACGTATTTCCGCTTTTTCGGGAATATCCGTTTTTATATCCAGCTTTAAATTAATTGATTTTTTACCTATAGTTGTATCTGCTTTAAAGATCAGATAATCCTGATTAAAATAATAAAATCCTTCATTTTTTAAATAGTAATCTATCCGCACCCTTTCTGCTTTTAAAAGATCGAGACTATACTGCCCATCCTCTTCTATAGCTGTTTCACTTTCCGATGCTTTTATAGCTATACTTAATGCATCATTGCCTGTAGGAAACGTAACATGATGAATCAGATAAGGTGCCGTAATCGTAGCTGTGTAAACCACACTGCTTTTTCTCTTTTTGGTAATTATTTTATAGCTTACCATCGCATCAAAATAACCCAAAGTATTCAAGCGGTTTACCATAATCTCAGAAACGGTTGTTGGAGTAACGTCACTTTGTAAAACAGGCTTTTCAGAGAATTTCCGTTTAAGGATTTTCTTAATTTTTGTTTTTGGGGTATCCCCGGTGAAATTATAAATACCCAATTTAACCCGTAAACCTAAAAGTGTTTCATTTGGTTTAGGGCGGATAATTTTTTCAAGTTCCGATCTTATCTCGCCTTTATCCACCTTATCCACCGAGTGGATCTTTATATCAGCTCCTGTATACAACGTTTCATTTTCAGGCAAATGTTTGGTTGTGTTACAGGAGTAAAAGGCCACTACCAGGAAAAGCAGGGCCAGTCTGCAAAACAGAACCCTTATATTTATATGTTGTTGTTTATACAATGCTCTTATTTCGTTTTGAGATCCGATTGTTTATTTGCTGATTTAGGTTTAGCAAATAACTCTCTCAGCTTATTATAATTTCTTACATACACTACCCCTACACCTGTTTTAGTGATCTCCCCTTCAATAGGATTCTCATATTGGTTTAACCTGAAGCCTCTGAGCTTATATCGCCCATCATCCGTTAATTTATAATCCACACTAATATTTCCGGCTACATCACTCGCATTATTCTGCTTTGCTCTCTCGCCCTCCAACTCTATATTTCCACCAACACGTACTGTTACTTTATCCTTAAATAATTGCTTGGATACGCCCACCTGTAATTGGGTTCTTCCTTCCTCCTGCCCTGTTGAATAATCTTCGAATGAATTTACACCAAGATCCAGATCAACCACCTTTACATATTTTTGCGACAAAGTACTTAACTGTTGTGTAAGCACTTTACTCGCACTTGTTCTGGACGTAGATGATAAACCTCCACCACCTCCACCATTATCCAGGGGATTATCACTAATGAATCGGCGCAGTGTGAGTAAAGCAAATACCTGTTTATTCAATTGCGTTTCGTCACCCCTAAGTTCTTCCAGTTTAGCATTCACAGTACCATTCACTGCACCTTTATCTTTTGGTGCAAGCTGAATATCAAAACTGATCTCAGGTGTCGATAAAAAACCACTCATTTTTAAGTACACTAAAAATGTGAGCATATTTCTGTACTTATTTCTTTCCAGTTCATCCACTCCTGCCAGATCATTTTGAATAAGATCAATAGGGGATGTTTTAATTGTATAAATTGCTTTTATATCTACATAAGCATCTAAAATATCTCCCGACCAACTCACCGAACTTCCCGGTTCAATCCTAAAATCACGGCGCACGACATCACTGATTGATAAATGATAGCCACCATCGTCAATTTTGTATTTCCCCGTTAAAGTTGTTTTACCGCTTTTATCCAACGTAAAATTAAGGGTTCCACCGCCTACAATATAGAGTGAATCACCGGAAACCTGATCTACCAACATTTTTAATTCAACCGTCTTATCAAAAGTGATGATGGCATCCAGGTCAATTCCTTTAATCGTGGTTACCTGTTTAAGAGTATCGTTTTTTCTGGTCATAATAGCTTTATCATAATTTAAGCTATCTACAAATTCCACAATTCCTTTATTGTCTTCTTTTCCAACCTGTGATTCAGGTTTTACATACGTAATCGTTGAACCTTTATTTAATTTCGCTTTTACTTTTAAATCAGGATCATCAATACCCCCTTTAATACTGATATCACTATCCAGGAAGACTGTACCAAAATATAAAGGGTTATCGCGCTTTGTGGTATTAAGCGCCAGAAAATTATCAGATCTTACCCGCAAATCTAAATTTATGTTTTTAAAATCTTTAATATCCACACTACCACTCACAATGGCTTTATTATTTAACGAATCGAATACCGTAAAATCAGGGAATATGATTTTATTCGAACTAAAATTTAATTTAGAATCAGGAACCGTTAAATACGAATCGATGAATTGTGGATTAAAAGCACTTTTATTAAAGTGAATACTTCCGTCTAATGCAGGCATTGAGGCGCTTCCGGTTACATTTAATTTACCCTCTACATTCCCCGACATTCTTGTTACCTGCCCAAAGGTAAAAGGCTCTACTGTTGCAAGATTTAAGTTTTTAATGTCTACTAAAAAATTAAGGGCTTCCGCATGGTTATCAAGTGCATAAGATCCTTTCACATCAATATTATTTCCGTTTCCCTCCACATTCATATCAACGTTATACACTTTTACATGTTCTTTATTATCAGCTTTTAATTTAATAGTTCCAATAGGTACCGATTGAAATACAAAATCACGAATTACCAGGTCTGATGAAAAAGCACTCGTATTCTGTTGGCTTTCTAAAACAACTGTGCCATTCATATTTCCTTTCACCAGTTCTTTTTTATTTTCCAATAGCTTTGATATTGTAGAAAGATCAAAATCCTTAAACTTCAATTCCAAAGGGGCTTCAGGCGATTTAGATAAAGAGTTGGCTGATATAAGTTGCGGGCCATTTGAAAGTATTAAGCGGTTCGCCATTAGCCCTTCTTTCACAAATGTTAAGGAGTTCGCCGGGTCAACATTCCATGTTTGCGCATTTAAAATAAGACCCGGATTTATCGTTAACTCAAAAGCTTTGTTCATACTTTTTAAAACACCCCCAATAGCAAGTAACTTAATACTGTCGTCCCTGGAAGTAGATAATTGAAACCCCAGGCTGTTACTTTTCACTTCTCCCCTTAAAGAGGTATTTTCAAATTTTATAGTGGGATTAGAAACCTCAGCAATGGTTAACGCATAGTTTAAGGAGGCCGGATCCGATGTAACCGCAAATTTCAAACTGTCGATATCAATTCCTGAATATTTTATTTGCGGTACCGATACGTCTGCAACTATTTTTTTTGCTTCACTATCATAATTCCCCTTTATGTAAGAGGGTGTCAGCTTTTCCAAAGATGGTATTAAATTTCCCACAATCAATGTCGGATCTTTTAAGTTCACCTTAAAATCAAATTTTTGTGGTTTCAGATTTTCTTTCACCTGTGGTTGCTGCATATTAAAGTACCTGTTAATATGCTGTTCTATTGAAGATGGGAGTTCTTTTAAATTGATATTTCCCTTAAAATTCACATCCACAATTTCCGACTGTACTTTAATATCCGATATCCCATTTTCGAGGGTGCTGTTCAATACGATCGAATCAATCGGATACTTTCTGTTGTTTTTGATCATTAAAGTATTTTTTACAGAGGCCTTCCCTGTAATGTTATCACCCTGCTGCCGGATATTGGATTGTATAAATGTACTGATCCTGGTATCTTCTGTTGTGAAATGAAGGGCTTTCAGATCCATGCCTTTTAGATCGAATGTAAATACATATTGAGGGCTCAGGGAATCGAAATTAACAAGGCCATCAAAATTAAATACAATATTTTTATCATTAATGGAAGCCTTTCCTGTAAAAGATTTATCCACTATTTTTCCTCCGGCTAACAGATGAGTATATTCATAATTGTTAACCAAAGCTTTTTCCACATCCAGATTTATATCTGTATTAATATGTTTTGCATCAAGTCCGCTTCCATCAAAAGTAGCCGTCATACTCACAGGCCCAAGTAATTTTTTCTGGTTCAATAACTCACCTGCATCAAAGTTTACCAACTTTACCTCTCCCGAATAAGGCTGTTCTTTGTTCCCCGCTTCTGGATTCATAGTTACATGCGCTTCGGCATTTCCTATAGAAGTAGTAAGCGCTAAGGATGCATTGAAATTTTTAAAATAACCTTCCAGGTTTCCTTTCACATTAAATGTTTCGGGAAGCACAACTGTTGAAGGAATAACCTCTTTCGAGATAATAGAAAATAACTCCTCGCGTGAGGAGGTTACATCCAATACAGCTAAATTAATAGATAGATTATCGGGCTGTAATACTTGCCGCAAAGATCCCTTTAATTTAAGAGTCGTATTGTTTAAAATAGCTAATTCAAATTCACGAATCGTGAGGTCATTGATAATGCCTTTGATATCTGTGCTTAATAATACAATAGCGTTCTTATCAAGGTTAAGCGATTTGGTTGTAGCAAGCTGTGGAATAAAAAGCAGTAGATCCTTTACAGCCACACGGCTCTTTTTTAGTTGGGCGGAAACATATAAATTTCCAATATTCTCTCCTATACTTTCAATCGACTTATAACGGATGCTTAAATGGTCTTTGATCATGCTCCGGTTTGTTTCAATTTCTAATTTAGCGATATCTACATGGGTTGTATCATAAACGATATTCGCTTTCATGTTTTTCAATTGCAGACCACACTGTTCTTCAAAGCTAAGGCCTTCCAGTTTTATAGAAGCATATTTGGCGCTCCCGGTAATATCAGTGGCATGAATAGAAACATTTTTTGCATGAATATGATTGTAATCTATTCCCGTTTTTGTTTTGGCTATGCTATTATTATCGAAGCTGAAATTATTCTTATAAAGATCCAGCTTATCCAAAGCAACTACCCAGTTTGGTGAAGGTGATACCGAATCTGTTGAAACAATTTTAATAGCACTGTCTGAAACAACAACCGATTTATCCATTGTAAAAGATGCAGTTGTATTTGATAAGGAAATACTTTGCAAATTGATGCGTGCGTGCTGAAGATCTATTTTTTCAGGTTTTACTAAAAGTTCTCCTAATGCCAATATAGCGTTTTGTTTATTCAACACATCCCTGTATACTACATGAATCATTGATAACTCAATAGCATTAACGGCTATCCCATAATTAAAAGGCTTTGAAGGTGTTTTTGGTTTTGGCACTACATGCGACATTCCCCTGCTCACAATAACTCTTGTATCACTTAACCGGATAGAATTAACAGCAATAGACTGTTTGGAAAGATCAAACGTTTTAAAACTGGTTTCAAAATCACCAAGCTTTACGTCTGCATTCATTCCTCCATATACATCATGGTAAGTGAAATACACCTCATGAAGTTCCACATTTTTAATTCCAAATTCCCAGGCGGCTTGTGTGGTATCTTTTACGTTCTCCGTTTGAGTTGTATCCGGCTTCACAAAAGCATTTACAATAAAGTCGAAATTAAAACTTGTGTCATTTACTTTACGACTAATATGCCCCGTTGTATGAGTAAGCTCAACATTATTTAAAACAATTTTTTTAGACAACAAGTCCCATAAATTCACATCCACTTTTAAATTCCCAAGGTAGAGTAATGTATCAGCCTGTTGATCTTCAACATACAATTCCTGGAGTTCAATGGATTTTGGAAAAGCAATTGTTATTTTTTTTAACATAACCTTTGCGTGGATCTTGTCAGATAAAAAGTGAGTAGCTTTCCCGGTAACATAGGTTTGAATTTTGGGAAACTGAAGCAATAAAATAATCAACAATAATAATAACACCGGAATGGAGATCAGCCATACCAGTGCCTTTAAAGCAGTTTTTACTACCCGTTTAAACTTAAACCCTGTATGTTGCGAATGTGTGTCGATCACCTACAAGATAAATTTAAAATTCTAATAAAATTGGTTTAAATACCAGACTTATTAAATGTCTTCTTTTAACATTTCTTACTACCAATCAAATCATAAGCCAGGCAGATAAGAACAATTTCCTACCGGATTTTCTAATCTATTATCTACCAGGGATTAGTTATCCTTGAAGTCTACTAGCCCCTGCAACACTTATTACTTATATTTACATACACATAACAGCACATAAACAGTAGCTTACTATACTATGAAAACAGAAAAGGAAAAAATGCTTGGTGGTGAACTCTACAATCCGCAGGATAAGGAGCTTTCAGAAGAAAGAACACAGGCAAAGCTACTCATGAGGCAATTAAACAACACTCCTGAAAATGAAAGAAAAACACGTTCCCGTTTAGTAAAACAACTCATCCCAAACGCAGCATCAACCTTATGGATTCAATCTCCTTTTTATTGCGATTATGGCAGTAACATTACAACCGGTGAAAATGTATTTTTTAATTTTAATTGTGTGGTGTTGGATGTCATGAAAGTGAGTATTGGAAGCCGCACATTATTTGGACCTCATGTACAAATCTATACAGCGCTCCATCCAACAGATCATAAAATAAGAGCAACGGGGCTTTGCCTTGCCAAACAGGTTACCATTGGCGAAGACGTATGGGTTGGAGGTAACGTCGTAATTTGTCCGGGTGTTACTATTGGCAACCGCAGTATTATTGGGGCAGGAAGTGTTGTTACAAAAAATATTCCTCCCGATGTATTTGCCGCAGGAAACCCTTGTAAGGTGATTAAATCATTGAATATAGAAGAAAAAGAAAATAACTAAAGCCATAGCTACACCCATTATACAAAAAGCATCTATCGGTAAACAATTGCTTTTTATCTTATTCCATTATTTTCACTTTGGGGGTTATTCCTTTTTTTGAAGACACTCGATCAATGCTTTTTCAAGTTGAGCAATATCCGACGGTTTTGTAATAAATTGAGAAGCCCCCATATCCAGCATTTCTTTTATTTCCTGTTTATTAGAGGAAGTTGAATACACGATCAAAACACTCTTATCGAGCTTACTCATTTTTTTGAGTTCCTGAATACACTCCTTACCATTCATTAAAGGCATATTCAAATCAACAAAAATAAAATCAGGAATAATCTCTTCATCGTCTTTTAAAAGCTTTAATGCCTGAATAGCACTATTGGCTGTAATACAGTCGATAGGGATATGTGTGCGTTCAATAGCGAGCTGAAACATTTCACTGTCGTCATGATCATCGTCTATTAATAAACAAAGTAGCGGCTCTGTCATCATCAATTAATTTAGTGTGTTGTTATACAAAGATAATTAGTAAAAAAAATAGTCGTTGTCCCTTTAAGATATTTTAAGATTATTTCGTCATAAAACACCTTTATTTAATCGCCTGCTGTTTATATTATAAGTACTTTTAATTAATGACTCTTTTATTCAAAATAATATGTCCGTTTTTACTGGTTCCTTTTTTGACGGCCACTTATTCAAAACCCGATCCCGAAAAAGAAGAAGCCTGCATTAATAAAGATAGTCTTATTTACTTTAGTAAACTTCAATTAGGCAAAAATTATAATTATGCCAATTGTACCCCACAAACAGGATTTGATTGCTCCGGGTTTGTATATTATGTATTTAAGCATTTTAATGTAGAAGTACCCCGCTCCTCTTCCCAATATCAAAAGTTTGGAAAAACTATCCCTATGGATTCGTGTAAAATAGGTGATATCATTGTATTTACAGGAACCGATGCCAGCAAACGATCTCCGGGGCATGTGGGAATTATTTTATCGGAACCGGGTAACGAAATTACATTTATTCACAGCTCATCGGATAAAAGAACACCCGGCGTAAAAATTTCCAATTTTAAAGATTCGCCCAACTATAAAAAACGTTTTATAAAAATAGTAAGGGTTTGTAAAATAGGTTAATTCTTTGGGTATTTTGAATTCCTTATATAATCCTTTCTAAACTTTCAATTCTTTTTACTGCTGACATATAAATGCTCTAGTATTACCGCAGGCATTGAAATTGATTATTCGAAACAAAATGAGGCCAAAATAAAAGTGTAGAAATTTCGCTACACTTTGTACATAAAAGCAAGTTTTATAAGAATAAACTTAACATAAAACGATCAGGCAGTAATTACAGGCAATGTCAGCAAAGGAATATCTACATGAAAAGCCATCTGTTTGGTATTACTTTCTTTAAATATCCGTTCAATCAAATTGTGTTTCTGAGGAATCATCGTAATCATATCTATATCCTGACTTATAATAAACTCACAGATCCCGGCAATAATATCGTTATTTTCTAAAAAATGATACACATGTTCTTTATTCTCAAAATATTTTTCAATTCTTCTTCCCGAAACACCATCATCTTTCCCTATTTTATTATCCTGCTCTTTCACTACATTTAAAATAGATATGCTGGAATGAAACGCGTTAATTAAATCCTCTAAGGGTTTATGCATCGTCATTTCATACTCCATTTTAAGATCACTTGCAAAAGCAATTTTTCTGATCTCTTTAAATGGAACTGATTCGGGAACAATAATTACAGGTGTTTGTGTATTTTTTACTACATCTGTGGCAATACTTCCAAACAAATATTCACTGATCTTCCCGCTATGGCTTAATCCCATAACAATCAAATCGGGTTTTTCCTGTTGTTCGATCACGGCAATTTCATCTACCGCAAATCCGCTCATCGCTTTACAATCCACTACTACACCCGATCCCATTCTTAAAATGGCGGCTTCTACCTTTAACCGATCCGTCTGTTCCTGTTCGAGTTCACTTATATCCAGCATCTCCGTCGAAGAAAAATCTCCATTTACCAAAACAGGAATACTAAACACATGAAGTAATAATACTCTGTAATTTAATGACTTAGCCAACTCAATAGCATATGCCGATGCATTTCGTGCTGCATCTGAAAAATCTGTGGGAACTAATATTGTTTTCATACACTTGTTTATTCAATTTTAATGCCATCACAAAAATGTAACATATACCTTCGTAAGACTATACGATTCATAATTAAGGCGTTAAAAACAGGCTTCATATACTAAAATTTGTTTATTTTACAGCTTGGTACTCACCGATGAAAACAAATTTAAGCTCCATATTTAAAGATTTTACCCGCAGCGAAAAAAATGCCGGGATTGTTTTAATAGCCTGCGCCATTATTTCCTTGGTAATTGCTAACTCCGGATTCTCGGAAAGTTATATACATTTTTGGCACCAGCATGTTGGATTTACTTTTTTAAATTTTGATATGAACCTGAGCATTGAACACTGGATCAATGACGGGATTATGACTATTTTCTTTTTAATGGTTGGGTTAGAGATTGAAAGAGAATTGTATAACGGCGAACTCAATCCTATTAAAAATGCCATACTCCCCATTGCCGGAGCCATTGGTGGCATGCTCATTCCTGCTGTTATTTTTATAGCCGTTAACTACCATACTCCAACGGTTACCGGCTTTGGGATTCCTATGGGGACAGATATTGCTTTTGCTTTGGGAATTATTGCGCTGGCAGGAAACAAAGTTCCTGTTTCCATTAAGGTAATATTAACGGCCATAGCTATTATTGATGACCTTGGCTCTATATTGATCATCGCTTTTTTTTATGGCAACAACCTCCAGTTTATATACCTGGCAATTGCACTGGGAATATTTATTGTTTTGTTAATTCTTAACCGCTTAAAAGTAAATTCTATTTTTCCTTACATTTCTTTGGGAATTTTAATGTGGTTTTTCATGATGCAATCGGGCATACATCCTACCATATCAGGCGTGCTACTGGCTTTTGCTTATCCTTTTGGCGATGGTTCAGAAACATCTCCTTCCATTAAACTACAACATGCGCTGCATCTTCCGGTAGCTTTTATCATATTACCTTTATTTACGCTGGCAAACACAGCTATTCCTCTTAAAAGTGAATTTATAAATAGTTTAAATTCAGCTCACTCTTTTGGTATTGCCCTGGGATTGATTATTGGAAAGCCATTAGGAATCATACTGGCGTTGTTTGCTATCACCAAAACAAAACTGGTGTCTTTACCCAAAGGGATTACCTGGTATGATATTTTGTCGATGGGCTTTATTGCCGGTATCGGTTTTACGATGTCTATCTTTATCACCCAACTGGCATTTTCGGAAGAGGTTATTGTTCAATCTTCCAAAATGATGATTTTAATAGCATCCTGCTGTGCAGGCATCATAGGATACTTATTATTTTACTTTAAAAGAAAAAATCCACAACAAATAGTATAAACTATAAAAAACACCAAACAACTACAAACAACTAAAAGAATAATTTATTTAATACTACTTTCAATTTTAAGACAGTAAACTTTCAAAACAGAAGTATTCTATTAGTTTGAACTTTAAGAACCCGAAGGAATGAAATTTATACTTAAACTTTTTTTTGACGCTAACCGATTTATCGTATGGATCCAACATAAGATTTCTCCAAAACAATTTATCATATTTGGGGCTATCTTAATTGGTTTAACAGCGGGTTTAGCGGCAGTGTTTCTGAAATTTTTCGTACATTTTCTCATCAATAATATCGAATACCTTTCTAACGGCAACCCCTTTTATATTGCTTTATTTCCCTTTGTAGGTATTAGCCTATGTGCCCTGTATATTCATTATTTAAATGGTAACCGCTTAGGCAAGGGCATTGCAAACATCTTATATGCCATTGCCAAAAAATCAAGCATCCTTCCAAAAGATCAAACTTACAGTCATATCATCAGCAGTGCCTTAACCGTTGGCTTTGGTGGCTCGGCCGGGTTGGAATCTCCCATTGTAACTACTGGTTCTGCTATTGGTTCTAACTTTGGAAGAACCTATAAACTAAGTTATAAAGAACGAACCTTATTATTAGCCTGTGGCGCAGCAGCCGGTATAGCAGCAGCCTTTAACACTCCCATTGCCGGCGTTTTATTTGCCCTGGAAGTATTATTAGTGGAAGCAAATATCACCGCTTTTATTCCCATTTTAATTTCAGCGGCCTCAGGCGCATTATGCTCCAAGATCATTCTGCATGAAAATGTATTGCTTCAATTCAAATTACAGGTACCCTTTGATTATAAAAATGTGCCGTTTTATATTTTGCTGGGCATTCTTGCAGGAGCCTGCTCCTATTACTATTCAAAGGTATTTATTTATACAGAACATTACTTTAAACGGTTCGAGAATAGAAAAGTAATCAAGGTAATTGTTGGTGGACTGGGACTCTTCGTTTTAATTTTATTGGTGCCTCCTTTATTAGGAGAGGGATACAACAGCATTAAATTATTAGCAGGCTCTCACCCTCATCTTGTATTTAATAATTCCCTCTTCCCGTTTTTCAAATTATCGAAACCTGTTTTGTATTTATTATTACTCGTGGTTATTTTATTAAAACCAATTGCTACGGGTATTACCACTGGCAGTGGTGGTAATGGAGGTAACTTTGCCCCCTCTCTTTTTCTTGGAGCATTTGTTGGCTTTCTGTTTTCATCGATAATCACTGATCTTGGCATCATTGATCTACCCATCAGTAATTTCACCATCGTAGCCATGGCAGGTATTTTAAGCGGTATTTTTCACGCACCCTTAACAGGAATTTTTTTAATTGCCGAAATTACCGGTGGCTATGAATTAATCATTCCGCTCATGATTGTATCAGCCCTGAGTTTTGCCGTATCAAAATATTTTATGCCCTTAAGTATTGATCTGCTTAAATTGTCTGAAAAAGAAAGGATCTTCACAACCAATACCGATTCGTACCTATTAAGCAACATTGATCTGTCTACCTATGTAGAGCGTGATTTCTCTGAAGTTCCTTTAGGCGTTAGCTTAAGAAAGCTGGTAGAACTCATTACATTATCTAAACGAAACATTTTTCCGGTATTAGATAAAGAGTATAATTTAAAAGGCTTAATCAGTATTGATGACATCAGGGAAATTATGTTTAAGCAGGAATTATATGATACCATGAGTGTAAACGAGATCATGCATCCCCCTAAATATGTGATCACCGAAAAAGATGATATTAATTCTGCCATGAAACTTTTTGCAGAATCACATTTATGGAATATTCCTGTAATTTTTGAAGGGAAATACCAGGGCTTTATTTCAAAATCGACCATCCTCGAAAAATACAGGGAAGTACTGATCGAAACCTCTATTGAATAAATGAAGCGTATCGTTCACTAACCCAAAACCGCTTTTTACCGTATTTTATAGCTTAAAACTCTTTAATTTGTATAAATTTGCAATAACTAAATCATTTTAGTATTTCATATTTAAAGAACCATTTAACTCCCAACATTAAACACATGAAAGCACTTTTACTTCTTTTTGGTGTAGCAGCTCTTACTACCCAAACACTTGCACAAACCTATTCTCCGATTATAGTAAGCGGCTATAATCTTGATGCCATAGCAGAAACAAGCCCGGCATTAAATTCAACAACCGGCATCATCGATGGCAGCAATTATGTATTATATTCACAAGCATATGGCACTGTATTTAGTACTGGCAAAGGAGTACCGAACAGCGGAACAATTGTAAATGGTTTAAGAACTTACCAATTGAATTCATTTTCTGCGAATAACACATTATATGTAACAGCGGGCTTAAAAGATTCTATTATTATTACAACTCCTGCTTCGTATGCCGCTATAAGCCTCCTTGGTTTTGCAACAGAAGGAACCGGTATTATGAATGTAACCCTGAAATTTACCGATGGCACAACACAGGTATTTACAAGTCTTACCATGCCCGACTGGTTCAGCTCATCAACTGCCATTATTAGTGGTTTAGACCGTACCGGCCGAACAAGTAACAACCCGGATTATCAATCTACCAACCCAAAAATGTTTGGGATAAACCTTACACTGGCATGTGCCAACAGAAGCAAGAGTTTAGAAAAAATTATTGTTCAGAATACAACCACCAACCCTCGTATCTGTGTATTTGGAGTTTCAGGAGCAGCAGTTCCTAATTATTCTCTTACCACAACCGATCCAGGTTGTAACGGCGCAAGTAATGGAAGTGCCACTATTACACCAATAGGCGGCATGCCGGCATTTACATATACCTGGACATCCAACCCGGTACAAAATACGGCAAGTGCTGCTAATCTTCCTGCAGGAACGTACACTGCCACTATAAAAGATGCTGCAGCCTGCTCCAATACTATAACTGCAACCATTACAAACCCTGCTCCTTTAACGGTAACTATTGCTGCTTCCTCGCTCTCTCTATGCGCAGGTAGCTCTGCCACCTTAACCACCAGTGGTGCTGTTACATATACCTGGAGTAATTCGGCTTCCACGGCAACAACTATTGTGACACCAACCCTATCAAGTTCCTATACTCTGGCGGCAACCGATGCCTCCAATTGTATTGTTACAGGTAGTATTGCTATAACGGTTAATCCCCTGCCTACGATTGCTTTTTCGTTATTACCAAATACATTTTGTGTTACCTCATCCAGTATTACTTTAAATGCAACACCTGCAGGTGGAACGTATACGGGAACAGGCGTTACAGGCTCATCTTTCTCTCCTGCAACAGCAGGTGTGGGAACCCATACTATTTCTTATAATTATACGGATGCAAATAATTGTTCAGCCGTTGCGGTTGTGGCATCTGCTACAGTTAGCGCCTGTACAGGAATCGAAGAATTAGAAAACACTTCTTTTGCTTTATACCCAAATCCTAATACAGGTTCATTTACCATCCGAGCAAAAACAGAATTGGCGGTAAACCTTGTGAATGAACTGGGACAAACTGTTCAATTTCTTACATTAAACAACGCCAATAACTACATGGTTTTGATCGAAAATTTACCTGCAGGAATCTACTTTGTAACAGGCCAAAACAACCAACAGGCCATGAAACAAAAAGTAGTGATTACCAAATAATAGGATCAGTATTTCTTAAACTAAAAATCCCACGCTCTTCACGTGGGATTTTTTTATGAATGTCTATTCTGAACTTATCTGCTGCAACCGGCTTCTTTGTAATCCTGCTTGGCATTTGGATTTCCCAATACCTGGAACGACATTCTTGGTTCACCAAACAACTGGCAATAACGTTCCGGATTTTTTTCCTTTGCTTTGTGCAAAGCTTCGTTAAATGTGCGGCTATAAAATTTCTCAGGTAAATGAGACGCTATGGAAATATAGCTGAATAATAAGCCTTCATCAATATTTTCAATTTTTACAAAAGGTTCTAAAATATTAGAGGAGAATTTATAATCTTTTCCGCGGGTGAAGACATAAGCCAGTTTCAAAGCATTTTGCCAGCTGGCGTCTTTAAAGTTATAGAAGCTTTTTATTTTCGCGATACAGGCTTCAATCTGAGGTTCAGCATTTTCAACAGTATCTAATGCTTCCATAATTTTAAACTGCCATTCAATATTTAATCCGTCGAGGTGTTTTTTCTCAATTTTGGATTTATATAGTGCGTCTATATCCTGTTGCATTTTGCCCTGCTGTTCTTTGGTTCCCAACGTGGTATCTAATTTAATAGAACTGAAAATGCGGTTATAACGAATCACATCACTTGAAGGATCTAATTTTTCCAATCGCATAAGTTCTGCATAATCATCCTCATCTACAATGCTGCTGTTATTTAAATAATTGAAATACACTTTGTTATTCATAAAGCTTGCAAACTTAGCATCATTAGGTACTTTAAGGCTATCCAGGGCATCTACCGTATATTTCTTTTTAATCACCTGCATAGCGGCATATTCCATAATTTTATAGGCCTGCGGTATTTTATTTGCTTTAACAGCGCGGTTAAAAGATACCGCTGTAAAACGTTGCTCCTTATCTCCTGTAATATCGTAGGTTACATCCATTACAATTTGCGCAAAACGTTGCTTGGATAAAACAGGTTCCAGTTCGCTTAATAAAGCGCCATCTGCATTAATTTTTTTCACAGCTTTATCCTTCCCTAATTTTACAAGGTCAGCATACTTTCCGTCTTCCATTTCCAGTTCAAATAAATTCCATGAATCTTTGGTTTCAATGGTTGGATTTATTTTATTGTTCTGCATACTTTGTAACACTTTGGTTACACTCTCTGCACGTTTTCTTTGAAGCTTGGCATTAGCGGTTGCATCCCCCTCAATGGATGAATAGGCATAAATATATAAACCATCAATTACAAAATCCGGTTCGTTAAGTGCTTTAATAAACGGCTGTACATCTTCCGCTTTAAATTCCGATTTATTTTTTTCGAACGGAATGGTGAAATTTAAAATAGAACTTTCCGATCTCGGTTCAAACGGTGGTTTTAAACCTACGCTCTCCAAAGCCGGTAACAATCCAATAGGCGTATTGCTGTCCTGTTCGCCTTCTTCCAAATAGCTTCTGGTTACTGTACGGCAAACATGCCCATCCTGTACCACAATTAAATTCAATTCATAAGGGCCTGTAATTTTTTTATTGAATTTTCCCATCTCAATTTTCAACTTATTGATCTTAAGTTTCTTTTTAGATTTAGGATCGGGCTTAATTAAATTTTTAGAAAATACTTTATCTTTATACACTACCTTCTGCATTACTCCTTTACTTTGCAGGTTATTATCTACAATATTGTAATCGGCTTTGTCATATTGCGCACGCTGCACAATATCTACTGCCAAACCATCTTTTGTTTTCTTTAATAAACGTTTCAGGTCTTTTAAATTTCCGTACTCCAAATAAATCTTTCCATTTTCAACCGTTAAGCCTTGTTGCAATAAATCGTAGTTTTTCCATTTATCACAGTTCTTACACGATTTTAAATCGGGTGCCTGTAATTTTTTAGATTTGGTATTGAACGGAACCGCTAATTCTTTTTTCTTTTTTGCTCCCGCATTAAAACTATCATATCCGCCATACACAGCCACTGCTACCAATTTCTTATTCTCTTTATCCATGGTACACGTTATCCCTATCATCATGTACTGAGGGTTCAACAACACCGCTTTATCTTTTTTGGTATTTTCCCAACGGGTCCAAATCACTTTTGCTACCTGGGCCGTATTATAGGTATCTCTTCCCTTACTAACAGGCGCTAACATGGCAGTTTCTTCCCCTTTATTGGTGCCACCCGCTTTTACTAAATTCTTTTTTACTTTTTCAGGATCTACTTTAGCCTGACCCGATTTTGCCATTTTTTTAGAATCGATCGCCGCGGCATTAATCAATAAATCGTTTACTTCAAATGTATCTAACCCGTTTTGAAGTCTAAACTTATTGAGCTCTCTTACCAAATGGTTTGAAAGCTCATCTATATTAAAATTATCCTGTGCGTTTAAAAAAGGGGATAAAAACAGAATAGAAATGCACAACAGAAATTGTTTCATAAGCACGGTTTTTGCGAGTTTTAACAAATATTATAAAAAAGCACGTATTTGTTGTCTTGAATAGTTCACAAACTATTAACAAAAGCCTATGAAATCGCTTTTTATTGCTACAATTCTTCAAAAAATCTACTGAATTGAAATACGTAATACCTGTTAAAAAAATAAATGCATTTTTAAGACCTTACTTAGTATATTCGTGTGTTATATAGATACCTATGAAAAAAATATTAATAGCTAACCGTGGAGAAATAGCCCTGCGTATCATGCGCAGCGCAAAGGAAATGGGAATACAAACTGTAGCCATATATAGTGAAGCAGATAGAAATGCCCCTTTTGTACGTTACGCAGATGAAGCCATATGTGTTGGCCCGCCACCAAGTTCTCAATCCTATTTACAAGGCGATAAAATCATTGCCATTTGTAAAGAACTGGGAGTAGATGGGATACATCCCGGATACGGCTTTCTATCAGAGAATGCTGATTTTGTTAGAAAAGTAGTGAAAGCAGGAATCACTTTTATTGGGCCCAGCGCTGAAGCCATGGATTTAATGGGAGATAAATTAAGTGCGAAAGCTACTGCTAAAAAATACAATGTACCGATGATACCGGGCTCCGAAGGAGCTATCAGCGATTTAGCGGAAGCTACTCTACTGGCTAAAGAAATTGGGTTTCCTTTATTAATCAAAGCCTCTGCAGGTGGTGGTGGAAAAGGAATGCGCTTAGTGGAAAAAGAAAGTGAAGTGGAAGAACAAATGAAACTGGCTATTAGTGAAGCGATTTCAGCTTTTGGTAATGGAGCCGTATTTATTGAACGTTATGCTTCCGGCCCACGCCATATTGAAATTCAGTTACTGGCAGATAACCATGGCAATTGCGTTTATTTGTTTGAACGTGAATGTAGCATTCAACGCCGTCACCAAAAATTAATTGAAGAAGCCCCTTCCTCTATCCTTACACCCGAATTAAGAAAAGCTATGGGCGAATGCGCGGTAAACGTCGCAAAAGCCTGCAACTATAGCGGCGCGGGAACTGTAGAGTTTTTATTGGATGATCAATCCAATTTTTATTTCCTTGAAATGAATACACGTTTGCAGGTGGAACATCCTGTATCGGAATTAATAACAGGACTCGACCTTGTGAAAGAACAGATTAAAGTAGCACGTGGCGAAAAATTATCTTTTACACAGGACGACTTAAAAATAAACGGACACTCTATTGAAGTACGTGTATGTGCAGAAGATCCTGCCAATAACTTTTTACCGGATATTGGTACATTAAAAACATACCGCATCCCTACAGGCCCCGGAGTACGGGTAGATGATTCGTTTGAAGAAGGAATGGACATTCCTATTTTTTATGATCCGATGATTGCCAAATTAATTGTGCATGGAAAAGACAGAACAGAAGCTATTGAAAAAATGCTTCGTGCTATTAGCGATTATGAAATTACAGGTGTAGAAACCACGTTAAATTTTTGTGCTTTTGTTTTAAAACATGAAGCATTTGTAAGTGGAAAATTTGATACAGGATTTATTCCGAAATACTTTAAACCTGAGATGTTAAATAAATCTAATTCTGCTGAAGAAGAAGTGGCGGCGATATTTGGAGCATACGTTGCATCGTCTGCTAAATCAGTAAAACAACATTTGGAGCCAAATTTGCAAAGTAAATCGAAGTGGCGATTAAACCGAGTATAGTTTAAAGGTAACCCAAGGGTTACCTTTTTCGTTTAAGGAATAAAGTATAAATGAAGCATATGCTTTTATATAAGATTAAATATAACTTTCGTGGAGAGCGAAAATTATATTTATCTGTATTCACCACCACTCTGCTTCTACTCTTTTCTCTTACAGGTAGTTCTCAATCGCAGGACGAAGCGATAGTACCCACCGATAAACCCAAAGTTCAATACCGGGTTTGGGCCGAAATATATCATGGTGATACAATTCCTTCCATCCGTTTTCAGGATGTGTATGTGTATGCTGATTATCTCTACAAAAACAAAAAGCAGTACGAAGCCTGGACACGTACCAAATACAATGTCAAAAAAGTATATCCCTATGCTATTCTTGCTGCCGCTAAGCTCAAAGAGTACAATACTATTTTGGAAAAAATGCCTAACGAAAAAATGAAAAAGGCTTATCTCAAAGTAATTGAAAAACAACTTAAGGATGAATTTGAAGAGCCGATGAAAAACCTTACCATTACACAGGGCCGCATTCTATTAAAACTCATTGACAGGGAAACAGGAAATACAAGCTATGAGTTAGTAAAAGACTTAAGGGGAAATTTCCAGGCCTTTATGTGGCAAAGTCTTGCAAGAATCTTTGGTAGCAACATGAAATCAGAATACGATCCGGAAGGAGAAGATATTATGATTGAACGTGCCATTAAACTGATCGAAGCAGGACAGTTTTAAGTTTTCTTCCGTTAAAAATAAACCCTTCTTTACTCCTGTATCATCATTCGGGGAGGTATGCCGTTTAAACTAAAAACCGTACTTTTAAACTCATAACCAACTCTCCTGGTATGAGCAAATTCTATATTTTACTTAGTGTATTTTTAACCACCCTTCTGTCTGCTCAGTCTCCTAAAGAAGACAGTATTTCGTTACGACAGATCTTTGATTATTACTTAACCGAAAGTCATTGCTATAAAAATTTAGAGTATTTATCTACAAAAATCGGTGGGCGTTTAAGTGGTTCGCCCAAAGCAGCAGAAGCTGTGGCCTGGGCAAAAAAAGCGATGTACGAAGCCGGAGCCGATACGGTTTATCTTCAGCCATGTATCGTTCCTCATTGGGTACGGGGCGAAAAAGAAACCTGTTCTTCTTTCAATACAAAAACAAAACAAAAAACAGCTTATTCCATTTGTGCCTTGGGTGGCTCAGTGGCTACGCCAAAAACCGGGCTGTATACAGAAGTTATAGAAGTAACCAGTTTTGAACAGCTTGATCAATTAGGGGAAGCAAACATTAAAGGCAAAATTGTGTTTTACAATGTCTTCTTCGACCACCGGCATCTACAAACCGGCAACTGCTATGGAGAAACCGTTAAGTTTCGTTGGGCAGGCCCCAGTAAGGCGGCAAAATATGGGGCAGTAGCCACTATTGTGCGAAGCATGAGTTCCATTGATAATGATTTTCCTCATACAGGAGCAATGGGTTATGATACAAGTGTATGTAAAACAAAAATTCCCTGTTGTGCTATTAGCTATACAGGTGCTGATAAATTAGCCAAAGCATTAAAAGAAAATGTCAAATTAAAAATCAGCTTAAAAATGAGCTGCCGGAAATTACCTGATGAACTTTCCTATAATGTAGTGGGCGAACTAAAAGGATCACAAAAACCGGGTGAAATTATTTTAGCGGGCGGTCATTTGGATTCGTGGGATCTTGGACAAGGGACGCATGATGATGGCGCAGGCGTTGTGCAAAGCATTGAAGTGTTGGCAATGTATAAAAAGCAAGGTATTAAACCGTTACACACCATTAGAGCGGTTGCTTTTATGAACGAGGAAAACGGGGGTGCCGGAGGAAGAGCTTATTTTGAAGACACTCAAAAAAATAAATTAAAACACATAGCTGCTTTAGAAAGTGATGCCGGGGGGTTTTCTCCTCGAGGTATTGGTGCAGATACCACCCTGGGCCTTTATAAAAAACTAAGCGGTTTAAAAAACCTGCTCGATCCTTATTTTCTGCAATACATTAGCCCCGGCGGTGGCGGTATGGATATTTCCCCTTTAAAACAAATTGGAGTGCCTTTAATAGGCTTTGAACCGGATGGACAGAAATATTTTGATTACCATCATACAGCAGATGATACCTTTGACAAAGTAAATAAACGGGAACTGGAATTAAGTGCCGGAGTCATCGGATCTATTATTTACCTGATAGACAGACACAACTAACAGGCATATGCCACATAGAACTAAATGATCTGAAATGAAACTAAATCAAAAAAAACTGAGCTATGTTGTTATCTTTTTTGCCATAGCCTTTACACTACTCTGTGCCTTTAAAATAAAAGACCTTAAATTTAATTACGATTTCGAAGCCTTTTTTCCCAATGAAGACAGTGAATTGGAGGTATATCATACGCACCGCGACCGCTTTGAATGGGACAATGAGTTTGTATTATTAGGCTTAGAAAACAAAAAAGGGATTTTCAAAAAAGAGTTTCTTCAAAAGTAGAATCTCTGTCAACCGATTTAAAATCTATCCGGTACATTGATAAAGTTATTTCTCCTACTACTATTAAAAATGTGTCTTTAAGCGGCCTGGCACCTGTTCAAAAACGGTTACTACATATTGAAGATGAAAGCCTTTATAAGGAAGATAGCATCAACATTTATAATACTCCTGAACTCATCGGTTCTTTTTTTCCTAATGATGCCAAATCTATTTCCATATTTATAAAAACAGAACAGGGTTTAAGTAAACAAAAATGCGATAGCCTTGCGCGTAACATTGAAGCGGCTTTCAAAAAATACCATTTCGATGAGATCCACTTTGTAGGCCGTATCGTTGCCCAATCCGTATACCTCGAAAATCTGCAAAAAGAGTTTGTGTATTTCTTAGGAATTTCCTTTGTGTTGATCGTGCTCTTTTTATGGCTTTCCTTCCGTTCAACTTATGGTGTAGTAGTGCCTATTACCATTGTAATTGTTTCTATATTCTGGACATTAGGTATCATGTCTATGATTGGTCAGCCATTGGATATTATGACGGTGATGCTCCCTGTTATGATTTTTATTGCGGGAATGAGCGATGTCGTCCATTTCTTTTCCAAATATTTTGAAGAAGTGAGTAAAGGAACAGAGAAAGATAAAATATTTCCATTGATCCTTAAAGAAGTAGGTTTCCCAACGTTTTTAACCTTAATTACCACAGCCGTAGGGTTTCTATCTCTGTTATTCTCAAGCATTACCCCTATCAGGGATTTCGGGATTTATACCACAGTAGGGATTATTATCGCCTTTATCCTAACGTACACCCTACTACCTGCACTACTATATTTTTTTACACCAAAAAAATTGGTGGAAGTACACGGGCACGATAACAGAACGTACAATGTTATGCGTAAAATATTATTCTGGATCTTTCGAAGTCAAAAAACTATTATCGTGAGTACCATTGTGGTGATTATCCTTTCTATTATTGGCGTATACCAAATTAAGGTTAATAATATTTTGCTGGAAGACTTATCAGATAAAGTAAAAATAAAACAGGACTTTATGTTTTTTGATAAGCATTATAGTGGTGTGCGACCATTGGAATTAGCCATTGAAATAAAAAATAAACAAAAAACCGTTTGGGACTATGATGTGATGTTGCAATTAAATTCCATTGACGAATACCTTAAAAAAGAATACCATGCCGGCTTTATGTATTCGCCGGCTATGCTGAGTAAAGCCATTAATAAGGCGTTGAACGATTTACCCGCAGGCAGTGATAGCTTCCCCGGTAAAGAAGATTATGAGGAAGTTAAGAAACAACTCATTAGCAACAAAAAAAATAAAGACCTTAAACGGATCATTACTCCTGATGGCCGTTATGCGCGTATTAATGGGAAGATGAGCGATGTAGGAAGTATCGTTGTAAACGAGCAAAATATAAAATTTAAGGAATTCATTAAAACACATATCAATCAAAACGATATAGATATAAAAATTACCGGGGCAGCCCATTTAATTGACCGAAACAATGAATACATGGTAACGAATATGACGCAGGGATTTTTGTTCTCTATTGTTGTGATTGCACTTTTAACATACATGCTTCACAAAAGCTGGCGTATGGTAATTGTATTTATACTTCCTAACGTGATACCTTTGTTAATCATTGCAGGTATTATGGGTTATGCCGGTATCGAATTAAAAGCGGCCACTTCCCTGGTATTTAGTATTGCTTTTGGTGTAGCCACCGATGATACCATTCACTTTATATCGAGGCTTAAGATTGAACTGGGTTATGGAAAATCTTTAATATATGCTTTTAAACGCACCTATTTTGAAACCGGAAAACCAATTTTACTCACTACCTTTATTTTAATGGGTGGCTTTATGAGCTTAATGATCAGTAATTTTCAAAGTACGTTTTATTTTGGCTTTCTAATTTGTATTACCATTATTATTGCAGTAATGGCTGATATATTTTTATTGCCCGTATTATTATTCTGGATCCTTGGTAAAAAAAAGAAATAAAATTAATACCTTAATAACATGGAAATACTATTAAGACCCTGGCATATAGACGACCTAAACGATCTGGTAGCAATGGCAAATAATAAAAATATTGCGCAGTATATGGCCGACGTATTTCCGCATCCTTATACCGAAGAAAGAGGGAAAGCTTTTATTGAATTTGCGAACTCCACAAAACCGCAAAGTATTTTTGCCATTACGGTTGAGGGTAAACCTGTTGGTAGTGTAGGACTTCACCCACTGACAGATATTTTAAGAAAAAATTCAGAGATAGGCTATTGGCTTGCTGAAAACCATTGGGGTAAAGGCATTATGACCAAAGCTATTAAACAAATAGTGGAATATGGTTTTGCCAATATGGATGTCGTAAGAATTTTTGCAAGGATTTACGGCACAAATATCCCTTCACAAAAAGTAATTGAAAAAGTGGGCTTTAAACTGGAAGGAAAATTCGAAAAAACAATATACAAGAACGGCGAATTTTTAGATGAATTGATTTACGCGGTTAGAAAACAGACGATCTAGAAAAAATTATATATGAAAAAGATAGGTTTAATTACTTCAGGAGGTGATGCCCCTGGAATGAATGCCTGCATCAGGGCTATTGTAAGAACTGCCAGATCAGAGCAGATCGACGTGGTAGCATTTTACAGGGGGTATGAAGGTATTATTGAAAACGATTTTGTAAACCTTACAAAAAGTACGGTCTCCAATATTATACACCGCGGTGGTACCATTTTAAAAACAGCCCGCAGCGAGCGTTTTAAAACAGCTGAAGGAATGCAGATGGCCCTTCATACATTTAAGCAGCATAAACTCGATGGCTTTATTGTGATTGGTGGTGACGGTAGTTTTAAAGGAGCCCTGGAATTCAGTAAACTTCACACTGTAAAAACAGTGGGCTGCCCGGGAACTATTGATAACGATTTAATAGGAACCGATTTTACCATTGGCTATGATACAGCTATTAATAACGTTGTAGACGCGATTGATAAAATACGGGATACAGCTGAAAGTCACGACCGCATTTTTGTAGTGGAAGTGATGGGGCGTGATGCCGGTTTAATTGCTTTACGCAGTGCCATTGGCAGCGGTGCAGAAGCTATTTTAATTCCTGAGAAAAAAGATGACCTTGCGTTATTACTCAGTAAGATCAAAACATGGAGAACTTCCAAATCGAGTAAAATAATTATTGTAGCGGAAGGTGATGAAACAGGCGGAGCAGTGGAAGTGAGCAAGATTATTAAAGCGGAATGCCCGGAGTTTGATGTAAAAGTAACTATACTGGGGCACATTCAGCGGGGAGGAAACCCTACCTGTATGGAACGTGTAAATGCCAGTTTAATGGGCTATTACGCCGTTAAAGCGCTCCAGCAAAACCACAGCAATGAAATGATTGGCATCGTTGATAAAAAAGTGTGTTATACGCCCTTCAAAGACGCTATTAAACATATCCATGAACTGGATCCCGAATTGCTTACTATTTTAGATGTGTTATCTGCCTGATTCTTTAAAAGTGGGACTCCAGTATACGTTTAATTGTAAGCGTTTTTATTGTAAAGCACCGGCTATGCCTTTTATTTCGGAAAACCAGGTACCGCAGGCAAATAGATGGGTATGAAACAGAATAAACAGTGGCTAAATTATTTAAAAAATAATTACAACTTTATACTGTATAAAAGAAAACAAATAATAAATTTATAATACCAATCGGCCTTCTTTTTATGAATAGACTACTGATGCTACAGCCCCTGATAATTAAGAAAATAACTACCTATGAATAAATTTACATTAGTCATTACTATAATAGTATGCAGCTTTTTTAATCTTGCTTTTTATGCACAAAGAGACATGGAAGAAAACGATCCCATGTTTAACAGCGCTTACAAAAAATTCCAGGACAAAGATTATAACGGGTCGTATATTGATTACACCAATTTTCTTACTAAAAAGCCCAATGATGTCAACGGGCTCTACAACAGGGGGCTGTGTGCATATGAGCTGAAAGATTATAAAGATGCCATCACCAATTTTAATAAAAGCATTGGCCTGGGAAGAAGAAAACATGATGCCTTTTATAGCCGTGGCCTATGCAATTACCAGTTAAAAAATTATGCCCTTGCTTCCGCTGATTTCGATACGGCTGTTGCTGTAAAGCCTAATTATGCAAAAGCATTAACTTATAAAGGTGCCTGTTTAAATGAGTTAAAGAAATACGAAGATGCCATTACTACTTTAAATCAGGCAGTGGAATCTGACCCGGCTTACGAAAACTCTTATTATTTCAGAGCCATTACCAAATACAATTTAAAAGACTTTGAAGGCGGCATCAATGATTGTAATAAAGCTTTATCACTTAAACATTATTCTGATACTTATTTTTGGAGGGGGTTAAATTACATCGGATTAAAACGCTACAACGAAGCCATTACCGATTATGATTCGGTGATTTATAACGATCCTAAATATGCTACAGCTTATTACAACAGAGCCATTGCTTATTACGAATTAAAAAAATACGAAAAAGCGTTGAGCGATAATAATAAAGCCATTGAACTGGACCCTTCAAAAGCAGTAGCCTATTATAACAGAGCTTTAGCCAAATATGAATTAGGAAAATATAAAGAAGCAGAACCTGATTTTAACGCAGCTATCGACCTGAAACTAGATGATGCCAAACACTACAAATGGAGAGGCATCAATTACTATTACCAGGCTAAATATTCGCAGGCATTAAGTGATTTGAATGTTTCCATACAAAAAGATAAAAGCAATGAAAATGCGTATTACTACAGAGCCTTGTGTAAATACTCCTTAGCCGATGATGCCGGTGTGATAGAAGATTGTACATCCGCCCTGGCCATTAATAAAGCCTACGATACTTACTACCAACGTGGCATTAGTAAATACCTCCTGAAAGATTATACAGGTGCTATTGATGATTTTAATGAATCCCTGAAACTAAAACCCGAATATAAGTTAGCCGTTTTGGAAAGAGGAATCACGTATTATATGCTCGAAAAAGATGCCATGGCATTAGCCGACCTTAATAAAGCCATTGAACTGGATCCTAAAAACGACAGAGGTTACTACTACAGAGGCAAGCTTAGAAAATACATGAATGATATCACCGGTTCCTGCTCTGATTTTAAACAATCCAAACTACTTGGAAATGAAAAAGCAGGTGAAGAACTCACCAAAAATGGTTGTAAATAAATCCCTACAATTTACCTTTCCCGGTTTTTGCCTTAAGCGGCATTTCTAAAAGAGTGATAATTTTTTTAAGATAAGCTATTTCCTTATGAAGCGCTTCATTTTGCTGCTGCAATAACAGGATCTCCTCCGCCTGTTTGCCATATATGGAAGCTGGTTCTGCTATACTAAGGTGTTTAACCGATTGTGAGGTGTATTCTTTTTGGGAAGAATAAAGTGAAAAGAAATCACAACCAAGAATCTTTCCTATTTTATGCAGTAAACCGGTATCTATACTCTCACGCCCAAAAATATCATACACAACGTTTCGGCTTTTGTTAATTTTTTTGGCAAACACACTAACGGAAATCCCCTGTTTATACAACTCCTCTTTTATGCTCTTACCTATATGCATAGCCATACTCAAAGGTAAAAGTGCTCTCACAAAGTCAATGTTTTAACCGTATCAAATATTGGTTCAAAACGCATTTAATTATAGTACATTTGCACTATAAATTGATACATCATGTTAATTAAACTATTTCCATCACAATCGAAAATGAAAGATTTTCCCTTATCTCTCATTGGAATTTAAAGCAAGAATACTTAAATACTTCGGCAGTTCTCTTCTCTGAAAACATAATCACGTAAACATACCATTCATTTCAATAAAACCCTATAAAACCTAAGAAATAGAGCACACCCATGAGGTAAAAATAACTGAATAACAACCGGAATTTAAAAAAAGCATTAAAAACCACCATGGTACCTACCCCTAGGGGTAGGTACCTTAAATGAAACACTAGAATCAAGTTTTTTAATTGATTTTATTTGTAACAGATTATGATACATTATTTGCGAAACAACCGTTCGGGCCGGCCGAAATTATAAGACAGGTTGAATTGCTTTTTGAGTCATAATTAATGGGCGGAATAAAATGCCGGCGGAATACATAACTATTTCGCCTTTAAACCTAAGTTATACAGTATTCTGACTGGATTCAGAAAAAATCAAAAATGAAAAAATGAAGAAATTAATTTTATCTCTAATGACGTTTGCAAGCCTTATGAGCAAAGCAATAACCGGTGTAACCGTAGAAAATGACATGTTGGTATTTAACACTGCAACAACTTATACTACGCTCATTGTGGATTACACCCAGGAACAAAAAAACGATTTTATAAATACATCGTTAACCGTATATAACTTTAACTCTTTATTAAAAACCAAAGAAGTAAATGTTGACCTGTACAATAAAATCAATGACGATTTTTTTAGTGCCATTATTAATAGCAAAGGCTATGTGCAAATAGACAACGCGATTTACAAAGTAGATCCATTCGCCGATTTTGTATACGTATTTCCAGCTTCTATGCCCGAACTGATGACCAGCTTAGATGCCGGCATTACAAGCGATCCCGCTATTATGTCCTACTCCATGGGCGACAATGTTATTGGAATGGTTTCATCAGGTACACCACCAAGCAATGCAAAATTATTTTGCGGGGATGATGGATGTAAAGGAGATAATAAACCGGGAACTGTTTCTCTTACCAATGCACAAACCGGTGCTTCCTGCGGATCAATGGACGCCGAAGTTATTTATTTACGGTTAGGGATTTATTTTACCCTTAAAGCCAAGGTGCGTAATTTTTGCCCGGCAAGAACTATTGAAATTCACATCACACCTGCCAAATTCAAAGTGAAATGCGGTTATACTTACGGCCCTCTTTACCAATGGAATAAACACATCAGTGGTTCAAACAGCGGCGGTTGGATGACAGATCATTACTACCAAAGTATACAACCTTTAAATGGATTCTGGTTACGCGTGGTATTTATGGCAAAAGATGCTTTCTGGAATGGCAATCCTGATAATCCTTCCGCTGATTTGGAAATAAGAAGAAATATGTAACATGAACAAAACTACCTCCACTACTCTTTTATTAATTTTTGGGCAGGCTTTGCTTGCCCAAAAATTTACCGGATTTTATATTGAGCCAAACGCTTCAGAGAAACTGGAAACCATGCTCTCCACTAACAGGGAACCTCCTTTAGAAACGCCCTATTTTAAAATAGAACAGAAAAAAACTATTCCTCCTAAAGACTTTGCTCCTCTATTATTGGGATTAAATTTCGGTTATTGCTTTAAAAACAATAATAAATTACAATTTGGCATCGCGCAAGATGGTGTTGGTTTAGGCTTTGATTTACATGGAATTGAAAAAGTACAGAGCAAAAAACCCAATGATTACGGGATCACCAAATTTGGTGGAAATACTGGCCCTTCCTGTACTAACATTAGCTTATTGTATAAATGGAATATTTTAAACATCAGATCATCTACATTTAAAAAGGATCGGTTTATTCTGGTACATTTAAATCTCGGACTCACTTATTTCTATAAACCCAATAATGGCATTACAGAACTTAGTACATCCGGTTGGAGCTATTATAGTCTTGATAGCAATTATGTAGAAGTAGCAGTAAGACCTTACAATTATCCTGTAGATTTTAAATATTCGTTTAAATATAATTTGGGACTGGATTTCACCTTTGGAAAAAAAGACAGGGAATGGTTCTCTTTAAATGTTTCATTTATCACCAATCGTTCGAATGGTGCAGTGTATGCCGTAACAAATATTGATATTAGTGTAAGCAACAAAACAGATAAAAAAATATACTATTATAATTTAAAAGGTACAGGAAATGGCTTCTATTTTACTTTAAGCAAAAGAATCTATCCGATTAAATTATATAAGAGAATTGAAGCTAAACGGCTCGAAAAATATGAACAATTAAAGAATTAACTTTCCCATAAAGATGACTCTTGTATGAAATATCCTATCATAATTATTCTATTAATTTTCGGGCAGGCTTTGCTTGCCCAAAAATTTACCGGATTTTATATTGAACCAAATGCTTCAGAGAAACTGGAAACCATGATCTCCGCTAACAGGGAACCTCCTTTAGAAACGCCCTATTTTAAATTAGAACAAATGAAATCCATTCCTCCGGAAGATTTTTCGCCTTTACTTTTAGGGTTAAATGTTGGTTATTGTTTTAAGAGTAATCATAAACTGCAATTTGGTTTAGCTCAGGACGGCTACAGCTCCGGGTTTACATTTTACGGCATTGAAAAAGTGCAAAGCAAAAAACCCAATGATTACGGAATCACCAAATTTGGCGGGTATACAGGAAGAACAGCTACAAATATCAGTTTACTCTATAAATGGAATATTTTAAATTTAAGACCTCCATTCTTAAAACAGGATCGATTTGTAAGTGTGCATTTAAACCTGGGACTCAGTTATTTTTATAGTCCTCAAAAAAGCATAAAAGAATTTGGAGCATACGGGAATAGTTATATTTCAACGGATAGTACTTACGTTGATGTAGCGGTTCATCCTTATATCTATCCTGTAGATTTTAAATACTCGTTCAAATATAATTTAGGTCTGGATCTTACTTTTGGAAAAACAGATAGAGAATGGTTTAGTCTGAATCTCTCATTTATTTCAAACCGGTCTAATGGAGCAGTGTATATGTATACATCTGTTCAAATTGATGTGACAAATAAAACAGACAAAAAAATATACTATTATAATTTAAAAGGTACAGGAAATGGCTTCTATTTTACCTTAAGCAAAAGAATCTATCCACTAAAACTCTATAAAAGAAGACAGGATAAAAAACTGGAAAAGTATGATCAGTGGAAACAAGGATGATGTATAAAAAATAAAGATTACTTCTTCTTTACCTTTTCTTTAGGTTTCTCTAAAAGGCTGATGATTTTTTTAAGATATACGACCTCTTTCTGAAAAGCTTCAATTTGTTGCTGTAACTGCAGTATTTCCTCAGATTGCTTGCCGTATGTAGAAGAAGGCTCCCCGGAATTAAAATGCTTAACAGAGTCCATGGTATATTCCTTTTGAGAAGAATAAAGTGAGAAGAAATCGCAGCCAAGTGTTTTACCTATTTTATTCAACAGATCTGTATCTATACTTTCACGCTCAAATATATCATATACTACATTTCGGCTTCTGTTAATTTTTTTTGCAAAAATACTTACGGAAACCCCTTGCTTATACAACTCTTCTTTTATTCTCTTACCAATGTGAATTGCCATACTCAAAGGTAGACGGCTAATAAGAAAGTAAGATTTTAAATTGCACTAAATATTGTTTCAATATGTAATTAATTATAGTACATTTGTACTATAAAATAAAACAACCCGCACTGGAATTAATGTACTGTGAACTTTTACTCAAAATAAACACTAACCACATTCATGCGTTTCACACTCAATTGCTAATCTTCTGAATTTAAAGAGTAAGTTCTTCAATAAAAGTATCCCATTTTTATTGTCCTTAGCTCCGAATATGCCTGTTCTTCAAAAGACTTAGTGTTAAGTGCACGCTTTATTTTTATGAATCTAACAATTCCCGAAATTAAAATCATGCTGGTAGACGACCACAAGCTTATTATACAAGCTTACACATCTCTACTTAAAGAAATACCCAATTTTAAGATTGTTGCACGGGCTTATCATGGAAAAGAAGCATTGGAATTAATTGAGTTAACAACACCTGACGTTATTATAATGGATTCCGATATGCCTGTAATGAATGGGATCGAAGCCCTGAAAGTAATTCATGCAAAATACCCCGGCATTAAAATAATCATCTTAACCATGCATACAGAAATTGGTTATGCCTCCAATTTTTTAATAAATGGGGCTCATTCCTTTCTAGGAAAAAACTGCGACGTTAACGAATTAATAAAAGCCATTAACACCGTGGTAAAGGAAGGGTTTTATTTTAGCAGCACAGTTTCAAAATCCATTATTGCCAACACGCTCAAAGATCACGACTTTACTGCGGAATATAAGCTACTGCGTTTAACAGAAAGAGAAACTGCCATTTTAAAATTAATTTGCGAAGATAAATCCAATGAGCAAATTGCCACGCATTTAAATATAACTATCAATACCATTAAATTTTTCAGGAAGAGCATTTACGAAAAGACGAATGAAAAGTCTGTTATTGGGCTTATTAAATATGCCATTAAAACAGGGATTATTTCTATAGAGTATTAAAACACTATTTAAACCAACATCATTTGTAATACCTATCCTTATTCGAAAATAGCCCGGGAAACATTTTTACACAACTCTATAGTGCTGATTACCAACACTTTTTAATTTCAATAAAATTGTATCATTTTTGTAATGTATCCGTTATACATTAAACCAATACGTTTATATATGGTACGTCTTTTTTACTTTTCACTTTTACTTCCTATACAACTGTTTTGCAAAAATGTCCCAGACTCCTTGCAAACAATGGATTTACAACACAGGAGTTTAACTAAATTACCCGAAAACCTTTCCTATTCCAACATTCACGCGTTGTTAATCGGTTACAACCCCATAAAAATTCTTCCTGTGGAATTAACGGGTGCAAAAAATCTGAAAACACTCAGTATTAATTACAACCCTCAATTTGATTTTGAAACAAGTATTCATACCATTAAACAATTAAAATTAGAATCACTTTCCATAAATAATTCTAATTTAATGTATATGCCTCTTGAAATCGGCGAAATGAAGCGTCTTAAATACCTATCACTGGCAAACAATTATATCAAAGAAATTCCTGAATATATTTTCCTTCACTCTGATTTACATTCCCTAAACGTTGGAGGAAATATGATCCGTCATTTACCTAAAGACATTAAATCACAAGAAAATTTAAGTGCACTGGACCTGAGTAAAAATCCCTGCATTAATTCTGCAGAAACATATAAATCTCTTTTTGCGTTAAGAAATTTAGTACAACTGGATGTTAAAGGGGCTATTACATTACCGTCTTCACTATGGGATCTTAAAACACTACAAAAAATTAATATCAGCGACGGAACTTTTTCAAGTCTTGAATTACCTAAGGAGGCGCACAAGCACAGCATTACACACTTTGTAGCAGAACATTGCGATAATTTAGATTTCGCTACCCTTATACCACTCCTCTCTTCTCTATCTATCCAAGAAATTTCTATTGGAGGCGGTAAATTCAATGGCTTTTCAAATGATGAGATTTCCACCAATGTAACACACATTACCATTAGCGGTACTCAACTGAATCATTTTTCTTTTTCTTCATCCCTCACTAATTTACGGGAACTTCACTTGAATTTTGGCTCTATTACCTGCCAAACAGAATTAGTAAATACACTCACAAAACTCCTAAACCTTAAGGAACTTGATTTAAGTCATTGCGATTTTACAAATTTGCCGACCCAGATAAGCAATTTAAGAAAGTTAGAAAAACTAAACTTGTCCGGTAATAAACTTAGTTCCATTAATGAGTTATTTGCCATGAAACAATTAGCCATACTGGATGTGAGCTTTTGCGAATTATCGAAAGATCAAATTGAAAAACTAAAAAAAGAGTTACCAAATACAACAATCCTGTGTAACCAGGAAAATGAAAAACTACCTTTAGCAAATGCAGTGGTACCAACTGAAAAGTTTTCGGTTGATCCTGCTAACCCACAGGTTATTACAACTAAAAACGGAACAACTATCAGCATTCCTAAAAACAGCCTTGTGTACGAAAACGGGAAACCGGTAAAAGAACCTGTAACCATTAATTATACTCCTTATTATAGCCTGGCAGATATTTCGGTTGCAGGAATTAATATGAATTATAAAACACAGGAAACAGACGCTCCTTTTTCATCGGCCGGAATGTTTAACATCAATGCCAATGCAGGTGGAAAGAATGTTGAATTAAAAAAAGGTTCAGATATAAAAGTTGCCTTTAAAAGTACGGATGCTGATCAGTCATACAACTATTATTTATACGACACAATTAAACGCACCTGGTCGCAAACAGGAAAAGATACGATTACAAAAGTAAAAGTAGCAAAGCCATTAGCTGATAGCAGTTCAGTAGCCATTAATACGCTTATAAATGCAGATAGCATAAAAATGCCGCAACCACCTATGTTTTATAGATATCACCCGATAACTCTACAATGGGATGTAGAGAAAAACAAAAAATTTAATGGTGAGTTTTATATTGATACCTATTTCCCAACACGCAAAATGGCAAATGATACCAGCATCAACGAAAATTTTTATACAGAACTGAAACCTCTAACGGTTATGAAATGGAAGATGGATTCGGAAAAAGCTTCTTCAGTTGTAAAAGACCTGATTAAAGATAATAAACTGGCTTCCACCAATTCTGAAATCAGAAAATTTCGTTTAAACCCCAGGTATTACAACACAAATACAAGAACGGATAAGCAAATTGAATTTGACTTAATCCCGAATAAAGAAAATGACAATTTCACTTTTAAATTTTATGACGATGTGGATACGGTATCATTCAGCGCCTATCCTATAGTTCAGACGAGGAATACCGCCAGGGCTCAAAAAACAATTAAAAAAATGTTCTTTAAATATAAGGCATCAGCTGATCAAAGAAAAAAAGTAAGCAAACACAAACGTGATAAATTCTTAAATGCTTATGGCGTATTTAAAATTAATATGTCGAATATGAGAAGTTCTCTCGCAAAAAAGAACGAAAAAGAAATTACCAATTTGCTGGCATCCACTGTTAATACAGCTTCTTATGGCATTACACGGGTATTATCATTACAGGGTTTTGGAGTTTATAATTGCGACAGGCCTGTGATCATAGAAAATCCTATTGTGTTTTCTCCTGTTTTTTACAATGAAAATGGACAAAAGATCAATGATGTGAACTACCAGGTAATTGATCCCAAAGAAAACATTGTGGTGAGTTATTATGGCCGAAGCAACATCAAAGTATCAAAAAACAGTGTGATCACTTTTATCAATAACGAATATGCAGATAAAAAATCAACCGTTTATATAGGCAAATTAAATACATTTGATCTGACTTCAAAAAATGGAAAAATGGATATTCAATTAACCCCTGTGCCATCCGACTTAACTATAGGCCAGTTGAGCACATATATAAACTCAACGCATTAATTCTGAAGATTCTATTTTTAATAGCTGCTTTCGTTTTTTCATTATCATTACCAGCCCAGGATTTTGATCCTGTAAAACCTGACTATGAATTGCTAAAACAATTAGTATTGGAAAAAATTGACCAAAAAAGATCAAAAAAAACTACGCTCAATCTTAATAACCATGAGGCTTTACAAACAACAGCCGATAATTATACAGCAGTTTTAAGAGCCAGTAAACTCGAAAAAAATTCAGCTAATAAAGAAAAGATCAATAAAAAATTCAGGAAAAATTGTAAAAAAAATGGTTATAAATATGCGTTTGTTGATTACCACATCCTGTCGGTACCTTGTGTTAATCTCAAAAGTTTCACTTATTATTACGACAAGGAAGATACAGAAACTTCAACCCATTTATTTATAGGAAAAAAGCCTACTAAAAAAGAAAAAGCAGATGAAAAATTCCAGGCTAATCCCGTTAAATTATATACTTACCAAGCATTAGCAGACATTATTGTAAGACAGTTTATAACCGATGAAGGAACCTTTAAGATTCTTAATAATGGCTTTGATAAATTTGGCTTTAGCTTAGCAGTTGAACAACGCACGCTGCTCAGAAAAAAGATCCCGATTATCAAAGCCATTATTATTGTAGGAGGAAACAGAATTACCTGGTAGCTTTATATGAGAGGTGCTTTATTTTTGCCATCTTTGTTTTACTACTTACAAAAAAAGATAAATGAATCCTATCTTAAAAATAACACTCTTTACTTTTTTAATAACTTCGGTTCGTTTAGCAAGCCAGGATACCATTTCTATTTATTATGAATCAGGGAGTTCTAAAATTCAAAAATACCAACATCCTGTTTTAGATAATATTCCCTCCAAATTTGATCTGTCGGAACTTGACTCTATCCATTTTGTTGGAATAGCTGATTCTATTGGTAATTTGAAGTCAAATTTAAAACTCTCCGAAAAACGGGCCCGTGAAACATTTAACTATTGCAAAAAGTTATTGCCTGAAAAAAATAGTGTCAGGATCATTGCTTTTGGCGAAGAAAAAAGTATGAATAAACGTTACAGGCGTGTGGACGTAATTTTATTTTTAAAACCAGAGCCCTCTGAGCAGGAAGATCTTTCTGACAAAGCTGAAATACCTGATAGGCTGAACAAATGCTATTATATTGATAATGAATTGATCCATTATTCAAACATAAGAACTGTACAGAAAAGGAAAAATGAGTTCTCCATTATAGAAGTTCCCAATACAAATTTGAAGAAGAAAGAGTTCCATTACTATGCTACGCTCCTCAAAAATGGTGATCTTGAAATTAAAAAAGTAAAATGGACGGCAAAAACAACGGGCAGTTTGTGGTGGAAAAAACAACGCTATGTCGCTCTTATTCCCAAAAAGGATTTTGAGAAATTTAAAATTTTTAAGATTGATATCCCGCCATGTAATGATTGCAGCCAGGACCTCGAAACAAAAAAAGAAATAGTTAATGAAATGGATTGTATTCAGCTCGATCGGTTTTTAATGTCGAACATTCAGATAAAAACTAAACTGTTCAATCGAAAAGTAGTTGGAATAAGGGCTCCAAGGGAGTATGTTAATTTAAGCGACAATTATTATATTGAGAATGGTCTCCAAAAAAAATTACCGTGGCGTGCAAAACGGGGAAGTAGAAAGCAGAATTACTTTTATACGGAGCTTCCTATTTACAATAATTACGTAGCTAATATTACAAGACTGATGAAATGTTGTACTGCAAAATCAGAATTTGGAGATTGGGAAAATAGAACCATTTATTGTGCAACAAGAAACAGGCAAAAAAAAATCTATTCTCTATTGGTCGAATTGGGTGATCATTACCAGTTTTCTCAAAATAGTCCTTACGCGAGCCTCGGCATTAATACAAAAGGGTATTTTAGCGACATTGCATTAAACGTTGGCACAGACCTTAAATTAAACCTATATAGCTCATTGAGGTATCAGTTCAATTTTCTGACGTTTCCCTTCAGGACAATAAAGACAGGTTCGTGGCAAACTCCCGGAGCATTATTCTCTTCTGAAAAGTATGGACGCCTCTATTTAGGAACCGAATTAAAATCAAGGTTCAATACAAGCAGGCTAACCCTGGTTGAACAGAACTTACATGCAGGGGTTTCGTATATAAATGAAAAACGAAAAGCTCTGATTCCCAAAATTTTCATTCAATATGGCATTGGTTATGATTACTCGGGAAACTACTCCACTACATTTTATCCTATAGCTCAGGTTGGGCTAAATATAAGGATACTGGAGTTTCACATAAAATAACCGGTCATAAAAAAAGCCCTGTATCACTACAGGGCTCTTAAGATTATGATGTATAGTATTTATTATTTTACTTCCTGCATAACTTCAAGTGTAATGTTAATCGTAACATTTTCTCCTAAGCCACCACCTTCACCAATACCGAAATCGGTACGTTTAATGATTGCTTTCCCTTCGAAACCACCAACATTAAATTTACCATGCTCACCCATATCTTTTGTTTCCATTCCAATATAGTTGAAAGGAATATAGGTTTCTTTACTAATTCCTTTAATCGTTAATTTACCTTTAGCAATGTAATTGTACTCTGTGCTAACCGTATCTTTTACAATCTCAGCTGCTTCAAAAACAATTTTAGGGAATTTAGCTACATCAAAGAAATCAGCTCCTTTAATGTGCTCATCACGCATGCTACTTTGAGTATTCAATGTTTTAGCATCTAACTGAATGTAAATTTTAGTTCCTGCATTTTCTAAATTAACCCAACCACTGTCAATTAAAGCTGTTCCTTTTGTATTGGTTACAATGTGTTTGATACTGAAATCAACTGCACTGTGAGAACCATCCACTTTGTAAATACCTTTTAATTCACTCATATCTTTATCAGAATATAATTTAGTGAACACTGCTACTTCGGCAACTTTATCTTCTACAATAACCGATTTAACAGCAATGTAAGGAGCAATAACCAGGGATACGATACTCATTAATTTAATTAAGATATTCATAGAAGGTCCTGAGGTGTCTTTGAACGGATCACCTACTGTATCACCAGTTACAGATGCTTTATGCGGCTCAGATTTTTTGTAGAACATTTCACCGTTGATCAATACACCTTTTTCGAATGATTTTTTAGCATTATCCCAGGCACCACCAGCGTTAGATTGGAAAATACCCATTAACACACCTGATACAGTAACACCTGCCAATAAACCACCCAATACTTCCGGTCCGAAAACAAACCCTACAATAACAGGAGTTACCAAAGCAATTGCTCCCGGTAACATCATTTCACGGATAGAGGCTTTGGTAGAAATAGCCACACATTTTTCGTATTCAGGTTTTGCTTTGTATTCCATAATTCCCGGAATTTCGCGGAACTGACGACGAACTTCTTGTACCATATCCATAGCCGCTTTACCAACCGCCTGGATACACAATGCTGAGAAAATGAAAGGGATCATACCACCTACAAATAAACCTGCTAATACAGGAGCTTTGTAAATATCAATGGCACTGATACCTGCAATACCTACAAACGCTGCAAATAAAGCTAAAGACGTTAATGCCGCAGAAGCAATCGCAAATCCTTTTCCTGTAGCTGCTGTCGTATTACCTACTGCATCTAAATTATCTGTACGCTCACGAACTTCAGGAGGTAACTGACTCATTTCAGCAATACCACCTGCGTTATCAGCAATTGGTCCGAAAGCATCAATGGCTAATTGCATAGCAGTAGTTGCCATCATACCAGCAGCAGCAATAGCCACACCATATAATCCTGCAAAATAATAAGAAGCCATAATACCGGCAGCCAATGTTAAGATTGGAATAACGGTTGATTTCATCCCTACAGATAAACCACCGATAATGTTAGTAGCATGCCCTGTAGACGATTGTCGGATAATAGATAATACTGGAGCTTTACCCATTGCGGTGTAATACTCCGTTACAATACTCATAATAGCACCAACCGCTGTACCAACTAAAATTGCGAAGAAAACGTTTAATCTTGAAAACTCGTAACCACGTAAACTTAAGGTTTCAGGCAACATCCAGTTTACAATAAAATAAGAAGCAATAACCGTAAGGAGCATAGATGACCAATTACCCAGGTTTAATGCATTTTGTACGTTTGATTTATCATCTTTAATTGTAACGAACCAGGTTCCTACGATAGAGAATAAAATACCTAAACCACAAATAACCATTGGTAATAAAATTGGAGACATTCCACCGAAATTATCTTTTACAATAATTTCCTGGCCTAATACCATAGTTGCCAAAATAGTAGCAACATACGACCCGAATAAATCGGCACCCATACCAGCTACATCACCTACGTTATCACCTACGTTATCGGCAATAGTAGCAGGGTTACGAACATCATCTTCAGGAATACCTGCTTCTACTTTACCAACTAAATCAGCACCTACATCGGCTGCTTTTGTATAAATACCACCACCTACACGTGCAAATAACGCTATAGACTCAGCTCCTAAAGAGAAACCGGTTAATACTTCAATAGCTGTACTTACCTGGTTGTGTTCCAAGCCTGAAAATACCCCTAAAAAGGCTATAAATAACCCCCCTAAACCTAAGATTGCTAAACCGGCAACCCCTAAGCCCATCACGGTACCACCTGTAAATGATACTTTTAAAGCTTGTTTTAAACTTGTACGGGCCGCTTGCGTGGTACGAACGTTAGCTTTGGTAGCTACCTTCATCCCTATATATCCTGCTGTTGCAGAAAAAACCGCTCCAATAACAAAAGCAATAGAAATAATCCAGCTTGAATGGATTGGCTTACCATTTACTTCATGTATGGTTCCTGAATACGCTAATAATGCAGCTGCAAATACTACAAATATGCTTAACACCTTCCATTCTGCTTTTAAGAACGCCATAGCACCATCAGCGATATAACCTGCCAATTCCTGCATATTTTTATCACCGGCGTCCTGCTTGCTTACCCAGGCCGATTTTATGGCCATTACTATTAAACCTACTATACCTAAAACAGGTACTAAATAAATCACTAAATCATTCATATATTATATAACATTAAATAAGGGTTGCAAAAATAAGGAATTATCTGAAATTTAAAAATAATTAATTTGCTGATAAACAGGTAGTTGAAAAATAACTTGTATTTTTGAGAATTCTACCTTCCATTTTTCAGTTTTAAAATCTTTTACGTACTACCCCCTATTAACTTCTTAAAATGAATTCCGGATCGCTGACAATATATTCCGAATTAGAGCGTTAAGGCAAAATACTCATTTTCAACCTGACCCTTTCTATTAATGAAATACGTTTGATCACAAAATTTAAAAATTAACATATTTAACTATAGCATAGCAAATTTAATAGTAACTAATACGCCATCGAAACTGTCTTAGCTATATGGCAAAAAAAATCAGTTCGTTTAAAATAACTTTATGAAGAAAATCTTTTATTTTTTAAGTTGCATTACATCCCTTATCTGCTACTCCCAAACTACAGCAAAATATACAATTAGCGGTTATATTACAGAAGCAGGCAGTAAAGAGAACTTACCCGGCGTAAGTATCTACAATCCTAAATTAAAAACGGGAACTACCACTAATTCCTATGGTTTTTATTCATTAACCTTTCCTAAGGATTCTGTTTCGCTTATTTTTTCTTTTGTAGGTTATAAAGCAAAGCAGGTTACCCTAATGCTTGATAAAAATATAACGGTCGGTATTGACCTAACCTCTGATACGCAATTGGATGAAGTAACCGTAAGTGCCGAAGACCAAAAAAAAGTAAGCGACGAGGTACAAATGAGCAGTATCGATTTACCGATAGAACAAATAAAAAAAATTCCGGCATTACTTGGCGAAAAGGATGTGATTAAAGTATTACAACTTATGCCGGGTGTACAAAAAGGAAGTGAAGGTAGTAGCGGGTTTTATGTCCGCGGTGGCGGGCCTGATCAGAATTTAATTATCCTGGATGATGCAACGGTATATAATGCAAACCATTTATTTGGATTCTTCTCTGTGTTTAATGGCGACGCTTTAAAGAGTGTTGAATTAATAAAAGGTGGTTTCCCTGCAAGGTATGGCGGACGTTTATCTTCAGTGCTTGATATGCAAATGAAAGACGGAAATAAGGAAAAAATTCATGGGGATGCCGGCATAGGGCTTATATCCTCCCGCCTTACACTGGAAGGCCCCATCATTAAAAACAAATGTTCTTTTTTGGTTTCTGCCAGAAGAACCTATATTGATGCATTGATCTACCCTCTCCTCCCAAAAAATGAAAAAGGCGGCTACTATTTCTATGATTTAAATGCCAAAGTAAATTATATACTTGGCCCTAAAGACAGGCTCTTTTTAAGTGGATATTTTGGAAAGGACAAGTTTTACTTTAACAGTGAAGACGCACCATACCAGTCTTCTGAGAAAACCAACTTAAACTGGGGAAACACTACTGCAACATTACGATGGAACCATTTGTTTAATCCACGCTTATTTGCGAACACCTCTGTTATTTTCACAAATTACAAACTGGGCATAGGCTTAAAAAGCAAAAATAATGCAGATTATTTTAACCTGGCTTACAATTCGGGAATACGTGATTTTAGCGGCAAAATTAATTTCGATTTTATGCCAAACCCCAATCATTTTATTCGGTTTGGCGCCATCATTACTCATCATCAGTTTACGCCTAATGCTTATGTTATTAAAAGCTCATACAGCACCGATAACATTGATAGAGTAAGGGTTATTAATGCACTCGAAACAGGTCTTTTTATTGAAGATGATTGGAAAATAACTCAAAAATTAAGAATCAATGCCGGAGTACGGTTAAGTCATTTTTATACTAATTCTAAAAATTATTTAAACCCTGAACCAAGACTGGCAGCAAGGTATATGTTAAGAAAAGATCTGTCTTTAAAAGCGAGCTTCTCTATCATGAACCAGTACCTGCATTTGCTTTCCAATACAGGTATTGGCTTACCAACCGATTTATGGGTGCCTGCCACCAGCACTGTAAAGCCACAACGATCACAGCAGGTAGCACTAGGCATTGCAAAAGATTTTAGCGAAAAAAACTTTGCCATTACTCTGGAAGGCTATTACAAAAAAACAAATAACATTATTGGCTATAAGGAAGGTGCAAGCTTTTTATCGGCCCTCGATTTTGGCCAGGCCAAGGAAGTGAAATGGGAAGATAATGTAACATCCGGCCAGGGCTGGAGCTATGGTGGTGAATTACTGATACAGAAAAAAAAAGGGAGATTTACCGGCTGGGTTGGCTATACATTGTCGTGGACACAGCTTCAGTTTAATGAACTTAATCTTGGAAAAAAGTTCTATGCCAAATACGACAGGCGGCACGATATATCACTGGTGGGGATGTATGACATTAATGATCATATCAGTGTATCTGCCACCTGGGTATACGGAACCGGAAATGCCATCTCGTTACCATTGGCAAGTTACGAAGCTATGCCCCATTATGTGAATGGCCAATCCAACTATGGTTATAGTACAGTGAATGATTATGGTAATCAAAAAAATAATTTCAGAATGGCAGCCTATCATCGGATGGATGTAGGCATACAGTTTCATAAACAGAAAAAACATTATGAACGCATTTTTGAACTAAGCTTTTATAATGTATACAATCGCAAAAATCCTTACTTCTACTACATCAATCAGGAACAAGGCTATTCAAAATTAAAACAAGTATCTCTATTCCCAATATTACCAAGTGTTTCCTGGACTTTTAAATTTTAATCATATTAACACCAATCTGATAATGAAACCTATAAATACAAGATTTTTTACCCTGTTTATTATTCCGATTATTGCTTTACTATTATACAGCTGCGAAAAAGATGCAGACATCAAATTACCTGATATAAAATCTCAATTAGTAGTAACCTCTTTTATCTCCCCTGAAGATACGCTTATTACAGTTAATATAACTGAAACAAAACCGCTCTATAAACCCTATAATAATTATAATATCAATATTAATAGTGCTACAGTATCCATTTCTGACGGAGTAAATAGTATGATTATACCATACAGTAACTACAGATATAATATCAACAGCTCCCTGTTTCCAATACTCGCAGGGCACAGTTACTTTTTAAGCGTATCAACACCAGATGGCAGAATGGTAAAAGCACAAACCACTGTACCCTCCATGCCAACTCCGGTTATAGCAACATCCTACTACGAAACCAGAGATAATGGTGATGGAACACCTACTAATGGAATGTATACAAAACTACAACTTAAATTAAATGACCCTGCCGGTATAAAAAACTATTACAGAACAGATATAAAAGGCTTTGTGGTTAACCCATATATGATCTCATTGGATACAACCGTACTCTACAGCAATTATATGTCTTCCCTAAAATATCAATTTGATACGGATGACGGACAGGATGGTGAAACCATTACTCTTGATAAGAGTATTGATAACGCGTTTTCAACAGACAGTACACTAAAATTTTTCGAGATAACACTTTTAAATTGCAATTATCCTTATTACGCCTATCACAAATCGTTAACTAATGCCCTTAATTCGGGAACAAATAATTTTTTTGTTGAGCCCAGCATTATGTATTCGAATATTGATGGAGGATTAGGTGTTTTTGGGGCTTATATAAGTACGAAAAGAAGAGTGTACAAATAGCCTTCGGTTAAACGATAAATTAAAACAGTTTTTCCAAAGCAATTTTAAACCAGCTTGTATAGTGTGCCGGTTGCGATGCTACGTGTTGTTTCACTTCCTCTATACTGATCCATTTATAATTTTCTACTTCTTCTGTATTAACTGCAGGATCCCGGTTGGTGTGGCCTATTAAAACATAATCTAATTCATGCTCGGTTAAACCGTTTTCGAAAGAAGTTTTATAAATAAAAGAGGTTTCCACTTTAAGATCACACGTCATTCCCATTTCTTCGAAGAGGCGCCTGTTTGCTGCATCTTTAACCGTTTCGTTGGGGCGTGGGTGCGAACAACAGGTATTTGTCCATAAGCCTGCACTATGGTATTTACTTAATGCCCTTTGCTGCAGTAAGAGTTCTTTTTTATCATTGAAAATAAATACTGAAAAAGCCCGGTGAAGTTTTCCTTCCTTGTGCGCCTGTAGTTTTTCCATGAAACCAACTTCATGGTCCTGTTCATCTACTAATATAACGTACTCCCGGTTCATTGTTCTTCCTCCCTCTTCTCTCTCTAATGTTAAACTATAACAGGTTTAAACTGTGGCGAACATATGAGCTTGCAAATAAAGCCATTTTTTGAGAATTGGGGATTCGGATACGTTCTTCTAAAATACGTTCGGGATGAAGTGATTTTATTTTATTGAAGAGTTTCCTGTAATAAATATAAGCGACGTAAACACCAAAACGGGAATCTTTCGACAATAGTTTTATCCCTTCAAGCCCTTTATCAAAATCAGTCTCAATATCTGCTTCCAACGCTACTTTTGTAGCGGGATCAAGCTCTTTTAATTCTACATTAGGAAAATACACTCTTCCCATACCCAGGTAATCGGCATGCAAATCGCGTAAAAAATTTATTTTCTGAAAAGCGGATCCTAAAGCCATCGCATAAGGTGTAAGATCACTGTATTTTTTTTCGTCGGCTTTCACAAACACCTTTAAACACATCAGCCCTACCACTTCTGCACTCCCTAAAATATATTCTTTATACCCCTTTTCATCGTATTTTTTTTGATCCAGATCCATTTCCATACTTTTCAGAAATGTTTCAATCAGCGAATGATCAATTTTAAAATCATTCACTACCTTTTGAAAACTGTTTAAAACAGGATTAAGGCTAATTCCACGTTTTATGGCTTTAAACGTTTCCTGCTTAAATTCGCAAAGCAATTCTTTTTTATCATAATCATGAAATGTATCCACGATTTCATCAGCAAAACGCACAAAGCCATATATACCATAAATAGGCTCACGAAATTGCTTATGTAAAAACCTTATCCCCAGCGAAAAAGAAGTACTGTAACTATTCGTAACCAGTTTACTTGTTTTTACACTAACCGTATCAAATAAATGCTTCATACTTATAGTTTGCTAAGATAATAAAATTATTTAGCCATACCAATTCAACACCTACTCAATAAGAGGTATAATTTTCAGTTATTTTTTTAGTAAGTAATTGATAACCTGTTCCGCTACTAATTTACCGGAAATAAGACTTGGCGGAACTCCCGGGCCGGGAACCGTTAGCTGCCCTGTATAAAATAAATTTTTAACGTTTTTGTTTTTCAGCTTGGGTTTTAAAATAGCCGTTTGCGATAAGGTATTTGCCAGGCCATAAGCATTTCCTTTAAAAGAATTGTATTCACTTATAAATTGGCTTGTAGCAAAATCCTTTCTGTAAATGATATCGTTTTTAAAATTGGCCCCAATATATTTTTCTATCCTTTTAATCACTAAATCGAAATAATGGTCGTTTGTTTTTTGATCATCTTTAAGATCAGGAGCAATGGGAATGAGAATAAACAAATTTTCTTTTCCCTCAGGGGCAACACTTTTATCAGTTTGCGAAGGGCAGCTCACATAAAATAATGGGTTTGTAGGCCATTTGGGAGATGCATAAATTTCCTGCGCATGAAGATCGAAATCCTCGTCAAAAAATAAGTTATGATGTAATAGCCCACTCAGCCGTTTATTTACGCCTACATAAAATATTAAACTGGAAGGTGCCAGTTTTCGTTTGTCCCAATAATGTGTTGAATAATTACTAAAAACAGGATCTAACAATACTTTATCGGTAAAGCGATAATCGGCCGAAGATACTAAGGCATCAAAATTGGGAGCGGTTTTACTTGCGGTGATGCTGCTTGCCTTTTTTCCATTCACTATAATTTTTGACACGTCGGCATTTAATTCGAATTTCACCCCAAGCTCCAACGCCAGGCTGTGCATGGCTTCCACAATTTTTACCATTCCTCCTTTAGGATACCATGTGCCGCCTATCATATCGGCATAATTCATTAAACTATATAAGGCAGGGGTATTTTGAGGTAAAGCTCCTAAAAACAACGCCGGGAATTCCAACAGTTGAATTAATTTTGGATTAGAAAATGATTTACGAATGTGTGAAGAGATGGAAGTAAATACATCCAGCTTAAAAATTCCTTTTAAAAAACGGGTATCTAAAAATTCGGTTAAAGAGATTCCGGGTTTATAAACCAGACTGTGCATTCCCACTTCGTATTTATATTCAGCTTCTTTTAAAAACTGTTTTAATTTTTCGGCACTGCCTTTTTCAATCCGTTCAAACATAACATACAGCTCGTTTGTATCACTTGGTATTTCCAGCGCACCATCTTTGTAAAAAACCTGGTAAGAGGGCGATAATCTTTCCAACTCATAATAATCGGAAACTCTTTTTCCAAAATCAGAAAAGAACCGTTCAAAAATATCCGGCATCCAGTACCAGCTTGGCCCCATATCAAATACAAACCCCTCGTGTTCGAACTGTCTTGCACGGCCTCCTACTCTATCATGTTTTTCCAATACGGTAACTTCGCAACCTTGTTTTGCCAAATAGCAAGCGGCTGATAAGCCTGAAAAACCGGAACCTATAATCGTAACTTTACCTGACATAAATCAACTAAAAAATCTGTAAAATAATGTTTAAACTTACGGAATATTTGGTTACTGGAAAATTGAATATGTTTCTTGCTAATTTTCGCAGATAAAAAACGCAGATTTGCACGAAAAAAAGTTTAAGAAAACATTATAAAAAACTCAGCGAGCCTCTGCGAGAAAGAATTCAAAAAAAATGCAAAAGCATATTATCATCATAGGATCTGGAGTGGCAGGATTAGCATCGGCAGTGAGGCTTTCAGCTGCCGGACATAAAGTTACCGTTGTGGAAGCCAATAGTTATGTAGGGGGCAAACTCACAGCACAAACTCTTGGAAAATACAGGTTTGATATGGGACCTTCGGTATTTACACTTCCTCATTTAATGGAAGACCTCACTGAAATCAGTAAGCTGGGTCGCAAATTTGAATACCTTAAGTTAGATAAGATCTGCAATTATTTTTATGAAGACGGTACGCAATTAATTGCCCATACCAACAAAGATAAATTTGCAGAAGAAGTTGCCAATAAACTAGGAGAAAATAAACAGGATGTTTACGACCAGCTTAAATACAGTGCCCTGGCTTATGAGCTCACCGGAGAAATCTTTATGGAACAATCTCTCCATCGACTTTCTAATTTTTTAAATTTAAAAACGGCTAAGGCTATTTTAAATATTGGGAAATTAAAAATGAATAAAACAATGCACGAATTAAACAGTGCCCGTTTTAAAAACCCAAAAACAGTACAGCTTTTTAACCGCTTTGCTACGTATAATGGATCTAATCCATACCAGGCACCTGCCATCATTAATATTATTGCACACCTCGAACATAATATTGGTGCCTTTGCTCCTAAAGGCGGCATGCATGATATTACAAAATACCTCCATGAATTAAGTACAACCCTTGGAACAACCTATGTATTAAATACACGTGTTAAACAAGTTAAAACACTCAATGATACGGCCATTGGTATCGTAACGGATGCAGGGGAAATTAACGCCGATATTGTAGTAAGTGATGTGGATATTAAATACTTATATACCAAATTACTTGACAAAAAATACTATCCTTCTAAAATACTGGAACAGGAAAAATCCCTATCAGCGTTGATTTTTTATTGGGGTATAAAAAAAGAATTTAAAGAATTAAGCCTGCATAATATTTTATTCAGTGCTAACGGCGAAGAAGAATTCGAATGTATGTTTGGCCAAAATAAGCCCTACCACGATCCTACAACTTATATCAACATTACCTCAAAGGTTACTGAGGGAGATGCTCCTGCAGGCTGTGAGAACTGGTTTGTGATGGTAAATGTTCCGCATAATACATCCGGTGAACCCATAAAATATGTACAAGACATTCGTAAGCATATTGTGGCAAAAATTAACCGCGTTTTAAAAACAGATATCGAATCTTATATTGAAGTGGAAGACACGCTCGATCCTTATTTAATAGAGCAACGTACGGGGTCTTCAGGTGGTTCATTATACGGAAACTCATCTAACAATAAATATGCTGCTTTTTTAAGACATGCCAATAACAGCAGTAAAATAAAAAATATGTATTTCTGTGGTGGCAGCGTGCATCCCGGAGGTGGAATACCACTGGGTTTACTGAGTGCTAAAATTGTGAGTGAGATGATTGCAGAGAAGGAATAATATTTTTACTTTGTTACAATAAACTTTTGCCTGGAATTATTTCCCGCGTGATTGATATTTAGAAAGTAAATTCCTTCTGCGTAAGATTGAACATTGATCATGCTTGCGAAAGTTAAATCCTGAGTAAACTGTTCTTGCCTGTAAAGCTCTTTTCCAAATACATTAGTAACAGTTATGGTTAGATTTCCCAAGTTCTCTTTTATAAATTCAACATAAATGACATTGTTAGAAGGGTTCGGATAAACCAGTAGGTTGTTACGTATATCTTTATGAACAGGTTGCGGCTTATTTTTAAACAATTTATTGACGGTAGTTAAAAAGTAGACTGAATCACCAAATGTATAAATATCCTTAATCGTTTCTGTAGTGCCTGTATTTTCAGCTGACCAAACTGTACCTCCATTAATAGTTTTAAGAAGAGTCCCATTAGCACCACCTATATATCCTATGCTATCATTAGAGAATTTTACACAATTAGTTGAAGTATTTGCGGAGCTAATTTGTATCCATACCGATCCGCCGTTTACAGTTTTATGAACGGATCCGTTTCCTTTTAAAACATATCCTATTCTGGAAGAAGGAAAAGAATAAGATGAGATCCGATCAATAGAGTCTGTGATTATTTCGCTCCAGTTGTTGCCATAATCTTCTGTTTTTAAAAGCACTGTTTTCGCAGTATTGGATTTATACTTTGTTAATATGAAACCTGTGCTATCATTAATAAATGATATTCTCGGATAATCAGGGTATCCAAAATGATATTGTGAAAAATAGAAAACAGTATCGACATTTAATGCCCTAACGTTTACTCTTTTCAACATCAATGTATCTAATGGATGATATAAACAAGGTGACAAAATAAAAAGATGCCGGGTTGTATTAAAAATTGAAAAAATATCCGCGCCACCAACACTACAAAAAGAAGAGTTTTTAAAGCCATTATTTGTGTATCCAACTCCATAATTGAAAACATTGTGACTAAAGCAAACGGTAGAATCATTATAAGAAGCAGCTCCAATCATAAAGGGATTTCCTCCAGTACCAACACCAGAATAATATACTTGCGTCTTGTTGCCAAAATCATCTACCTTGTATGCCATAACATATCCTCCGCCTGAAGGGCTATTTTGCACATTACCAGCGTATATAATCTTATTATTCCCTATAGGTAAAATAATTCCTGGAAAAGATACCGAAGGATAGCCACCGTATTGATGTTCGAAAGAGGGGGGAGAAGGCTTAGGAATAACGCTCCATTGAGCTTCTAATATCAAATTAAAAAACACTAACAGAGTTAATAAAATATTTTTAAATAATCCCATAGTTTAGTTGCAAGGTAAAGCTTTTTATTCTTCCGAAAAAACAGAACTGCAAAAACCACTATAAATAAGTATAAGAAGTGAATTTAATTTGTAGGGTATCGTTATAATGTCTAATTTAATTTCATGAATACCCGCCGAAACTTTTTAAGATCTACCGGTTTAATCGCCGCCGCTGGCATACTGCTGCCTAATGAAATCTTAGCCTCTGTTGCGTTACCTGAACAAAAAATGAAGATCAAACCGCCTGCATTAAAACCGGGCGACACCATTGCCATTACATCTCCGGCAGGTGCTGTATGGGATCCCGCACAGGTAGAAACATTCAGTACAATTTTAAAAGGATTTGGATTCAAAATTGTTCTCGGTAAAACACTGAATGAAAAATTCGGTTATTTCGCCGGTACGGATGAATTACGCGCCAACGAATTAAATACATTTTTTGCCGATCCATCTATTAAAGGAATCTTCTGTATGAAAGGCGGTTGGGGCTGTGCACGATTATTAGATAAACTGGACTTTAAACTCATTGAGAAAAATCCCAAAGTAATAATAGGCTTTAGCGACATCACCACATTACTGATTGCCATAACTGCCAAAACAGGTTTAATCACCTTTCATGGTCCTGTTGGTAATTCGGGTTGGAATAACTGGACAAGCGACGTTTTTAAAAACGTTACCATGAACCCCCATAAACTCAATGTATTTATGAATCCTACTAATGAAGATACTATTGTTACCATTAACTCCGGTAGGGCAAGTGGAGACTTAATGGGGGGTAATTTAACGGTTATTGCTTCTTTAATGGGAACTTTGTATTTACCCGAATGGAAAGACAAAATTTTATTCCTTGAAGAAGTGAAAGAAGAACCTTACAGTATTGACCGTATGCTCACACAGTTAAAATTATGTGGTGTGTTAGATCAAATCAGTGGTTTTGTGTTTGGGAAATGTGCCAAATGCCTTGCCGAAGAACCACAAAAAGCATTTACGTTTCATGAAGTAATTCTGCAACACCTTAAACCACTTGGTATTCCTGCATTTTACGGTGCCATGATCGGGCATATTGAAAATAAACTCACCGTTCCATTAGGAATACGTGCCACCATAGATGCAGATAAAGGAAGTATAAGCCTGGAGGAAAGTAGCGTCGTGCAATAACTGTTTAGATCTTTATCCCAATAATGCAAACATCGTCTACCTGCTCCAAATTTCCACGCCAATTTTCAAATACAGTATTCAGGAGTTCCTTTTGCTCAGCGCAGGGCTTGTCTATATTGGAAATAAAAATGTTATGCAGTGGTTTATATTTAAATTTCTTGCCTTTTTCTCCTCCAAACTGATCGGCAAAACCATCCGTATATAAATATAAGCTATCTCCTTTTTGTAATTCAAGGGCATAAGATGTAAATGAAATGGTCTTTTCACCTTTACCAACAGGCATTTTATCTTTAGGTAATTCTACAATAACATTGTTATGTATAAGGATCGGGCCGTTATTTGCTGAAGCATAAGTAGCAGTATTCGTCGTTTTATCAATACACAATAAAACAGCATCCATGCCATCTTTTTGATTGTCATCGCTAATGCTTTCAATTAAACGCTTTCGGACATAATTTAAAATTTCGTTGGGCTGTGCAATTTCTTTTTCTTTTATCGCTTCACTTAAAAACCCAATATTCAACAAACTCATAAATGCTCCGGGAACTCCATGCCCTGTTGAATCACAACAAGCCAGGTAAAATTTATTCTGATGTTCTGTTGCCCAATAAAAATCGCCACTTACAATATCTTTGGGTTTAAATAAAATAAAATGCTCCGGTAAGTTTTTAATTAATAGTTCATCATGTGCCAACAAAGCATATTGTATCCGCTTTGCATAATTAATGGAATCTACTATTTCTTTCTGTTTCTCATCCACCAAATGTTTTTGTTTTTGAATCTCTTCATTTCTAATTTCCAGCTCCGAGGCCGTTTTACGTTTCAATCGAAAGCGGTTGTATAAACTAAAGGATAACATGATCAGTAAAGCCACAACGATGAAAGAAGAATAGATCAGGAAACTCCGCTTTTTATCCCTTTCGTTCAGGATCACAATTTCTTTTTCCTTCTTCTCCGTTTCAAACCGGGTTTGTAATTCATTAAACGATTTTTTTGCTTCCAAACCATTTACACTATCGTTCACCACGATGAACTGTTTAAGCATCAATGAAGCCTCTTTGTATTGGCCTGTCAGAATATAAATATCCGACATAATCTTCAAAAGCTCATATTCCATTCTTGGATTTTTTATTTTTCTGGCAATCGCTAATGACTGGCTATAATAGTTAATGGCTTCGTCATATTGGTGAAACGTTTCATAAACAAACCCAAGTGCTTTATAAGATGAGGATAAAAAATCCAGGTTATTGATCTTCTTTGATACTGTGATTGCAGCATTTGCAAAATAAAGCGCCGAGTCTTTTTTATTGAACCGGGCCATTAATTGTGACATATTCGTATAGGAATATACCAGTCCGTATTCATCTTTCAGTTTTTCTTTAATACTTAAGGATTTAAGCTGATACTCCAGTTCTTTGTCGCCTTTGCCCAATGCTGAATACACTTCAGACATATTAGTGAATAGATACGATATAAAAACAGAATCTTTTACTTCCTTAAAAAAAGACAAAGACTGATTATAATATTTTAAGGATAAATCATAAAATTTCATAGAAGAATAAACATTGCCAATGCCCATTAGCAAGCTTGCTTCCTGTCTTTTATTATCCGTATTTTTAATCAGATCCAGTGCCTTTAAATAATAATCCAAAGCATCTTTATTTTTATTAAGAAGGCTAAGCGTATTGGCTTTTGATTTATATACACTTGAAAGCATTAATTTATTTTTTTGATTTTTCAAAATCTCTATAGCTTTGTCAAAATACACCAGAGCGGAATCTAAATTTCCCAGGTAATCTGAAGAAATACCAATCATTTCATAAGCTCTTCCCATATTAATTTCGTTGCCTTCGTTACGGGCAAGTTTAAGTGCTTTAAAAGAATAGCTGTAACTAAGATCAGGTGTTGTTAAATAAAGTCTTCCGGCTTGTGCAATCAAGCTGTCTGACTTTATCCCGGATTTATCCTGAGAGTACACAAAATAAAAAGAAAACAGGATGTATAAAAAAACGGGAAATCTTTTATTGATCTTCATTATTAGCAGGATTAGCAAGTACTTTTTCATTATCCATTCCAAATCGAATAATTAATTAAATTGAGTAGTCCTAAAATAGGTTGACAGATTAATTATGTGTAAATATAATCCTTGTTGGTTAAAACTGGCAAGGATTTTTTCTTTTTATGAACTTGATTAGGTGTTAAATAATTGAGTGATAAATGCGGTCTTCTTTCATTATAAAGCTTTACTGATTGATCAATAAGTACACGAGCCTGCTCCAGATTATTGGGTTTAATTATCAGGAACTCTTCTTTAAGAATGCCATTAATTCTTTCAGCTAATGCATTCTGATAACAGTCATAGCCATCTGTCATAGAAGGAATGATGCCATGCCTGCCAAGTATCTGTTGGTATTGAGAAGAACAGTATTGTAAGCCTCTGTCAGAATGATGGATGAGAGGCTGGTCTATTTTTTCATTCTTTATTGCCTTTTTAAGCGCTGCGGTTACCCCATCGGTATGCAGGCTCTGGTGTAGATGATGTCCTACTATCTTTCTGGAGTACGCATCGGTGAGGAGACTTAAATAGCTTACTTTTTCTTTAGTTTCAATATAAGTAATATCACTTACCCAAATTTCATTAGGTCTTCTGGCTTTTCTACTACTAAGTAAATTGGGGTGTTTATGTAGCCAGTGTTTGGAGTTAGTCGTCTTATGGTAGGAACGCTGTCGGTGTATCAACATATGTTCAGAGCGTAGAAAAGCAAACAATCCGTCTCTTCCGATTTTTATCCCTCGATCCTGGAACCTTTTCTTTAGCCGGTAATATAGCTTACGTGTCCCTAGTCGCGGTAAATAAAGCCGTTCTCCAATGACCTCAGACTTAACCTCACTTAATTCTTCTAGCCGTTTTTTAACACGATGCTGCTTTTGGTAATAACCTTGACGGCTTATCCCAAACAATCTGCAAGACCTGGAAAGGCTTACTTTTTCTTTGGCTTGGAGCCTTTGGATTGCTTGGGTAAAGACTTTTTTGGCAGAGCAATTCCATGCTCCTTTTCTAAAATATCAAACATAGTTTTATAAATCAGGTTACGGCCCTGTTCATCTTTCAATGCCGTTTCTAACTGCTTTATACGCTGCTCTGGGGTGAGTTCTTTATCATCTGACATAATATCTTGCTTTGGTAAAGTCCAATCTAAGGTACCATGTTTTCTCAACCAAACCAAAACTGTACTACGACCTTGAATGCCATATTGCTTTTGTGCTTTTTTGTAAGTCAGCTCGCCTTTTTCCACCTGGCTTACTAGTTGTAATTTAAAAGCTAAACTGTAATCTCTCTGACTACGTCGAAGATCCGACTTTACTAGTATTTTCATTATAAGTTGTTTTTAGTGTCAACTTATTTCAGGACGGGACAAATATAACAAAAAAGCCTTTCATTTCTGAAAGGCTCTTTATGAAATTATATATAAAGGTATTAAGCGCCAACAGGCTCTTCCATGTATGCTTCAATTGGTGCACAAGAGCAAACTAAATTTCTATCACCAAATGCATTGTCAACACGGGCAACACTTGGCCAGAATTTATTATCACGTACCCAGTTTAAAGGATATGCAGCTTTTTGGCGGCTGTATGGTTTTTTCCAGTCATCACTCACTACTAATTTACAAGTATGCGGTGCATTTTTAATCACGTTATCTACTTTATCAAATTTACCGTCTTCTATCTCTTTAATTTCTTTACGGATAGAGATCATCGCTTCACAAAAACGATCCAGTTCAGTTTTTGATTCCGACTCTGTAGGTTCCACCATTAAAGTATTAACAACAGGAAACGCAACTGTAGGAGCATGAAAGCCATAATCCATTAAACGTTTGGCCATATCTGCTACCTCAACACCACTTGCCATTTTAAAGTCGTTGCAATCAAGAATCATCTCATGTGCACAACGTCCGTTTTTACCGGTATATAAAATTTTATAATGGTCTTTCAATGTATCTTTAATGTAGTTGGCGTTTAAAATAGCCATTTCTGTAGCTTGTTTTAAACCTTCGCCACCCAACATTTTAATGTAACCATAAGAGATCAGTAAAATTAAAGCGCTACCATAAGGCGCTGCAGAAACTGCTGTAATACCTTTATCTCCGCTCGTGTTAATGATTGTATGAGAAGGTAAAAACGGAACCAGTTTTTCAACTACTCCAATTGGTCCCATACCGGGTCCGCCACCACCGTGAGGAATAGCAAATGTTTTATGTAAATTTAAATGGCATACATCAGCACCAATATTTCCGGGAGACGTTAAACCTACCTGTGCATTCATATTAGCGCCATCCATGTAAACCAACCCACCATTATCGTGAATCAATTTAGTAATGTCCATAATCGATTCTTCATACACACCATGTGTAGAAGGATACGTAACCATTAAACAGGATAAATTATCTTTATGTAATTCTGCTTTAGCACGCAAGTCAACCAGATCAATATTTCCCTTATCATCACACTTAGTGACAACAATGTGCATACCTGCCATAGCTGCAGATGCAGGATTTGTACCATGCGCAGAAGAAGGGATTAACGCTACATTTCTGTTTGCATTTCCATTAGCGATATGATACGCACGAATTACCATTAACCCTGCGTACTCGCCTTGAGCTCCTGAATTTGGCTGAAAACTCATACGGGCAAAACCAGTAATTTCAGAAAGATCTTTATTTAACTGCTCAATTAATTCGGCATAACCCTGCGCCTGATCAACAGGAACAAAAGGGTGAATGCTTGCAAACTCAGGCCATGTAATAGGCAATAATTCTGATGCTGCATTTAACTTCATTGTACAGGATCCTAAAGAGATCATAGAATGAACTAATGATAAATCTTTATTTTCCAAACGTTTGATATAACGCATCATATCACTTTCGCTGTGGTATGTATTGAATGTAGGATGTATTAAGTAAGATGATTTACGTTCTGCAAATGTTCCTCTGATTAAATTCTGAACATCGCAGCCATTATCCTTAAATGTTTTGCCATTCGCTTCTGCAAACACAGAAAGGATATCATTCACATCATTCTCTTCAACTGTTTGATCTAAAGAAATAGCAACGTGTTTATCATCGATGTAACGGAAATTAATTTCTTTTCCTTCGGCAATAGAACGCACTTTTTTAGCATCAGCAGCCACAACGATCGTATCAAAAAACAATTTTGTTTTTATTTCGTAACCTTGTTTTTTTAATTCGGAAGCTACAAAAGCAGTTGCAGCATGCACCCCTTCTGCTATAGCTTTAATACCTTCGTTGCCATGATACACAGCATACATACTAGCCATAATAGCTAATAATGCCTGCGCTGTACAAATGTTAGAGGTAGCTTTATCACGTTTAATATGTTGTTCACGTGTTTGTAAAGCCATACGCAATGCCTGGTTTCCTTCAGTATCTACAGATACTCCAATGATTCTTCCCGGAATTAAACGCTTGTAATCTTCACGACAGGTGAAAAATGCAGCATGAGGACCACCATAACCTAATGGAACACCAAAACGTTGTGAGTTACCAACCACACAGTCTGCACCCCACTCTCCCGGAGGAGTTAATAACGCAAGAGCTAACAAATCAGTAGCAACTGCTACCTGGATATCTTTTGCCTTTGCATCAGCTACAAATGCTTTATAGTCGTTTACTTCTCCGTTAATATCCGGATACTGAATTAACATTCCAAAAAATGAATCATCCAGTTTAGTTGTATTTGCATCACCAATTACTAATTCAATTCCATAAGGTACCGCACGTGTTTTAACCACATCAATGGTTTGAGGGAAACAGGTATTGCTTACAAAAAATTTATGAGCGTTATTTTTTACTTTGTCTTTACTCCTGTTACTGTAAAACATAAACAACGCTTCTGCAGCTGCAGTTGCTTCATCTAATAATGACGCGTTTGCAATGGGCATTCCTGTCAGGTCCATCACCATCGTCTGGAAATTAAGAATCGCTTCTAAACGACCTTGTGCAATTTCTGCTTGATAAGGTGTGTACGCTGTATACCAGCCCGGATTTTCTAAAACATTACGTTGGATAACTGCCGGTAAAATATTATTGTAATAGCCTAAGCCTATATATGAACGGAATACTTTATTCTTTTTACCTAAAGCCTTTAAATGCTTTGTATATTGAAACTCACTCATAGCAGGAGCTACACGCAAAGGTTGTTTTAAACGAATGTTTGGAGGAACAGTTTGACTAATTAATTCATCAACACTTGAAACGCCAATTTTTTTAAGCATTTGTTTAATTTCATGTTCGCGTGGACCGTTATGACGGGAAACAAATTTATCTGTGGTCATGTTTTGTTTTTTAGAGATGCTAAATTTAATGAAAATACGCTGTTCTGTATAACGTATTTTTCAACCGATTGTTTATAAATATCAGCTGATAGCGCCGTAGAGCTACTAAAACGAGCACAGAAATGAAAAGGTTAATTTAAAAGCATTCTCCCACCGTAAAATACAAGCCCCTGTTATATTTGCTGGAATACCCATAATCGATCCGGATATTAAGCTTCTCCTTAGGTAGAATGGCAATTCTGAGGCCTGCACCGTAACTATGTTTAAAGGAACGCGACGTTACATCTTTCAATTTGCGATACACATCTCCTATACCACCAAAGATGCAAGTGCTAAAACGTTTGTAAATAGGAATTCGATATTCCCCGATAATAGTGGTCATATTATCATCCCTATACCTACCCTGATAAAACCCTCGCAGGTTGTTTGCCCCACCTAACATCGCCAATTCCCGTATCGGAACCTGCCCGTCATTAGAGTAATTATAAATCTGACCCGCTATGATCGTATTTTTGAAGAGTTTTTTAAAATACCGGATATCCAGGATAGATTTGAGATCGTTGTAATTTGATCCAAAATGAGTATTAAAATCAGTAAAAGAGCCTTGTATGAGCATTCCTTTTGTTGGCCAGTAGCTTGAATTTCGTGTATCATAACTAATACTCCCTCCCAAACCGGAAACCACATAATCCGTTTTACCGTACTGTATAGTAGAACTATAAAGCCCATCCTGCAGATAATCTATGTTAAACACATTCTGATATTCATACAGCGCTCCAACAAAAACTGTTTTAGTAATTTTCTTTTTCAAATGAGGAAAAATATATACCTGGTGGAAGGCATAATCTTCTTTTGCTATGCCTTTTGTATCTGATCCCAGGCCCCAGTATTTATCAGGAAAATAACTATGCGACGTTTGAAAAAGTAGCACGTAATTATCTTTTGGAAAAAAAATTGTGGCATCAATAGCTTGCACATTTTGATGACGTTGCGTAAACATAATGATTGCCTGGATAGTAGAAGTGCGGGTTAAAGGCTCATGTTTATTTCCTGTTTTAAAAGAGACTGAACCTGTGATGCCTGTTGACCAAAGGGTTTCAGGGCTTCTGAACAATAAAGGGATTACCAAAAAATTGGCTCGCTTAGATGTATCCTGTTTAAACTGTGCAGGAGCAGAAAAAAGAGAGAGAAGAAAAAAGAGTATGAAGAACTTTGACAGCATTAATTTCAATTGATCGGGGGTAACGTAAATTTAGCAATAAATATACAGGATATTTACAAAGTAACACATATATGCAAATAAACAGGAACCGGGTAATACGATAAAAGCCCCGCAATTGCGGGGCTTTTATAAATATAACTAAACTACTAGTTTACTTTGATCAGTTCTACATCAAAAACCAACCATGCATTCGGAGGAATAACTCCACCTGCACCATTAGCACCGTAACCTAACTCTGAAGGAATAATAAATTTAGTTTTTCCACCTTCTTTCATTAATTGCAAACCTTCTGTCCAACCTTTGATTACCTGGTTTAAAGGGAAAGTAGCTGGTTCACCTCTGTCAACCGAACTATCAAATTTAGTTCCGTTTAATAAGTAACCCGTGTAATGAACAGTTACCTGATCAGTAGCTACAGGAGATTTTCCTGTTCCTTCTTTTTCAACAACGTAACGTAAACCACTGGCAGTTGTTTTAGCAGCTCCGTAAGTTTCGTTTAAGGTTTTATCCATTGCCGCTCTTTCTTCTTTTGCTTTTGCGTCTGCTTTAGCGCCAACATTTGTTTTTTCAAATTCAAAGGTTTTAGCCGCATCAAATGCTTCTGCTTCCTTACCTTTTCTTAAAATAATTAAATGGTTTAAGGTATCGTTACCAACAATTTTGTTAACCACATCCATTCCTTCCACTACATTACCAAATACAGTATGCTTACCATCTAACCAATCGGTTTTTACGTGTGTAATAAAAAACTGGCTACCGTTAGTACCGGGACCTGCATTAGCCATCGATAAAATACCGGGGCCTGTATGTTTTAAAGAAGCATCAAACTCATCAGGAAATTTATATCCCGGATCGCCTGTTCCTGTACCTAACGGACAACCGCCCTGTATCATGAAATTAGGGATCACACGGTGAAATTTCAATCCATCGTAATAAGGCGTGCCTTCTGCTTTAGCAGTGTTTTTGATCGTTCCTTGTGCCAAACCAACAAAGTTAGCCACGGTCATAGGTGTTTTTTTTAAACTCTAAATTGCAATAGATGTTTCCTTTAGAGGTTTCAAATTTGGCATACATGCCATCAGGTTGTTTACTTAAAAATTCTTTATCCATTTTACTCAATTTTGCTTTTTTGGGTTTTTTAGGTTTATCCGGATTTGCTACT
>CAXVYS010000017.1:0-152315 GCA_963422675.2 Bacteroidia bacterium
TTTCTTTCTTCCGCACTTATCTTTGAATGTATAGGCTTTATCTGCCTGAAATATTCTCAGGGTTTTTCAAAATTATTATCTTCTGTTTTAACAGTAGTGGTCGATCTCCTGGCACTTTTGTGTTTCTGTATGTGCCGGAAAAAATTTGAAACTTCTTTTATTTATATGATCGGAGCAGGTGTTGGCACGGGTCCTATCGTTATTACAAATGCGCTGGTATTTAAAGACATACTCACTACTCATCAAATTGTGTGTATTCTGTTAATTATCCTTGGAACAGTGGGTTTACAGAGTCCGGATAACGCGCATTAAATTAGCTTGAGCAGAATGTTGTTAAAGCAGAGAATGGGGATTAACTGTGAAAAATAAATAAAACTTATGGAACCAACAAAAAATAGAATTATAGGATTTGACCTGGCAAGAGCCTACGCTATTTTAGGAATGTTTATCGTTAATTTTAATACGGTATTTGGAAGCCATACCAATGAGGATGGCATGGGAACGGTTTTCTGAATTTATTTAACGGGAATTCAAGTAGTCTTTTTGTAATACTGGCGGGGATGGGCATGGCTTTCATGAGTAACCGAAAACAGTATAGTAGTGACGAAAAAAAAGCTATCAGGTCAATTGTCATGCGCCGTTCCGGGTTTCTTTTTATAATAGGATTGGTACTATGCCTGTGGTGGCCGGCCGATATTTTACACTTTTACGGTGGGTATATGTCCATCGCGATGCTTTTACTTTTTGTTCCCAAACGTTGGTACATTATTGCGGCAGTCATCGCCATTTTTAGTTGGCACGTGTTATTAATGATCATTCCTTTTGAAAGTGGTTGGGATTTTACAAGCCTTCAATACACCGATTTTTGGACAGTGACCAGCTTTTTGCGAAATACATTTTATAACGGTTGGAATCCTGTATTTCCCTGGGTTGCCTACTTTTTATTGGGGATGTATTTAGGCAGGCTCAATTGGTTTGATAAAGCTGTAAAATTACAGGTGTTAATTAGTTCGGTAATTGTTTATGTCTGTATTCAGGGTTTAAATTACATGGCTTTGCAACCCGGGTTTAATGAAAGTTTGGCTTTCTATATTACAGCCGATTATCTTCCACCTACTATTCCATTTATGTTGGGCACGGCAAGTTATGGAAGTATTCTATTAGTGATCATGATGTGGCTTGGAGAAAAAGCAGGTAATACTAAAATGGCCAGGTGGCTTGCTTCTACAGGGCAAATGACCTTGTCGCATTATATCCTGTCGCTTACAATGGGGATGTTGGTGTTTGCTGTAGTGGTAAGTAAAAGCTATACCGGAAAAGTAATGATCGGAGAGCCCGTTAATCCTTTATGTATTCTAAGTTATGCTATTATTTACTTTAGCATGAGTGTTTTGTTCAGCGTACTTTGGAAACGTAAGTTTAACCATGGTCCATTTGAAATGCTAATGCGTAAAGTATCAGGGTAAATACATGTTTTTAAATGGTGTCATATCTATGTTAAAGTTCTCAGGAGCAAAAAATTTGACGACTGCCTCTGTGCCAATTGTATGAACGAAATAAAAGCGAAGTATCACCACATGTTATTTCAAAATAAACGACATAAACTGTTTGGAATGTTTTACCACAGAAAATAAGAGCAGAAGAAAAAACGTATATTTATTCTGTCAAAAATAAACCCTTACAGAATTAAACGGTTAAAACTCTTATATGCGATCAAATTATATTAAACTGTGCTCCTTAATTGTTGGTTTTTTTCTTTTTTCATGTTCTGAAGAAGTAGAACAGGTTCCTGCAGCGGAAAAAGATTTTTGTGCGAGCATTCATCGGGATGATTCGGTAAGTCTTTCAAAAGAACTGCAACCTGTAGAACAATTAATGAATGATAAAACAGGCGTTTGTGTATTGGAAGATGGAGGAAACGCCATGTTGGCAAGAGCCTGGTTAAGCGAATACGCGGAGAAAACCATTGATATCCAGTATTTTATTTTCTCTACGGATAATGTGGGGTTAATTGCCTGTGATTATTTGGTACGGGCTGCGGATAGGGGAGTAAAGGTTCGCATACTGGTAGATGATATTTTGGTAGATGCCGGAACACATGAAATATTGACCATGGATTCGCACGAAAATATTTCAATTAAAATTTATAATCCCGGAATTAATATTGGCAAAAATATTGCACAGAAATTGACTTCTTTTTCAGCAGATTTTAGAAAAGCCAATCAGCGGATGCATAATAAAACATTTACAGTTGATGGAAAAGTTGTGATTACCGGTGGAAGAAATATTGCTGATGAATATTTTGATTATGATCATGAATATAATTTTCGCGACAGGGATGTTATGTTGTTGGGGAAAACGGTTAAGGTGGTAGAAAAATCATTTGAACAATTTTGGAATGATTCCTTAAGTGTACCTATTTCTGATTTGGTGAAGGAACCGGAAACTGATTTTAAGGCCAAAACACGATTCGACAGGCTACATCAATATGCCTGTAACCCTTCTAATTTCTGGCCACAGGTAAGAGAAAAACTGAAAACGATGCCAACACTTTTTAAGGGGATTCAGGAATCAGGGCAGTTAGAATGGTTGGATAGTGTGAAATTTGTTTCTGATATTCCCGGAAAGAATGAAGAGAAAAAAGTACATATTGGAGGAGTAACAACTGATGAATTAATTAGGTTGGTGATGAATGCGAAAACATCGGTTGATATTCAATCCCCTTATTTAATTACTACCGCTCTTGGAAAAAATCTTTTCAGAGATGCTGTTAAACGTGGTGTTAAAGTCAGGGTATTAACCAATAGTTTGGCATCTACAGATAATCTTGAAGCCTTTAGTGGTTATCAGCGCGATAGAAAAGAATTATTGGAAACAGGTGTCAGGATTTTTGAATTCAGGCCTGATGCGAAGGAACGGTTTAAAGTGATGACAGGAGCCTTACAGGAGAAATTAAATTACACACCCATTTTTGGATTACATGCAAAGTCGATGGTTATTGATGGACATATTACCGTTATAGGAACATTTAACCTTGATCCCCGCAGTGCTAATTTAAACACCGAATGTGTAACGGTTATTAAATCGGAGAAAATTGCAGAAGGTGTTTTAAAAGGAATGAACGAAGAATTTGAACCTGATAATTCATGGGAAACAACTTTAACGTTTAACCCTGATGCAAAAGCCGGAGTGAAAAAAAACATCAACGTTCTTCTCAGAAAACCGGTCCCAAAAGGGATATTGTAATTCATTGAATTCTGTTGAAACCTTTTTTCTCTTTAACCAATTTCCATAAATAAATGAGGGGAGCTAAAGATGCCATCAGATGTTTCAGAGAATGTCCACTGATATAATGTGTTGTTGAAAACACTTTCTGATCCGCTGATTCAAACACTTTTGCCAAAATATATACTGCCATAATAGCCCAATAGAAAAAGGTATTATCATGTTTTGGTGTAAACAAAACCAGTATTAACGGGATCAATACCAGTGGAAGGAATTGGATCAAGACATAAAATCTGAGATCACCTTTGTCATTTAGCTCCGTTTTATACCAATATAATACCGATACAATTCCTAAAAATAGTAAATGGAACAATAGCCGTTTTCCAATGACAGGATCCATATATTCTGAGATAATAACAGAAAAGAATGCCATAAACGTAATTGTCATTGGCAGGCGATCCCATACCAGAGTTTCTGTTTCCGGATGTAGGTGATAATAAGAAGAGCCTATTCCTGTAAAAAATATTCCAATAAAGAAAAACAAACTACTTAGCATCATCGTCTGTTGCTTTTTCTGGAAGAGCTGTTTGGTAGTAAAAATAACTCCCGTAGCTCCAGAGATCAGGAATAACAAATTTGACAAGACATTATAAAAATTGGGAATACCATAAATTTCTCTGCTGTCAGCAAAGTGATGGTAATTGGTGTTTTGATGAATTGGTGGAATGAAAAATACAGAAATAATCCCAATAGAAGTAATCAATACAAGTAGCCCCGTTTTTGTTTTATAAGTTAGCATCATATACTATTTTGTAAACGGGACTGTCTTTTAGCTGTGTGTAGTTTGTCAGGATCTTAAAAAATTACTCAGTTGTTGGTTGAGTGATAAGAATAGCCTCGAAACAGCCCCGTTGTATTTTTAAATAAGAAAATTAGTCTTCCATTTCTTTTTTCTCATGACTTTCGGCGATGTAACTATCACGGATATTTTTTTGTACGGCAACAGCTGCAAATAAACTCAGGGTAAACGACATTCCGTAAAATCCTTTTTCGCTTCGTTCTAAGGTGGCATTCCATAAGCCAATAACCAGTAACAAAATACTGAGTATGGTTGAAAACCAGCTAATACCATAGTAGATATTAGTTACACGAAGCCCTTCCAATTGGTCGCGCACCGCTTTTTGAAGTGATACAGCGGAGAAGAGTCCATACATTAATACAGTAAAATAATATCCTTTTTCGTTAAGGTACATGTCTGCATTCCATAAACCAATGCAGTACGATACAGCTCCGGCTAATAATGCTACCCATGAGGCAGCGATAAATGCATTTGAAGGTTTTTGATTCATAAATTTTTGTTTTAAAATTATGGATCAAAAGTAGAGAGGTGTTAAAGCATTATTTTTGACAATTGTCAAAAAAATAAAAAGTCGTATCCTTCTTAACAGATTTTATAATTCTGCTCTCATTCTGCTTAACGTTTCCTGGCTTATACCTAAATAAGAAGCGATTTGGCCTAAGGCGGCACGTTTAATGAGTGATGGTTTTGATTCAATGAGATTTAAATAACGTTCTTTGGCAGATTTGAATTGGATACTTAATAAGCGTTCTTCCAGTTTTAAATAATACGTTTCTGTGATGATCCTGCCAATACGTTCTGTTTCAGGAAAGGCTTTGTATAAGTCCTGTAGAGACGAGTAGGGGATCTGAACCAATTCGCAATCTTCCAGCGCCTGTATCGTTTCCACGGATGGTTTCCTTGCAATAAAGGAATAAAAACAAGTCCCGAATTCATTTTCCTGCCCAAACCAATTGGTAATTTCTTTAGTATCTAAATAATAATACCCTCTTATAATCCCTTTATTAACGAAGTAGAGGTAATTACAGGCCTGGTTAAAATTTAAAATATCTTCGCCTTTTTTAAAAGAACAAATCTGAACAGTGGCATTGAGAAAAGCTTCTGCTTCCTTTGATAAATTAGTTAATTGAGAAATTTCTTTGATGAGTCCCATGAACCAAATTTATTTAATTTTTTTGATTGTTAACGGGATTTAATTTCCATGCCTCTATCTGTAAATTGTTCATTTCAATTTATACTTATAGTCTAACCATGCCCTATAAATGGTTATTTTTATCGAAACTAAAATTCAAAATATTTTATTAAGAAATAACGGAATGGATAAGGCACTTCTTAATAAAGACGAATATCCTGATAAGCATAGTTTTACATTTGGCGGTGGTATAGAATCTCTTACCGAGGCTAAAATTTTACAGTACCTTTCAATCAATACCTATTTTGAATACCACGCACTTCAACATATTTCCCCTGTTGCACTGGAACTAAACCAGGGATCTTTTAAAAGTATGCTAACGGATGTATTTCCTGTTGTAACGCTTATACAATTGAAAGACCGGTTAATTCTTTCTTGTGGCTGTTCAACAGAACAAGGTCGCCTCTGCGAACATGAGGCGTTGGTGTTGACTGCGATTGTTAAACGCGAGGAGTTAAATGTTTTTTTTAATGTAAAACTCAGGCACCAGTTATTGAAAAAGTTTGCGGCGGATTATGGTTTGGAAAATGAAAAACTGCTCGACGATTTTTTTAGAATAGAGTACAGCCTTAAAAAAATAAATATCACTTCAAAACTATCAAGCCTTATTCCTTTAACAAAGGAAAGTCTTCTTTCCATGGGCAATGAATTTGTGATGCCTGATTCAACACCTGTATCTAAGCAGCCAAAACAGACGGAAGAATCGGCTGTATGCATTATTTTTAAACGACATAAATATTATAAATATCTGGTAGTTGAGCTTTACAGAGCACAAACCACCAAAGAAGGAAAAGTAAAAAATCCGTTAGAACTTGTAAATCCTTTGGAGTTCATCTGGGAATCAGATCATACCGATCAGGTGAAATTTTATACAGCTATTGCGAAATTCCAAAACCATTCTGATGCTAAACGCTCCGAATCGGATATTGCCGCATTGAATGCCATCATCAAAAATCCATTAGAATATGATTTTTATATACATGATGAAGAAGTATCTGAAAATGTAACAGCCAATTCGGTATCACTTGTGAAATCAACGGTTTTGACGAATGAGGTGATATTGGATGTGAATTACAATGCTCCGTTTTATGAGCTCTCAGGTAAAGTAACTCTCAATGGATTTATCTATTCGTTGAATGACCTGGTAGTGAAATTTAATTATTTTGTGTTAGCAGATAATACATTGTTTCTTGTGGAAAAGTTGCCTGTATTGGCCATTATGGATCTGCTTAAAAATAAACCTGAAAATTTAATTGTTCATTCATCTAAATATAAAGAATTCAAATCACAGATCCTGGCAAAGCTGGAAGATAAGATGACGCTTCAATATAAATACCTGGAAGAAGCAACTTCACAGCAACTAAAACAGAATGGCTTTAACAGTGAAGTAGAGAAGATCATTTACCTTTCCGATTTTGGAAATTATGTGATGATTACGCCAGTGATGAAGTACGGCGATGTGGAAATTCCGGTTCGTACGAAAAGGCAAATTTATGCAACCGATGTGCAAGGAAATGAGTTCCGGGTAAAACGCCATGAGGAAAACGAAATAGCCTTTGTCGCTTTGTTATGGAGGCAGCACCCTGAATTTGAAGAGCAGTTGGAAAATGATATGCATTATTTTTGTTTGCATAAAAAGAATTTTTTAGAAGAAGAATGGTTTTTGAATGCGTTTGAAGAATGGCACAAACAACACATCACTATTCTTGGGTTTAATACCATAGAAAACAATAAGCTGAACGCCCACAAAATTAGTATTGATATCAAAGTGGTGAGTGGGATCAATTGGTTTAATACCATCATAGATGTAAAGTTTGGTAAAAAGAAAGTCTCGGTAAAACAATTGCATAAAGCAATACGAAATAAAAGTAAATATATACAGTTGGATGATGGAACCCTGGGAATACTTCCGGCAGATTGGATAGAGCGGTTTGCAAGTTATTTTAATGCAGGAGAAATCATCGGTGAAGATACGATTCAACTATCTAAAATTAATTTTTCAGCCATAGACGAATATTATGAGGAAAAAATGCTGGATGAAGATGTAAGAAAAGAATTGAGATCCTATAAAGAAAAATTTGCTGATTTTACATCTATTCAATCGATTGATGTTCCAAAAGAATTGAAGGGAACGCTTCGGCCGTATCAAAAACAGGGCTTGAACTGGCTTAATTTTTTAGATGATTTTAATTTTGGAGGTTGCCTGGCTGATGATATGGGCTTAGGGAAATCCGTACAGATCATTGCGTTTATTCTTTCACAAAGAACGAAGTCAAGCCATAATACAAATTTAGTAGTAGTGCCAACCACGCTTATCTTTAACTGGCAGGCCGAAGTGAAGAAGTTTGCACCTGATATAAAAATACTAACCATGTATGGTGCAGGTCGTGCAAAAAATGTAAGCGACCTGGATGGTTATGAGATTGTTTTAACGTCTTATAACACGCTATTATCGGATGTTGAATTTTTAAAAGAGTATACATTCAATTATATTTTTTTGGATGAATCACAGAATATTAAAAACCCTGAAACCCAGCGTTATAAATCGGTTCGCTTATTGCAATCCCGTAACAAAATAGCTATAACCGGTACGCCAATAGAAAATAACACGTTTGATCTTTATAGCCAGTTATCGTTTGCCTGCCCTGGATTATTAGGCAGCAAAAAATATTTTAAAGATGTGTACTCATCACCTATTGATAAATTTAAACACACGAAACGTGCTGTGGAACTGCAACATAAAATAAAGCCATTTATTTTGAGGAGAACCAAGCAACAGGTTGCAGAAGAACTTCCTGAAAAAAATGAGATGGTATTATATTGTGAAATGAAACCGGATCAACGTAAAATTTACGATGCGTATGAAAAAGAGTTCAGAGAGTACATTTCTGCAACTGCCCATGATGAACTTCGGAAAAATTCCATGAATGTGTTAAAGGGCCTAACCAAGCTCCGTCAGATCTGTAATTCACCCAAACTTCTGGCAAGTGGCGATCTGTCTATGGATGAGCCTTCCTCTAAAATAGAAATGTTAATGGAGCAGATCGAGAATGTCTCACCTCATCATAAAATCCTGATCTTCTCGCAGTTTGTAAGTATGTTGGATCTGATAAAAAAAGAATTGACAGAAAGACACATTCGGTTTTCTTATTTAACAGGAAGCACCCGAAACAGACAAGCCGTAGTAAGTGAGTTTCAAAATAATGAAGACATCAAAATATTTTTAATCAGCCTAAAAGCAGGAGGAACCGGATTGAACCTCACACAGGCAGATCATGTTTACCTGGTGGATCCCTGGTGGAATCCGGCAGTTGAAAACCAGGCCATTGACCGTACTCATAGAATAGGGCAAACAAAAAAGGTATTAGCCATTCGGTTAATTTGTCCCGGAACAGTAGAAGAAAAGATTATGAAAATGCAGGAATCTAAAAAAGCATTGGTTCATGATTTGATAAAAGAAGATACATCATTTCTTAAATCCTTATCTAAGGATGAATTACTGAGTCTTTTTAAATAAGTTATACAGGTTTTCGTATGACTTCTCTGTGTTACTTTAAAATGATGTCGCAACCTTTAACAGGTTAAATGACATAAAAAAAGTGCTTTGGTATAAAGCACTTTCTATTTATAGTTTTTATATTTATTGAGCGTTCCAGCCACCATCTACTGGCAGAGCAGTTCCCGTCATGGTTTTAGCAATGTCTGAAGCTAAAAAAACAGCCAAAGCACCTAATTCTTCAACAGAAACAAATTCTTTAATTGCCTGCTTTAAAAGCATCACTTTATTTACAACATCTGCCTCACTCATATTGTGAACTTTTGCCTGATCGGCAATTTGTTTGTCCACTAAAGGTGTTTTTACATAACCCGGACAAATTGCATTAGCAGTAATATTGAACGGCGCTCCTTCTAAGGCGATTGTTTTGGTAAAGCCAACAATACCATGTTTACTGGCAACATAAGCGCTTTTAAATTCTGAAGCAACCAACCCATGTGCAGAAGCGATATTGATGATGCGTCCGAATTTACGTTCTTTCATTCCTTTCCAAACGGCTTTGGTTAAATAGAAGGCAGACGTTAAATTGATACCAATGATCGCATTCCATTTATCATCAGGAAAATCTTCAACGGGTGATACGTACTGAATCCCTGCATTATTAACCAATACATCAATCTTTCCAAATTTTGTTACTGCATCATCTACCATTTTTCGTAACTCTTCCGGGTTCAGCATATTGGCATTACTGAACATAAAATCAATTCCGTATTGCTTCCCAACACCCTCTGCAATTTCAGGGCCATTAGGTTCAAGTCCGTTAAATACAATATTGTATTGTTTTGTTTTAGCAAATTCTATTGCTATGCCGAGCCCAATACCACTTGTACTTCCTGTAATTAAGATTGTTTTCATAGTGTTGTTTTATTTGTTTTGAACCACATAGTCACACAGATTACATAGTTATTTTTATTATATCAATGATAAAAGGTTATGCCAAAATACATAGAGTAACCGGTATCTGTTGTCAAAACTAGAAGTTTGGTTTCAATAAATATTTCGTGTAGAAATCAACAATATGTTTTACCGCTTCATCCGCTGTATCAACTATTTTAAACAAATCGAGGTCAATGGCATTAATATTACTTTCTTTGGCCAGCATGGTTTCTTTAATCCAGTCAATTAGCCCGCTCCAGTATTCTCTGCCAACTAACACTACAGGGAACTCAGCAATTTTATTGGTTTGCACTAGTGTTAACGATTCAAATAACTCATCAATAGTACCAAAGCCACCGGGCATACCAATAAACCCCTGGGAGTATTTTAAGAAAATCGTTTTTCGTACAAAGAAAAAGTCGAAATCAATATTCTTATCTCTGTCAATATAATCGTTTGGCTTTTGTTCAAAAGGTAAGTCAATATTTAATCCTACTGATTTTCCTTTTCCTCTTCTGGCACCTTTATTGGCAGCTTCCATAATACCTGGGCCACCACCGGTAATAATACCATAACCTTGCTGCGTTAATTTAAAAGCAATTTCCTCCGCTAAAATGTAATATTTATTTTCCGGCTTGGTTCGGGCCGAACCAAAAATAGAAACACAAGGACCAATTTGTTGCATTTTTTCGAATCCGTTCACAAATTCACTCATAATTTTAAAGATCTGCCAGCTATCCGATGCTTTTACATCATTCCAATCTTTTTGTGCAAATGCTTTTCTTATTTTATCTTCTTTATCCTGGGTCATATTCTGTTGTTGAATTTTTGATTTATGTAATGGAGGAATAGTATCATTCTTTTTCTGTGATATACAAACCTATACCGACGTAATTGATAGGGTGCAATTTAGGTATTTACGTTAATATTTCGTGAAAACCAGTCTTAAAAAATCAAAATCCTCCTAATTTGCGTCAAATGGATAATAGAACAGATAAATAGCAGGAAGAATAAAAATTCCATTGATAAATTATGTTCTATAAAGTGCCGAAATGCATTTATAGGTATATAAACATATAAAAAAAGGCGATTAAATTCTGGATGTGTTAAAATTTTGTATATTTACTTATAATCGGCAGAGTTTGTAAAGATGGCTTTAATTGAAGTCTTTTTATAGATTCTTCCGAAGTGTTATTTCGCAACTTTTTATAACTACCGTTCTTGATCATTTAAGACATCTCTTTCTATAAATGTCAATACATGGTGCATTTTTAATTTATCTATCATCCGCTACTGATATGAAAAAAAAAATATTTTTCTTTTTACTATTATGCAATGCCTGTTTGAATGCTCAGACTTTACAGGAATATTTTTTTAATAATAATTTTAATGGAACTGCCGGTGGTGGCCCCTTAACAGAAGTGTTATCCTGTGGTGCCGGGTTAGGTAGTTTTGGGACTCAATCAATTACCACCACTTCAGGCTTTTGCTCGAACTCTACAGCCTTTTGTTTTAATGATGGTGGTGGATTAAGTTATCCGAATACATCTATAACCTCCCAGTATAGCATTAACCTGTTCTGTAAATTTAATGCCTTAAGTGGCTATACACGCGTCATTGATTTTTCAAACGGAGCCTCAGACAATGGTATCTACCTGCTAAATAATTGCCTGGTGCTTTATCCTGTTGGAACAATAGGGCCCTGTCCTTATTTTAACCCTAATTTGTATTACCTGTTCACTTTTGTGAGAGATGGGGCAACCAATACCATTTCTGTGTATGTGAACGGTGTCTTTTTTTCGAGCTATGTCGATACCGGCAATTTGTACAGGCCCGCTACCGCTACAACTCCTATTATTTTTTTTAAGGATGATAATGCAGTCCCCTGTGAAAGCGCGCCGGGATGTATCGGTTATGCCTCTATCAGTTCATCCACGTTATCGCCCACACAGGTAAATACGGTATGGATAAACATTTGTAATACCGTAAGCAGCTGCACAGCAACAGCAGGAAGTAGTTCCTCTGTATGTCCTGGGCAATCGGCTAACCTTGGAGGAAGCCCCACTGCTGTGGGAGGGAGCGGAACCTTTACTTATAGCTGGACGCCTTCAGCAGGTTTAAACAATGCTTCTGTTGCAAACCCTGTGGCCACGCCTACGGTACAAACAACCTATACCGTTACCATAAATGATGGTGCCGGTTGCATTAGAAGTGACAGTGTGAAAATTTTCATGAATCCTTTACCAACAGTAACTGTTTCCCCGGGTACTACTATTTGCACCGGAGGCAATACAACGCTTACTGCGGGAGGTGCGGTCTCTTATACGTGGGCTCCCGCAACGGGTTTAAGCTCTGTGAATGGGGCATCGGTTGTAGCCACAGCGTCAACAACTACCATTTATACAGTTACAGGAACCAATGCCAGTGGCTGTGTCAATAGTGCTACCGTTCAAATAGCTATAGGTAGTAACCCCGTTATCACTATTTCTCCAAATACAACGGTGTGTCCTGCTGGTTCAACTAGCTTAACTGCTTCAGGTGCCACCTCTTATACATGGTCTCCTGCAACCTCTTTAAGTTCTGCGAATGGTGCATCCGTTACCTCTACACCGGTAGCAACTACTATTTATACCATAACTGGTACTAACGCCAGTGGTTGTACCGGAACCAATACCGTACAGGTTTCGCTTAATACGATACCTTCCGTTACAGGATCTCCCAATGCCACCATTTGTGTGTCAACAAATACCGTCTTAACCGCAGCAGGAGCAGTATCCTATACATGGTCACCTTCCGGCAGCCTGAGTTCTGCAACCGGTGCATCGGTTACAGCGACCCCAACTGCGCTTACCATTTATACGATTACCGGAGCCAATGCCTCAGGATGTACAGCAACGTATACGCTTTCAGTGTCTGTCGACAATATCCCCATCATAAGTGTTGCCGGTGCAAGCCTTTGTGCTTCTTCATCTGCTACATTAACGGCTTCGGGTGCTACGTCGTATACATGGTCTCCCTCAACTAGCTTGAGTTCTGCTAATGGAGCATCTGTCATCGCTACACCTTCCGTTACCACCACCTATACAGTCGCCGGTTTAACGGGAGCCTGTACTGGATCAGCCATTGCTACAGCAAGCGTGATTGTTGTTAGTCCCACCATTACAGCCAGCTCTTATACTTATTGTATAGGAGGCACAGGAGTTACGTTAACCGGAAGTGGGGCATCTTCCTATTCATGGTCTCCTGCTTTTGGTTTAAGTGCTACATCGGGTGCTGCTGTATCGGTTTCTCCAACAGTCACCACAACCTATACCCTCATTGCTTCTATCGGAGCTTGTAGTACCAATCAAACCGTGAGCATCAATGTTGCCGCTGTATCGTCGTTAAGTATTGTTGCAGGAAGTACGCTCATTTGTCCTAACGGTTTAGGAACTACCTTAACAGCTTCCGGTGGTTCTACTTATACCTGGTCACCCGGCTCTCAAACCACTTCCACTCTCCAGGCAAATCCTTTAAATAGCACTACGTATACGGTTGTTGGTCAAAGTGCCGCCGGTTGCGCAACATTACCAGCCGTTATTACGGTGAGTGTTAACCCGGCTATTAATGCAACGCTTACGGCATCCAGTCCTTCCGTATGCCTCACTAAAACGGTAGCTATTAGTGCCATACCTGTTGGAAGTACCTATACTTATACCTGGTTGCCTGTGTCGTCGATCCAGGGATCAAATGCGGGTTCCTCCATCATTGCAAGACCTGGCTCTACAGCAACGGTTATTTATAGTTTATCGATATCGAATGGTTTATGTAAAGAAACCAATACTATCTCTTTACAGGTATTTAACTGTGTTCCTCCAATCAGCCAATTTTCTACTTTAACAAACGATAGTATCTGTACACATGGCTGTATTAGCTTTACCGCTACTTCAACGGGTATTCAGCCATTCAGCTATCAATGGTTATTTCCGGGAGGTACACCACCCACGTCTACTATTTCTAATCCGGTTATCTGTTATGCATCATCAGGCAGTTACCCGGTGTCATTGATCACAGGCAATGTTTTTGGAAATGACACCTTATTCATGCCTAATTATATTAGTGTTACCGATACGCCATCTGTTCGTGCTTTTGGAGATACATTAATTTCAGTAGGGCAAACAGCCCCTATAAATGTAACAAGTAACGGAACAAGCTATTACTGGTCGCCGGATAATGGTACCATTGCCTGCGCTACCTGCTCAAATACAGTGGTTCAGCCCACTGTAACCACTCAGTATATGGTCACAGCCTACAACTCGCCCTACTGTAAAAGACGGGATTCCGTATTGGTAAAGGTCGATTTTACCTGTGGAGACTTTTTTATTCCCAATGTATTTTCTCCTAATGGTGATGGGCTAAATGAAAGTATCAATATTCATGGGTTTTGCATTGCCACCTATAATCTCAAAATCTTTAACCGCTGGGGAGAAGTAATATTTGAAACTTCTGACAAAACTAATGGCTGGGATGGCACCTTCCATGGTAAACCATTAGATACAGGCGTGTTTGTGTATAGTGTAGACGGAATCACTATTGAGAGAAAACCATTTTCGAAAAAAGGAAATATTACCCTGTTACGGTAAAATAGGTTTATGATGTAGAACTTTTTTGCTCAGAGTGACACAAACAAATATCAATCAGATTATTTGGGTGTGTCCCTTCCGCGAAGAAGTAACGCGGAAGGGTCGGGCTGTCACTACTCGCTCTTATTGTTTCGGCTGGCGCCTTCACAATAAGGAGCTCAAACAGGCCGTTTCATCCCTCACACAATATGCAGCGGAATCCCTTTCGTCCCTTTTATCCCTTAAGTCCCTTCGATCCTTACTTAGATCAGTTCTTTCTTTAAATAAGGCGCTGTGTAGCTTTTCTTAATCTTAACGAGTTCTTCGGGAGTTCCGGTAAATAATATTTCTCCACCACCTTTTCCGCCTTCGGGGCCAACATCAATTACATGATCGGCTACTTTAATAATATCCATATTGTGTTCAATAACCAATACAGTATTGCCGCTATCTACCAGGCGATTTAACACACCTAATAAAATCCGGATGTCTTCAAAATGTAAACCTGTAGTAGGTTCATCCAGGATATATAAGGTATTACCGGTATCACGTTTACTTAATTCGGTCGATAATTTTACACGTTGGGCTTCACCACCACTTAATGTGGTTGCCTGTTGCCCTAAGGTAATATAACCTAAGCCAACATCCTGTAATGTTTTTATCTGGCGGTAAATGTTAGGAAGCATTTCAAAGAACTCGCAGGCCTGGTCAATGGTCATGTTCAGTATATCTGAAATAGATTTTCCTTTATACCTTATTTCAATGGTTTCACGGTTGTAGCGTTTGCCATTACACGTGTCGCATTCAACATATACATCCGGTAAAAAATTCATTTCAATAGTTTTAACACCCGCGCCACCACAGGTTTCGCAGCGCCCTCCTTTAACATTAAACGAAAAACGTCCGGGTTTATAACCACGTATTTTTGATTCGGGTAGTTCCGCAAATAAATTCCTGATATCAGAAAACACATTGGTGTAAGTAGCAGGATTACTTCTTGGAGTCCTGCCAATAGGCGACTGATCAATATCAATAACTTTATCTATCAGGTCTATTCCTGTAAAAGATTTGTAGGGGAGAGGGCGTTTTTCGGAATTATAAAAGTAGTTACTCAAAATAGGATACAACGTTTCATTGATCATACTTGATTTACCACTGCCGCTCACGCCGGTTACGCATATAAATTTACCTAATGGTATTTCAACACTTACATTTTTTAAATTATGTCCTGTACAGCCTTTTAATACCAATTTTTTACCATTCCCTTTCCGGCGAACTTTTGGTACTTCAATCGATCGTTTTCCTGTAATATAATTAGCCGTTAGCGTATCAAATTTCAACATCTCCTGAGGCGTGGAAGCGGCCACAACTCTGCCCCCATGTACACCGGCGCCGGGGCCAATATCAATTACATAATCACTTTCCATGATCATGTCTTTATCATGCTCAACAACCAATACACTATTTCCTACATCACGCAGATTTTTTAATGCTTCAATTAACCGGGTATTGTCACGTTGATGTAAACCAATACTGGGTTCATCTAAAATATATAATACCCCAACCAATTGCGATCCTATTTGCGTGGCAAGCCTTATACGTTGTGCTTCTCCGCCGCTTAAGGTTTTAGATGAACGATTTAATGTAACATAATCCAAACCTACTTCCAGCAGAAAACCAATACGTGTTCTGATTTCTTTTAAGACTTCTTTGGCAATTAAATTTTGAGATTTACTCAAACGCTTTTCAATTCCTTTAAACCAATCGTTTAAAATATTGATATCCATTTCAGAAAGTTCTGCAATGTTTTTATCATCTATTTTAAAATATAAAGCTTCTTTTTTTAACCGGGTACCTTCACAAACAGAGCAGTTAATTTTATTGGTAAATCCTTCTACCCAACGTGCCATGGCAGGTGAAGGGTTTTCCTCGGCTTGCTTGGCAATATGTGTGGCAATGCCATCAAAAGCAGCACTGTAGCCATTAGCATTGGTGTCTGATTTTATGGTAAATAATTCTTCACTCCCATTTAATAATATATTTATCGCTTCTTCCGGAATATCTTCAAATGGTGTATCAAGGTTAAATTTATATTTTTCGCCAATAGCTTCAATTTGTTTAAATACCCATATGCCTTTACCGGGGCCAAGTGGTACTATAGCACCTTTACGAATAGATAATTTTTGATCGGGAACAATTTTACTGATATCCACTTCCGACACAACTCCCAAACCGTTACAATGCGGGCAGGCACCATAAGGCGAGTTAAAAGAAAATAAATTAGGAGCAGGCTCATCATAAGAAATTCCACTGGTAGGGCACATTAACGAACGGCTAAAAAACTGAACTTTTCCAAAACCAAATGAGGTTGTTTTCTTTTTGGTTTTAGGTAATTCGTCTTCATGTTCCAGCACCATAATCGTACCTTTACCTTGTTTCATGGCTGTTTGCAAAGACTGATGTAAGCGCGTTTTGATATCTTTGGTAATCTCCAGGCGGTCTATCACTATTTCAATATCATGAATTTTGTAACGGTCAACTTGCATTTTAGGTGTAATATCTACCAGGGCTCCATCAATGCGTACTTTGGTAAACCCTTTTTTGCGGATGTCTTCAAACAGCTCGCGGTAATGCCCTTTACGGCCTTTTACAATTGGTGCTAATAAATTAATTTTTTTAGAAGCATATTTTTCAAGGATCAAATCAATGATCTGATCATCGCTGTAACGTACCATTTTTTTCCCGGTAACGTATGAAAACGCTTCACCGGAACGGGCATACAACAACCGCAAAAAATCGTAGATCTCTGTAATAGTTCCAACCGTTGAACGAGGGTTTTTATTAACCGTTTTTTGTTCAATGGAAATCACTGGACTTAAACCCGAAATTTTATCAACGTCAGGGCGCTCCATATTACCAAGGAACTGGCGTGCATAGCTCGAAAAACTTTCTATGTAGCGGCGTTGCCCTTCTGCATAAATAGTATCAAATGCCAGGGACGATTTACCGCTTCCACTTAAGCCTGTTAGTACTACTAATTTGTTACGGGGTATGGTTAGTGATATATCTTTTAAATTGTGCGCTCTGGCACCAATAACTTCAATTTGTTCGTCTTCCATTTTAAGTAAGGGACATAGGAATCAGGACTATAGGGATGCAGGACTGTTTATTTCGTTTTAAAATGTCTTGTGTCCCTTCGGTCCTGTGTCTTTCGTCTATTTTTTTAAGGTATCAATTTTTGTTTTTAAACTATCCGGATCAATTTTTTTGAATAAGGTATCAGCTGCTATTTCCTGAGGAAACACATCGTTAAAATAAACACTTAAGTCTACATTTTTGTTTTTAGGAATTTTAAAGCTGTAGGTTAATTTATCAGGATTTGTTAGCTTTTCGCCAATTAACCAGGGGTTAAAGGTTTTTAATGTAATTAAGTTTGTATTAAGATGTTTGGCAAAAGCATTGAGGTTGGTTATAGAAGAATCGACCTTAACAATTTTATAAGAAGGAAAACCGCCCCCTTTTTTGATTTTTCCTTTTACGCCAAAATGTTGCGGATTAGATAAAAGGGTTTTATAGGCTAGTATCCTGTAGATAAAACTCCCGGTTTCCTTGTTGAGTAAGAGATCGTAATAGTTATCGGTATTTTGTTTTTTTAGAGCATTTTGTATCCCTCCAATGCCAACATTATAAGCAGCTGCGGAAAGCGTCCAGTTATTAAAATACTTATAGGCATCTTTAAAATGTTTGCAGGCAACATGCGTGGCCTTTTCTACATCGTAACGCTCATCTACCTCACTATTTACGGTTAGGCCATAGCCCTGGGCTGTGTTAGGCATCAATTGCCAAAAACCACCTGCTCCCATAGGAGAAACAACATTGGATAAATGGCTTTCGATTACCGCTACATATTTAAAATCGTCAGGAATACCCTCTTTTTTTAAAATGGGTTCAATTAAAGGAAACCATTTTTGCGCTTTTGTAAACAGTATCAAAGAAGAACTTTTCCACGATTTATTGGAAAAAAATTCTTTTTCAAGGCTCTCTTTGATCTCATAATCATTCTGAGGAACCTTTTCTCCGGCAAAAGCCAGGTTAGCAGGAATATTTAATCCTAATACTTTAAAGTTTGAATTAGAATAATCAATCCGGGAAAGATCAGGGCTAAAAGAAATAAATCGTATCAAAAGGGTAAACACGATCCAAAATCCAAAACTCACATATAATTTATTATAGTGAAGAGTAGGAGTTTGAAATAATTTTACTATCCAAAAGGGAAGGGTCACTTTTTTCTTTTTAATATCGTATTCAGATATAAAGATACAAAAGTGAGAGCACAAAAAATAATAGAAATAATTAACCAGTTTGTCTGATAATTTAGTATTTGATTCATCGCTAAGGATAGTCCGATTAACCCGATGGCAAAAAATAATATAGCAATACGTTTTTCTGTAATCCCTTTAAAGAATAGATGATGTGTTGTATGGTCTTTGCCCCCTACAAAGGGAGACGATCCTTTTCTGAGACGATTAATCGTTACGGTAATGGTATCCGTTAATGGTAAAATAAAAACCAAAGCAACTGTAATAAAACCTAATAAGGCAGGGTCTACAGAATGCCAAATATTGTTAACTAATGCAAACGAATTCCAGCAATAATCAATTCCGAGTATTGCTAAAAAACAACCCAGGAACTGACTTCCCGTATCACCCATAAACATTTTTGACGGATGCCAGTTAAAAGTTAAAAAGCCCAATAAGGCACCCAGCATACCCAGGCTTAATATCGGTAATGGGCTAAGAATCAAATTTAGTTTTTGATTTAAAAAAATAACAAAACATAGGATAATTGTGGATACGATAGTAGTTATGCCATCCATATTATCAAGCATATTAATAGAATTCATGATGCCTGCTACCCAAAATACCGTTAACCCAAGATTAAGTGTTTCGATAGTAAAGATATTTATTTTGGTTCCTGTGAAGTATAAGATCAACCCACAGGCAATTTGTGTCAAAAATTTAAGAAGAGGTTTTGTATTATAAGCATCATCAGCCAAACCCATAATGAAGGCGAGTGTACACACGGTGAAAATGCCGATTATTTTTAAATTTTTAAAATGAAGGGGAAACAGATTATTGATGAAGCCAAGAATAATAAAGGAGATCAGGAAAATAACAAAAAAAGAAATCCCTCCTAAAGAAGGTTTCGTATTTGGGTTCCACCTGATATGCTTCTGATCCAGAGTATTTCTGGAACCTAAATTTTGAGAGAATTTTAATAAAATAGAATTAATTACCGCAGAAAAAACAAACGTTGTAATTACTGCAATAACAATAAATAAGATCGTATTTTTTTCAAAAAAATCCATCTTAGAAAGGACTGATAAATGCATTAAAAGGAGTTCCGGCAATATCTTTTTCGGAAAGTAAGGGGTTATTAAAATTCCAATTAATATTTAAATCCTGATCGTTCCATAAAACAGTTCCTTCAGATTCTTTATGATATAAATGAGTACACTTATAGGAAAAAATGGTATTATCTTTTAATGTCAGGAAACCATGAGCAAACCCCGGTGGGATATAAAACATGGTTTTGTTTTCCTCTGTTAATTCTATAGCCACATGTTGTCCATAGGTTGGCGAATTTTTTCTGATATCAACGGCAATGTCTAAAACCGCCCCGGTAATAACCCTTACTAATTTTCCCTGAGCATAAGGAGGAGCCTGAAAATGTAATCCTCTTAATACTCCGGTAGAAGAAAGAGATTGATTATCCTGTACAAAGTTTACATCAATTCCGTTTTTTTTAAAGACACCTTCATTATAACTTTCAAAAAAGTAACCTCTGGCATCTGCAAATACTCTTGGTTTAATAATAAGGAGATCCTTTATACTGGTTTCAATTATTTCCATAAATTTTTAAAGAATTTTTTTCTTGATTTATCACCTTTTACGTCGCTGTAATACCCATTACTGTAGCCATATCCATAACCATATCCGTAGCCATATTTATAACCATATGCCGAACGGGAAGTATCAACACCGTTCAATATAATGGAAAGGTTTTTAATACTGGTTTCATGCGATAACTTATCTAAAATTTGAACGAACGATTTTTTCGAATAATCTGCCCTGAATACATAAATAGGGAAATCGGCTTTTTGAATGGTGGTGACGCCATCGGTTACCAAGCCTATTGGGGGATTATCAAATACAATATAATCGTACATCTTTTTTAATTCTTCAATCATTTCATCCAGTCTCACATCTATAATTAATTCGGATGGATTTGGGGGAATTGGCCCTGCAGTGATATAATCAAGTCCCTGAAAATGACTTTTATTGATACAGGATTCAATAGACGTCATGTTGGTTAAGATTGTACTCATACCAATATCATTGGCAACACCAAATCCCTTGTGGATCTTTGGCTTCCTCATATCCAGGTCTAATAAAATCACTTTTTTTCCGGCATAAGCCAAAATACCTGCAAGATTTAAAGCGACAAATGTTTTTCCTTCCCCCGAAATAGAGGAGGTAACAGCTATAATTTTGGGACCTTCAGTGTTTTTAATAAATTGCAGGTTTGATCTTACCGTTCTGAAAGCTTCTGCAATTTGAGATTTAGGATTTTTATCTACCACTAATTGAGAAATAGGCACGTTACTTTCATAGTTAGGAATAATACCAAGTACTGAAATCGATGCATCCGTATTTTTGATAACGTCATTTAAGGAAGTAATTTTATCATGTAGTATGTAGCGGATAAAAATAACTAAAGTGGATAATAGCAAGGCACTTAAAATGGAAACTAAAATAGAGTTTCTTTTGTTTGGAGATACCTGCTGCCCTGCATTAATCGCTTTTTCCAAAATCACATTTTGCGATACAAAACCTGCTTTGGAAATGGAGAATTCTGTTTTTTTCTCTAGTAAAAGGGTGTAATATTTTTCGCTGATACTAAAAAGTCTCATTAAACGGGCATGTTCCATATCTTCATCAGGAGCCCTTTCGTATTTGCTTTTAAACTCACTCGATTTTTGCATTAAGTTAGTATACTTGGATTTGTACTTTAACCTAACTGAATTTAAACTCTCAATCAATAATTTTTTTTGAGTTTCGATATTAAAATTGATCTGCTTAATATTATCACTATTTGGAGTAACCTGGTAAAGCAGGTTTTCTTTATCCACCAGTAATTTTTTTATGGTTTGGGTATATTCTCTGATAGAGTTTTCGTATTCGGTACCTGCTATTAAAGAAATAAGCTGATACGTGTCAATGCTAATGTTTTTAGAGATATTAGTTTGCAATTCGGCTAATATTTTTTCTTCCAGCTCCACCTTAAGCATTTCATCTTCAATGTTTGTTAAGCGCATCATATCGGCACTTATCAATTCATTTTTATCCGTATAATTTTTTTCTTTTCTAAAATCCTGTAAGTTATTTTCAGATATTTTTAACTCGTCGTATACCATTTTTAACTGGCCATCAATAAAGTTGATAATGCTTTTGGAGCTTTCACTTTTTCTTTCGACATCAAAATACAGGTATTCTTCTGTCACAAGGTTTACCAAATCTTTTGCTTTTACAGCATTAATATCCTTTACCGTTACTAAAATGGTTTTGGCAGCTTCATTTAATAATTTTATTTCGAGTTTGGATTGTAGTTCGGAAGTAACATCATCAACATTTTTAATGACGAAGTACGATTTGTTTTGAGAGGCGAGATTCGACTGGATCTGTTGTTTCTCCATCTCTGTATTTAAAGAAACACTTATGTCGAAATAATCGGAGTTAATGACATTGTTTGTAGTAAAAGGAATTGTATGTGATTTACCTTCTACATTAAACGAAAGTTCGCCGGAATTAAGATTATTAAAGGTGATGTAAATATTTGTTCCATAAACGCTATTACGTTTTATATTAAATTTGATGAAGTAGGGTGATGATTTATAGAGCTCATTATTTTTAAACGTTCCTTCATTAAAATAACTGATCTGTACATCTGATTTTTCGACAACACGTTTTAAGAATATTTTAGAGCGCATTTGTTCAATGGCTTCTGCAATTTTATTAGTACCACCGTCAAATTTATTGATCTGTAATATTTGGGAGGCTTCACTGTTATCATTTATTTGTACAATAGCCGACGATTGGTAAATGGGCTGGCTATACCTCAGGTAAATAAAAGAAGCGCCTATACATACTATAAAGAAAGTAACGGCGAACCATATACTTTTACGAATGATATATACAATGAGCCCTAAATCTAGCTCACTGCTAAATTTTGATACCCGCTCCCTGTAACTATCTATGCCTATATCTGACTGGTTTTGTAGCAAATTATCTTTTTATAAAAGAATACAATAAAAATGAACTTGTCAATAAGCTTAGTACCGGGGTTATTTCACCTAAAATGGTTTTGGCAAACCTGTAACGAGGCTCTACGTACACAATATCATTTGCTAATACGACTGTATTTCCTGCGGTGATCCCATTAATTTCGGAAAGGTCCATTAAATACACTTTTGGTTTTTTAGTACCATCATTACGAATCAGTTTTACTTTATAAGCTTTACCGTCTTCGGCAATACCACCTGTTAATGCCAATACCTCAATAACTGTTGTGTTGTTATTGGCAAGGGTTACAACCTGCGCTTTTCCTCCGTTACCCGGAAATACAATTACCCTTTTATTTATTATTTTAACTGTAATGAAAGGTTTTACATAGAAATTATCATAAACCTGTTCTAAATAAACTTCAGCTTCCCTTACTGTCATCCCTTTAATGTTTACATAACCCACTAATGGAAGTTTTGCTCTTCCATCTCTTTCCACAACATAATTTATCTCAAATTGATAGAATTGACTGGTATTGGCTAAATCGATAATTTTAAATCCATCGTTAGAGAAAATTTTAACCGTAAGGATATCATTTGAAGCTATTCTATAATCCTGAGTGGTAAGGGAATCATTCAGTTTATCATAAGCAAAATCTTTTGGGGTCCTTAACATTAAGTTAGATCTGAAAACTTTACAGGACGAAAACCAAACGATACAAAGCAAAAAGAGGGAATATTTTAAAAAACGCATAGGTAATGGTTAAATGGTAAAGTTAAGATTTATCCTATAATATCAAAAATTGTGCTATTTTAATAAATGAAGGTATAATTCCTTCATGTCTTTTACCAAACGGTGGTAACTAAACTTAGAAAGACTCCATTCTTCGCCGGTTTTTACTTTATCGGCGTGTTTTGAAAAATGAAGACATGCATTTGTTAAATTGTTGAAGTAACCCTGGGAATCTGAAATCTCTGAAAGCAAGCCACAATCGGGATGCAGAACATCTTCAATTCCTCCTACATTTGTAGCTACTACATATTTTCCTGCGGCCTGAGCCTCTATAATGCTTACAGGAGTTCCTTCATTTAAAGAGGTTAATGCCACAATATCGATTCCGTGCAGGGCCCATTCTACATTTTTGATCCAGGAAGTAAATATCACATCTACCACTGCTTTTGGGTCTTCAGAAAAAGAAATACCCATATGGCGACAATGTTCCATAATTTCCTGCTTTGTATCACCATCTCCAATTACAAAAGCCTTAAAGTTTGATATACCCTGCTGTTTGAGATGGTGTAATGCCTCTATAAACAAATCATGATTCTTTACAGGTGCCAGCCTCCCAATAATCCCAATAGCGATCTGGTCATCCGAAAGGTTATACTGTTCACGAAAGCTTGTACGGTTCTCTTCTTTGTTAATCGTAAATCGTTTAAGATCAAAGCCCAAAGGAACTACATGAATATGGTTACCGGTGGTGATGTTAAATGTTTCGGAAAGCTCTTGTTTTTGTTTTTGGCTAATGGCAACAATAGCTGTAGACCGCTTGGCGAGGTAACGTTCAATATAAATATAAAACGATGTTTTTAATTTTCCGAAATAGGAATGAAATACATGCCCATGAAAGGTATGTACAATAATAGGTACTTTACAGTGGATAGCGGCTAAACGACCAACTGCTCCGGCTTTGGAGGCATGTGTATGTACAATGTCGGGTTTAAATTCTTTAATGAGCCGTTTAATTTCCTTATAGGCTCTATAATCGGCAATAGGATTAATATTCCGTTGAAACTGATCGAGTACTTTAGGATTTAATCCTAAATCCAACGGAATATACAGTGAACTGTCTTCTCCGACTTCTTCGGGGCCACCTACTAAAAGCGTTTCAAAATCAGGTTCAAGGAACTTTGATAAATAACTTACATTATAGGTAATTCCACCAATGTTAAAGCGGTTTATGATACGAAGAACTTTAGCCAAAATTTAATTCAAATTGAGCTCCAAAGATAACTTTTTAAAATCAATGCCATCAAAATTCCCGGAACTCATCATCAACAAAACATTATTTTTTAACGATTTCGATTTGAGGTACTCTTCTAATGTTTTACTGTTGGTAAACACTTTCAGATCTTTGCGGTTGAAATAATTAAATACCTGTTCTTCCGTAATTGGTTTTAGTTTTTTATGTTCAATGGTGTGAGGGTTAAAATACACAATAGCTTCGTCAGCATCATTCATGGCCCCATTATATTCTGCCAAAAAGGTATCGTTTAAACTGCTAAAGGTGTGGAGTTCCATACAGGCTAATAAACGGCGGTTACCAAACTGTTCCTTGGTTGCTTTAGTTGTTGCCTTTAATTTTGAGGGAGAATGGGCAAAGTCTTTATAAAAAGAAAAAGTATCTGTTTTCATAACCAGTTCAAGTCTTTTGGCAGCACCTTTAAACGACTGAATAGCTTCATAAAACTGATCATCGCTTAGCTTTAATTGATTGCAAACCAGGCGGGCTCCGTTAAGGTTGAGCAGGTTGTGGTTCCCGAATACCTGTAGAGGGATTTTTTTACTGCCATAATTGATAAACGTTACTCCGTTTTCAATGTAATGGCTTGGAACAGAGTAGGGGGTTTTCTTTACAGAGTTCGATTTACCGGAGGCAGCAGCTACTTTAACCAGTTCCGGATCTTCCTGACAGTAAATGAGGGTTCCGTTAGGTTCAATCAGGTCAATAAATTTTTCGAATTGATGAATATAGATCTCAAATGTTGGAAATACATTGATATGATCCCATGCAATACCACTTAAAATGGCAATATTTGGTTTGTATAAATGAAATTTTGGTCTTCTGTCGATAGGTGAGGCGAGGTATTCGTCCCCTTCAATAATGGCAATGGGGGCTTCTTTGGTTAGTTTTACCATAGTGTTAAACCCTTCCAGTTGTGCACCCACCATAAAATCGGCATCAATCCTATGGTAGTTCAATACATGCAGGATCATAGCGGTAATGGTTGTTTTGCCATGACTTCCACCAATAACCACGCGGGTTTTATCTTTGGTAGCTTCATAAATATATTCGGGATAAGAATATACTTTTAGGCCTAATTCCTTTGCTCTGATGAGTTCCGGATTATCTTCACGGGCATGCATCCCTAAAATAATAGCGTCAATATCTTTAGTTATTTTTTCAGGAAACCAGCCTATTTCAGCGGGAAGTATTCCGGCATTGTTTAACCGTGTTTTAGAAGGTTCGTTTATTTCGTCATCACTTCCGGTAACGTGAAACCCTTTTTCGTGTAAGGCCAGGGCCATATTGTGCATAGCACTTCCGCCAATAGCAATTAAATGTACGCGCATAATAGAGCAAATTGTTTACACGAAGTAAGGGGTTTTAAACAAAAAATGCAGACTGTTACAGTCTGCATTTTAAACAATACGTTGTTAAGTATTATGCCATTACCGGAACCGGTGTACGGCCTAAAGCATATAATAATTTAGCATGCCCGGCTACAGCGCCTAAAAATGTTTTTTTAGAATAATAAGGTAAGTTAAATTCTCTGGCGGTTTGCTCAATGATTGGAGCTAATTTTTTATAGTGAACATGGCAGATATTAGGGAACAAATGGTGTTCTACCTGGAAATTCAAGCCACCAACGAACCATGAAAATGCCCAGCTTTTTTGAGCAAAATTAGTAGTTGTTTTCAATTGATGAGCAGCCCAGTCGTCTTCCATATTACCTGATGTATCCGGTACAGGAAATTCGGTAAGGTCAATCACGTGAGCCGGTTGAAAAATCAGGGCCAGGATCATTCCGCATACATAATGCATGATACTCCAGCCAATAAGAATTTGGTACCATGGGTTTTGCATAATTAACAGCGGTAAACCAAGGCTATAACCCAAATAGAATAATTTATTAAGGATCAATAAGTATAATTCTTTTTTATAAGTGGTTTTTCTTACCGCTAATAAGCCCATTTTATTGTAACGGGATAATTGTTGGAAATCCTTGGTAGTTGCCCACATAATAGTCATTAAACCATAAAAGAACCAGGCATATAAAAATTGCAATTTATGCACTTTTTTAAGGGGAGCATGCGGATCGAAGCGAAGGAAGCCAATGGGAGCAATATCCTCATCATGATCGTGAATATTAGTATAGGTATGGTGTAAAGTATTGTGCTGTAATTGCCAGTTAATGGAGCTTCCTCCAATAAAGTTCATGCTTCTGCACATTAATGCATTTAATTTGGCATTCCTGGCATAGGTTCCATGGTTAGCATCATGCATAACCGATAAACCAATACCGCTCATTCCAAAGCCCATAATCACACATAAAATGGATTGGAGCCATAAATTGTCAAATACATTGCAGATTAAAAGGACAAAGGGAGTGAAATATAAGGCAAACATAAAGATGGATTTGATAACCATGTTAAAATTGCCATAACGGGAGATGTTGTTTGTTTTAAAGTACTCGTCAACTCTTTTTTTTGCAGTAAGGTAAAAAGACCTGTTTGCGTTATTAAATCGGATGGTGTTAGTGCTCATTAGTGTTTAATTAATTTGGGGTAAAGATAGCAGTTAATCATGAATTAACAATTTGCTAATATGTTAATAATGAACAAAATAGAGATGAACTGATGAAAAATCTCGACCATTGTAAGGTTTATTTAGAGGAAGTCTCAATATAGAGCGACAAAATGGTTTTAGTCAAATTATTCACATCTTCTTGTGTGTTTTTTAACCCTAAAGAGATCCGGATCGAATTTTCAGAGTCTTCTTTGGACATACCCATGGCTTTCAGCACATGAGAGGGTTCTGCCTGAGCCGATGTGCAGGCGGATCCCAGAGAAATGGCGTAGTTATTCTTAATATGACTAAAAACAGTGCTCCCGTCTTTTAACCTGGGGAAATACAGATTAGAGGTATTATAAAGCCTGTGTCGGGTTGAGCCATTAATTCTCAGGTCAGGGATTTCGAGTAACTGGTGCTCTATGTATCCTCTTAATTTGGAAATATGAGCATTATTATCCCAAAATTCTTTTTGAGCAATTTCGCAGGCTTTTCCTAAGCCTACAATACCTGTTACATTTATGGTTCCGCTGCGTTTACCAGTTTCATGGCCACCCCCGTGCATTAATGGAACCAGGTTTACCCTTGGGTTTTTTCGTCGCACATACAAAGCCCCGATACCTTTTGGGCCGTATAACTTATGGGCGGAAATACAACAGAGGTCAAGCCCCATATCATTCACATCCAAGTATAATTTGCCGGCCAGTTGAGTTGTATCGCTAAAAAAGAGGGCATTGTGGCTATGAGTTATTTCTGCTATTTTTTCCAGGTCCTGTAACACGCCGGTTTCATTATTTGCTGCCATGATGGAAACCAGGATGGTGGCCGGAGTAAAGCTGGCATTTAATTCATCCAGGTCGATACGGCCTTCCGGATCAACATTCAAATAGGTAATGGTTGCCCCCAATTCTTCCAGGTAAGCACAGGTATCCAACACCGCTTTATGTTCTGTTTTGCAGGTGATGATATGGTTTCCTTTGGTTTTATAAGCTTCAAAAACACCTTTTAAAGCCATGTTAATGGCTTCGGTAGCACCGGAGGTAAATACAATTTCGTTTGTTTCGGCTCCGATAAGAGACGCCACCTGTTGCCTTGCTTTTTCTACAGCGCCTTGGGCATACCAGCCAAATGCATGGGTATTACTGGATGCATTGCCAAAATGTTCGGTAAAGTAGGGGAGCATTTCTTCCAATACTCTTTGATCTACGGGTGTTGTGGCGTTATAATCGAAATAAACCAATTTATATCTGTATTAATATTATTAAAAAAAGTATAAAGATCTAAGATTAAAGAATGATTTAAATATAAACACGATCTTTAATCTTTTCAGTCCCTTATGTCTCTCTAATCTCTTCAATCTCTTTCATTCCCAATTACATTCTCTCAGGAACATTAATCCCTAAACACAACATTCCATTTTTAATAATGTTTGAAGTGGTTTCTATCAGTTTAATTCTGAATTGTTTAATGGAACTATTTTCCTCTTTTAACACAGAACATTCATTATAAAACTGGTTAAATAATTTAGCCAGGTCATAAATATAGTTGGCTACTACCGCAGGATTATAGGTATCAGCTGATTCTTCCAGGATTTTAGGAAAATCATATTGATGTTTAATTAACTCTTTTTCTTTTTCGTGTAATTGTAAATTATCAGGAATAGAAATGGTTTCCGTTGGCTGGTTGTAATCTCTTAAAATAGATTTGATACGGGCATGTGCATATTGGATGAAGGGGCCGGTGTTACCATGCAGGTCAATACTTTCTTTAGGGTCAAACAACATTTTCTTTTTAGGATCTACTTTTAAAATAAAATACTTTAAAGCGCCCATACCAATGGTTTTAAACAACTCGTCTTTTTCTTCCTGAGGGAATTCAACAATTTTGCCTGAAGCTTCGGTAGTTTCCTTAGCGGTTTCAATCATGCCATCCATTAAATCGTCGGCATCCACCACGGTTCCTTCACGGCTTTTCATTTTACCTTCCGGTAATTCCACCATTCCATAAGATAAATGGTAACACTCATTAGCCCAGTCGTAACCCAGTTTTTGTAATATTTTAAATAAGACCTTAAAGTGGTAATCCTGCTCATTACCAACGGTGTATATCATTTGACCAATTTTTGGAAATTCTTTAAAACGTTCAATGGCGGTACCCAGATCCTGGGTAATGTATACCGATGTACCGTCGCTCCGTAGTACTACTTTTTCATCCAGGCCTTCATTGGTTAAATCAATGGCAACACTGTTATTTTCTTTTTTATAAAATACATGTTTAGCCAGGCCTTCCTGTACTATTTCCTTGCCTAATAAATAAGTATTGCTTTCATAATACATTTTATCAAAATCAACCCCCAGTTTTTTATAACTTACTTTAAAACCGTCGTATACCCAGTTGTTCATTTTCTTCCAAAGCTCAATGATTTCAGTATCTCCGGCTTCCCATTGTAAAAGCATTTGCTGGGTTTGCAACATAATAGGTGCCTGCTTTTCGGCTTCTTCTTTTGTGTTGCCTTTTTCAACTAATTCCTGAACCTGTTTTTTATATTCTTTATCAAATATCACATAGTATTTTCCAACCAGGTGATCGCCTTTTAAACCGGTTGATTCAGGTGTTTCGTTATTACCAAATAATTTCCAGGCCAACATACTTTTGCAAATATGAATTCCCCGGTCGTTTACAAGGTTAACTTTAATAACATCGTGTCCCTGCGTTTTTAAGATCGTAGCCACAGAATAGCCTAATAAATTATTACGGACATGGCCTAAGTGCAAAGGCTTGTTGGTATTGGGGGAGGAGTATTCCAGCATTACTTGTTTACCACTGCTATTAGCCGGTTTAACGCCATAATTAGCCGTTTTACTAATGTTTTTGAATTCAGAAACCCAAAAATCGTTTGCCAGGGAAAAATTTAAAAAGCCTTTTACCACATTAAATTTTGTAATAGCCGGATTTGCTTTTAAAATGGCTTCTCCAATTAATTCTCCGGTTTTTTCAGGGGTAGTTTTAGCTGCTTTTATATAGGGAAATGTAACAAGAGTATAATCGCCTTCGAATTCTTTTTTTGTTCTTTGAAGGGTAATTTCTTCGGGTTTACTTGTTAAATCAAACAAGCCGTTAAGCACGGTTGAGATGGTATCAGATAAAAAATGTTCAATATTCATAACCTCAAAAATACATATTATTTGCGGTATCAATTAACTATTTAGTAAGCTAATATTTGAGGTATTTATATTATCTTCGCTCGGTATATAAAATTTATGAACAGGATATTAGTAACAGGCGGTGCCGGAAATGTGGGAGGCGCATTAGTAGAAAAACTCATTCTTGATCAAAATAATTTTGTAGTAGTGGTAGATAATTTATCCACCGGATACTTATCAAAATTACCGGAAAAAGATACAGGAAACTGGAAGTTTATTAAAGCAGATGTGAACAATTACGATGAAATTGCTTCCATTATGTTAGATCAAAGTTTTAATTATGTGTTCCATTTTGCCGCTGTTGTGGGTGTTTTAAGAACTCAGGAAAACCCTATCAGCGTATTGGATGATATTTCCGGAATAAAGCATATTCTTACACTTGCTAAAAAATCTTCGGTTAAACACGTGTTTTTCTCTTCATCATCAGAGGTATACGGAGAGCCGGTAGAATTGCCTCAGCACGAACATCGTACACCGCTTAATTCGCGGGTTCCATATGCAGTTGTAAAAAATGTAGGGGAATGTTTTTTTAGAAGCTATCAGCAGGAATTTGGCTTACCATTTACTATTTTTCGTTTTTTTAATACCTATGGGCCTAACCAAAGCACCGATTTTGTGGTGTCAAAATTTTTAGCAGCCGCTTTAAAAAATGAAAACATAACCCTTTATGGCGATGGTTCACAAACAAGAACCTTTACATATGTGGATGATACGGTAGATACCTGTATGGCGATTTTAAACCACAATTTATTAGTGAATGATGTGGTTAATATTGGAAGCGATAAACTCATGACTATTTTAGATCTTGCTAAACTGGTGATTAAATTAACGGAGAGTAAATCGAATATCATTCATTTACCGGCTTTAAAAGAAGGCGATATGACACGCCGCCAGCCCGACAATACTAAAATGAAAGAAATACTGGGGAAAGAATTAATTAGTGTTGAAGATGGTATCAAAAGAATGATGTCAGATAAAAAATACCTTAAGTCTATTGGATTATAGTACAAAACCGATAACATTAAACGGATCAAATTATGTGTGGAATAGCAGGAATTGTTGGTCATGAAATAAATAATTCTACAACCAGGTCTGCCATAAAAAAAATGACCGATGCTATTGCGCATCGCGGACCAAACTCAGAAGGAACCTGGAATGATGAGCACTGTTTTTTAGGACACCGTCGCTTATCTATTATTGACCTTTCTGAAGCAGGGAATCAGCCATTTATTTCACAGGACGGTCGTTTTATTATGGTATACAATGGAGAGTTGTATAATTATAAGGAACTGAAACTGGAACTTCAACGGGCAGAACATGGTACCACGCAATTACCTTATTTTTTTAAAACTAATACCGATACCGAAGTTATTTTAGCGGCTTACCTGCGTTGGGGCATCGAATGTTTGCAACGTTTTAACGGAATGTTTGCTTTTTCTATCTGGGATAAACAGGAGCAACGCTTATTGGTTGTACGCGACAGACTTGGTATAAAACCGTTGTATTATCATTTTAAAAATAATGTATTAAGTTTTGCTTCTGAAATCAGGGCTTTAATTCATTCGGGATTAACCGATAAAAAAATTAATTTAAGCGCTGTTGCCGAATACATTCAATACACAACGGTACATGCCCCTAATACTATTTTACAGGATGTTTTTATGCTGATGCCGGGTACTATTTTAGAGTACAGGCAAGGTGTTGTAACGTTATCCGAATATTGGAATGTAAATCATTATGCTAAAACAAAAGAAGAGTTGTCTTATGAAGAAACCTGCTCTAAAGTAAATACCCTTCTCACGGCTTCTGTTGAAAGACGCCTGGTGGCTGATGTGCCGTTTGGTGCATTTTTATCCGGTGGAATTGATAGCAGCGCTATTGTTGGGTTAATGAGTAAAGTGTCTTCAGAAAAAGTGCAGACTTTTAATGTCAGTTTTGATGAAGGAGAATTTTCGGAAGCAAAATATGCCAAACAAATCGCGGAAAAATTTAATACCGAGCATCATGAAATAAAGTTAACTCCTGATGATTTTCTGAAACAATTGCCCGAAGCGTTAGCTGCTATGGATCATCCAAGTGGCGATGGTCCCAATAGTTATATTGTTTCCAAAGCTACTAAAAATGCAGGTATAACTATGGCATTATCCGGTTTAGGAGGAGATGAACTCTTTGCGGGCTATGATATTTTTAAACGCTTTCATGAGCTGGAAAATAAAACATGGTTAAATTTAATTCCGGGTTTAGGCAGAAACATAGGAGGCAAATTAATAGCGGCCGGAAAGAAATCGATACAAGGCGATAAAACGGCCGAAATCCTGAGTCTTGACTATATCAATGGATTTCATGCTTATCCGATAAACCGAAAATTATTTAACCAAAAAGATTATAATGCCTTATTGAAAGAAAAATTTAATGCAGATAATTTTATTAAAAACGTCATTAAAAAAAGCGAGACGGATAAAAAACATAAACTAAGCAGGGTTTCATTGTTTGAGATTCAAACCTATATGCAGAATGTGTTATTGCGTGATGCAGATCAAATGAGCATGGCGGTGGCTTTGGAAGTACGGGTTCCGTTTTTGGATTATAAGCTCGTAGAATTTGCTTTAAGTGTAAAGGACGAATATAAATATCCACATTCTCCTAAGAAATTACTGATTGATTCATTGGGAGATCTTTTACCTGATACTATTGTAAACCGTCCCAAAATGGGTTTTACTCTGCCCTGGAAAGAATGGCTGAAGAATGATTTGAAAGATTTTAGTGAAGAACACATTGTGCAGTTTTCCAAGAGGTCGTTTGTAAACAGAGACGCCGTGTTGTTATTGTGGAACCGGTTTTTAAATAACGATCCAAAAATTACCTGGAGTAGAGTATGGCATTTAATTGTTTTAAATAACTGGATTAATACACATCAGATTGAAAGCTAAGAAATCCATATTAATTTTATGCGATTGGTTTCTACCGGGCTTTCTGGCAGGAGGTCCCATACAATCCATTGCCACGTTAACCAAACAATTGGGTAATGAAGTTGATTTTAAAATTATTACAACCGACAGGGATTTCAAATCGGATAAGGCTTACAGTGGTATTATAGCAAATGCATGGACCAACTTTGAAGGAAGGCAGGTGTTTTATGTAAGTCCTGAAAATATGAATCCCGGATTTATACTGGCATTAATACAAGATACAACACACGATACCATTTATTTAAATAGTTTATTTTCTAAATTATTTACAATCTATCCGTTAAAATGGAAACAACAGCATAAACTAACATCAATCGTTATTTTAGTGCCTCGTGGTATGCTGAGAGATGGAGCCCTGGCAGTTAAGCCCGTTAAAAAACAACTGTTTTTAATTTATGCCAAACTCTCCGGTTTATTCAAACAGGTTCATTGGCAATCTACCTCCCCGCAGGAAACGGCTGAAATAAAAAAGAGAATAGGTATGCACGTAAATATATCAGAAGTATCTAATTTACCTGCTATTGCTAATGAAATAACGTTTATTGAAAAACAGAAAGACTTATTAAGGTTATGTTTTATAGCCCGAATGGTAGACATTAAAAACCTCTATTTTGCGATAGACGTTTTAAAGGAAGTAAAAGATTATCAGATCATCTTTGATATTTATGGGCCAAAAGAAGATGAAGTATATTGCGATTTATGTGATACCAATGCTAAAACATTGCCTTCCAACGTTACCTTTACTTATAAATCGGTTTTAAAACCTGAAACGATAGGCTTAACGTTGAGCCGCTACCATGCTTTGTTTTTGCCTACTCAAACCGAAAATTTCGGACATATTATTGTGGAAGCTTTAACAAATGGCAGACCTGTAGTGATTTCCGATCAAACACCCTGGCGTTTTTTAGAAAGGGAACAGGTAGGGTTTGATATTTCGTTACAGGACAAACCAAAATTTGTGGAAGCGATTAAAACGCTTGCACAAATGGAGCAGAGTGCATTTGATAAGATGTGCTCAAACAGTGTTGTTTATATTAATAAAAAATTAAATATAGAAGAAATCAAACAACAGTATCTCACCTTGTTTAACTCATGAATTATTTTGTTACGGGCATAGGAACCAATATAGGTAAAACAATTGTATCAGCAGTTTTAACCGAAGCATTGCAGGCCGATTACTGGAAGCCGGTGCAAAGCGGAACCATCGACGGTTTGGATTCTGACACGGTAAAGTTGATGGTTAGCAACCCGCAAACCGTTATTTATCCTGAAACATATCTTCTAAAGCAGCCACTGTCACCACATTTAGCCGCCGAAATGGATGGAATTGAGATTCAATTAGATCATATTAATTTACCTCTGAGGCCAAATGAAACAAACAAGGATCTGATCATAGAGGGTGCCGGAGGGCTGTTGGTTCCTTTAACTAAAACACATTATGTGGTTGATATGGCAAAGCGCCTGGAGTGTGAAATCGTATTAGTGGTTTCCGATTACTTAGGATGTATTAATCACACACTGCTTTCTGTTGAGTATTTAGTAGCTCATCATTTTAAAATTCATTCAGTCGTATTTAACGGAGATTTTGATGAAGTGGTCAAAGATTCGATCATCGCCCGTATGGCTCACTATAAATTACTTTCTGTTCCTAAATTAAGAACACTTTCCAAAGAGCAGATTTCACAAACGGCTATAACGTTAAAGGCTCAGTTATAGCATTATAGAACATTTTGCCGGTATTTAGGCAATGATTTTGTATCTTTAGGGCCTCATAACATACTATATATGATAAAACCAATCAAATTAATCGAAATAAAAAGTGAAATAGGAGCGGGTACAAGAGGATCCAGTATGGGAGTAGATGCGATTAAAATTGCAGCACTTGATTTTGGAAGTAATTTCTTTAAAAAATTCAAATCGGTTGAAGTGCAAAACGAAAACCATTTATTATTAGAACCCGTTGTTAACGATTATGCTAAACGTATCAAAGGTATTTATACCTTAAACGAACGATTAGCCAACGAAATAAAAAAGACCTTATTAAAAGAAGAAGTGCCTATTGTGTTGGCAGGCGATCATAGTTCTGCTTTAGGAACCATTAGTGGTATTAAAATGGCTTACCCTACCAAACGCGTAGGAGTTATCTGGATCGATGCACATGCCGATTTACACACACCTTATACGACGCCAAGCGGTAATATGCACGGTATGCCTATTGCCTGTGTATTGGCAGAAGACAATAAAGAACGTCAGCAAAACAAGCCCGATGATGAAACCATTGAATACTGGGAAAAATTAAAAGCGCTTGGTGGAATTACACCTAAAATTCAATACAATGACCTGGTATATATTGCTTTGCGCGATTTTGAACCACAGGAAGATTTTTTAATTAAAAAGAATAAAGTACGTGTTTTTAACTTACAGGAAATTCGTAAAAAAGCAGTAGAACGTGTAGCTATTGAATCTTTAAATTATTTAGATCATTGCGATATTATTTACGTAAGCTTTGATGTGGATAGTATGGATAGCCGTATTAGCAGTGGAACTGGAACACCTGTGCCAAACGGGATCACCGAAAAAGAAGCAGGGAATTTAATTTATTACATCATGCGTTCTAAAAAAATTGTATGCTTTGAGATGGTAGAAATAAATCCAACGCTTGATAAAGAAAATTTAATGGCTGAAAATGCTTTTGAAATTTTGCAAAAAGCCACGAACCAGTTAAATAACGATTTTTAATAGTTCAAAGGTCATGTAGGTTTGCAAACCGGCAGATCTATATCTCATAAGACCCTGGGCTATTTTAGTAGCTATTGGAATGAGGTAGACAACGCGTACATAAACATTTTACATTGAAATCACTCAAATCCCTCAATGCGTATTTTTTAAAGTACAAATGGCGCCTGCTCATTGGTGCCTTATTTGTAGTGCTTTCCAGCATCTTTTCCATTTATCAGGGAGTTATTGTAAGGAATGCCACTAACGAAATCGTGAAGCTTATTTCAAACCATGCACCTGTAAATAATTGCACATTTATTACATTAGGAGTAACGCTTTTAGGGTTGGCACTTTTAAGTGGATTGTTTTTATTCTTTCAAAGGCAAACACTTATTGTGATGAGCCGGCACATTGAGTTCGATCAAAAAAATGAATTGTATGCGCATTTCCAAACCCTGGATGCTTCCTTTTATAAAAATAACAATACAGGGGATCTCATGAACCGTATCAGTGAAGATGTAGGTAAAGTGAGGATGTATACAGGGCCTGCTATTATGTACCTGATCAATACGTTTGCCACGGTGGTGATTGTATTAGTATTTATGCTTTCTATTAACTGGCAGTTAACCTTATTGGTATTTGCACCTTTGCCTCTTTTGTCTTTTGTTATTTACAAAGTTTCTGATTTTATTAATAAGCGCAGTACCATTGTGCAGGAGGAATTATCCAAACTCACCTCACATTCGCAGGAAACATTTTCGGCAGTACGTGTAATTAAAGCTTACGCGCGGGAAGAACATTATACCAATGAACTGGAAAAACTAAATGCCAATTATAAAAAACAAAATCTCAGGTTAACGCTTGTGGAAGCTTTCTTTCAGCCGGTTATGGTGTTAATGGTGGGCATTAGTGTAATTGCAACAGTTTGGTATGGCGGACATTTAGTGATAGGTAAAGCCATAGAGGTAGGGAACATTACCGAGTTTATTGTTTATGTGTATAAATTAACCTGGCCTTTTGCATCGCTTGGTTGGGTAACCTCTTTAATACAAAGGGCTTCAGCATCGCAGGTTAGGATTGATGAATTTTTAAATTATAAAAGTGCCATTCAAAATACACCCGAAATTAAAACACCCGTTAAAGGAAATATAGAATTTCGGCAGGTAAATTTTCATTACCCTGACGATACAAAAAAGGTAATTACTGATTTTAATCTTGTGATAGAAGATGGCAAAACACTTGGTATTAAAGGGAAAGTGGGTTCAGGAAAATCTACACTGGCAAATTTAATTACCCGGTTATATGATGTCAGTTCAGGAAAGATCTTAATCGACAATGCTCCCATTGAAAAATATGACCTGTCTGTTTTAAGAAGAAGTATTGGTTATGTTCCACAGGAAGTGTTTTTGTTTTCCGATACCATTAAAAATAATATTGCATTTTCGGTGAATCAAAAATACAGCGACGAAGATGTTTTTCAGGCAGCTAAAGATGCCGGGGTTTATGATAATATTATGGCTTTTCCGGATGGTTTTGATACCATGGTAGGTGAGAGAGGAGTTACATTATCTGGCGGGCAAAAGCAGCGGATATCCATCGCAAGGGCTATTATTTCAAAACCCCAGATCCTTATTTTTGATGATTGCCTCTCTGCTGTAGATGTTGAAACAGAAGAGTTGATCCTTAACAATTTAAAAAAGGTTATGAAAAACAAAACCTCTATAATTATTAGTCATAGAGATTCTGCTTTGCGTTATGCGGATAAAATTATTGAACTCCAATAACTTCGTTTTATAATTTAAATGTAACTCCCAGGTTTAAAGAGCTGAAAGTAGTGTACCCTGCTTCTGCAGCAAATGCAAATTTAGGAGATACATAATATCTTACACCTACTACGCCACAGGGTCTTACTATAAAATCAGATTCTACTTCCTCATTATAATAATAGTATCCATAATAGTTGTAATAATAATTGTAATAAGCAGCATCTCTTGTTAATTTCTGGTATGTGAAGTTAACCCCTACACCGGCATATACATCAAGTTTTTGTACATTAATTAATTTATTAAAGTGATAATATCCCATAAAGGCAGCTCCGGTTCCCCATGCATGATCTTTGTAGGTATGATTGCCACTATCGTATCTCCAGCTTTTGGTAGCACCCTGTAAAATAACACCAACACCAACTTCATCCCTGATAGGGAATTCGTATTTTACCATTACAGGGCCGATACCAATATGGCGGGTACGGCCATAAACAATAGAGTTTGATATACCATAACCGCTATAAAGCCAGTTTGGAACGCCGTATCCTAAGGATAATAAATGATCGCCTTTTCCGTAAGAACCACTGTTACGGCTGTTATAAGGAGTACGGTAAAATTCTTTAGCGCTTGATTGAGCCGATGCATTTATACTGATGCATAAGCAGAAAAACAATGATAACTTTAACACTGTTTTAACGGGATTTGAAGGTTTCATAAAAATTTAGTTTTAATAGATAGTAATAAATTTTGATGCCAAATGGTTAAAGACAGGTGTTTACTGATATTGTTTTTAAGTATCACCTGCTTAATACGATAAAGCAAAACACGGATTCAAAAATGTGGATTTTTTTACTCAATTCCGAAATTTAGTTTGAAAATTTTCAATGATTTAACAGAATTTAGGTAGTGTATTTATATTTAGTAAATAGGTATGCACCGCACGGGTAGCCATTGTTAAAGCTCTAAACTATTAAAATGGTAGTAATTAGTTAACGGAATCCTTTAGTTTTATCAGCGCAAAAACAGAGTAATTCAACATATCCATGTAATTGGCATCAACGCCTTCACTGGCAAGCGTTTGACCTTTATTGTCTTCAATTTGTTTTACCCGAAAAATTTTCATTAAGATCAGGTCGGTTAAAGAACTCATCCGCATATCTCTCCACGCTTCCCCATAATCGTGGTTTTTATCTTCCATGAGTTGTTTGGTTTGTTTGGCATACTTATTATAAAGCTGCTCTACTTCTTCAAACGGAAGTTCCAAGCGGGAATCGTTATTTAATTCTAATTGTATTAAAGAGATGATACAGTAATTAATGATTCCAATATATTCTCCAGTAATATCATCCACCACTTTTTGAGTTCCTTTTTCTTCAATGCTTTTGATACGTTGGGCTTTAATAAAGATTTGGTCGGTTAAGGAGGTAGGACGTAGGTTTCGCCATGCTGTGCCATAATCTTTCATCTTTTTCAAAAAAAGATCTTTACATAATTTTATGGCAGTGTCGTATTGTTGAGATGTATTGTTCATATATTTGATTGCGCTAATTTATATAAAAATGTACGAATCTTATTTAACAAATGGTAAACAATTGAGCTTTGATAAAGCGCAGGCAATGGCTATCGTTAATTTAACGCCCGATAGTTTTTACGACGGTGGTAAATTCTCGTCTGTTTCTGATGTTTTAAAAGATGCTGAAATGAAGGTGAACGAAGGTGCTACGATGATTGATGTGGGTGCCGTATCTACAAGGCCGGATGCTGCTATCGTAACCATTGAAGAGGAGATTGAACGGTTAAGGTTGCCGTTAAGAGAGCTCAGGGCACATTTTCCACAGGTATTTATTTCGGTGGATACGTATAGAAGTGAAGTGGCTGATTTTGCCATTAGTACAGGAGCAGACCTTATTAATGATATTTCGGGTGGTGAAATGGATCCGGAAATGCTGAAGGTTGTCGCAAAACATCAAACCCCCTATGTATTAATGCACATGCAGGGAACTCCTCAAAATATGCAACATAACCCACATTATACAAATGTGGTGGAAGAGGTAATGGCGTTCTTTAAAAAGAAAATAGAGATCTGTGAGCATTTGGGATTTGATAAATTAATACTGGATCCGGGCTTTGGTTTCGGGAAAAACCTGGAACATAATTATGTGTTATTAAAACACCTTAATACTATTGCTGATCTTGGATTCCCTGTATTAGCAGGAGTTTCTCGTAAATCGATGATCAATAAAGTATTGCATACTTCTCCGGTAACAGCATTAACAGGAACCATTGTTTTAAATACATTAGCTTTACAAAATGGCTCTAAAATTTTAAGAGTGCATGATGTAAAGGAAGCAAAACAGGCCATAGATATTGTAGAATATTATAAAGCAGCTCAATAAGGGGGGGATTTCTTTTTATTTAAGTTTTTAACTAATTTTCAACAGTATAGCAACTTATAATAAAAAATATAAATATTTGTTATGAACTTAAAAAAAAAATTATGTCTGAAGAGATAGAAAGAACAGAAAGAGAAGATTTATTTTCAAAAGCAGTAAAAGCCGGAAAACGCACGTATTTTTTTGATGTAAAATCTACACGTGGAAATGATTACTATTTAACTATTACGGAAAGTAAAAAACGTTTTGGAACCGATGGCAAATTTACGTACGAAAAACACAAAATATTTTTGTACAAAGAAGACTTTGAAAAATTCATGGAAGGGTTAAACGAATCCATTGACGTGATCAAAGAGAACGCTCCTCCTGTTGTTGAGAGAGAGGCTTATTCCGAAAGAGAAACGCCTTCTTCCCATTCAGATGAAGTTAGTTTTGATGATTTGGGTAAATAGTTTTTTATCTTATTAGAAATAAACCATATCGAAAACAGTTATATAAAAATCTTTATGTAACTGTTTTTTTATTTTAGCTGTGCATTAAAGATGTATAGTGTTATACGATATGTACGACAATACATTCCTACATATATTGGTAATTAAACATCCGGTAATTGCCATTACTGTTTCACCTGTAAAGTATTAACTGTTTGCCTGCCAGGCAGGAATGAAAGATTTTCCGCTAACAGCCTGTTTGTGAGCAATAATAGGCTTGTAGAGATAAGAATGGCTTTCGGGAAGAGTTAAATTGAAATAAATGAATGAATCTTTTTAATAAAAATATACCGTAAAAAGGGTAATAATTCGTAAATTCGTAACGGACAAAAAAATCAATTTTTACAAATAACCAATCCAATCACCTATTATTATGGCATTTGACATTGAAATGATTAAAAAGGTTTATGCAAATATGCCTGCCCGTATTGAAGCGGCTCGCAAAAATCTTGGAAGACCTTTAACTTTAGCTGAGAAAGTTTTATATTCTCACTTAGATGCTGCTACAGCGTTAAAAGATTACCCTCGTGGAAATTCTTATGTAGATTTTAACCCGGATAGAGTAGCGATGCAGGATGCTACAGCTCAAATGGCTTTATTGCAGTTTATGCAGGCTGGCCGTCCTACAGTTGCTGTGCCTTCTACCGTACATTGCGATCACTTAATTACAGCAAAAGTAGGTGCTACAAAAGATTTAGCAGTAGCTAATACAGAAAGTAAGGAAGTGTTTGACTTTTTAGCTTCGGTATCAAATAAATATGGTATTGGTTTTTGGAAACCGGGTGCAGGTATTATTCATCAGGTTGTTTTAGAAAATTATGCGTTCCCCGGAGGAATGATGATTGGTACAGATTCTCACACGGTAAATGCCGGTGGTTTAGGGATGATTGCTATTGGTGTTGGTGGTGCAGATGCATGTGATGTGATGGCAGGCTTACCTTGGGAACTTAAAATGCCAAAATTAATTGGTGTTAAGTTAACCGGTAAATTAAATGGCTGGACAAGTGCTAAAGATGTTATCCTGGCTGTTGCAGGGATCTTAACCGTAAAAGGCGGTACTGATAAAGTAATTGAATATTTTGGTGAAGGTGCTGAAAGCCTTAGCTGTACAGGTAAAGGAACCATTTGTAACATGGGTGCTGAAGTAGGAGCAACAACTTCTACTTTTGGTTATGACGAAAGCATGAGCCGTTATTTAAAAGCGACTGGCCGTGCAGATGTTGCTGCTTTGGCAGATACCATTAAAGAACATTTAACAGGGGATAAAGAAGTATATGCTGATCCTAAAAAATATTTTGATGAAGTTATCGAAATTAATTTATCGGAACTGGAACCACATGTTAACGGGCCTTTTACTCCGGATTTAGCAACACCTATTTCTAAATTAAAAGAAGTAGCAATGGCTAACGGATGGCCTTTAAAAATTGAAGCAGGTTTAATCGGTTCATGTACAAACTCTTCTTACGAAGATATTGCACGTGCCGTATCATTGGCGAAACAGGTTTCAGCTAAAGGATTGAAATCAAAAGCAGAGTTCATGATCAATCCGGGTTCAGAACAAATCCGTTTCACCATTGAGCGTGATGGTTTCTTAGAAGTATTTAATCAAGTTGGAGCTACAGTATTTACAAATGCCTGCGGACCTTGTATTGGTATGTGGGACAGGGTAGGTGCTGAGAAAAAAGAAAAAAACACCATCATCCATTCTTTCAACCGTAACTTTGCGAAACGTGCCGATGGAAATCCAAACACATATGCGTTTGTGGCTTCTCCGGAATTAGTAACGGCAATGGCTATTGCAGGTGATTTAACCTTTAATCCTTTAACCGACTTTTTGATCAACGAAAAAGGTGAAAAAGTAAAACTGGATGCGCCGTCAGGAGATGAGTTACCTCCAAAAGGATTTGATGTGGAAGACGCAGGATTCCAGGCTCCGGCTAAAGATGGTAGCAGTGTTCAGGTATTGGTAAGCCCTACCTCTAACCGTTTACAATTATTAGATCCGTTCGCTGCATGGGATGGTGTTGATATGAAAGGATTAAAACTATTAATTAAAGCAAAAGGAAAATGTACAACGGATCATATTTCTATGGCTGGTCCATGGTTAAAATTCCGCGGACATTTAGATAATATTTCCAACAACATGTTAATTGGTGCGGTAAACGCCTATAACGAAAAAACAGATTCGGTAAAAAATCAATTAACAGGTGTATATGAGCCTGTACCTACTGTTCAACGTCAGTACAAAGCTAAAAATATTGGAAGTATTGTAATAGGGGATGAAAACTACGGTGAAGGATCTTCCCGTGAGCACGCCGCTATGGAGCCTCGTCATTTAGGTGTAAAAGTTGTATTGGTAAAATCATTTGCCCGTATCCACGAAACAAACCTTAAAAAACAAGGAATGTTGGGAATCACTTTTGCTAACCCTGCTGATTACGATAAAATTAAAGAAGATGATATCATTGATATTACTGGTTTAACAACATTTACACCGGGTGTACAGTTAACCTTAACCTTGAACCATGCAGATGGAAGCAAGGAAGATTTTAAAGTAAACCATAGCTATAACGCTCAACAAATTGAGTGGTTTAAAGCAGGTGGCGCCTTAAATATTATTCGTGCTTCGGTTAAAGCTTAATTAGTATTGTTCTATCCACTTGTTGGAGAACGACTACCATAAAAAATCCCCTTAAGTAATTGAGGGGATTTTTTTATGACACAAAATGCGCCATTTATTCTTTCCGACATATAAATTCTAAATGAGTAGTGGTGTTATTTGTACTTCAGAATTGCACTGAAATTAAATAGCAAAAAAAATGTCCCGAACTGTGATTTTTTTAAAGATTGATACACTAATAGGATATCTCCTTAAACGGAGCAGATTAGTAAATACATTTTAAACTTTAAAAAATGAAAAGAAACATTATACATTTAATTTTACTGTTTTCCATCTCAGCGTATGCTCAGGATATTTCAGGTAAATGGAGTGGCATCATAGAAAGTGGCAAAAGCGAACCGGTTGTCTTTAATTTCACTTTTGAAAAAACCGGTGATGTTTATAGGACCATCATTGATATTCCCGCTATGAGAATAGCAGGCCTAAAACCAAAGGAAACCAGCTTTTCAAACGGTGCATTATTGGTTGAAGGGGCAAATTTAGGATTTAAGTTCGAGGGAATATTCAAACAAAATGCGCAGCAAATAGAAGGAACTTTTACAGAAGGCGTCAATGCGTTACCATTGATTCTGAAAAAAGAAGAAATAAACGCAGAAAGTATTTTTAAAAGACCACAGGAACCGGTAAAGCCCTATCCATATCAGGAAGAAGAAGTCATATTCAATAATAAAGAAGCTAATATTATTTTAGCGGGAACACTTACTCTTCCAAACAAAACCGGCAAATTTCCGGTGGTTATATTAATTAGTGGGAGTGGTCCGCAGGACAGAGATGAGACGTTTTACGGACACAAACCATTTTTGGTATTGGCAGATTACCTCACCAGGCAAGGGATAGCCGTATTACGTTATGACGACAGGGGAGCAGGAAGATCTACCGGAGACCATAGCCTGGCAACTACAAAAGATTTGGCTACGGATGTGGTGAGTGCAATAGCATATTTGAAATCAAGAAAGGAAATTGATGAAACTAAAATTGGGTTAATAGGACATAGCGAAGGTGCTATTATAGCTCCAATGGTAGCTAATCTCAATAAAAAAGTCTCCTTTATTGTTATGCTGGGAGGTTCAGGAATTCCAGGAAGTGACATTTCACTTTATCTTTCAAAAAAGAACAGAGGCTTTCCGGTACAGAACGAAGCTGTCTTTGAAGATGCTATAAGAAAAGCAATTATAATAGCATCGCAGAATAAAGATGTGGCTGAAATAAAAAAAGAGTTAAGAATGCATTATAACGAAACGATAGTGCCGATGTTAAAATCTGTTATTAATTCTGATTCAAAAATACAAGAAATTATTACAGGCTTAATTGAAACCAGAACATCGGCCTGGAGCAGGTATTTTTATAATTATAATCCTGCCACTGAATTAGAAAAAGTTAACTGCGCTGTACTTGCTTTAAACGGGGGTAAAGATACACAGGTTCAATCAATAATTAACCAGGAGGGAATCAGAAATGCTTTAATGAAAGGACATAACAAGGATTTTCTAGTGAAAGAATTCCCCAATGTAAATCATCTGTTTCAGGAATGTGAAACGGGAGAAATGAGCGAATACAATTCTATTGAACAGACGATAGCGCCATTTGTATTAACGCAGCTATTCAATTGGATTTTAATTCATAACAGGTAATTTTGTAATTGTTAAATTGGATGAAATTTAATATGGATAAAAATGAAACATTTATAAAAGCGATCAAATCAAACGAAAGGCTGATATATAAAATGGCATCTATCTATACCGATTCTATTGATGACAGAAATGATTTAGTGCAGGAAATTATTTATAACCTCTGGAAATCATTTGATTCTTTCCATCAAAAGTCAAGTATGAGTACCTGGATGTATAGAGTGGCGATGAATGTTGCTATTTACTATTTAAAAACGGCCAAAAGAAAAGTATTGACAGTTCCTATGGATGGCCAATACCTGAATTTTCAAGAGACAGAAAACAATAATTTTGAAGAAAAATTGCAAATATTTAAACAACACGTGGATAATCTCAATCTGCTTGATAAGGGAATTGTGATGCTTTATCTTGAAAATAAAAGTTATCAGGAAATTGCTGAAATAGTAGGCATTTCTGAAAGTAATGTGGGAACAAAAATAGCACGGATTAAAGAAAAATTGAAAAAACAAATCACTAAACAATTGTAATGATGGAATTGGATGATTTAAAAAACTCCTGGGAAGAGGCAACCAAACAGATAAACATACCTGTTAAAATGATTGATCGGGCAACACACGCTCAATATAAATCAAATCTAAAAAAAATAGTGTATCCTGAAATTATAGGGAGCATCATTTGTTTTTTAGGTGCTGTTTATATAGGGTGTCGTTTTAATGAATTGGGTAATGGTTTTGTAAAAGGAATAGGTATTTTGGCAATAGGAGTTTTAGTGGTGTTACCAATATTAAGTTTCATCAGCCTTTTACAATTCAATAGCATTGGCGATGTTAATAAACCTTATGCAGAAACATTGAAAGATTTTGCCATTCAAAAAATACGGTTTCATACATTTATGAAAATAAATAGTACGTTATGTTACCTGTTATTAGTCTCGCTTATTATTGTATGTTCTAAATTTTTTGGCGAAAAAGATATTTATGAAAATACCTATTTTTGGATTTTATCTTTTTCAGGTGGTTATATTTTCTTATTATTTTATTCAAAATGGGTAGCAAAGTATTACAAGAATACGCTACAACAAACTGAAGATTTATTAAAAGAATTGGAATCCTAAACAAAATAACAGTCAATCGTACAGGCGTTTACAATTGCGGGCTTTAGATTAAATTGCTTTGTAAATATCTGGTAAACATTTAGCTTTGCAAAAGATAAAAATATCAAATAGACAAGTAAGTGTATGACAACGATAGAAAAAATAACAGAGGCGATTACAAACTTCGTAAAAGGGGGTGATACCAGTAATGTGGAATTATTAAACTCAGTGCTTCATCATGATTTTAGAGTAGCCAGTAATAATTTTATGGGAACTCCGGGTGTTGTTATGATTGATAAACAAACCTATTTATCAAACATTAAAGCCGGTATTTTTGGTGGGCTCACAAGAACCATGACCATTGAAAGTATCAATGACAGTGGTACTATTGCGATGGTAAAATTCGTTTGGAGAGTTTAGAAAATTATTTTGTTTCATACAATTCATTAGTATTAGATCATGATAACGAATGGAAGATTATTCATAATCTGGCAGTTGTAGAAGCAAAGAAATAGAAAATTTAATTTTAATCTTTGGTGATCAGTATATGCCTTAGGCTTAGTGTATCTCCTTTACGTGAAATTAACTGAATAAAATGGAATCCATAAGGTGTCTCAAACACTTCAGAAATTTCGTTTGTCTTTAAACTAAAAGCCACTTTCTCAAATTCCGGAACCATCATACCTTTCACAACGTTATCATATTGCCCACCATTACTCGCAGAGCCCGGATCCTCGCTGTAAAGCTTTGCCAGGGAACTCATGCTTTCCCCTCTTATAACACGTTGGCGGTAATATTCTGCTAATTTGCGGGCATCTTTTCCTAATGATTCATGAATAGTAATGAGTTGTTCTAAAGAAGGATGTTTTATTTCCAGGATGTTATTTTCTAAAGGCTTATAAGCCATGATCATCAAAGGTGTTACTATTAGCAGAAGTATGTTTTGCATTATTTATGGTTAAATAAATGAGTAGAGCTTAATACAAAAATATAAAAGGGGATGAATGCTGAGGGCTAATTAACATTTTTTGTAAATGCATAGAAACAGTGTATCTTTAAAAAGCAATTTGGTAAACATTACTGTAAACCATGTTATCTGAACAGACAAGATATATGAAATGGAGATTTATCATTATTTTTTTTACCATCGTTTTATTCATTGGTTGTAGTAGAAAAATTGGTCCAAGCATCCGTTATTATAAAAAAGACGGAGAGCTATGGTACGCTTCAAAAATTTATGGTTATCCCAATGGAAAACGAAAACTGGCACAAAAAGACACTTACAGAAAGCGTAATAAGTCCGCCGAATCAACGTTGTATGATTTGGAAGAATCAATATTGTTTTATGAGCTATGGCCAAACTATGAATGGAAATTTGTGAGTAAAATCGGTTTTACAACCTATAAGAATGGAGTTTATTTTTTTAATAATGATTCTGTAAAGGTTCCCGACAATGTTATTTATACTTATTTCGACAAAGATTATGTGACACAAATTGAAGTTTATAAGGATGGTAAAAGAATTAAGTACACGCAAGGCCATCCGGATGGATACCAAACGATGCAGTTTTTGAGAGATAAACCGGGTGTTTATAATTGGAAGGACGGTAAAGAATATTTTGAAAGAGAATTTACCGAACAGGAATGGGAAAGCCATCGGAAAATGAATGAAATGTTGAACCATAAAGCGTTCTCTGATACCACTAAAACAAAGTAATAGTCAAAACAGCATGACCAAAAAGAATATTCCATTCGACTTTGTTTTCGATTACCTTGTTCCGCTTGAAGTAAGGGTGAAGCCAATGTTTGGACTATTGGCATTATATGTAGATGATAAAATTGTGCTTATACTCCGACAAAGAACGAAGTCTCCTGAAATAAATGGTGTGTGGATTGCAACCAGTGAGCAGTATCACGGTAGTTTAAAAAATGATTTTCCTTCTTTACGTTCAATTTCTACTGATTCTGGCGGCATTACTGAAACAGAATGGCAATTGCTACCTGTTGATTCGGAGGACTTCGAAAGTTTAGTCATTAACGTGTGTGAATTGATTAAACACAACGATCCACGTATTGGCAGAATACCAAAATCCCGCACTTTAAACACTAAAAAATCCAGGAACAAAAAAACTGATCAATAATTTCACTCACAAAAAGCGATTGCAAATATCTATTAAGAAGTTATCTTTGTTAGTGCCATTTTAATAAACGGTGGCTTCAAATAGCCGGAAATCGAATGTAAAAAGGGGATAAATAAACTTAAGAAAAATGCAATTTAGATTTGCAAGGCATACAAACAGATTGGATAAATTAATACACTTTTATGTTAACATAATAGGGTTAGACTTTTTAGGCGAATTTAAGAATCACTCAGGTTATGATGGTGTTTTTATAGGTAAACATAATTTAGACTGGCACCTGGAGTTTACACAAACAATAGAACCGGTTGACCACAGCTTTGATGAAGATGATATTTTAGTTTTTTATCCTGAAACTCAAACGGAATATGATAACTTATTATCCAGGATAAATACAAACAATGTGATGAAATTGATCGCTAAAAATCCCTACTGGAAAGAGAATGGGGTCACTATAAAAGATCCTGACGAGCATTGTGTTATCATATCTCCGTTGAAAATTAAAGTTGTGTAAAAACATTGAAGAGAACTGCTTATATATTTATTTTAGGTTTTATCCTTACAAACTGCGGAGTAAGTACCTCAGATAAGAAAGACGTTCGTGATTTTAAAACTGACAGAGAGTGTCATATCAGATATGAAGGCCAATGAAACTTGTTGAATGTAAAACTTTAAATTCTGATCAAAAGAATAGTGTTTATGAACTTTGGAATAATGAATATCCTAAAAGCCTCAATTACGATTCAGTCAAAGACTTTGATGACTATTTAAGTACCTTAACTCATCCGATACATTACCTTTTAATAGACGATAAGCAACAGCTAGTTGCCTGGGGTTTTGAATTTGAACGCGAGGGGGATAAATGGTTTGCGATCATTGTAAATAGTCTTTTCCATTCAAAAGGTTTAGGAACAAAACTATTAAATAACATAAAAAATAATAATGCAAGCCTTAATGGTTGGGTTATTGATCATAATAATGATCTCAAATTAAATGGTGATACCTATAAAACACCTGTTCAATTTTATTTGAAAAACCAATTTAGAATTGAGAGTGATACAAGGCTTGAACTCAGCAAAATATCAGCCGTTAAAATTGTGTGGACAATAAATACTAATTTATTGAGTTAGATAACAAACTGATAAATTAATTAAACGTACCATCCTAAAATAGTTATCGTTACCAATATGAAACAGAAACTTGCTTTAATCATAAGTGCAATAAGCGTTTTAACGCTTACTAACCCGAAAATATCACTTGCTCAAACTAAAAAAGGAGTATGGCTTGCAGAGGGAAATTTAGGAAACCTGAGTTTTTATAATAACAAAAATGTATCGACTTCGAGTACTTATACTTCTAGATACGATAATCAGGGCTGTTCCATTTCACTATATCCGAGAGTAGGTTATTTTATAAGTGATAATATCGCTGTTGGTGCAAGTTTAAGCCTTAATGGTCAATTCAATAACTATAAATCATACAGGAGTAACGGAATAAAATCTTCGGATGCTAAAAATAGTTGGGGCGATGTAGGATTAATCCCTTATTTGCGGTACTATTTTCTTGGTGAAGATTCTAAAAATAAGTTTTATGGACAACTAGGGGCGGGTATGAGTATACAGCTATTCAGTGAACAAGAATCAACCTCGTATTATGATACAGGAGAAAAGAGTGGTAGTAGTACAAATCCATCCAATGGTTATTCCGTTTCAGGGGAAGCATTAATAGGGTTTAATCATTTTTTTACAGATAATATTGCTTTTAATACAGCAATAGGTTACAGCTATAAGAAACAGACTCAAACTTCTACGTCCCATTCTATGTATGCCGGTATTACTACTGTTTTTCCGGAAACTAAAAATATAAACGAAGGAGGAAATGTTGTGTGGAGTTTTGGTTTCACCATGATTATTCCGGGTAAAAGTAAATAACCCGATTAAAAAAATATCATTAAAACTTCAACACAAAATGTTCTTTATTTTTTTGCTCTGTTCTAAAAAACACCATTCCAAAATAAAATAAGTCGAGGCTTAAGCTGACTTCTTTATATGAACAGATTTCTTTCCATGCTTTTTCCATGCCTTTACTCCAGTAAATATCATCAAACACGATAATAGTAGAAGCATTTTTTTTCTTTAAAGCCATTTCAAAATAAGCCATTGTTGGTTCGTAGGCGTGGTTTCCATCAATGTATAATAAGTCTAACGAATCCAATGAGGATAATAGTTCAGGGAGCTTATCATTAAAATTACCCTTGATAGAAATAATATTTTTCGCTTTGTGTTTTTTAAATAAGTCTTTTGAAAACTCATATAAATTGGGGCAGCCCTCTATGGTATATAAGGTAGATCCTGGAACTGCACTGGAAAGGTACAAGGACGTTAGTCCTATAGAGGTGCCCAGTTCTATAATGGTTTTAGGATTAAACTTATTTACCAAACGGTATAAAAATTCCGCTTGTTTTTTTTGAGCAATTCCATGTTTTGCAATTTCAGCAATACTTCTTTTGTTTGAATTCAGTTTCTTTGAACCGGCTCCCAGGTCTGTAATATCAATAACCTGCTGGTTAATCCCTAATTGTTTTCTAATGAGATGAAGTGTTTCAAAATCTACAAAGGGGTATTTGTTTTTGATCAGCTCATTATAAAAATCATAGAGGAACGGCGAATGCAAATCGTGTTCTGTATAAGCAGTAAGCTTGTAATTTAAATATGTCGAAATTGTTTTAACGTTCATGTTGGTTCTCCTGGCAATTGCACAAAGCCGTTTTTTCGAGTGGTTTTGTCTTGTAATCCGGTAAACTTTCTTCTTTCATAAATAAGATCGTGAGATCGGTTATTTTATGATCCGGGTGTTCTTTATTCCATTTAGTAATTAAGTAGCGACAGTAATATGGCCGCATGTAGTTATTATTATTGAAGAGGTAATTCTCCCCGAATTTTCGCCACCGGTCGCTTTCAAATTCGCTCACAATGTTAGCGGGCTTAACAAGACTCAATGCTTGCCCGTGACGTTTTATATCAATAAATGTTCCGGAAGCCGTATAACCACTGTATACAAAGAAACCGTCGTCTTTTAATACACTCGGAGAAAACATTCCCCAGCTTTGTTCCAGGCGAAGTATATTCCCAAATTTAATTAAGCGGGAATCTAATACATAAGGGAATGTTTTGACGTTTCCTAAATTCAGGAATAAACAAAATAAAATGATAAGAGCAATAAACCATAACTTTAAAGAATTCAATGTATAAAGGATAAACGAATCATTTTTTTTCGGTTGCTCTTCTGTTATAATTTGAAAAGGCTGCTTCCTGTATGTTGCATCAAAACGGTTCATCATACTTTCAGGTAATAAGCCAATGAGCGTTACCAGGCCAATAATGTAGAATAACCCAACGTATAAGGTGCCGGCAATACCAATATGCAGTAATGCAATAAGCGCTATACCCGTTAATCGTATTTTAGGAGATACCAAAGGAAGCAGGATAAGGAGAGGCGCTACTAATTCTATATAATAAACAACAGGCGTTAAGAGTTTGAGTAGGGTAGGGAACTTATATAAAAGAGAGCCCAAAGGCAACCGCAATTGATCTAAGCTTAAGGCATAATATAATGCAGTACCTTGCGAATGCCATTCGGTGTGCGTTTTGAGAAGGGCCGAAAAAAAATAAACAGAGCAGATCAATAGGATATAACCCATATTAGCTAAGGAAACAGAGGAATTGCCGGATGAAGAATGTTTTTGGTCAATAGAATACCGTTCTCCCCAGGGTAAAAATACCCCCCATAATAATATAAGCCTTAACAAATCATCGCCGCCTTGTAAAATAAAGGGATTTCTGTTTTGAAGAGAGGTGAGTAATACCCAGCAGATAAAAGTAAATAAGCGTGTTCTAAAGCCAATGATTAGAATCAGGATACAGAATGCATTTAACAGGAATAAAACGATTTGCCACCATAACTCGCCGCTGAGGGCATGAAACGAAAAGTAATAAGGATTCCAGTTATAGGTTTTTAAAACAGAAACCGGCAATATCCCTTCATCTGTAAAAAATGCTTTGATAGACAGGCTACGGATTAACAGATCCGTTAAGAGGATAAGCCCAACTCCGATTCGCATCAGTGATAAGGCTCTCACATCTAATGCATAAGATCTTTTAAGTAAACCGGTTATGTGATTGAACGTGTTCGTAATATAGGATATAATTAAAAAAGGCCCTGCGTTTGCAGAGCCTTAAATTTAAAATTCTTTAAGATTATAAGCAACCAACTTGTCCTGAAATTGTAACCGTTGGAAATGCAGAAGATGCTTGTAAACAAGCTATACTTGAAAAGGTTGCTGTAATAGCTCCACCCGTTGATACCGTTACTAGAACGCTTCCACTTGCAGAGTACCAGATACTTCCGGTTGGTTGACCTGTAGGGTTAGTTACCGTCATAAATGCTTTACCGGTAGTTCCTGTTAACGCAGATTGGCTTGAAACCAAAGCATATGTTCCTGCTGTTGGAGGAGCCGAAAAACATAATGTAATAGATGTTCCAATGCTGCTGTTATTTACTGTAATGCAGGTTTGTCCTGAACAACCAACACTCGACCAGGTTCCACCTAAACCTACATTTGTCATGCTCGAATTTTGATAAGCAGTAGATGTAGTAGCCACAGTACCCGTAGTTGTTACATTAGTAATACTTGGATTTCCACCCGTGCCACCTTCTTCTTTATAAGTAGGCTTAATTGCACTGTTGTCATTTTTAGATTTACAGGAAATAAAAATAATACTTCCGATAGCTAAAATGGATAATGTAGATAAAATGATTTTTTTCATTTTTTTGGTTTTTGATACTCAAATATATTGATTTTAAATCAAATTAACAAATAGCTACACTCAGTGATTTATCACCTTAAATAGTTAATAAAACAGTTTCCCCTGCTTTACCATTTGTTTTAATTTTACGCAGGCACGGTATCTGTCCTCTTCATATTCTGCATATAATTCATTTAATGTGAGTAATACATAGGCTAGTCCCAGTTCGTCGGCCCATTTTAAAAGCCCTTTAGGATAATTTACTCCTTTGGTCATAGCCAGGTCAATATCCTCTGCTGAAGCAATTCCTAAATAACAGGTATCACAGGCCTCATTAATCAACATACACAGGATTCGGTGTAAGATATATTTTCCCAGTACTTCATCTTTTTTAGGCTCAGGCAAATGAGCACCATCTCTGTAATCATAAAATCCTCTGCCACTTTTTTTGCCCAGGAACTTTGCTTCCAATAGCCTTTTCTGAGTCAACGATGGTTTAAATCTCGGGTCGTAGTAGAATTGCTTCCAAACCGTTTCGGTAACCACATAATTTACATCATGGCCAATCAGATCCATTAATTCAAAAGGACCCATTTTAAAGCCGCCTAATTCGCACATCGCCCAATCAATGGTAGCCATATCTGCAATCTGCTCTTCATAAATGCGTAATGCTTCACTGTAAAAAGGCCTTGCCACACGGTTTACAATAAACCCGGGAGTATCTTTGGCCATTACAGTTACTTTACCAAAACTGTTTATTAAAGCCTGGCAATGGTTGGCAATGACCATATCGGTAGCAATTCCCGGAATAATTTCAACCAAAGGCATAATCGTTGCCGGATTAAAAAAGTGAATTCCCAACACCCGTTCCGGTTTGTTACAGGCCGAAGCAATGGATGTAATGGAAAGAGAGGATGTATTGGAAGCTAATACGCAGGTATCTTCTACAATGGATTCCAGTTCTTTAAATACGGATTGCTTTACATCTATATTTTCTACAATAGCTTCAATCACTAATTTACAGGATTTAAAATCATAAATACTGTTAGAGAATGAAATGAACCGGCTGATCTCATCAGCTTTATCCCTGGTAATTTTTTTCTTTTCAACCAATTTGGTTAAGGAAGATGAAAGAGTTGCTTTAGCTCTTTCCAGGGCGGCTGCATTTGTATCAAATACAATTGTTTTATGTCCTGCTGTTGCTGCTACCTGGGCAATTCCGCTACCCATAGCACCTGAACCAACAACGCCAATAATAGAATCTTTTGTAAACATAATTAATTTTGAATAAGTATTTTTTTAGTTTCTTGTATGTTAGTTCCTGTAAGCGTCACAAAATAGCAACCGCTTTTTAAATCACTTGTATTAATGGATGTTTTAAATAAATTCCCTGAAACATCTAGATTGTTTTTTAAAATAATTTTACCGGCAACATCTGTAATTGTATAGATCAATTTTGTATTATTATGGTTGGCAATGATAAAATTTAATTCGGTATTGGCCGGGTTAGGGTACACCGCAAATACAGAAGACTGTTTCGATTGTTCATCCACACCAACCGTAATTTTATAATCATAATCGCCCTCTAAAATAAATATTCCGTTTTGCATATCACAGGCAATGATAATCTTACTCGGTAAATAAGGATAAGCACCCCAGTTACCTCTGTAAGCATTAGTAGAAAAATTATCGTTTACTCCGTGTTGTGGTTGTGTATCAAAATAGCCATGAATGGTTGTGTTGGAAGGGGTGGATATATCATACAGGTATATCCCATCCTGGTAAGTACTCATCCAACACCACTTGTTATTCATAATATAAGGGTTATGGGCAGTAGCTCCAAAGTTCGACCGAATAGTATCCACCAAACGGATCGTATTAAAATCAGATACATCAATTACTTTGGCCGGTAGTCCTGCTGGTACCTCATCTGCAAATACCATCGTTTTTCTGTCGTCTGTTTGCCACGAACTATGATTATAACCATTATACGGATAATTAGAGTAAGACTGCATTAATGAAAAGGTATTGGCCACAGAGTTATATTTCATAATAAATAAACCCTGCCCGCCACAGGAAGCATATACGGTATCGTTTCTTACAAACATATCATGTACATAAGTAATGCTTGGTATATCCTGCGAAAGTTTTCTCAATAATACAGGAGCAGAAGGTGTAGCGAGGCTATAAATCTTCATGCTTTCTGTTGCGCCACCTCCAATGGCTGTGGGGCCTCCGCAATATAAATGGCCATTATCTACAAAAATAGTATGGCAACGTTCAAAATAGCCTGTTCCATTATAAACCACATGTACCGAATCCGGTAAATACTGCATATCTACAATTTGGAAGGAATTAGGTGGAGCATCATCACTTACGATATAGCAATAGTTTTGATAGGTTTTGATTTCTCTCCAGGTGCAACCGGCATGTGCTGCCATTACCGAATCTTTAATCACAGGATTGTGCGGATCGGTAACATCTATAAAATAGGTTTTACTGCTTGTACCAACAAGCGCGTATTCTTTATTGATAGAAGCTTGGTACCATCCCCAACAGCCGGAGTATTTACGACCATCGTTTCCAGTATTATCTTTTTCCGGATCTATATGAGAGAGTAATGTAACGTTTAAAGCGGGATATGTTTGTGCATGTATTCTTGTAAAAAGACTCATACACCAAAGTATCAGTAAAGCAATTCTTGTCATGAGAGAAACCTTTTTTGTGTAACACAAGATACAAAATATATGTCGATAAAATAAAAGGATAAAACAGAATTTATTTTATGCCAGCAAGTTTCATCGCCTCCAGTTTTATGGCCGAATCCAAAGGAATTTGCAGCTCGAAGGATTTTTTAGTTGCTTTTTTGAGCATGAGAGGTTGCTCACGGATCTGTTTTTCAAATTGTTTTCGTGTTCTTGTTTTTTCTACACGTGCATAATAAGTTTTAGGGCTTGTATAGAGTTCATAAGCATCGTCAATAAAGCCCCAGCCAAATTTAGGTAAAGCAGGGTCAGAGCCGATGACCATAATCACTTTATAACTTTCTATACTTTGTTTAAGGTCTAATTGCCAAACTTCTATTTTTTCTGTAGGGCTTGGGTTAGGAATTACCCGGTTATAATAATACCAGAATTGCCCGCCATTAAAGCAATACTGAGGTACACCCATATATACTATACCGTACCAGTAGCTATCACCAACAGTTAATACTTTTGTGTTATTTTTTAAACTGTCTATTTCCATTTGAAATTTCGGATACGCTAATGGTTGATTTTGTGCAGGCTTTTTATAAAGGTTCATTGATTTTAAAACATCATTATCTCTATTTCTGGCAGTATCAGAAATTTCAGTTTCTGTCCACACTACATCCGGTAAATCAGTTTTCTGAAGATCTTCAATATATTTTATGATTTTCTTTGAAGCCAGGCAATCAAAATAAGATGTCCAGTGATGCGCAAATCGGGCGTATAAAGGATATTTGCAGGTGTCTTTAATGTGATAATAATAATCAACAAGGTCAAGGTGGTTTAGCCCCATTTTTTTACTTTGAGTAGCAAATGTTTTAATATTTGTTTCTTTAATTTGTTTGGCGTATTTACTGTCGATATAGTTAGAGGCACCAATTCCTTTACCGGGAGCATAAACTAACATTAAACTAATTCCTTTTTTACTTAAAGTATCCTGAACAACTTTACACTTATGTAAGAACTGATTTATTTTTTCATCTCCCATAAAATCATTCCCAAAATAAGATTGAATGGCAATATCTGCAAAAACATAATTTTCTTTACCCGAAACAAATTGATTAACTCTTATTTGATTAAACGCATCGTAGTATAATTGATTATTTAATCGTACAAAGAGTTCTTTAAACGCCCAATGGTCATTATTATAATCATCTTTAAGGTTTTGATATTCGCCACTAAACCATTGTTCCGATTTAAATAAAGAATCAGGATTGACGTTATTAACCACAATGCCGGCTAAATTCGGATTCTTATCTTTTTTGGTAAAGCCTATTAACATAGGAAAAGCCAGCGCTGCAAATGCGATCAGAACAAACAGGTTATATGATTTTTTCTTTTGCATATTTAGAATCTAAAATAAATAAAAGGATTAAAATCTAAGGCGGCTATGTAGCTTAATGAAACATAAAACAGTACTACCGAAACCGTTAAAAGTATGGTGTTAGAAACGGCAGTATGATTTTCTCCATATACTTTTACCTGTATGTTTTTTGTAAAAGGAATAAAGGCAAAAAAAGAAAAGAAAGCCGCCAGGCAAAAGGAAAAATAAAAATCATTATGCATAACAAATTTCCCCGGAAAGAAATTAAAACTAAACATTTCTTTCACCACATGATTAGCATAGCTAAGGTCTTCGATCCTAAAATAAACCCAGCCAACAACCACAATTAAAAAGGTTAATATAGTAGAAATGATTTTGCCGGTTTTATCATAAAATTTCAATAAAAACAGGCGTTCCAGTACTAAAAACAATCCATGAAACGCTCCCCAGATAATAAAATTCCAGCTTGCCCCATGCCATAAACCCGATAACAAAAATACAATTAACAAATTACGGTACAGTTTCGCATTGGAGTTTACCCTGTTTCCGCCTAAAGGAATGTAAAGGTAGTTACGCATCCAGGTCCCCAGGGTCATATGCCATCTTCTCCAGAATTCAGTAATACTGGACGACAGGTATGGGTTGTTAAAGTTTTCCGGTAGGCGAATACCCATGATTTTGCATAAACCGATAGCCATATCACTATACCCACTAAAATCGAAATAAATTTGAAACGTATAGGCCAAAGCACCAACCCATGCTGCGGCTGAATCAATCTGATCTATACCTAACTTAAACACATCATCGGCTTGCGAACCAATGGTATTAGCAATAATTACCTTTTTAGCAAGCCCGATACAAAATGTATAAAAACCGCTAAGTTTTACCTCGGCAGTGTAGTTCTTTTCGCGATCCGTTATTTGATCGGCAATATCGTGGTAACGTACAATAGGCCCGGCAATGAGTTTAGGAAATAATAAAATGTAGGTTTGGTAATGCCATACATTTTTTAACGGCTTATGTATGCCACGGTACACATCAACAACATAGGTCACACTTTCAAACGTATAAAAGGAAATCCCGATAGGTAATACAATTTTAAGCCATGTGATTTCTTTAACGCCAATAGTACCAAGGGCCGCATTAATATTCTCAATAAAGAAATTAGAATATTTAAAGTAAAACAATAAACCTAAATTTATCAGAAGAGAAATAACCAGAATTTGTTTTTTTGTTTTTCCGGATTTAGCTTCATGCATATTCTTAACCAGGATGAAATCTAAAAACGTAGTTCCAAGAATAATAAATATAAATTTTGGTCCGCCCCAGGCATAAAATACAATACTAAACAGCAGAATGCAGGTATTCTTTAGTTTATTGGGTGTGACGTGATAAGCCAATAAAAAAATCGGAAGAAAATAGACTAAAAAGGTGATGCTGCTAAAAACCATTTTCCTTAGTTATAAAGTTATAAATGGTAAGTTGGGAGTGAAGTACATTTTTAGCTTATTCATAACTGCTATCGCTTATTGGTATTGTTTTTCGTAGTAGTTAGCATATGCTCCGGAAGTAACGTTGGTAAGCCATTCTTCATTTTGTAAATACCAGTCAATGGTTTTAGACAAGCCCTCTTCAAACTGCAGGGATGGTTTCCAGCCCAAATCGTTTTGAAGTTTGGTGGAATCAATAGCATAGCGTAAATCGTGGCCTGCACGGTCGGTAACAAAGGTGATCAGTTTTTGATTGGTTCCTTTTGTTCTGCCTAATTTTTCATCCATCATATCGCACAGTAAACGAATCACATCAATATTTGTCCATTCGTTATGCCCACCAATATTATAGGTAGTACCAAGCGCAGCCTTATGAAAAATAACATCTATGGCACGGGCATGGTCTTCTACAAATAACCAGTCGCGCACATTTTCGCCCTTACCGTAAATAGGTAGGGATCTGTTATGCTTAATGTTATTAATACACAGTGGAATTAATTTTTCAGGAAAATGATAAGGCCCGTAATTATTGGAGCAATTTGAAATAACACAAGGCAATTTATAGGTATCATGATACGCTCTTACAAAATGATCGGAACTTGCTTTAGAAGCCGAGTAGGGGCTATGTGGATCGTAAGCGGTTGTTTCTGTAAACAGGCCTGTATCGCCTAACGAACCATATACTTCATCCGTACTAACATGATAGAACTTGGTGAATTTAGTTGGATCCGCTTTATATAATTCCTTAGCGGCATTTAATAAATTAACTGTTCCAATCACATTGGTATACACAAATTCAAGTGGATTGGTAATACTTCTGTCTACATGGCTTTCTGCCGCTAAATGAATAACCGCATTAAACTGATGTTCCTGGAAGAGTTTATTGATAAAGTCTGCATCAACAATATCGCCTTTTATAAACTTGTAATTAGGTTTATTTTCAATATCTTTTAAGTTAGCCAGGTTACCGGCATACGTCAGTTTATCTAAATTATAAATAGAGTAGTTAGGATATTTATTTACAAATAACCTCACTACGTGTGAACCAATAAAGCCTGCACCTCCTGTAATTAATACTTTCATTTTTTATCTCGTTAATCGATCACGAATATACGAATCTGTCTTTATTTAATATAGTATTCGGTAGATTTATGTGTGTTCCCAAATACAGTATTTGTATAATGTCTGTTTTACGTTGTCTCCTATTGTAGTTTATTGTAAAGCCAGTAGGTTGATTGAAACAAAGAAGGGACTGCAGACAAGATACAATGTTCTCTTATTTCCCTCTTCCCTGAATAACAATAAGAATAGTATGAATCAGGATCTTAAAATCGATACTTAAACTCATATTTTCAATATATAATAAATCAAATTTAACACGGGCAACCATTTGAGGAATATTTTCGGCATAGCCGTATTTAACCTGCCCGTACCCTGTAATACCAGGCCTTACACGATGCAAGTGTACAAAATGCGGAGCATGTACAACGATTTGATCGATGTAATATTTACGTTCCGGCCTTGGCCCCACAATACTCATATCGCCAATAATAACATTGTAAAACTGGGGAATTTCATCAAGCCTTACTTTTCTTAAAAAACGGCCGATTTTAGTAATACGCGGATCATTTTTACTCGACAATAAAGGACCTTCTTTTTCAGCATCCACATTCATGGTTCTGAATTTAATAATATTGAAAACCTCACCATCTTTACCAATCCTTTCCTGTTTAAAAAACACAGGCCCTTTTGAACCGGCCTTAACCAGGATCATTAATATAACATACAACCAGCTAAAAGCAACAAGTACAACCAACGAAACACTCACGTCAAAAAAACGTTTTACGGCTTGTTGCCAATCAGGCATAACCTGTTTATTAATAATGATGAGGGCTGTATCCGAAATAGAATTCATTTTTACCTGACCTGATAAAATATCATATACATCCGGAATAATTTTAATGATCACCCCAAAATCATTAAGTTCATTCAGTATTTTTTCAAGGTATTCGTGCTCCCACGATTCAATGGCAATAATGATCTCATCTACCTGGTTGCCTTTTACAATTTGCTTAAGATCCTTGTATTCGCCTAAATGGGCTACTTTACTTTTCAATTGTTCCGAAAAACCATTTTTTTCATCCAGGTGAATAAACCCTACAAATTTATTTCCCGACGATTTTTTACTATTGGTAATTTCTTCAAATATCTTTAGAGCTCTTTGGTTACTGCCAATAATAACTGTATTAAAACCAATAACACCTTTGTTAACCCTACGAATGGTAATGGTTGTGAGGATTAAACGGAGGGTAGCCGTAATTAAAAAATGAAGTAAAAACAAAACAACAAATACCTTATAATAAGCTTTGTAGCTCGATACAAAATCGTCCAGTAAAATAGAAAAGAAAATAAAAGTAACGCCAATCAGGGAGGTAGTAAAGGTGTGTGCTAATTCATTAATGCGTGATTTACGGAAGATGTTTTTATAGATCCCGGTAAGGTAATACGTTAAGATCCAGCACAGAGGAAGCACAACAATGCCTATAACATACCGGCTGTCGAATATTTTTTCAGGTAAGATCCCAAATTTATCAGGCTCTATATAAATTTTACGGTACACATAAAATAAGGTCCATGCCAATGCTGCGGATAGGTAATCAGCGAAGATATATTTAAATGTTTGAAAATTTTTATTCACTAAAATTTCACCAGTCTTACATTATCCAAATAAATTTCAGGCGTTGCCACATCGCTTCCTTTCACAGCCTTTATAAAAACTTCATAATAATTATAAGTAGGCTGTGTGCTTGCTACACTGGTTAAGCTAACATACACCTTATTCCATCCTGTAGTAGGGCGCAGCGTGAGAGCAGTGCGTTCTTCTATACCGCCTCCACATATAACACCTACCGTAATTTCCTGGTTACAATTGTAATCTAATTCTAAATACACATCGGCACCGCCGGCAGGTAAGGTTACAAAAGTACTTGATTTTGCAATGGCTGTTGGTTTTAAATCGCTCATTGTCATATAGACGGATGACCCTGTTCCACCCCAGACTTTAGAAGGATTAGACGTGATGACATAGGGATAACTTCCTGCTGACATGTATTTAGAGCCCCCGCTACTAAAATCGTCATCCTGTATAGTTAAACCTGATACATAATTAAATACCGGGCTAATGGTATAGGTTTTATGAGATTCAAAATTTGCGGTAAATGTATTGGCCAAATAAAATTTATAAGGAAGCCGGGTGGCCGAGATCCCATTATTCATAATACCACCGTATATTTTAATATCAGCGCTACCATTAGCTAAAATAGGCATTACGCTCCCAATTGGGTAAACACCCTGAAACTGTTCGTTTACATATAGCCAGATATCGGTAATTTTATGACTGTCGGCAAATGCTTGTATACCCGAACTTACAGAAGTTGAATTAACCACCAGGAATGCGGCCGCAGGAGAGTTTAATTTTCCCTTTTTACAGGAAAAAGTAATGCAGGCCAATAAGATGTAACACACTAGTAAAAATTGTCGCATATTCAGTTAGAAACGCAAATATAACCTTGTTATTGTATTGATTTCGTAAAAAAACGATCAAAAAACAGGTAAGATGGTTTCGTGCTGAAAATGAGTGTTTTAGAGTTAATTTGAATTGATCTGTAACTCAATTTCATGCACTATTTTGAGAGCAGCCTCCGCATCTTTTAGGCTTACTGCTACAGCGCTTTTAGCAGTAATGCTCTGAAAAAAAGACTCTAGTTCCATTTTTATGGCATTTGTTGGATTTCCGGTAATAAGTTTTTCAATAATCTCAGGATCATTGCCCGCACTTTTTTCAGTAATCACCTTTTGTACCAGGGCTGTTTTATCCAATAAATTAACGGTGATATAGGTGTTTTTTTGAAAGATCTTTACAGAACGTACATTTTCGGGCGAAACCCTATTGACGCTTAAATTAGCCACTAAGCCATTGTCAAATTCAATTCGGGCATTGGCCACATCGGCTGTTTGACTCACTACTTTAGATCCGTTTGCCGATATTTTTTTAACCCGGCTATTGGTAATACTCAAAAGAAGGTCAATATCATGGATCATCAAATCCAGCACTACAGATACGTCTGTGCTTCTAACGTTATATTTCGCCAGCCTGTTTGCTTCAAAAACAATTGGTGTATCAATAAACGGTTTTGCAACAATAAACCCGGGGTTAAAGCGCTCTACATGACCTACCTGCACAATCACATTGGCCTCATTAGATAAACGGATCAGTTGATTGGTGGTTTCGAAACTATCTGTAGCAGGTTTTTCTAAGAATACATGCTTCCCCAGCTTAATGGCTTTTCCGGCTAATTCAAAGTGAGAGGGAGTAGGTGTAACAATACTTACCACATCGCAGGCCTGTAACAATTCATCATAACTCAAACAGGCTTTTGTTTGGTATAATTGAGCCAGTTCTTCTGTGAGTGTTTCATTAAGGTCGTATATCGCGGTAACGTTAAAGTCTGGAATTTCCGATAATAATTTTAAATGAATTTTCCCCAAATGGCCCAATCCAACAATACCAATATTCATTTTTAGTTTTTTTCCAAATATAAGTCTATTAAAATTACATTGTTAAAAATGATTTTATAATATTAAAAAATGATTGTTTATTATTTCTACTTTTAAAACCATGTTATTGAAGGTTAATAAAGAGGATGAGTACCTATACCAGGGAAAGAGAAAAAGACTGGTAGAACAGTTAAAAGAGAAGGGAATTGCAAGTCAGGCTGTTTTAAACGCCATTTTAAAAATTCCAAGACATTTATTTTTTGATCAATCCACCGAAAGACCTGCATTATTAGATCACGCTTATTCAGATAAAGCACTTAAAATTGGAGCAGGTCAAACGATTTCGCATCCTTTTACAGTTGCTTTTCAAACCGAAAAGCTGGAGTTGGAACGGGGAGAAAAAGTGTTGGAAATAGGAACAGGCTGTGGTTACCAAACCGCTGTTTTATTAGAAATGGGAGCGAAGGTGTTTTCTGTAGAAAGACAAAAAGAATTATTTGATAAAACAAAAGTGTTTTTGCCCCTGTTGGGCTATAAAGGAGCTAAGTTAGTGTATGGTGATGGTTATAAAGGCATGCCACAGTTTGCCCCGTTTAATAAAATAATTGTTACGGCAGCCGCACCATATATCCCTCAAGATCTTTTAGCTCAATTAGTTATAGGTGGTATTTTGGTAATTCCTTTAGGGGAAGGAGAAGAGCAGGTAATGAATGTGATCGTGAAAAAATCGGATACGCAATTTGATAAAAAAACATTCGGAAAGTTTAAATTTGTGCCAATGCTACAAAATAAAAACTAACTCATTTCAATAAGCAATAATACCTAAGGATAAACGTTAATACACACATTAAATAACCCGGATTATGATTCAGAAATTAATAATTGTTACCTGTATATTATTTAGTATAACGGTTTCGGCACAAGACCTTACCTCAAAAAAAGGAAGCCCTATTTTACCGGAAGCCGGTGATTGGGGAATTGGAATAGACGGAACTCCCTTCTTTAATTACCTCGGTAACTTTTTTGGAAAAGGTGGTTCTACTACGGTTACAACAGGTACAGTTCAAACAGCTTCGCATTATACAAATCAGGCACCTACCTGGAACTTTTTAGCCAATAACTTCAGTATTTCAGGCAAAAAGTTTATCGATGCTAAAACGGCCTATAGAGCTACTGTAAGGTTAGGGTTTAATAATGTAACTACTAAAAACCAGTCGGTAGACCGCTCTATTACGGCCGCTCCGGTGTATCCTGCGGTACCTTTCAAAATTGAAAATACCTGGAAACAATCCTATACAAATGTGGGTGTATCTTTTGGAATAGAGAAGAGAAGAGGTAAAACGAGATTACAGGGTTTTTATGGAGTAGAGGGAGGAATAGGTTTTTCTTCAGGAAAAAATGTATACAAATACGGAAACGCCTTATCTACCAGCTCAAAAAACCCGGTAAGTGTGGATGTTAACGGTGATGGTTTTGGTGTAACCACTACTACAGCAGGAGTTGTAGCTAATAATATTACTAAAGATACTTACGGTAACGATGCCCGCATTAAACAGGAAAAATCAGGTTTTGGCTTTGAAATAGGAGCAAGAGCCTTTGTTGGAGCTGAGTTTTTTATAGCACCTAAAATGTCAATAGCCGGTGAATTTGGATGGGGAATAGGATATGGATTTTCAGGAAAAACCAAAACAACGATGGAAAGTATTGGTAATAACGGTACAGAGTTAGTTGTTGGTAATCAGGAAATTAGCGGAAGTAAATCCAGTAATTTTTATTTTGACAACGATAATAAAAATTCACTCTTTGGACCAAAAGGAACCATTAAATTAAACTTATATTTTTAAGGATTGCCTTGTAAAAAGAAGCAATCGTTTTCTCTTCCCGTATCTTCTGTGTAAACATATAATTATCTTCTGTGTCACCATTAATTTTGTGCTTTTATTATGTTATAAATAGTAAATTTGCGCCACTAAAATTAATAAGATATGTCAACAGCAGCAAACAAAGGCCCGATTTCTAAATTTATAGAAACCCATTACAAACACTTTAATGCTGCGGCATTAGTAGATTCTGCCAAAGGATACGAAACACACTTAACAGAAGGTGGTAAAATGATGGTAACATTAGCCGGTGCGATGAGTACGGCTGAGTTAGGGAAATCATTAGCGGAAATGATTCGCCAGGGAAAAATTGATATTATTTCCTGTACAGGAGCAAACTTAGAAGAAGATATTATGAACCTGGTAGCACACAGCCATTACAAGCGTGTACCAAACTACCGTGACCTTTCTCCACAGGATGAATGGGATTTGTTAGAGAACCACTATAACCGTGTAACTGATACCTGTATTCCCGAAGAAGAAGCATTCCGTCGTTTACAAAAACATATTTATAAAATATGGAAGGATGCTGATACGGCAGGAGAACGTTTTTTTCCGCATGAGTTTATGTATAAGATCTTAAACAGTGGCGAATTGCAACAATACTATGAAATTGATCCTAAAGACAGCTGGATGTTAGCTGCTGCAGAACGTAACTTACCAATAGTAGTTCCGGGTTGGGAAGATAGCACCATGGGTAATATTTTTGCGTCTTACATTATTAAAGGTGAAATGAAAGCTACTACTGTGAAAGGTGGTATTGAATATATGGCTTGGTTAGCCGATTGGTATGTGAAAAACAGCGAAGGAAAAGGTGTAGGCTTCTTCCAGATTGGTGGTGGTATTGCAGGTGATTTCCCTATTTGTGTTGTACCCATGTTATACCAGGATATGGAAATGGAAAATATTCCTTTCTGGAGCTATTTCTGCCAGATCTCTGATAGTACAACGTCTTACGGATCTTATTCCGGAGCGGTACCTAACGAAAAAATTACCTGGGGTAAATTAGATATCAATACACCTAAATTTATTGTAGAAAGTGATGCAACAATTGTAGCACCATTGATCTTCAGTTGGGTATTGGGTTGGTAGTTGAATATAAAGTAACAAAAATCCCGTCATGAGCAATTGTGACGGGATTTTTTATGGGGGTACTAGTGTTTAATGAGCGAGACTCTATTTAGCCTCAACTTGTTTTTGAAGCCATTCCCTGGCTTCTGTTTCCTCTGCGAATAGTTTAGGTTTTATGGGTGGTCGTTCAAAAATCAGGAACAAACTAAGACGTATTTTACTGATCAGGGTTTTTGAAATATAGGCTATGGCTATAATATTATGAAGAAGGGCCGTATTACCTAAGTAAACAATGGCTTCCTCGGTCAATTCGTGATTGGATGTTGAGTCGAATAACAAACCATAGGGCTTCCTATTCGATTCCTGCAGGCCGTAACAATAAATATAGATAATGTCCTCAACTTCAATGACTGTATTTTCAAGAAACATAACAGTTAAAATTCCGTTACTAAAAGACAATCGCGCTTTGTTAAAGGTGGGATTCATGTGCTATTCACTACTATTGATACTAAATTTACAAATAATAAGCTAAAGGTTTGGAATTAAATTGTCAAAAAGCTTTTATATCCTAATAGTTACTGGTAGGTTGTGTTATTGGGTGTTTTGGATTGTCGTTTGTTTTTTTAAGTCGAAGATTTCCTTTTTTTGGGATCGAGTATCTTTGTTGTAGTAAGTAATTAAGAGGTCTTCTTTGTCATTTAACTCGGCCCAATTAATATTCTCTTCAGGAAAATGTATTCTGGTTGAAACGTGGTTAAGCAAATTAAAGATAATTATTTCGTCAAAGTGGATTAGTAATAACAGGTTATTGTAAAATGAATTGCCGAGGAATGTTACAGTCGAAATGCCTTTATAAGGTAATTCTATTTGCTCGTAAGTCAAACCGTTAATTAAAAAGCCACCGGATTCGGAGGGGATAAAAACAAATTTTCCATCGCCAGAGTCCATTGTGTATTTTTCTAGTCTTTGGTCGAGTCGGTTCCAGTCTTTGAAATACTTTTCGTTAGCATTTTTACCGTTAATAAAAATGTCGGCGATATGTAACATTCGGCCATTGTTAGGTTCATCCCAACCTGTCAGCTCGATTTTAATGTCGTGATGTTTTGATGCTAAAGTTTCAATCATGTCTATCAAATGCCCTATAACGGTTTGTGGCTGGTTGTATTGCAGTTCATTGCACTCGTCTACCGAATATTAATAACAAAGATAAAATGTTTCTACGCATTTGCAAAGGCTTATACTTCTGCCGGCGAAGGTACTGTTAGCGGCTGGCAGCTATCTATTTAGATTTACTACAGGTGTTCAAAATTTATTTTACTGTTTCGATACATAAAGGTTCGATGAGTTCCATATACCTGTCGGGTTGAATGTTAGAGCAAAATGTAAATGCTTTTTGTTTTTCACGATTTACAAAGATTGATGCAGCGTAACCGGCAGTTCCACCATTTATTTTCAGAACAGGGTCAACTCCTGGCAAGTTTATTACTAACCATCCTAAATTTGTATATATCTCCGGTTTGGCTGGGAAAACATGTTTCACTTGAAGAATTACCGGATTATTCAGCGGATCTAAAGTCATACCGGCAAATTTTGCTAAATCTTCGGTAGTTGAAATAATACCAAGACAACCATTAAGAATTCCTCCGTCCCAAAATGATGTAAAGTTTCCTTCTTTATCCAAGCCTTTGATCATATTAGTAGAAATGTCTTTTACATTGAATTTAGAGTTACTCATATTTAAAGGACGGAATATTTTTTCTTCTACTATTTCTGAAAATGGCCGCTCTTCAATTTTAGAGATAATGTAGCTAAGCACCCCTGATCCCAAATTAGAGTAAGCTGCTTTTTCTCCCGGTTCACTTTCTATTTCGAGTTTTTTTGTGAGATAGCTAATTAGTTCTTCCTCACTGTAATTACTAAAAGGGTTTTCTTTAATAAAGTTTTCTCTGTCATCATAACCCTTTGGCATCCTTGGAAGTCCGGAGGTATGTTGAGCCAAGTGTTTAAATGTAATTGAAGGATTACCCTTCAATTCAAAAGAAAGAAAGTTTCGAATAGGATCATCAAGTTTTACTTTACCTTCGTCAATCAATTGAGCAAGTATATTACCTGTAAATGCTTTAGTAACTGAGCCTATTTCAAATGCAAATGACTGATTATTCAAATACCCGATTCCATTTTCATCCTTGTTTAATCCATAGAATTTTGTTTTACCCTTCTCTATTGTTGAAAAGGAGAGCTGTGTATGAACCGGTAAAATTTCAAGAATAGTTTTAATTTTCGAAATGAATACTTCTATGTTTGTCACTTTAAGATGTCTTAATGATGGCTTTAGTTTTTTCTTGTTTATAAAGACATAAACCCATTGTCTAGGGAATTTTCGTCCATTCCAATAAAAGAATAGTGTCGTGGTAAATACCAACCAATTGTCTTCATTACATTTCTGTAATTAGTTTCGCTGGTAAAATTTTGAGGCGTTACATTGAAAACGATGTCCTGAGTAACACCATTGTTATTCTTATTATGTCGCATCATTAATGAAACTTTTGGATGTTCGACTCCATTTATTTTCAAAAATTCTCGAATTAGTTTTCGTGTTGGTTCAGGTAGAATTGTTTCTGAAGGTTGTCCAATCATTACTTTTTCATTCCCAGGAATTGTTTCGTCATTTCTTTCTCTTGAAAAAAGCGTTTCTTCAGTTGTATAAAAAGTTCTGTTTAAATGAAAGTTCAAAATGTCCCCATAAGATAGCACCCAATCAGCACTATTTGATGTCGGATTTATCACAACCCCGAAACCATTAGACAATAAGAAATCGTCTTTCATTCTCTCAATTACAAAGCATTGAAAACTTTTATTTGGCTCTGGCAATAAGAGTTGAAAATACTGAAATCCGTCTGGTCCTGTTATAAATTGTGGGTCTCCACAACGAAAACTTGCTTGTCCGATGTTTTGCAAAAAAGTATTTTGCCAATTTTCGTTTCTGTCACTTGAAAGTGTTTGTACAAGTTGATAAATAATATTTGTCTTTTCTAAATCTCCCTGATAAGGTTCAGTATTATTTGTAACAGGTTGGTTAATTTGTCTGTCAGGTTGTTTCTCTGCCGTTTGTGTTTGCTCCTTTTTCTTAAGAAAGTCGAATAGTCCCATTTTTTATTTTTAAATTTTGTCTGTTTTGGAAGTTCTGAAAAATTGTCACTAACGTTTTGCAGCTGTGTCTGGTAAGGTATTGAAACCGTTTCTAACCGAGTCTGCCAAACTGTTTGTCTAGCGTGCGTTAGCGGCTCAGGCTTTTTGTCCTAAGTTTATAATTTTTCTTAATTCCATATTTCATTCATTTCTGTCAGTACAATTGGTTTGTCGTCGGTAACAACAATAGTATGTTCGTGTTGTGCCATAAAACCGCCCTTATTCCCAACCATTGTCCAACCATCCTGCAAAGTTTCAGCATAGGTGGAGGTCGTTGAAATGAATGTTTCAATAGCGACTACAGAATTTTTCTTAAACCTTTCGAGATTAAATTTATCTTTGAAATTAGCTATTTCATTGGGTTCTTCGTGAAGACTTCTACCTATACCATGTCCTGTCAAATTTTTAATGACTCTATAACCTCTTTTCTTAGCTTCCGTTTCAATTAAAAATCCAATGTCAGAAATGCGAACCCCGCCTTTTATATGATGTATTGCTTTATGCAAAATTTGTTTCGAAGCCTCAATCAGTTTTTGGTGTTGGTTTATATCTGTCCCTAGAACAAATGACCCTCCGTTGTCTGACCAAAAGCCATCCAGTTCCGCAGAAACGTCAATATTTATTAAATCACCTTCATGAAGTATTTTTTTGTCAGAGGGTATGCCGTGACAAAATTCATTATTTATACTTATGCAAGTCCAACCTGGAAAACCGTAAGTCAAATACGGCGCTGATTTTGCTCCTAAGTCATTAAGAATTTGTCCGCCAAAGTTGTCTAATTCCTTTGTTGTCATACCCGGTTGGGCAAAGTTTCTCATTTCCTTCAATGTGTAAGCAACAGCTTCGCTTACCTTTTTCATTCCAATTAATTCTGACTCTTTTGTTATTGACATATTTCTTTTTTTCTTTAATTAAGGATTTGTGATGTTGTTTTCGCGCTTGGCTTCCGACAAGTTTGAAACCATATCTCAGTGAAACGCTGCGAACAAAGATACTATGTTGCCAGACTTTTTCAAAGCAAAAATATTCCTATATCAGTCAGGAGTCTTTCACGGAGCAATTGCTTTTGTAATACCTTGTCAGAGCTGAATTATTTGTTCAATTTTTGTTTGCTCTAAAAAATAAATATCGTGTGATACCACAATCAATGTCCCTTGATATTCGTTAATGGCTGCTGTCAAAATTTCTATGTTTTGAATGTCCAAATTGTTTGTTGGTTCGTCTAAAATTATGATGTCAGGTGATTGATTTCCAATTATCAGGCAACAAAGCATTAACCGCATTTTTTCTCCACCACTCAACGCACTACAAGATTTATCCCAATCGTCTTTGGTGAATAAAAACCGATTGAGCCTGATTTTTATTTCGTGTTCTTGCAATGCAGAAGCATTGAATTGTTGGGCTTGTTCGTAAACTTTGAGGTGGTTGTTAATCAGCGAATAATCCTGATCTATATAAACCGATTTATTGTCAGCTCGATAAACCTTTCCAATTTGAGGTTCTATTTTTTCTAAAATTAGTTTGATTAAAGTTGTCTTTCCCGAACCGTTCAACCCTTTCAATGCATAGCGTTCACCACTTGTAATTTGGAAAGTCAAGTTTTCTTTCCAAAGTAAATGATTATTGTAGCTGTAATTGATATCCGCAGCTTTAAATAATATCTTGCCTTTGTGCAAAGTGGAATTATCAAAGCCAAATTTCATTTTATCTATATCTGGCAAAGCCGAACGTAATTCTTGTAATTCCTGTGAAATATCTCCAATCTTTGCAGCGTGAACTCCCTTCATTTTTGAAGTGCTGTTTTCGGCATTGTTTCGCAAAGTATTCATCATTATTCGGGCAACACCTGCTTTTTCCTGTTTACCTTTTCCACGACTGTTTAATTTTTGTTGTCGTTCCAAAGTTTCTCTTTCTTTTTCTTTGGCTTTTCGCAAGGCTTTTTCTTTGTTCTGCAAGTCCTGATTTAAGGCATTGTTTTCTATTTGTTTTTGTTCAACGTAAAAATCGTAATTGCCTCCATAAACAATAATGCCACGTTTGCTCAATTCAGAAACAGTATCCAAAAGGTTCAATAATTTTCTATCGTGGCTCACTACAATTAGAGTGCTTTTTGTTGATTGAATAAAGTCATACAAAAGCTGTCTGCCCAAAATATCTAAATGGTTACTAGGCTCATCTAATAAAACCAATTCTGATTGATGAATAGATATTCCAGCAAGGAAGACTTTTGTCTTTTGTCCACCGCTTAATGTTTCCATTTTTTGCGATAAGTCTAAATCTGTTAATTGCCAATATTTTAAAGCGTCATTACAACGTTCTTCAATCGTCCAATCATCGTCAAGCAAAGCATAATTCCCTTCTGTTACATTGCCATTCAATATTTCTTTCAAAGCATTGAGTTTGCCTTCAACCTTTAACGCTTGTCCAACGCTAAAATGATTGTATTGCCCGAAAATTTGCGGTGCATAATAAGGTTCCGAAACCACATTTATTAACCCCCCTAAGGGTCGTAATTCCTTTGCGATGATTTTTAATAAGGTTGATTTTCCTGAACCATTATTGCCGATTAAGGCTATTTTGTCGTGATAATTTACTGTTAGATTGATGTTGTCAAACAACAGATCTTTGTTGGGATGTGTGTATGAAATGTTTTGTAAAATAAGCATAATTTCCTTCTTTAAAGATTAACGAAAAGGTCAAACCGCATTGCAGTTCACCATCTTTAATTGTCTGAAAGAAATTTTATTTACATTATTGTCGCTTAGTTTATGATTTACAAAGATAGAGATAGTTTTTCATTTGCGTAAGGCTTGTCAGCATAAAGCTAACTTATATAACTAATCTATTAACATTCCATCCAATTCCTTAAACAACACCTCATTGCCATTTTGTTGGTATGAGGAGAGCTTCTTTTCAAAAGAGGGCAGGTCGTACAGAAAGGCTTTTAAATGATCGGCTGCCAGAGTATCAAAATGCCTGCCATAGCCAAGCTTATTGATATACGCTGCATTCATCCATTGCTCAAACTGGTTATGGATAGGGAAGGAGTAAACCGGTTTTTTTAGGTACACGGCTTCACTGATAAAGGAAAAGCCTCCGTTGGCTATTACTGCTTTGGCTGAGGCCAAATCGTTAATAAAACCGGTCTCACTAAAGGGTTTAAAAACCACATTGCCCTCAGTGGCGTCCAGGTTCATGCCATACACATAAAACGTTTCCTGAGGTAATTGCTGTAATACTTCTTTCACCGTTTTCAAACTGCTACTGGTTTGGTACATTACTATATGCTTTCCTTTTGAAACCTTCGCTTTTTGAATAATTTCTCTAACAATAGGAGGAACAATGCTCGTGTTTTTCTTTTTAAAGTCTGCCTCAAAAAAACTGCTGATAAAATAATGATCACATCCCGGAACCTTTACCTTCACAATGTTTTTGGCTAAGAGATAATTGTTTTTTTCTTCCTTGCTGATAGTTATGTCCAGTATACAGCGATCCATCACCTGCATATTGTCAATACTGATAATGGGCAGCCTATGTTCTTTGGCAAAGAAAAAACTAAAGCTCTCAAAATCACTGATCACCATATCGGGCTTAAAGTTTTTTTGGATCAGTCGTTTTTTGCCGGTATTATAAACCAGGTTCTTACCGGCTGATTTTAAATTGCTCAGGAAAGTCGCTGTTTTAGAGACTTCTGCATTTTTATAGGCAAAGTGAAAGCCTTTAATTTCAATTACCCTCTCCGGGAAAGCTTTATCCAGGAATAGGAAAGCTCTTCCGCTGGAAACAATGGATACGTTATGACCTTTTTGTAATAAATGATCAATGACCACTTTACTGCGGGTGGCGTGTCCCATGCCTTCTCCGGGTACTCCGTATAGTATATTCATGTTAAGCTTGATTAAGATTGCTTACTAACTTTTGTTTAACTGTCATGCTGAACTTGTTTCAGCATCTCATTTTACAAGAAATTAGTTAGTACTGTGAGACCCTGAAACATTCCGATAGTTATCGGAATCAGGGTGACGGCTATTGTCATTACGAGTGTTAGCGTGGTAATCTGATTGCTTCGTTGTACTTCCTCGCAATGACGCCTTAAACAAAAAGCTCCACATTTCTGCAGAGCTTTTGTTTTATGTAATTACAAATAAAATTATTTTACTTGTTCTACGATTGCTTTGAAAGCTTCAGGATGATTCATTGCTAAATCAGCTAATACTTTACGGTTTAAGTTAATGTTTTTCGCATTTACTTTACCAATAAATTCGCTGTAGCTCATTCCGTATTGGCGTACACCTGCATTGATACGTTGAATCCACAAAGAACGCATAGTACGTTTTTTGTTTTTACGATCGCGGTAAGCGTAAGTTAAACCTTTTTCTAAAGTATTTTTGGCTATAGTCCAAACATTACCTCTAGCACCCCAATAACCTTTGGTTAAATTAAGGATTTTTTTTCTGCGAGCTCTACTCGCTACGTGATTTACTGAACGTGGCATTTCTTTTTAGTTTTTGATTTTACGTGTCTCGTATACTTTACGGGAGCTTTTCAACATAAAACCGGGTTAAACAATTGTTTTTTGACCTTTTCTACCGGGTTAATTTCGGATTACATCGCTAATAAAAACTTGATGTTATTCATATCACGCTCATGTACTAAGCCTGATTTGGTTAACGCACGTTTTCCTTTAGTAGTCTTTTTGGTTAAAATGTGACTCTTAAAAGCGTGTTTTCTTTTAATTTTGCCGGTCCCAGTTACAGAGAATCTCTTCTTTGCACTAGAGTTTGTTTTCATTTTTGGCATTTTACGTTATTTTATTTATTTGTTAGTACTCTTATTTATTTACTTTTTTAGGCGCAAGAACCATCAACATTTTCTTACCTTCCAATACAGGTAATTGTTCTGCTTTGCCATACTCTTCTAATTCAGAAGCAAAACGCAATAATAAAATAGTTCCTTGTTCTTTAAAAACGATCTCACGACCTCTGAAAAATACAAACGCTTTTACTTTACATCCATCCTGTAAAAACTTCATCGCATGATTTTTTTTGAATAAATAATCATGCTCATCTGTATGTGGTCCAAAACGGATATCTTTTACCACTACTTTAGATGCTTTGGCTTTTACTTCTTTTGCTTTCTTTTTTAGTTCGTATAAATACTTACCATAATCAACCACTTTACAAACCGGTGGATCAACATTTGGTGCAATCTCCACAAGATCAACACCTAATTCTTCCGCCATTTTAATAGCCTCTTCAATAGGGTATACGCCTGCTTCAATATCATCTCCTACAACACGCACTTGTGGTGTATTTCGTATGTTTTTATTGATACGATGTTGTTCTTCCTTAACTCCCGGACGTTTAAAACCTTCTCTTAAACCTCTTGGACGTTTAAAAGGAACGGGTGTAGCAGGTGCTGTACCCGGTTTAATCGGACCTGTGTTTTTGTTGTTGTTGTTTATTGGTTTTTTAAATACGCTAATAATGACCTCCGCTTTTTAGTTATTAATTGGTTACTTTTTGTTTAAAATCACTTTCAATGGTTGTGTGTATCAACTTTGCAAAGTCTTCAATAGTCATTGTGCCTATATCGCCTTTACCTTGTTCACGCACTGCAACAGTTCCATCTTCCGCTTCTTTTTCGCCAACAACTAACATAAACGGTATTTTGTTTACTTCATTGTCACGAATTTTCTTCCCTATTTTCTCGTTTCTTTCGTCAACAAGGCCGCGAATATCGGAATTATTTAGCAATTCTAAAACTTTTTTTGCATAATCATTATATTTTTCACTGATAGGCAAAATAGCTACCTGATCGGGGGTTAACCAAAGAGGAAATTTACCGGCACAATGCTCAATTAAAACGGCAATAAAACGTTCCAATGAACCAAATGGCGCACGGTGAATCATTACCGGGCGGTGTTTTAGGTTATCGGAACCGGTATATTCCAGTTCAAAACGCTCAGGTAAATTATAATCTACCTGGATCGTTCCTAACTGCCACTTACGGCCAATCGCATCTTTTACCATGAAATCTAGTTTCGGACCATAAAAGGCAGCTTCACCCAATTCGGTAACTGTTTTTAATCCTTTTTCGGCAGCAGAATCAATAATAGCTTGTTCTGCTAATGCCCAGTTTTCGTCGGAGCCAATGTATTTATCTTTCTTTTCAGGATCACGCAAAGAAATCTGTGCCGTATATTCTCTGAAATCCAAAGCATTAAACACATGTAACACCAAATCAATTACTTTTAAAAACTCTTCTTTAACCTGGTCAGGACGAACAAATAAATGGGCGTCATCCTGGGTAAAGCCACGCACACGGGTTAACCCGTGTAATTCACCTTTTTGTTCATAACGGTAAACTGTTCCAAACTCAGCGTAACGTACCGGCAAATCTTTGTAGGATTTTGGCGATGATTTATAAATTTCGCAGTGATGCGGGCAATTCATTGGTTTTAAGAAAAACTCTTCCCCTTCATGAGGTGTTTTAATAGGCTGAAAAGAATCGGCCCCGTATTTTTCATAATGGCCTGAACATACATAAAGGTCTTTATTTGCAATATGAGGAGTTACAACCGGTAAATACCCTGCTTTGGTTTGCGCCTTTTGCATGAAGCTAATTAAACGCTCACGCAGCATGGCACCTTTAGGTAACCATAATGGTAAACCGGCTCCCACTTTCTCAGAGAATGTAAATAATTCAAGCTCTTTCCCCAGTTTACGGTGATCGCGTTTTTTAGCCTCTTCCAATAACACTAAATACTCTTTCAGCTCTTTATCTTTAGGGAATGCAATACCATAAATACGGGTGAGCATCTTGTTTTTTTCGTCACCTTTCCAGTATGCACCGGCAATATTCAACACTTTTACAGCCTTAATAAAACCAGTGTTAGGAATGTGTGGGCCACGACACAAATCTGTGAAATTACCCTGTGTGTATAGGCTGATGTTGCCATCTTCCAAACGCTCTAAAAGATCTAGTTTATAGCTATCTCCTTTATCGGTAAAATATTTAATAGCATCTGCCTTACTAATCTCTTTGCGAATGTATTCGTTGTTTTGACGGGCTAAATCCAACATCTTTGCTTCAATTTTTTCAAAATCGGCAGGCGTTAAGGTTTGTCCGTTTAAGTCAACATCATAATAGAAGCCATTCTCCAAAGGAGGGCCAACCCAAAATTTAACATCAGGATAAAGTGCTTCCAACGCTTCTGCCAATAAATGGGCAGAGGAGTGCCAAAGGGTATTTTTACCTTCTGCATCATTCCATGTTAGTAAGCTTACCGTACTATCCTGATTAATGGGTTTGTTAGCGTCTACTACTTCGTTGCTAACTTTTGCTGCCAGTACATTTCGTGCCAGGCCTTCGCTAATGCTCAGTGCTACTTGCATTGAGGTGGTTCCTTTTGGGTATTCGCGGATGGAACCATCTGGTAAAGTAATTTTTATCATAAAAAGTGTTTCCCACTTACAAATGTGGGTTTTAATTTAGGATAGCAAAGATAAAATAAATTGCGATGTTTTGCGGATTTTATATTGTTTTTTAGGATTTAATTACAATTTCTTAATTGTTTTGTCTTAAGTATCCATTCCAAATGGTATTTTTATCTCTATGATAAATAGATAATTAGCTTTTATTTAACATTAATTTAATTTTAAATGTTGCAACATCTATTGTTGTAACATACATTTGTGCCATATTAAACTTAAACCCAAAAACATTTATGAAAGCAACATTAACAACATTAGTAGCTGTAACGGCTTTAACAATTGGTGTAAACGCACAAACAAACTGGAATGTGGATGCATCTCACAGTAAATTAGGATTCGCTGTAACTCACATGATGGTGAGCGAAACAGAAGGGAAATTTAAAATTTACGAAGGAAAAGTAGCTTCTTCAAAAGCGGATATTGACTTTACTGATGCAAAAATCGATTTTAACGTAGATGCAGCAAGTATTAATACTGATGACGAAAAAAGAGATGGTCATTTAAAAAGCCCTGATTTCTTTGACGTAGCTAAATACCCAAAAATTACTTTCAAAAGTACTTCTATGAAACCGGGTAAAGTAAAAGGAACTTATATTTTAATAGGTGATTTAACCATGCATGGTGTTACTAAACCAATTAAATTAGTGGCTATTGGTGCTTCTAAAATTGTAAAAGATCCTTACGGAATGGAGCGTTATGCTTTTAAAGTAACTGGTAACATAAACCGTAAAGATTATGGTTTATCATGGAATGCAGCATTAGAAGCTGGTGGAGTTGCAGTAAGTGAAGATGTGAGATTAGATATTAATGTAGAGATCACAAAAGCAAAATAATTGAATTAATTTCCAAATCCCCTGTAAATTATATATTTACAGGGGATTTTTTAATAAGTACGGTATTGAAACTAGAAGACGAAATACAACAAAAGAAATTTAAGAATGATACCCAGAAACTGGCTATTAACCTTTTATATACCTCACATTGGTTAAATTCCTTTTACAATTCCTATTTTAAACATACTGACATTACATTACAGCAGTATAATGTATTACGCATATTAAGAGGGCAGTACCCTAATCCTTGTAATATTAAATTAATAAAGGATCGCATGCTCGACAGAATGAGCGATGCATCGCGGATTGTAGATAAATTAAAATCGAAAGACCTTTTGATAAGAAGGGAATGTCCAATGGACAGAAGAAGTGTGGACATTGTCATTACAGAAAAAGGCCTGGAATTGTTGAAGACACTGGACGCGATAGACGAAGACTCGAAAAGCGTATTTAAATCATTAACAAAAGAAGAGATCATTACCTTAAATAATTTGCTGGATAAGCTGAGAGATTAGGTAGGATACGATTTGTGAATTTAAAAAGTCATGAACTTATAAATTCCGTACATCAGGTGTTGAAAAACACCTTAACTTAGCGGCTTACAATAATTTAGTTAAGAATGCTAGGCTTAAAATTAGAGACAGACCCGCGCTGGGTGAACATTGTCGAAAAAAACATCGAAGAAATTTTAACGGATCATGCTTATTGCGAGCAAAAAGCGGCAACCAATGCATTGTCTATCATGATCAGTTACCCTTACCATACTGATATCGTAGATGAAATGTTGACGCTGGCTAAAGAAGAGCTGACGCACTTTGAAATGGTTCATCAAAAAATAAAAGACCGGGGGCTTAAGCTAGGCTTTGAACGTAAAGATGAATATGTAGGCGAACTCTATAAATTTATGCGAAAAGGAGACCATAGAAAAGAAATCGTGTTGATTGACCGGTTACTGTTTGCTGCGATGATAGAGGCGAGGAGCTGCGAGCGCTTTAAATTATTATCTGAACAGATAAATGATGAAGACCTGAAAGAGTTTTACAGGGAATTAATGATCAGTGAAGCCACTCATTACACCTTGTTTATTGGATTTGCCCGAAAATATGGCTCTGCTACCGAAAATATAGATGCGAGATGGCAACAATGGCTTGATTATGAGGCAAGTGTTTTAAAAAACTACGGGAAGAAAGAAACTATCCACGGGTAAGTGTGGAAAAATAAAGTCATTTTGAGCTATGGTTCTGATTTATACTCACTAATGGGTATACTTCCATTAAGAAAAAGTAATTATATTTAATGAAAATTTAAAACAATTATGAAAAAAATTATTCTATTATCAGCCGTTTTAGGTGCTTTTACGGTTACGTCCTGTAAAAAAGCACGTACATGCGAATGTAATGCCACTATAAGCGGATTATCTTACACTAAAACTTACGATTTAGGGAAAACAAAGAAAAAGGATGCTCAAACAACCTGCGATAGTTACAAAATAAGTTATAATTGGGATGCATGTTCTTTGAAATAAATTAAATTCGATCATTTAATGATGAAGCTACCTCAAAAGGGTAGCTTTTATTTTTTGTAATTATTTTGTTAAGCCCGAAATAACTTATTACTAACAAAACAACTCTTTTTTAGGTAAAATGAAGCTATTTGTATGGGTTAAAATAAGCATATGTTAACTTTAGATGAGATAATCGATAAATGACTCTATATTATCTATTAAGGGGGTGTTTTCAGGTGTGTTTTTAACAAATCGCCTGTTTTAGATACTTGTTATTTAAAAAAAGTGTTTATATTTGCCTCAAACTTTAAAAAACCTAAAAAATGAAAAAAATTGCGTTATTTTCGTTTGCAGTTGTGGCGTTAAGCCTTGCATCTTGCAAAAAAGACAGAACATGTGAGTGTACAACTACTACAGTTAATACAAACGGTAATGGATCTGCATCTACATCTTCTGTAACTATCAAAAAAATTAAAAAATCTGAAGCAAAAACTCTTTGCCAAAAAATCGTAAGTGCTCACACTAACAACGGTGGTCAGACTTCTACAACAACAGACGATTGTAAATTAAAATAATTTTAAAACACTAAAAACATATTAAAATGAAAAAATCAATATTATTAGCTGTTGCAGTTATTTCAATTGCAACTGTATCTTGTAAAAAAGAGCGTACTTGTGATTGTACAACTACAACTACAACAGTTACAACTTCTGGTAGTGTATCTCAAACTACAACTACTTCTTCTGCTGACAAAACTACAGCTGAAAAACAAACTAAAAAATATTTTAGAATGGATCAAGGTTGTTATGGAACTACAAGCAAAAACACTAATAGCGGAACTGGTTATACTAGCGAAACTACTACTGAAACAGCTTGTACTTTAAAATAATTTAGTGCAATTTAACTTGAAAGCCTCCATTTATGGAGGCTTTTTTGTTTTAAATTATTTACATTTGCTCGCCTTTATATTATGAAATCAATTCTGGTTAAACTCTTCTTTTTTCTGTTATGTTCCTTTATGGGATTGGTGTTTTTGTATAGCGGTTATACAAAATTAAACCCTATTGAGCCATTTGAATACACCTTTGTAGATCTTGGAATCGGGGGGTGGCGTCTAGCACCTTTTATAGCGAGGTTTATGATTGGTTTAGAGTTTTTTATCGGCTTTTTGCTGATTATGGGACTTTACATAAAGCGTTTTACGATTAAATTGACGATTGCATCACTGATCGTGTTTTGTATTTACCTCATTTTTGTAATAATAAATACAGGAAATAATGGTAATTGCGGGTGCTTTGGTACGGCTATTTCTATGACACCACTACAGGCTCTGATTAAAAATGTAATTATGATCGCGGTATGTTTGGTCATATACAGGTTTTATAACGGGTTTGATTTTAAAAAGCCTGGTAAATGGGCATTTGGAGCTTTGTTTATAACCGCATTTGCTTTACCACATATCTTAAATTACGTGGACCTGAATTTTTCTTCTGCTTACCTCAACAAAAAAGAGGACAGTTTTAAACTTGAATTAGATAGTGTTTATAAATATAATAAAATACACCAGGCTCCAAAAAGCTTAAGTAAAGGAAAGCATATTATTGCGTTTATGAGTTTAACCTGCCCTCATTGCCGTGTAGCTGCTAAAAAAATAAAACTCATCAAAGAAAAAAATCCTTCTATTTCTATCTATTATGTGTTGAATGGAGACTATAAAAATATTCAACCGTTTTTTGAAGATACCAAATCAAGAAATATAGATTATTGTATATTAAACGGTCCTAACTTTGTTTATTTAGCCGGTTTAAACATGCCTGTTATTTACCTGGTAAATAATTCGGTAGTTGAAAATGTGGTAAATTACATTGAGCTCGATCAGGCAGAGATTGAAAAATGGCTGGCTAAACCATAGCTATAAGAGGTTTTTTAGTTCCACTAATTTTTTAATTTGATACAGGTTAGAATGTAAATTCTGCTGAGGTATGGAGGATAAGTGAATGGCTTTCCAATTTGCATTTAATGCCCCTAAGATGTCCGTATCGTAATTATCGCCTATCATAATACATTCTATGTGTTGAGCTTCTGATAATTGTTGTGCCAGCTCAAAGATCCTTATATCCGGTTTATTTACACCATGATCTTCCGAAATAATAATGTGTTGGAAGTAGGAGGTAAGTTTAGAATGATCCAGCTTTATATGTTGCACTTCTTTAAACCCGTTAGTAATAATGTGCAGCACATAATTTTTTTGTTTCAGATAATTTAAAACATCTAAAGTACCTTCTATTAAATGTGTTTTATAGGGAGATATTTTTAAATAATCGTCAGCCCAGCGTTTAGCAAGTTCCACATCATCATACTTAAAATGTAAAAATGTTTTGTAAAAGCGTTGGTACCTTAATTCCTCTTTGGTTGTTTGTTTTAATCCATACTGGTGCCAAAGCTGGTGATTGATTTCTTCATATACCGGTAAAAAGGATTCAAACTCCGTATTGCAAGTCTCATTCAGTTTATCTTCCATAAATAAATGTAATATGGCTTCACGCGAATTTTTTTCAAAATCCCATAAGGTATGGTCTAAATCAAAAAATATGTGTTTTATCTGTTTCATGATCCGGAAAAGTAGTGGAGTTCTTTATCTAACTGCAAATAAGGATAGGCTGCTTGTAATGCACTACATTTTTTTAGCTGAGCAGCTTTGAATTCTGTAAACGATTTACTGTGAATATTTAAGGGCCTGTGATGTATAGCTGAATTTATCTCCTGTATTTTTGCAATTACCTGTTGTGTATCGGAAGTAAAAAACATAGCTGAGAATTTATCCCAGACATACTCTATGGCTTGTTTGTTGGGATGTGCCATATCAGCTTCATAGAAGCGGTAATCTCTCAAATCATCATTCACTAATTCGTACGACGGGAAGTACAGGCACCGCTTGTTTTGTTTAATAATAGCATGCACACTTTGTATAAGAATTGCCTTGCTGAGGTTATTTTCGATAACGCCATCACGCAAATGCTTTACAGGAGATACTGTAAAAATCAAGTTTAAGTTAGGATTGAACACTTCCAGTTTTTTTAAAAGCAGGTTGTAATCCGAAATAATATGAGTGGTTTCACTAAGGTTTTTATGAAATAGTTTTCCCGGTAATTTATGGCAATTGGCAACGATATTGCCCGATTCAAGGTGTTCGTAATAAAAAGCAGAACCGAACGTGAAAATGAGCCAATTGGCTGCTTTAAGCCTGGTATACCACTCATCTATTAATGTATTTAACGTATCAAGCAATTCCTGTTTTGAGGGCTTTGATAAAGAGCTATGTGTTTCCAGGGAGATCCAGGTATCTCCCTCTTCCAGAATATCCTGTTCGGTAAAGTACACTTTATCTAAAATTCGAGTAAGACTTTTAGCAATGCTTAGAGGATTAAACACAATACCAAAGGGATTGGCAGAAGAATTAAATTTAAGACCCTGTAGTTTTTTCTCAATATGTTCTGTAAAGCATGATCCTATAAGTAATAGGTTATGCTGGTGTTCTATGTGATGCGAACTAACCCCCGGTTGAATGTTTAAATGGAACTGCATTAGCTTTTACGGGGCAAGGCGAGTTGTTTAACAAAAAGTTGTTTCATCAACGGTACAATTACAATAACAAATAACGCTAAACCACCATACATGGCTATACACTCACATAGATCATACATTCTCGACCAATAGTTCTGCTCCAGTTGATAATAAATATATTCTGCAGAGTTATAGTAGTTATTTGTATTGGTTTCTGTGGTAACGGCTGCAACCATAGATTCCTGCGCATAACTATAGGGATAAGTCGTGTTGAAAAACCAGCTTTTACAAAGTAATACTATCATTAAGGGCAACACGGGCATTACCAAATAAACGATTTGAGAACAAATGTTTTTAAAGGCATTAAATTTTCTGGATTTCGCAATGTCCGACAGCATAAACAGGAACGCCACAAAAAAGGTAAGCAGGAGTAAAACAGCAAACGTATCCTGCTTGCTCGAATAGCTTGAATAGGGTATTAGTTGGCTCGTAATAAATAAAATAATGGGGACTATCATCAGGGAAAGTAACGTGATTAAAAATTGCTTCCATTGCACCATTTTAAATAGCATGATGAGTAATGATAAATACAAACAGGTATAAAAGATAAGGCGTAAAACCTCTGTATCCCAAATAAAGAGAGGGGTAAATTTAGCCTGGGATATATTATTTAAAATACTTTCCAATTCATAAGTATTATAAAAATAATTATAATTGAAATTATCGGCCAATACCGGAGAAATCTTAGTTAAGTAGGCATACCTTTTATAAATAGTATCAACGGATCTTTCGATGCAACATTACTGTAAAAATGATACTTTTTATAAACGTTTATATAATTTTTTATATGGGATTTAATTTCCTGCTCGGTGTGTGTGTTCTTATAAATGTCTTTTATTTCATAGCCTGATAACAGGTTTCTTAGCTTAAGGCTGTCGTACCTTATTTTCCAGGGGGTGTAGTTATCAAAGATGGTACATTGTTTAAAATCATAATAGGTGTTTTGTTTTGCACTATCAAAATAGGATTGGTAATTGTTAATGTTATTAATGAGATATGTTTCACCAATATTTAAAGTATTAATATCATCAATAAATGCTTCATCTGAAATGGTATGTGCTACACGGGAATTATAAATGGCGGTAAATGAAAGAGGAAAGGTTGAAAAAATAAGCACGCAGATAAAGTTTAAGAAAAATATTTTGTATTCATCTGTCCATTTTCTTTTTCCGGATTTTTTTTCGATGTTAAAGATCACGTTGTGATAGATCCAGAAGCAAAGCGCTACTATAGCTATGATCGTAAACAGAAAATACCACAGGCCCAGATCCTGCGTTTGGGATATATTTAAAGGGATCACCGTTCCTACAAGCACTGAAAAGGCACTCATTATAATTCCAACAAATACAACATAATGAATTCTGCTAACCCATATTAACGGATGATTTAGAAGTAAATAGTTGTCAAGTTTTTTAAGAAAAGGAGGAATTAGTTTTTTCAACGTGTTTATTTTAATGTAAATATAAAAAATAAGGGCTACAAAATGCAGCCCTCAGATTTATAAAAAAATGTATTTAATTACTTAAAATCTTTCTGTTTGAGAAAAGAAAAAGTTTGCTTCAATGTTTGCATTTTCATCGCTATCAGAACCGTGAACGGCATTAGCAGCAATAGATTTAGCAAATAATTTACGGATTGTTCCTTCATCAGCTTTAGTTGGATCTGTAGCACCGATTAAAGTTCTGTATTCGGCTACTGCGTTATCTTTTGATAATACAGCTGCAACAATTGGTCCGTTGCTCATATAATCTACTAATTCTCCATAAAAAGGGCGTTCTTTATGAACTTCATAAAATTTACCAGCTGTTTCTTTGCTTAATTTCATGTATTTCATAGCTACAATTTTAAAACCTGATTGGTTTATTTTTGCTAAAATCGGGCCGATGTTGTTAGCTTCTACTGCATCGGGCTTAATCATTGTAAAGGTGATATTTCCTGCCATTATTGTTTTTTTAGGGTGCAAAGATACAAATATTGTTTTTATATCAAATGAGTGAGGCAAAATAACCTAAATTTGCAGCACAAATTCAAAATATGCAAAAAGACTCTTTTCCGAAATTCAAGGCATTATTAAAAAAATCGAATAACATTGTTATTGTAACCCACTACAATCCTGATGGAGATGCCATGGGCTCTTCGCTGGCTCTTTACAATTATTTGGTAAAAACAGAGAAAAACGTTACCGTAATTACTCCAAACGATTACCCTGAATTTTTAAGATGGTTGCCGGGAAACAAAAAAGTGGTTGAATTTAGTAACCATCAAAAGAAAGCAGCAGCCATTATTGCCAAAAGCGATCTCATTTTTACACTTGATTTTAATAATTACTCACGCTTAGAAGGTTTGGGCGAATTACTTCAACAGTCTACCGCTAAAAAAATATTGATCGATCACCATCAACAGCCCGACACATACGCTACATTGATGTACCATGATGTAAAAGCCTGTTCTACCTGCGAATTAATTTATGAATTTATAGTGGGCCTTGGCGGAAAAAAACTGATCGATAAACAGATTGCAGCCTGTTTATATACCGGGATAATGACAGATACCGGTTCTTTCCGCTTTGATAGTGTAACGCCAACTACACACCGCATTTTAGCAGATCTGCTGGCAACAGGTATTGTTCCAAGTGATATTCATTCGGCAATTTACGATACCTACAGCGAAAGTAGGGTAAGGTTATTAGGATATTGCTTAACTGAAAAAATGGTAGTAATTCCTGAAATGCAAACTGCTTATATATCCTTAACTGAAAAAGAATTACAAAGATTTAATCACCAGAAAGGCGATACGGAGGGTATTGTAAACTATCCGTTTTCTATTAAAGGAATTACGTTTTGTGCCTTCTTTAGCGAGGGAGAAGGAAAAGTCAAAATATCATTCAGAAGCAAAGGTAAATTTGATGTGAATCAGTTTGCCCGGAAATATTTTAACGGTGGTGGGCATATCAATGCTGCCGGAGGAAGGGGAACATCAACGGATCTGCAAACAACCATTAATGAGTTTTTGGGATTGTTACCTGAGTACAAAAAAGATATTCTTAAGAAGTAATTATTATAAAAGAATATTTCTACCCCCGGGAGGGGGCAGAATTACTTACTCCTTCAGAAACTTCGCTCTGGCAATTTCAGTTCCTTCACGCATAACCGATAAAATATAAACGCCCGGTGTTAATACAGACGTGTTAACGTTTCCGTTTGAATGCGTTTCCTGAATCATCATTTTTCCTAAAACATCGGTAACCCTTATGGATACAGGAGTCGTATTACTGTCGGGAAAACTGAATTTTAAAATATCGGCTACCGGATTTGGGAAAAGAGTCAATGAATGGGTTTCTTTGGCCACATTAGCAACAGAAGTTAATGTGTTTAACTTATATTTTCTGAAAAAACGCCAGATCTCCACTGAAGCATTAAAATCCTGGTTGGTTACACCAATGGTAAAAGGCGATCCGGGCCAGGTATGAGCGCCGCCAATCACTTTATAAAGTTCTACAGTGCTTCCTAAATTGCCGTTGTTGTAAACATAATGTTCGGCTGTGCAGCCATCACTAGTGTTGGTATTGGGAACATTACTAAATACAGGAATAGTAGTACAACCGTTTTTCACCACCCAGTATTTCACAACCGAATCAATGGGCATCATCCCCTGCGATGTGTTTCCTGCATAAGGTACCGTAGGATCAGCCGTACCATGTATTTGCATAACCGGAACAGGTCTAGTCGGGTGGCAATAAGTGCCGTATTGAGTGGTAAAAATACCGCCTGTTACCGATGCAATGGCCGTAATACGGTTGCTTAGTTCGCAGGCCAGTGTATGGCTCATAAAGCCACCATTGCTCATACCTGTTGAATACACAGAGTTCATATCAATATTGTACTGAGCCTTTAAGGAATCAATTAAATGAGATATAAAACCAATATCATCCACGAGGGTAGCTGAGAGGCCTGCATTCCAGAACCGTTGTCCCGATGAGTACGTTCCATTAGGAAACACCATTAAGAAGTTTGCGGTATCGGCAATAGGCATAAAATTGCTGTAGAGCTGTTGCTGTTGTGCATTACTGGTATATCCATGCATATTAATAATTAAAGGCCTAGCACTGGTTCCCGTATAAATGGTGGGCACATATAAGCGGTAAGATCTGTAAATGCCTCCTGAAATGATACTGTCAACTACAGTAGTTTGAGCGGAAATGCCGGTAATAGCTATAATACATACAAAAGCATATAATTTTTTTATCATCTGGTAGAATTTAATAAGTATCTAAGATAGGAAAAAATTAAGGTATAGCTATCATCCTACACAGGCTCATTAAAACACAACTGTTGTATGAACAAATATTTAGTAAATTTGTTATAGCTTATAATAAATGGAACGGAAAACATTTTTAAAATATTTGAGTATCTTACCCTTTAGTAGTATAGCAATGAATTTAAAAGATTTTGTAAATAGAGTAGGTAGTGAACCTGTGAATGAAAAAATGCCTTTATTATTTGTAGGTCATGGTAACCCTATGAATGCCATTACTGATAATATTTATAGAAAAGAGTGGGAAGCCATTGCCAAAAAAATTATTCAACCAAAAGCTATTTTGTGTATTTCGGCGCATTGGTTAACAAAGGGTTCTTTTGTAACCATGGCTGAAAATCCTATGACTATTCATGACTTTGGTGGCTTTCCCGAAGAATTATTTAAACAACAATATCCTGCCAAAGGAGCAGTGGATTATGCTAAAATGACTATTGAGCAGGTAAAATACACAGCTGTGCATGAAGATTTTGAATGGGGTTTAGATCACGGTGCATGGAGCGTTTTAAAATCGATGTACCCGCTGGCAAACATTCCGGTATTCCAAATGAGTATTGATTATACAAAACCGGCCGAATACCATTTTCAATTAGCAAAGGAATTGGCTTTTTTAAGAACTAAAGGCGTTTTAATTGTGGGGAGCGGAAACGTAGTTCATAACCTGGGTATGCTTAGTTTTAATGATGGCAAACCCTTAGACTGGGCGGTAGAGTTTGATGCCTTTGTGAAGAAAAATATAGATAATAATACACCGGAAAACCTGGTTAATTATTTAAAGCTCGGGAAACTGGCTACCATAGCCCACCCATCGAACGATCATTACCTGCCCCTGATATACACTTTAGGGCTAAGAGATAAAACAGATACCCTGATGTATTTTACAGAAAGCTTTGACCTCGGTTCTATAAGCATGCGGAGCGTTTTATTTAGTTAAAACAGGGTAATATTCTACAATAACTTATCTGTTTTTTGATCAGCAAACACTATTATCGCTGTTTCATTTAGTGGCTCATTTCCAATCACTAAAGGGTTTCATTGGCTCAATCGTTCCATAATTTGGCCCAAACTCTTATTTGACTTTTTCCTGAATTAAATGTACATTCGTTCTCTTAAAATTTAACATTTATGGCTAAATTCAGAAAGCAAGACGCTTTAGATTATCACTCCCAAGGAAGACCCGGAAAAATAGAAGTAATTCCCACTAAACCATACAGCACCCAGCGCGATTTAACCCTGGCATATTCACCCGGTGTAGCCGAACCCTGTTTAGAAATTGAAAAGAACCCCGAAGATGCTTACAAATACACAGCTAAAGGAAATTTAGTAGCTGTAATCTCCAATGGTACTGCCGTTTTAGGTTTGGGTGATATTGGAGCCTTGGCTTCAAAGCCGGTAATGGAAGGTAAAGGCTTACTCTTTAAAATATTTGCGGATATTGACGTGTTTGATATTGAAATTGACACAAAAAACATTGATGAGTTTGTAAATACCGTTAAAAATATTGCTGTCACTTTTGGAGGAATTAATTTAGAAGATATTAAGGCCCCCGAGTGTTTCGAAATAGAACGTCGCTTAAAGGAAGAGCTGAATATTCCTTTAATGCATGATGATCAGCATGGTACAGCCATTATTTCTTCTGCAGGGTTATTAAATGCGGTAGAACTTTCCGGTAAAAAAATGAGCGAGGTAAAACTTGTAATTAATGGAGCCGGAGCTTCTGCAAATTCATGTGCTAAAATGTACATTGCTGTGGGGGTTAAAAAAGAAAATATTTTAATGCTGGATAGTAAAGGGGTTATTCATAAAAAAAGAACAGACCTCGACCAGTATAAAGCGTTTTTTGCCGCTGAAGATACCAGTAAAAATACCCTGGAAGAAGCTATTAAAGGCGCAGACGTTTTTGTAGGATTATCAAAGGGAAATATTTTATCCCAGGATATGGTTCGCTCTATGGCTCCAAATTGTATCGTATTTGCCCTGGCAAATCCAACTCCTGAAATATCTTATGAAGAGGCTATTGCCTCACGCCCTGATATTATTATGGCTACAGGCCGTAGTGATCATCCTAACCAGGTAAATAACGTATTGGGTTTCCCTTTTATTTTCAGAGGAGCTTTGGATGTAAGGGCAACCACCATCAACGAAGAAATGAAACTCGCGGCAGCATTAGCTATTGCCTCTTTAGCAAAAGAAAATGTGCCGGATTATGTAAATTTGGCTTACGGATCTAAAAATCTGAATTTCGGAACCGACTATATCATTCCAAAACCAATTGATAACCGTTTAATGTCTACTGTAAGTTCAGCCGTAGCAAGGGCTGCTATTAACAGTGGCGTTGCAAAGCGTATTATTACCGATTGGGAAGCTTATCGTTTGGAATTGGATAACCGTTTGGGTAAAAACAATAAACTGATGAGAAGCGTGGCTAACAAGGCCAAATCTAATCCTAAACGTGTTGTATTTACAGAAGCAGACACGTATAAAATATTAAAAGCCGCGCAGGTCGCTAAAGATGAAGGAATCGCTAAACCTATTTTATTAGGTAATAAAGAAAAGATCCTTGCTTTAATTGAAGAACACGGACTTGATATGGGTGATATGCCTATTATTGATACCTGGTTGCCTGAAGAAGAAGAAAGACGTAATGAATTTGGTGATCTGTTATGGAAAAAACGTCAACGCCGTGGCTTAACACAATATGATGCCCGTAAATTAATGCGCGATCGTAATTATTTTGGAGCTGCCATGGTAGAACTGGGATTGGCGGATGCAATGATTTCCGGATTAACGCGTAAGTATGGAGCGCCAATTAAACCTGCGTTGGATATCATTGGTGTTCAGGAGGGAGTAGGGCGTGTAGCCGGGTTATATATTATGGTTACAAAACGCGGACCTTATTTCTTTGCGGATACAACCATGAATGTTGATCCTACTGCTCAGCAATTGGCCGACATTGCCGTGCTTACAGCAAGTACAGTAAAGCAATTCAACATCACTCCAAAAATGGCCATGCTTTCTTATTCTAATTTCGGATCAGCAGGCGGGGCAATTCCTACCAAGGTTCAGGAAGCCGTTAAAATTCTTCATACAAATTATCCGGGCTTAGTTGTTGACGGAGATATTCAGGCAAATTTCGCTACGAACAATGAATTATTAAAAGAACAATTCCCGTTTAGCAGTTTAGTGGATAAAGACGTGAATACATTTATATTTCCTAATCTTGCGGCAGGAAATATCGCCTATAAATTATTGCAGGAATTAGGTGGAGCGGAAGCTATAGGACCTGTATTAATGGGCTTAAAAAAACCGGTGCATGTATTGCAGTTAGGTTCCTCTGTAAGAGAGATCGTAAATATGATCACGATTGCAGTAGTTGATGCCCAGGGGAAAAAGTAAATAAAAGATTAAAGACGAAAAAAAGGCACAAGATTAATTTTTAATCTTGTGCCTTTTTTTTGGATTATGCCTCGTCCTGAAATAAGTTATTTTTGTTCTGCCTCTGTTTGTTTCTTACTTCAACAACGCCAGCTCCAACACTTCATTCATTTGATTTACATAATGAAATTTAAGTCCTTTTAAATAATTTACATTGATATCATCGATATCTTTTTTGTTATCGGCACATAAAATAATTTCTTTAATACCGGCACGTTTAGCTGCCAGTATCTTTTCTTTTATTCCGCCAACGGGTAACACTTTTCCACGTAAAGTAATTTCGCCTGTCATCGCTAAGTTCTTTTTAACTTTGCGTTTGGTTAAGGCCGATGTTAACGAAGTAAGCATGGAAATTCCCGCGCTAGGGCCATCTTTAGGAGTTGCGCCTTCCGGAACGTGTACGTGAATGTTGTATTCTTCAAATACCTCTGAATTGATGTTTAACTCTTCGTTATGGGCTTTAATATATTCTAAAGCAAGAGTCGCACTTTCTTTCATCACTTCTCCTAAATTACCTGTAAGCGTTAATTTAGCGCCTTTTCCTTTTGATAAGCTGGTTTCAATAAATAGAATATCGCCACCCACTTGCGTCCATGCTAAACCTGTAACAACACCCGGTACATCATTCCCTTGGTATTTGGCCTTTTCATGCGATGGGCCTAATATTTTAGAAATGGATTCTTCACTTATTTTTGGAACAGCATTTTCTTTTACCACATTTACTGCGACATTACGGGCAATTTTAGATAAGCGTTTTTCTAAATTACGAACGCCGCTTTCTGCTGTATAATTTTCAATAATATATTCCAGTTGTTTATCGCTTAATTTTAACTGCGATTTTTTCAAACCGTTTTCTTCAATTTGTTTAGGTAATAAATGTTGTTTGGCAATCTCAATTTTTTCTTCAACGGTATAACCACTTACATCAATAATTTCCATACGGTCGCGCAGGGCAGGCTGTATAGTAGATAAATTGTTACAAGTAGCAATAAACAACACTTTGCTGAGGTCATAATCATTCTCTAAAAAATTATCGTAGAATGTTGAGTTTTGTTCAGGGTCTAAAACCTCTAATAATGCCGAAGATGGATCACCATGGTAATCATTTCCTACTTTATCAATTTCATCTAAAATAAAAACCGGGTTAGATGATTGTACTTTTTTCAGATTTTGTAAAATCCTTCCGGGCATAGCACCAATGTAGGTTTTACGATGTCCGCGAATTTCACTTTCATCTTTTAAACCACCTAAGCTCATACGTATATATTTTCTGCCAATGGCTTTTGCAATACTTTTTCCTAAGGATGTTTTACCAACTCCCGGAGGGCCATATAAACAAAGGATTGGAGCTTTCAGATCCCCTTTTAATTTTAATACGGCAAGGTGTTCTAAAATACGATCTTTCACCTTATCCAATCCAAAATGATCTTCGTTTAAAATGGTTTCGGCATGCTTCAAATCAAAGTTATCTGTGGTGTATTCGCCCCAGGGTAAATCCAGCATTAACTCTACATAATTGGTTTGCACCCCAAACTCAGCAGAATTAGGGTTCATACGTGCTAACTTCCCTAATTGCTTATCAAATACTTCTGCAATTTCCGCATTCCATTTTTTGGTTAAGGCACGTTCTCTTAATTCTTCAATATCCTGCTCATGACTTTTTTCTCCAAGCTCTTCCTGTATGGTTTTAATTTGCTGGTGTAAAAAATAATCACGTTGCTGTTTATCAATATCAACTTTTACTTTATTCTGGATCTGGTTTTTGAGTTCCAGCATTTGTAATTCTCTACTCAGGTGAGTTAACACCATGGTAGCTCTTTCCTTTAAATTAGGTACTTCCAGCATACTTTGCTTTTCAGCGGATGTAGCATGCATATTGGAAGAAATAAAGTTTACCATAAAATTCTGGCTTTCAATATTGTTTAATGCAAAGCCTGCTTCTGTTGGTATGTGAGAAGATTTTTGAATGATTTGTAATGCGGTATCTTTTAACCCTGATACAATTGCCTGGAATTCTTCATCGTCTTTTTCAGGACGGGTTTCTTCAAACGATTGTGTTCTTGCCTTGTAATAAGGCTCTGTTTGAATGAATTCTTTTATTTTAAAGCGTTTTTTTCCCTGGATAATCACGGTTGTATTTCCATCGGGCATACGAAGCATTTTAATAATACGAGCTACAGTACCAACATTGTAAAGGTCTTCCGGTTCAGGATCTTCTACCAGGTCGTTTCTTTGAGTAACCACACCAATGGTTTTATCACCTTTATAAGCTTCTTTAATTAAATTGATGGATTTGTCGCGGCCAACCGTAATGGGAATAACCACGCCCGGAAATAAAACCGTGTTGCGCAGCGGCAATATTGACAGAATATCCGGAATTTTTTCCGCGTGCATATTATCTTCGTCTTCGCTGGAAAGGAGGGGTATAAAATCGGTGTCCTCGTCCATTAGTGGCTCAAAGGGCAGTTTATCGTTATTTTTGAAGAAAGTCATATCTGTAGTTTCTATATATTACACTTGAATATACGATTATTGTGCCATTTCCATTTTAAGACTTTGTGGCAGAATGCCCATAATCGTTTAAAATGAGCCTTTTTTAACTTTATTTGATAAATTGTTATATTTGCCGCGTTGAATAGGGAATTTGGTTTAAGTCTAAAACTGTACCCGCAGCTGTAAGTTCTGTAAGGTGTTATGCTTTTTTTTGCCACTGTTACAACCCGTTGTAATGGGAAGGTGCATAACAGGAACAAGTCAGAAAACCTATCGATAAAACCGATGTTTAGAGTTTCGGGAAAAAGACTCATAAAGGCATTGTATCAGTTTTAATGAAACATCATATTATTTTCAGCACTTTTTCGTGCTTACTTTTTTTTAGTTTAACAACTTCTGCTCAGTTTGCTCCGGCTGCGGGACAAGCAGGAACAACAGCGATGTACAAAGACAGTTCTGCATTTATTGGCTGGGCAACAAAATGTAAAATAGTAAGGGGCTTACAGGATATTTCTGTAACCTCAGGAGCTTATGCCAATGTGGGCGATAGCGCTTCGGCATATGGAATTGCCGGAACAACCGGCGTGGTAAGTTTAGGAGACGGTGGTTATGCCATTATACAATTTAATCATCCCATTATGGATGGTGCAGGGCCGGACCTGGCTATTTTTGAAAATAGTTTTAGTGATACTTTTTTAGAATTAGCTTTTGTTGAAGCAAGTAGTGATGGCGTTAACTATGTTAGATTTCCTGCTACAAGTAACACAGATGAAACCGTTCAAACAGGAAGTTTCGGGACAACCGATCCAACGATGATTAATAATTTCGCAGGAAAATACAGGTCTTTGTACGGAACCCCCTTTGATCTTGCTGATATTCCCGGAACAGCGTTATTAAACAAACAGGCCATTACACATATTAAAATAATTGATGTGGTAGGCTGCATTCAAAATCAATATTGCACCCGTGATATGAATAACCATAAAGTAAACGACCCATGGCCTACAGCCTTTGGTAGTGGTGGTTTTGACTTGGATGCGGTGGGTGTTATCCATCAGCAGGCTGCTACTTCTGTAAACGAAAATAACCAATCATTGGTACATTTATACCCTAATCCTGCCAAAGAAACCGTATGGGTTTCAACAGGCTTGAAACATAATTACACAGCCATTATTACAAACGTATTAGGAGAAGAAGTATTTAAAGTCCAGGCAAGTGAAGAGCAGTTGGCTATTTCTTTAACCGATTTTCCTACAGGAATTTATACATTAACACTTCTTTCAGATACGACTAAACTGGTTACTAAATTTATTAAGGTTGATTGATAACCATCCTATCGTTAGCCAAATAAAATAAATCAGAGGGCCATTGATTTTACGGAATGGTATAAGAAATAATACACAACGTACAATATATTACTCCATAAAATGGTAGAAATACTGATGTAGAGAATAACCTTACGTTTATCTTTATAAAAGCGTTCTCCTAAAAAGGCACCTAAGGGAATAGAAATAATAAACGGCGCTAAAGCAGCAATACCGGCTAATCCAAAACGGTGTTTAATTCTTATAACAAACCGGTTAATTTTAGTGAATTTCTTTTTAGGGCCTTTATTTTTAATGAATCTGTATTTTAATTTATTCCACCATTTTAAGATCACATCACTTAAATAGGTAAAAACAACAGTGCTGAATATAGCACCCGCACTGCTTGTAAGAACCACTTTTAAATAATGAAATTTAAAAAGTGTTACAGCTGTTGGCATCCCTATTTTAGAGAAGAATAATGTAGAGGATAAAAAGACAGAAATGTATTTCCAGATTTCGGAGGCTTCCATGGACGTTAGATTTTTTCGCCAAAGGCGAGGTCACCGGCATCTCCCAAACCCGGTACGATGTAGGAATGTGCCGTTAATTCTTCATCAACTGCGCCACACCAGATCGTGAAATTTTGTGTAGGCATATTGGCTTTTACAAAATCAACACCTTGTTTGCTGCTAATGGCAGAAACAATATGTACATGACTCGGAGTGCCTTTTGCTAAAATAGCTTTATAGGCCAATACAATAGAAGAACCAGTAGCAATCATAGGATCACACATGATTAACACTTTATTGTCAATGTTTGGGCTTGATACATATTCTACATGGATATCAAATGTATTGTCTTTGTGATGTCTTCTATAGGCAGAAATAAAACCATTATCAGCTCTGTCGAAATAATTTAAAACCCCCATATGTATTGGTAAACCTGCACGTAGAATAGTGGCAATAACCGGTTGTGATTTTAAATGAGTTGTATGTGCGATACCAAGTGGAGTAATTGTTTCGCGTGTTTCATAATCCATGGTTTTAGAAATTTCATAACCGATCACTTCTCCAATGCGCTCTAAATTTCTTCTGAATCTCATGCTGTCTGTTTGAATTTGAGTATCGCGGAGCTCAGCAATAAATTGATTAAAAATAGAATGTTGTTGAGATAATATGTGAACCATATGAAATGAATTAAAGTGGATGTTTTTAATGACTTAAATATAAATAAATTTAACGTATGTCCTTTAGATTTGTGAAAATTTAGTCTTTAACCGGGCTTTCATTTTTCTTTTTACCCGCAAGGTAAACACCGGTAATAATAAATGCTGCCGACACAATTTTGATAGGATTTAAATGGTCTTTTCCCCATGCAATGGCAATAAGCGTGGCTAAAAAGGGTTGCAAATAAATGTACATACTTACTACTGATGAGCTTAACGATTTTAAGGCGAACATATTTAAGAGATAAGCTAAAAATGTAGTGGCTATTACCACAAAGGCCATGGCAAACAGCGTTTGTGAAGAGAGCTGAGCCCATTCTACTTTAAGAAGGTCGGGAAAACCAATAGGAAATACATAAATAAAACCAAATAAAAATACCCATTTCATAACTGTAACCGTATGGTATTTTTGCATATAAGGTTTGGCCATTACTACAAAAACTGCCCAGGATAAGGAGTTCACCAGGGTCATTACATCACCTCTAATGGTTTCGCTACCTATGGCAAAAGAGCCTTTTGAATTAAATAACAGAAGGGTTAAGGCTCCAAATACTCCAAATCCAAGGCCGGTTAGTTTTAAGGCTGTCGCTTTTTCTTTCAATATAAAAATAGTGAACAGCATTACGGCTATGGGATTGCTTACCATAATAATAGCAGAGTTGATGGGAGTGGATAAACTCAAACCCCATATAAAAAAGATCTGGTTAATGGCAACACCAAAAAGAGCCAAAAGCGCCATTTTTTTAAGATCGGCTTTCTCCACTTTTTCAGGCTTAATCATAAAAGATACCAGCCAAAATAAAATGAAAGCTCCTCCAATCCTCATCATTACTAAGCCAAACGGACTAATGTGATTTGGCATAAGATCTTTTGCGATGGAATAATTTAAAGCATAAATAACCTGCGCAATAAACAGGGAGATATGGGCTTTAAAAGTAGAGTTCATTTGGGTAGCAAATATGCAGTATTATTCTGAAATTAGCGCATGCTTTTTACCGATCAGTTGAATAATACCATAGAGTTGACCACTTACCCAAAAAGAATTGTTTCGCTTGTGCCATCACAATCTGAACTGCTCTGGGATCTGGGTTTAAGAGATAAATTGGTTGGTATTACCAAATTTTGTATTCACCCCAACGAATTGTTTACCTCTGTTTATAGAGTAGGAGGAACCAAAACGCTCAGTATAGAAAAAATCCGTACGTTAAAACCTGATCTTATTATTGGTAACAAAGAAGAAAATGAAAGAAGCCAGATAGAAGCCTTACAAAAAGAATTTAATGTATGGATGAGCGATATTTATACACTTCCGGATGCATTAAAAACAATACATGCCATTGGGGAGCTGACAAATACACAGCAAAAAGCAAACGAAATTTTGGGAAACATTGAAACCTCTTTTCAGAATTTAGCTCAACTCAAAAAAACTGTTTTGTACCTGATCTGGAAACCCTATATGGCCGCAGGTAGAGGAACATTTATTGGCGATATGTTATCAAGAATAGGCCTGGAAAATGTTATTTCGGATACAGATTCCCGCTATCCGGAACTCACGGTAGAGGCTATTAGAGAGCTAAATCCTGAAATAATATTTTTATCTTCCGAACCTTTTCCATTTAAAGAAAAACACCTGAATGAATTAAAAGAACAATTACCCGGTGTATCGGTTTTTTTGGTAGATGGCGAGTTGTTTAGCTGGTATGGCAGCCGTTTACAAAAAAGTGTGGCCTATTTCGAAAAAGAAGGCGTAAAATGGAAGACATTACATAAAGTATAGAAAGAAAAATGTAATAAGAAGTTTACATTTTTTTCAGGTGAATTGTTTCGGATTTGTTTCCGATTGTGGCAATTACATCTCTGTTTTTTGAAGGCAATCCTAGATAATCATATTTAAAAGGAATGATCTCTTTGCCTGTAGTATCAATATATCCCCATTTTTTATCTTTGCTCAAAACGATGTAGCCTTCTTCCATCACAAAACGTGAATTCTCATTACTGGTTCCTGTTTGACTGTATTCATTTTTTTGATTAATAAAACCTATTTTTTTTCCTTTTTTCACTAAGGCAATCCCATGTTCAAAGTCAAGAGCATCATCATACTGACAGTCGATAAGCTGTTCACCTTTTTTATTAATGTAACCGTAAAAATCTTTGTAGTTTTTTCTGATGCTAACCAGCGCAATATCATTGGCCCAGTATCCAATTTTATCATACTTAAAAGGAACAATGGTTTCATTTTTTAAGTTGATCACACCCCATTTACCATCTAATTCAATTCTGATTAATCCATTTTCAATTCCCCGGCTTTGCCTATATACCATTGGCATTACCATTTTACCTGTACTATCCATATAGCCGGTTTTTTCTTTAGAAACTTCAAAAAAACCGTGATCGTAGCTGTGAATATGATCTTCTGTTTTGCAATCGATCACCATTTCTCCTTTTGAATTGATAACGCCATTTAATTTTTTGCCATTGATTAATTTTATTACTACGCAGTAACCACCGCTAAACTCAAAGGCATTATAAAAAACAGCTCCATTAAATAATTTATTTCCAAGATTATCTTCGAAAAAGCGTCCACCATCAGCAGTTCCGGCTCTTCGGATATCACGCCAGCTTAATTCGGGTTTTACATTTTCAGCTGTAGCGTTTTCTTCTTTTTTTGTAGTTGAACCACAAGAGGATAAATAAATGATGCAGGAAATTAAAACTAAACTGATAAAATAAGTGGATTTCAAATGTGATTTTTGCATAAATAATAATTTTAGACTGATAAAGTGGTACTATTTAATAAGGTTAAAATTAAATATTTTACCTAAATAAAAAACACATCCTAAAAGATTTATTCAGTTTTAAGGATGTGTTTATCAATCTGTTTTGGCAGTTTAACCATGAATGGTTAACACGGGTACCGGGCTGTAAAAGGCCATTGCATTGGTTGTACTGAAATGAAACAAATGGTATAACGAAGAATGTTTCTTAGGTTCTATAATGATCATATCGATTTCATGATATTTAATGAAATTAAGAAGCCCTTCAGTCGTATCATTTTCAGAAATAATATAGGTTTTATGTTCTACTTTTTCCAAAGCATGTTCAACATACTTATCTACTGTGGATTCGGTGGTGTTTAATTCGTGGTTTTGCGGAATTACGTGTAAAATATGAAGAGTGGAATCAAACAACGTATTAATGTATTTCACCTTTATTAACGTGGCACTTTCTTCCAGTTGGCAGTCGTAATCACAGGCATAAGCAATATTTGTAATCTTTTTAAATACCACATCAGGCGGAACAATAATTAAGGGATCGTTAATGCCCCGTGCCACAGAAACAGCGGTACTACCAATTAAGTTCTTCATAAATGCATTTCCATGACCACCAATACCGGTAACAATCAGGTCGATTTGGTGTACATTACTAAACTCAATAATGACATCAGTAGCATCGCCTATTTCGCAATAATAGAGCACTTCTTCAATTAAAGGCTCTCGTAGTTTTATATCTTCGGCAATTTTCTTTAAAGCGCTTTCATGTTCTTTATAAGTTTCTGTAATGGAATATCCCGATAAGCCGAACTCCGAATTCATAACCGGTATTTGATTGATGTGTAATAACACTATATTGGCAGAAAGGTATTTCGCCATCTCTATACCATAATTAAGCGCATTGCTCGATGGTTCTGAGAAATCGTATGGAATGAGTAATTTTTTCATAGCTTTAAGTATTAGTGTGTATAATTTTCCAACATTTAAAAGAACAATAATTAATGCCAACACATAAGTTATACGTAATCAGTTATTTAAAGTTTTGTTAAAGTCGTTTAAATTTCCCAATACTCTATTTAATCAAATTTCATACCTTCACAGGCCGCCCAAAAAGTAATCATAACCATGACTCAAAACCAAAATCATATAAAAATAAAAACCATGAAAATGGTTTTAGGAATTGGGTTTGCTTTAATGGTATTGAAATTTCTGGCATATTATCTTACCTCTTCCAGTGCTATTTTAACAGACGCGATAGAATCTATTGTAAATATACTGGCAGGTTCCTTTGCATTATACAGCTTATATTATGCGGCTAAGCCCAAAGATGAGGATCATCCCTATGGGCATGGCAAAATTGAATTTCTTTCAACCGGGGTAGAAGGAGGAATGGTTACTTTGGCCGGGATAGCCATGTTTATAAAAGGGGTTTTAGCATTTTTTAATCCTCATGATCTGCAAAATATAGATATCGGGCTTGGTATTTCTCTTTTTTCGGGCATTGTTAATTATATATTGGCCAGAATATTGATCAACAAAGGAACGTTGTTAAATTCATCCACCATGCTTGCAGATGGGAAACATTTATTAACCGATACCTGGAGTAGTATAGGATTGGTGATTGGTTTGGTTATTATGTATTTTACACATGCTTTTTGGGTAGATTATGTTATTACCATGGGACTTGGTATTTTAATTACCTATACAGGTTTTCATTTATTAAAAGAATCGGTATTTAATTTATTGGATAAAGCAGATCTGGTTAAAATTGAACATTTGGTTAAGGTATTAAATGCTAAACGAAAACCAAGCTGGATCGATATTCATAATTTAAGAGTGGTAAAATACGGATCGGTAGTTCATGTGGATTGTCATATGACATTGCCCTGGTACTATACCCTGGAAGAAGCGCATGCAGAGGTAGACGCTGTAGATAAACTCGCAACGCAGGAATATAACCACGAGGTGGAATTTTTTATTCATTCCGATCCTTGCTTACCTAAGTCTTGTTATATCTGTACCATGGAAAACTGCAAAGTGCGTCAACATGATTTTGTGAAGAAACTGGAATGGGATATGAGCAATGTATTACCGGATGCAAAGCATACCACTGAATAAGTTTTTCAAGAGACAGGCAAACACTCTATTGAGGACTCTTCCCATTATACACTATAAAAAAGAAAGTGCTTAAATATCTTTATGAAATAATTTTCGGGTAGAGGTGCTGATATCCCTGAAATAACTAACTGTTATTTTATTGGATAGGAGGGTTTGTAAGAAAATATCATTTGTAATGTCCTTATTAACCGTTACGACCGTTGTAGTACCTGAGTCTTCAGTTTTAATATCATACCCTGAAAATATTTGCTGTAATTGTTCTCTGCTAAAGCTGCCGGCTATTTCAAAGGTATTGGTTAAACGTTCATTAGCAAACGATTGCTGATTACCATTATAGATGGTTTGGCCTTGTTTTATGAAAATAATATTATCCGAAATACTTTCTACTTCGTGTAATTGCTGAGAGCTCAGAATAATACTCAGCGGATGTTTTTCTGATTTTACAAAAAACGTCAAATCCTGAAGAAACAACTGTTGGGCATTGATATCAAGGTTTGCCAGAGGTTCGTCTAATAAAATGAGTTTTGGGCGACGCATAATTGCTTTGGCTAATTCGAATCGTAAACGGTACCCGCTTGATAATTCACTCCATTTAAGATTCCGGAATTTATCTAATCCCAGGCGGAATAAAATGTATTCAATTTGCTTGTTATTTTGAACATTTTTAATGCCATGTATACTGGCAAAAAAACGCAGGTTATCTAGTAAACTTCCATACCAACGCGGAATGCGTTGAGGGATAAAAACAAATTCTGATTTTACTTTGTACCAATTACTGTCGTCGGCATATAAGGCAGGGTAGGTTATAGTGCCGGTATCGCTTGATAATTCTCCGGCCAGAATGCGCAATAAGGTTGTTTTGCCATTTCCGTTTTCACCTACAATACCTGTAATTTGTCCAAACTTTAGCTCTACGTTTAATGGTTTCAATACAAAGGGAGAACCTCCATTTATGAAGTGTTTGCTTATGTTATGAGCATTGCATACCAAAGCGGTATTTTGATTTTTGTTTTGTGAAAAAGTAATCGGCTTTAATGAATGGAGCAATTCTGCTGCCTGACCTTTTAATTCGGATTTGGAATTTTCGGTAGGGTATAAATAGGATTTCCTGAATTGATAAATGGAGTGTTCGATCGCAGGATTTAACGGATGATCAATAGAAATATCCAGTAATTTACGCGAAAGTTGGCTGTAATCGCCTTGATCAGCCAATGTGTTTAAATCCGCCAGTAGATCAGCAGCCATATATTATCAATTAAAATTCTATATAAATCTAAGCAATTTCTTTTGCTTTTGCCATTAAAAAACTCAAAGCAGCTTCTCGTTCGTTAGGAATAATCCCATCTAAAATAGCATCTTTTAAGGCGTTCTTTAAATCACCTACTAATTTACTTGGAGGTAATTTAAAAATAGTCATGATCTCTTCTCCGCTTACAGGTGGTTGCCAGTTTCTCAGTTTATCCTTTTCTTCCAGTTCGGCTAGTTTTTCTCTTACCAAACCAAAATTATAAAGGTAGCGTTTTACTTTATTCGGATTTTTAGTGGTAATATCCGCTTCACATAAGGCCATCAGGTCATCCACATCATCACCGGCTTCAAATAAAACACGGCGTATGGCACTATCGGTTATTTCTGTTTTTGCCAATACGATAGGGCGTAAATGCAGTAGTACTAATTTTTGCACATACTTCATTTTTTCGTTTAAAGGCAGGCGCAAATTTTCAAATATTTTTGGAACCATTTTAGCCCCCTTTACTTCATGTCCGTGAAAAGTCCAGCCATGTTCCTGTTCAAAGCGTTTTGTTGGTGGCTTGGCAATATCATGTAAAATGGCAGCCCATCTTAACCAAAGATCATTGCTTTTTTTAGCAAGGTTATCAAGCACTTCAAGCGTATGGTAAAAATTATCTTTATGAGATTTTCCGTTAATGGTTTCAACACCATACAGCTTTACCATTTCCGGGAAAATTAAATGCAATAATCCCGTATCAAATAATAGTTTAAAGCCTACGGAAGGAACCGGAGAAAGAATAATTTTATTTAATTCATCTGTAACACGTTCTTTTGAAACAATGCTTATTCTATCTTTATTTTTAGAGATGGCTTCCAATGATTTTTCTTCAATTGTAAAGTTTAACTGAGAGGCAAAACGAATAGCGCGCATCATTCTCAAAGGATCGTCACTGTAAGTAATATCCGGATCTAAAGGTGTACGAATAATTTTTTGTTCAATGTCATTGATGCCATTAAAAGGGTCGAGTAATATCCCGAAATTAGACCCGCTAACACCAATGGCTAAGGCATTCATTGTAAAATCCCTCCTGTTTTGATCGTCAGCAAGGGTGCCATCTTCCACAATAGGTTTACGGGATTGGCGATTGTAGGATTCTTTTCTGGCACCTACAAATTCAATTTCAATATCATCGGTTTTTACCTGTGCTGTACCAAAATTTTTAAAAACAGACAAGTACGCTTTGTCTCCCATTTTCTGATAAACTAATTCAGCCAGCTCAATTCCTTTTCCAATAGTAACTACATCAATATCTTTACTGGGTCGGTTCAAAAATAAATCACGAACAAAGCCTCCTATCACGAAAGCGTCAACATTCAGCTGATTGGCGCAATCGGCAATTACGGTAAATACGGGAAGGGTCAAATGCTTTTTCACCTTGTAAAATTAAGGCATTTTTTCAGATTATGAGTACTTTGAAGGACGATGTTGTTTATATTTGAAAACTTGGTCCATGTTTCTAAATATTTATGTAAGATAATCCTGTTGGGATTTATCTTTTTCTTTTCAAATGTAGCTGCACAAGAGCCTCATCCTGCATTTAAACAGTATGATGTAGAAGCCGGATTAGCCAGCTCTAAAGTTTACCAGGTAAAGCAGGATTCAAAAGGTTATATGTGGTTCGCGACAGATAACGGTGTAAGCCGTTTTAATGGCTATGAATTTGAACATTTTTCAGTAAGCGATGGATTACCAGATAACACGGTATTTGAAATCTTTGAAGATAAAAAAGGAAGAGTATGGTTCCTGACACTTACGAATAAGCTGTTTTATTATGATCATTATAAAATGCATTTATATAAATATAATAAGGTCATAGATGAAATAAAAGGAGAATATATAAAAACATCTTTTTGTATTACCGAAAACGGCTCGGTGTTTCTAGGACTATATGGTTATGGAATTATTGAAATAACGGAACAGGGGAAATTGAAAAGAGCTAGTGAAAATGACACATCAAAGCCCTATATTTCAGTTATTGAGCCTACTTTCGGCAGTTTAATTTATGGCTATAATAATCTTACCAGGGATAAAAATAGTATAGGGTATGATACACGCTTTTTAAAAGGCAAACATATAATTTCTTCGAATATTCACAATTTACAACCTACAGCAAGATTTATAAGATTAAAAAATAATAAAATTTTATTCTCATGCGAAAATCTATTACATATTATTGATGACTTAAATACCTTCCGAATAGAGAAATTTAATGAAAGAATAAACTGGCTGTATGAAGATAGAGACCGCGATCTATGGGTTGGTACCTATTTAGGAGGAGTGTATCATATTGAAAACGGGGACTTTAAGCATAAAAAAAATTACCTGAAAGACCTTTTTGTGACCGGGGTTACACAGGATGCCCAGGGAGGTTTTTGGTTTACCACGGAGGGGAACTCTGTGTATTACACCCCCTCCAAAAAAATATTAACTTATGATCAGGCTTCAGGACTTAAAGATGCCAGGATAACCTGTTTGGCTTCAGATACAGAAGGCATTTATTTAGGATTACCACGCCCTTTAATTCACAAAATAACCTATTCGGGGAATATCAGGTCTTATAATTGTCCGGCTGGACATACTGCCATATCAAGTTTTTATTATGACCATAAAATATCCGGTTTATGGTTTTCGGGAAGTGCGATGTCGGGTTGCATGATAAATGATAAGTACTTTAATTCGTATAATATTAGTTTTTCAAAATTGCTTAGAGGATCTAATACTTCCTATTGGCTTATAAACTCAAATGGCCTTCATAAGTTAGTGCCTCAAAAGACTACCCGATATTTTCTGAAAGCAAAGCGTATGAATGGAATTCTTAAAAAGAGTGACGAAACATTATTAATGGGCGCCATGGACGGACTATGGGAGTATAATATTCCTGGTAATTCAATTAAACACTTATATGCGGGTAATTCATTAATGCGTAATCGTATATTGGATCTGGTTTACACAAATGACAGTATATTACTCATGGCTACTAAAGGAGCCGGATTACTCATGCTGAGTAAGGATGGCAAGGTACGCCAGATCAACCATACAAATGGCTTATCCAGTGATAATGTGTACAAGATACTTACTGATGGTCAGGTTGTATGGCTGGCGACTGACAAGGGATTGAACAGGTTGATAAAGAGTAAACAAGGTTTTTGGCGAATCAAGGTTTTTACAACTTACGACGGCTTGATCTCTAACGAAATAAACGATATTCATAAGTTTAATCATAAAATTTGGGTAGCAACAGATAAAGGATTGTCCTTTTTTGAGAGTACATTAAAAAATGATCTCTCTTTTGAGATGCCGGTTTACATCCATAAAATAGTTGTTAACGACAGTAGTAAAACAATCCGTCATACGTATAGACTGGCTTATTTTGAGAATAATATTAAGATAAATTTCTTAGGATTAGAATACAAGAACACAGGAAAACTCTATTACCGTTATAGAATGGAGGGGCTTGATACTAACTGGGTTTACACAAAGAACAGAGAAACACAGTATACAACCTTACCACCAGGGAATTATAAGTTTACAGTATCGGTTTTAAATGCAAATGGAAACTGGAGTAAACATGTGGCAAAAGTAGAATTTATGATATTAACTCCTTTTTGGAAAACATGGTGGTTCTTCGCTTTTTCAATTGCAGCTTTAATATATGTGATTTTTTATATCGTTAGATACCAGCTTAAGAGAACCCAGGAACAGGAAGATAAAAATGACGAATTAAACAGAGTGTTACTCAATTTGAAATTAAAGGCACTAAGGGCTCAAATGAATCCCCATTTTACGTTTAATGTGATGAATTCAATACAACATTTTATTTTGTATAAAAATGATGAAGCTGCACACCGTTATCTATCTAAATTTTCAAGACTGATCAGGGCTATTTTGAATAATTCAGAAAAGAATACGGTTCCTATTGCTGATGAGATTAAGGCATTGGAATTATATCTTGATTTAGAATCGATGCGGTTTGAACACCAATTTGAATATGAAATTATAATTGATGAAGCGATTGATGTCAACAAAATGGAAATCCCTTCTATGCTTATTCAACCCTATGTTGAAAACTCCATAAAGCATGGTATTTTGCAATCATCAAAACAGGGGAAAATAAAAATTGAAATTATAAAATACCAAAACTTTTTTAAGTGCGTTATTGAAGATAATGGAATAGGGAGGGTAAAGTCTTCAGAAAATAATAAAAATGTCGAACATAGGTCATTTGGCACGTCTATTACTAAAGAACGTTTATCTGTTATTAATGAATTGTATAAAAGCAGGTTAACCGAATTGATTATTGATATGGAAGATGAAAATGGGAACCCTAACGGAACAAAAGTTGAAATATATATACCCATTGCTTTTACTGATTCGGTTTAAAAAAAACAATAATCAAATGAAATAGAATACTAAAATATAACTATCTTGAAATAAATTTTAATCATCCACGTTATTACCTATAAATACCCCCAGAGCCCTTTTATTTATGTTTATGAAAGCTATAATTATTGATGATGAACAAAAAGGAAGAGAAATACTTCAAAAATTAATTCAGGATTATTGTCAAGAAATAGAAATTGTTGCTCTGGCAGCTAATTCTTCCGAAGCGTATGAATTAATTATGGATCATAAGCCGCATGTTATTTTTCTGGATATAGAAATGCCAAACGGTAATGGTTTTTCACTTTTGGATAAATTTGAAACCAGAAATTTTCAAACGATTATTACAACTGCTTTTGACGATTATGCTATAAAAGCCATTAAGCACAAAGCACTGGATTACCTGTTAAAGCCAATAGATATTGATGAGTTAATTTATGCCGTAAATACTGCTAAAAAAAATCATGAAAAAACCTCCTCTTTAAAAGTAAGTAGTGAATCAACGTTTTTACAAAAGCTGGGTTTAACAAGTCGTTTGGCACTTCCCATTAAAGAAGGTATTTTTTATCTTACCGTTTCTGAAATTATAAGGGTAGAATCTGACGGAGGGTATTCTACTTTTTTTTCGGCAGATGGAAAAAAGTATATGGTTTCCAAAAATTTAAAAGACTATGAGGATATTCTTCCGGAAAAAGAATTCTTTAGAGCGCACAAATCTCATTTGATTAATATAAAAAAAGTAAAAAAATATATTAAAACAGATGGCAATTTTATAGAAATGGAAGATGGCTCTTTAGTAGAGATTTCCCGAAGAAAAAAAGATGAATTTTTGCAATTAATGAGTCAATAAATTCAAAAGCAATAAATTTCTTCTCATAAAAAACATTAACGACAAACCACTAATGTTTTTTTTATGCCTTTAAAAGAATTGTTCTTACCGTAAATGGGTTTGGAATTTTAATTTATTTAATCCTTATCACCTTCGCATTTTTTAATAATTGAAAAGGCTGCCCAATACGGCAGCCTTTTATATATCATTTAAATGGGTTTACTTATTAGAAGTCCTGTTTTTTCTGGCATCTACAAAGCTTTTAATAAAAAATGCCAAAGCAATGGCATTACTTAATACACAAGCCAGGAAAATATATTTTTTAGCATCCCAGTTTTCTACTTTCACAAAACGCATTGTACACATAATGAGCAATACTAGCGTAAGAACCACAACAATGTGCGAAATTACTTTTGGAGATTTAGTCCAGAATAATCCTAAAATAATAAATAATATCCCAAATGCTGCAGGTATTAAGGCAGTAGGAGAATGGTGTCCGTCGGCAGCGGCAACACCCAGGTAGCCATATAAGCCGGCAATAATTAATACAATCGAATTTAATAAATTTACAGTAGTAGCTTTCATAGTGGGTTAGTTTAGATTTGGGTAAAGATAAGCAACAATGTCTTATTTAGATAATTCTATACACTCTTTAAACCGCGTACAAGAAACCAAATGATCGTTTACCATTCCCGCAGCCTGCATATAGGCATAACAGATAGTGGAACCAACAAATGTAAATCCCAGCTTCTTTAAGGCCTTGCTCATTTCATCCGATTCGGGGCTTGTAGCCCGTATGTCTGAAGATTGTTTTACTTTAGTCACTATGGGTTTATGGCCGGTAAATTGCCAGATATACGTATCAAATGATCCATATTCTTTTTGAATTTCTATAAACGCTTTCGCATTTTTTATTGTGCCGGTAATTTTCAATTTATTACGGATAATGCCTGCATTCTGCATCAATTCAAGCACTTTCTCCTCATCAAATTTGGCTATCTTTTTTACATCAAAATTGGCAAATGCTTTTTTGAAATGATGGCGCCGGTGCAAAATCGTTTTCCAGCTAAGGCCTGCCTGGAAACAGTCTAATACTAAAAATTCAAAATGCTTTTTGTCATCATGTACCGGGGTTCCCCATTCGTTATCATGGTAATCAAGCATTTGTGCGTCATTTTGTGGCCATGTACATTGCATAAAAAATACAGTTAATAAGATGTGAGTTATAAATTATAAGTTAAAAAGTAAGTATAAAACCATAAACAAGGAATTAGAAACTTTTATAACTTTGAATAAATTTAAAAATATTATGGGAATAGAAGAAAAAATAAATGCAGATGTAAAAGCATCGATGCTTGCAAAAGATAGTAAACGTCTTGAAGCAGTAAGAGCTATAAAAGCAGTGATATTATTATTAAAAACGTCTCCTGAAGGGTTAACGGAAGAAAGTGCTACTAAAGCCATTCAGAAAGAATATAAAAAACGCAAGGAAACAGCAGATATTTATATTCAACAAAATCGCCAGGATCTTGCTGACGATGAAATTGCGCAGGCTTTAATTATAGAAGAGTATTTGCCAAAACAATTAAGTGAAGACGAAATAAAAGCAGAAGTGAAAAAAGCGATAGAACAAACTGGCGCTACATCGGCTGCTGATATGGGAAAAGTAATGGGGGCTGCCAATAAAGTAATTGCAGGGAGAGCCGATGGTAAATTAGTATCTCAAATTGTAAAAGAATTGCTAGGATAATTTTCCTTATTCTTTCCTACTGTTTGGCGAATCAAAACTTTAAATTATTTAAAAAAGCATCGGGTATAACCGATGTTTTTTAATGAAATGAAAGACGTATGTATGATAACAAAAAACCCTCCGTTATGTTAACGGAGGGTTTTTAAATTTTAGCTATCTTCTTTTTTCTTTTTAGTTTTTGGCTTAACCGTTCTAACAACGATTTCTTTTTTCTCATCGTCAAAATCAATTTCTATCTGATCGCCTTCCGCTAAATTGCTTTTAATGATCTCTTCAGCCATTGGATCCTCTAAATACTTCTGAATAGCACGTTTTAAAGGACGGGCACCATATTGAACATCATAGCCTTTTTCAACAATAAAGTCTTTCGCACTATCCGAAATTTTGATCGTATAGCCTAAGTTATTTACACGTCCGAATAAGCTGTTTAATTCAATATCAATAATTTTATGGATATCAGCTTTATCTAAAGAGTTAAACATAATTACATCGTCGATACGATTTAAAAACTCAGGAGCAAAGGCTTTTTTCAAGGCATTTTCAACAACTCCTTTATTATTTTCTTCGATACTTTCAACACGGGTTTGAGTTCCAAAACCAACACCTTGTCCGAAATCTTTTAACTGGCGTGCGCCAATGTTAGAAGTCATAATGATGATCGTGTTTTTGAAATCGATCTTTCTGCCTAAGCTATCGGTTAAAATACCATCATCTAATACCTGTAAAAGCATATTAAATACATCCGGGTGAGCTTTCTCAATCTCATCCAATAAAATCACAGAGTAGGGGCGACGACGTACTTTTTCAGTTAATTGTCCACCTTCTTCATACCCTACATATCCCGGAGGAGCTCCAATTAAACGGGTTACCGCAAATTTCTCCATGTATTCACTCATATCAATACGAATCAACGCTTCGTCGTTATCAAACAAGTGTTTTGCTAAAATCTTCGCTAATTGTGTTTTACCAACACCTGTAGGACCTAAGAATATAAATGAACCAATTGGTTTATTAGGATCTTTTAAGCCGGCACGGTTACGTTGTATCGCTTTAACTACTTTTCTCAATGCATTGTCCTGGCCAATTACTTTGCCCTGAAGCATTTCTACCATTTTAACCAACTTATCTCCTTCATTTTGAGAGATACGTTGTACAGGTACACCACTCATCATGGCTACTACTTCCGCAACATTATCTTCCGTTACAGTAACCCTGTTTTGTTTGGTTTCTTCTTCCCAGGCTTTTTTAGCAACCTCTAATTGTGTTTGAAGTTGTTTTTCTGTATCACGTAACTTCGCAGCTTCTTCATATTTCTGAGAACGCACCACCTGATTTTTCAGTTCTTTAATGTCTTCCATTTTTTTCTCAAGTTCCAGGATGTTTTCAGGAACGTTGATATTTGTAATGTGAACACGGGAACCCGCTTCATCTAAAGCATCAATGGCTTTATCCGGTAAATGTCGGTCGGTAATATAACGTGCCGTTAAGGTTACACACGCTTTTAATGCTTCAGGAGTATAGGTTACATTATGGTGATCTTCATATTTACCTTTAATGTTATTTAAAATCTGTAAAGATTCTTCCTGTGTAGCCGGCTCAATAATTACCTTTTGGAAACGACGTTCTAAAGCTCCGTCTTTTTCAATATGCTGACGGTATTCATCCAGCGTTGTAGCACCAATACATTGGATTTCTCCACGGGCTAAAGCCGGTTTAAACATGTTGCTGGCATCCAAACTTCCGCTTGCTCCACCGGCACCAATAATTGTATGAATTTCATCAATGAATAAAATAACATCTGTGTTTTTCTCCAGCTCGTTCATTACGGCTTTCATACGTTCTTCAAACTGGCCACGGTATTTAGTACCTGCTACCAAAGAGGCTAGATCTAAAGTAACGACACGTTTACCAAATAATACACGGCTTACTTTGCGTTGAATGATACGTAATGCCAAACCTTCGGCAATAGATGATTTACCCACACCCGGCTCACCAATTAAAATTGGGTTGTTCTTTTTACGGCGGGATAAAATCTGAGATACACGCTCAATTTCTTTTTCACGGCCAACAACAGGGTCTAATTTGCCATCTTCTGCCATTTTGGTTAAATCCCTGCCAAAATTATCTAAAACAGGGGTTCTTGACTTGGATTCTCCAGGTTTTTTAGAAGATCCTGCACCGCCAAAAGAAGATTCTTCACTATCTTCATCATCACCGGCTGTTGCATTCTCAATTTTATGTGGATTTTCCATATATCCTTCCAATTCAGCTTTTACAGCATCGTAATCAACCCCTAATTTTGCCAATGTTTTAGATACGACGTTATCGTTATCTTTTAAAATACACATTAAGAGGTGTTCTGTGCCAATTTGAGGGGCTTTAAATAACTTGGCTTCCAAATAGGTTAATTTCAAGGTTTTTTCAGCCTGTTTAACCAAGGGAATATTGGCAAGGTTATTTACTTTTCTCATAGAAATAGGTAAACTCTGCTCAATATGTTTTCTGAAATCCTGAATATTAATTCCAAGGTTCTTTAATAATTTAATGCCAACCCCTTCTCCATCGCGGATCATGCCAAGCATTAAATGCTCAATTCCAATATAATCATGCCCTAATCTTAGAGCTTCTTCCCGGCTAAACGTTATAACGTCTTTGACGCGTTGTGAAAATTTTGCTTCCATAATTATTAGTAGTTCTTTTTTAGTTCTAAACATATTTAATGCCACAATCAAAAGTAAACGATTCTGTCAGGTTTTCTCATTTTACGCCACTTTTTTTTAAACAGTAAATCTGTTGATAACTCTACAACTAAATTACCCATAAAAATGGTATTTTCAAAGCCTATTAGTGATTTTTTGAAGGTGGTAAATCTTTATTTTTTAAGTATAAATGTAGCTGACATTATTACCTGATTATCATAAATTAATAGGATAACAAGGCAGTATTAAAACTGTTTAAAAAAGCAATTGAATTTAAAATTAAAAACAGAATATGAGCGGAGAGAAAATTATTCCAATTAACATTGAACAAGAAATGAAAACAGCGTACATCGATTATTCGATGTCGGTTATTGTATCACGTGCCCTGCCCGATGTAAGAGACGGTTTAAAACCGGTACACCGTCGAGTATTATACGGGATGTTGGATTTGGGTGTTTTACACAATCGTCCTTATAAAAAATCGGCCCGTATCGTTGGGGAAGTTTTAGGAAAATATCATCCGCATGGTGATGCTTCTGTTTATGATACTATGGTACGTATGGCACAGGAATGGAGCTTACGTTATATGTTGGTTGACGGACAAGGTAACTTCGGTTCTGTAGATGGGGATATGCCTGCTGCAATGCGTTATACGGAGGTTCGTTTCCGCAAGATCACAGAAGAAATGATTGCTGATATCGAAAAAGATACAGTTGATTTTCGTCCCAATTTTGACGACTCTTTAACAGAGCCTACGGTAATGCCTTCGCGTATTCCGAATTTATTAATGAATGGTGCTTCCGGTATTGCTGTTGGTATGGCAACCAATATGCCTCCGCATAACTTAACAGAAATTATTAATGGAATTTTAGCTTACATCGATGATAATAATATTGATATCGATGGTTTAATGAAACACATCAAAGCGCCTGATTTTCCTACAGGTGGAACAATTTACGGTTACGAAGGTGTTAAGGAAGCTTTTCACACAGGCCGTGGCCGTGTGGTGATGCGCGCCAAAGCAAGTATTGAACCGGTAAATAACCGTGAGCGTATTATCGTTACCGAAATTCCTTTTCAAATTAATAAAGCTGATATGATCAAACGTCAGTGGGAATTATGTAATGAGAAAAAAATTGAAGGTATTACAGAAATCCGTGACGAGAGTAACCGTGAAGGGATGCGTATTGTTTATGAATTGCGTGCAGATGCTATTTCTAATGTTGTTTTAAATAACCTGTATAAATATTCTGCGTTACAAACTTCATTCTCTGTAAATAATGTAGTGTTGGTAAAAGGCCGTCCTGAAATGTTGAATCTGAAAGATATGATTCATTATTTTGTGGAACACAGACATGATGTGGTTGTTCGCCGTACCAGGTTTGATTTAATGCAGGCTGAAAAACGCGCACACATTTTAGAAGGCTTATTAATTGCACAAAAAAATATTGAAGAAGTTATTAAAGTCATTCGTGAGAGTGCTTCTCCTGATATAGCGCGTGATGAGTTAATGGCACGTTTTTCATTATCAGAAATTCAGGCCCGTGCTATCCTGGATATGCGTTTAAGAACATTAACAGGACTGGAAGTTGATAAATTAAATGCGGAGTACGAAGAGTTAATGAAAACGATTACACACTTAAAAGATATTTTAGGAAATGAGCCCTTACGTTTTCAAATCATAAGAGATGAGTTAGCAGAGATCAAAGAAAAATATGGTGATGAGCGCCGTACAGATATCGTTTATGCAGGAGATGATTTCCGTGTAGAAGATATGATCGCTGATGAAAATGTGGTAATTACCATTTCGCATTTAGGTTACATGAAACGGACTAACCTTGCCGAATACCGTGCGCAAAACCGTGGTGGACGAGGAAGTAAAGGAACCGCTACCCGTGATGAGGATTTTGTAGAACATATGTTTATTGCCTCTACGCATAACTATATTTTATTATTTACTGAAAAAGGCCAGGTATACTGGATTCGTGCATACGAAGTTCCTGAAGGAAATAAAAATAGTAAAGGACGTGCTATTCAAAACCTGATTAGCATTGCACCGGATGATAAAGTAAAAGCGTTTATCAATATCAAAAACTTAAACGACGAAGAATACATTCAAAACAACTACATTATATTATGTACTAAAGATGGTATCATTAAGAAAACATCGGTTGAAGCGTATTCCCGTCCACGTGCTAATGGTATCAATGCTATTACCATTCGTGAAGGGGATGTTTTATTGGAAGCTGCTTTAACTAATGGTAACAATGAAATTATGATTGCTACCAAATTGGGTAAAGTGTGCCGTTTCCCTGAAGCTAAAGTAAGACCAATGGGCCGTAATGCAAGTGGTGTAATTGGTATCGATTTAAACGACGAGGAAGGTGGAAACAATGAAGTGATTGGTATGATCTGTATTGATGATATGCAGGCTAACGTATTAGTAGTTTCTGAAAAAGGATACGGCAAGCGTTCGGATATTGAAGAATACCGTATTACAAACCGTGGTGGTAAAGGTGTTAAAACCATTAATATTACTGAAAAAACCGGAAACCTGGTTGGTATCAAATCGGTAACGGATGCCAATGATTTAATGATCATTACCAAAAACGGTATTGCCATTCGGATGAATGTATCTGATTTACGTGTAATGGGACGTGCAACACAAGGTGTGCGTTTAATTAACATCCAGGATACTGACAGTATTGCAGCTGTGACGAAAGTGGATCATGAAGATGAAGTAGAAGCGGTAGCAGATGAAAATGAAACTCCTGAAAATCCGGTAGCGGACGTTTCTGACAGCGAAAACAGACCTGCTGACGAAAAATTACCTGATAATTCTACACCAACGGACGATAACAATTAATAACGGAAACGCAATTTAACACATAACCTATATATTTGGACAAATAATAAAGTATGAACAAGAAAACAATTATAACGGGTGCATTAAGCATATTTAGCTTAGCTACCATGATAGCTCAGCCTACTTTAGTAGAAAAAATTGACGCTAAAGAAGGAAAAGTAGTTATACCATACGAAAAGTGGAAACTACCCAATGGTTTAACCATTTTATTAAACGAAGATCATTCTGATCCTGTAGTACACGTTTTGGTAACCTATAAAGTAGGTTCTGATCGCGAAAGTCTTGGGAAATCAGGTTTTGCCCACTTCTTTGAGCATATGATGTTCCAGGGTTCCAAACACGTAGCCGATGAAGAGCATTTTAAAATCGTATCAACAGCAGGTGGAGATATGAATGGTAATACAACTGAAGACAGAACCGTATATTTTGAAACTGTACCATCTAATAATTTAGAAATGGCTTTATGGTTAGAAGCGGATCGTATGGGTTTTTTATTGGATTCATTAACCACTAAAAAGTTTGAAAACCAACGTGATGCGGTTAAAAACGAAAAGTCTCAAAATGTAGAAAATCAACCTTATGCTATGGCATTTGTTGAAGAAATCAATAAAGCCTTATACCCTGAAGGACATCCTTACAGCTGGCCGGTAATTGGTTATGTAGATGATTTGAACAGAGCTAATTTAGAAGATGTGAAAAACTTCTTTTTACGTTGGTATGGACCAAATAATGCAATCATTACCGTTTCAGGGGATTTCAATTCTGCTGACGCTTTAAAAATGATAGATAAATACTTTGGAGGCATTAAACCATGTCCAGAAGTTAAAAAAATGAGAGTAGCACCTGTTGCTTTGCCTACAGATAAATATACTGCATATAAAGATCGTACGTATTTTCCTTTAAATTTAAGAGTATACCCTACAGTTCCTCAATACAACAGAGATGAGCCGGCATTAGACCTTTTAGGATTAATGATGGGTAATGGTAATAACTCTATTTTCTACAAAAATTTCGTAAAGTCTAAGCCCGAGATTGCAGTAGAAGCTTCTGTTAGTCACCGTTCGAAAGAATTGGGAGGTGAATTTTCTATTCAGATATTTGCTTATCCGCCTGAGGATTTTAATTTAGAAAAATTATTTACGGATGTAGATGCTAAAGTAAAAGCAACGATTGATGAATTTGGAACTTCCGGAATTACAGATGATGCTTTATTAAGAGCTAAATCAGAAATTGAATCAAGCATGTATGGTGTGTTAGCTACTGTAGAAGATAAAGCAACTACTATATCTGAATGGGAACGTTTATTAGGAAAAGGATATACATTATCTGATGAGATTGACAGATATAATAAAGTAACCAAAGAAGACATCATCCGCGTATTTAATAAATACATTAAAGGAGCAGGGGCAGCGGTATTAAATACATACCCAATCATGAATCAAAAAGATTCTGTTAAAAGTGTGAATCCTTATGCGGGAATGAAATTTGAAACACCGGCAGAATATAACGGATTAAAATATACGCCGGCTGCTGATAATTTCGACAGAGCAGCAAGACCTTCTGCGGGCCCTGCTAAAATAGTAACTGTACCGGATTATTTTACAACCAAATTAGCTAACGGCGTAAGTATTATTGGAACTAAAAATACTGAAACACCGGAAGTAACTATTGTAATGACCATTGATGGTGGTAGTTTAGTACTTACACCTGAACAACTTAAAAAAATTGGTGTTGCCGAATTAACAGCAAGCGTATTGAATGAAGGAACGAAGAACTTCACTACTGAGCAAATCAGCGCAGAATTAGAGAAATTAGGAAGCTCCATCAGCTTTAGCGCCGGAAAATCAGCTACTACTATTCAAATATCTTCATTAAAGAAAAATTTGGATGCGACGTTGAAATTATTAGAAGAAAAATTATTAAGCCCCGGATTTAATGCTGAAGATTTTAAACTGGCTAAGAAACAATATAAAGAAAGCGTAAAAAATTCAGAAACCAGTGCTAATGCTATGGCTAATAAAGCATTTAATTATGCAGTATATGGTAATAGTGTAATGGGACTGGATCCATCTATTAAATCAATAGAAAACGTAGAATTAGCGGATGTAAAAGATTACTACACTAAATTTTATTCTCCATCTGTAACTAATGTAGTTGTTGTAGGTGATATTGAAGAAAAAGATATTGTAACTAAACTTAACTTTTTAACTAAATGGCAGGCTAAAGATGTTAAAATCCAGCCGATTACAGAGCCAGTAGCTCCTGCAGAACCACAGTTCTTTATTTATAATAAATACGGTGCTCCATCTTCTGTAATTCAAATGGGTTATCCATCTTTAAAATTTGATGCTACAGGTGATTACTATAAAAATAGAATTGCGAATTATGTTTTTGGTGGAGCATTTAACAGTCATTTGAATTTAAATTTACGTGAAGACAAAGGGTATACTTATGGTATCCGTTCAGGTTTTTCTGGCGGTAAATATGCTGGTACATTTCAAATCAGCTGTTCTGTAAAACGTCCTGCAACTGCTTTATCTTTAGCTGAAATCATTAAAGAATTCACTAAATATCAAACAGAAGGGATTACAGATAAAGAACTGGAATTTACTAAAAGCTCTTTATTAAATGAAGAAGCATTAAAATATGAAGCTCCTTACCAAAAAGCCTCTTTCTTATCTAACATTGTAAGGTATAATTTAGATAAAGGATATACTGTACAGCAAAATCAAATCTTAAAAAGTATGACCAAAGCTGACGTAAATGCTCAAATAAAAAAATACTTTGATTTAAATAAATTAACTACAATTGTAGTTGGTGATAAAGCAATGATTGAAGCTCAGTTAGAGAAAGCATCAAAAGATGCCGCTAACAAAGAGGTATTAAATAAAGTTAAATTAAAGAAAATCTCTGTTGATTAATTTGTGTAAAAGTACAATATTTGCGTCTGTACTTTAACCATGAATCATTAACCCAAATAATTAAACACTAAGCATTAACTGCTTGGTGTTTTTTTTAATAAAATAGTTACATTTATCAAATAATAATCACACCATGAGTCTCAAAAAAATAATCACTGCATTATGCATTTCATCGACAACATTAGTTGTAGCGCAAAGTAACCAGGTACAAAACACTGTTAATTACTTAAGAAATAAGGAGTATGACAAAGCCAAGGCTTCTGCTGATCTGGCTTCTGAGCATGAAAGTACCAAAAGCAGCTCAAAAATGTGGATGTACCGGGGAAAAGTGTACCAGGCAATTTATTTTGATACCTCTAAAGTTGTGAAACGATTGGATGCAGAATCGGAAGAAAAAGCATTGGAAAGCTACATTAATTGCTTGAAAAATGATAAAGACAATATTTATAAAGATGAAGTAAAAGGCTTAATTGTACAGGCTTCTGCGGGAGTAAGTAACAAGGCTAATTATTACAAGGTAAATAAGGAATTTGATAAAGCGCTTAAATGTTATGATTTAATGGAAGCTGCTTTGGTATATGATTTTGACCAGGGAATGAAACGTAACAATATTACCAAGGAAAAACTGGTATACAACAAATTTGAAATGTATAAGTATGCTGCTAACAAGGATAAAACCAAAGAGTATGCCGATAAGCTTATTGAGATGAAATACAAGGAGCCAAAGATTTATACAGATATGGTTAAATTGTCCTTAATAGACAGGGATACGACGAAAGCCTTGAGTTATATTGAAAAAGGGAAATCCATGTTTGAGGATAATATGGAATTGGTTAACCAGGAAATTAATATTTATTTAGCCAGGAATAAAACCGACGAACTAAAAACAAAATTAAATGATGCTATTAACCTGGCACCCGATAATGAAGTGTTACACGCTATTTTAGCCAACTTATACCAAAAAACAAACGAAAAGGATAAAGCTGAAGGCGAATACCTGAAAGCGTTAGAAATTAAACCTGACTATGAGATAGCCAACTATAACTTAGGCGTAATGTATTTTAATACCGGGAATGAATGGAATGATAAATTAGGAGCTTTACCTCCAAAAGAAACAGCTAAGGCAAAAGAATACGAAGGCAAAGCAAATGAGTATTTCCGTAAAGCGGTGACTCATTTTGAAAAGTCGTATGAAGTAACTCCTGATAAAGCAACTAAACAACAATTAAGAAAATTATTCTTAAGACTTGGAGAAACTGAAAAAGCAGATAAATACAAATAATTTAATAGTCAACTCATCAAAACCGGTGGGTTGATTTTTTTATAAAACGTTCTAAATAAACACAATTATGATCAAGAAAATTATAGTTTCAGGTGTATGTCTTTTTGTATGCACAACCGCTTTTTCCCAAAAAGGAAAGGTACAGAGTGCATGGCGTTCTTTAAGTGATTACGAATCTACGTTAAATGATAAGCCTGATACGAGCTATTTAATGAAAGCCAATCGCAGTATTGATTTGGCATTGGTTGATGAAAGTACTAAAAATCAGGCTAAAACACATGCATACAAAACGCGTATCATGTATTACATTTACCAGTATAATTTAAAACAGGAAACAAAAAATTTAGAAACAACTGTTCCGGATAAAAACGCCAGGGCAGAAGCGGCGTATGGGAGTACACCAACGCAGGCATTTGAATCAGCCAGTACTTCACTGGAAACCATTAAAACGGTTGACCCTAAGTATTTTCAAAACATTTTAGAGATTGTTAAAGGCGGAAGCGCTGCAAGTGCAAGTGATGATGATTTAAAATTAAGTAATGTAGCGATGCAGTTAAAGCTGGAATCGTCAAACATTGCAGTTGGAAAATATAAAGTAAAACAATACGATCAGGCTGCAGACTTCTTTTATAAATCGGCAACGTTGAATTTATTATTGTCTGAAAAGGTAGATACATCCGGGTTTTACAATGCCTGTATCGCTGCACAAAAAGCAAAAAATACTCCTAAAATGATCGAATATAATAAAAGAATGATCGATCAGAATATTGCAACGCCTTATAACTATCAAACAATATATGATGCAAAATTAGCTTCGAAAGATACCGATGGCGCCATGGAATACTTAAACCTTGGTAGAAAAGCGTTTCCGGAAGATGTCTATTTAATGAACCGTGAAACGGAGATTTTTCTTCAAAAAGGAGATCAATCAAAGGCTTTAACTAATTTACAAACAGCTATCGCAAAAGACCCAACTAATGCGCAATTGCAGTTGGTATTGGGTAACGTGTACGATAATTTAGCTAATCCAAAAGGGTTAAGCGGAAAAGATACAACCAAGCCGGCTACTTATGATGAATTAGTAATGCAGGCTGCGGAGCATTATCAAAAAGCAATCGATTTAAAACCATCCAACCAGGATAGCTATTTTAACGCTTTGTATAACTTAGGCGCTTTATACAATAATTATGGTGGTACACTTTATAACAAAGCAATGGAGAAAGCCACTATTGCCGAATTAGCAAAAAAACAAAAAGACATTGAAGCAAAAAGTATGGAATACTACAAAAAAGCGATTCCCTATTTAGAGCAGGCTTTATCGATTAAATCGGATGATAAATCAAGCATCATTGCTTTGAGAAAACTTTACTTTTTAACCGGGAATGAAGCTAAAGGCAAGGAAATGAATGCAAAGCTTAAATAAGTTTAAATTCTTTAACCAAAAAACCTCTGTAAATATTTACAGAGGTTTTTTTATGAGCTTTTAGAGGATACCTATAGTTTCAGGTGAGTAGAAACGTTATTTTGTATTATAATTTCTTTCGCCAAAAATGCTGCTGCCGATTCTCACCATGGTACTTCCTTCTTCAATAGCAATCTTATAATCGCTGCTCATACCAAAACTTAAAACCTTAAATTGAGGGTGGATGGTTTGCAGGTGTTTCACAGCATTAAATTCCTGCCGTATTTGCTGCTCATTGGCAGTATTGGAGGCCATTGCCATAAAACCCTTCACCGAAATGAATTTAAGTGCTTTATAGGCCTCTGAAACGAGTAATTCGCTTACTTCTTCTATATTGAATCCGAATTTTGTTTCTTCTTCAGCAATATGCAACTGTAAAAGGCAATCAATGATCCGGTTATTCTTTTCACCCTGCTTATTTATTTCTTTTAACAAGCTGAAACTGTCAACACCATGAATTAAATAAACAAACGGCGCAATAAACTTCACTTTATTACTTTGTAAATGGCCAATAAAGTGCCAGTTAATATCCTGAGGCAATGCAGCCTGCTTATCGATTAATTCCTGCACATAATTTTCGCCAAAATCTCTTTGACCTGCGTTATAGGCTTCTGTGATAAGCTCATTTGGCTTGGTTTTAGAAACAGCGACTAAGGTTACCGTGGTCGGTAAAGCCGATTTGAAATACTGTATATTTTCTTTTACTGGCATGTGTCTGTTATAAAGATAGTTCCATGATCAGGTCTGTTTGTTCATCATCACCTAATTTAAAAACTTGTGAACCTGTTTGAACAAAACCTGTTTTTTTATAAAATTGAATGGCTTTTAAATTATGTTCCCATACACCAAGCCAAATCCCTTTTAATTTTTTTGATCGGGCAATGTGTTTGCTGTACTCAAATAAAGTGTTTCCAACCGATTTTCTTTGAAATTCCTGAAGAATGTAAATGCGCTCTATTTCAAGCATACCGGGGTGTTCAGATTGCATACTCCCATCTGGAAAATTAAGTTTTAAATAGCCTGCCACTTTTTGTTGAACACAGGCAATATAAAACTCAGAGTAGGGTAGGTGGATTTCAGATAATAATTGTTGTTCGCTCAAATTAGTAGAGATATAAAGCTGCATATCGCGTTCCGTATTTTGAGATGCAAATGTTTGTGTGAAGGTCATCACACTTACCTCTCTTAATAAAGAAACATCTTTCGGCTCTACAGCACGAATTTCAATATCCTGAATCGTGTCCAAATTAAGTGTGTATTATTCTTCGAGACTATAAATCAAAAGTCCGCTGCGCATTTTTGGTTCTACCCAGGTTGATTTGGGAGGCATAATATTATTTGTATCAGCAATCCATTTTAAATGTTCCATCGTTACGGGATATAATCCAAAAGCGATAGCTGCTTTTCCTTCGTCTACCTGCTTTTTAAGGGCAATGCTCCCTTTTACACCCGGTACAAACCCAATACGTTTATCGGTTTTTAAATCATGTATATCTAACATGGGTGATAAAATATATTTGGTAAGGATGGCTGCATCTAAACTATCGATAGGATCATTAGAGTTGTAGATCGTTTCTTTTGCTTTCAGTGAATACCATTTATGCTCTGCATACATTGATATTTCATGCTTTTGGCGGGGCTTAAAGTCGGTTTCATTCACTTCCGTAATCACAAAATTCGTCTTTAAATTATAGATCAGTTGATTCACCGAAAGGTTATTCATATCTTTTACTACCCGGTTGTAATCATAGATCTTTAAATGGGTTTCAGGGAAAAATACGCCTAAATAGTAATTAAAAGCTTCTTCACCTGTGTATGATTTTCGGGTACTCCTTCGCAATTTCCCTAACAAGGTTGCGGAAGCCGACCGGTGGTGTCCATCGGCAATGTAAATATTGGGAATCGCATTAAAGCGCTCTGCAATTTGTTTAACTGTTTTACGGCTGTTAATAACCCATACGGTATGCCTTACTTTATCGGTGGTACTGAAGTCATAATCGGGCCTTGTGTGGCTTATTTCGTCAGACAGTTCATCAATAACTTCATCGTTGGGATAACAAAATAAAACAGGTTCTGCATTAAATTCGCATACATCCAAGTAATCTTTTAGTTTTTCTTCGCGTTGCGTTAAGGTTTGCTCATGTATTTTGATCACGCCATCCATGTAATCATCAATACTGGTGCAGGCAATAATCCCTATGAATTCATCTTCTTCTTTTACCTGCCGGTATAAGTAATAGCAAGGCGATTCATCTCTCATGAATATTTTTTCGCGAACAAATTTTTTAAAATGATTTTTTACTTTTTGCAAACGCTCCCGTGAGCCCGGTTTGGTTTTAATACCGTCTTCAAAATCCGGATTAATAACGTGTAAAAAAGAGTAGGGGTTACCGGCCAGTTTTTCTCTGAGCTCAGCAGTATTATATCCATCAACCGAACGGGAAGCCACTAAATGAACCTTATCATTTTGTGGGCGAATTGCTTTAAACGGAATTACTTTGGCCATTAATTGTAAATAACAGGTCTGATTATTATCGGATTAAATATAGGTACTTTTTTGTTTTTTTAAGACATAAAAAAAGTCCTTCGCTAGCGAAGGACTTTTAATGTTATAAATCTTTAGATTAGTTTACTAAAGCTATGAAATCTGCGTTTGTACGAGATTTGATAAATTCAGCATCATCTTTAGCAGCTGCTTTTAATGAACCGTCTTTTTCGATAGCTTTTTTCAAGTTGTTGGTAACTTCAGCAGTATTATTAGCACGTGCAGCGGCAACAGCTTTTAAGTAAAATGACATAGCCATATCTTTTTCTGTACTACCATCAATTGTAGTAGCAACAGCACCACCATTACCGTTTAATAACTCAGCTAATGCTTTGTTAAATCCTTTGTAATCACCAAAGTTAGAAACTGCATCAGAGTATTTACCATCACGTACGTTTAAGATACCTTTGTTGTAATTTACTTCTTTTCCAGCGCTTCCAGCTTTGTCATAATATTCCATTGCTTTTTTACGGTCACCTGCTTTAGCAGCAATGATTCCTAAATGGTTCATTACGATCGCGTTTCCACTAGCTGTTTTTTCAGCACGTGTAAAAGCATCACCCGCTTCAGTAACTTTGTTTTGCATTAATAAAGCAACACCTAAATTATTAGAAGTTCTCCAATCGCTTGCATATTTTTTCTCAGCAGCCTGGTAAATTTGAACTTTAGTATTTAAGTCGTTAGTCATGTTTGCAGCATATAATAACTCTTCAACAGATAAACTATCAGGGTAAGTAGTAGCTAATTTAGTGATCATTTCGTCTGTACGTGATTTTTTATCAACGTTTACAGTTAAAACAGAACGACGTAATTTTGGTAAAATTTTCTCTGCAACTTCAGTATATGTTTTAGATAAATTTTTGATTTCTTTTTCACGTTGATCACCATCTTTGTACATAGTTAAAACACGTAAGATCAAATCTTTATCAGCAATTGTAGAAGCTTGCATTAAAGTTTGGAAACCATCCCAATCTTCAGCAGTTGTTTGTGTTTTATAGTTTGCTTCTTCTTTACCAAATACCTGGTCTTTATTTTTGTTTTTCTTGAATTCGCCCATTAAAGCTTTAGATCCTGATTTAGCACGATCTTTAGCTAAATTTTCATTTAAGCTAAGTTCTCCATCCGGTGATGCGTAAGCAGATACGTTAATATCTTTAAACTCATACCATTGGCTGTTTATATTTGTATTAATGAAAGACTGAAGATTTTTCATCTCATCACTTTTTAATTCAGCTGCTCTAACATCAGATTTATTAATTAAGTAATAAATATTAGCCGTTTGGTTAGCAGGAGTTGATTTAACAAATGCATCTTTTGCATAAATTCCTTTTTCGTCGTTACGAACTAATAAAGGAGTAATGATTGTACCGTCAGCAACTTCAACAGGAGTAAAATCCTTTGTTTTTTTCTTTACAGCACCTTGAGCACGTAATTCAACTTTTGCAACCTTCATACCCGGTTCGTAAGCAAATTTTTCAGTAGTGTAGCTGAAAGTACCACCAGTAGTGTAACTGATTTTTTGACCAGAACCAGTAGCTTTTTCACCAACTAAAATAACCGGTTTCATCGCTTTTTCTCCACCTGAATATTTAACTACAGGAGTAACAGTAACTGTTGCTTTTTTAGCAAAAACTTTAGCAGGGTATTTACCACTAACAGTAAATACAACGCTATCACCATGCATTTCTAATGGATTAGGTTTTACATCGTAAGTAAAGGTTTTTTGTTTTTTTACCATTTTTCCCAAACCGTTGCATCCAACTAAAAGAGCAGTGGCGCCAACAGCAAGAGTTAAGTTTCGTAGAGTTTTAGTATTCATATTTTATAGGTTAGATGTTTTTTCGACAAAATTATAAATTTATTGCTTAAAGCCTAATTTTTTTAGAGTAAAAAGATAAAAAAATCCCACAATTTAGTGGGATTTTGAATTAATTTTGAAATAAGGAGTATTTATTTTGCAATTACTTTACAATCGCATTTACTTTTTTAGTCAGTTTAGATTTTAAGTTAGATGCTTTGTTTTTATGAATTACATTTTTCTTAGCTAACTTATCTAACATTGCAACTACTTTAGGTAATAAAGCTGAAGCATCTTTTTTGTTATCAGAATCACGTAGTTTTTTTACGGCGTTACGTGTTGTTTTTGCATAATAACGATTTTGTAAACGTTTTGCATTATTTGATCTGATTCTTTTTATTGCCGACTTATGGTTTGCCATTATAATAAATTATTAAATTCTGTTTTTTTATTTTGGATTGCAAATATACAGTTTTTTTTATTATCTCCAATAAATTATTGGGATTATTTATTTTTAGAGATAATATTATTCAAAACTCACCATTATTTGCACAATTCACCTGTTTTTTTCGACTGTTTATAACAAAAATTTACGATGTATCTGTTAAAACTTATTTTTGCAGCATACGTATGAGTAAAAATAGTGTTTATTTTTTAATATGCTGGGCTTTATGTAAAAGCCTGTGTGCCCAACAACCAATTGAAGTACAAAAAAATATTGTACCAAACGGGAGCTTCGAGAATTACCGCAAAAAGTCGGGAAGCATTAAACAGGCCATTCCATGGCAACAAATAGCCAGTGTGGATTATTATCAGGAACCCTTAAGTAATGATACTTCTGTAAGGAAAGGTGCACGAACCGGAACTTGCTATGCGGGATTAAGGTTTCAGAAAAAATACAAGGAATTTTTACAGGTTAAGTTGGCAGAACCCCTTCGCCGGGGAAGCACCTACGAGTTTGAAATGTATATCCGGTTGGCTTATTGGAGTAATGCCAGTTTAAAGTCTTTTGGAGCCCTTTTTACCAAAACAGGCTATAAAGGGCAGGGCGATGTGTTAAGAACAGCATTGGTCGATTCGGTAGTGAAAAAGGGAAGCTTTATCAATAATTACCAATGGTTTAAAATATCGGGAAAATACCTGGCCGATGGAGGCGAAAAATATGTAACAATCGGTAATTTCAATGCTTTTATTAAAAAAGACATGCTCCGGATGAACATTTTTAAGCTGGGATTTAAAGAAGCCTATTATTTTATAGACGATATATCCCTTGTAAAGGCCAAAGAACCTATAGAAAAAGTAAAAGTAGAAATTGTTGGTTCGTTTAGTGTAGATGAACAGGACTCTGTACTGGAGGTGAAAAACAACATTAAGGTGGGTGAAAAAGTACAATTAAAAAATATTTTCTTTGAAAACGGGAGGTATTATTTATTGCCCGAATCCTATGTGGAGCTCAATAAACTGGCGCAATACCTGATCAGAAACCCAAGGATGGAAGTTCAGATCGATGGACACTCTGATAATTCCGGGTCAAGATCGAAAAACCAGAAGCTATCAGAACTGCGTGCCCGCGAAGTGTTTGAATACCTTATTAAAAAAGGAGTTCAAAATAAATTATACTTTAAAGGCTATGGAAGTTCCTTGCCAATTGCCGGTAATGATACAGAGATTGACCGGGCCAAGAACCGAAGAGTTGAATTTGAAATTATAAAGAATTAAATTTAACCAGTTGAATCATCAAAAAATAGTTCCCCTAACTCCCCTAATAATCTAAACCATTTAACTTTCTAAACTTATTATTATATGAACATGATAGAAAAAGATAATCCGAAAACGATCAAGGCATGGACCTTTTACGATTGGGCAAACTCGGTATTTCCATTGGTAATTACATCCGCTATATTTCCTAATTTTTATGATTATATCACCACTCATGACGAAGCTAAAAACTTTATCGGGCGAACAGTTTCTTTCTTAGGTTTTGAAGCTGAAAATCAAAACATTTATACATTTGTTTATGCTTTTGCACTCTCCATTGTGGTTGTAATAACTCCTTTATTGAGTGGTATTGCCGATTATCTTGGTAATAAGAAACGGTTTTTGCAGTTCTTCTGCTACCTTGGAGCACTTTCCTGTATGTGTTTGTTCTTTTTTAATCGGGAACATTTGGAATTAAGTTTTATTCCGTTTGTTACAGCAACGGTTGGCTTTTGGGGGAGTTTAGTATATTACAATTCGTATTTACCTCAAATAGCTTCTAATGAAAATCAGGATAAGGTTAGTGCTAAAGGCTTTGCTAAAGGCTATTTCGGAAGTTCATTATTACTAATCCTTTGTCTTGTAAGTATTATGGTATTACATATTCCTGCCAAGTATAGCTTTCTGTTTGTTGGAATTTGGTGGATTGGTTTTGCACAAATTACATTCAGGGGCTTACCTGATAAACTTGATGTAAATCATGATGCCGAAAAAAAAGGAATTCTTTCAAAAGGATTTAAAGAGTTAAAAGGTGTTTGGGCACAAATAAAGCTTATGCCTGAATTAAAAAAGTTTTTATCAGCTTATTTCTTTTACAATATGGGAGTGCAAACCGTTATGGTAGTGGCTGTTTTATTTGCCCGTAACGAAATTGATTGGGGAGTAGGTGAGGATGCCGAAAAAACTAAAACCACTTCTTTAATCGTTAGTATTTTAATTATACAGTTTGTGGGTATTGCCGGTTCCTACCTGTTTTCCTGGTTATCTACCATCATTGGTAACATCAAATCTTTAATGGTAGCTATTATGATCTGGATCTTTATTTGTGCCTTTACCTATCTTGTGGTAAGAACTCCGTTTCATTTTTACATTGTTGCTTTTTTAGTGGGGCTTGTAATGGGTGGTATACAGGCTTTATCCAGAAGTACCTATAGTAAATATTTACCTGTAACGCAGGATCATACCAGCTTTTTTAGTTTTTATGATGTGATCGAAAAACTGGGAATGATTTTAGGAACCGTATTGTTTGGTACAATTAGTCAGATTATGGGAGGAATGCGTCCTTCTGTTTTATCGCTGATCGTATTCTTTGTAATAGGTTTATTGTTGCTTATTCCGTTAATGAAGCACAAAAAAAACCTTTCATCATGAAAATATAATTGTTAAAAATGTGAAAATTCATTTTTATTTCCTTAATTTGATTATTAACAAATTAAAAAAATAAGAATATGGGAAAATTAAGAGGTAAAGTTACCAGACCTGGTGACATGGGAATGTTAAAATACAAAAATGAAGTGGGTGAAAAAGTTGAGTGCAGATATGATCAACCTTATTCTAAGGAATTAGGGCTTATCATAAATACTGTCGTTAATTTTGAACTCGTTTCTAATGGAACCGACCAAATTGCCATAGCAGTGAATCCTATTGAAAAAGGGGAAATACTTGATGTCAATTTTGACGAAGGTACAGGAACCATACTGGAAACAGAATCGGGAACTAAATATCCTTTCCGACAAAATTTTCTCCGTGAATCAAAATTTGATAAAGGCGTAGAGGTAAATTATACCTTGATAAACGTGAATGGCACTACAACAGCAGTTTGTTTAACCTTAGTTCAATAATTATATTGAGGCTGTTTGAAAAATAACAGCCTCATTTTTTATGAGACAAGCCACCTTCAAATATTTTAAATTTTACGGCTGCTTATGTATGCTGTTTTTTATATGCCATTCAGGCTTTAGCCAGCTGGATAGCATTATGAAGGTTATTGATAAGCAGGACAACACCAATCAAAAAACCACCCTCTTATTACAATCAGCCACTCAGTATTCAAATAGCCCTTTGGGTTTATCATTAGCTGTAAAGGCCTATGAATATGCCGGGCAAACGGTTAACGACGAATTACTCTCCAACGCTTCTTTTCAACTAGCAAATGAATATAGTTCGATCTCCCGTTTTGATTCTGCGATGTATTATGATGATGTTGTGATAGACATTCAGGAGAAACATAATGCTAACAAGCAGTTGCTATTTGATGCTTTATTATTAAAAAGTGCCTTGTTTTTATCCCTCAATAAAACCACCGAAGCATTTGAGTTAAATAAAAAACTCATTGAAATGGCCGAAAAGCTTAAAAACACAGATGATCTGGCTTCGGTGTATTCAAAAATGGGAGCATTGTTTAAAAAAGTAAATGACATTGAAAAATCAAATTCTTACTTTAATAAAGCCCTCAAAATTTATACTCAAACTAAAAAATGGAATGGGATTGAGAGCTGTTATTTAAACTTAGGAGTTAACAATTCTATTAAGCTGTTTAATGATATGGCGGTTGAATATTTTGAACGGGGTTTGGAAATTAATAAGCGTACGGGTGATAATCATCGAAAATCATTGCTTTTAAATGGAATGGCAGGTGTTTATTACAACCTTTCCAATTTTGAGAAAGCACTCACATTTTATAAAGAAGCCCTGGTGTATTCCCGCAAAACAGAAGACGAAAACCTGAGTGCAAATTTAAATAATAATATAGGCACTGTTTTAATGGAAATGAACCGGTTTGCAGAGGCCAAACCGTATTTGATTGAAGTATACTTTGCTTCGAGAAACCAAAAAGACAAAACAGAATTAGCGCTTTTCTCAAGCTTTAATTTAGCCCAGTTATATGAAGATTTGGGAGAGTATAAATCGGCTATGGATTACATGAATATTTATGTGAATATGAATGATTCATTAAACAACATTGCCAATACAAGAAACTTATCGGAAATAGAAGCGAAATACCAAAACGAAAAAAAAGAAGAACAAAATATTTTATTAAATGAACGTTTGAAAAATAAATCCATGCAAATTTATTTTGCGCTGGGAGGCATAGCCTTTTTGATGGTGCTGGCTTTCCTCATATTCAGAGGCTTGAAAGAAAAACAAAAAGCTAATGTAGCCCTGGAAGAAAAAAATAAAATTATTGAAGAGAAAAGTTTAATTGTTGAAGAACAACATAAAGATATTACAGACAGTATTAAATATGCAGAAAGAATACAAGCCGCTATTTTACCACCTGAAAAATTATGGAAATCTATATTGCCAAACTCTTTTGTGTTTTACCAACCGAAAGATATTTTGAGTGGGGATTTTTACTGGATAGAAAATAGTGAAGATTTTGTTTTTATAGCAGCGGCAGATTGTACAGGCCACGGCGTACCCGGTGCTTTAATGAGCATTGTTAATTATAATCATCTTAACAAAGCCATATTGGAAAAAGGGTTAACAGATGCCGGAAGTATTTTAGATGTGATCAACGACTGGTTAACCCAATCGCTACATCAAAGCTACCAGGAATCGCCGGTGAGGGATGGGATGGATATTTCTTTATGTGTAATTGATAAACGTACAAACCGGTTAAATTTTGCAGGAGCGTACAACTCTATTTATATACTCAGAGACAATAAAATAGAAGAGATAACCCCTGATAAACAGCCTGTAGGAGCCTTTATTGAAGATAATATCAAGCCTTTCCATAATAAGTATGTACAGCTTAACAAAAACGATGTGGTGTATATGTTTACCGATGGCTACGCGGATCAGTTTGGTGGAGAAAAAGGAAAAAAATATAAGTATAAACAATTGCAGGCTTTGTTATTAGAGGTTCATGCAATGCCGTTTGATACTCAAAAAGATTTGGTTTCAACGTCAATAAACGATTGGAAAGGAAAGCTCGAACAGATAGATGATATGCTGTTACTGGGCTTTAAATGGATGTAAGGATAACTCCATCCTTTACCTAAAATTCAACATACGAATCAGCCATGCAGCGTGAATCATTATTATTAATGATGGTATTTAATTAAGCCTTCTATGGGCGATTTAATAATGCGGCCAATGGTATACCCTTTTTCTTTGGCTACTTCTTCCAAAAGATCTCTATAGTAATATCCAATAGAACCTACAGAGTTTACCGGAAGTTTTTCAGCGTTGGTATATTTGGAAACCTGTGCATTAAAAAAATCGCGGAAGCAACTTTTAATGATCTCTTTCACATAGCTGTCGTTATTGTAATCTTTTAAAAAATTGACAATACTTGCGAGGTATTTACTGGGCATTGGTTTTTTATAAACGTTCTCTAAAATAATTTCCCTGTGGTACCCGGCACTTTCAAAGGCTTTTACTAAATGTAAAGGCAAAACCCCGTCGAAATAATGTTGCACAAATGTTCTGCCAATGGTGGCCCCACTTCCATGGTCGCCAAATAAATAGCCAACCGATGGAATATTTTCTATTACCTCTTTTCCATTATATAAGCAGCTGTTACTACCTGTGCCAAGAATGCAGGCAATACCTTGTTCTTTGCCAAATAAAGCGCGTGCAGCAGCTAACAAATCATGATTTACTTCCGATAGAATATTACCAAAAGCCAGGTATAAACCTTGTTTCACCACCTGTACTTTATCCTGTGTAGAACAGCCTGCGCCATAATAGGCAATGTGTTGGATGTTATGCAGCTGATCATGCAAAACGGGAATCAACACATTTTTTATTTCATTGTAAATATCTTCACTGCTTTGAAAGTAGGGATTAAAGCCTATGGTTTGATATTGTAACACAATATTTTTGTCACTATCAAGAAGTACCCAATCTGTTTTTGTTGAGCCGCTATCGGCAATTAAAATGGACATATTCGCTCTTATCTTATACTTTAAATCCTATTACTAAAATATCATCAACCTGTTCGTTATTACCCTTCCATTGCTGATGTTCAAGTTTAATATTATTTTCCTGTATATTAAAACTTTCTGTATGATTTTTTACAATCAGTTCTTTAAATCTCCTGGTACTGAATTTCTTATCATATTCTCCACCAAACTGATCGGCATAACCATCGGTGAAAATGTAAAAAGAATCGCCTTTAGTGGCGTGGATGGTGTGCGTGGTATATTCCAGGGTTTCTTCCCGTTCCTGTTGTTGTGTTCCTATAGGTAACTTGTCGGCTTTAATCTCATTCAGCACGCCGTTATTAACGATCCATAAGGGGCGCATGGCTCCCGCATAATCGATGGTAGAATGAGCATGATCTATTTTACAAATAGCAATATCCATTCCGTCTTTCGATTCAGATTCGTTTTTGTAAAGCACATCGAGTACACCGTGATTTAGTTTTAATAGGATCTCTTTTGGATCTGTTATTTTTTGTTCGTTCACAATTCTGTTTAAGATGTTGTATCCTATTAAACTCATAAAGGCGCCCGGTACACCATGGCCTGTGCAGTCTACAGCCGCTATAATGCTACAATGGTTAATGTAGGTAAACCAGTAAAAATCGCCACTTACAATATCTTTTGTCATGTAAAAAACAAATGATTCGGGCAGGTGTTTTTTGATGAATTTATTGGGAGGCAAAATAGCATGTTGTATTTTTCTGGCGTAAGCAATACTATCTGTAATATCTTTGTTTTTTTGATAGATGATTTGTTCCTGTTTTTTACGTTCGGTTACATCTGTATCAATAATAATGATTTTTTTAAGAATGCCCGCTTCATCGAAGATGGGCGTGAGGGTGGAAGATTCCCATACTTCAGTGCCATCATCAAACTTATTGAGGGCTTCGTAGTTTACCGAGCGTTTATGGTAAACCGCTTCAGCAACAATGGTTTTAATATCAGGGTTATTACTGATCTCAAAAATAGTTTCTCCTACTGTTCGTTTTAATTCCTCAAGGCTCATTCGGTTAAGCTTCACAAAGCTTTCGTTCACATATTCCAACCGTCCTTCAGCGTCCAATATCAATACTACATTATCTGTACGACTTGCTACCAGTGATAATTGCTCTAATTCTTCATTTTTACTTTCAATAATCTTCGATTGTTTTTCTATTTCAAACGTTCTTTCATTCACCCGTTGTTCCAACAGCAGGTTTTCTTTTTGAAGCGCTCTTAAACGATATTTTACAAACGAGTAAATGATAAAAGAACCACCTAATACAATGAAAACCCAGAACCACCAACGCTTCCAGATAGGCGTTAAAATTGAAAACGAATAGATGGCTTCCTCACTCCATACATCTTCTTCGTTTTTAGATTGTACAATAAAGGAGTAATGGCCCGGAGAGAGGTTATTATAGTTTACTACTTTCCCTTCGGAGGAATAAAGCCACGCTTCTTCAAAGCCTTTTAGTTTATAGCGGAAGGAAAGATTGACAGGGTTTTTAAGCCAGATACCATTAAAGTCGAAGGTAATATTGTTTTGATTGTATTTTAATTCAAGTGCCGAATCAAGAGGAAATGGTTTATAATTTACCTGTAATGATTTAATAAAAGCACTTGGTTTTAAAGAGTCTAATCCAATTTGGCTTACCCTGAAAGCCAATACACCATTGTTAGTGCCACTGTAAAATGTAGAATTGCTTAAGTAAATGGCATTTAAGTTAGGTTCCAGGTCGCCTTCAAACAGATCGTAGTAACTTACGCTGTTATTCTTACAATTTATTTTATCAACACCTTTCGCATTTACTGCAAATATGGTATTATTATAAGCAATTAACTGTTGTGGCTGTTCGTCTCTTAACCCATTTTTAGAATTAATAGAGATGATTGTTTTACCATCATATTTTATAACTCCGTTTGCATTGGTAGTTGCCCAAATGGAATTGTATTTATCCTTACATAAAGAAAAAACAGTTTGAGAATTTAGTTTAAATTTTTTGGTAAGGCTTACGAATTGATTGTTTTCAAAAATCTGTAAACCTCCGCCATCCGTTGCTATAAAAAGCTTTCCGGTATTGTCCGTGATGGAAGAATATACATAATCACTTCCTAAACCTTCGGCTTTCGTATAAGTTTTTTCAATGGTAAAGCTTTTATAAATACCATCTAAATAAACGGTTGCTTTAATTAAACCACCGCCCAGGGTAGAAATGTAAACTGTACTTTCATCGGCAAAATAAATGTTGGAAATATTATCGTTGGGCAAGGCATCATCTTTGGAATTAATGATAATACTTTTACTGTTCTCTGCACTTAACACAATAATACCATTGCCGTAGGTACCAAACCAGATGTTGCCATCGGGTGATTTAGTAGCACATGAAATAGTATATTTTGTAAGATCCTGAATTTTATTAATCACGATTTTCCCTTCGCCATTAGTCATTATTTTGGAAATACCTGTAGTTGTACCTATCCAAATAGAATTGTCGTTGTCGGTAGCTAAAGCCAGTACTCTGTCATCTGCCAATCCCTGGGCATTATTAATAAAATCATACCTTCTGGAAAATAACTGGCTTAACCCTTTTTTTGTGGCAAGCCATATCTGATTGGTATGATCGAAAAAAACGTTGTTTACCGAGGTAGATTGAACGTTTTTCTCGTAATCATAAATAGAAAATTTTCCTTCATTGATAATAATGATGCCATTTTTTTCGGTAGTAACGATCAACTTTTCAGGGATCTCGGATCTGGCATTAAGCACCGTGCCGAGGGTCCATTTTGAGAAGAACGGAATACGTTCAATAACATTGGAGGTTAAATTATAATAACAGGCGCCGGAATCCTGCATGGCAATAACCAGGCGGTTTTCGCACAAAGATACGTCTCTTACAATATTATCCGGAAGCCCTGTTTTATCGGAAATAATTTTAAACTCCGGTTTCGTGTCTGCTTTGGTTAATTGTGTTATTCCTGCGTCCGTACTACACCATATAAATTTTTTAGAGTCGGTTGTAAGGGAATAGATCACATCATCGCCCATACCATTTTCGGTAGTGTAATGTTTCAGTTGTTTATTAGCATAGCTGTAGAGCCCGTTTCCGTAAGTTGCAATAAATAAAGTGGAATTAATTTCACAAAAGGAAGTGATTTTTTCTTCGTTTGGCACAGCTTCCAGATCCAATGAATCAACCTTGTTTTTTTTGAATGTAAACACTTTTCCCGCTTTGGTACCTATCCATATGGTTTGTTCATGATCAATATACAGGGCGGTAATTTCTTTTTTAAGAAGGGCGCTTTGATCGTTGAACATGACAGACGATCTTCCGTTAAATTTGTACAGGCCTTCATTGGTGCCAATCCACAAGAAACCTGATTTATCCTGGGTAATGGCATTAACACCCACATCTTTTTTTCCGGTAAACGAAAAATAATTTTTAACCTGGAGTTGGGCTGATAGAGTGTGGAATAAAGCGAATACCGTAAGGAGAAAGACGATCCGTTTTATCATACATTTAGGCTTTAGGTTTTAAACTCGTTTTTACATCCACTTTAATAATGGAGGCAATTTTTTGATTAACGATTTTAGGAATGGTAATGTTATGATCTTCTAAAGGCACTTCAAAACTGGCGTCTACCAATATTTCTTTATCTTTAACCGTAATTTTTCCTTTAATAATTTTTTCTTTTTCTGTACCATGAATGTTAAAAGTACCCTTCACCCTTACCATATAAACACCATTTTTAGTGAAATCAATATCTTCAATAATTTTTCCTTTAAAAGTAGCCGTTTTGTACCGGGAGGTTTCCATGTAATTTTCCTGGAAATGCTCTCTTTGTAAACCGCTGTTAAAGCCTTCAAAAGTTTCTATCACCACCGAAAATGCGACACTTTTTGTGGTTTCATCCAATACCCCATTGGTTTTATTGGATTGAGCTTTAATCAATTCTAATGGTGCTTCAGATGTGAACTTTGTAATTCCGTCTTTGCAAATATATATTTGGGAATAAAAACCTGAGCTTGTGAAAAATAAAATGAATAATAGAATAAATTTCATAAGACGTATTATTTAGAAGTAAATATACTGAATTGTTTGTATAATGTGATACAATATTAAGTCTGAACTTATAGGAGATTATGTTTTTTCTTATCTTTAAACCCTATGTTTAATTTTTCGTATTTCGCCTATACTTTTTTTCAAAAACGGAAGATCGTTTTTACCGTTTTAGTCCTGGTAATCTGCGGTGTATTAGGCTTTTTGGCTTCTAAAATTAAACTGGAAGAAGACATTACCCGTTTTGTACCGTCCGATAAAAACTCGGTTTCTATTAATTCTATTTTAGAGAATTTAAAATCGAAAGACAAACTCATTGTTCATTTTTCGTCGGCCAATGAAACTAATATTGATCAGTTAATTGAAGCAAGCGATTCATTACATGCCCGTGTTCTGCAAAAGCTGGGCCCTGATGATTATTCGGATATTACTTTTAAAATTTCGGATGACAGGATGCAACAGGTGTACGATCTGTTTTACCATAACTTGCCTTTATTTTTGGAAGAATCAGACTACACCAGGCTCTCCAATGCCATTCAAAAAGACAGTATTTCCACAACGCTTAAAAAAGATTACGATGCCCTGCTTTCCCCAACGGGTATGGTGCTGGGAAAATACATTCAACGTGATCCTTTAAATTTTACGCCCATTGCGCTTAAAAAATTACAGTCAATACAGTTGGATGAAAACTTTGAAACATACAATAGTCACATTGTTACCAAAGACCATAAACACGTTTTGTTATTTATAACGCCTGCCCATATACCCAGTGATACCAAGGGTAATGCACGTCTTATTAAAACAGTTGATAGTTTAGCCGATCAAATTAATAGTTCCAGTAAAGAGATCCTGGTAGAACCTTTTGGTGCTGCGATGGTATCGGAGGGAAATGCCAACCAGCTTCGTAAGGATAGTTTATTCACTACAGGAATTGCCGTGATATTGATTGCACTTATTTTAGGATTTTATTTCAAAAACCCGCTGGTAACCATTTTTATATTATTCCCTGTTGCCTTTGGAATGGTGTTTGCCCTGAGCTTCCTGTTTTTATTTAAAGGACTGGTATCTGCCATTGCTATTGGGGCAGGAGCCATTGTACTGGGAATTGCCATAAATTATTCGCTGCATTTTTTTACACATTATAAGCATACCCGTGATGTTAAAACGGTTTTAAAAGATCTTACTATGCCTATGCTCATTGGCTGTACAACCACAGTAGGTGCCTTTTTAAGCTTGCTGTTTGCGAAATCGGAAGCGCTGCATGATTTTGGGTTGTTTGCCGCTTTTTCTTTAATAGGGGCCATGCTGTTTTCTATTATTGTATTGCCACATTTGCTGCGTTTTTCATTTAAAAAAGAACACGCTGTTACACCAGGTAATGCTCATGAACACACAACGCTAATTGACCGGTTTACTTCTTACCGTTTTGATAAAAACAAGGTTATTGTTATTTCCGCTTTCATCCTCACATTAGTGTTTACTTACTTTGCAGGTTCTGTAAGCTTTGAAAGCGATATGAACAGCATGAGTTTTATGACCACTAAAACACGTGCTGCAGAAAAACACCTGGACGAAGTCAATAATTTTGCGGCAAGATCGGTGTACATCTTTAGTAACGGTGCCACTTTAAACGAAGCCCTGGATCATAATTCCGAGGTTTCAGCGAAGTTGCAGGCTCTAAAGCAGAAAGGTATTATTAAGAAATATTCTTCTGTGAGCTCTTTATTTATTTCGGATAAAGAACAGCAAAGGCGCATGGATCGGTGGAATCATTTCTTTACACCCGAAAAAAGAGATTCTTTAAAACAACATTTAATTGCCGCCGGTTTAAACTATAAATTTAAAGAAACGGCTTTTCAATCTTTTTATAATTTACTCGATAAGCCCCTGCAAACCTTAAGTAAAGAGGATTCGGATACACTCACCCAATTGCTTTTTAAAGAATGGATAGGGAATGTGAATGGGAAACCAACGATTATTAATCATATAAAAGTAGACGCTCAAAATCGCCCGGTGGTGTATGAAGCCTTTGCTAATGATGCCAACGTTGTCGTGTTTGATAAACAGAATTTAACGAGCAAGTTTGTAGAAGTGATCAGTTCCGATTTTAATACCATCTTATTGATTACTTCTATCCTTGTGTTTGGTTTTATGTTATTGAATCATGGTCGTATTGAGCTGGCAGTGATCAATTTCCTTCCTATGTTTATCAGCTGGCTGTGGATCTTGGGAATTATGGGGCTTTTTGGAATTAAATTCAATATCATCAACATTATTATTTCCACCTTTATTTTTGGTTTGGGAGATGACTATAGTATTTTTATTATGGACGGTCTTTTAAACGAATATAAATACGGGAAGAAAAATCTGGATTCTTTTAAATCGTCTATTTTATTATCGGCATTAATTACCATTATAGGAATAGGGGTAATGGTGTTTGCAAAGCACCCTGCGCTTCAATCTATAGCCCTTATCACCATTATAGGAATGGTGTGTGTGGTATTTATTTCTTTTATTGTTCAACCTCTACTATTTAACTGGATGGTGCTGAACAGGCGTTATAAAGGTAAATTACCTTATACAGCTAAATACATTTTTATCACCCTTTTCGGTTTTATAGGTTTTGTAATCGGTTCATTATTCATAACGCTTTGCGGCTTGCTTATATTTACCATTTTCCCTGCAAGAAAAGCAACACGTAAAATTATCTTTCATAATATTATCATGTACGTGTTCCGGTTTGTACTGGCATCTTTTGTGAATGTGAAAAAAACAATTATTAATACCGCTAACGAAGACTTTAAAAAGCCGGCTGTAATTGTGGCTAACCACCAATCGCATATTGACCTTGCACTCACCTTACAGCTTTATCCTAAGCTGGTGGTGTTTACAAATGATTGGGTATATAATTCTCCGTTTTATGGATGGATTGTTCGTTTGGCAGATTATTATCCTGCTTCTGAAGGGTATGAAAGCAGTATTATAAAGCTGGAAGCATTGGTAGAACAAGGGTATTCTGTGTTGATTTTTCCGGAAGGTACCAGGAGTATCGACGGAGACATCCACCGTTTTCATAAAGGTGCTTTTTTACTGGCAGAACAATTAAAGATGGATATCATTCCTTTATTGATTCATGGAGCAGGGGATTCTGTTACTAAAAATGATTTCCATTTTAAAGATGGCGCTTTAACTGTTAAAATACTGGATAGAATTACGCCTGCTGATACCCGTTACGGAACAAGCTACCAGGAACGAACCAAAGCCATTTGCGCTTATATGCGTAAGGAATACGAGCTGTTAAGAGAAGAATATGAACCCGTAAGTTATTTCAGGTCGCGGTTGATTCGCAATTATATTTACAAGGGACCTGTTTTAGAATGGTACTGTAAAATTAAAACAGCCCTCGAACATAACTATGCCTTATTTGAAAGCCTGATGCCAAAGAAAGGACGTATTGTGGATGTTGGCTGTGGCTATGGTTTTTTACCTTATATGCTCATGTATAAAAGTAAATACAGAACCATTTTAGGGGTTGATTACGATGAGGAGAAAATTGCTATTGCCGATAATTGCATTGATAAATCAACAAATTTATCTTTTGCAGTAGGTGATGTTACAACGTTTGAATTTCCTGAAGCAGATGGATTTATTATTAGCGATGTATTACATTATTTACAGGAAGCCCAACAGATACAGGTGATAGAACATTGTGTGGCTAAATTAAATAAAGGTGGTGTATTGGTTATACGTGATGCCGATAAAGATATTTCCAACAGGCAAAAAGGAACCTGGTATACAGAGTTTATGAGTACTAAAGTGTTTGGCTTTAATAAAACGAAAAGCGATGGCTTACATTTTGTGAGTGGTAAAGTGATCAGAGATACCTTATCTAAATTTCCTCATATTTCTATTGAAGTTATAGATAATACCAAGCTCACGTCTAATATTATTTATGTGGCCAGGTTTCTTTAGGTACACTTCTGTTACATAACCTGTCTTTCTGCTTTTTACTTTTCTGTAAATAGTGTTTATGCAGTATTGAAAGGCATTATCCATTCGTGTGATGTAAAACAAAAAAGCTTCTCCGTTACCGAAGAAGCTTTTAAATACATATGTAAAGTAATACTAGTAATTACCTTTTAATTGTACACCCTGTTCAATTTTTTGTAAAGCCGTAATGTAAGCAGCAATACGCATTGATGTTTTAAAGTTGGCTGCATTTTCCCAAACGTGAGCAAAAGCAATTTCCATTTTCTCATCGTGTTTGGTATTTACTTCATTTTCGCTCCAGTAGTAACCTGCTTTATTTTGCACCCACTCAAAGTAAGATACAGTAACACCACCACTGTTAGCTAAGATATCCGGTACAACGATAATTTTTTTATCATTCAATACAGCATCCGCATCAGGCATAGTTGGTCCGTTAGCACCTTCTACAATTAGTTTTGCCTGTATGTTATGTGCAATTTCTTCAGTAATTACATTTTGTAAAGCTGCAGGAACCAATACATCGCATTTACAGGTTAAAATATCATTTGATCCTATTTCTGTACCACCTGTAAATCCTTTTAATACACGGTTATTTTTAGCAGCGAAATCCAATGCCGCTTTAATATCAATTCCTTTTTCGTTATAAAAAGTAGCAGTATGATCGCCAATAGCTACAATTTTAATTCCTTGTTCAGCTAATAAACGGGCTGCGTGTGAACCAACGTTTCCAAAACCTTGTACAGCGGCTGTTACTTCTTTAGGATTTAATCCCATTTTCTTTAAAGCGGCAAGGGTATTAACCATTACACCACGTCCTGTTGCAGCATCACGGCCTAAAGAACCACCAATAACAATTGGTTTACCTGTAATAACACCCGGGCTGTCTTCGCCGGTTACTTTGTTAAATTCATCAAGGATCCAGGCCATTTCTCTTCCTGAAGTGCCCATATCCGGAGCCGGAATATCTTTATTTACACCAAATACATCTTTCATAGATCCGGCGTAAGCACGTGTTAATCTTTCTAATTCACCAACACTCATGGTACGTGGGTCACATTTAATACCGCCTTTAGCGCCACCGTAAGGTAGGTTAGCTACAGCACATTTAAAGCTCATCCATGCAGCCAAAGCCATTACTTCGTCCTGGTTAACATCCATTGCATAACGGATACCACCTTTAGAGGGGCCCAATACTGTTGAGTGAACGATACGGTAACCTTCAAATACTTGAATTTTCCCGTTATCCATCATTACCGGTAAACTTACTTTAACCTGTTTAACAGGGCTTCTTAATATTGTGGCAACGTCTTCGGACATGTTCATCAATTTAGCAGCTACATCAAGTCGGGCTAAAACAGCCTCAAACATACTTTGGTGCTCTGCTTTATTTGCAGTTTGTGTTGACATATTGGTTTTTGTTTTTAGTTAAATTTGGTTTTACATTAGGGCTACAAAAGTAATAAATATTATGATTGAATCTCAGGGATTTTGTTTAATTATAGTGAGTTTTAAACCATATTTTATTAATAAGTTGGCTATATTAAAGAGAGGTAGGCATAAATAAACGGGGAAACAAACAACAGACTATCAAAACGATCTAAAATGCCACCATGACCCGGCATAATTTTACCTGAATCTTTTACACCGGCCTGGCGTTTCAACATGGATTCTACCAGATCGCCAATGGTGCCAAATACGCTTACAAGGATAGAAATAACGATCCAATGTTTAAGGGCTAATTCAGGAAACCAGGTGGAAATCACATACGCACAGCCAATATTAAGAATAGCCGCCCCAATGGAACCTTCCCATGTTTTACCCGGAGAAATACGCTCATATAATTTGTGCTTACCTACAAGGCTCCCTACAAGGTAAGCGCCTGTATCGCTGGCCCAGATCAATAAAATGATGCCCAACACGTAATGAGAGTTATAAAGCGTATACGTGTTTTCAAATGAGTGTGTGTTGAGAAAAGAATATTGTTCGTTAGTGCTTACGGTGCACGAAATAAATACCAGTAATACAAATGGAACAACGGCATATATAATCCCCATAAGGGTATAGGCAATATTTAATACGGTATTTGGACCCTTATCCAATAAACCTACAATGAAAATAATGAAGATGCCCGATATTATAAGAGGAAAGCTACTTTTTAGTAAAGCAGGGAAAACAGAATAGGTGTTGATCAATACTGCAAAGCCAAAAAGCAAAGCCCCGCAGATCAACCCAACAACTTTATAAGGTTTAGCCCCCAGTTTTTCTGCCAGCTGATAAAATTCATATAAGCCCCAAACGGAAACCACAAAAAATAAAGCAGCAAAAGAAACGAAGCCAAACAAGATGCAGCTTAGTAAAATGGCTACAAATACAAGGGCTGTAAGGGCACGGGTGCTGAGTGTTTTTAAATTTAATGCCATAAAAAAATCCCTCTCAAATGAGAGGGATGTGCTTAAAAGAATTTATTATTCAGAAACTTTTATTGCTTCGTAACATCTTACTTCGCCTGCTGTTCCAAGGTATTCAGCTTCAATCGTTACCAAACCTATTTTTTTAGCCTGTTCTTTGTTTAACGGCTTTGCCGGAGTCCAGGTATCTTCTACTAATTTTAATTCAATGTCTTTATTTAATAAAACCTGGTTTAATTGCTTTTGCGTTAAATACACGCAGCCTTCATCTTCTTCTTCATCAGCAGCAATTAAAATGGTTCCTATTACTTTTAACTTAGGTACATCTGGCTTATAGGTAAAGTCTAAACCATCCTGAGTATTTTGTTCAATAAATTTTATTCCTAATAAATGAATATCTGCCATAACGTTAAAGTATTTTATAAAGGTGCAATTTTAATGAATTAATCCCTGTAAACAAACAAAATAAAGCTAATTATTTCAACGATTTACATATTTATGTTAATAAAATTTAATTAAGCTTTTAAGGTCAATCAGAACCGCTCCTTACGGAACATTAATTTCGGGCGTTGTAAGGGGAAGGCTTTTATTACCTTTTTTATCCAGTAAATAAATCACATATTTAACATGCTTTATTTTATGGCTGTGCCTAAACTGTTGTAGCCTTACGCTTAACTCGCCGCTAATGGGTTTACCCTGGTAGGAGTCTTTTGGAGCCCTGATTACATAGCCGGTTCTTAACGTATCATTTAAAAAAGGAGAATAATAGCCAATATATTTTAATGTAACGGTATCTTTATAATAATAGGTTATAAATAAGGTTTGTGCCGAATCGGAACTGGAAACACCTATATCACCATCCCCATCGGTAAATTTTATTTGCAGGTCGGCCGAATCTCCTACAAAAGGAAAGAAATCCTTATATTCAATTTCGGGAGTGGTGTCGTAAGATTTTTTCTTTACGCAGCCATAGGTAAAAATGCCGAGGACGCCGCATAAAAATAAATATTTACAAAAAGGTCTTATCATAAAATAAATCAGCATAAATTTACAAAAAAATATCATATCCGTTTGCTCTCAGAAGAAGAAATACTTACCCGGTTATTCACCATTTCATCAGAAAAGGAATTCAATGCCATGGCATTGGCCATATTTCAGTACCAGTATCAGCATAATCCTATTTATGGGCAGTATGTTAAAAGTTTAAAAACAGATGTAAATACCATTCGTCATTATACAGAAATACCATGTTTGCCTATCGAATTTTTTAAATCACATCATGTTGTTTCAAAGCCCATAAAGGATAATACGATTGCTTTTTCGAGTAGTGGCACAACCGGGCAAATTACTTCCACACATTACGTTTGTGATATTGATGTATATAAAAAGTCTTTTATAACTGCATTTGAATTGTTTTACGGAAAGCCTCAGCAATATTGTATCCTGGCCTTATTACCAAGCTATTTGGAGCGTACGGGCTCTTCGTTGGTATATATGTTCAACGATTTAATTGAACAATCGCATCACCCTTTAAGTGGTTTTTATTTACATAATACCGATGAACTCATTGAAACTTTAAACACGTTAAAACAAAGTTCTCAAAAAACCATATTATTGGGAGTAACCTATGCATTACTTGATCTGGCTGAAAAAGCTGTAAGCTTACCGGATCACATTATGGTGATGGAAACAGGTGGTATGAAAGGGAAACGGAAAGAAATGATTAAAGAGGAAGTACAATCAATCTTAAAAGAAAAACTGAAGGTGAATGCCATTCATAGTGAGTATGGGATGACTGAATTACTATCACAGGCCTATTCTAAAAAAGACGGGTTATTTAAGTGTCCACCCTGGATGCGTGTATTGGTAAGGGATTCTAACGATCCGTTCCTGTATCTTAAACAGGGTAGGGCAGGTGGTATGAATGTAATAGATTTGGCAAACCTGTATTCCTGCTCATTTATAGAAACCAAAGACCTTGGGAAAATTTATGAGGATGATAGTTTTGAGATATTGGGAAGGTTTGATAATAGCGATATAAGAGGGTGTAACTTAATGATAGGATAATAGGATGGCAGCAAGCGATTTTTTTGATCAGGTTTACCAGGTGGTGCGTTTAATTCCCAAAGGGCGTGTAACAAGTTATGGGGCTATTGCCGATTACCTTGGAGCTAAAAAGTCGTCGAGGGTTGTAGGCTATGCAATGAATGCGGCTCACTCTCAAAAGCCTAAAGTGCCTGCACACCGGGTTGTTAACAGGAATGGACAATTAACAGGCCGCCATCATTTTGCAACACCTTTTTTGATGCAGGAGCTTTTAGAGAAAGAAAAAATTAAAGTGAAAGACGATACAGTAGTAGAGTTTAAAAAACTTTTCTGGGATCCAACTATTGAACTGGAGTTGTAATAGGGCAACAGAAAATTCTGAATAACTGGAACGAATCCTGTTCCATTTCCTCCTCCCGGAGAGGAATATCTCATCTGAAGTTAACCATGTTCTTTGTCCCCCTCCCGGAGGGGGCAGGGGGAGGATCGAATTCACTTTATATTTCCCAAAAAGTTTACCTATTTGCATTAAGACGGGAACGATCTATTTCTCCGTATCGGTTTTCGGCTCAAAATCAATACTCAGTGAGTTCACGCAATAGCGTTCCCCTGTATCTGTTGGACCGTCCTCAAAAATATGCCCTAAATGCCCACCACACCTGGAACATACAATTTCAGTACGTACCATTCCAAAGGTAATATCCCTTATTTTTTTTATTCTGTCGCCCGACCCTAATTCGGCATCAAAGCTCGGCCAGCCGCAATGGGAGTCAAATTTCTGAGTATTATCAAATAATTCGTAGCCGCAACCTGCACAGGTGTAAATGCCTTTTTCAAAATGCATATTATATTTTCCTGTAAAAGGCCTTTCTGTCCCCTTTTCTCTCAATACGTGGTATTGTTCAGGGCTTAGCTCTTTTTTCCACTCTTCGTCGGTTTTTTTGTAGTCCGGGTCCATTATCTTTAAACTTGGTTTTAATAGCAATAGCTGTAATCAACACTAAAAGTAGGATTTTTACGTTTATACAACCAAAAACACTACAAAAAGTTTTTTAATTAACGCTAATTAACAGGCATTTACAATTTTCAAAAACCACTCACAGTTAACATCCAACATACAAAAAAAGAATATATTTGCTGTTTGCCCAAATAACTCTATGCAACAAAAGAAGTTTGTTACAAATATTGCGTTTTTAATTGTTCTTAATCTCCTGATTAAGCCTTTTTGGCCTTTGGGAATTGAGCCGGCTGTTCAAAATGCGGTTGGTAATGCCAGTTATGGGGAGTACGCCATCTTATTCAATTTTTCCTTTTTATTAAATATTATCCTCGATTTTGGAGTTACCCAATTCAATAATAAAAACATTGCCCAGAATAACCACTTGCTTACTAAGCATTTTAGTAGTTTATTTTCACTAAAACTGGTTTTAGGAATAGCCTATTTTATAGTAACCGTTTCATTGGGGTTTATTTTAGGATACGATTTCAGGTATATGAAATTGCTTTCGGTACTTGCCGTAAATCAGTTTCTAATCAGTATGATCTTATACCTGCGTTCAAGTTTATTGGGCTTGCACTTATTTAAAACAGACAGCTTTGTATCGGTAGCCGACAGGGTAATTATGATTGTGCTCTGCGTTGGCTTACTATTACGCTGGTTTGGCCTTGAAATAGACATTATGGCTTTTGTATATGCTCAAACCATTGGCTATTTTTTAACAGCGGTAATCGCCTTCTTAACGGTATACACTAAAACAAGCCATTTTAAACTAAGCTGGAACTGGCCTTTTAGTTTAATGATCCTGAAACAAAGTTTTCCGTTTGCCATACTGGTATTATTAATGACATTCTACAACCGTTTGGATAGTGTAATGTTGGGCCTGATTTTACCGGAAGGAGAAGGTTCGGAGCAGGCAGGTATCTATGCAAAAGCATTCAGGTTACTGGAAGCAGGTAACATGATCGCTTATTTGTTTTCGGTGCAGTTAATTCCGGTATTTAGCCGCATGCTCAAACACAAAGAAAATGTGGAGCAATTGGTAAAGCTTTCCTTTATCTTACTCATTGCCCCGGCCTTGGTGGTTTCTGTAGGATGTTTTTTCTATGCACCCGAAATTTCAGGATTGATCAATCACGTAAAACCGGGACAGATCTCCGATTCTTACCATGAATTTAGTATCCTTATGTTATGCTTTACGGCTGTTTCAACCACGTATATTTTTGGAACGTTACTTACAGCCAATGGAAATTTAAAGCAGTTAAACATTATGGCCTTAATTGGCATTTGTATCAACCTTGTTTTAAATTTTATATTAATCCCACATTATAAAGCTCTGGGAAGTGCTTATTCCAGTTTAATTACCCAGTTTTTTACAGCAGGAATTCAGATTTATTTTGCAGTTAAAATATTTAAATTCAGGTTTAATGCGAAGCTGGTATTATCATTATGTATTTTTATTGCAGGAATCGTTTCCTTTAATTTCTTTTCAAAATCCTTTACTTCTAATTGGCTGATCAACTTTGCTGTAATGTGCGTGTTCTGTGGGTTGTGGGCTTTTGTTTCAGGACTTCTCAACATCAAATCGATCTACAAATTTGTAAAGATTAAATAATTAATAAACGTATATTTGAAACTAAAATGGCTGTATTTTCAATACTAACCAGCCATAGCAGAGATTAACCGGATATACAAAAGCAATAAAACATAATAATAAAACGTATGAATCAAGCAGACCTAAATCAGGAATCCATAAAGTTACTCGCTAAAATATACAAGTGGAGGAAAAAGCTCATTATTGTGACGGTTTTGGCAGCTGTGCTTTCAATTATAGCTTCTTTTATTATAGCACCCCAGTATAAAGCTACGGCAATTATATTCCCGTCCCGTACCTTTTCTGTAGCTAAATTATTAGTAGAGCAAAATGCCGGTAACCAGGAAGATTATATGGAACTGGGTGATGAAGATGATGCTGAAAAATTATTGCAGATCCTTAACTCTGCTGAGATTAGGGAAATGGCGGCTAATCAATACGATCTTTACACGCATTGGAAAATACCCCGCGATAATGATTTAACGGCTCACTACTTAAATTTAAAATGGAATGAGATGGTTTCTTTTAAAAGAACCGATTATGTATCTATCCGTATTGATGTTTACGATTATCAGTCAGACAGAGCAGCAAAAATTGCCAACTCCATTGTGGCCTATGCCGATTCGGTTAAATTCAGAATGACGAGGGAAGTGGCCAAACAAGCCTTCGCTATTGTTCAGGAAGAATATAACAGCTATTTAAAAAACGTTTCCGAAATGGAAGACAGCCTTCAGAAAATAAGAAAACTGGGTATATTGGATTTTAAAAGTGAAATGTCGGCTTACTCTAAAGCAATGGCTAAAGCTATAGGAAACGGTGATGAACGCGCTCAGGCTAAATTAAAAGTAAAACTGGATACACTTGAGAAATACGGAATGGCCTTTGTTGACCTAAACGAAAAATTAAAAAAATACCGTTTTAAATACCCGGTTATTAAAGGGAAATACGATGAAGCCTTTGTTAATTTAAACAGGCATTTACCTTCAAAATTTATTGTGGATAAAGCGGTAAGAAACGAAAAGAAAGCGAAGCCCGTACGTGCCCTTATTGTGATCGTATCAACGTTCTCGGCGTTTATGTTAGCCTTATTGATCCTGCTTTTCTCTGATAAGCTGGTAGGAATAAAAAACAAAATAGTAGCACAGTCTAAAGAAGACTAGTGAAGTTTTAGTAACGTTTACAAGAGTTTGAGAGCTTGCTGAAATTAAGAAATACCTATGTGTTTTATTTTATTGTAGTATCCTATATACTGCTTAACACTTACGTATTTTTATTTGACAGGGGAATGTTCTTTCCTTTTAATCTTACCCCTGTTTTTATACTGGTTATTTTATTGGCGCTTACTGATATTGAAAAGATCATGCTATTCATGGCCTTTAGCACGCCATTGGCTATTACCCTGAAAGAACTGGGTATGTCGGACGGTTTAAATTTAAGCCTGCCTTCCGAACCTTTAATGATTGGTATTGCTTTAATTTATGTATTAAACGGGTTAAGCAGCGGAGTAACTGCCAAACAGGTGTTAAGACATCCGCTAACCGTTATTATACTTCTACAGTTGTCCTGGATGGCTTTTACAACACTTACCAGTGAACTGCCGGTTATTTCATTAAAATATATTTTGTCCCGGGTTTGGTTTTTAACTTCCTGTTATTTTATGGCAGTCTATATTTTTAAGAGCCAACGGTCTATTCAAAAGTATATAGTGGCTTACGCCATAGCTTTGGCTTTGGTAGCTATTATTACTACGGTAAAGCACGCCGCATATGGTTTTGATGAAAAAACGGCTGATTGGATTGTTTCACCTTTTTACAATGATCATACGGCCTATGGTGCTGTACTGGCAATGTTTATTCCGGTTATGGGTGGGATGCTATGTATGAGATCGGTTTCATTTCCTGTTAAAGTATTATGCTTAACCCTGCTGGGCATCTTTTTAATTTCCATTGTGGTGTCTTATGCGAGGGCAGGGTGGTTGAGTCTCGCAGTTTCGCTGTGCGTGCTGGCTACATTTATTTTGAAAATAAAATTCCGTACTATTTTAATCACCATCCTAAGCTCAGTGGTTTTATTTTTGTGCTTTCAATCGGAAATATTAATGATCCTTGGAAGAAATAATACTGATTCGGATGGTGATTTTGCTGCAAATATTGAGTCGATGACCAATATTTCAACCGATGTGTCAAACATGGAACGCTTAAACCGTTGGAGTTGTGCTATCAGTATTTTTCAGGACTATCCCTACCTGGGTACAGGCCCAGGAACCTATCAGTTTCTGTATGCTCCTTATCAAAAAAGCAGTCTTAAAACGGAGATCTCTACTAACTTTGGTAATAAAGGAAATGCGCATAGCGAGTACCTGGGGCCATTGAGCGAGCAGGGGCTGTTAGGGGGGCTTATTGTGATCGTACTGGTGTTTTATGTGATGCATTTAGGTTACAGATTAGTGTATGAAATAAAAGAGGATTTGCCTTTAAAAATATTTACCATTTCCATTGTTATGGGAATCAGCACCTATTTTGTGCATGGTTTTTTAAATAATTTTTTAGATAGTGATAAGGCCTCTGTTCCTTTTTGGGGGTTCCTGGCGGTGTTGTTGTGCATTGACCTGTACCATAAAAAGCCACAAAAGGAAATAGAAAATTAGGACAGCATTGTCATTCTGATTGTGATAATTGCATGAATTAAAAGATTACTAATCCGAAAGTCGTTAATACATTCAACCCTTTCAGGGTTGTTCAATTATCCTTTAATCTGTTCAATTCATGTTCAATCCTTTCAGGATTGTCTGATTGCTTTAACTAGTTTATGCAACAGTAATGGGTTTATTACCCTAAAGGGTTTGAATAGACATGATTTTCCCTCCTTTAGAGTGGTATGTATAAATGAAACAAGAAGTAGAGTCGTTCAAAATGATCAACAAAAAAGCCTTTTAACATGATGCTAAAAGGCTTTCTAAATAATATTAAAAAAATTAATTTTTAAACATTTTAAGCAAGGTTGCTAATTTAGCTTTCAGTTCGGTACGTATAATAATTTTATCAAGGAAACCGTGCTCTAATACAAACTCAGCTGTTTGAAATCCTTTAGGTAAATCTTTACCAATAGTTTCTTTTACAACACGAGGTCCTGCAAAGCCGATTAAAGCTCCCGGTTCAGAAATATTTAAATCACCTAACATGGCATAACTCGCAGTAACACCACCTGTTGTTGGATCAGTACATAAAGAAATGTAAGGGATACCTGCTTTATCCATCAAAGATAATTTAGCAGATGTTTTTGCCATTTGCATTAATGAAAAAGCGGCTTCCATCATACGTGCACCACCTGATTTTGAAATGATAAGCAAAGGAGTTTTTGTTTTTAAACAGAAATCGATAGAACGGGATATTTTTTCACCTACAACGCTTCCCATCGATCCACCAATAAAGCCAAAATCCATACAACATATCACCAAATCATTTCCGTTTACTTTGCCGTAAGCGCTTCTTAAAGCATCTTTTAAGCCCGATTTCTTAATGGTATCCGTTAAACGGTCGGTGTATTTTTTTGTATCGGTAAAATCCAAAGGATCACCGCTTACCAAATTTTCATGGAGTTCAGTAAATTGATTATCATCAAAGATGATTTCGAAATACTCTGCACTTCCTATTCTTTCATGATAACCGCAATCAATGCAAACATGCTGGTGAGCTTTATGCTCCTGTGCCGTATGTATTTTTTTACATGAAGGACATTTATACCACAACCCTTCAGGAGTTTCTCTCTTTTCGGTAGTAGTAGTCGTAATACCTTCTTTTAATCGTTTAAACCAACCCATTTTATAAAATTATGAAGTTTAATCTTAGATTTAAGAAGTTAGAAAGAAATCTAAAATCTTAAATCAAAAATCTTAAATGTTATGCTACTGTAATTGTTTTATCTAAGTAAACGTCCTGTACTGAATTTAATAATTCAACACCTTCTTTTAATGGTTTTTGAAATGCTTTACGTCCGGAAATTAATCCTTGTCCGCCACCTCTTTTATTGATAACTGCCGTCGCAACTGCTTCTGCTAAATCAGATGCTCCTTTGCTTTCGCCACCACTGTTGATCAAACCAATTTTACCCATATAGCAATTCGCTACCTGGTAACGGCAAAGATCGATAGGGTGATCAGTAGTTAATTCAGAATATACTTTAGGATGTGTTTTACCGTGGCCGGTTGCCAGGTAACCACCGTTTTTATCAGACATTTTTTGTTTGATGATATCTGCTTGTATCGTTACACCTAAATGATTCGCCTGAGAAGATAAATCAGCTGCTGTATGATAATCCACACCGTCTTTTTTGAAAGCCGAGTTACGGGTATAGCACCATAAAATAGTTGCCATTCCTAATTCGTGAGCACGTTCAAAAGCCTGGGCTACTTCAACAATCTGACGATTAGAATCTGAAGAACCAAAATAGATAGTAGCACCTACGGCAACAGCGCCCATGTTCCACGCTTCTTCTACAGAACCAAACATGATTTGGTCAAATTTATCAGGATAGGTTAAAAATTCGTTATGGTTTATTTTGACAATAAAAGGAATTTTATGAGCGTATTTACGGGCAACAGAGGCTAACACACCATAAGTAGATGCTACAGCATTGCAACCGCCTTCAATAGCCAGTTTCACAATGTTCTCACTGTCAAAATAAATAGGGTTAGGGGCAAAAGAAGCTCCTGCACTATGTTCTATTCCCTGATCAACAGGAAGTATGCTCATATAGCCTGTATTTGCTAAACGGCCGTTGCCATATAGTTGTTGTAGACTTCTTAAAACCTGCGGGTTTCTGTTTGAATACGCAAAAGTTTGATCAATAAAGTTTGCATTTGGAATAACAATAGATTCTTTGGAAATAGTTTTACAAGTGTGATTAAGTAAGCTATCTGCCTGAGTTCCCAGTAAGTCGGTTATTTTTGACATAGTTGTTTTTTAAGGCTACAAATTTAAGGAAAAATCATGAAAACAAAGCATAAAAAAACCCCGAAAATTCGGGGTTTATAAACATTTATAGACTTAAAATTATTCAGCTACCTGAACCATTTTAAATGGAACGTTGATAATTGCCTGATAATCTTCGCCGGCTTCCAACATATCCTCATCATCTTCTTCGTAATGCCAGTTAATGGTAACAGCACTTCCACCTTTGTGAATAGCTTCTAATTTTTTAAACACATCTAAAATACATTTAGAAGAACTTGTATTAAAATACTCTAATTGAATATTAACAGTAGTAGCCGGTTTTGATGCTGTAGAGTATTTATCTAATGCGTCAACTAACGGTTTGTAAAACTCAATAGAATTTTCAGGAATTGAACGTCCTTTAATTTCTAATACACCATTTTGGATGTCAAATGAAATTGTAGGTGTTTTCGGGGTGCCTTCGATAGCGTATTTTTCCATAATGAGCTGTTTTTATATAAGTTGTGGTTGTGTTACTTTTATGATGAGTGTAAAGAAAGAAACTTTATTGTCAATTTCCAAAAAATTGTACTCTAATTTTTCACCTGTTTTACGGGCGATATCAATCATTCCTAAACCGCCGCCGCCTTTTAATGACATTTCTCCGTTATTTAAGACTGCTTTGTAATAATCCTTTAACTGGTCTTTAGATAAGCCGTTAACATCATCTAAACGTGTTTTAAGTCCGTAAATATTTTCGTTTAAAATATAATTACCGGTAATGATATTGTAAGCCCCTTCATTTTTGGCGATCATAAAAATAGCACTCCTGTTTTTATCACCGTTTTCATCCGTTGCATCATCCATGTGATGGTAAAGATTTTGAAGGCATTCCACTAAAACATTATATACCTTTTTCTTTGTTTTAGGCTCTTCCTGCATATTATCCATCTTGTTCTCCATAATTTGAAGAATAGAGGTTAATAATTCAGATGTGATGTCACCTTTAAAGGAAAGAAGAATATTATTCCTTTCCATTTTATCATATATATTGAATGCATCAATCATAACGGACAATCGTACTGGTTATTTTAATTTAAATGATACGGTTTGTCCATTTACTGTAAATGTTGCGTCATCATCGCAGGCACCGCTACCAAAATCTACTGTTCTTGTTTTAAATCCTGATGGCGTAAGTTCCAGCGTACCTGATGAAATATATTTACAAGATGATTTTTTAATTAAAGGGCTGGTAATGGTTGTGGTAAAATCACGGCCTTCTCTGTTTTTACCGTTAGAACCTCCTGTG
>CAXVYS010000018.1:0-60819 GCA_963422675.2 Bacteroidia bacterium
CGATTACTGGAGAAAAGATCAGGAAGTAACCTTAAGAAAAGAAGATTTACCTCTGGATGAAGAGGAAATCAGGTTAAGCGTTCCACCAAAAAAATTAATGTCGGCTACTAAAATTGCCAAATTTATTGAAAGTCCCCGTCAACGTTTCTTATATGTATTCGATCCGGCAGTAAAATGGACATTCTGCATTGAATTAATGAAAATTTTACCGGATAACCCTAAAGGAATCTATCCTGCTGTGGTAAAATCAATTGGTAATCCTCCAAAACAATACAAACAGGCTCTCATGGCTAAAGGCGAATTAACGCCCGATCAGTTAATGACCACCATGTTGAATGATCCTGAGATAGAAGAAAGCGAAATTTACAAAGCCATTAAAAATGACACGAATAGTGTGGATGAAGGCGATTTAGAGCATTTGGAAGGGGAAGAGGGCGAAGAACCTGCCGAAGAACAGGAGGAAGATTTAATGGGAGATAATGAGGATGATGAAAGCTTTGAAGATTATACCGAAGAAGGAGAAGAACACTAATTACATTTTTAATACCGATCAATAAACCTAAACAAACCCGAATACTCAGTAAAACATGGAAACCAAAGAAAAAGCAAACAAAGCATACGAAGCGCAACTAAACGATTGGATCAGCCAGGAAAAAGCGGCAATTGACCTGATCGGAATCATTGGAAAATTATGGTTCGAAAAATCAATTGAATTAATTCTTTTCAGAAACCAGTTAGTTGACAGAAGCGCCAGTGAGATTATGAAGCTTCATTTGTATGCTAAAGATATTGTAAAGAAAACTATTTCTGTAAGTGACACTGTTATGTTGGCTAATGATTTATATAATAGCGATGTTTGCCCTTCCCGCATTGACATTGGTAAACTTGCCTTTGAGTACCAACAGGAAAAAGCAAATTTTAAATCATCTTCCGATTTTATCAATGTTAAATTAAAAGACCTGATTGGAACAAACACAACTCAAACTCCTAAAGATGTGATCCTTTATGGTTTTGGTCGTATTGGCCGTTTGGCAGCACGTGAAATTATTTCACAAGCCGGTAAAGGAGAACAATTACGTTTACGTGCCATCGTTACAAGAGGTAATTCGGATGAAGAAATTGTAAAACGTGCCGATTTGTTGCGTACCGACTCTGTACACGGAAATTTCCCCGGAACGGTTATTGAAGATTTGGCAAACAAAGCCCTGATCATTAACGGGCACACGGTTCACATGATCGATGCTAAAAATCCGGAAGATGTGGATTATACCATTTACGGAATTGATAATGCCTTATTGATTGATAACACTGGTGTTTTCAGAGATGATGTTGAATTAAGCAGACATTTAAAAGCAAAAGGAGTTGATAAAGTTTTATTAACTGCTCCGGCAAAAGGAAATGTACCGAATGTGGTTCACGGTGTAAACCATGAAACTGTTGATTTAAAAACAACAAAAATATTTTCTGCGGCCTCTTGTACAACCAACGCCATTATGCCAATTCTTTATGTTATTGATAAAGAATTAGGAATTGCAAAAGGACATATTGAAACGGTTCACTCTTATACAAATGACCAGAACTTATTGGATAACTATCATAAAAAATACCGTCGCGGGCGTTCTGCGGCCTTAAACATGGTAATTACAGAAACAGGTGCAGAAAGTGCTTTGAAAAAAGTATTACCGCACTTAGCAGGTAAATTTACGGCAAACTCTGTAAGGGTACCTACACCAAACGTATCATTAGCTATTTTAAATCTTAATATCAATAAAGAAGTAACGCGCGATGAAGTAAATGAGATCATCCGTAAATACGCTTTAAATGGTGCCCTGGTTGAACAAATTCAATACGCATTCAGCAACGAATTAGTATCAACGGATATTGTTGGTAACCCTTGCCCATCGGTATATGATAGTAATGCAACTATTATTTCACCTGATAAAAAGAGCATCATATTATACATTTGGTATGATAACGAATATGGTTACACTCGTCAGGTAATTCGTTTCTCTAAATACATTTCAGAAGTAAGAAGAGCTATTTACTACTAATTAGTTTTATACTATTGTTGAAGGAGCCCCGGTATACGCCGGGGCTTTTTGTTGTATAAAACACCTAGCCACATTAACATTCTTAACATCTAATTTGCGGATCTGTTAAACTTTTTGTTAAATCATAATTCCTCATTTTCAGGTGCTTTTAATTGATTTATATTTGGTTAAATGCATAAAATTTTACTCTCCCTTTTTTTATTTCCATTCACTCTATTATCCTCAAACGGCGACGGTCCTATTGGTCCACGCTCTGCGGCCCTGGGTAATGCTTCTTCCACATTACATGACCTATGGAGCACACGCAACAACCAGGGGAGTTTAGGTTTTGTAAGACAGGCGGAAATTGGTGCCTTTTATGAAAATCGTTTTTTTGTAAAAGACCTCTCACAAAATGGTTTTGCCGCTGTAATGCCTGTAAAAAAAGGGACTTTTGGTTTATGTTATGCTTCCTTAGGCAACAAGCTATATAAAGAATCGCAGGTAAGTGTAAGCTATGGGATGAAACTGGGAGAAAACATTTCTGCCGGAATAGCTTTCGATTACCTTAATACAAAAATTGCTGACGTCTACGGCCAGGCCAATGCCTTTACCGGTTCCTTTGGTATGATAGCCAAGCTACTTCCCCATCTCATTATTGCCACACATATTTACAATCCTTTTCGGAAAAAGATCACTCATTACACTACCGAAAAAATTCCAACCATTTTTAAAATAGGTGTACAGTATGTTTTTTCTCAAAAAGTATATTTAGTCGTTGAAGCAGAAAAAACATCTGCACAAAAAATAGCCATAAAAGCAGGTATCGAATACATGCCTGCAAAGCTGGTTTACATTCGGGCGGGAGCTTCCTCCTACCCTGCCCAGGCGGCTTTTGGCTTAGGTGTTAATTACAAAGGATTAAAAATAGACCTCAGTTCCATGTACCATAGTATTCTTGGGTTATCACCACAAATCGGACTAAGCTATGCTTTCGGAAAAGTAAAATCAAACTCTTCAAACGACCCGGCTTCGGAAGTTGAAAAACTATAAGTGATATTAAACTAAATCATCACATACTTATCATTTGTATATACCTGTGCACGATTAAAAGTTATGCGCAAAAAGATTCGGTAAATACTAAAAACAATGAACAGGTCGATGAAATCATTCATCAAAATGTGGAATTATTATCTGAGCAGCTTCAATCGGAAGATGACGATCTGTCGAGCTTAACAGACATTTGGAACTATTACCGGAAAAATCCTTTAAACTTAAGCAGGGCAACTAAAGAAGACCTTCAGGAACTTCAGCTGCTAACCGATATCCAAATAAATTATTTATTAAAACACCGCGAAAAAAACGGCTACCTCATAACGGTTTACGAATTACAAAGTATTGAAGATTTTGATCTGGCAACAATTAAAAAAATTCTACCCTTTATTTATGTGAGTGATAATTTCAATTCCGCATTTTTCAGCCTCCGGGAAATGTTTAAAGATGGTAAACATGAAATAGTAAGCCGCTTACAAAGAACCCTTGAAAAGCAAGCCGGCTATAGCATTCCGGATAGTGTGAAATTAAAAAAACCGAACGCTTACTACCTGGGAGATCCTAACCGTGTGTTTACCCGGTACAGGTTTCAATATACTAATGCGGTATCCTTTGCCATTAGTGGTGAAAAAGACGCGGGAGAACAATTCTTTAAAGGAACTCAAAAACAAGGCTTCGATTTTTATACCGGTCACATCGCCATTAGAAATATCAAATTCGTTAAGACACTGGTTGTGGGCGATTACCAGGCAACATTCGGGCAAGGCTTAACGCTTTGGCAGGGCTTTGCATTTGGTAAATCAGCCTCTCCTATGAATATTAAACGCTATGGTTCAGGCATTAAACCCTACTATTCATTTGATGAAAATCGTTTTTTTAGAGGAATAGCAACGACACTACGGTATAAAAAAATGGAGTTTACAGGGCTAGTCTCTCACAAAAAAATAGATGCCAATACCATTGCAGGGGATACATTACCCAATGGAGAAATTGATGTAGTGGGTGTGAGCAGCCTTGAAACCGGGGGCTTGCATAACACCAATGCTTTAATGAAAGATAAAGGAACCATTACACAAACCGTATTTGGTGGCAATGCAGCCTTTAATAACCGCAGTTTACACATTGGCATGACGGGGCAAAGTACCCATTTAAGTAAAGAATTAATTAAATCGCCCACGCTTTATAATCAGTTTGAGTATAGTGGCAAATCAAACATCGTTGGTGGAATAGATTATAATTATGTCTTTAAAAATATCAATCTTTTTGGAGAATATACCATGAGCTCAAGTAGTGGAAAAGCCTTCTGTCAGGGCATTATTGTAGCACTGGATCCTAAGTTGACGTTTTCTGCGCACTACCGAAACTTCGACCGTAACTTTCAAAATTTATTCGGGAATGCCATTTCTGAAAACACCTTGCCTCAAAATGAAAAAAGTATTTACATTGGTATGGAAGCTAAGATTTTTAAATCGCTTACCTTATCCCTGTATATGGATCAGTATAAGTTTTCATGGATCAAATCAGGTGTTAGCGCCCCTTCCATTGGCAGAGATATTTTCGCACAACTCAACTACACACCTACTAAAAAAATAGATATGTACGTTCGGTTCAGGCACCGTACAAAATTTGAAAACAGCCAGGTTGATAACCTCTATGATTACCTTGTTCCATATGAGCAAAGCAATTACCGTTATAACCTTTCGGTACAGCTCACTCCCGAAATCAAATTTAAAACCCGCATCGAATACACACACATACACAAAGCCAACGAACCTGATGAAAACGGAGTAGCCTTGATACAGGATCTTATATATAAAAAACTGACATTCCCGCTTTCTTTCACTTTACGGTATGCGGTGTTTGATACCAAAAGCTATGATAGCCGTGTGTATGCTTACGAAAACGACGTGCTTTACTCCTACTCTGTTCCGGCATTATACTACAAAGGACAACGTGCCTATTTTTTGGTGAACTGGGACATAACCCGTCAATTCGAAATATGGGTACGTGTAGCCAGAACCGTTTATGATAATCAAACAGTCATCTCAGAAGGAAGCTTAAACCAGATTGATGCAAACCATAAAACAGAAGTTAAGGTGCAAGCAAGGTTGAAGTTTTGAGATGCCTAGTACTAATTTACAATGCTACAGCGCTCATACTAAAGAGAAGAAACTCTACTATAAATCCTCTTTGACAATAAATACCGATTAAAATTTCATATAAATTATTAAACAAAATCCCCAAATGATGGTTACATTTGTATAGAAAATCAGTAATAACTTATAAAATTTAAAATAAATGTATCCAGAAACATTAGTAAATCCTATGAAAGCTGAATTAACCAGCGCGGGTTTTCAGGATTTAACCACTCCGGAAAGTGTAGATAATGCCTTGAAAAATGAAGGAACCGTATTAATGGTCGTAAACTCTGTTTGTGGATGTGCAGCAGGTGCTTGCCGTCCGGGAGTAAAATTAAGTTTAGATAATGGTAAAAAACCTTCACAGTTAACTACTGTATTTGCAGGATTTGATACAGATGCCGTAAACCAGGCACGTAAACACTTTGCTCCTTATCCTCCATCTTCTCCTTGTATTGCCTTGTTTAAAAACGGAGAATTAGTTCATTTTGTTGAGCGTCATAACATAGAAGGCAGAACTGCAGCTATGATCTCTGAGCATCTTAAAATGGTTTATGACGAGTTTTGCTAATTGCAAACAATTCATATTTAAAAAGTACTTAAAAAATAAAAGCCTCGTTAAGAGGCTTTTTTTATTTTTAACCTATGCAAATATCATCTCACATATCGCTTAAACCATTTAATACCTTTGGTATTGATACGTTTGCAAAATTGTTTACCATTATCCATTCTGTAACCGATATACAAGAGCTATTGCAGCACAACGACTACAAAAGCAACACTCACCTTATTATTGGTGGCGGTAGTAATTTATTACTTACACAACCTGTAAACGGACTCGTTATTAAAAATGAATTAAAAGGCATTGAAGTTATAAAAGAAACCGAAGAAACTGCTTTGGTAAAATGTGCTGCCGGCGAAGTGTGGCATGAGTTGGTGTTATTTTGTATTGATAAAGGCTTTGCAGGTTTAGAAAACTTATCTCTTATACCGGGCTGTACAGGTGCCAGCCCGATGCAAAACATAGGTGCTTATGGTGTGGAGATTAAAGATACTTTTTACGAACTGGAAGCATTGGACCTGGAGACGGGCAAACTCACTACCTTTTCTAAATCCGATTGTGAATTCGGATATAGGGAAAGCATTTTTAAACGCCGTTTTAAAAATCAATTTATAATCACCTCTGTTACTTTTCAGTTATCTAAAAAACCGGTTTTTCATATCGAATATGGTGCCATTAAACAGGAACTGGATAATATGCACATTTCAGAATTATCCATCCGTACTATTTCGCAAGCCGTTATAAATATCAGAAGTAGTAAATTACCTGACCCTAAAAAAATAGGAAATGCAGGTAGCTTCTTTAAAAATCCGGAAGTTTCTGCTGCTATACATGATACCCTCAAACAGGAATTTCCTGCTTTGGTAGCCTACCATTTGGATAATGGTAATTATAAATTAGCAGCCGGCTGGTTAATTGAACAAAGCGGTTTAAAAGGTTTCCGAACCGGCGATGCGGGCGTTCATAGCCTACAGGCATTGGTATTGGTTAATTACGGACATGCAACCGGAAAAGAGATTTACGATCTTTCCTCTAAAGTGTTGGAAAGTGTTAATCAAAAATTTGGAATTCAGCTCGAAAGAGAAGTGAATATTATATAGAGGCCTACTGTTAATTTCACCAATTTACCTTGTCATAAAGCTTAATATACCGCAATTTAGGTATTTGTTTAGACACATTCTAAATATAGATTTGTGTCGTGAAAAAAGCTACCTCCTTACTGCAAAAAACAATTTTAGCCTTTAGTACTTTACTGGCATTTACATCTGAAGCTCAGATAATTACAAAAGAAGATTCTTTAAATGCCGGTTTAACTCCTCAAAATAATCCTACGGTTATTTCCGGCTATGGCCAGGCAAAAGTAGAATATGATCTACGCTCTAAAACAGGCGTTGCAAGCTTAACCCGTAACGTTCTATTTATAGGCCATCGTTTTTCCAATAAAATTTCTTTTTTCTCAGAACTGGAAATTGAAGACGCTAAAGTGGTTGGTGGTAAAGCTTCCGGTGAGATATCCATGGAGCAATTATTCTTAAAATTCAATGTCAACCGAAATAACTACATAGTAGGTGGTTTATTTATTCCTCGTATTGGTATCATTAACGAAAATCACTTGCCAACTACATTCAATAGCAACGACAGGCCTTATGTAGAACAATTGGTTATTCCGTCTACCTGGAGAGAACTCGGAATTGGGGTATACGGACAAATTCCTGCCTTACCCGGCCTAAACTATTCGGCAGCATTAATGAACGGATTAAGTTCAGCTGCTTTTAAACAAGGCACTGGAATTAACGATGGGAAATTTGAAGGAAGTAACGCCTCTGCCTCCAATCTGGCAGTTACAGGGGCTTTATTATATTACACGCACCATTTCCGTATCCAGGCTTCCACTTATTATGGTGGTAGCGCAGGGCTTTCACAAAAACAAGGCGACAGTTTACACCTCGATTACGGAGCTTTCGGAACACCGGTATCTTTAAGCGAAATAAATGTTCAGTACAATGGTCCAAAAGGGTTTCACTTTAAAGCCTTAGGCACCTATGTGTCTATAAAAGATGCTGATAGAATTAACCTTGCTTACGCCAATAATACTCCATCAGCCATGTATGGATATTATGCGGAAGCCGGATACAATTTGTTTCAACTCTTCGAAAAAATAAGAACAAAAAGCCTGTTGTTATTTGCCCGTTACGAAGCCATGAATCTTAATGCCAACTTACCTAAAAATGGTGTAGAAGATGGCTTACAACAAAAGCAATATATTGTAGTAGGCCTGCACTTTCAACCGCTTAAAGGAGTATCCGTGAAACTGGATTATGTACAGCGTATTACCGGCGAATACAATAAATTACTATACGTTACTAATCCATACGCAAGTAACATTCCGTTTTATACCACTTACAACTTTATCAATTTTGGGATAGGTTACAGCTTTTAAAAAAACATGCTAAGACGAGATTTTATAAAAACAACCTGTGTAACCTGTGCAGGAGTTATTGGAGGAGGAACCCTGCTCAGCCTGCTTAATTCATGTGCTACATTACCTGTTTTAAAAACAAGCTCTAAAGAGTCTAAGCTAGTTGTACCGGAAAGTTCTTTTATAGAAAATCAGAATTTACTGATCATTAAAAATTCAAATTTCGATTTCGATATTTTATTGGTAAAGAAAAAAGATAACACTTACAATGCACTGTATATGCAATGTACTCACCAGGATCAGCCCTTATCTGCTACTAAAAACGGTCTTTTCTGCTCTGCTCACGGTAGTGCATTTAATCTGGATGGAGAAGTAACTATACAACCTGCCACAAAATCATTAAAGAAATTTAAAACGGAAATAGAAAATAATAATGTCCTCGTTCATTTAACCAATTCATAAATTAAATTCACATAAACCTGTACTAATGAAAACATTTACATTTATCTTAGCTTCACTTGTATTAATTAACCTTACATCCTGTAAAAAATCTAAAAAAGTACAGGAAGAAGAAACAACGACAACCCCTACTGATCCCACTACTGTTAAAAAAGATATTTTAGGAGATGTAGCGGCAAATGTTATTTATGCTACTTATACGGATCTGGCTAATAAGTCAAACCTTTTACAATCAGGTATGGTTACATTCAGTAACTCTCCCACTCCATCAAATTTAGCTGCTGCGCGTCAGGCATGGAGAGATGTACGTTCTGCATGGGAACAGTCTGAAGGATTTTTATTTGGCCCGGTAAGTGTAAACAGCATTGACCCCCGTATTGATACATGGCCTATTGATTTTGCCCGTTTAGATTCGGTTATGGCTACATCCGCTACCTTTAATGCAAGTTATATCAATGGTCTGGAAGAATCGTTAAAAGGCTTTCACCCGATTGAATATTTACTATTCGGAAGCAATGGAACTAAAACAGAATCACAATTTACACCACGGGAATTAGATCTGTTAATTGCTTTATCGGATAACGTAAAATCATTGTGTAATGAGGTAAAAGCATCATGGGATCCGGCTTTATCCGGAAACTATACCGCTCAATTGGTAAATGCAGGTAGTACTACAGCATATCCTACGCAACGTGCGGCTTATGAAGAAATTATTAATGCGATGACGGATATTTGTAACGAAGTAGCAAATGAAAAAATCGACGGCCCTTATGTAGCTCATGATGCAAGCCTTGAAGAATCTCCATTCGCGAAAAACTCTATGACTGATTTTACAAATAATATTAAAAGTGTGCAAAATATGTATTTAGGAAAATACACTACTGATGGTAAAGGCCTGGAAGATTTGATCAAGGCTAACAACCTTTCTATGGATGGCACGGTTAAAACTAAATTAGCAAATGCATTAACTGCTTTAGGTAACGTTACTGTGCCTTTTGGGGATGCGATTACTCAGCAAACCACCCAAGTTCAAAATTGTATTACAGCGATTAATGATTTAAAATCATACCTTGAAACTACAGTGAAACCTTACGTTCAAACATTAACCAATCCATAATACCGTCGTACATGTTCTCTTTTAAACGTTTGATAAGTTATGTTTCATTTATATCAGCCATAGCTTTTATAACTTTTCAATCGTGCCGGAAACCGAATGAGGTGAAAGAGGAAGACCAGAATGAATGGTACAGCGGTGGAAAACAAACCACCTTTGTAAGCGGATCATCGGCATTTGGCCAGTCTTTTAATGGCTTAGCAGAACTAAAAGAAAAATTACATGACTTTGGTGACGCGGCTTTTGGAGCAACCTTTAACAGCGACAATACCCAGCTAAATCACGGCTTAGGCCCTATCTTTAATAATCAGTCCTGCGTATTTTGCCACGTAGCCGATGGCAGAGGGAAATCACCCAACGCAGGTGAAGCCTTAAGTTCTTTATTGATCCGTATCAGTGTTCCCGGCCAGGGAGCAAATGGCGGGCCAAATCCCGTACCCGGCTTTGGTGGGCAGTTACAACAACGCGGTATTTTTGGTGTGTTGGCGGAAGCCGGAGTAGATGTATCTTATACGGAAACCACTTACCAGTTTGCTGACGGAGAAAGTTATGCTTTACGAAAACCTCTTTTTACAATTGTGAATCCTTATATGCCAATGCCAAGCGGAGTAATGATTTCTGCAAGAATGGCAACTCCTGTATTCGGGCTCGGATTACTGGAAGCTATTGATGAAGGATCTATCTTAAGCAAGGCAGATGAAAATGACAGCGACGGAGACGGCATAAGTGGTAAACCCAATTATGGCTACGATGTGATTTCTAAAACCGTTAAACTGGGAAGATTTGGCTGGAAAGCAGCGCAACCAAGCATTATTCAACAATCGGCAGGAGCTTATGTGGAAGACATGGGAATTACCAGTTTTATTTTCCCTACTGAGAGCTCTTATGGGCAATTACAATACGATAATAAAAATGACGATACCGAATTAGGTGATAGTACACTTTATGCTGTAGCTTACTATATTAAAACCCTTTCTGTACCGGGGAGAAGAAATGCAGACGATGCGGTGGTAAAAAGCGGGAAACAACTGTTTATTTCAACGGGTTGTGCCAAATGCCATATCCCAACCCAAAAAACCGGCGTAGACGTGGTTTTCTCTGAAGTATCCAACCAAATTATTTATCCTTATACGGATCTGTTACTTCATGATATGGGAACAGAGCTGGCAGATAATCGCCCTGATTTTAAAGCAACCGGTAACGAATGGCGTACTTCTCCTTTATGGGGTATAGGCTTAACCACGATCGTTAATGGTCATAATAACTTTTTGCATGACGGCAGGGCACGCAACTTTATTGAAGCCATTATGTGGCATGGAGGTGAAGCCAATAACGCTAAAAATGCTTTTGGAAATTTATCGAAGCAAAACCGCGATGCGGTTATTAAATTCCTGAATTCTTTATAAGTAAATTCCATTATCGCGATCTGTCAGGTGGCGGAAAAGCAATTTCACATACTAGTATAAAATATAGTCATTCTTATTGCGGGATTTAATGACGGTTAATCCTGGCGGTTAAATGCATAAAAAAACCTCTCAATGTATTGAGAGGTTTTTTTAGAATGATCTGTATGATTAAGCTGTTTTAGTTTCTTTGCTTTTTGTTTGCAATTTTTCACGGATACGTGCTGCTTTACCAGTACGTGTACGGATGTAGTATAATTTAGCTCTACGAACAATACCTACTTTGTTTAATTCGATTTTATCAATAAAAGGAGATGAAATAGGGAAAATACGCTCTACACCAACACCATTTGAAATTTTACGAACTGTAAAAGAAGCTGTTGCAGGTTCGTTTTTGCGTTGAATCACAACACCTGAAAATTGCTGAATACGTTCTTTATCACCCTCTTTAATTTTGTAGTGAACAGTAACTGTATCACCTGCTTTAAATTTTGGATGTGCAACTTCAGTTGCTAATTGTTTTTTTACGTAATCTAATAATAAACTCATTGTTTTTTATTTAAATAATTTATCATTTTTGGCATTCGCTGCACCGTGCAACCAGAGGCTAAAAAGTGGAGGGCAAATATATAAACTTTTTAGCGTAAATGCAAAATAAAATTTCAGCTTTAAAAAAGTGTAATCCACTACTGATGAATTATTTAAGGGTATCAGCGGCAAATTCCGTTTTATGGGTGTTATTTGTCTTATAAACATCGTCCACATCATCATCCTTTTCCTTCAACTCATAGTTCTTTTCATTTTGGATGTTTATGTTAATTACTGCAGGTGGTGGGCTTGTATTAAACATCCAAACCGGTCCGCTTCTGTAATAATAGCCTTGCCTCCAGTTATCCCAATAAAAATTATACCGGGGAAAATATACCCATCTGCGGTGATAGGCATAAGCAGGTCTCCAAACAGGGTAATATACCCCTATTCTTCCGGGCCGGTATGGGCTTCTTACAATAAACTCATTGTTTCTTCGCCAGCCGTTATTATTTCTAACACCTACTCTTGCACCGCCTCTGTGGTATCCCCTGCCTCCTCCTCTGCCCTGTGCATAGGTATTTACAAAACTACTCATTACTAAAATCAAAATAAGAGAAGCTATTTTTACGGGATTTTTCATGGTTAAACGTTTTATGGAATTTGTATATAAGACCATGCCTGAAAGACAAGGTTTAAACCCCTTTTTTATTTTAACCAATTTTAGGAAAGAAGCGTTTGAACCTTAAACTCTGGGTTTCCAGGGTGTTTCAGGGGCGTTAAGATCCTGGGTAAATTTACGGGAAAGTACAAACAGGTAATCTGATAAACGATTCAGGTATTTATAAAGCAGTTCATTCAATGGTGCACTCTCGTTTAATTTTAGAACACATCTTTCTGCTCTGCGGCATACACACCGTGCTAAATGACAAAAAGAAACCGTTGTGTGCCCCCCCGGTAAAACAAAAGATTTCATTTCCGGCAAATGCTCATTCATCTTATCAATTTCCTTTTCTAATAACACAATATCAGCCTCAGAAATTTGAGGTAATACCATTTTACTTTTTACAGGATCGGCAGCCAATAAAGAACCTATTGTAAATAGCCTGTCCTGTATTTCAATTAATATCGTACGGGAATTATCATCAATTGCCTGATCTCTTATTAAACCAACATACGAATTTAATTCATCCACCGTGCCGTAAGCTTCAATACGCATATCAAATTTAGGAATGCGTGTACCTCCAATTAAAGAGGTTTGTCCTTTATCGCCGGTTTTAGTATAAATTTTAAAAGCCATTCTATTAGAATTTAAAGCTGATACTTACGTTTGGTAAAATTGGTAACTGATTAACGCGTTTGTTTTTTATCCTATCGTAGTAAAAAATATTTTCACGATTATAAACGTTTGTTGCTCCAACGTTCACTTCCAGTTTATAACGTTCACTAATTTGGTATAACCATTTTAAACTGATATCCAAACGGTGGTAATCCGGTAAACGGCGTGAGTTATAGCTACCTGGTACATATCCTAAATTAGCATTGGAAGAAGAATAATTGGAAGTGAACTGGTTATTGAAATCAACCTGAGGATAATACCCCGCTGTTGGTGTAAAAGGGAATCCAGAACCAAAGTTCCATCTAACACTTAAATCCAAATTACGTTTTTTTCCAAATGTATAAGTACCTACTAAATTTACATTATGTCTTCTGTCATAAACTGGTGCATATTCATACACGTTGCCATCAGCCGTATTACCGGTATATCGTTTATTGTAAGTAAGAGAATAAACCGCCCAGAAATAAAAACGTTTTTTCTCAAATTTTGCCGTAAAGTCAATTCCGTTTACTACTCCCTGCTCCATAACAAAGGTCTTTCTTAAAGCCTCAGGCTTATTCTGATTTTCAGGAGTATCATCGTACAATTTATCCCTGTTTACACTTGCCATTTGTGTAAAATATTTTTGATATGCTTCTACCTGAATTTCTAAATTTTTAAAAAGGTCTAATTCAAAACCTCCCACAAAATGTCTTGCTTTTTGAATAACACCTTTTACAGCCAGTGTCTTATTATTTTTATCCTGGTAGTTAGCCGGAAGATCTTCTGGCCCGTTAATAAAACCATAGAATAAGTTAACCACATCCCTGTCGGAACTGGCACTCATTAAACTCTGACTGTACATCCCAGCTGCAAATTTTAAACGAATCTTTTTAGTAATATTCACTTTTCCTTGTATACGAGGCTCAGGAGACAAATTATTAAAGGTTGCGTAATACTGCATACGGAAACTAGGCTCTAATACAAAATATTTTCTTCTGGATAAGAAACGGTATTTAACATGCGCTGCTAATTCAATTGAATTTTTTTGATAAGTAATCGGATTCGTAATTAAAGGAGTTTGTATAGAATAATCTGTATTGGTTCCCACTAATTCAAATCCGTATTTTAATTCGTCACGTCCAAAATATTTTAAAAAATTGAAACCTCCGTTAAACCCGCCAATAGTGCTCGATTTTTTATCTTCAGGCGTAGCACCCTGATAATTGATCTTATATTGAGAGTAAGCAAAATTACCTTCAATTAATAAAGTAGAGTTTTGTGGAATTAAGATAAAATTACTTCCACCACCATAAGAAGTCCATGAAAATTTAGCAAGATCTTTATATACCACTTTATCATTAAAGTTATACCCGAATAAATTTACTTTACTCCCGTTATTCGCATTAAACGATATTTTACCATACAAATCGGTATAATAGAAAGGTAAACCATCTTTATTAGCATAAGGATATAATACTTTAGAGGTTTGTGGTAAATACGATGTTTTACCTGATAATAAAAAGGATGAACTTCCTTTACCATCTTCTTTCAATTTTTTTAAGGGCCCTTCTAAAGTTAATTTAGCTCCAAAGGTAGAGGCTGATACTTTTCCGGCTAATCGTTTTTTATTTCCATCGCGGGTTGTAATATCCATAATAGATGAGGTTCTTCCACCATACTCCGCACCAAAACCTGCACTGTATACATCTGCACTACGCATGATATCATTATCAAATACCGAAAATAAACCAATAGAGTGAAACGGGTTATAAATTACCATTCCATCCAACAACACTTTATTTTGAATTGGTAAACCACCCCTGATGTATAATTGACCTCCCTGATCTCCTGTAAAAACAACACCCGGTAATACTTGTAAGTACTGTGCCAAATCAGGTTCTCCAACACTTGGTAATTTATTAATCGCCACCGGATCAATTTTTTGTACACCTACATTTGGGTTTTCTATTTTTTCGGATTGCGAAGCAGTTACTTCTACTACATTTAAAATAACACCGCCTTTATTTGAAAAGAATTTTTTATTAATGATCTGATCGGCTTTTATAGTAATGGCTTCTGAGATGGTATCAAACTCAAGATTGGTTACCATAAGCGTATAAGAACCCGGTTTTACTTTATTAACCGAGAAAAAACCATTCATATCCGTAGAAGCTCCCGTGGTAGTTCCTTTAAGATATACGTTTGAAAAAGCTACAGGTTCACCATTTGCTTTGTTATATACAAACCCACGAATAGTACCGGATTGTGCAAACGAAGAAGCGATGATAAATAATAAACAAAAAGTACAGATAAGACGTGTCATGTTTCAATTTTTGAGAAACAGCAAATTTAACTATTTATGTGAGGAAAAAAAGGTATTTTTTTGGTATAAACAGGATTGTTAGCCTCCTTTTAAAAGACAGTGACCAACCGGTTTTAACCTCTAAAAATTAGTTTGATATAATCATTTCCTTATTAATAGCCCTTATCCCATCAAAAAGCTGCACAAAATACAATCCGTTTTCTAAGGGGGCTGTGTTTAACTCAATAGAATTATCTCCCTCCGGATATAGCTCATATGGCCCTTTAAAGACTTCCTTCCCCAATATATCGGTTATTCTACAGGAAAGGCTTTTCGGTTTTGCTAAATTAAAAGAAACAGTGCACCTATCAGAAGCCGGATTAGGGAATAAACGGATCAACTGTACATCCTCCAAAATATCATGAACTCCTGCATCAACACTAATATTAATATCATCAATAAACAGATTATTTCCACCGTTACCGCTAAATACAAATTTTAACCTGAAACCGGTTGTAAATAAAAAGGCAGGTAAAGTTGCCGATGCAAGCTTCCATTCGGATGGAGCAGTTGGAAAGAACGGTGTTGTTTTTAAGGAAACGGTTTCCAATGCAGCTCCTGATAAATTAACCCGGTTTATGGTAGTACCGTTACAATTTTGAATGGCAAATAACTGAAGCTGGTCTTTATTGCTGGTGTCTTTTCTGGCAAAAGCATATTTAAAACTTACATTTAACGAACCGGCTCCCGTTAAATTAATGGGTTTGCTATACAACTCATCTTTACCATTTAAGGTGCTGCTGAAATTATTAATCATAATGGCTTTATTTCCTGAAGAGGCTGCTAAATTGGTGAGTTGCCAGGTAGTAGATGTATCCAGGTTATTGGTGAGCCACTCGCTCCCGTTTAAGTTAGTGGCCGTTTCAAACCCTTCGGTATAAGGATATACCGAACCCGTATTGGTTTGCACACTGATGTAATTTTGTTTAGTTGCCGTTAACGTAGATGTACCATCGCTCACCGTTAGTTCCACACTATAACTTCCCGGCGTGGCATACGCAACACTTGGGTTAGACGATGTGGATGTGGCCGGAGAACCGCCCTGAAATTTCCAGGAATAGGAAGTAATGCTTCCATTATAAGAGGTATTGGTATAAGCTACCTGGTTATTAGGACAAATTACTTTTTTATCGCTTGTAAAATTAGCGCCGCATAGAGTTGAGGTTGTATAAACTCCCGTTGCTATCAGGTTTGAGGTTTGCCACAAATTATTTCTGCCGGCGATGGACGAGTTTAAACACGCTTGCATCCTCGTTTTCTGACCTTGTGTAAACATGATATTGCAATAACTATAATCCATCGCATTTTGCACATTATCTACCGTGTTTCCACAGGAAGCTCCGCTTAAATTACAGCTTTGCCAGCCAATAGTAGGAGGTGTATCTGCCACCAAATCATCCACATTACAATCTTTATTTGGATCAGCACAAGGGTAATAATAAAAACCGGGAACGTTATTTCCACCCCAGATATGGTGCAGATTAAGGTAATGCCCACACTCATGAGCAAAGGCAACTGATTGCGTTAAATTAGAAGTTCCGATTGTTCCTACATAATTATGCGATAACACAATACCGTCCCAAAGAGGAATTGTATCAGCATCGCCCGGCCAAACGGCATGGCCCGCCAAACCTGCAGCATTTGCCACCACATATACATTGAGGTATTTGGTTGGTGGCCAATGTATTAAACTTTTTACTCTTTGATCGCCCGAGTTGGTTAATGGTGAGGCTATACGGTTGATTCCGCTATGGCAATTACCGTTAGGATCTTTTGTTGCTAAACGAAACTCTATATCGCAATCGGCATGAATGCTCTGAAAAGCAGCAATAATGGAAGATGTATTGGGGTGTGTTTTATTAAAGGTTTTATTAACGATATCTATCCCGTCTTTTAACTGGGCATCAGAAATGTTTTCTGTGCCATAATTATGGATTACATGAAATACTACAGGAATGATATAAGTGGCTGTTACCGGGCTTTTAGCCTGTGATGTGTTGGCAGCTTGTATAAAACTGTTTGTAAAAGTCTCCAGCTGCTCGTCCCGTTTAATAACCGCTTTGGCAATTGCAGGATGTTGTTTTAAAGTGGAGATCCGCATTTCATCAGCGCCACAATGTTTTACATCGTTTTGAGAAAATGCCCAGAATGAACTACAAACTACTAAAAAAGAAAGGTAAATTTTATTCATATGTATCAATATATGAATTAAAAATACGAATTAGGATTTACATTTTTAGTGCTGGAAAATAATGGAAAGACAGATTCGTAAAACCGCCTTTAGTATATTAAACATCCCCATGTATTATCCTCACTTTTTAGAAGTGAAAATAATACATGGTTTGAAATAAATATCATTAACTCAGTTTAAAATACTCCTTTGCCATAGTGGCAATTTCGTTGCCATAAGCTAAAGAGGCCGTTGCTGCAGGTGAAGGAGAATTGATCACATGCATGGAATTTCCCTGGTACTCAATTTTAAAATCATCCAGCATATCTCCGTTTGGCCCTAAAGCCATCGCTCTTACTCCACAACGCGCAGGCTCAATATCATCCATTTGCAAATCAGGAATCAATTTACGTAAACGGTTTAGAAAATAAGTTTTACTAAATGCTCCACGGTATTCATCCAACCCAAAACGCCAGTGCTTACCAAAAAATTTCCAGGTTCCCTTGTATCCAAAAGCTTCCGTTGTGTCTCTCAAACTAAAGGCTGTTTTACTATAGCCTTCGCGTTTAAATACAAATACGGCGTTTGGCCCACACTCTACCCCACCTTTGATCATACGGGTAAAATGCACTCCTAAAAACGGAAACTCCGGGTTAGGCACCGGGTAAATTAAATTTTTCACTTTTGATCTTCCTTTTTCTGTCAGATCATAGTAATCGCCTCTAAAACCAACAATAGCAGAGTCTGTTTTTACGTGGTCTTTTTTAGTGATCCTGTCTGCCTGTAAACCTGCACAGGAAATAATATATTTTCCATTAAATGTTCCTCTTTCAGTAATTACATCGGTAGTATCCCCCTTCTTTTCAAAGCCGGTTACTTTATGCTCTGTTAGCACCTTGCTCCCGTTATTTTTAGCATGAATCAGTTCAACATATTTCCTGGCAACATCCGTATAATCAATAATTCCGGTACATGGTACCCATATCCCCGAAATACCCTGGCAATGTGGTTCTATCTCTTTAATTTTTGCAGAATCAATCATCTCAATTCCCTCAACATCATTTGCCAAACCGTTATTAAACACTTTGTTCATATGAGCTAATTCACTTTGCTCGGTAGCCACAATAATTTTCCCGCAAAGGTCATGAGGGATTTGATAATCTTTTACAAACTGCATTAATTCCCTGCGGCCTGCTACACAATTAATGGCTTTATATGAACCCGGCTTGTAATAAATACCCGAATGAATTACACCCGAATTATGCCCCGTTTGATGTGCAGCAACTTCTTTTTCCTTTTCAAGAACCAAAATCGTTTTATTGGGATTTTGAAGTGTTAATTTATAAGCAGTTGCAAGGCCTACAATTCCGCCCCCTACTATAATTATATCGTAATTTGTATTGCTCATTTATAAATGATTGTAATTTTGTCAAATATAGGTTTTTGTTCATCTAACCGCAAAGAACACAACGGGTTTTTTAGTGCTATAGATAGAAAAAAGGAGGGGAATTTTAAAAATAAATTGATACTCATCATAACTTTGTGTACCTCTGCATTTCTAAATCTTTGTGTCAAATAAAAAGAAATTTACATGAAAATAATTTGCATAGGCCGCAACTACGCGGAACACGTCAAAGAACTAAACAACGCTGTTCCCACTGAACCCGTATTTTTTATGAAACCCGATACGGCACTATTAAAAGACAGCGAACCGTTTTACTATCCTGAATTTACCAGTGATTTGCATCACGAAATAGAGATCGTACTTAAAATAAATAAGGTGGGGAAACACATTGATGAACAATTTGCTCATAAATATTATGATGAAATAGGCATCGGTATAGACTTTACTGCCAGGGATTTACAAACCAAGTGTAAAGAAAAAGGATTACCCTGGGAAAAAGCCAAAGCATTTGATGGTTCTGCTCCTATCGGTAAATTTATTTCTAAAACCCAATTAGGGAACCTGGCGGATATTGGTTTTGAATTAAAAATAAATGGTACATCGCGCCAGGTGGGCAATACAAAAGATCTGCTGTTTAGTTTTGATAAGATCATCTCCTATGTATCTGAATTTGTGACGCTTAAAGTGGGCGATCTGATTTATACCGGAACACCTGAAGGCGTTGGTGCGGTAAAGGTTGGCGACAAGCTGCAAGGTTACATGAAAGGTGAACTATTTTTAGAATTAGAGGTAAAATAATTTACAGAATCCTTTTGCCAATATCTGTGAAATATAAATTAACGACTTACTAATTGTGTAATTTTACGCTGTTTTAAAACTCTTGATATGAAAAAAATAAATGTCGCTATTAATGGTTTTGGAAGAATAGGAAGAGTTTTTTTTAGAATTGCTTTCTTCCATCCAAACATTAATATTGTAGCTATTAATGACATTACCGATTCAGGTACATTGGCCCACTTATTAAAATACGATTCAGTACACCGCAGGTTTAAAGGTGAAATAAAACATGATCGCGATCATTTATATGTGGATGGAAAAGAAATAAAAGTATTTGCTTCTAAAGATCCGGAAGACCTTCCATGGAAAGCCCTGGATATAGACATTGTGATAGAATCCACTGGCTTATTTCTCGACAAAGTATCTGCACAGAAACACCTGAATGCCGGAGCCAAAAAAATTATTTTATCTGCCCCTGCAAAAGACGATGGGATCAAAACCATTGTAATGGGTGTTAATGATTATATCCTGGAGGAAGAAGATGTGATTATTTCCAATGCGTCCTGTACAACCAATTGCGCGGCACCTATGCTAAAAGTTTTAAAACAATGGGGCATTGAAGAAGCCTATGTTACAACTGTTCATTCTTATACTGGCGACCAGCGTTTACACGATGCTCCTCATAAAGATTTACGGAGAGCCCGTGCTGCAGCCCTGAGTATTATACCTACGAGTACCGGAGCTGCAAAAGCCTTAGGTAAAATTTTTCCTGAAATGGAAGATAAATTAGGTGGCTGTGGAATGCGTGTTCCTGTGCCTGATGGATCATTAACCGATATAACCTGCGTGCTGACACAATACCCGAGTGTTGAACAAATTAATGCCGCGTTTAAAGTTGCTGCTGAAGGCGATTTGAAAGGAATTTTAGAATACACCGAAGATCCCCTGGTTTCAACCGATGTGATTGGTAATACCCACTCTGTGGTATTTGATTCTGATTTCACAAGTGTTGTAGGAAATTTAGTTAAAATAATTGGCTGGTACGATAACGAATTTGGTTATAGCAGTCGCCTAGTAGATTTGATCTTCAGAATACAATCTAAATAGATTTTGTAAATTCATTTTTGCTTGCAAAGGCTTATATTCACTGGTGAATATAAGCCTTTGTGAATATAGAACGTAGCTAACTTATTATTTAGATTACATCTTAATAATAAATTCTTTAACCTTTTTTGTATCTTATCGAAGCTTTTGCATTTATAACTTCATTAATTTGCGGTAGCCCGAAATAACTATGAAGAGAATTTTTACGTGCTTTTTATGTGTTTTATGTATTCATTCATTTGCACAAAAGCTTAATGTATCTGGTAATGTACAGGATACCACTGCCAAAGAACCCTTAAAAAATGCCATTGTTATGGTGGTAAAATTAATGGATTCAACCCTGGTTGATTTTACAAGAACCAATGAAAATGGTTTGTTTAAACTGAAACCATTACCTATTGATACTTACCAGGTCATTATCTCACATCCGAATTTTGCGGATCAGGGTTATTTTATTTTTGGTGATAAAAAGAATTTAGATTATGATTTTGGTAAAATCATCCTTCAACCTAAAAATGTGTCCTTAGATGAAGTAACTATTTTTGCGTTTAAAGACCCTATTTATTATAAAGGAGATACTCTGATTTATACGGCCGATTCCTTTAAAACAAAGGCCAATGCAACGGTTGAAGATCTCTTGAAAAAGCTTCCCGGTTTAAAAGTAGATAAAGACGGTAAAATTACGTCGCAGGGAAAAGCAGTGGATAAGGTATTGGTGGATGGCGACGAATTTTTTGGGAGCGACCCTACAGTTGCCACAAAAAACTTAAATGCCAGCTCTATCGAATCTGTCCAGATTTACGAAAAGAAAAGTGATGATGCCGTTAATTCAACAACGGGAGAAGAAACCCAAAAGATCCTGAACTTAAAACTGAAAGATGAAGCTAAAAAAGGTTACTTTGGAAAAGTGAGTGGTGCCAGCGATTTCCAGAAGTTTTATGAGGGGGAAGCATTAGCCAATTATTTTAAAAAGAAATTAAAGATTTCGGTTTTTGGTTTAGCCACCAATACACCCCGCTCCAGTTTTGGTTGGGGAGATGTGTTTAAATATGGTTTAAACAATGAAATGAATATGAACCAAAACGAAGATGGCAATTCGTATTATTATAATAACAATCAGAACCAGGGGATTCCACAAACATTAAAGGCGGGGATTTATTATACAGATAAGATTTCTCCGAAAACCAAATTAAATTTTAATTACTCCTATAACGCCAATCAATTAAATGCCAAAACAACCAATCACTCACAATACTTTTTAACTGATACCAGCTATTCTTCTTCCAATGTAAATCAATCTCTTCAAAAAAATGAAGCCCATTCAATCAATATAGGCATTGAACAAAAAATTGATTCCCTTACAGATATCACTCTTAATTCGAAAATAAAACTTTTAAGTGATAAGTCTTCTTCATTTGATGAAACTGACTTTTTACGAAGTGATAATGTAAAAACCAGGAATACCAGCATTTCCAATTCAGCCGCCGGAAGCGGATATGATATTTCTAATAATATAAAATTATTAAGACGTTTTAAGAAAAAGGATCGTTTACTGACTGTATATTATAACAATGCCTTTTCTAAAAATGAATCGAACGGGTTATTAAAAACCGATAACAATTTTTATAACGGAGGAAGCCAAACCATTAATTCCATTAATCAAAGAAAGACCAACTTAAGCAATAGTATGGATCACTTTGTAGGAGCGTCTTTTATGGAGCCCCTCACCAAAAAAATAAAAATGGAGTTGTCGTACGATTTTATGTATTACAAAAGTACACAGGATAAAAAATCGTTAAACAATATTGGCGGAGAATATACCCTGTTGGATTCTACACTCACAAACAATTTTGTTAATACGAAACAGGTTAACAGGGCCGGCTTAAAATTCATTTATGAAGTAAAAAAATTACGCTTTTCTATAGGATCCAAGGTGAGAAATGTGTTTGTTAATAATAACAACATCTTCAAAAAACAACAAATCACCCAAAATTTCAATAACATCCTGCCATTTGCTTCCATAAGATATAAATTTACAGATAACAAATCCATTGATTTCTCTTATAAAACAAACTCTACAAACCCCACCATTTCTCAATTACAGCCGGTTCCAAACAATAACAACCCTAACTTCATTAATATTGGTAACCCTAATTTATTGCCAACGTTTAATAATGAGTTTAACCTGAATTATAATTCGTGGAAACCAATTAGCGGTAAATACACCTGGTTTGGGTTAGATTATGCGCTTACCAATAATGATTTTACAAGTAGCACTTCGTACGACAGCATAGGACGAAGCATTAACAAAACGGTGAATGTAAATGGAAATTACAACGGTAGTTTTTATTTTGGAACAAGCATTCCTTTCTTTGCTAAAAAATTTGAAATACAGCCCAATGCTAACGGATCTTATGCTAACAATAAAACATTTATTAATGGCCAGGAAAATAATACCAAAGACCTGAGAACCAATGTTGGCTTAGAACTCCGTTTAAATTTGGAAAAAGTAACTGCAGGTATAACGGGTTATACTGAATATAACCAATCGTCTTCTACCCTTAATACCAACAGTAATAAACCCTATACCGCACAGGGCCTTTCGGGTAATATCACCATTCAGTTTCCTAAGAAACTGGTTTTAGAAAGCGATGCAGCTTATACACTAAACGGAAAAAGAAGTAATGGATATAATATTAATTACTTTGTTTGGAACGCTTCTTTAAGTAAAACCTTTTTTAAACAGGAAAACTTTATCGTTGGTTTTTACGCTTATGATATGCTGAACCAAAACATTAATATAAACCGAACGATTAACAGTAATATTATTTCTGATACTAAAACCAGTATTATATCGCGTTATTTTTTATTAAAAGCTACATTTAAGTTTAACAGTAATAAAGTAAAGGAGGAAAATGACTTTGATTAAATATATATGCGTAATAGCCATTTTGTTACAAACGTTTACTCTCAAAAGCCAAATTACCTATGGTAAGATTACTTATGAGAGAAGAACCAATTTATACAAAAAGTTCAAAAATAATGGTGATGTAAAAGAATGGCTGAAAGAAGAAGATAAAAACAAAACAGATATATTTGAATTGTATTTTACCGACTCGGTTTCTGTGTTTAAACCACAGGAAAGTAACCTCGTGGAAAAAATGAGTTGGGCAACCAGCAAAAATGTAGTTTATCAGAATTACGCTAAACAAACACGCCTCACCGAAAAAAGTATTTGGGGAGAAAAGTTTTTAATAGCAGACTCTATGCGGCATTTTACCTGGAAAATTACGGACAGCAAACGTAAAATTTGCGGTTACCAATGTCGAAAAGCTATTTGGACAGCTAACGATACCGTAAGGCTTTATGCCTGGTTTTGCTCCGAAGTAATTCCTTCCATAGGCCCTGAAAGCTTTATTGGTTTACCCGGAGCCATTTTAGGTTTAGCTACAGAAGATGGCGGCGTTATTTATTTTGCTAAAAGCGTGGAAGGTATAAAACCTGACGCATTAACCCTCTTACCCAAAAAATCGAAGCAAAAAATATACAAAACTTCCGAAATAAGGGCTCAACTGGAAAAAGACTACGGCAAAGAAAAATGGGGTAAAACCATGATCTATAATTATTTTGAGATTTGGTAAAAAAACCAAACATCCACCTCAATTCTTACAGGTTCTGCTTTTCTTTTTTATATTTGTGAGAATGAATAAGTCCTTCTTAGTATATCTGTTTTGTTCAATTACCGGAATCAACTCAATTTTTGCACAACTTATTGCAAATGCAGGGGCTAACAAAAACATTTGTCCTAACAGAACACAAACATTAGGAGGTTCACCCTCAGCATCGGGAGGTGTACAGCCCTACTCTTATAGCTGGCAGCCTTCTTCATTTCTTAATTCTACAACTGTTTCTAATCCTGTAGCTACTAATATTTCAGGTTCAATAGAATATACCTTAACTGTAACTGATAAAAATGGAAATACGGCTTCAAGTACTGTTGTTTTCTTTGTAGATCCTATCAATACGTTTGACGCCGGTATTGATACCGGATTTTGTGTGGGACAACAAAATGGTATTACCATTGGAAACCCTAATAATGGAACTAATAATTCAAATCATACTTTTACTTGGTTACCTGCAACCGGTTTAGATAATCCAAACGCTCCAAACCCTTTAGCAACACCCACTATTACCACACAATATAAATTAACCGTATCTAACGGAGGTTTTTGTGAAAGCCGCAATACTTTTGTAACTGTAACTCCTTTTCAAAAACCTTATGTGGATGCAAGCCCTGATACGGTTATAGATGAAGGGAATACCATTACCTTAAACGGAATAGGCGCTGTTATTTATTACTGGCGTCCTGATTATCATATTAAATATGGGTCTACTCCAAACGCCGATGTATGGCCAATCGTTTCTACAACCTATACACTGTATACAGAAGATGCTCATAAATGCTTTAATTTTGATACCGTAAGAGTGGATGTTATCAATGGCGATAAACTATTTTTTTATAGTGCCTTTACGCCAAATGGGGATGGTGACAACGATTTTTTTTATATCGGTAACCTGGAAAAATTCCCTGATAATAATTTAAAAATTTATAACCGTTACGGGAAGCTTATTTACAGTGCTACTAATTATGCAAACGATTGGGATGGAACTTATCTGGGTAATCAAATTCCTACGGGCACTTATTTCTACATTTTTTCGGATGGCTTAGAGAAAAAATACAAAGGCTCTGTGACTATTTTACGGTGATTTTTTTATAATCAGTGTATCGAAGCTCGGGGAGTATCCACAAAATGCCCCTATTACATTACCCCCACTCACATTACTCTGAATATTAGCAGGTGCAGAAAATGGATTTCCATTACTTGATTTATTTGTATAATAACTTCTCCAAAACAAGTATTCGGAATTCCCTATCGTGCAAAACTTTACAATAACGGTATCACCTACTCTATAAAAACCGGCATTTGGATCATCAGCATTTTCTTGTTCTTTATTAGGCTGTGGCGGGCGTTCGAAAGAAAAATCAAAACTGGTTCCATCTATAAATTTATCATCAAATGCCGAATTAAAAGGAGCCGCAAAAAACAGGTCCTTCGTTTTTCGTTTGGCAAACCAGCGATAGCAATTTCCTTTACCCACAGGATCCGTTAAATGTCCCCAGCAATAACCAAACGTATCTTTTTCAAATTTAAAAAATACACTATCCAATGGAATAGGGTTTAAAATAGTTGTAACAGACGAATAGGTTTTATCATCCAATTTAATCGTAAGCAAATAGGAACCTCCTACCTGGCCAAGCAATTTAGTTCCCAAATATAAATATCCAGTAGTAGGATCAATCTCTTTGAGCGTATCTACAATATTACCATCCGTTACGGTAATTAATGCCCCCTTCACAAAAAACCGGGAAGGGTTGGTTAAATCTACATTTCCAAAATAAGGTGCTGTTGTGGATAATAAAACCTGTGCTGTTTTCCCTGTTTCTATACTTGCTTCAACAACCAGTTTTTCTTTGTATTCCGGTAATTTAATATTAATATTTTCCTGGCAGGAGGATACACCTATAGCTCCCGCTACGAGTATAAAAATTAATTTTATTAAACGATATGTATCCTTTTTTTTCATGGTTCTTAAAATTTAAAATTCCATGTAATGGTTGGTAATATTGGGAATAAAGACACCTGCTTCCCTTTAACGGTATAATTTCCTTTTAAAAAATCGCCCTGTGCATCAAAATAAATCAGGTAAGGATTATGCCTGTTATACACGTTAAAAATACTGAGTGTCCAGCTCCCCTGGTAATCTTTATTCCATGCTTTTGGTAACTTAATATGCGTAATGTCTTTTCCCCTTCTTGTATATCTTCTTTCCATTCTTCCTCTTTTTCTCTGTAATTGTTTGTCTCTATCGGGTGTATAGGTTGCTGAAATATCCAAACGGTGGTAATCAGGGAATTTGTAAGAATTTCGTAAACCATAATCATAACTTACACCTCCTTCATAAGCAAACAAGCCGTTGGGCAAAGTCCCTCTGTTACCCGTTCCGTAAACAAATACCAGCCCAAAATTCCATACCTTATTCGGGTCGTAAGTAATGACAACTGATGCGTCGTGCCTTCTGTCGTATTTAGCCAGGTACCTTTCTCCATAATTAATATCCTTAAACTGTCGCCAGGTCCACGATAATGTATAACCTATCCAGCCGGTAAATTTGCCGGTTCTTTTCTTTACAAAAAACTCAGCTCCATAGGCCTCCCCCTTCCCAAACGTAAACGCATTATCCGGATTATCAAACACATTATCCTGTGGCTCCGCTCCTTCTTTATAATCAATTTGGTTTTGCATGGTTTTATAATACACTTCTACGGATGTTTCAAACATATCGTTATTGAAATTTTTAAAAACACCTAAAGCATATTGATTACCCAATTGGGGCTTGATTAAATCGGTAGAAGGCATCCATACATCTGTGGGCAAACTCACCGAAGAAATACTTGCCAAATGTATATACTGATAATTACGGGTGTAAGATGCTTTAACCGACAAGCTTTTTGTTAAGCCATAACGAATACTCAGCCGTGGTTCAAGCCCGCTGTAATCAACTACTTTTTTACCGGGGCGATACACATTGGTGTCTACCGTTTTACCAAACTGATCTTTTACATACCTGGTAAACGGCCCCACCTGAGCAAAATAGCTAAAACGTAAACCTGCATTTACTTTTAATCGTTTGGTAATTTCCCAATCATCAGAAATATAAATAGCCGCATCATGCGAATACAGCCTGATGATCTTACCTATATCAAATGTTGTTTCTCCCTGCTTTGCACTTACATTACTTGGGGTAAAAGTGTGAAAAATATAATTTATTCCTGCTTTTACATTATGTCGTGGATTAGGAATGTATACAAAATCATACTTCGCTGTCCAATCCTTAATCCCCGAAAAAAGAGTCAGTTGAAAATTAGATTGAGCAGCTGTAAACGAAAAATCATATTTGGTAAATGAAATGGAAGCATTAGAAAATAATTTAGAACTAAATAAATGATTCCATCGTAAACATGCTACAACATTGCCCCATGGTACATTTACCGAAAAATTTGATTGAACATCCTTGAATTTAAAAACGTCTTTTCCATAATACGCACTTAAATATAAACGGTCTTTATGTGAGATCCGCCAATTGAGTTTAGCATTTAAGTCATAAAAATAATAGCTCGACCCTGCAAACTCAGAGTTTGGTTTTACATATTTAAAAAAGGGTTTGGATAATATATCAAGGTATGTTCTCCTGGCAGAAATAATAAAAGAAGCTTTATCTTTTTTAATAGGTCCCTGTATCGTTAACCGTGAAGAGATCACCCCTATTCCACCATCTACCTGCAATTTTTGAGAGTTACCTTCTTTCATGGAAATATCCAATACCGAAGATAAACGCCCACCATACTGGGCGGGCATTCCACCTTTAATGAGGTTTACATTTTTTATAGCATCCCCATTAAATACGGAGAAAAATCCCAATAAATGGGCTGCATTATAAATAGTGGCTTCATCCAATAATATTAAATTCTGATCCGGTCCACCACCCCTTACATAAAATCCTGAATTACCATCACCTGCCGACTTCACTCCCGGTAGCAATTGAATGGATTTTAAAATATCTACTTCTCCCATAAAAGCAGGTAGTTTTTTTATCTGTGCAATATCAAGCTGTATAGAACTCATTTGAGTATTTTGCACATTCTCATCTGTTTTTTCTGCTATCACTTCCACTTCATTCAGATCTCTTCCTTGAGGAGAAAGCGAAATGGTTTTGGAAATATTTTCTTTCAAATTAATTGTATCCTGAAACGTATCATAACCGATATAGCTATACACCAACGTATACTTACCTGCTGGAAGCGTTAAAGAATAAAACCCATATGTATTGGCACTCGTACCAATCATCCCCTCCTTTACATATACATTGGCTCCAACCGCAGATTCTCCGTTTGATTTATCTTTTACATAGCCACTGATGGTATACTTTTGAGCCATGCCAAAAAAAGGAAGAAAAAGAAGTGTTATGATGATGTATTTAAGCACAAGTAAAAATAAAAGTATATTTAGATATTAGGTATAGTTAAAAAGACTAAAAGGTTAATAAATTTTAATTATTTAATATACGATTTACTCATGCATAAAGACTTAAAATTCTGCAGCAAAACACAAACTAATTCTGCTGTAAAATATAATTTTTGATGTAATTACTCCTCCACTCCTGGTTTGCAGATGCATTCAACACTTCCATCACAGGTTTATCATCTTCGTTAATAAATTGCGTGTTAATGATCAAAGGATATATTTCATTGTGCATTGTTTCTTTAAAAGGCTTCATACCAGCCGCAATTAATAAATTACGGTAGGCTTCATCTTCGCTTGAGGCACACACTTTTACATAAAATCCGCTTTCTTTTAAGGTCGTTAATAAACATTGTGTCCCAAGGCCTTTTTGCCCTGTTAAATAACCATGTGTATTAATTAAAACAAGAGCATTGGTATCCAACATCCTTTTTATTTTAAGAAGACTTTGCTTTGTAATAACATGGGAAGGTTGTTCTTCCGCTTTAAAAATATCAAAAAGGATAATGTTATAGGTTTCATTACTCGTATTAATATAATGCCTGGCATCGTCGCACACTGTTTTCACAGAAGGATTCAAATAAAAAAATCGTTTCGCCATGTCTATGATCCGCTGATCAAATTCAACTCCTGTAACACTGTAATGATAGTTTACCAGTAGGTTTGATACAACACCACCTCCAAGACCTAATACCAGTGCTTTACCTTTCGGGAAATAAGAACTGTTTTTTTCAAGCAACCGAACATATTCAGAAACAGATTGCTTGTTTTCCGTATTCATTTCTGTTTGCACAATGGTATTGATCAGGAGTTTACGAATCATCACCGACTCATTTACCCGCGATGGCTCATCCCGTATTTCCAGTTTCCCTAAAATACCTTCTGTCTCATAAATAGTATAAGGGTTGTGATGAGTTTTGGCAAAACTGTATAAGGCAAAACAAAATACCGGCAAAATAATAACTGCAAATGATTTAACTTTTTTTTTAGTGATTAACAACAGACTGGCCAATGCTAAAGCAGCAGCAAAACAAATCAATGTTAACATAACACCTACATAAGGAATTAGATAGAAACCACACACAAATGTCGCTAAAATGCCTCCTACCGTTGATATCGCATAGATCTTTCCGCTATTTTCACCACTTTTATCAGCCGATTGGGTAAGAATAGAAATGATTAAAGGAGAGGTTGCACCCATACATAACATCGTTGGAAATAATAGAACCAACACACTCATAATAACCGATGGAATAAGCGAAAAATGTGCTCCGGTAAAATAAAAGACCGAATTCATAAATGGCATCACACATAAACAACATACGGCCGCAATTAAAACATACAATAAATTACTTTCTTTATTTTCTTTTTTGCTTAACCTGCCTCCAAAAAAATAGCCACTGGCAAGCCCCCCCAAAGTAATGGCCATAACAGAACTCCATACATATAAGCTACTTCCAAAAAATGGCGCCAATAATTTTGCTCCCGAAATTTCCGCTGCCATTACCGAGGCTCCTTCCGTAAAGGAAATTACGAAAAGCCTTTTTTTATCCACCATACTAATTATCTTTTAAGTATATAAATTAGTATCATCTTCGTGACTGGCACTGGTACCATAGCCAAGACGTTTACCTGTTCTTAAATTAATACTACTTACTTTTTCCTGTATTTCGTTTACCGACACTTCTCTTATAGTATCATAAGGAGGAGTGAATAGATCATAAGAGATAACATAAATAATCAGATCGTTTATGATTTCAATTAATTGATCCTTTACTAAAGGTTCAGAAGAGAAAGAAGAATACTTCGCCCCCATCACACCTTTTGCCTCAACAAAAAATTTCATTTCACGGTTTACAAATATCCTGCAAACCAGCGATCCAAGGTCATTCAGGCGATTATATTTAAAGGAGTCTGACAAAAAATTATACACATTGATGATTCCACAAAAGGAATTGTAATCGTTTTGTTTAATATATCCTGTTTTGAACATAGGATGAGATCTGTCGAACTCAAATACATTGGTATGCATAAAAAATTCTAAAATATCACCTGCTACTTTTAACTGGGTAGAATATTTTTTAGATTCTAAAACGGCAATCGTAATACGTTTATCAATTGTTTCTGTTTCTTTAATTAAATCAATAGCTATTTCATTAACACATAACTTTATCATCTCAAATGCGACGATCGTATTATTAAATACATCCTGCTTCATTACTGCTTTTTCGCTCAGTAACTTGATGATCTTACCTTTTTGAGAATTTAAAATATCGCTCATATTCAATTAAACTAAATTTATATTAAATATAAAAAAATTTAATTAATCACAGCTTGATTTTGAATCAGCGACTCATATAATATTCGATGTATTTTACCCCTTATACCCAATTTAGCCAGTTTATTTTCATCGGCATTTGGATAAACCCTGTTCGATAGAAATACAAAAATTAATCCGTTAGCAGGATCGGCCCATGCAAACGTTCCGGTAAAACCGCTATGGCCATAACTATCAAGGCTACACTCTTTGGTAACCGGACTATCTTTTTTGTCATCAAATTCGGGCTTATCAAAACATAGCCCTCTTCTGTTATCTAAAAATTGCGAGGAAGTATATTGTTTGATGACATCAGCATCTAATATTTTTTGTCCTCCATAGGTACCATTGTTTAAAAGCATTTGCATCACAACAGCAACATCTATAGCATCACCAAATAAACCGGCATGCCCTGCAACTCCTCCCATCAGGGCGGCTCCCTGATCGTGTACATAACCGCGTAACAATTGCTTTCTGAACTTAGTATCATTTTCTGTAGGAGCAATCATAGAAACAGGATAAACATCCAGGGGTAAATACGTTAATCCTATATTCATCGGTTTATAGAAATTCTCCTGCACATACACATTTAACGGTTGCGAGGTTTTACGCTCAATAATTTTTTTAGAAAAATAATAACCTATATCACTGTACCGGTATTTTCCTTTTGGTTCCAGTTTACTATCTGCCAGTTGTTTATAGATGGTATCGGTATAACCATTTACGATGTATAAATTCTTTGCAACTTGCGTAGGATAAGCTTCTGTTTTGGTGGAATTATAAAAGCCCGGTTTATAATTAGTAGCCTTATCCTGTGTTTTTAACCACAAAGGTAAAAAGGCCGGTAAGCCCGATTGGTGGGTTAAGATGTCTTTATAATTAAGATCTCCTTTATTGGTCTCTTTAAATTCAGGCAAATAATAACCCAATGTTTGGTTGTAATCGAATTGCTTTTGCTCAGATAATTTCATTAACGCTAAAGAGGTAGATAAAATTTTAGTGAGTGAAGCAAGGTCATATATGGTTTGTCCCGTTACTTTTTCGGAATTAGGTTCGTACGTTAAGTTTCCGAAATTTTTATTGTAAAAAACCTTTCCGTTTTTAATTGCTACGATCTGGCAACCGGGATACGCTTTTTGTTTGATCCCTGCCAAAGCAATAGAATCAACCTGCTGCAACTTCCGGTCACTTGCTCCTACTCTTGCCGGATCTACATATTGTAAACGAATCGTTTGTTTAATTTCTATTCCCGTACCCACTTTAAATAAACTAGTGGATACCGGCAGTGTGCCATCTACAGTGATAGCCCCCATAATAGCATCTGCTGCCGCTTTCTGGTTAAAGGTACTATACTCATATAACTCAAGTACTGAATTTGATTTTGCCAGGTCCTGTAGCTTGTTCACTAAATACGGGTTGGAAAATAAGCAAGTAATCGTTTTTTTCTGTTGACAGATTTTCGAGATCAGATCAATACTTCCGTCGGTACATCCAAAGTTCTTTTCAGGCTTGAAAGACGTTTTGTTTATCTGCAAAATAACCAGGCTATAATTTTTTAATCTGGCCAAAAGGGTATCACGTTCTTTTTGAGTGGCATCATGCTCTATCCCTAGATGAGCTACTTTTGTATATTTATTTAATGTAGATGAAAAAACAGTTTCCGCTTTATCTCCTACTGATACTTCAATTATTTTCAAAGTATCTAACCGTTTCAAGGGTACTAAATAAGTTTCATTTTTCAATAAAGTAACAGAAGCTTCTGCCAGTCTGCTATTCAGATCATCCGATTCTTTTGTATTGAGGTCTTCGTATAAATGCTTTGGATTTACAAACTGGTTTTTATTTAATCCGCACCAGTATTTTGCTTTCAATATTTTTTTACAACGGGCATCAATTTCTTCCTGGGTTATTTGTCCGTTACTAATCGCAATCTTTATTTGTTCAATAGCTTTAGGAACATTTTCGGCAAACAGTAATACATCATTCCCTGCCAACAAAGCCTTTACATCAACTATTCCCGGCTCATAAAAACTGGCAACGCCTTTCATATTTAAAGCGTCGGTAAATACCAATCCCTGAAATCCTAATTGCTTTTTTAAAAGATCCTGAATAATATAGGGAGATAAAGTAGAAGCTGTATTTTTAGTAGTATCATAACATGGCACAAATAAATGTGCTACCATAATACTTGATAATCCCTCATCAAATAATTGTTTAAACGGATATAATTCCAGGGTATCCAATCGTTCTTTACAGGCGCTTATAACAGGTAACGATTTATGAGAATCGGCATCTGTATCTCCATGACCCGGAAAATGCTTGCCATTGGCCATAACTCCTTCTGCCTGCAAGCCTTTCATATACATCACTGCCTTACGGGCAACGCTATATTTATCTTCTCCAAAACTACGCATCCCAATTACAGGATTAGCCGCATTATTATTCACATCCGCTACAGGTGCAAAATTCACATGAATTCCCATTCGCTTACATTCGCGGGCAATTTGTTTTCCCATTTCAAAAATCAGGGAATCATTTTTTATAGCACCTAAAGTCATTTGGCGCGGGTATTTGGGTGTACTGTCTAAACGCATGGCCAGCCCCCATTCCCCATCAATGGAAACCAGCAAAGGTGTTTTAGAAATATTTTGATAGTAGTTATTTAATTTAGCTTCACGCATAGGCCCGCCCTGCATAAATATTAATCCTCCGATATGGTAATCCTGGATAAGCTCGCGGATTTCACGAACATGCTTCATATCTCTATTACTGTATGCCGCTACCATAAATAGTTGCGCCAAACGTTGGTCGGGAGTAAGCGATTTTAAAACGGAGTCAACCCACTGCGATTCATTACGCAAAAAATCAGGGCCGGTTTTAGCTGGTTCAGGTTTCACAACAAATGCCGTAATGATTACAAAAGGCAGGATGAGTAAGGTTTTATGAAAAAATTTAATCATGTTGTAAGATACTCGGAATAGCTTCTTTTAAAATTACAAAAACAGATTGTTTTTAACAGGATTCTTTTGATTAGTTATCGTTAAAGAATATTAATTGAAGTGTTCAAATTATTTGATCCTACCTGCGCTATAAAAATATTTTTTATAGTAAGGTTCATCCAGATCACTTATAATAACACCCCTTTTGGTAGAGGCATGTACAAATTTATTATGTTGTAAATACACCCCCACATGCGATACGTTTTTTCCATTGATGATAAAAAATACCAGGTCTCCTTCTTTTAAATCAGATGAGTTTATTTTTTTTACTTCTTCATAAATGGCCTTCGAGGATGAGGATACTTTTTTATTGTAAATGGAAGAACACAATACTCCCGTAAATCCCGAGCAATCTATACCGTTTTTATCCTTACCTCCGTATTTATAAGGAGCAGCATACCATTCATCAATAAATTTATAAAGCTTTTCGTTTTTAATATCCGATTCGGAAACATTTAATTTGGCAGCATAATTTTTTTTAATGCTGGTCGATTCATTATTATCGGACGTTTCAGGATCATCTTTTTTAATTTCCGGCTCCGGCTTCTTGACTATTTCCGTTTTTTTAGAAGGTGTTTTTGTAGTAGTAGCAATCGTTTTATGATGCTTACAGGACCAAAGCCCCAAACCAACTATACAGATAGCTGCATATTTAATATGTAATTTAAATTGCATCCCTATAAAAATAAGCCCCAAAGAGCACGATTTTTAATAAAGAAAAAAATGTTTTGTACAGATAGTTGTTTAAACCTTTTCGGCAGGTAAGTCTTCGTTATGGTAATGTTTTGAAAACTTGGTAATTAAACGGTAAGCGATATAAGCAAAAATAGGTGCTGCTATTACATCATAGCTATAATGAACATGCTGCACAACTACTCCAACAGAAACAGCTATAGCTGCAGCTAAAAACAGGTATTTTAAAACTTTATTGGTCGTGAAAAAGTAAAATAAAAATAAGGTAGCTGCATGTCCGCTAAAAAACAAATCTTTTAAATTTTCATTCCCTGCATAAAATGTATTGGTTAAAAATTCGTCCCTTAAAGGAATAATAGTAGTTGGTGGCTCTAAAGGAATAAAAAACAAGGTTACAATCCTTAATAAAGTTAAGGAACCATACATTTGAATGAGGTGCAAAGCCCGGTAAGGGGATAAAAAAGCATAAACCAAGCCTATTAAAGCGGTTAAATAGGTGACAAAAAATATAAAATAGGATACATCTCTGGGCTTAATAAAATTAAGAATAGGATCGTAAAACGTATGTCCCTGGCGTGTTTCGATATACGCTAACAAAGATGCAAAGCCTGTTAAAATAACCGAAACAATAATGATAGACGTAAAAAACCTATTTCTGAAATAGGTGTTAGACAAAGCTATTTTCCAATTATACATCATGTAACTGCAAGTATAAGTATTTTGAAAACAGCTTACTCTTAAACATTTTAAACTTTACGAACAAAAAAAGCCGGGTAACTCTACCTGACTCCCTTTAAAGCGCTAAAATAGGGCTATTTTATGGTAAAGTAATGTTATAAACTGTCCCATTAATGGTTACCGTTGCTAAATTATCGCATGCACCGTTTCCATAATCAATAAAACGGGTTGCTTTACCTCCGGGAGTATGAGCAAGAACTCCTTGTGTGAAATTTTTTCTACACCCGATTGCCATATTCCTGATTAAAGGACTTGTGATAACCGATTGAAAAGTGTTACCATTTGCCGTTGTTCCGCTGGCAGAACCAGTAATAGAATATAGATCGTCCTGCCATGTTAAAGTACTTTCTCCTGCTGTCCATTCCCTACTGCGGGTACTTTGCCAGGTAACTGTACCGGCGTTATTTGCTTTTATGATCTGGATATTAGCATTAATAGAATATACCAAATGGTGGGCGGCATTATGTCCCTGGTTTGTAATAGTTTTGGAGCCGGTTACCTGGTTATCATTTACAAAATAATTTTGGGGAGTTACAGTAATAACCGTTGAGGAATCCCTGTAACGCCCCGTAAACGAAAGAATAATTTCGCCTCTTCTGTCTCGTCCGTCATTTCCAAGACAATTAGTAGCTCCGAAATTTACCGTAATGGTTTTTGCCGCAGCTAAAGTGTCAAACGTTAGAGTAGCGCAACTGCTTAACAGAGCATTACTTTCGGAAGTTCTAAAACTCGATATGCTGTTATTTCTTCCTGCTTCGTCAGAAATACTGGTCATATCATTTACAGTTGTAGAAGCCAAGGCTTGATCCGCGGCAGAAGTTGTATCAGAATCCTTTTCTTCAGTTTCTTTCTTTTTGCAGGAAGAAAAAATACCGGCACATACAATAACTAATGTAAGAATGCCTAAGCTTAGTTGTTTAATTTTCATGACGTCTCTTTTTAGTTGTTTTACCTATCTAAGACTTTCTAAAAAGAGGAGGGTTTAATTACCCTTGAAAATTATTTATTAAAACTCCCACACCCTTGGTACTGCTTGGATTTATAAACTACCGTTACACTTCTTTCAGCTACTTCTCCCGAAATAGCATTGCAGGATTTATGTTGAATCAGGATCTCTCCCGCTTTTCCAAGACTTATTTTCTGGTCTTCTTTTTTAGTTAAACCGTCGTTATTATGCTCTATAATTACACTGTCTTTTCCGTAATCCACCACCAAACGAATCTTTTTATTATAAAACTCTGCAAACCAACCAGGCTCTGAGCCTGAAGCCTTAAATAAAACCTCATCATTATCCTTTACATTTGCCAGCTCTTCCACAAGATCCATTTTTGAAAGGGAAACATTTACATCCGCCAATGTATCCTCTCCTTTGGTTATACTTTTATCGCTGGTTGAATTTACCTGTGTACAGGATATTACTACACATACAGTAGCTATTAAAAAGATTATTTTTTTCATCGATAGATTTTTTTAAATGGTCGCAACTTGTTAATTCCCTAACAAATCGTCGTATAACAAACATAATTATTTATTTCATACGTGGCATTTATTATTCTCTTTTATTAATCCTACCTTTGTAGAAAATAATGCATCATGAATTTGAAATTTGATCTTATAGAAATTTTAAAAGTAACTATGGTTCTTTTCGCTGTAATTGATGTGATTGGTTCCATTCCTATTATTATAGGTTTAAAGCAAAAAACCGGAGGCATTAATGCCGCTAAAGCCTCTTTTGTATCTTTCGGGATTATGATCGTGTTCCTGTTTATTGGTCAAACCATTCTTGAAATTATAGGAATCAGCATTAACGATTTTGCCATTGCCGGTTCGTTCTTAATTTTCATTGTAGCTTTTGAAATGATCCTGGGAATTCAAATTTCGAAAGATACGATGCCAGCGACGGCCTCTGTTATTCCGTTGGCATTCCCGTTAATTGCAGGAACAGGTACTTTAACCACTTTACTATCCATCAGGGCAGAATATAATATTGTATCCATTGTCACCGCCATTATTTTAAACGTGATCATTGTTTACATTGTATTGAGAAATTTAAACTGGCTGGAAAAACTTCTGGGTGCAGGGGGAATTGCGATTCTTAAAAAAGTGTTTGGTATTGTATTGTTAGCCCTGGCTATTAAATTGTTCCGTAACAATATCCAGGTATTTCATTAATCAAACTTGGTTTTCCGAAAAATAGGATAAAAAAAACCTGTCATGATGTATCATGACAGGTTTTTCTTTAGCAAAAGCTAAATATTAGTGTTTTTTACCACCTTTAGCGTGAGCAGCTAATGAATCAGCCATTTTAATTGAATCAGCTTTAGCAGCTTCAGCAGCAGCAGTAGCAGCAGCAGCAGCTTCAGCTTCAGCAACTTTAGCTAATGAATCAGCAGCAGCTTGTTCAACAGAAGCGATAGAATCAGCTTTAGCTTTTTCTTTAGCTTCGATTTCTTCTTTAGATGGTCCACAAGATACAAATGCAGCTGATAGAGCAGCTACAGCAATGATAGATAATACTTTTTTCATTTTGTTGGTTTTAGTTTTATTAATTTGGATGCAAAAATACATGTTTTTTTGAACTAAAGTTAAAAAATCAAAAAAAAATCAAAATATTTTTTTATAGCCTAAAATGATATCCTGTTTCTTATGCTTAAATTTGTGATGTATGTATAAATCACTTTTTAAACCCTATCTCTTTAAATTAGACCCGGAAAAGGCACATTATTTAACCTTCGATCTCCTTAAAATAGGTCTGAGAAATGCCTTGGGGCGAGCTATTTTTAAAGGTATTTATAACTATGAAAACCCAAAACTGGAAAAAAAACTATTTGGCTTAACATTTAAAAATCCGGTAGGCTTAGCTGCAGGCCTTGATAAAGATGCAAAAGCGTTTAATGAATTAGCCTGCCTCGGCTTTGGGTTTATTGAAATTGGTACCCTTACTCCTAAACCTCAGCTAGGTAATGAAAAACCCAGATTGTTTCGTTTACCAAAAGATGAAGCCCTTATTAATAGAATGGGGTTTAATAATGAAGGGGTTGATGCAGCCGTGGCTCGATTAAGAAACCGGAAAACTTCTGTAATTATTGGGGGTAATATTGGGAAAAACAAAATTACAGCCAACGAAGATGCACTCAAAGATTATGAATACTGTTTTAACGCGTTGTTTGATGTTGTAGACTATTTTGTAATTAATGTAAGCTCACCTAACACACCTAACCTTAGAGAGTTACAGGATAAAGAGCCATTAACTGCTTTACTGAATCATATCCAAAAAATCAATAATGCAAAGCTCAAACGCAAACCTTTGTTATTAAAGATAGCTCCGGATCTCACTAACTCTCAACTGGATGATATTATTGATATTGTTGCCTCTACAAAAATTGACGGCATTGTAGCTACTAATACAACCATTGCCCGCGAGCCTTTAAGTTACCCGAAATCCGAAATAGAAGCTATTGGGATGGGTGGCTTAAGTGGAAAACCTTTAGCCAAAAGAAGCACGGAAGTAATTGCCTATTTAAAAACAAAGTCCAATAATGCATTTCCGGTAATTGGAGTTGGAGGGATACATTCTCCTGAAGATGCCATGGAAAAATTAAAGGCCGGTGCTGATCTCATACAACTATATTCAGGCTTTATATACGAAGGACCTGCCCTTATTAAAAAAATCAACCAGGCCATTATAAAAAATAAGATCGCATTATAAAATAATCAAAGCCTTATAACTAAACTAATTTGAAATTACTTGGTTATATTGTTTGGCAAATACATTAAGAGTCATGAAAATCATAGAATGTCCAAGAGATGCCATGCAAGGCATTAAAGAGTTTATACCAACTGAAGAGAAAGTAAACTATATTAACTCCCTGTTACAAATAGGATTTGATACAATTGATTTTGGGAGTTTTGTTTCGCCGAAAGCGATTCCTCAAATGAAGGATACGGCCGATGTTTTAAAGCAACTCAATTTATCAGGCTCAAAAAGTAAGTTATTGGCAATTATAGCCAATACCAGGGGGGCCGAAGAAGCCTGTGCGTTTGACGAGATCAAATACCTTGGATTTCCTTTTTCTATTTCGGAAACATTCCAGCAGCGCAATGCCAACTCAAGCATTGCCGAATCATTGGTACGTGTAGAGGAAATTCAAAACCTGAGTGTAAAACATAATAAAGAACTGGTTGCTTACATATCCATGGCGTTTGGAAATCCTTACGGAGATGTTTGGAACAGTGATATTGTGATTAACTGGACAAAAAAATTAAGCGAACTGGGTATTAAAATCATTGCTTTATCAGATACCGTGGGTGTTTCTAATAAAGAAAACATTACCTCGCTTTTTACAAGTATTATTCCTGAGTTTAAAGGAGTAGAAATTGGTGCTCATTTACATTCTACCAAAGAAAAAGCCATGGAAAAAATTGAAGCGGCTTATAAAAGTGGTTGTCAGCGTTTTGATGTGGCTATTCATGGATTTGGTGGTTGTCCCATGGCAGCAGATGATTTAACCGGAAACCTTGCGACAGAAGACCTTGAACATTTTTTTGAAATGAATCAAATTCCTTTCAATCTGAACCAGGATCTTTTACACACAGCCTATACTCAAAGCTGGGATATATTTAACAGGTACCATTAAAAGACAAAAAGACTTAAGGGATTCAAAAGACCAAACGACAGAAAAACTAAAGAAAGTATCGCAAACTAATTGATTTTTTATCAGACAGTCCTTTCTGTCTTTTTTGTCAAAATGTCTCTTCAGCCTCTTACCTTAGCATTTCCCAAAGTACTATCCCAATGGTTACGGAAACATTTAAAGAATGTTTAGTCCCGAACTGAGGAATTTCTATGCAAACATCACTCTTATCAATAATATCCTGCTCTACTCCATATACTTCATTACCAAAGATTAACGCCAGCGGCTTTTCTGGTCTCGAAAAAGTATTTAACATTACGGAGTTTTTGGCCTGTTCTACAGAGGCGATCGTATAATTCCGGCCTTTGAGTTCCTCAATAGCTTCACCTGTTGTTTTAAAATATTTCCAGTTAACAGTTTGTGTAGCTCCTAAAGCCGTTTTTTCAATATCTTTATTGGGAGGCGTTCCGGTAACACCACATAAATAAATAGCTTCTATTAAAAAGGAATCGGCTGTTCTGAAAGCAGAACCTACATTATTTAAACTTCTCACATTATCTAAAACCACTACGATTTTATTTTTATCTGTCGAAATAAATTCATCCCTGGTCATGCGCCCCAGTTCGTGCATGCTTAGTTTTTCGTTACTCTTATTATTGTTTTGATCAGGAGACATAAATAATTAAAAATCAGCAATTTAACCTTCTTAAATTACTATAAGTTAAATCTTAAACTAAAGCCTGCATTGGTATTAGCCGTAGGGAAAGAGTTGGAGGTTTGAGGGCTTGTTCGGATCCAATCATAAAACACCCTTAAATTAATGTTTGCCGTTAACTGATAATCAAGTGCTGTTTTTAAAGAGATGATGTTTTGTCCGCCCGTTGGTGTACTAATACCTCCTGAAGGTACAGTAACATCCTCTACTATTCTTCGAATAATCGTCAGGTTTTTTCTGTAGGAAAGATCCATTTTAAAGTTCAGATCACTTTCCAGAGGTTTTCCACCAATTCTTAAGCCCGCTATTTTTAATTTAGGATAACGGTATCCAAATCCAATAATGTATTCCTGGCCTTTTGTTTCAATAATTTGTGGACCTGTAATATTTAAATTAACCGTTTTATCTTTTTTAATTTCAAAATTGGCTAATAAGCCCGGTTTATTAAATTTAAAATCGAATTTAATTAAAGGACTAAATGCCTCTGTAATAGTGGCTCCACCAATAGTGTACTTAGGGTTAAAATTCTTCGTTTGCTGAACTCCGCCAACCACCGAATTATCTACCGGTACCCTGGTATCCTGTCCTTCTACGTATAATAAGTTATTATTATACCCACCAACAGTATAAATCGCACGGTACGCATGTCGTATGGTAACCGACTGAAAATATTTTTTCATTGGTTTTAATTTTCCTAAGCCGTCCCAGCTAATGGTCCAGTTTGGTAAAGGAAACTGATTAAACATCTTATCAGTACCAACACCTTTTAATTTTTTACCTGTATAAGCCTGGAAAAATGACCCGAGTAAAACATCCTGTTGGGTATTACTATATCCGTCATAATACAATTTACCACCGGGAGGAGCTATTTCATGTATTGCCCTGCTTTTTGAATAAGAGAGGTCTTTTGCCACATCCGGCCTGATTAACAGGAACTCATCAAATAAAGCAGATTCTGCTCCTTTTCCTTTATCTTTAAAAGAACGGCCTAACGTAAATACACTAATACTATAATTTCCGCTATAGGTTGGTGTTTCAAACAGATATCCTTTATTAATATTATCTCTCCGTGTGGAATCATACCTCACGAACATCGATTGGTTAAAACCGTTACTCTTTGTTCCGCTGAGTTCTATTTTTAAACTTCCATGTGGCTCTATATTAGCTCTGTAGGTAATATTATTGGTTCTTGTTGTGGTATAAGGTAAGGTTTGATTAGGATTTTTTGTAAGCCAGTTCCTGTCAATGGCCTTACGTAATATACTATCGTTTGAACCACTTATAAAGCCGAAACCGGGAGCACTTTCATAACGGCTGTTATTATCCATTCCCATATACTGAGAACTTGGCATGAAACCCGGTAATGCTGTTCCGTTAGACTGCTGATAGGTAACTGTTACCTGTTTAAGCATCATTAACCCTCTTGCCAAAAATTCTCCAATGTCTTTTACATTGCTTTCCTTTTTGGCGGTATCCTTTTTAGTATCGGTACCACTGCCTTTGGTAGCAGCCACCTTACCGGTTGTACCACTGTTGATCTTTCTTAAATAAGGTATTTTATTATATAAGCTGGTCATCGTTAAACCAACATTTGCTCCTTTGGTATTTGTATTTTGAATCGTATTTCCTATTTCTTCCTGGGCAAAAGGCCTTCTTGTCCATGTATAGGTTGTACCATACTTAACGCTTGCATTTACGAAATCTAAAATAGGGATTTTGTTAATAGGAATCTGGTAATTCAAATTGGCCTGGTGCCTGTAATTTACCGTTTCTCCTAATTTTTTTAAGTTGTGAATAATCGAATCTTTTTCCTGGCGGGTATCAATCTTATCCCGTGGTTCAAGAATTCGTGAATCATTATTTGCTGTGAAATCAAATTTCAGGTTCTTTGTAAAACTCCACTGCATATCATAATTCCTCATCATGTTAAACGTTTTGTTGAACTGAGCTTTTGTTAAGATATCGTTACTACCCCCATAAAAACTGGTGATATCCCTATTCAGCAATTCGCTGTAACTTCGGTTAACATCTGCATTAAAGCCTAACCTGCTCGGTAATGGTGTAATATTGATGTCTTTGATCAATGCCATCCATTTATTATTGATAATTTTATTGGTTGATTTTTTGAAGGGTGCCCATGGTTTGGCGGTAATAACATAATTATAGGCCAAAGCTCCACGATACGATTTAATAATACTATGATCAATATTTACGTTTCTCCTTGTTACTTCATTATAGGCATAGGTTAACGAAAAGTTAGATACATCCCAGGGCATAGGTTTACGGCCTTCCTTTTTAAAACCATCCACACGAACGTTAGAAAAATTATAGCCTTTACGCACCGTTAAATCCTGGGCATTTTTTTTGATTTGTTGTTTTAACGCCGGAGTAATATTTGGATTATCAATTTTAATATCTGGATCATAAGGATTATACAAAGGTGTAATACGGGTTTCACCATAAGCATAATATATAGGCAAGTTCACTTTCCACTTCACCGGGAAGAATTTACCCAACTGAAATGTAGAGGTTGCATCCCACTGGAAATTGGTTTCCCTGCTCCGTTCACTCACTTTCTTTTCAATACTTCCGAAAAATGGCTTACTATAGGTTGCGGCTAAAGACACTTGTCCGAAATCGGCCAGTTTAGCCTGTACACGCCCCGTTGTAGCCCAGCCTCCTTTATTTTGAAAATCAGTCAAACGCAATTCATTTACCCATATCTCCACACACTTTGGTGCGGCTCCGTTATCCTTAGGATTTCTAATCCCAATCATCATACTCTTAACCGTGGCCAGATTAGGATTTCCTACTACGGTAATTGTGTTATTTCCATCAGAACCTGTAAATGGTTTCTGGGCTAATACAAGGTTAGATTCCGTAGCAGCGTTTCTTTCTGTTTTAACAGCCGTTATTTTTTCAAAATCCAATACAAATTCATTATCCGATGGCCACACGTTATATTTGGCATTTTCATCATTAGGATCGTAATATCCTTTAGGAGTTAACTTAACCGGAATCTCATATTCATAATAGTTATTGGTAAAGTCAGATCCTAAACGAACAAATACAGTAACATCGCCATCATGTAAAATATCAGTTCCTAATTGTTCAGCATGCATAAACATTTTCATTTTTTTAAATGAACGCACATCCAAATCAACATTTTTGTAAATAGCGCGGCTATCACCATCTTTTAAATTACAGGTTCTTAAAGATAAAGCCTGCTCATTTAATAATACCAGGTTAGTGGTTTGTACGTTTTGTTGCTGGTTAATACCCGGAGGAATAACATAGTTAACCGGAATTTTAGAGCCATTTTCCTGTAAACTTACTGCAGATACGTCAAAAGTGGTTGTATTATCATCATTTGCAATGTATTCTCCCGGTTTTTGCAAATCAAACTGATATCTTCTCCAATCGCTTCTTACTAACTCAAAACGTGCTAAACGACATACTACGGGTTTGCTGAAACCTTTCATAAAAACTCTCATAAAACGAATGGAGTTAAACCCTTCTATCGATCCTACTGTTTTTTCGTATTCCGCTATTGGAACCTTAAACTGGTACCAGTTCACTTTTTTACTAATCCCATCAATGGTGGCTGTTCCTTCGCTAACGTTTACAATGTAATTGGTTCCTACTTTGGAAGGCATTAAATCCTGGCGGGAAATTTTAATACTGTATTGGTAATAGTTTTCTGTTTCACTTAAGGTGTTGTCTTTATTAATATCTTCAATATTGGGAGAATTGGACCCTACTACGTTAACACCATTAACGGTTGCCAGGTTTCCTGTAGGTGAATTTCCTTCGGCATTATTGTATCTTTTATAACGTCGTAAAGTGTTCCCGGCATATTTATCAAGACCATCATAAGAACCATCTTTCGGATGTAAATACCTATCGGAACTTGGGTCATTGATAGCTTCCTGAACTGAAGCCGCCGAATTATTAAACGCAGAGCTGGACATGGTTCCTACAAAACTAGAAAACATTCTTTGCTCCGTTGAATCGGCCATACCATCATAACCAACATCCTGGAAAGGCCTGTCGGCAACTTCGTTTACAAAAGAGTTTGAAGAAGGTGTAATTAAAGGATATACTCCAATATTAGAATGCGATACGGCTAAATTGGCATTTGGTCCATTAGGAGCACCCGGTAAGCCATTTTCATATAACATACTTCCGTCTTTAATGATATCCTCGCTCACATTCCCAAGGTTAATGTACATTTCTCCGGAAGGGGCATTGTTTTTATCCATTCCAGGATAGGTTAAGGTAGAATCATAATCATCATTAAATGGATCCATCATCCAGAACTGTACATATTCAATATTAGCTGCCTGGAAATCGTTGGTTTCCAAACGACGCATAATACCTCCCCAACGTGTTTCCGGTGAGTTTAATCTTCCCTGTGTAGTTGCCCCCTGTGAAATACCGGATACACCGGCTGCGTCATAGTTATAGGGTCCTCTTTCTCCGGGATAAAATGCCAGATCCAAAACCGATAATACAACAGGCTGGCCATTGGCAGGTGTTTTAGAAGGAAATAATTCTGTTTCCAATACCTGGCGCATAAAGTTGTTTGCGTATGTTTCTTTAGGAATATTACCCGGTTTTAAATTAGAGTTTTGCTGTCCGTAAAATAAATTATCAATGGTATACCAGTTAAACTGTGCCCGGTTCATCCCTATTTTTATATCGTTATTTAATGACGCTTCGGGAAATAAGCCCGGCTGACCTTGAGGAATACTGGCCATACTCCAGGCCTGTGGACTTTTAATATCAATTAAAGAGATACTTCCCTCAAAATCATCCACATAGGAGTTTCCACTTTTACCAATTGCTTTGGCATTACCCGGAATTAACTGGGCAAACTCACCCTGGGTAACAATGGTACTCATCTCTTTTGTATTGATTAAAGGGATCTTATCAATTAACCGCGTTAAAAAAGGAGCATCCGTACGGTAGTTGTAATCTAAACCCCAAATAGTGTTTGATACAGGCTCATCACCAATAGTTACTTTTTGTGTAACCGGTTTTTCATTTAAGCGAAGCAATGTTCCTCCCAAAATCAAATCCTTATTTACTTTAAAATCGAGCCTCGTTCCAAACAAACTCTTTTGCTGAACATTAAACAGGGAATTACTTTCAGTGCTTACCTTAATGTTTGCACCGGAGTTCAGGATACTTTCGTTAATGATCTTTACACGCCCCAGGGTATAATCTACCGTATAATCCTGGTTCTCTATTAATTTTTGTCCATTAGCCGTAACTGATACTGCTCCCTGGGGTATATTTAAGGCATTTAGAGAAATTTCGGCTCCAGAGGCTGATTTGTACTGCCCTTTAATTTTATAACGGTTTTTCTCCGGGAGCTGTTGGGCAATGGTTCGGGTGGAATCATACAATTCCTGAAAAACATATTTATCTGCCGTAGGGAAATCACCTGCTGCAAAACTACTCCTTAAATTATTACCAAAGGGTTCTTTGGAAGATAAATAAATTCTTCCGTTTACCGGGTTAATGGTATAATCTTTAATAAAGTCAAATACCCCATCAGAATACTTATCACCGTTAACACTTAATTTATCAAGGTTCATGACCTGCACCAATAACTTACCATTGATTTGTCCGAAAGGGATGTAAGGAATATCCACCCCTGTTTCAATATTATTATAATAAATATCACATTTAAAATCGGAAGGGTTAAGGTTGTATGCCCCAATAGAATAAACGTTTTTCATCATCAAATCCCAGGTAATAAATTTAGGATTGGTGATGGTACTTTTTAGTAATTTCAAATATAAGGGCCCTGTCGTAAACTGATCACTGAACTCCCCTACCTGGTAGGTTTTACCATTGTAGGTATACTGGTAAGCCACAGCTACAGCCACATCATTATTAATAGACTGGTTAATGGAGATAAATCCTAAACGGTTGTTAATAGTAAATTCCGATGGATTTAACCTTCGTGCATTAGCTACATATTCATAATCTTTTGATGATTCCATGAACTTGCCCCCATCATTACAGGCATTGGGTGCAAAAGCACTACTTGTTAACGCTGCGTTAATACCGGAAGCACTCGATGCATTTCTGGCAGGCATAATACGCGCGGCTGAAGTATCGGCAATGATTCCATACAAGCTATTGGCTCCATTGGAAGGTGTAAATCCGGCACTATCAATAATCCGGTAATATGAATTTGGCTGACAGGAAGCTGATATTAAATTAGGGCTTACGTGAATAGAATCTTCCCCCAGATCTGCAAAACCTACAAAACTTCGCACATTATCGGTACTTCCCGTTTGATTGGTAATGTATACCTCTGCTTTTGTGATAATAATTGGTGTTGCTACTACAGGCAATGTCCCCATCCAGGCATCGTAATTATCCCTGAAATAATGGCCTAAGAAGTAATGTTTGTTTACCTCGTAATTATCGGCACCTACGTTAAAATACTGAATTTGTGCTCCACCCTGTACAGATACCTCTTGCTTTTTACCACGTTGCTGAGAAAAAATAGTTGTAGCCGTTAAGCGCCCGAATTGCAATTGCATTTTAACCCCAAATAAACTCTGGCTACCCGTAATTAAGGTACTGTTTAATGGCAAACTCACGTTCCCGGCTTCTATTTTCTTTATGATCTCATCTTCGTAACCGGTATACTCCAGTTTCATTTGATTTTCCCAGTCAAACGAAGCCTCTGTATTGTAATTCGTTGTTATTTTTAATTTATCACCAATTTTACCGATCAGGTTTAACTGGATACGCATGTTAAAATCGAAGTTAGTTACTTTTTGCTGACGCTGAGGTATAGCAGGGTTCAGGGTTTTATTCCTGTTCAAGGCAAAAATAAGCTCTGCCGTTCCGGTAGGCTTAATATCTACGGTATTACCACCAAATATACGATCAAAGATATCATTGTTGATCGTGAGTTTAGGGATGATTCCCTTTTTAGTTTGGTTATTAAGATCTTCTGCTTTGATCTTTGATTTCCAGTGGTTTTTTACGGCTTGTTTAAATAAAGCATCCTGATAATCCTGAAACTCTACGTACGTTTCGGGACGGTAGTTCATATCACCTATCTTTTGCGATACATCATAATTACCGGTTTTCGGATTATATTCTGTAGTGGTTTTTATATTTGAAGGGTTTTCAAGATATAAGCCACTTTTATCGTCGTAAATAGGTTGCCCTCCATTGTTATCATTGAAACCGTAAGGAAGATCATCTTTAGTAACTACAGGGGTATCGGGAGGAGCCGTTGTAGTGGCATCGTAATAATAATGAGGTTTGCTCAAAGGAGCATTATCGGCCTTCGAGCCAATAACTACGCTCATTAATCCTACGGATACAGAACCAATAACAAGAAATTTAACCACCCCTTTTATCACGCTATTGCTAAATATTTTTTAATGCCGATTTAATCAGCAGTTCAACATTATCAGTTGCTATTCCTTGTTGTTTTATTGCCTTTTCAAGCGCTTTTTCTGCCGTCATTTTTGGAAAACCTAAAGTCACCAGAGCCATTAACGCTTCATCTTTATTTTTATTGTATGATGTTGTTAAAATCTGTGAAATGCCCCCCTCATGTTTCCCCATTTTACCTTTCAGATCAACCACAATCCTTTGCGCAGTCTTCTCTCCAATACCTTTTATGCTTTTTAACATAGTTACGTTTGCCGTATTAATCGCTCCCGCAATTTCAACTGAAGATAGTGAAGATAGCATTAACATTGCACTTCCGCCACCTACTCCCGATACAGAGATGAGTTTACGGAACAATTCGCGTTCTTCAGGGTCGGCAAAGCCATAATAGCGTGGATTGTCATCTCTTATGTAAACACTTTCCACATATAATTTGGCTGTAGGCAGATTTTGGATGCTGGTATAGGTTGTTAAAGATATCAATAACCCATAACCAACGCCGTTGCTTTCTATTACTGCAAAGGCTGGATTTAATTCGGCAATTTGCCCGTTTACATAGCTAATCATAAGAGGCGTGAAAATAATAAAAAGTTAGGGAATTAAGCGAAAAAATGTTAACTATATTTAGTGAAATTAAATGGGGGAAAAACGAACATTCTAATGTTAAAATTTTAACCTAAAATAGAATCCGAACTTTTTTATTAATTTAAATTATTGTTATATTTGTGTAACTAAACACTTAACAAATTTGGAAACCACTATCATTACGGTCCTTTTAATTACAGCTTATCTTCTTGGTTCTATACCCACAGCCGTTTGGTGGGGTCAGCGTTTTTACGGAATAGATGTACGTGAATTTGGAAGCGGAAACTCCGGTGCTACCAACACTTTCAGGGTTTTGGGTAAAAGAGCGGGTATCCCTGTTTTAATCATTGATATCTTAAAAGGTATCATCGCAACCTCCTTAGCATTTTTATCTCCTTATATTTTTGACAGTAACCAATTTGTTAACCTGGAGTTAGGATTGGGTATTGCAGCCTTGGTTGGCCATGTATTTCCTGTTTTTGCAGGATTTAGAGGTGGAAAAGGAGTAGCTACTATTTTAGGTGTGGTAATCTGTTTAACCCCTTTTACAAGTTTATTGGTTCTCCTGGTTTTCTTAACCGTTTTACTATTAACTAAATACGTTTCTTTATCCTCTATGATAGGTGGAATCAGCTTCCCTGTTTTCTTAAATGTGGTTCTTAAAAATCACAATCAAACCTTAATGATTTTTTCCATTTTTGTAGCAGTATTATTAGTTATAACCCACAAGAAAAACATTTCCCGTCTGTTGAAAAGACAAGAATCAAAGGTTCACCTTTTTTCTAAAAAAGCATAGCCATATAAAACCGGCTTTATTTTACTTTTTGCCTGGTAACTAAATCTATTTCGTAAGAATCTTCATTTTCGTTTTTACTAACCCATGCTGTTTTATCTCCAATAGAAGAGATATTGGCATATTCAAACGGAAGTATTACTTTTTGATCTATTCCTATTGCTCCCCATTTCCCCTCTTTTTTAACTACCAGAGAGGTTCCAGATGCCCATCCGTCGTTATACATAAAAGGGATAATGACTTTTCCACTTCGGTCAATAAATCCATGTTTACCCTCTTTTTTTGCAAGGGCCACATTTAACTCATCGGAATAACTTTCTATCATTTCATATACAAAGGGAACAATAATTTCATTTTTAAGGTTCACTACCCCACATATATTATTTTTACCCACAGGCCATAAACCTTTTGAAATGCGTTTCGACCAAAATTCATACTGGGCCGAGATCAACACTTTTCCTTCCAGGTTTGTTATTCCCACTGCAGAAGTGTTGGTTTCTCCCGTTACCAGTACCTGATCGTTAGGGTAATATTCCATCCGGCCATAACTTAATGGAATAATTTCTTTTCCTGTACTATCCAGTAAAGCATGTTTATAGTCGTATTCACCTGCTTTAATTCTGGCAACCGTATAGCCTCTCTCAAATGTGCCGGCCTCATCATACTTACATTTAACCACCTCTTTACCCAATTCGTTTACAAAACCAACTTTTCCGGAAGCATTTACTACCTTACTTAATCCGGTACCATACCCAAAATTATAATCCACTTCTTTATAGGTAGGTTTCACAACATATTTATCGTCCTGATCTACAAATCCGTACAAGCCTGTTTTTTCATCTTGTTTACTGGTGAGTGTTTGCGAGGTTGAAAATTGGCTGCTCATTACAAACAGCATGGTAAATGAAGAGATCGTAAGGGTTTTCATAGATAAATAAACTTTGTACAATAATACATTTTTTGCATGATTTTGGTTTGCAGAACCATTCATTTTTGAAAAATAATAAAGCTTATGTTATAATCATAACGAGTTTTTTATAAAAAAAAGCGGCTTATGATGACATAAGCCGCTTTAAGATAAAGAATAGAACTTATTATTCTACGATTAATTTTTTAGAAATGCGTTGGTTATTAACCTCCACGTTAATGATATAAATTCCTTTTGCCAGTGTCCCATTTTTATTAACAGTACAGGTACCTTTCTCTCCGTTAATGGCTATAATGGCAGATTCTTCCACAACTCTTCCTACCACATCCATTACATTGATCTTCACTCTTTCATTTCCATTTACTTTAAAATCGATAGTAGCTGACGAATTTGTCGGGTTAGGATAAATATTCAATCCTAATGCATTTTCGAGTTCATTTAAACCAACAGCACCCGATAAGTTAATCTGATCAATAAAGATATTATTTGAACTTCCTGTACCCGCATCACTTTTAAAATAAAAACGAAATTTAACACTTGGTTTATTATTCAAGGATGATAATAAGGCACTTGAGATAGACGTTTGTTTCCATTGAGCAGCCGAAGGGCTAAATGCAGCAGTAGTTGTTCCACCCGAATTGGCAGCCATCGTATTTAAGTTTGGAACACCTAAAACATTAGACCACGTACCACCACAATCTATACTATACTGTACTTTAAATGTATCAGCTTGCGCTGCCGCTTTTTTAGCATAAGCATAGTAGTAAGATAATGAAATACCCGTGGTTGTAGAAAAATCATACAATTGGGTTTCAAGAATATCAATATGCCCGGCAGAACTTGCCTGGGATGCATTATTTAAAAATACGCTCTGAGCAGTTGAATTTGCCCCAACTCCCGGATTTAATGCCCAAGTTACTGAACCCGAATTGTTATTGATGATATTTGTGCCCAATAAATTCGATTCAAAATCATAGGTATAAGGAGCTAATGCTCCGCCACCACCCTGGGTAACCGTAATGTATGAAACCTGTGTTTTTGTATTTGTTCCGTTAGGATTAGTTGCCGTTAATGAAACAGAATAAGTACCCGGCGTTGCATAGCTTATTACCGGAGATGTAACAGACGATGTAGCAGGAGAACCTGCATCAAAAGTCCAGGATAATGATCCGGAAGATCCGATATTACTTAAATTATTGAATGTAATAGAATTGCCCACACATACATTTAATTTGTTTGCTGTAAAGTCAGCAACCGGAGTACACGTATACCCTGAAGTAATACCTGTTGCCGAAAGGTTAGTGGCAGACCATAAATTACTTCTGAAAGGAGCGTTGGTATTTGTTGCGGCAGACCTCATACGATTAACCTGCCCTTGTGTAAAGTTTTTAGGGCATCCTGAATAATCCATAAAATTCTCCACATTCCATAAATTAGAAGGATCACAAGTATTTCCTGAACTCGAAGGGCAACTTCCTAAAACACCTTTGGTTTGTGGCGTATCGGCTACTCCATCGTCACTACAAGTCGTTCCTGGGTTGTTAGTACTTCCAAATGTATGAGATAAATTAAACCAATGGCCTATTTCATGACTTAAAGCTCTTGCACTTAAGCCTGCAAGTTCACTTGTACGGTAAACAATGGCATCGGCATTTGTACCCGGTGAAGAGCCAGGCAGATACGTGTAACCTCCCAGGTATGAACCACTGGTTGTTGGGCAGGTTATACCTTGTGAAGCACTGTAAATACAAGAAACAATATATACATTTAAGTATTTATTTGGGGGCCAACGGTTAGTTCCTGTGCCAGAATAATTATAGGCAGGGGCCGCCTGATTCCAGTAAACACTTTCATTATCGTGACGAATAATTCCGTTTGTACAGTTGCCATTAGGATCTCTTTTTGCCAATGCAAAAACCATCCCTGCATCTACATAAATTGATTTAAAATTAGGATAAACAGTTCCTGTATCAGACCCCGCACGTGCATAATCCCTGTTTATCTGTGCAACTGCATCAATAAACGTTTGGTCGGTAATGTTTTGGGGACCCATAATATGAAAAACAATCGGAATAGTATAAGAAGTAATTGCTACTTTACTATGGGCATTAGTATTGGTTTCAGCTTCCAGCTGAGATTGAATAAGATTATATTTTAATTTTAAATTGGGATCAGCCTTAAATGCTTCTTCCATGGCAGCGTAAGTATTACATGGCAGCAATTTAGAAGTTTGTTCCTGGGCAATTGAATTAAAGCATAACGCTGCGCCAAGAATCAATAATAATTGTTTTTTCATTAGAACGGTTTTTTGATTAATATAATACTATAAATTTATTAAAATTTACTTTACATTAAAAAACTTCAAAATTTTTACAGATTCGGTCCGAAATGTTAAAATAAAGGGTCGAAACCCTTATTTTTTGGCATTATCCTTCATATTAAGGGCCATCATTTGTTTCATAGTTTTATCCATTCCTTCCACACTTCCATCCAAAAAGATAATATTGCCATTACCTTGCTCAGCGAAGTTTTTAACAGCCTCTGTCCACATACTAAATAAAATAAGAGAGGTGTCCAGGTTTGATTCTTTCATTTGCTTTGCAGCTTCTGCCATACCACGGGCTACTTCTTCTCTGAACAAAGCAATACCTTGTCCACGCATTTGAGCAGCTTCTTTTTCGGCTGTAGCCGATATTTTAATAAAGTTCCCTTCTGCTTCTGCCGCTTTGGTTCTTGTAATTAATAAAGCCTGCCCTTCATTTTCAGCAGCCGCTTTTAAGTTATTACTTGCTACTACTTTAGCCATTGAACGCATTACCTCTTCATCAAATGTAATATCATTTAATTGCAGGTCAATTAAGTGATATCCCCACTCTTCCAGCATCACATCCAATTGTTCTTTTACCGCTTCAACAATATCTCTTCTTAACGACAGTACTTCCGATTGCTTTTTGGTAGCTACAAAAGCTCTTACAGACCCTTCGATAGAGCGTACCAAAGCCTGCATTAAGTTTTTTTCATCCACAAATTTAAAAGCCACATTTTTAATAGATTCTTCATTTTGGTTAACCACAGCATATAACAACATGGCTGTGAAATTTACGTTGGCCTGATCAATGGTTACAGCCTGAAAGCCTAATTCAACACTTCTGTTTTGAATGGATATTTTTTTATATACTTTTTCAATAAAAGGTATTTTCATACTCAAACCGGGAGTTAAGATCCGTTTGTATTTTCCAAACACTGTAATTACAGCAACAGTACCTTGCTGAACGGTTACAAAAGATAAAAAAATGAGTAATAACCCAAACACTAAAAGAATAATAATAAATGGCATAGTTTTATATTTAAAATTGTTTGTGTAAATTTAGTCATCCCTTATTAAAAACCAAATAAAAGTGGATAATCGCCATGTTCAAGTGCATCAGCTTTATAGTATTAATACTGTTATATCTTAATGGCCATGCACAAAAAGATACTGCTACTAAAGCTAATCCGGAAATAGACCTTTATACAAAAGCACTTAAGCTCATCGATTCTGCAAAATACGATGATGCCATTGTTAATTTAAAAAAGGCAGTGAAATTAAAACCAGATTATATCGAGGCTTTTAATAAAATGGCTTTTGCAAAGCTTAAGAAAGAAGATTATAAAGGTGCTGAAAAGGATCTTAAATCAGCCTTGAAAGTTGCGCCCGATAATTTTGAAAGTCAAAAAACACTGGGCATTTTATATTATGAAACAAAAAGATTTAAAGAAGCCAAAGCAACCATTGACTCTACCATTGCACAGAACAAGGACGATGCAGAGTTGTTTTATTACCAGGCAAGATTAATGAATGACGGAAAAGCTTATAAAGCCGCTCAGGATGCCTGTAACGCGGCATTAGACATTAAACCGAATTACCTGGAAGTAATGCTATTGAAGGCTGATATTCGTTTTGAATTAAAAGAATACCCCTATGTTATTAAGGAAATAGATGCTGCTATGAAAATAATGCCTGCTGATAAACCTACCTACAGTGCTTATAAAACGAGAGCTAAAGCTCGTTTTGAAACAAAAGATTATAAAAATGCAGTGAAAGACTGGGATGTATACCTGGAAGCCATTCCCGATGAAGAGGAAGCTTTAATTATGCGGGGTGCCTGTAAAATTGAAACCCGTGATAACACAGGGGCTATTGTTGATTTTGATGCTGCCATTAAACTAAATCCTAAAAACCCGGTAAGCTACAACTACCGTGGTGTAGCAAAAGGAGAAAGCAAACAGTTTGTAGAAGCCTTAAAGGATTTTGATTATTCTATAAAATTAAAGTTTGATTACGGTGCTGCTTTTGTAAACAGGGCCGCCGTAAAATTTGCCAGCAAAGATAAACGGGGTGCCTGTGAAGACCTTAATAAAGCAGATAGTTTAGGCGATGAAATGGCTATTAAATTAATTGAAACCTATTGTAAATACTAGAACAATTTGAGAGTTGAATAATTAGAAAATTAAATACTAATTTAGAGCTTACAATTTGCCATGCTCCGACTGATCAACAAATCAATAATTCGTTAACTGAATGAAAACCGCTATATACAGAAAAGCTCATTTTAATGCAGCACATCGCTTAAATAACCCTCTATTTGATGATAAAAAAAATGATGAGGTATTTGGATTGTGTAATAACCCCAATTACCATGGTCATAACTATGAGTTAATTGTAAAATTGACAGGTGAAGTAGATCCGCAAACAGGCTATGTATATGATATGAAGCTGTTAAACGAGTTGATTAAAGAAGATATCACTGAACGTTTTGATCATAAAAACTTAAACCTTGATACTGTAGAGTTTAAGCAACTCAACCCTACTGCCGAAAATATTGCCAGGATCATTTATGAGTTACTCCGAAAAAAAATTGACTCTAAATTCGGACTGGAAATTACCCTTTATGAAACGCCCCGCAATTATGTTGTTTATCCGGCTATGTAAATGATCAAATTCCTATGTTATGTTTTATGTATGGCAGGGCTATATCCCTTGTTTAGCAGCTGTACCCAGGAAAACAATACGGTAATTAATCATACTCAAAATGTAAATAACACCCCTACTACTCTATCACCCATTAAAAAAGACACCTCGGAACTTGAGCGCTATTTAATTACAAAACACCTTGTAAATATCCATGATCTGGATACCACTATCCGGATAACCCTGCACTATTCCACTTCCGAAAACTTTTTACACAAACCTATTTACGAGGGCTTAACCGATTGTTATTTACCATGCGAGGTTGCCATTAAATTATGTAATGCACAATTTTATTTACGACAAAATTTTCCGGAGTATCATTTAATTGTATTTGATGCGGTGAGGCCATTGCATATTCAGCGAAAAATGTGGGATGAACTGGATATGCCGGCAAACCTTAAACTAAACTACCTGGCTCATCCCAATGATATTTCACTACACAATTACGGAGCAGCGGTAGATGTGGGAATTATAGGCTCCAATAACTTATTACTGGATATGGGAACCTGCTTCGATTGTTTTGACGAGTTAAGTCAGCCTAAACATGAACTAAAATTTTTAAAAGAAGGCAGACTTTCTCAAAGTGCTTATACCAACCGCTTACTCTTACGAAAGAATATGTTAAGAGCAGGCTTTATCATGATGAATACGGAATGGTGGCACTTTAACGCAACCAACAAAACGATTGCTGCACAAAAGTTTGAATTAATTGAGTGATATATCTTTTGTGATCCGTTCTTTTTTAATGTATTTATCAATTAAAAAATGCCCTAAATAAATCAGAGGAATTAATGCACAAGCCACTAACAGCTTAAAGGCATAACCCCAGGAGGCATTTCTTAAAAACTCATCCATAGCCCATTTACCGGGAATAACAAAGGCAATAAATTGAACCACAAAGGTATCTATTAGCTGGCTTACCACAGTGCTTCCGGTGGCTCTAAGCCAGATATGTTTATGTCCTGTTGCTTTCTTAAATATTGAAAACACATGCACATCCACCAATTGAGAGATAAAAAAGGCAATAATACTTCCTACAATGATCCATTGCGACTGGCCAAAAACAGTTTTAAAGGCTTCATTGGAAACAGGAGAAAACGGGGTTGCATCCATATGTATGGCAATACTCAATAGGATAAAGGTAAAGGAAATCAATGCAACGGTAATATACGTAAGCTTCCTCACCCCATCTTTTCCAAAATGTTCGTTTATCAAATCTGTTAAAACAAACACCAGGGGCCATAAAACGATACCAATGCTTTGCGTAAACAAGCCAAAAAACTGCACCAACTTACCGCCAATAAGCTCAGCCACTATCGCATTGGTGATGAAAAAGCCCGATAATACTAAAAAAACTAAATCTTTTCTGTTTTTAAAATCCACTGTTTTATTTTGTTTTACAAGAATATGAAAAATACAGTTTGGTTACTACATTTTTAGTAAATTTAAAACGCCTTAAATGAACTATAAAAAACAAAACATGCCCAAATTAGTTTTACTATTATCACTGTTTCTTTCTCTACCGGTAATTTTAAACTCACAGAACCTCAAATTTAAACGATTAAGTATTGATGAGGGGTTATCTACCGTTAGCGTAAATACTATTTTCCAGGATTCCCAGGATTTTATATGGATTGGTACCCAGGACGGATTAAACCGCTATGATGGCTATCATATCAAAACCTATAAAACGGATCAGTATTCTAAATCAGCAATCGCCTCTAATTATGTAAGATGTTTGTATGAAGACAAAAATCAGAATATCTATATTGGAACCGATGATGAAGGATTGTCTGTTTTAAATAAAAAAACAGAAAAGTTTACCAATTATAAAAATAGCCTGAATAAAAAAAGTATCTCCAGCAATTCTGTACAGTTTATCATTGAATTAAGTATCAATGAATTACTCATTGCTACTGATAATGGCTTAAACCTTTTTAATACGGATACAAAAGAATTTGAACTGATTAACAGCACTGATTCTGTTGAAACTATTGATTTAAAACACATTTTCAAAGATTCGAAAGGCCATATTTACATTGCTTCTTTTGGGAAAGGACTATTTGAATATGACAAAAAAACAAAAAAAATAAGCCATTATTCTATTCCCAAAAACATTATTGGCAAAATAAAGGCAAACGGACTTTCTGAAAAATACAATATGCGTTGTATTACAGAAGTTGGCGGAAACATTTGGTGCGGCTCTGATGATGGAATCATCGTATTTGACCCTGTTAAAAAAACGTTTATTGAAATTATTGATTTCGACTCCGATTCGAGATTTAACAAACGGATCATTTCTTTTAGTAATGCCGAGGATTCAAGCTCCTTATGGATAGGGACCTGGGGAGGTGTTGTAAAATATAACACTTTAAACAATACTTATTCTATTTCCACCAATGATCCGTTAAACCAAAATACATTATCAGATAATAAAGTTTCTTTTTTATTTACCGATAAACAGAAAAACTTATGGGTTGCCACACAGGATAAGGGGATCAATGTTTATTTTATTTCTTCCAACAAATTTCCGTTATGGGACAACTCCAATGGTTTAACCAATGATTTTATCTATTCTTTACTCGAAACCTCTGATCATACTATTTGGGTTGGGACAACGGATGGCTTCTATAAAAAAGGAATAAAAGATAAAAACTTTACCGATATAACCGCTATCACAAAAAAATATGGAGCCAGCTCAGTTATTAGTTTAATGGAAGATACAGACGGTAAGATTTGGATAGGAACTTTTGGACAGGGAATTATTATTTATGATCCTAAAAAAAATTCATCTAAAATTATACTGGCCGATGAAAATATGGGCGGTACCGTTTTAAAAATGATTCAAACCAAAAGTGGTGCTGTATGGGCAGGAACCTTTGGTGACGGGCTTTATGCCATAAATCCTAATACCTATACCATTAAACGTTTTACAACAAACCAGGGCCTGTCATCCGATAAAATAAATTCCATTTATGAAGACCCTCAAGACAATAGTTTATGGGTTGGTACACTTGGTGGTGGCGTTTGTGTATTGGATTTTGTAACCAGTATTGACAAACCTATTATTAAAATATACAAACATCTGGAAAATAAAAATTCCATCAGTTCAAACAATGTTAATGATGTGTATAAAGATAGTCATGGCATGTTTTGGTTCTCTACAAATTACGGCTTAAATAAATTTGATCCTGCGAAAAAGCAGTTTTTTGTATATACTGAAAAAGATGGCTTGCTTAATAGTTACATCTATACTACCATCCCTGATGCTGAGGGTAATTTATGGTTGCCTTCAAATTTCGGGTTAACCAAATTTAATCCCAATATTGTGAATGAAAATGGGGTGGCTTTTAGGAACTATAATACTAAAGACGGGATTCAGGCAAGGGAATTTAACCAGGGAGCCTTTTATTTATGTAACGATGGAACCATATTGGTTGGTGGGATATCAGGCGTTAATTATTTTAATCCGAAAAATATTAAGGAAAGTAAAATCACACCTAACACTTTTATCTATTCCTTTTCACGACAAGGGAAAGAAGTGAAAACAGACAGCAGCATTTTATTTATAAAAGATATTACGCTGGCACATAAAGAAAACTATTTTACGTTTGAGGTTGTAGCCCTTGATTACCAGTCATCCGGAAAAAACAAATTCATGTATAAATTAGAAGGCTATGATAAAGATTGGTCTTCCGCTTCGGATGTACGTTTTGTTTCTTATACCGAATTACCGGGTGGCGACTATACCTTTAAAGTAAAAACCACTAATAGTGATGGGGTTTGGAGCGAAACACCTTTTGAGTTAAATATTACAGTTATTCCGCCCTGGTGGAGAACAACCTGGTTTTACGTATTAGGAACTATTTTATCATTTGGCCTTATTATTGGATTTACGAGCTACAGAACCAATGCCGTAAAAAAAGAAAATAAAATTCTTGAAAACAAAGTAACTGAACGTACCAAGGAGCTTGCCGAGAAAAACAAAGATATAACCAGTAGTATTGAATACGCTAAACGGATCCAGGAAGCAATTCTACCATCTATTGATTTTATTTTCTCTAAACTTAAAAATGCATTTATTTTATACAGGCCTAAAGATATTGTAAGTGGTGATTTCTACTGGTTTGGTGAAAAAGATAATTACAAGATTATTGCGGCGGTTGATTGTACAGGCCATGGCGTTCCGGGTGCATTTATGAGTATGATAGGTCATAATTTATTAAACCAGATTGTTGCCGAAAAAGGAAATTTTGATCCGGGTACTATTTTAAAGGAACTTCACAAAGGTGTACAAGCCGCCTTAAAACAAGGGCAAAACCAGATAAATACAAATGACGGGATGGATATATCCATTCTTGCTATCAACACCGAAACACTGGAAAGCTTATGGGCAGGAGCTTTCAGGAACCTTATTATTATTAATAAAGAAGGTGTTCTTGAAAAAATAAACGGAAACAAATATCCTATCGGTGGCGCTCAGCTCGATTCGGAAAGAAATTACACAACACACAAAAGAACCTTTAATAAAAATGATACGCTCTATATGTTTAGCGATGGCTATGCAGACCAGTTTGGCGGAGAAAAAGGGAAGAAATTTATGGTTAAACGCTTTTACGATCATTTACTCACCATACACCACTATCCAATGGATGAACAGCAAAAAGAGCTGGAAAGGCTATTTAATAGCTGGAAAGGTAATTATGAACAGGTAGATGATGTGTTGGTAATAGGGATTAAACTTTAAAAATAATAATGAAAAAGTGTATATATTATAATTTAATTATATATTTGAATTAAAATCTGGCACTTTAATTGCCATATAATTGGAAACCCAAATAGAATGAAGTATAAAATTATTTTATCGTCAATTATAATCGTTTCGACGATTATTTCTTTGGACTCCTGTAAAAAGAAAACAGAGGTGGATAATGAAACACAATCTGTAGTAGATAACGCCATTTGCGAGCAACAATTTATGTCTAT
>CAXVYS010000019.1:0-111659 GCA_963422675.2 Bacteroidia bacterium
GAATGATTATAATACCAGCTTTTCTACTATGAATAATGCCTGGACAAACATTTATAATAGCTGGATGAATTCAATGAATACATCTTACGATACATTTTCAAACAACATGAAAAACCCTTTCAATAAAGATATGTTTAAAAACATGTATGAAGGTGGTCAAATGTATATGAAAGTGCAGGAAATGTTCCAACCGATGATGAATGCGCTTAAAAATTCTGATTTCAGCATGGATACCTGGAAAAACATTTATGCAGCTGATAATTACAAGAAAATGACAGAACAAATGTTCGGTTCATTTTTTAATAATGCTAACTTAAAAGATGTTTTTGAAAACGCCACTAAGCAAATGCAGGATTTCTTTGTAAACCAAAATGGTTTAGGAAAAGAATATGTAGCTCAAATGCAAAATATGTCGGCTCAGTTTCCTGAAATGTTTTCAGGTAATACGGAACATATGAAAGACCTTTATGCTAAAATGAATAATGTATTTGGTAAAACCTTTGAACCATTATTGAAATTAGTAAATCCGGGTAAAGAAAAAGAAAACGTAGAAGCTACGATTGCTTTGATGGACAAAGTAACGGAGTATAGCGTTAAACAATCTGAGTTACAGGCTCAATTGTATAAAACAATGCAAGCGTCAATGGAAACACTGGCTAAAGATACTCAGGAGAAATACAAAGATATGAGTGCAGGTTCTTTTACTATGCCAACTCCACAGGAAATGTATAATGAGTGGGTAAAAACAAACGAAAAAACATTTTCTGAGTTATTTGCCACTGATGAGTTTTCTAAAGTAAAAGCTGAAGCGTTAACATTAACCATGGACGTAAAAAAACATTTCCAAAAACAATTTGAAAATGTGTTCGAACAATATCCAATAGCTTTTAAAAGTGAAATGGAAGAAGTTTACAAAACGATGCATGAGCTTAAAAAAACAGTAAAAGAACTTCAAACTAAATTAGCGATGCAAAATGCGGCTTCTGTAGAGTTATTTGAAGAAGAAAAAGCGAAAGCAAAAAAGAAATAAATAAAACTTTGTGTTCATAGCACAATTATAAGAAGGCTGCCAATGTGTTTGTGGGCAGCCTTTTTTGTAAAAAAATTCAGTTAATTAATTATAGATATCATTACCACTATGGAAAATAAATTAATGGAAGAAATTAATAGCGTAAGTTCTAAAATGCTTAAAAGCTATGAAACGCTTAACGAAATCCACGAAGTAGATATTGCTTCAACTCCTAAAACAGCAGTTTACACAGAAGATAAATTAACCCTTTATAGGTATAACAGAGATACCGAGCCCACTTATAAAACACCTGTTTTAATTGTATATGCTTTGGTTAATACTTATAAAATGCTGGATTTACAGCCAGACCGCAGTTATATTAAAAATTTACTGAATGCGGGTTTGGATGTGTATTTAATTGATTGGGGAAATCCTTCAAAGGCCGATAGATTTATTAGTATGGACGATTATATTAATGGTTACATTAATAATTGTGTGGATTACGTGCGTAAGAAAAACAGAATTGAAAAAATAAATATTTTAAGTATTTGTCAGGGAGGAACGTTCAGCGTAATTTATGCATCGTTGTATCCTAATAAAGTAAAGAACTTAATAACCCATGTAACACCGGTTGATTTCAGTACGAATGATGGGTTATTGTTCCGTTGGAGTAAGGATATGGATTTTGACACATTGGTAGAAGGATTTGATGGGATTATTCCCGGCGATTTTTTAAACCAGGGATTTGATATGTTAAAGCCGATGATGAAATTGCAGAAACAACAAACTCTGGCAAGTTCATTGGATGATAAAGACAAATTGCTAAACTTTTTACGTATGGAAAAATGGATCAGTGAGAGTCCTGACCAGGCCGGAGAATGTTATAAGCAATTTATGAAAGATCTTTACCAGGGAAATAAATTAATTAAAGGTGAACTGGAAATAGGCACTAAAAAAGTAAATTTAAAAAACCTGACTTCTCCTTTATTAAATATTTACGCAACAGAAGATCATTTGGTACCACCGGCTGCAACTATTCCTTTAAACGATTACGTTGGTTCAACGGATAAAGAATTGTATAGCTTTAAAGGCGGCCACATTGGGGTATTTGTAGGAAGCAGATCTCAAAAAGAACTGGCGCCTGCAGTAACCGATTGGCTGAAGAAACGCGATAAATAAAATTCATTATACACAATGAAAAGCCCTTTAAGAATTTCTTAAAGGGCTTTTTTATGAAGGAGGTATTGGAACAGGGGAAGCTATCATTAATTATTACAACCTAAGATCTTACTTAATAAATGATCTCCTTCCACGATGAATTGTTCTTTATCTTTTTTATGCCAAATAATTACTTCGTTGGGGCAGGACGAATTTACATTTAATTCATAATGTACAATTACATGTGTTTTAGTCTCGAATGCCGCCATTAGCAATACTTCCTGGTCAACTAACTGTTTGTTTTTCTTCAACTCAAAATCCCAGTTTTTTACTTCCTTTAAGGTTAAATAAGGAAATTTTTTGTTCGGGGAATTATTAAAAGAGGAGGTGAAGTAATTGCAATTATAAACGGAATCTTTTTTTGAGATAACGAATTTCTCGGTAATCGTTATTTTCTTTTTTTTGGAAGTTATTTTTTGTCCGCTGGTAGTTATTAATTCCTGGGAAGCTTCATCCACATGGCATTGATAGTATACTAACGAATCGTTATTCTGCAATTTTGAGATGTGTGTTTTACTTAAATGCTCAGGGAAAACAATGCTTTGAGCAGATAGCACAGAAACAACACATAGCAAATATACAGTTAGAAAGAGTTTCATTTAGCTTACAATAACTTCTATTTGTTTGGCAAGCTCAATAGCTTTTTGTTTAACGCTATCTACATCACTTCCTACAACATCATAGGTTAAAACCACTGCCATTCGGCGATAGGGGCGGGTAGTAGGTTTATTAAACACCCTCACATCTGTTAAAGGATTAACTAACACTTCTTCTATTCCAATGTAACGGGGATTTTTCCCTTCTTTAGTAGCCAATACCACAGCAGATGCTCCATGTCTTTCTAAAGTTATTTCCGGAATTGGCAGGCCTGTAATGGCACGGGCATGTAATTCAAATTCGCTCAGGTTTTGTGTACCTGCGAGTGTTACCATTCCTGTATCATGCGGACGAGGGGATAGTTCAGAAAAATAAATTCCTTTATCCGTCAGGAAAAACTCAACGCCCCATAAACCGGCACCGCTTAAAGCTTTGGTTACTTTCGCTGCCATTTCCTGTGCATCTTTTAAATCCGTATTACTAATGGCGCATGGTTGCCAGCTTTCCTGGTAATCGCCGCGTTCTTGCCTGTGGCCAATTGGCGGACAAAATAAGGTATGCCCGTTTTTTTGTGTAACGGTTAGTAAGGTTATTTCTGAATTAAATTTAATGAACTCTTCAATGATCACTTCTTTGTAATCACCACGGGAACCTTCCATCGCGTAGTTCCATGATTTCTCAATATCCTGTTCTGTTTTTATAACGCTTTGGCCCTTACCGCTGCTACTCATTAATGGTTTTACCACGCAAGGAATGCCAATAGTAGCAACTGCTTTTTTAAAATCTTCTAAGGTGGTGGCGTATAAATAATTGGCAGTTCTTAATCCTAATTCTTTTGAAGCAAGGTCTCTGATAGCTTTACGGTTCATCGTGAAATTAGCTGCTTTGGCACTTGGCACTACAGTAATCCCTTGTTTTTCGTAATCATAAAAACGTTCCGTTCGAATGGCTTCAATTTCAGGAACGATTAAATCGGGAGAGTGTTTTGCAACAATAGCATCGAGTGCGTTTCCATCCAGCATATTGATTACTTCGAACTCATGTGCTACCTGCATTGCCGGGGCATTTTCATAGGAGTCTACAGCAACTACGTACTGTCCCAATCGTTGAAGAGCTATCACTAATTCTTTACCTAATTCTCCTGAGCCTAATAGTAAGATCTTTTTTTGCATAATAATTTTAGAATCTGATTTTTAATGTAGATGGTAATTTATCTTTAAGTACTGTAAAATATAATCCGTATCCCACAGCTAAACCAATGGTTCCACCAATGAGAGCCTGAATACGACGTTTACTTCTCGATACCCTTTCATAGCCCAGTATATAAGCATCATGCTCGATATAATTTGGGTTACTGATGGTACTGTGTTTTATCTTCACTTTTGTAATACCACTTAAGCCCATATAACCGTAAGGAAATACAGGGGCGAAAAATATCCCGAGGCCTCCGCTAACCAAACCTACCACTCCCGCACCAATCAAAGAACCTCTGGCCTTGAATCCTTTTCGGGCATCACGTTCTCCGTAAATATAATATTCCATTTCGTCGCGCGTGAAATAGTTCCCTAACAAGCTATCTTGTCTGTAATAGTAATCGGTGAAGCCACCGGCGTACTTAACGCAATAAATCTGGTCATACTCAAAATGAAGTTTATTGCCTTCTTTTGCCGGATCCATCACTGTTACAGCTCCTATTACCGTATCTATTACTTTTTCCACAACAAAATTGCCATTCATTAAAAGGATGGTGTCCTTTGCCTGTGAGAAGCACGAAAATGAAATGATCTGGATAGAAATGATCAATAAAAGTTTACGTATCATAAGGTTTTAATATTGAACAAGTTTACAAATAATACCCTAGAAAAACTACCAAATTATCCTGACAATTTCGGGTATTATCGAACAAAACAGGCGTTAATCCTCAAACTTAAAGCCTACCGTTTTTACCGAACTTAATTTAGTTGTTTGATGGGTAAAGTGGTGGATCATGTGTTGCGCTTCGGGTAATTCAAATACTTCCCGGATGTTTCTTATTTTACCGATTGGTATATCATGCTCCAGGCATTGTTTATACAATACGTCGAACGAACATTGAAGGATACATTCATTTAATAAAAGAAAGAGGCTTTCTCTATGAATGATTCTTTGCTGATTATTTTCATAATGGGTTTGAGAGTAAAGATCAAGTCCCAAAATATGGCATAGATTTTTGAATTGCTTATCACTGCCAATGGCAAACGTTACAGAATGGTCATCTTTGGTTTTAAAAATTTCTCCGTAAGGAGCAATGTTAGGATGTAACGAGCCTTGTGCTGTAGGTAAATGATGTGTAATAAGCCAATTGGTGGCCTGGTTGGCCAGCGACGCAACAGCCGTATCAAATAAAGAAACAGACACAACGGTTCCCCGGTTGGTTTTATGCCGGTTCAATAAAGCAATTAAAACAGCTTCTTTGAGCTGATGTCCCGCTAATACATCAATTAAGGCGACAGGCATTTTTAGAGGAGATGCATTTTTTTCTCCGTTCATAAACATAAAGCCACTTTCGGCCTGGAGAATCAAATCGTAAGCAGTACGGGGACTATTAGCTCCAAAACCGTTGATGGATGCATAAATTAACCCTGGGTTAATAGCATGCAACGTTTGAGGATCTACTTTTAGTTTAATATCATCGCCCAGTTTATAGTTTGAAATAACAATATCTGCCGTTTTAATAATGTCGTAAAACTGGTTCAAGTCTTTTGAATCATGCAAATCTAAAAATAACACGTGTTTACCTGCATTAACGCTCCAGTAATAGGCACTGGTTTTTTCAGAAGGATCTTCCTCTTGTAATTTCCAGCTCCTGGTTACATCACCTCCTGTTTTTGGATTTTCAATTTTAATGACGGTAGCTCCAAGCTCTGCAAAAAATAATCCGGCAGAAGGACCCGCTAATACACCTGCCAGCTCTACAACGATGAGATCTTTAAAATAATTGGTCACTAAAATTGTGGTTGAACAGGTTTATTATTTAAAATAATTTCTATTTTTTCGATCACTTCATTCGTCAGTAAAGGAACAACTTCCAATGCTTTTAAATTTTCGATCAGTTGTTCTTTTTTGGAAGCTCCCAGAATGGCACTACTTACATGAGGGTTTTTGATGACCCAGGCTATGGATAATTTGGCAACAGATGTACCAAGTTCAGCAGCCAGTTGAGCCAGTTTTTTTGTTTGTCCTATTTTAGAATCTTCGCCGATTGTTTTTTCCTTTAACCAATCCATCCCTTCAATGTGCAAGCGGTTATCTTCAGGAATGCCATTATTATATTTTCCGCTCAAAAGTCCTGATGCCAAAGGGCTCCAGATAGTAGTTCCTAATCCGAATTCTTTAAATAACAGTAAATACTCTTTCTCAATTTTTGTTCTCTCAAACATATTGTATTGAGGCTGTTCCATGGTAGGACCAATTAATCTGTTTCTTTCGGCAAACACAAAAGCAGCCATGATCTCATCATTAGCCCACTCACTTGTTCCCCAGTATAAAATTTTACCTTGTTGAATGAGGGTGTTCATTGCCCATACAGTTTCTTCAATGGGAGTGTTTTTATCAGGGCGGTGACAGAAAAACAGATCAATATAATCTACTTGTAACCGTTTTAAAGCGGCGTGACAGCCTTCAATAATATGTTTGCGGGAAAGACCTGTTTGGTTTGGTTTTTTATCTTCATAGCCAAAATACACTTTGCTCGATACAATGTAAGAGCTACGTGCCCAGTTTTTTTTCTTTAAAATGGAACCCATTACTTCTTCCGATTTTCCTGAGGCATACACTTCTGCATTATCAAAAAAGTTAATTCCATTATCGTAAGCGATGGTTAGCAACTCATCGGCTGTGTTATTTTCTATTTGTTTACCAAAGGTGATCCATGATCCAAAGGATAAAGTACTTACCTGTAATCCTGATTTTCCGAGTCTTCTGTATTCCATGACCTGTTTTTTTAGTTTTGAATATGATATGTGATTGTGTTTCTCGTTTTATTTTCCTTCTAGTAAGGATTGGGAGAAGGTTTTCAATGATTAAATATAATGAATTAGTTTTTAAGTTTAAGAGTGCGTTTTTCTGATTCTATGTTTCCAATCGTATTATGTATTGCTATTCTGACTCTATCGATCTGTTCTAAAATTTCAGAATCCCTGAAACGAATAACACGATAACCTGCCGCTTCCAATGCTTTTTGTTTGTGTTCATCTTTGGCAATAACTTCTTCCAGAAAGTGGGAGTAACCATCAACTTCAATAATTAGTTTGAGGTCCTTACTCATAAAATCAGCAATAAAATCTAAAATGGGTCGTTGCCTGTTAAATGTGTAGCCTGTCTTTTTTGAAGAGAGAATATATTTCCATAGACAGGCTTCTGCTTTCGTCATTTCATAACGATTCTCATGAGCACTATTTTTTAACCGTTTATTATAGAAATTATTTTGTTCTTTTGGCATGGATGGTTTGTTTTTATCAGGGCTTTAAGGTATCCTCCCCCTGCCCCCTCCAAGAGGGGGAAACGAACAGAGTCGAATATTCTATTTTAAATATTTAATTAACTAAACACGTGTATCGTACATACCTCCCTCTAAACCAAAATGCAGTACAGTTTTATTAAACAGTAAAAAATTAAATCAACTAAAAAAAATTACAGTACATATCCCCCTCCTGGAGGGGGTAGGGGGAGGAGGTTCTTACTTTTTCAAAATGTATTGATTACTTCACCAATACTTTAGGTTCCATCATATCCATAATGGCATATTTTACACCTTCTCTTCCTAAACCGCTTTCCTTTACTCCGCCATAGGGCATTTGATCGAAGCGTAACGTTGGAACATGATTATGTATGACACCACCCACATCAATGTGTTTAAAGCATTTATCTAATTCGGTAATGGAATTTGTAAATACCCCACATTGCAACCCGAATTTTGTATCATTTGCTAACTCAATGGCCTCTTCAATTGTATCGTATGAGTTTATACAAATTACAGGGCCAAATACTTCTTCCGCATATACTTTCATGGTTGAATCGCAGTGCGTTAAAATAGTTGGTTCAACATAACTCCCTTTTCTTTTTCCTCCACAAATTAATTTGGCTCCTTGCTTAATAGCTTCTTTTACCCATTGCTCAACACGTATAGCGTTTTCTTCATCGATCATGTTGGATACATCCGTTTTGTCCTTTAACGGGTTTCCGTATGTTAATTTTAAGGCTGCTGCTTTAAGGTCGGAAGTAAATTTTTTATAAAGAGAACGGTGTACAATAAACCGTTGTGCATGAATACAGATTTGTCCGCTATACGAAAAGGCTCCTATTAAGGATTTTGGAAGGGCATCTTTTAAATCGGCAGATTCTGTAATAAGTGTAGCGGCGTTGCCGCCTAACTCCAATACCACTTTTTTCTTACCACTTTGCGTTTTCATTTTCCAGCCAACTACCGGAGAACCTGTAAAGCTTAGTAATTTAAACCGTTCATCAGTCACCATTAAATTTCCGGTTTCTCTATCCATTGGTAAGATTGAAACAGCCCCTTTGGGAAGTTCTGTTTTATCAATGATTTTAGCTAATTCAAGGCAGGATAACGGTGTGCTACTTGCTGGTTTTAAAATAATAGGGCAACCGCTTGCAATAGCGGGGGCCAGTTTATGTACCGCTAAATTCATGGGGAAATTAAAGGGGGCAATGCCTGCCACTAATCCTATCGGGAAATAATTTACTATTCCCTCTTTCCCTGCGCCATTGGGAGTCCAGTCTAAAGATATATAATCTTTTGGGAGGCGTTTGGTTTCTTCGGCTGCTATTAAAAATGTTTGAATGGAACGTTCAATTTCAGCTAAAGCATATTTTAAAGGTTTGCCACTCTCCAATGCTAAAATTTCAGCCAAATGTTTTTTGTCTTTAGTTAAAAGCTGAGAGATCTGTATAAGGATTTCAAATTTTTTTAGAGAAGATAATTCTTTTAACGTAGCCTGCACAGAGAGTGCTTTTTCAATGGTGGTGTTTAAGATTGGTTCATCTGCCAGGTATGTTTTAGCTACCAGCGAATGATCATAAGGATTTTTTACTTCCAATACTTTTTTGGACGAAATAAATTTTCCTGCTGAGTATATCTGATAGATTTTCAATTATTTTTTAGTTAATTGTTTAAATACGTCTTCCAGTTTTTGTTCTTCTTTATTAAGCGTTAATACACTAATGTCGTTTTTTACGGCATAGTTAAACAGGTCTTTACGGGTATCATACTCAAGGTCTGCAATAATTTTCCAGGTAGTATTTTCTAACAATAATGCGTCTTCCACACCTTTTAATTTCAATAATTCGCTGCGTTCTACTTTTTTATCGAATTCAACGGTAATAATTTGTTTGGTTGTATTTTGCTGTAACGTTTGTGTGGTATCGTTGGCAACAATGGTTCCGTTATTAATAATAATAACTCTGTCGCAAACGGCTTCAACTTCCTGCATAATGTGCGTGCTCAACATCACTGTTTTTTCTTTCCCCAGTTTTTTAATCAGCTCTCTTATTTCAGCCAACTGGTTTGGGTCTAAACCGGTTGTTGGCTCATCCATGATCAACACTTTGGGATCATGAATCATTGCCTGTGCTAGGCCTACACGCTGACGATATCCTTTTGATAAAGCCCCTATTTTTTTATTTTGTTCAACCTGTAAGCCTGTAGCTTCTATCATTTCTTTTACACGGGCTTTACTGTTTTTTATATGGTATAAGCCCCCTACAAATTCTAAAAATTCCTTTACATACATATCAAGGTATAAAGGATTGTGTTCGGGTAAATAGCCAATCTGTTTTCTTACTTCAACAGTTTGAGTACCAGTATCAAAACCACATACTTTGGATGTGCCTTCGCTTGCAGGAATGTAGCAGGTTAAAATTTTCATCATGGTGCTTTTACCGGCACCATTAGGACCTAAAAAACCAACAATTTCGTTGGTGCCAATTTCAAAAGATACATTGTTCAATGCTTTTTGAGCACCGTATAATTTGGTAACATTATTTACTTGTATAGACATAAGCGGATGTTTGCTTCTCAAAAATAATGATTATAATCTTAAATTTTATATAATGATTGTTAAGGGCAGAGTGCTTATAAATTTAAGATACTTCTGAGCCAATACCATTAAAATGCTTAATTTTACACCAATGCAGGCTCTTGTTATTAAATCTACCGGAAGTTGGTACCTTGTTCGCACAGATAGTGGCGAGTTGCTGGAATGCCGTTTAAAAGGTAAAATCCGGTTAGATGACAGGAAAACAACTAATCCCATTGCTGTTGGCGATATTGTGGATATCCAGAGAGATTTAGATGGCAGTAACCAGATTACTCATATCCATCCCCGGAAAAACTACATTATCCGTAAATCAATTAATCTTTCCAAACAGGCACATATTATAGCAAGTAACTTAGATCAGGCTATGCTGGTAGCTACTTTAGTGGCTCCGCGTACCTCATTGGGATTTATCGACCGGTTTTTACTAACGGCTGAAGCTTATGATATTCCTGCTAAAATAGTCTTTAATAAAAAAGACGTTTTGGATGAAGAAATGCTGGCGCTTCAGCAGGAAATTATTGATGTATATACTTCCATTGGTTATGAATGTTTTGTGATCTCTTCTTTTGATAAAAACGATATTGAGATCCTTAAATCAGTTTTAAAAGATAAAACCACTTTAATTGCAGGTCATAGCGGGGTAGGGAAAACAACCCTGGTAAATGCCATTGATTCGAACTTAAATTTAAGAACGGGTGATATTTCTTCCGCACATTTAAAAGGGATGCACACTACCACGTTTGCCGAACTCTTTCCTTTATCGTTTGGAGGAAACATTATTGATTCGCCGGGGATAAAAGAACTGGGACTGGTAGAAATGAAAAAAGAAGAAGTGGGGCATTACTTTCCGGAAATAAGGAATATTATGAATGAGTGTAAATTCAATAATTGCTTACACGTAAATGAGCCACACTGTGCAGTTATAAAGGCTGTAGAAGAAGGTACTATTTCTTCCGAAAGGTATCAAAGCTACCTTGGTATTTTAAACGGTGAAGAAATGGATTGGAAAGAATGGGAGATACGATAAACGAGTAACGTTTATTATTTCCCTTTCAAAGCTGCTTCCTGAATTACTTTAAAGGCTGTTCTCCTGTTTTTTTGATGAGCTGCTTCAAACTCATCACTTTTAGGAACCATTAATGCAATAACATCGTCTTTAATTAAAGGTTGTGTTTCTCCATAACCTGTAGGTAATAAACGGAATTTCGCAATGCCTTTATTAATCAAATAATCCACACAGGATTGTGCGCGTGCCTGTGATAGCTTCATGTTGTGCTTATCACTTCCTCTCGTATCTGTATGTGAATTAATTTCAATACTAAAGTTGTCGTTCAATATCAGATAATCATAAATCTTATCCAGGATTTCCAACGATTTTGGCCTTAAGGTTGATTTATTTAAATCGTATTCTATCCCTTCAATGACAACATCAGCTTCCGGAATTTTAGACAATTGAAAATCACGTTCAAGATGAGCGGTTTCTGTTAATCCTTTAGTTGATACATTTGAAGCACTTGCCTGGTAACCTTTTTTCTGCGCTTTTAAAAAGTAGTCCATATTTGAATATAACGGAGAAGAGTAATATCCTTTTTCATCCGTTATTAAAAATAAAGGGTCCACATCGTTGTGTACATCTTTAATGGTTACTAAAGCACTTTGTATAGGCTCGTTGGTTTCGGCATCGGTTACATAACCACTGATATCAAGAATAATAGGTTCGTTTTCAAATTCGTAAATGTCGTAGCAGTTTCCACCCGGACAATCTTCCCTGTCGCTCGAAAAATAACCTTTGGTTTGAAGTCTGTCTAAAATAAAGTAAGCATCATCTTTACTTGAATTGATTGGTCTGCCTAAATTTTTTGGAAAGGTATATAATGAATCATCTACATTCAATGTACTTTTAAAGACATCCAATCCACCAATACCGGTGTGCCCGTTTGAACTGAAAAATAACGTATTGGAAATGCTATGAAAGAAAGGAGTAGACTCATCACCGGGTGTATTTAAAGAAGCCAGATTGACTGCTTCGCCCGTTAAGCCGTTTTCATCGATATTACACACATACAGATCGAAGCCGCCTTTACCGCCGGGTTTGTTGGAAGAGAAAAATAATTTAGACCCGTCAAAAGAAATATACGGCTGTACGGATTTATATCCTGATTGATTAACGGTTTCAGATAGTTTATAGGCTTCATAGAAATAATTATCTTTCATTTTAGCCATGTAAATAAATGCTTCGCTTCTGTTAGCGTCACTCCATCTCGTAAAAAACATAATATCATCAGAGGATACAACACTCGAACCTTCATGCAAACCTGTATTTACAGGCCGCCCAAAATTTACCGGTTTCATCCAGCCCGTATCTTTTAATTCCGTATAGTATAAATCACATAAATACCTCGAATCCTGTTTTTCCGGATCTAATAATACACCACCTTTCCTGGCACTTGTAAAAAGCAGCTTTGTATTACTTCCCCAGTACATGGGAGCAAAGCTTGCTGTGCCGGAATTGAACACAACGGAGTCCATTTTCTTTACAATAATCAATTGCTTATAACTGTTTGTGTCTAATGCAAAATAACAAGAGCTTATTTTTTTTTGGATGGCTGTTTTTATAGAATCATTACTGGTTCCGTTTAACAGGTCTTCCAGGTTACGCATGGCATCTTTGTAATTTTTCAAATTCATTAATGTCAAAGCATAGTAATAAGCATCGCCAGGGTAAGTCCCGTTATTAACGGTTTTTTTGTAATAGATGGCGGCGTTGATGTAATCAAAATTAAGCCTGTAAGCATTTGCCAGTTTATGGTTTACATAATCAGCTTTGGAGATTTCTTTAGGAACATTGCTTTTTTTCTTTGTAGAATCCTGTTTAAAATCTTTTGTCTTTAAATTGACAATTTGTACTTCGTAAGGAAGAATCAACTCACTTAATACCGTAGTGTCGTCCAGCACCTTCGTGTAGTAAGCAATTGCAGTAGGATAATCTTTTTTCTCAAAAGCAGCATCTCCGTATTTCAACCAAACTTTTTTTGATTGTGCAAATACATGAATGGTTGACAGAAGAATAGTAACGAATAATAATTTTTTCATACTTTGTTATAATCGAGGGCAATGACGTACTTCTTTTGATTTTGATTTTTTAGCTAAATAGGTAAACGAAATTTCGAAGGCACCTCTGTATTTCGATACATCTTTTAAGGTTGATATATTGGCATCGTAGCCAATTTTTGCAATGTAATTATTTTTGCGTGCGCCAATATAAAATACGCTCGCATCTTTTACACGGTAGTTAATTCCTGCCAGTAAATAAAATTCCTGCTCTTTAAAAAAGTATCCTGCATCAATGGCATACAGCTGTTCAGAGGCATTTTTCTGGAGCATGATTAATACTTTTGGGAGTACATAAAACAATTCCGTTACATTTATCCTTACACCTGCATTTACATAATGACGTATTGGTAAACGGTTGTTGGTATTATAATAGGTTTCTTTTGGGTTAGATAAATTAAAAGCGGAGTAGCCAAGAAAGGGATTTAACCGTGCCTGTTGTTTCGAATTAAAATACATAAATCCGGCGTTTAGTTGCGGGGTAACAAACGATTGCCTGTTAAAGGATTCTCCTGATGGTAATGAATTATCAAAAGAACCGCCATTTTGATTACTGTATTGATTATCGAAAGTATATAAAGCAGCTTCTACGCGTTTTTGTGTAGCGCCGGCCTGTAAACCGAATGAAATGTTATTGAATTTTTTTTTGTCTAACGATACGGCATAAGAAAGGGAGAGCAATCCTTGTAGCACATTATAATTACCAACTCCGGCGCGCATGTTCATGAGCTGTCCGCCAAAACCCCATTTGCCTTTGGGGGCATCTACGCTAATTAACATGGTATTATAAGGTTTAAAAGCTACGGTGCGCCATTGATTTCTGTATTGTGCATGTACACGAAAATTAGCATCCACTACGCCGGTTAAAGCGGGGTTAAGAAACATAGGTGCTGCATCGTATAACGAAAGATGGAAATCCTGCGCTTTTATACTACCGCTTATTAAAAGGATGATAGAATAAAATAATAATAATTGTCTTTTCATGTTTATCTTAATAAAGTTACGTCGCCGGTTTTCTTAATTTTTTTACCATTGAGCATTTCAACATCCACTACCCACACATAAACACCAACCGGTTGTTCTGTGCCATTAAATGTGCCATTCCAGCCTTCCTGCTGGCTGTCTGCTTCAAAAATCAGTTGCCCCCAATTATTATATATTCTTACAGCAATGGTTTTAAATGGCCCGCCTCTTACTAAAAAATAATCATTTTGACCGTCACCATTTGGAGAAAATGCCGTAGGTACATCAGGCAGTAACACAACCGTTATGTCTTTTCTAAGAGTATCGATACAACCGTTAATATCTTTTACCGCTAAATAAACACTAAAATCACCCGGTGTAGCGTAGGCATGCTGTGGGTTTTGTGCGTTACTGGCCGCTTCATCTCCAAAGCCCCAGTACCAGCTTACTAACGCTCCGGGTCCTGTCGATTGATCAATAAAGTTACCTGTTTCCAATGCTTCCAGAGGATCAGGGGTGATGGTGAAGTTTGCATCAGGTCCCGGAATTACGGTAATTTGTTTGATTATGGTGTCTTTACATCCAAAAGAAGAAGTCACTGTTAATGATACCGTATAATTAGTAGCGCTGCTATAAGCATGCGTCGGGTTTTGAACTCCTGAACTTTGATTATCTCCAAAATTCCAGTTCCAGGCAATTAAGCTACCGGATTGAGTTTTAGAAGAATCTATAAACTGAGTGGCATTCCCTACACAAGGGGTGTTTTGATAAAACAGAGCACGCGGTAAGAAATAAATTTCCAAAGGTTTTCTGATAGTATCTCTACATCCGTTACTACTATAGGCCACGTGGGTAACCGTATATGTACCAGGATTCGTATAGGAATGTGTTGGATGTTGTGAAATAGAAGTTCCCAAATCTCCAAAGTTCCAGCCCCAACCTGTAATAGATCCGGTAGATGTTGTGGAATTATCAGTAAAGGTTGCCAGTTTTTTAGAACATTGGTTATTGGCATTAAAGTCTGCATCAGGGGCAGGTTTAAACGTTAGCTTTATGGTATCTCTTATGGCCGCACACCCTTTATTATAGGTGGAGGTTAAAATAAGTTTTACTGAACCGTTAGAAATATCCAGCGGTGAGGGCTGATAATAGGTAGTTAATAAAGAATCGTCCGGTGTAAAAGCTCCGGTACCAAGTGTTAGCCAGGCACCTGTCGTGGTTAATCCCAAAACGGTTCCGTTTAAAAGAATCCGTTGATTATCACATACTAAATTATCGTTACCCGCATTTACAAGGGGTGATTTTGCAATGGTTACCAATAACGTATCTGTTTCGGGTAAACAGTTACTTCCAGTAGATGTCAGAATAAGTTTGACATGTCCTGCCAGAGTATCGTTTTGCCCTAATGTATACATTGTACTTAAGTTATTGATATTACCGAACGTACCATTTCCTAGTGATGACCAGATTCCTGCACTGGCTCCACCTGTTACCGAGCCGGCTACAGGATAAAATACATTGCTTGAGCAAATGGTATCATTTAATCCGGCGTTTACATTTGGTTTAGCTGTAACCGTTACTCTTAAACTATCATATACAGGTTTACAGTTACCATTATTGGTAGAGGTAAGTCGTATCACTAAATTTCCCTGTGCTATATCTGCAGGGCTTAACTGGTAAACTGTATTTAAAGATGTGGTAGAAGGTGAAAATAATCCGGAGCCCGTGCTCGACCATACACCTGTTGTAAATGTAACGGCAATACTACCGCTAACTGCCACTGTTGGATTGTTCGCACAAACCGATACATCACCGCTTGTATTAACGATGGGTGCATCTGTAAAATTAACAACTAAGCTATCGTATGTATTAGGACAGCCGTTTAAACTACCCGTAGAAGTTAATTTTATTTTGATGCTTCCCGCTGTAAGATCGGCCGGAGAAGGAATGTAAGTCGTATTTAAAGAACCTGTATTACCAAAGGATCCCGACCCTGAACTGGTCCAGTTAGTACCGGCTGCAAATTGCAGGGTACCGGTTAACGCAACAGGTGATATGTTATTTTTACATAAGCTAAGGCCATTGTTTGCATTTACGACAGGTGATTTAAAAATATTTACTAATACCGTATCATTTACAGGAGTACAGTTACCTGTTGAAGATAAGATCAGTTTTATCTGGGATTGATTCAGATCATTGGCACTAAGAGAATAAGTTGTTACTAAATTTGTTGCATTTCCAAAAGTTCCCGTACCGTTAGGTGTTGTCCAGATACCTGTTGTGGCACCTCCGGTAACACTGCCGTTAAGAGAGATGGTTGTTGTGGCAGTACAGATATTTTTATCAGGATCAGCCACCGTAAATGTTTTTCTTAAAAAAGAAGACATATAATGGTATAAACAGCCACTGCTTGCTCCACCGTTAATAACCCCCAAAGAAAATACATCCATCGAATTGGTGAGCAGGTTTGCTGTACCTGCAACAATCTCAGCCGTGGTGTAACTTCTTTGAAAACCACTTAAAGTACCTCCCGTTCCCGGAACGACTGTAAAGCCCGACGCCGGAACCAATAAGGCGCTTCCGTTTAATGTAAAGGCACCAATAGCGGTTGTTTTACATAAAATATTTAAAATAAATGTTTGAGAATTGGTTCTTGTAAAACTTACCTGGCTCGAACCTGCACAGTTTAACGGAGGCAAAATAGCTTCTCCTAATTCACAACCAAAACCGCTGGCATGAATAACGTATACAGGCTTATCGGATGTAATATAGGTTAAGGGTTGAGTGACTAATGCAAAATACGTATCGCCTTTATTAAGCAAAGCTGTGTAAGTAGTTACGCCATCGTTTACAGTTATTTGCGTAAAATTTTCGGTGGCTACAATATAACCGCCTTCGTATTGCGCGGCATTTAAGCCGCCTTTATTAATAACATATTGAGTTCCTACAATGTCAACAGGAACAATCTGATCACCCATTAAATCAAAACAACCTGATACACCACCAACCGAATCATCCGATACAGTTACTGAAATAGGTTTATTTGAAACAACAATGGTTCCACTCAAATTCTGACCTGCTACCGCGGGTGTTGCACTGGCATTTTCAATATTATAAGATTGCCCCACATTTAACATAATGGAATAAGTAACGTTGGCAAGATGGCCAATTACATTACACCTCGGTGTGATCCACACGGTAGTAGCATTATCAGTAGCAACAATACATATTTGTGATTTAGGTTGTGGACTGTAAGGCCCATTGTTTCCTTTGGTTTGAAAAGGACATACAAATTCTTTTCCCATACCGTTTTGTCCTTTAAGGGAATAGGTTTCAGGATTATTAACAACGGTTTCTATTTCATAAACTACAGTAATAGGAAAATCAGAGGTGATTTTTAAACCACGGTTGTAAACTGCATTTGCCGGAATATTTTCTAAATTACCTGCAGTGACTAAAGCTGAGAGATCAACTGTTTGCAATGAGTTGGGAGCAACAGTAATTGTATTCGTGTAAACTCCTCCCACACTTGGTTGCCTTATCACAACTGTTGTGGTATTCGAAAAAGAAGAGATCCGCAATTTAACGGGTGTATTTTGAGCATGGCCAGGAGTTACCCAGGGTGCGGCAAACCAAAAAACTGTATCCACCTGCGACACAATGGATTTACTGCTTACAATAAGTAGTATTAACAAAAATCTATTTAGCGCCTTCTTCATTTTGTTTCTTTAATTTGGATTTAATACTATTATCAATATCGTTCAGCTCTTCTTCGTCAGCATTTAATTTTTTCTTAGGTTTTATAAACTGATACGTTAAAACAACTTCATGCGAACCACTGGTATAGCTTCTTATGTTTGTATTTGGAATATCATAGGCATAACCAATGGTTAATTTACTTTTCAGCGTAATAACACCTACTAAAATACTGGTGGCATCATGCAAACGATAAGAAGCTCCCACCCAAAATAATTTATTATAAAATGCCCTTAAGCTAAACTCAGGTTGTACAGGAAGCGGTTTACTGAACTTAACCAATACCGATGGCTGAACCGATATTTTTTTAGATAGATTAAACATATACCCCAGGGTAGCATATAAATGAGGGTTTAAGTTACTTTTAGAATCTTTCCAGGTAATTTTATTTCCGAGGTATTGGTAACCGGAGATCCCGAAAAATAATTTATCGCTGTATAAATATAAACCCCCATTGGAATCAAATACATTATTCGATAACAAATTTCCGGTCAGTAACTCATCACCCGAATCAGCTGTTTTTGCATCGTATAATTTGATTCTGTATTGTAACATCCCTACAGAAACTCCCAATCCTAATTTGTATGTTTTATTTAATTTAACGTGGTAAGCAAATGTCAGGTAACCGGATGTTTTACTTAGTAAACCTGTATTGTCGGAATTTAACAAAGCGCCTATTGCTGCTTTTTTCTCTTTACCTAAACCACTGTGTAAACTAATGCCATAGGTTTTAGGAGCATCGGCAAAACCTACCCATTGATTACGGTAGTTGATGTTAACTACCAGGTCTTTTGATGAGCCTGCTACTGCAGGGTTGTAGGCGTAATTATTTAACAGGTAATTTGTATAGATCGGTAATTGCTGGGCAACTGTTGTTTTAAACAGGCCAACATTTACAATTACACTCATTAATATATAAAGTTTCTTCATAGGTTATCTTATAAGCAATACACCACCTCTAAAGGGTTCTGAATTGTTAGCGTCGTTTAGTTTAATCACATAATAATAAGTTCCAATGGCGAGCTTATCTCCCTTGTATATCCCATCCCATGGCGTTGAGTAACCCACCGAGTGAAAGATGCTTTCTCCCCATCGTGTATAAATATCTATTTCCGCATTCGGGTATAACAACGAAAGGAAATCCAGTTTCCAAACATCATTTTTACCATCGCCGTTTGGCGAAATCGCATTAGGAATAAGTGTAGATAATTCGTTGGTAATGTTGTTTATTTTCACCGCAACTCTCGCTGTATCCGAACAACCATAAGAATCGCTGGCAATTTGAGTAACAATATATACACCGTTGGCATAGTAAATCGTAGAAGGATTTTGAGCAGTTACATTTGGTGTACCATCTCCAAATGCCCAACTCCAGTTGATGGCATATTTAGAGGTATCAACAAAACTCACCGAAGTGCCTACACCAATACCTGTAGATGCTGCATATGCAAAACCTGCTATTGGCCTTGGGGTTAAGTTGACTTGTCTTACAAGAGTATCTTTACAGTTATGATTGGATGAAGCAATTAACGTAATATTATATAAACCTGATCCGGGAAATAATTGAGTGGGGTTTTGTAAACCACTTTGGCCGGGGCCACCAAAATCCCATAGCCAGCTGGTAACTGTTTCGGGAGAAGCAATAGTAGTACTATCAGAAAAAATTAAATTTAAGAAGGCACCTGTACAAATTCGGTTAATACCAAAACCGGTATTTGGTAAGGGATAAATCAGAGGCGATTTTTTAATGGTATCATAACATCCATACGTATTTCTTACCACTAATTGCGCGGTGAAAGAGGTGGATGCTGAATAAGTATGAACGGGACTTGGAACAGTGCTGGTGACATTATCGCCAAAATTCCATTGCCATTGATCTAATGTGCCTGATCCCGGTAAAGAAAAATCAGTAAATACCGTTGCACTATTTAAGCACCCATTGGTGAAATTAAAATTAGCAAAAGGAATGGCTACAAAACTAATTCTTACCTGGTCGTTAGCAGAGTTACAGTTTGCATTATTAGAAGACGTAAGTGTAAGGTTCACAAAACCTGCTGATACTTCGGCCGGAGTAGGAGTATAAGTAACCGTTAAGGCGGTATTATTTGGATTATAGGTTCCTGCCCCTCCCGACCAGGTACCGGTAGTGGTTGGTCCGCTCACTGTAGCCGTTAAAGCAGTAAGGGCATTATTTTTACAGGACGAAATATCAACACCGGCATTTACAGCAGGCGAGGACGTAAATACAATTAGGATACTATCTTTGGAAGCGTTGCAATTTCCATTATTGGTAGAATTGAGGTACAATTTCACTTGTCCGCCAAAAACATCCGCTACACTTGGTAAGTAGCCTGTGCTTAACTGAATGTTACTCGGACTAAAACTTCCTGATCCGCCACTGGTCCATTTACCTGTAGTACTTGATCCTGTAACAGTTCCGGTTACAGTTAAGGTGGGGTTATTGGCACAAACAGAAAAACTGACCGGTCCCGCATTGGTTAATGGTGGTTTGGTAATAATAATTTTCATGGTATCTCTTTCAAGAGTACAAATTCCGTTACCGGTGGAGGTTAAAATTAATTTTACACTGCCTGCTGTTGTATCGGCTGAACTTGGATGATAGCTGGCATTAAATGTTGTAGTGTTTGGTGTAAAGCTCCCGGTGCCGGTGCTTGTCCAGATACCTGTTGTAGCACCACCTGTAATAGAACCATTTAAAAGTACGCTGCTGTTATTACCACAAATAATCTGATCAACAGATGCATTTACCAATGGCGATGGTTTTACGGTAAGAGATAAAGTGTCTTTTTGCAAAGGACACGGACCGTTAGTGGTTAAAATAAGTTTAACCGGTTTAACGGTTGTATCTAATTGACTTGGTACGTACGTATTATTTAGCGCCGTAAACCCACCGGTAAAAGTGCCGTAGCCATTTGTAGACCAGGTTCCGTTTATATTTCCTCCTCCGATTTGGGCATTTAAAGCAACAGTGCCGTTTGCACAAATTGTGTAATCGGTTCCTGCATTAATGGATGGAGCAGATACAAAGTCAGAAACATAAGCAAGTGCGCTTCCATTTGCAACGGAGCCATTTAACGTTCCTAGTCCAAATACATCCGATGAGTTTGTTACTACGTTGTGCGACCCTACTGCAATAGTGGCTGTGGGAAAATAAATTTTTGCCGATTTAATATTTCCGGAAGAACCCGGTACTACAGTGAAAGCACTTGCGGGGATTAGGGAGGCATTTCCATTTAACGCAAAATTTCCTTCAAAGCCTGTACGTGTAAATAAATTTAAGGCTAATGAATCTGAGGAAGTTCTTGTGAAGGCAGTTGTAAATGTACCTGCACAAAAGAACGCCGGTAACTGTGCACCGCTTAATCTGCAGCCATAACCCGACGCGCTTAGCACGTAAACAGGTTTGTTTGATTTAACATAGGTAATAGGCTGTGTGGCAGTGAAAATATAATTTTCCCCAAAGTTAGAGACATGTGATGTGACAGAACCATCATCGATCGTTAGCTGCGTATTATTTTGGGTGGCAAGTATAAAAATTTTCTCAAGAGTACCTGTTCCTCTGTTTACAATATAATCTGTTCCTATATAACTTGAAGATGTAATTTGATCGCCAATGGTACTTAAACATCCTCCCTGTGATAATCCACCCGATTGTATGGTAATAGCTACAGGCTTATTGGAAGAAATAATAGAGCCAGCTAAACTTGTTGAGGCAGACCGGGCAGTATCCTGGCAGGAGTAGGTTTGTCCTTGCTGTAATAATACAGTGTAAGTAATATTTGCAGCATGCCCTATGATATTTGTACGGGGTGTAATTAAAACAGTGGTGTTATTTTGAGAAGCAACAATATCGGCCGATGAAAATGATTTAGGACTTGTTGCCGGTGCCTGATTCCAAAATTCCTGCATAGGAACATAAAAATCAACTCCCATAGCCTTTGAACCTTTTAAACTGAAATATTCTTTATTCAATGCAGACCTTATCGAATAAATGGCAGATACTTTTTGTGTGGAAGATATATAAAGACCTTTATTTAATACAGAATTGGCTACATCATTTTCGATACTTGTAATAAATGGTGTTAGCAGAACGGAATCAATAGAGTTTGCAGGGATACTTTTGGTAATGGGGCTAAAGGAGCCATTGGCGGGCTGCCTTACCTTTACCGTAGCAGGTTGAGAATAAGTGTTAAAATAAAGATAAATCGGTCTGTCTCCTAACCCTTGTGAAATATCCGGAGCCACAAACCAAAATGATGTATCTGTCTGAGACTTAGCGCCAAAAGAAAAAGCCAAAAAAAGTAAAAAAAAGAGGGTAGTTATTTTAATCATAGATTTTCAAAGATAGAATAGATTTTTCATTCGACCAATTAAGTGTGAGAAAAAACCAATTTTTGTGAATGGGTATCACAAAAATCACACCAAAAAATAATTCAATGGAAACTTGCAGAACAAAAAAAGTTTCTTTAGTTTTGTGCTCAAATAATGGAAGCACAAGAAAAAATATTAAAAGTATCACTGGAGTTGTTCTTTAAGTACGGCATTAAGCGCGTAACGATGGACGATATTGCTAAGGAATTAGGGATGTCGAAAAAAACAATCTATCAGTTCTATAAAGAAAAAGACGATTTGGTGAACCAGCTTTGCCAAATAGAGTTACACAAGCAAAATGCAGAATTTGCTCAGTTGCAGGATCTTGCCACCGATCCTGTACATGAGATCATCTTAATATCTGATAAGATGAGAAACATGCTTCAGCCGATTAATCCGATGTTCTTTTTGGATCTTCAAAAATTTTACCCTACCGCCTACGCACAGTTTCAAACATTTAAAGATTTCTGCTCCAGTACATTAATATTAAAGAATATTAAAGTAGGGGTAGAAAGTGGATTATACCGAAAAGATATAAATATAGAGTTTACAGCTCAATACCGCATGGCACAAATTGATATGATGATGTTTGGCAACTATTTTTCTTATGATAAAATAAGCTTTGCAAAATCGCATGAGTTGATCCTGGATATGTTTGTGTATAGTATCTGTACCATTAAAGGACACAAATTAATAAATAACTACAAAAAAATAAAAGACGAAGAATAATACATTATATATATGAGAAACAAAGCAATACTCCCGCTACTGTTTTTTGGTGTTGGTATAACATCATTAAATGCACAAGAAGCAGCAGGTACACAAAACTCTACCAGTTTTACCCTGCAGCAAGCCATCGATTATTCATTAAAGAATAGTCCGAACTATTTAAATGCAGAGTACGATGTACAAAGCGCTGCATACCGCCGTAAAGAATTATTAGGTGTTGGATTACCACAGGTAAACGGAAGTGTGGATGTTAAGGATTATATCGCTATCCCTACGTCCTTATTACCGGCCGAGTTTTTTGGTGGTCCTGCAGGAACATTTATTCCTGTAAAATTTGGAACAAAATACAATGCTACTGCAGGCTTAAGCGCCTCTCAATTGGTGTTTAGCAGCGATTATATTGTTGGATTAAAAGCGGCTAAGGAACTGGTTAACCTTGCAAAAATAAATGTATACAGAAACAAAACAGAACTTGCTTCTTCTGTTTCTAAAGCATATTATAATGTACTCGTTAACAGGGAACGTATAAAATTACTGGAAGCCAATATCGTAAGATTAAAAAAAGCATTTGACGATACAAAAGCATTTAACCAACAGGGCTTTGTAGAACTCATTGATGTAGAACGTTTAGAAGTTCAGTATAATAACCTGATCACTGAAAAAGACAAAACGTCCCGCTTAATTGGCTTATCCGAAAACTTATTAAAGTTTCAGATGGGTTACAAAATAGGGGATCCGTTAATTTTGTCAGATTCATTAATTGTAAATGAAACAGACCAGGCTACTTTGGGAAATGGAAAAACGGATCTTTCTAACCGTGCAGATTTCCAGTTGCTACAGGTACAACAAAAATTATATCATATTGATGTTAAACGCCAGCGTTTAGGATATTTACCTACAGTGGGTTTATATGGTTCTTATCAATACAATGCACAGCGTCAAAAATTTGATTTTTTAGACCCGAATCAAAAATGGTTTAAAGTAGCCTTAATTGGTGGAACAGTAAATTTTTCGTTTTTCGACGGGTTACAACGTCATAATCGTATTCAACAGGCAAAAATTGCTATTTTAAAAGGAGAAAACTCCATTAAAAATTTAGAAATGGCAGCTGAACTTGAAACTACTATTTCTGAAATAAGCTATTCAAATGCTTACTCTTCTCTACAAACACAGAAAAAAAACATGGAATTGGCACAGCATGTATTTGATGTTGCACAAAAGAAATATGAACAGGGTATTGGCAGCAATTTAGAAGTAACCACTGCGCAAACCTCTTTAAAGGAAGCTCAAACAAATTATTACAATTCTGTATATGATATGTTAGTAGCAAAAATAGATTACCAAAAAGCAATAGGAACTTTAATTAAATAATTTTTAAAAGAATAGACAAAACATCCATATGAAAACAACCATTTTATACATCACTTTAGCAGCCTTAGTAGTTGCTGCCTGCAGTTCCCCTGATAAAAAAGCGGAGCTTGAAAAATTAAGAACACAAAAATCCAGCCTTGAAACGAGAATTACTGCTTTAGAAGAAGAGTTAGCTAAATCGGATACAACAAAACAAAAATTAGTAGATGTTATAGCTATGCCCCTTACTTCACAAATCTTTAAAACCTATATTGAAGTTCAGGGTCGTATTGATGCGGATGAAAGTGTTTCTCTATCAACTGAAATGCCTGGAACCATTACAAAAATAAATGTAAAGGTAGGCGATGAAGTAAGCAAAGGACAAGTGCTTGCTGAAACAGATGCGCGCGCTACACAACAGCAAATTGCTGATCTGCAAACGAGCCTCGATTTAGCGAACCAGGTTTACCAAAAACAAAAAAATCTTTGGGACCAGAAAATCGGAACTGAAATTCAATTTTTGCAAAGCAAAAACACGAAAGAAAGTTTAGAAAATAAAGTGTCAACTATGCAGGAACAAGTTCGTATGAGCAAAATTATTTCTCCTATAAGTGGTACTATTGATGCGGTAAATATTAAAATAGGGCAGGCTGTTGCTCCTGGTTTATCAGCCATTAACGTCATTAATTTCTCTAACTTAAAAATTAAAGCAGATGTATCAGAAACGTATGCTTCCCGTATAAAAGTAGGGAACGAAACGTTAATATTATTTCCTGATATGCATGATTCTATTACTTCAAAAGTACAATATGCTTCAAGAGCAATTAATAACTTAACCAGAACATTTGGTGTGGAAGTGCTATTGGGTAACGCTAAAGAATACCATCCTAATATGGTGGCTAAATTGAAGATAAACGATTATCAGTCAGCTATGCCTAAAGTAGTAGTACCTGTAAAATTCATCCAAAAAGGGACTAACGAAAGTTTTGTGTTTATTGCGGAAAACGGTGTAGTAGTAAGGAAAACTGTAAAAATGTCGCATGAATATAATGGTCTTGCTGAAGTTTCTGAAGGATTAAAAGAAGGTGATCAAATAATTACAGAAGGTTATGATCTTATAAACGAAGGTGATAAAGTAAACGTAAAAAAATAATTTCCCTAAACCGGATTTTTAAGGTCCTTATAGATAATGGTATAACCATAAAAATAAAATTATGTTAGATAAAATAAAAGAATTTAAACCATCAAGCTGGGCGATAGACAATAAAATGACTGTCTATCTGATCACCATCTTTATTTCGCTTGCAGGTATCATGGCATATAACTCTTTACCAAAAGAGCAGTTTCCTGATATTACTGTGCCAACCATTTATATTAATACTATCAATGGTGGTAACTCTCCAACTAATATCGAAAATACCATTACCAAACCTATTGAAAAACGTTTGAAAGGTATTTCGGGGATTAAAAAATTCAACAGTACCTCTTTACAGGATGTTTCGGTTGTAGTGGTTGAGTTTCATACAAACGTTAAGGTAGAAGTTGCCAAGCAACGTGTGAAAGATGCGGTGGATGAGGCTCGTGCCGATATGCCAACGACTCTTACACGTGAGCCTATTATTAAGGAAATTGCCTTTTCTGAGATTCCTATTATGTACATTAACGTTGCTGGTAAATATGACTTGAAACAGTTGAAAAAATATGCGGAAGATTTACAGGATAGAGTAGAAGGTCTTAAAGAGATCAACGAAGTAAAATTAGTTGGTGCTTTGGATCGTGAAATCCAGGTGAATATTGATGCCTATAAATTACAAGCAGCTCAATTAACTTTAACGGATATTCAACGTGCTATCGGACAGGAAAACTTAACCATTTCGGGTGGTACAATTCCATTAAACGGAATGAAACCAACCTTAAGTATTAAAAGCGAATTCCAGGATCCCAAAGAAATTGAGAATATTGTTGTAACATCAGCATCAGGCGCAAAATTATTTGTTAAAGATTTTGCTGAGGTAGTAGATGGTTTTGAAGAACAGGAAAGTTATTCGAGTTCAAACGGTAAAAACGTAATTACGCTAAACGTTATTAAACGTTCGGGTGAAAACTTAATTGATGCAGCGGAGAAAATTGAAAAAGTAATTGAGGAAATGAAAAAAACCGAATTTCCTAAAGGGCTTGATATTACTATTAGCGGTGACCAAAGTGATAAAACAAAATCATCATTAACGGATTTGATTAACACGATTATTATTGGGTTTATCTTAGTAACGATCGTATTAATGTTTTTTATGGGGGTTACTAACGCCCTGTTCGTTGCCTTATCGGTTCCTCTATCTATGTTTATCGCCTTCCTGGTGATGCCGAGTATAGGTTTCTCCTTTAATATGATTGTACTTTTCTCCTTCATTCTTGCCCTTGGTATTGTGGTGGATGATGCCATCGTAGTAATTGAAAATACACACCGACTCTTTGATAATGGTAAACGGGATATTAAAACGGCTGCTAAAATGGCGGTGGGTGAGGTATTCATGCCTGTATTATCAGGTACTATTACAACCCTGGCACCATTTATTCCGTTAGTATTCTGGCAGGGAATTATTGGTAAGTTCATGTACTTTTTACCGGTAACGTTGATCATTTCTTTATTAGCGTCTTTATTTGTGGCTTATATTATTAATCCTGTGTTTGCGGTTGACTTTATGAAATCTCATGAAGAAGAAAGTAAAGAACATGGTAAGATCACTAAAAAAGCACGTCTTCAGTTAATAGTATACGGATTGGTTGCGTTATTCTCTTACTTAACAGGGCATATAGCCGTTGGTAACTTTACCTTGTTCTTAGCATTCTTCTTAGTATTAAACCGTTTATGGTTATACAAAGCAATTGAAGCATGGCAGTTTAAAATATGGCCTGGCTTTATAAAACGTTATGTAAAATTATTAGAGTGGTTTTTACGTAAACCATGGAGACCATTGGTGTATGTATTGGTGTTATTTGTTTTCTCCATTGTATTATTTGCAGTGCGTAAACCTAAAGTAGTATTCTTCCCTAGTGGTGATCCTAACAACGTTTATGTGTATGTGAAATTACCGGAAGGAACAGATCCTAAAATTACCAATGCATTAATGCGCAGGGTGGAAGCGAAAGTTGAAACGGTGATAGGAAAAGATAATCCATTGGTTGAGTCTATGATTACCAACGTAACTATTGGTACAACTGACCCACGTGATGGAGATCAAAATGCTTATCCTAATAAAGGAAAAATAGCCATTGCTTTTGTGGAATTTGAAAAACGTGACGGAGCATCAACTACTAAATATTTACAGGGCTTACAATCTTTAAACTGGGATATCCCGGGTGCAGATATCGTTGTAAATAAAGAACAAAGTGGTCCTCCAACTCCTAAACCGGTGAGTATTGAAATTATTGGCGAAGATTTTAAAGATCTTAATGCGAATGCTGACGGACTTAGGAAATTTATTGCTGATGCTAAAATTGGTGGTGTGGTAAGTTTGAAATCCGATTTCGTAGCTAATAAACCTGAAATTGTGTTTGATATTGATCGTGAACGTGCTTTGCGTGAAGGTATCTCAACGTATCAGTTGGCAATGGAAATTCGTGGAGCCGTATATGGTGTGGAAGCAACAAAATTCCGTGATGTGGATGATGAGTATCCTGTACAATTGCGTTATAAATTTGATCAGCGTATTGATATCGAAACTTTACGTAACTTAAAAATCACTTACCGTGATATGAACATGGCTGGTGCAATACGTAGCGTTCCTTTAGCTTCAGTGTGTGATATTCGTTATGATTACACTTATGCAGGGATTAAACGTAAAAACAACAAACGGGTTATTACTTTATCCTCTGATATTAAAGACGGCTTTAATCCGAATGAAGTGGTTGCAAATGTTGAACGTGTGATGAAAAACTACAAAAAAACAGGTAATGTGATTATTCAGTTTGCCGGTGATAAAGCTGAACAGGCAGAAACCATGAGCTTTTTAGGTAATGCGATGTTAACAGCTATTGGTTTAATGATGTTGGTATTGGTTGGATTATTTAATTCATTAGGTAAGCCATTGATTATCTTATCAGAGATCATCTTCAGTATTGTAGGTGTATTAATAGGTGTATCTGTCTTTAAAATGGATATGAGTATTGTAATGACTGGTATTGGTGTAATTGCCTTAGGTGGTATTGTTGTAAGGAATGGTATATTGTTGGTTGAGTTTGCTGAGTTTGCCCGCGAAGGCGGTATGAACTTATACGACGCAACTGTAGAAGCCGGCCGTACACGTATGACCCCGGTAATATTAACTGCTACAGCTGCTATCTTAGGTTTAATTCCTTTAGCAGTAGGTTTAAATATTAATTTCGAAACATTGCTCACAAACGGTAATCCACATATTTTCTTTGGTGGAGATAACGTAGCGTTCTTCGGACCGTTAAGCTGGACAATGATCTTTGGTTTATTATTTGCAACAGTACTTACGTTATTATTAATACCATCGATGTATTTAATTACCGAACGTTTAAAACGTAAAGCGATAGTACTTACCGATCATTTTGAATTACCAAGAGCGGTTATGTATGTTCCTTTCTTAATTTTAATATTAAGAGGCGTGCTGGCTTTGCAACGTAAAAAAATAGATTACGGAAATTTAGATAGATAATATATGTTGAAAGGCCGGCTATTTAGCCGGCCTTTTTATTTTACATACATGAGTATTAAAAAATAATTTATGGGATTTATTAAACTATTGCCGGCCTTAATAAATGGGGTGTTGTTTACAGGTGTTGCTGCATTCCATTACTATTGGGCGTTTGGAGGTAAAACAGGTATGAATGTAGCAGTTCCACAGATTGAAAGTACCGGTAAAAAAGCATTTGTGCCTGGTAAAGCGGCCACTTTTGCAGTAGCGACTTTATTTTCAGGAGTTGCCATCCTGTTTTTTCTAATTGGATTTCGACATAAAATGTGGGATGGGTTACAAATTTATTTTCTTTACGCTATCGCTATTATTACATCTATTAGAGCTCTTGGCGATTTTAAATACGTTGGTTTTTTTAAGAAAGTAAAGGATACGCCATTTGCAAAATACGATACCGGCTACTTTAGCCCTTTGTGTTTACTCATTGCTTTATTTAGCATTCTGCAACTATTAATTGTGAATTAATGATATAATTACTTGGAAATCAGAAGAACTCTTTTATTTTTGTGTAGAATTTAATTAAAAATGATCTATTTATCATTTTTAAAAGAACACTAAAATAAACTATATGAAATTAACAAACTTATTATCTGCCTTAGTTTTATCGGCTGTCATTACATCCTGTAATAACAAAGTGGAAGAAGTTCAGGAAACAGAAGAAGTTATTTCTGAAACACCAAAAGATACAACTCCTGTAACGGTAAACGAAGAAACAAAATTCAAATTTGATTTTGCCATTGCTAATATTCCTTCTCCGGTAGGGAGTATCAATGAGTTATCGGGTTGGGGTGTTGATTACGATAATACACTTTTAGTGGACGGCAAAAAACCGATCGCTTTAGGAGATGAATTTTCAAAAGCTGTTGCTTTAGGGGTTTATAATATTGATATGTCGTACGCTATAGTTAATAATAAAGGCGAAGATGTATTGAAATTCATGAAGAGTGTGGTAAAATCTTCTGATGAATTAGGTCTTAAGAGTGCTGTTGATAATATGGTTGGAAAACGTGCTGAACAAAATCTGTCTAATAAAGATTCGCTATTAAAAATTGTAGATGAGATTTTTGTAAAAAGCGATGCTTATTTAAGAACCAATGAACGTGTATATACAGCAGCAGCAGTATTTGCAGGTTCATGGGTAGAGAGTTTATACCTTACCTGTAAAATTTCAGAAAACATAACCGACCCTGCAGCTAAAGAAAAAGCATATAAGCATTTATGGGATCAGCGCTTTTATCTTAAAAATTTGACTGATCTTTTAAATGAATATAAAGACAAAAAAGAGTGTGTGGCGCTAAACGACAAGTTGAAAAAAATACATGGAAAAGTTGATGCTATTAAAGATGTTAAGGACTTTAAAGATGCTCAATTCAAAGCTATTTCTTCTGAAATTTATGCGTTAAGAGCTTCTATTATTAAATAATCTTTTTTAACGATAATTAGAGCCCTTCCGGCAATGGAAAGAGCTTTTTTTAGGCACTCTCCATACATTTTCCGTACATTTGTAACCCATTATGCTACGAAAGCTTCGCAAAATAGTTTTAAGAACACTTCTTGTTTTCACCGTATTAATTACAGGGTTTGGGATTTATTTTTATTTCGCTATAAAAATTAAAGTTCCGGTAATAACCAATGACACAACCCTTGGTTGGAAGCGCGAAACCATTAGTAAAAAGTTTTATAAAGTTAATTCAAATTGGTTACATCATAGTAAGAGTGGCTTGTGGGAATTATATGTAGAAGGTAATGGCTATGAACGAGGGATTGCGAACGGAATGCTTACCAAAGAATTACACGCCTTCCAGGAAGATGTGTTTGTGAATCAAATCAAATTATTAGTACCAGATATTAACTATCTGAAGTTTTTGAAATTTTTTGTGGGCTACTTCAACAGGCATTTACCGGATAATATTACAGAAGAATATAAGGAAGAGATATTGGGGATCTCGAAATTTGCCAGTGATAAGTATGATTTTATAGCACCAAAATATCACAGAATTCTTAATTACCATGGTGCACATGATATAGGTCATGCTCTTCAGGATAAAAATATGACTGTTGGCTGCACCTCTTTTGCTGTATGGAACGAAAAAAGTGCTGATGGTAAATTATTAGTAGGACGCAATTTCGATTTTTATAGCGGAGATGACTTTGCGAAAAATAAAATAGTGCAATTTACAAATCCTGATAAAGGAAATAAATTTGCTACGGTTACATGGGCCGGCTTTATTGGTGCTTGTAGTGGAATGAATGACAAAGGTTTAACCGTAACTATTAATGCAGCTAAAAGCTCTATACCTACTGATGCGGCAACACCTATCGCTTTATTGGCAAGAGAAATTTTGCAGTATGCCTCTAACATTCAGGAAGCCATTGCTATTGCTGAAAAACGAAAAGTGTTTGTATCGGAAAGTATTTTAATTGGGAGTGCTGCAGATAATAAAAGTATCAGTATTGAAAAATCTCCTGAAAAAATGGATATTTATGAAGTGGCCAATTCGAACCAGATCATTTGTCCGAATCATTACCAGGGACCTTTATATGCCAACGACCTTCATAATTTAAGTAATGAAATAGAAAGCTCTTCTCTCTATAGAAGTATTCGATTGAGGCAGTTACTTAGCCGTTACGATACGCTCAATTATACCAGAGCCGCTTTCATTTTAAGAAATCAAAAAGGCTTGAATGATAAAAACATTGGTTTAACAAATGAAAAAGGATTGAACCAATTGTTGGCACATCACGCGGTAATCTTTAAACCGCAGGACAAACTTATGTGGGTGAGCTCAAACCCTTTCCAATGTGGAGAATTTGTATGCTATAATTTAGATAGTGTGTTTGCAAACGCCAAAACATTAAACACCAGTAAGGAGATTAATGTTGAGCAGAATACCATAGCTGCCGATCCGTTTTTGAAAACGCAGAGTTATAAAAATTTCTTACTATTTAAGCAGTTGAAACACTACATTCAATTCATTACTAAAAAATCTCAAACGATCGAACTGCAACAAAATTTTGAAATAGCTTTTGTAAAATCTAATCCGGAGAGCTATTATATGTATCAGATCCTGGGCGATTTTTATCTTTCCAGAAATAATTTCACTAAGGCTAAAGAATATTACACACTTGCTTTAACCAAAGAGGTATCGACTCTTAAAGAAGAACAACAAATTAAAGAGAGCATGGTTAAGTGCGAAACGGAAAAGTAAGTTGAGCTGCTTTAATCTGATTTTTACGGATTACAAAAAGAATTTAATCAATACATAAAATAATGGAAGAAGTTAAATGGTATAAAAGTTATGAATCCGTATCGGAAGTATTAACGGCTGAGGTTGTAAACGGGGTAGTGGAGTATTATAAAAAAGAGACGCCAACCGATCAAACTAAGTTATACCAGGCACTTGGGAACTATTACATTAAAACGTCTAATCCTGATGGTGTCTTTAATTATTTTAAACGGGTAAAATTTCAGGAATGCACCAAGCCAAGGAGAAAAGACCTTTCGCCGCTTTAAATAATCAGGTGATCTTTTTTTAATTTTTATTTGTTAGCTTCTATAAAATCTAAATCCCTGCGGCAATCACTTCCTTGTATAATTTCTCATACATTGGCAAAATATAATTGAGGTCAAATTTTTTAGCCTGTTCAAATGCGTTGACTTTAAATTGCTTGTAAGTTTCTTCGTTCGATAACAATGTAATAGTGTTCTTCGCCATATCTTCGTAATCACCTACTTTACTCATAAAGCCTGTTTTACCATGAATGTTTAATTCAGGGATACCTCCTGTATTGGTTGAGATCACCGGTATTTTCATAGCCATTGCTTCCAACGCCGATAAACCAAAACTTTCGGTTTCAGATGGTAAAATAAAAACATCCCCTACACCTAAAATCTCTTTCGGGTTAGCTATTTTCCCTACAGAAATAATATCGCTACAGGTATCGAGCTCCCGGCATAATTTATCTATTTGTGGTCTTTCAGGGCCATCACCAACCAAAATCAATTTACTCGGTATGGTTTTTCTTACAATATCAAATACTCTTAATACATCTTCCACACGTTTTACTTTACGGAAGTTAGAAATATGGATCAGGATCTTTTCATTGTCTTTCGCAAAGCGGTGTCTTTGGCAGATATCTTTAGTGTCTTCGTATTCCGAAATTTTTATGAAGTTTGGAATTACCTTAACGTCATTGGCTATTTTAAACGTTTTTAACGTGTCTTTTCTTAAACTTTCAGATACTGATGTAATCGCATTGCTATTATTCAATGAAAAGAAAATGACAGGTTCAAAAGACGGATCCTGTCCAACTAATGTAATATCGGTGCCGTGTAAGGTTGTAATATAAGGAAGTTTAATCTTTTTTGATTTCAGGATCTGTTGCGCTAAATAGGCTACAGAAGCATGCGGTATAGCGTAATGTACATGAAGTATATCCAGTCTTTCATAAATAGCAACGTCTACTATTTTACTGGCTAAAACACTTTCATAAGGCTGGTAATCAAACAACGGGTAATCATTTACATTAACCTCATGGTAGAAAATGTTTTCATTAAAATGATTTAATCTGAAGGTTGAGAATAAGTGATGAAATGAACCTTGTGACCTTTATCGGCTAAAGCTATTCCTAATTCTGTTGCTACAACGCCGCTACCGCCAAATGTTGGGTAGCAAACAATTCCTATATTCATGTTTTATCGTTAAAAAGTTCGAAAGTTAAAAGTTGGAAAGTTAACAAGCCTGTAAAGTAAAAGTTTTAAATCGCGTTAAACTTTCCAGGCTTGTTAATCTTCCTACTTTCTAAACTATTTTATTTGACTTTACTGCCGTTAATATCTAATTCAACAATTTCGTAGCCTAATTTTGAAAGCTTATCATAGTTTGACGCTTTATCTCCTACTACTAAAATGATCATTTTTTCATAAGGTAAATTGGTTTTAGCCAACTCATCAATTTCAGGTTTAGCAATGTTTTTAAGAATCTCACCTTGTTTGGCTACAAATGATTTGTCTAAATCGAAATCAACAATACGTTTTACAAAATATAATTTCTGGAAAGGTGATTCGTATTTCAAAGCATCTGCCTGTGCCATTGCATTTTTAGTGAATTCAAGTTCTTCACTTGTAATTCCTCCGTTATTGTATTTTTTTAATTCAGCCATAATATCAACCACAGAGCTGTCGGTTGAATTAGCTCTTACACCTGCGTTAATCGTATAAGGACCTGCAAATTTTCCACCGTAAAATCCACCTCTTGCACCATAAGTATAACCTTTTACTTCACGTAATAAATAATTTACACGGCTGTTAAATGCTCCCGCAAATGAATAATTCATAATGGTTGATTTGAAAAATTCAGCGGTTGCATCATAAGCCAAGGATAAATTCCCGACACGTATCTCCGATTGAGGAGCACCTTTTTTATCTACAAAATAAATACGCGTTTTGTCGATTTCGGGTAACCTGTATTTTGCCAATGGCATTGTACCGGTTGATTGTAGCTTAGTTAAGAAATTTAATTTTTTCAAAGCAGATGCCTGATCAATATCACCACTGATCGCTAATACAGAGTTAAAAGCCGAGAAATTTTTGTAATAAGCTTTTACATCATCTAAGGTAATGGAACTAACGGTTTCCGTATTACCGTTACTTGGTAATGCTAAAGTAGTGCCTTCACCATATAATAATTTACCATATACATTATTGGCAATAGCAGTAGCCTGTGTTAATTGATTGGTAATCCCATCCAACTGTTCTTTTTTTACCAGGTCAAAATCTTCCTGATCAAACTTTGGCATGAACATCATTTCCTGCGCAATTTTTAAAGTAGAATCTAAATTTTGTTTTAAGCAGGAAATGTTTACACTTATTTCATTATCGCTTGCCGAAAAATAAACGCTGCTTCCCAATCGCTCTAATTTATTGGAGATTTCTTCTGCACTGTTTTTTTCTGTGGACTCCTGTAATAAAGAAGACAGTAATACTGCTAAACCGGCTTTATTGCCCGGTTCGTAACGGTGGCCAATTGGCATGCTGAATAAAATATTTACTTTTGGAATATCATTGGAATTGATGCCAATAATTTTCACACCATTACTGAAATTAGAAGTCCAGTAATTTGGTAACGGTACTAATTTAGCAGGCGTTGAAGCCGGCATTTTACTTCTGTTGAAATTATCTTTGGGCTCAGTGTAAGACAGATTTTTATATTCTGCACTTTCCGCTTCAATAGTCCGTTCGTACATTTTCCATGTGTCTGATTTTGCGATCAGCTCTGATTTACCTTTAGGAACGCAGCTTAATATAACTGCAAATTTACCTTTAACGTAGGTGTTGTATACACGCATTACGTCTTCTTTGGTTACTTTTAATGTATTGGCTATTTCATTTTTTAAATAATTAGGATTGTTCGCATAGGTTTGGTAAGCAGCTAATTGCTTTCCTTTTCCCTGAACGGTTGAAAGAGCATCGTATAAATTACTTTGGTAAGATGCTTTGTACTTTTTAAGATCGTCATTGGTAGCGCCGGTTTTTTCCCAATCGGTTAAGGTTTGATTTAACAGGGCTTCAATATCCGCTAATTTTGTACCGGAATTAGCTCTGATCATAATTTCGAACTGTCCTGCCAGCTCACGTGTGGAATTGTATGCGTTTGCAGACACAGCTTTTTGTGACTTGATAAATGCAGTATACAAGGGAGAGCTTTTAGATGAAGATAAAATTTCACCTAACACATCTAATGCTGCCTCATCTTTATCCATGGATGGAACCGTAGCATAGGTTACTTTAAACAAAGGAAAGCGAACGTTATCTTCGTAAGAGATGTATCTGTTTTCGGTTAATGCTGCAGCTTGTTTAGCCATGTTTTTCACTTCAGGGCCACGTGGAATAGAACCAAAATATTTTTCGGCCAGTTTTACAACCTCTGCGGTATTTACATCTCCTGCTACAGTTAATACTGCATTATTAGGGCCATACCAACGCATATAAAAACGTTTCAGATCGTTTACGTCAACACGGTTCAAATCTTCAATGTAGCCAATGGTGGTCCATGAATAAGGATGCCCTTTCGGAAACAATGCTTCCCCGGTTTTTTCACTTACTAAACCATAGGGACGGTTATCATAATTTTGTCCACGCTCATTTTTTACAGTAGCACGCTGAACTTCAAATTTCTTTTGAGTAACAGAATCCAATAAAAAGCCCATTCGGTCAGACTCTAACCAAAGCATTTTTTCTAACTGGTTAGAAGGAACAGTTTCAAAATAATTTGTTCTGTCGGAGTTTGTTGAACCATTTAATGTTCCGCCGGCTTCTGTAATAATTTTAAAATGTTGTTCATCCGCTACATTTTTAGAACCCTGAAACATCATATGTTCAAAAAAATGTGCAAACCCCGAACGCCCCTGTTGTTCACGATTAGAACCAACATGGTAAGTAATATCCACATAGGCAATAGGATCGGAATGATCTTCGTGAACCACAATGGTTAAACCGTTAGATAATACATATTTTTTATAGGGAATTACCATTTCGTTCCCAATTTTTGCAACGGTTTCCAATAACTTTGGAGCGGCTTTTGCAGATACTGTACCTGTTTTTGCCGAAGGGTTTTTTTGAACGGTTGTTTGCTTCACTTGCGCTGTGGCCGTTAAAGTGGCTACTGTGATGAAGGATAATAGAAATTTTGTAGTCATGTTTTAGGTTTAAATGTTATTATAAAATTTAGTCGCTTTGTGGTTATTCATCCAGAAACCCGGTACGTTTAAAATAATCGATCAGGGCATCATTCATTAATTTATTTTGTTGTTTTGGATCTAAATGCGGAAGATTTTCTTTTAGTTCCCAGTGTGGCCAGTCATCATCATCACGGCCTTTGTACTCATAAAATCCATAAGGTTGTAAAACAGTACAAACACCTATATGCATCACTTCGAGCTTTTCATCTTTTTTATATGTTTTATAGGGCTTATCCAATTCCTGTAATCCTATCATAAATAAAATGGCATCGTGATCCATTTCCGAACCAAAACGCTCCTTTAATTTATTCTGTAATTTTTGCCACTCAGATACTATCGTAGTCATCATCATCTTCTTCTGTTTGTTTTACTCCTTTTGGTGGAGGAATAAAATATTGTAAATTTTCTTCAATGTAAGTTAAGATCTCTTCTTTACCTTTTTTCTTCTCTGCACTGGTTTCAAACATCACTGGCAATTCACCCCAATAATCCATTAAACGCTTTTTATACTTCGCATAATTACTGGCCCATTGGTTTTTACCAAGCTTATCTGTTTTGGTAAATGCCAAACAAAATGGAATTTCATGCTGAGTGCACCAGTCCATAAATTCACCATCAATGGGTTGAAGCTCTAAGCGGCTGTCAATTAAAATGATCACGCAAATTAAATTCTTACGCTTGGTGATATAATTACTGATAAGAGCTTCAAATTTATCTAAATTGGTTTTACTTGTTTTTGCATATCCGTAACCTGGTAAATCAACCAGATACCATTTATCATTTATGATAAAGTGATTGATTAACTGTGTTTTACCGGGTTTCGAAGAAGTTTTAGCAAGATCTTTCTGATTGCAAAGCATATTGATAAGCGAAGACTTACCTACATTACTTCTGCCAATAAAAGCAAACTCGGGCTTATCGGGTGTTGGACAGCCTTTATTATCCGAACTGCTTTTTAAAAATTTTGCTGTTGTAATAGTCATGAGTTGTTGTTTTGATGATACAAGACTTTTTCGTTTAAGTGAATCAGAACTTGTTATTTAGTTCTTAAAACCTTTTCTATCCGGTCGCTGTATGATCTCTTTGTCGTTATTGTTTTCTACCTTTTAACTCTTTGTTATAAGTTTCAATGTGTCTGTCTGATTTACTTTTGTAGATGTCAGCTATTGTAACCAATATACCTGTTTCTTCCACACCTCCAAAGGTAGGATTAATTGCGGTACCAAACGACTTCATTGTGATGGATAAATTACTATAAGCATTTACCATAGGAGGAATGTTCTCCCCTAGTGCTCTTACGTGTTTATTTAAAATAGCGTGTCCTTCTTTATAGGTTTTACCCTCCAGTTCTTTTAAAAATTCGGAAACATCTGTTTTTAGCTCAACACTGTGAATGGGCGTTACCAGCTTTTGTGGATCCGGAAAATAAAAATGAAGGAAAGATAAAATGTAATCCCTGGCTTCAATGTTAAAGTCAGTATACATGGTTACTTTTCCATAATAGTATTTCATCTCAGGATTGTCAACAACAATAGCTCCGAGGCCGTCCCATAAATTATCCAGGCTGAATAATCCTTTTCTGAATTGCTCGGACGGCTGGTACTGCGGTTGAATAAAAGATCTTCCCAGCTCAATGGTATAGGGTAGGTAGGTTTTATAGAATTCAGGAGAAAAATCAAAGAGTTCGGTAGTTGCTAAGAGTACTTTACCATTTTCATATTCGGCGTCTTTACACAAAATGTAACGGTAAGCACCCACAATTTCCTGTTCTATGGGATCCCATACCAATAGCTGTTTATAAGGGTGTTCTCCAAGGTCAAACTCATCAATGTCAATAGACTTTCCGGTTCCGCCGCCGGCATGTCTAAAAGTAACTTCCCTCAAACGCCCAATTTCTTTCATGGTATTAGGTGAATCATGATGGGTAATAATGTAAATTTCATTATCACCATTATTGGTTTTACGAACGTAGGTGTGGTTGTTTAATTCGCTTAAAAGCAGTTCACGCGGTATTTTAGAGATAATATCTTCCATAACTTTATAGGCTACAAGATAATATAAAAATAAGAATTATGGGGTCCGAATAACCCTTTTTGTATCATAAAAGATATTAACGTTTTGTTATTTAAAATAAGGTAATTTTTAGTTCATATAGCCCAATTGTAATAGGTACTTTTAACCGCATGTCGCCTATACTCATCATCTTATGTATCTGCCTTTATTTTGGTGGATTGTTATTAATAGCCTATATCACCTCAAGAAACTCTACAGCAGATACGTATTTTTTAGGAAATAAAGCATCTCCCTGGTATGCCGTTGCTTTTGGTATGATAGGCGATTCCTTAAGTGGAGTAACTTATATTTCTGTTCCCGGTAAAATAGGTGCCTCACATTTCTCCTATTTACAGTTAGTAATGGGGTATTTTATCGGTTATTTTATTATTTCGAACGTATTGTTGCCTATCTATTACAAAATGAATCTCATTTCCATTTATACCTATCTGGAAACCCGATTTGGAAAGCACACGCAAAAAACAGGAGCTTTCTTTTTTATTTTGTCACGTATTTTAGGGGCTTCCGGACGTTTATTTTTAGCTACAGGAGTTATCCAGTTTTTTGTATTCGATAGGATCACAGCTTTTCATGTGCCGTTTTGGCTCAGTGTTTCTATTATTCTGGCATTGATGTTATTGTATACGTATAAAGGAGGAATAAAAACACTGGTGTGGACAGATACATTTCAATCTCTGTTTTTAGTGTTGGGAGTAGTCATTTCCATTATTGTGATCATCAATAAAATGGATATTGGTTTTGGAAAAGCCATCTCAAATATTGTTACATCCGATTATTCGAACACTTTTTTCTGGGACTGGAAAAAATCAAATTTCTTTTTTAAGGAATTTATTGGTGGCATTTTTATAGCTGTTGCTATGACGGGGCTTGACCAAAATATGATGCAAAAAAACCTGAGCTGCAAATCGCTTAAAGATGCGCAGAAAAATATTTTTTGGTTTAGTATTGTAATGGTTATTGTAACGGTTTTCTTTTTAGCCCTGGGAGCCTTATTATACCAGTATTATGATACAAGCGGTATTCCATTGCCAACAAATCCGGAAACAGGAAAAGTAATTACCGATAAAGTGTTTCCTAACCTGGCATTAAATCATTTAGGGATATTTGCAGGACTGGTGTTTATTATAGGATTAACGGCGGCAACTTTTAGTAGTGCTGATAGCGTGCTTACAACTCTCACTACTTCCACTTATGTGGATATGCTGGAATACGACAGAAATACACAATTAACCGAAAAGCAAAAATCGCAACGCAGAACATATATCCATTTTGGTTTCGCTGTAGTAATGTGGTTGGTAATTATTGTGTTTGATGTGGTGAACCAACGGGCCATTATTGATACCATTTTAATGATAGCGGGTTATACGTATGGCCCTTTACTGGCCTTGTTTACATTAGGCTTGTTTACAAAAATAAACTTAAAAGATACCTATGTTCCGGTAGTATGTGTGTTAGCACCTGTTGTAACTTATCTATTGGCAAATTATGCAGTTAAGCCATTTTGCTGTTACGAAATAGGAAATGAACTTATTGTAATTAATGCTTTGATTACAGCAGGAGGACTGGTGCTTGTGAGGAAAAGAGAGGTTGCGATTGCACAGTAGAATGACGATTTTTTATAACAGATAAACTTTCGTTTATATCCGAAAAAAATTATCTTTATCCCTTAATAATTGATTATGCTCAACAGTTGGCTTCCTATAACACGTATAAAAATTTTTTTAGCTAAAATTTTATATAAAACAGTTACCATTTTTGTTGGTAAAGAAAAAAGAATCATCCAAAAAGATGGTGTTAACTATGAAGTAGATTTATCAGAAGGCATTGAACTCTCCTTATATTTGTTTGGTGATTTTCAAAAACATGTTACAAAAAATGCATTCCTTACCATTAAGGACGATTTTACAATCATCGATATAGGTGCAAATGTTGGACTTATGACTCTTCAGTTTGCAAAGCTTGTTCCCAATGGGAAAGTGTATTCTTTTGAACCCACTTTTTATGCTTTGGAAAGATTAAAGAAGAATTTAAGCTTAAACGAATCCATTGCGAAAAATGTAACGGTTATTAATTCTTTTGTTTCCGAAAAATCAGATACTAAGCCTGATATCGTAGCATTTTCCAGCTGGAAAGTTAATGGTGAAAGAAGTACAAATGATCACCCTGTGCATTTAGGTACTCCCAAATCAACAGAAGGCGTTCCGGCTATTTCATTAGATGATTTTGTTGAAGTAAATGCAATTGATAAAATTGATTTTATTAAAATTGATACAGACGGTCATGAATATGAGGTATTTAAAGGTGCTAAAAAAGCAATAGCGAAGTACAGGCCGAAAATTATTTTTGAAATTGGGTTATATGTAATGGACGAAAAAAATATTTCTTTCGATTATTACCATCGTTATTTTAAAGACCTGAATTATAAATTGTTTGACACACAATCCGACGCTGAAATTAATTTAGATAATTACAAAAAACACATTCCTCAAAAAGGGTCTACCGATTTAATTGCAGTACCCCAATAAACACGATTTCCTTTTCTATTATACGTAAAAGCTCATCCAAAGCGTATAAACTTTGCTATACTACTATCTATTTAATGACACGGCAAATGGCCTGTTTTATAAGCCCGTTTTTTCAATGGAGATCTGACGAATGGGTCAGGCGGAAGCAATTGATGTTGTTGATTCCAAACGATTGTAAAGGATATTGATAAAGGATTAATTTATCCTTTATCAATAATTAATTTTAAATAGATAAGCTTGTTCGCTTAAGCCTTCTGTATGAATTAATGTAAGCTTATCAGGATATTTATTTAAGATAGGATAAGCAATATTATGAATTGTATTAATAAAATTACCAGTATTTTTTTGAGGATCTAAACGTAAGGAAGCAAGCATAATATGTGTAACATGGTTAGCTTTAAAATAAGCCAAAACACTATCAGGGTTTGATTGCTGGGTAAGGCTATCTTTTTTGATAACACTGTAAATAGGGAAAAACCTTTTGCCTTTGGCATAAATAAAACTCATAGGTGCCTTACGGCTTACAACAAGCGCACTTTCAGGTAAACTGTCTTTACACCATCTGCTACATTTTAAAAAATTTTGCCAATCGGGAGTATACCCTTCATAAATATTTCCGCTTAAATTCTTTTTGGCAATAGGAATATTTATGGAGGCACGTTTTACTGTAGATAATGTTATAGATAGGCAGATAATACCTACTACTGAAACGTATATTAACTGACCCATAGACGATTTTTTTACCGATGTATAAAATAAATTGTAAAGAATCAGAAACAATACCGGCATGTATATCAATACAAGTCGGGGCTGGTCCCAACGGGCTTGTAACACGATAAAAGAGGTTAACATGGTTCCTACTGAATAAACTGTAATAAATTTGAGAAAAGTGCTTTTTTGCCTTAAATACATAATGGAACCTACTAAAATGGCAACCATTAATAAAAACGCCAAAAAACCATATACTTCTACTGAGTTTTCATCTCTGAAACCGATAATTTGAAAAAAACGTTTACTAAGGTATAGGTTACTATTATCAAAAAATCTGCCTACAAACCCTGAAAAATCATCATTACCAAGGCTCTTATCATAAGGGTCTTTTAACAATAACATATTTCCCTGATTGGAAAACTGATTAACAGATCCAAAGACAGACCTAACCGTTATTTCATAAATGAGCCTGAATACGCCGTAAGAAAGTGCTGCTAACCCAGCTCTTTTCCAGTCTTTTTGAAGAAGAAAAACAAATATGATAGAAGGAACAATAACAATTGCAATATTTTTAGAAATACTGATCAATAAACAAAGAAGACCTATTAAAACCCAATATTTCAATTCATCTTTAATAGGCTTGTCTGTGGGCCTGTCAAAAAACTTAGCCATTACAAAAAACAATACAGATTGAAGGAATAAGTAAAACGCTTCCACAAAGGTCATGCTGGCAAAATACATCATTAAATAATTAATGGATATAAACAGCATTACCGGAATCAAAATGATAAAAGGAACCCTTTTATATAGCGTTTTCCAGAAAATGAATACAGAAAAGAAATATAACACAACATTGGTTAACTTAAACAATAGAATATTAAAGCCAAACACTTTATATACCACTGCTAAAAACATGGGGTATAAAGGGGCATTAAACGTGAAATAGAAATTAGGGAAGTCATTTACATATTTCCAGGCAGCCTCAATATATCCCGAGTCGTCGTTAGCTTCGCTAAAACGAACGTTAAATAAAGCAAGAGAAAAAAACAAGGTTAAACTGAGGAAACCATAAAAAAGTTTTTTTCCGTTTTTCTCTGCCCATATCTCAAATTTGTCAAACATAGTTGACGCGTTAACTGTATTTGAATTTGATTTTTTCTGTGTGCTTACTTTAGCCATAATGTGTTGCCCAATTCTACAAAAATAACAAATTAATTAAGTTAGCCTGTTTTATTAAACTATGTTTTTTGTAAATTTAAAGCTTAATTAAAACAAAAAGAGTATGCCGATAAGAATGACAGATGATGATGATTCTAACGAAGGTTACAGTGGTAATCAGGAAGGAAAAGGCTCATCGGGAGGTGGCTCCGGTGGAGGCGGTGGTAACATTATCATGATGATACTCCCTTTTTTGTTTCGTTATCCCAAATTAATTATCCCGGTAATTATAATTGCAGGGGCATTTTATTTTTTCAAAGGTGGTTGTAGTGGTGGTGGTACTTCACAGGAAAGCAGAGCATCCTATGGTAAAGGAGCCACACTCGATCCAAAAGTATATGACAGTGCACAAGTATATGCCGCTTTAAGTCCCGATGAGCAATTGCCCGAAAAAGTATCGTTGGAAAGATTTGCGCCAATAGCTCAGGATCAGGGACAGCAGGGTTCCTGTGTAGGGTGGGGAAGTACCTACGCCGCACGAACTATTTTAGAATCAGTTGTTACGGGGCAAAATCCGGATAAAATAGCCTTTAGTCCTGCTTATACCTACAACCAGATAGGTTTGGAAGATTGTCAGGGAACTTACATTAATAAAGCAATGGATCTCTTAACCAATAATGGTTCTGTGCCTTATAACGATTTTCCGTATGATGAAAATTCATGTGCAAAACAACCTGACGGGTATATTAAAAAAGATGCAGCTCGTTTTAAAATGAAAGGAGCAAACCGTTTATCTATCAGTGGAGATGATTATACCATTGATGTAAATGCCATTCGAGAAAACCTGGCTCATAATGCCCCTGTAGTGATTGGAATGAGTGTAGGGGGAACCTTTATGCAGGAAATGGAAGGAAAAGAGGTGTGGATCCCTTCTAATTCAGACTATGATCAAAACGGGTTTGGTGGCCATTGTATGTGTATTATTGGTTACGACGATCGCTTTTTTGAAAAAGACGGGGCATTTTTAATTCAAAACTCCTGGGGACCTAAATGGGGCAGAAAAGGCCGTGCATGGGTGAGTTATAAAGATGTTGTAAACTTTGCAACCGAAGCGTATGGCATCTTCCCTATGCCTGACCAAAAAGATCAGACTAAACTGAATTGCTCATTAGCGCTGGTAGAAAAGGGAACTAAGAACTACATTCCCCTTTCTTATAAAGGAAACAATACCTATTCAACGATGGGTAAAGTAGCGATAGGAACAAAATTTAAAGTTGAAGTAACAAACAATATCGAATGTTACGTTTATATTTTTGGTAAAGAAACCGACAATGGTTCTTATGTGCTGTTTCCATACACCCCAAAACATAGCGCCTATTGTGGCATTACAGGCACACGTGTTTTTCCGAGAGATAAGAGCATGACCCCCGATAATGTAGGTACAAAAGATTATATTTGCGTATTGGTATCAAAGGAAGCGCTCGACTTTAAAACCCTGAACGAAAAATTTAATGCCAATAAAGCGAAAGACTATCAGCAACGAATTAATGAAATAATAGCCGATAAAGCTATTGCCGATGTTAAATTTAATGTAACTGATAGGATAAATTTTACTGCCGATGTTACCAATAAAACCATTGTTCCTTTAATTATAGAAGTAAATAAATAATATAGCATTCACACAACCTTTGTTATTTCATGTCCCGATTTTTTAATATTCACATCCGGTAATCTATGTTTCATTTTATCCTCCGTACAGTTCCACGCCCCATACTTATTCAGTTAAGTTTAATATTTAGCAAAATTGCTCCTATAGTATATTATGGCAATAAATACGAAGATCCTATTAGTGGGAAAACCTATCGTAAATTTTTGCCCTATGGTTACAGTGGAAGAGCTAAGCGCGATAATGTACTTTGTCCTGGAAGCTTATCCTTAGAGCGTCATAGGTTGCTTTGGTTATATCTTAAAAATAAAACCAATTTTTTTACAGCCAAACATAAACTATTACATATAGCCCCTGAACAATGCTTTTATAAATTATTCAGGGCTATGCCTAATTTGGATTATACAACCGGCGATTATAATTCTCCTATTGCCGATGTACATTTCGATTTGCATAAAGCCCCTTTTGATGATAATACGTTTGATGTTATTTTTTGCCATCATGTGTTGGAACATGTAGAAGATGCCGACCAGTGTATCCGCGAACTATATCGGATGATGAAACCGGGGGGCTTTGGAATTTTTCAGATCCCCCAAGATGTAAGCCGCTACGAAACATACGAGGATAAAACGATTACAAGCGAAAAAGACAGAGAAATTCATTTCTGGCAAAAGGACCATGTGCGGTTATTTGGCCTGGATTATAAAGATAAATTAGCCGCAGCAGGATTTAAAGTAACCGTGGAAGATTATACCAAAGAAATTACCCCTGAGCTGGTAGAACGTTACCGTTTGCCAAAAGGTGAACTGTTGTATATGTGCAGGAAATAATATAAATTTAGCTCTCAGAGCATCATTATAGTGTCAATATCACTATATATGAGTACTAAAAAAATAAAAAGAAATACTCTAAATGCTTATATTTAACAACTAATTTAACAAACTCTTTTATGAAATTAAAAACATTAACCTGTTTATTAGCAATATCAAGTATTGCTTTAGGACAAGCAACCATGACCAATGGGCCCGGTTTAGAAAACGACCGTGACAGCAAAATGAATAGAATGTTGGGTGGGGATGACAATAGTTTTTTTGCATACCGTGTAAGAAGTAAAGGAAAAGGAACCTCTTTCTTTATTGAAAAATACGATAAAAAAACACTAAAGCCTGTGTTTTCTAAAGAAGTAAGTTTAGAAGAAGAAAACAAAACCAAAATTGAAGATGTACTTTATACAGATGGAAAAGTGTTTATATTCCGTCGCCAGTACGATAAAAAAGCGGATAAAATGACATTGTTTTATCAAACCGTAACTTCTGCGGGCGTTGTAAACAATCAGCTTAAAGAAGTCGTATCTTATACATCCGATCATTACGAGTTTGTTAGTTTTGATATTATCGCTAACCCTGCTAAAACTAAATTTTTAATTAAAGCAAGTCATAAAGCAGATAAAAAAGATAATTATAAAACAGATTTAATTTTAATGGATGTTGTTTCGGAGAAAAAACTTTGGACAAAAAACAGTAATATTAATGGAACTGATGATTTTACAGGCTTTATTGGCTTTATGTTGGATGATGCAGATAATGTATATTATGGCTATTCTTACGAAGCTAAGGGTTCAACTGAAAAAGAAAGAAGATATGGCTTGTCAATGGGTATTGTTGATGCTAACGCGCAAGCAGCTACAGTAGTTGAATTACCTTTTGATGATAATTACCTTGTAAGTGATATTGAATTCAGTAAAAATAACACAAACGAAATTACAATCGGTGGATTTTTAAAAGATGTGATCGAGCGTAAAGGACGTGACCTGGTTAAAATCGGGATCTTTAATTTCAAAATAGATTTAGCAACTAAAAAAGTAAAATCAAAAACAGTAAAAACGTTTGATGATCAGTTGTTAACTGCATTGGAATCTAACCCAAGAAGATCAAAATATTTTAAATATAAATTAGATTATATTATTCCTGTTGGAGATATAAGTTACTATGTAGGGGAGCAATACCAGGAACAAATGGTTGTAGAACGTACTCAATACGGTTACAATGTTTATTGGACTTACGAATACATGGATGTAATTGTTGCCAAATTAAATGCTAAAGGCGAATTTGAATGGATCAAAAACAGTCCTTTACGTGTAAACGTTGACAGACAAAATTACAAGCATTTATTTAAACAATACATTGCTTTAGCAACCAGCAAAAACCTTTATATTTTAAATGATGATCATCCAAAAAATATTGAACGTTACGCAAAAGCTGATTTTGAAGCGAAAGATCTTAAATCAGTAAGAGGTATCCATGGTTCAAACTTCGTATGTAACACCATGTCGTTACAGGATGGAAAAGTAACGGAAAGAAAAGTATTAATGGAAAACGAAGATTATTGTTTTGCACCGGTGCAAGAACGTAACCCTCAGTTTATTCCTCCTTCGGATTGTGAAATATTTGTACAAAGTAAAAACAACGAAATTTTTATTTACACAGAAGACAAAGGACAAGACAGATTTTCGAAAATCAAATTTGACTAACCTGCTATAGTACTCAACATTAAAATCCTCTGTAGCTAATGGCTAAAGAGGATTTTTTATATTTATAAAATAGTGCCCACTTTATGAAAAAAATGATTCTCCCCCTTATTTTGCTTGCAGGTAACTTGCTTGCACAACAAGATCTTAAACAAAATTTTACACCATTAAAATCGTCGGGAACGTTACCGGATATTTTTACTCAAAATATCCGTAGCATTATTAAAGATGATATTACTGCACTCAACAAGCAAAAAGAGGAAGACAAGCGTATCAAAACTAATTACCTCACTGCAGCTAATTATGAAATTGAGAAAATTGTAAAAAGTGGTAATACCCTCATTAATGATGAGGTGACAGCATATTTAAACAGTGTTGCAGGCGTTATTCTTAAAAACAATCCAACGTTAAAAAATCAATTACATATTTATACTCTCAAATCGCCGGTAGTTAATGCCTATAGTTACGATAAAGGATATATTTTTATTGATATCGGTTTAATTTCGCAGGCAGAAACAGAAGCACAGTTGGCTTACATCCTGGCACACGAAATTTCGCATTACGTAAAAAAGCATAATATTAATGGCTATGTAAACAATAAAAAAATAGACCGTAAAAATTACGATGGAAAAAGCAATGAAGATAAATTAATTGAAAAGTGCCAATACTCTAAAGAGCAGGAAAGCGAAGCTGATATAGAAGGCTTTAAATTATTGGAGCAAACGAATTATGATTTTAAACAGGCAGAAAAAGCCTTTGATGTATTGCAATATGCACATCTTCCGTTTGAATTGGTTGAGTTTCAAAAAAACTATTTCAACAACCCCAGCTATAAAATACCGGAAAAGTATTTCTTGAAAGAAGTATCCTCTATCAGAAATAATTCGGGAGAAGATGATACCAAGCATACCCATCCCAATACGGCAAAGCGTAAACAGGCTATTTCTGAATTGATCTCAAAAAGAAACGCTACAGGAAGAGTAAGCTATGTTAACGGTAAAGAAAAATTTGAATACATAAGAGATCTGGCAAGAATGGAACTTTGCCGGTTATATTTAAAAAACCGCGATTATTTAAATGCCTTTTATGCAGCTTATATTCTCGAAAAAAAATATCCTCAAAATCAATACCTGGCCGAAGTAATGAGCAAATGTATGTACGCTATTACCCTTTATGATAAAGGTGATTTACGTTACGACAGCGACTCCTATTTAGAAAACGGGATTCCAACACATACCGATATAGAAAGCTATCCTCAGCAAGTGTATCATCTCGTAAATAAAATGCCGGCTAATGAATGGACAATCCTTTCATTAAATTATGTGTATCGAAAACACAAATTATTTCCTGATAACAGAGTAATCAACGCTTGCTCAGATAGTCTGTTTAAACTAATGGCTAAAACCGATTGGGGTATTTTGGATTTTGTAAGAACGAATGTGAAGCCAGATAGCGTTGTGGTTAAAAAAGACACTATCGTTTCAAAAGAAGAAAGCTCTTCTTCAAAAACAGATTTGATTGCCAACATTCAAAAAGAAAACAGCTTTAAAAATTATGATACCGCTTATTATAAGGAAATTTATGTTGACTTATTAATGAACGATAAAGAGTTTATTTCAAAATTCCCAAGTGCAGGTATTAAAGACGAAAGCTCAGCCGGGTTCTCAAATTATAATGCACCTAAAACCTATGTTACAAAAAAGAAACGAAAAGGTAAACACAAGTACCAGGAAGTGAAGATTGCTAAGGTATTATTACTTGAGCCCTTTTATTTGAAGATAGATGAAAAGAAATCGGAAGAAGTACGTTATGTTGATTCCGATGCCAAGCAGGAAAAATTTGTTGTAACCGTAAATGATTGTGCAAGCAGGCAAAACTTTGAAATTGTAACCCTAGATCCGAGTTTAATTACTTCAACCCAGGTAGATAAAGTAAATGATTATTCTGTGATGAATGATTGGTTCTCCGAAAAATTTGATGGCACTGCTACAGCTAAAAACCCCATTTTTAATACAAATGATATTAATAGCTTAATTAAAAAGTATGCCACTCAGTATGTATTAAAAACCGGGATCGTTAATTATAGAAGTAAAAGAGGTCGTAAGGCTACTTATTACTATGCTTTTGTGTATGATTTGCTAAATAATGAAATGATTTATAAAAAACAGGAAGTGTATAAAGGCAGAGATACGAAAGACATGGTAAATGCGAAAGTGTACCAAATGTTATTTGAATTACAACGACTTAAAAAGGAAATATAAATCACTGTTTATAAATGGACTTAATTTTTCCTTATCATTCATAAAATGTATACACTCATGAAATTTGTATTTTCAATTCTTATCATTATTTGTTCAGTTACCTGTTTTGCCCAAACCCCCGGGTATATGGGTAAAAGATTTGTCGTGGGCTATGGTATAAATGCGAGCCCGAGATTAGTTGCTTCGGGAGGAAAAGCGGGAATTAATTTATTGCACGAAGGCTTTATCGAATTTGCAATGAAAAAAAATGTGAGCGTGGGCTTTTCTGCAAAATTTTATAATACCATGTATGCAAATACAAGAGATGTAAAGGTGTTTGACTATTCTTCTTCCAGCATTGATCAGTTAAACAATAATCCCACCGGCTTTACAAGTATTAAAGCAAGAAACTATGCCTTGTATTTTAAATTCTATAAGGAAAACTATTTGGCACCATGGGGTAAATATTTTATTCTTGGCGCAACACTCAATACTTTTGAATCAACGTACGACCCCGATAATATGTATGTGAGCGTTAGTGCAAGAGATTATAGTACATATGATTACACCAACACTTACTATTCTGATTTTGGGTCTACAACACAGTCTTACAAGAGATTTGACATTATGATAGGAAATGGCAGAAGCAGAATTATAGGAAACAGAGTTATATTGGATTATGGATATACAATTAATTTACTTGCTTTAACTGCTACGGTGTTTGATGCTCCTGATGATAATATTGGCGATTCCAATTATTTATCCATGAGCGAATACATCGAAAAAACATCGGCGGCAAGAATAAGAGGTGTCAATAGGTTTAATGTGTTTCTAAAAGTGGGGGTATTGTTATTTTAAAATGAAAACACTAAAAAAAGTATATGTATTGTTGAGCATTTTAATTGCTTTTAATGATTTCTCACAAGTTCCCGGCTACATGGGAAAACGGTTTATCGTTGGTTATGGTGCTAGTACCAGCCCTGCCATATTTGGTTCTAATGGTAATGGCAATTCCATTTTTGGACATAATGGTGGAAATGCAAATACAGAAACGTTTGCTTTAAATTTTCACCAGGAAGGATTTGTAGAATATGCCTTATCAAAAAAAATGATGATCGGTTTTTCGGCCCGTTTTTATAAAACAACTTATGATAATTCCAGGGTAACATACGGAAATATATATAATACGGATAGTTATGGATATGTTCGGACACAAACGATAAGTGGAGATCTTAACGGATTATACTATATCAATGGCGTTAATTTTACCTTATATGGGAAGCTCTTTTTTGGGAAATACCTGGCACCCTGGGGAACTTATATGCTATTTGGCCCAACGATCAGAAGATATAGCTGTACGTATGATCCAGTTGAAATGAATATTGCTTACAGAGCAGATAATTATCCTTATACTACCAAGCGTTTTTCAAACTTTGGTGATACTAAACAATCTTTTACACGTTTCGATATTTCATTTGGTATCGGTAAAAGCAGAATTTTATATAATAGGATTACGGTTGATTATGGATTTAATATGCAGGTTTTTGCATTTGCATTTACCCTTTTTGATGTAATTGACGAAGGCTTAAGCGATACCAATCCCACACCAGATCAGTATATGGCAAAAACCGCGCCCTGGAGGGTGCGCGGTGCAAACCGGTTTAATGTATTTTGTAAAGTAGGAGTACTTTTATTTTAGATCAATTTATTTGCTACAGGAAAAGCATATAATTTTAAAAAGAGAGCTTTCAAAGCATCTTTTTCACCATTAAGCTTTTCTATATGCGATTGGATGTATGCTAAAAAGTGTTCTTTTTCTTCCGAAGAGTAAGAGCTTTCAAATACATTTGTTTCATGAAGCAGATCATAGGCAATATAATTCACTGCGTATAATTTATAATGTTGATGGATCTGTTTATCAATAGCTACTGCCAATAATCTTATTTTTTCATTTTCATTTTTCGTCTGGTCTATCTCTTCAAGTTCTGTCCGAAGAGGAGTACCAAAGGCTAAATGTATTTTACCTTTAGGTTGTTTAATACCGGTAAGGATGCTGTTGAGGTCTTCTCCCGGCGATTTAACGTATTTACTGTGTAACGATGATAGATATAATTCCTGTACTTTTAACGCATCGCATGGCTCATATTCAAAGCTAATGGTGAGTGGTACAATATTAAGCTCAGTGAAATTTTTCTTAAAATCTTTACCGCCACTCATATTCAGCATTTTTAATAAGCCTGTTTGAGTAAGGTCATTACCATCTTTTGTTCTGCCATTTCTCTGTGCAATCCACACACTTACGTTTTTATCTAAAATCGTATGTCTTAAATAGGCACTCAGTTGCCTTGAAATATCATACAACTCCTTCACATTACCTTCACGCTTCACCATAAACATCCGGTTCATTTTTCCGAAATCCGTAATAAAACCCTGCTCCATTAAATTAGAACCGAACGTGATCTCAGAGGTAGAGAAACCTTCTTTATCCAGGATAATTTGCAAAATAGCACTGTCTAATAAGATATCACGGTGGTTCGCTACAAATAAATAAGATTTATCCCTGTCAAGCTTTTCAATACCTGAATACGACAAACCGGTTGAGGTTGTATTAACAATAGTCCAAATGGCATGGTGCATATAGCCTATTTGAAACTCAAACGGAGATTTAGTATCAAGGGCTTTTTGCACAGCATCTTCTCTGCTCATATGTGGCCACAAATAAGCCATAGCCTGGTGGTAAGTAGGGTCAACAGCAATACGCTTCATAACCTCTTCTGTTTCGGTGTCGTAATAAGGACGCAGTAATTCAAAATTAAATTCTTTTGCAAATTCACTTACTTGGTTCGGTGCCTGTGATTTATATTGTTTCATCATAACTTTACTCTTCTGTCTATAAAAATAATTGGTTTTCTGCTCATTTCAGGAAACTGCCTTTTTGCTATATTTTCCGGTGTTTCCAGAATAATAGTGGGTGCAACTCTTAGCTTCGCTCTGAAATGATCTTTTAATTCTTTATCAAAATTTTCCGGTGCATCAATAGCTCCTACATGGATCACAATTTCGTCTGTACCAATTTCATTGGTAAAAACTTCTACTATAAAATTTTTAATATAAGGTACAGTATTTAAAATATCATACAGGGAAGGAGGGTACAAGCTCGTTCCTTTATATTTGATCATTTGTTGCTTTCGCCCTAAAATAGGGCTGATACGTAAGGTAGTTCTTCCACAACTACACTTTTCGTAATGGGCTTTGCAAATATCTCCGGTTTTAAAACGCAGTAAAGGCATACCTTCAACACCCAGTGTGGTAACCGTTAGTTCCCCTGCTTCTCCTTCTGCAACCGGGTTGTTATGGTCATCTAAAAATTCCGCTATCAGTAATTCAGGATGGTAATGCCCCCCCCTTCCTGCTTCACATTCGGTAAACGCAGCGCCCATTTCGGTAGAAGCATACGTACTGAATAATTCCAGCGGCCATTTTTCTGTAATACGTTTACCTAAAGTATTGTATTCGAAATTTTCATGACGAATAGGTTCACCAATACAAACTACTTTTTTTATACTACAGTTTTTATAATCGATCCCATTCTGTTCAGCAAACTCTATCAGTTTAATCAGGAAAGAAGGAACAGCGATAGCAATGGTTGGGCTTAGCCGTTTAATGGTATCCCATTGAAACTCCGGCATACCATTACCCACACGCACTACACCGGCTCCCATTTTTTTTAATCCTAAAAAATAAGCCATGCCTGCCATAAACCTTCGGTCTATCGTAGTCATTAACTGGTAAATATCGTGTTTACTTCCGCCCGCACAAGCTAAAGAAATAGATTCATTATATGCAAGACGTTCCAGGTCCTTATCCGTTAATACAAACGTTAAGGGATCACCTAAAGTTCCGCTGGTAGTTACATAATCAATAATTTTATCAGGGTTTACGCAAATAAAATCTTTGTTGTAATGATGAAGATCATCTTTTGTCGTAACCGGAATTCGTTTAAGATCAGTAAGTGTTTTGATAGTTCCGGCATCTATCCCATGGGTTTTAAAATGAGATTTATAAAAGGTGGAATGAGTAGCTACATACTGTACTAATTCCTGAAGTTTTTGTTCCTGAAATGATTCAATCTCTTGGGGAAGCAGTGTTTCTATAGAAGGAATGAATGAACTCATTGGTGGTTTAAAATTAATCGAGTTTAATCATTTTTTTAATTAAACGGCAAGATACGTTCAAAATTATAAATTTTATCTTTGTTTGTATAAAAAACAAATCTTAAAGTGAAAAAGAAATTATCACAAACAGAATTGGCAGATGAATTAACCAATGAAATAAGGAACTTTAGCGCTCCGGTATTAGCTAAAAAAGTTTTGAAAAATAATGAATTGCTTGAATTAACTGATCTGGCAATGTCTGAAGATTTATTGTTAAGTAGCCGCGCAATGTGGGTTTTAAGCCATTGTAGCGATCAGGCATACGACAGTGTGAAAAAATACCATGATAAGCTCATTAAAAATTTAAGTAGAAAAGGCCTGCATAACGGAGTAATTCGAAATACCTTGCGTTTATTTCAGGAATATCCCGTTCCTAAAAAACAGGAATCTTTTTTATTGGATAAATGTTACGGGTATCTCAATGATCCTTCCGAAGCCATTGCTGTCAGGTCTTTTGCAATCAGGATCGTATTTAATATTTCCAAGCCATACCCTGAGTTGCTCGATGAATTAGATACAATTTTAAATCATTTGAATATATACGATGAGCCGCCGGGAATAAAATCACGGGTAAAAAATACCATAAAAGATATTCATAAATTACGCCGTTAACGACGACATCGTTTGAGTGGAAATGCGGGTTAAGGTTGCATTATACTCATGAATCAGTTCATCAAATACTTCCTGTACCGATTGTATCTTGTCAATAGATGCCGAAACTTGTCCTATTTCCAGTTCCCCTTCTTCCATATCTCCTTCAAACATGCCTTTCTTTGCACGCCCTTTGCCTAATAAAGCGGTTAACTCCTCCACACTGGCGCCTTTTTTCTCTAACTCATCTACTTTATTAAAAAAGTGGTTTCTAATGAGTCTTACGGGGGTTAATTGCTTTAAAGAAAGCGTAGTGTCACCTTCTCTGGTAGCTATAACATAGTTTTTAAAGTTAATATGAGCCGACGATTCATGAGTGGTTACAAAGCGGCTTCCTATTTGTACACCGTCAGCTCCCAGTGCAAATGCTGCGGCAATGGCTTGTCCCGAACCAATCCCACCCGCTGCAATTAAAGGGATGGCAATGGCTTTTTTTATCTGGGGAACCAATACCAGGGTGGTAGTCTCTTCCCGTCCGTTATGTCCTCCCGCTTCAAAGCCTTCCGCTACAATAGCATCAACGCCGGCTTCCTGGCATTTTAAGGCAAATTTTACATTGGATATGGCATGAACAACAGTGATTCCATGCCCTTTTAGATGTTGGGTCCAGGTTTTCGGATTTCCGGCAGATGTAAACACAATCTTAACACCTTCTTCAATAATAACCTTCATATGATCCTCTATATTAGGATATAGCAATGGCACATTTACCCCAAAAGGCTCGTCGGTAGCTTGTTTGCATTTTTGGATGTGTGTTCTTAATACTTCGGGGTACATGGAGCCTGAACCGATTAGTCCTAAACCTCCTGCATTTGATACGGCAGCAGCCAATTCCCACCCACTGCACCAGATCATTCCGCCCTGAATAATGGGGTATTTTATGTTAAATAATTGGCTAATTGTTTTCATTTGGTATTATTTTTGGCATAAAGTTAAAGATTTTATTATTTTTGTGTACTAATCTCAAATAGTGTAATGAAAAAAATATTTACCTTATTTCTAACTTTATTGTTCACTACCACTCTAATTAAAGCTCAAAGACGCTTGGATTATGGCGTTTCGGTGGGTGTTTCTAATTATCTGGGAGATATAGGCGGTAAAGAAAAAACCCGTAGGGATTTTGTTGCCGATATGAAATTAGCTAAAACCCGCTGGAATTTTGGGGTTTTTGTACGTTATAAAATAAAACCTAAAATTTCTATTAAGGTCGCGTTGGATTATTTACGATTGGAAGGAGATGATAAATTATCTACTAACCCTGCCCGTAATGCCCGTAACCTGAACTTCCGAAATGATATGTTTGACTTAGGAGTTACCGGCCAGTTCTTTTTTTATGAAGATAATGACTTAGGAAATACATACCGTTTTAAAAATGGTTTCAGGGCTTATGCATTTGTTGGTGTAGGTGGCTTTTATTCAAACCCTAAAGCATTTTATAATGGAGCATGGGTAAAACTTCGTCCCTTACAAACAGAAGGTGTAGCTTATAGCCCGATAGGCATTAATATTCCTGCCGGTTTAGGGTTTTATTTCACGTTCGAGAAAAAACACCGGATTGGTTTTGAAGCAAATTACAGAACAACCTTCACCGATTATTTGGATGACATCAGCGGAAAATATGCTGATCCGTCAGGAATGAGTGCTACAGGAGCTGCTTTATCTAATCGTACCGGCGAAGTAAGTGGTTTGGATCCGGCCTTTGCAAATAACTTCGGTTACGATTCTCAAGCAGGTGTGGGTAATAAGCGTGGAGATAAAACCCATAAAGATTCTTACATGACAATGAGTTTAAGCTATAGTTATGTACTAAAAGGAAAATCAAGTTTCTACAGAGGTCATTACGGTAACTTCTTTGGTAATAAAAAAGGAAGAGTTCGTAAGATCAGAGCTAAGTTCTAATTCAAATTATAAAACATATTTCATAAAAAAACCTCTGATATTAATCAGAGGTTTTTTTATATAAAGTTATGTCTCGTCCTGAAATAGCGTTACAAAAAAAGGTTGTTTCATTTGAAACAACCTTTTAAATCTTACTTCTTCAAAAACTTAAAGTCTTTTCCAATATACCTTGCATTTGTTCCCAACTGCTCTTCAATTCTTAATAACTGATTGTATTTTGCGATCCGGTCGCTGCGTGAAGCAGAACCTGTTTTAATTTGCCCACAGCTTAAAGCTACTGCCAGATCAGCAATGGTTGTATCTTCTGTTTCACCGCTTCTATGGCTCATTACCGAGGTATAGCTGTTAGTTTGCGCTAATTGTACGGCATTAATCGTTTCTGTTAAAGTACCAATCTGGTTTACTTTTACAAGGATCGAGTTGGCAACACCTCTTTCAATTCCTTTAGATAAGAAATTGACATTGGTCACAAATAAATCATCTCCTACTAATTGTGTAGAAGCTCCCAATTTGTCTGTCATTAATTTCCAACCATCCCAATCTTCTTCGGCAAAACCATCTTCGATAGAAATAATAGGATATTTTTTTCTCCAGTCAGCCCAAAAATCAACCATTTGCGAAGCCGTTAATTTATCGCCTGTCGATTTTTTAAAGTGATAGACTTTTTCATCCGTATTATAAAATTCAGAAGCTGCAGCATCCATCGCAATGTAAATGTCTTCACCTGCTTTATAACCTGCTGTTTCAATAGCCTGCATCACTGCTTTAATGGCATCTTCATTGTTTCTGAAATTAGGAGCAAAACCACCTTCATCACCTACGTTGGTTGACATACCCTGTGATTTTAAAACAGCTTTTAAATGATGGAATACTTCAGTCCCCATCCGTAACCCTTCGCTAAAGCTTTCTGCGCCTATTGGCATAATCATAAACTCCTGAAAATCTATACCATTATCCGCATGAGAACCACCATTTAAAATGTTCATCATAGGAATAGGCAATAAGTTGGCATTTACGCCACCAATGTATCTGTAAAGCGGCTGGCGACATTCTTCAGCAGCAGCACGGGCAACAGCTAAAGAAACGCCTAATATGGCGTTAGCACCTAAATTACCTTTGTTTGGGCTCCCGTCTAATTCGATCATGGCAGTATCAATCGCATTTTGATCAAAAACATACATGCCTTTTAATTTTTCGGCAATAACGGTATTTACATTATTTACAGCGCGATTCACACTTTTCCCTAAATATTGTGATTTGTCATTATCTCTTAATTCAACGGCTTCATGCATTCCTGTTGATGCTCCCGATGGAACAGCCGCTCTTCCTAAGATTCCCTGGTCTGTTACTACATCAACTTCAACAGTTGGATTTCCGCGCGAATCTAAAATTTGTCGCGCTACGATGGTGTGAATAAATGACATATAATATCTGTTTTTTGAGGTTTATGAGGCCTCAAAATTAAATAAACTTTTTATAATTAAAATTTAATGTGTGTAATTTTTGGTAAAATAAATCGTGGAGGAACCACCAATAGTTCTAAAACCGGAAGATAGGGCAGAAGTAGTTTATTTTCGTTTATCTAACCCCCATAAAAGCTTATTCCTGAGGGTTTCAAAGAAATGTTGCCCATCAAGGTTAATCATATTAAACCTGAAATCTGCTTTTCTGATAACCAGTTCTGCCTGTTGTGTAATGGTTTGCGAGCGTGAATCCAACGATACATTAAAACTGTCGCTTCTGCCCGACACTTTAAAACTCAGTATTTTATTATTGGAAATAACAATAGGCCTTACATTCAAATTGTGGGGCGCAATAGGGGTAATAATAAAATTATCGGAATCAGGCAACATAATAGGTCCACCGCAACTTAAGGAATAAGCCGTAGAGCCTGTTGGTGTAGAAACAATAAGACCATCAGCAAAATAAGAATTTAAAAAAATACCATCCACATAAGTGTCAATGTGAATCATCGCACTCGATTCTTTTTTATGAATTGTAAATTCATTCAAGGCATAATTCACCTGGTTAAAATCAGAAGCATTGTTTTCTAAAACAATTAATTCTCTTTTATCAAGGGTATATTTTTCTTTAATCAGCAACTGTATTGCTTTCGAAAAATCTTCTTTATATACGGTCGCTAAAAACCCTAAACGGCCTGTGTTTACGCCCAATACAGGGATACCTGATTTTCTTACAAATTCAAGGGTTTCGAGCATGGTGCCGTCGCCTCCTAAAGAAATAACATAATCTGCTTTCGCGATCAGCTCTTCAAAATTCGAATACGTATTCAGTTTGAAATCTACACCGTTTTCCGAAATTAAAAAATCGAGGTAAGGTTTATAAACAATAACTTTAAAGTGTTCGCTATTGGAAAGGGCAATAAGCTGTTCCAGATAATGAGGAAAATTTTCTTTCGTATTTCTGGCGTATACAGCTATCGTCATTTTGTAATATAAACTCTAATTCCTTTAATTATTTTTAGTATGTCTCTTCGTTTCTTTTCAATCCATTGAGCCTTTAATCCCCTCAATTATATATTCAGGAAGTGAATAAACTCATCTAATTTATCTTTAATGGCAGATTCAAAATTACTATTTTGGAAAGATGCTTTTACCACATAATTGTAGCGGTAAAAAGTTTGTAAAATGCGGGAAAGGTCTTCTGTATTTACTTTAATGGTAACTTCCATTTTAGTGCTTTCAGGTATAGAAGAAACGTGCGCACTCAATACTTTCGAATCATTGCCTTCTACAATATTCGCAATTTGCGTTAACGAATAATCAGCCTGGTTTACCTCTAAAACAATTACACCACCAGGATCCTGTACCGAAGCCATGGTAGATATATTTTGAAGTAACCCTTTTAACGTGATGCAACCCTTATACAATTCCTTATCATCTAAAACAGGAATTAATGTAAGGTTAAACGACATCATCAGTTTTAAAAGATCATACGTGTGCTGATAGTTATGAATAATAGGTTTTAACAGGGGCGTTTTTAATTCAGCCAATGTTTCCTTCGGGTGATTATAATCGATCAGGTCATGTTCGGAAACAATGCCAATTAATTCTCTTTCTTTCACCACAGCCAAATGTGAAACTTTAAATTGTTCCATCCAGTCCAATGCAACCTCAACTGTGTCAGTGTGCTTTAGCGGTGGAATTTCATCAGTAATTAAATCGGAAACTAGCATAAACAAAAGTAGTATTAATTTATTATAAAAGCTTTAGTAGTATAATAATGTTTAACGTTTAAGATACACTTTAGTTTAATAGTAAGTTTAGTTAAACTTTATTAATTATGGACAAAATTTAAACGTATAAACCTTTATATTTGACCATATTTTACTTCATGATTTCTTTTGATAACACAGAAAATGCCTTCAAGGCAAAATCCAATGGCGACTTAAACCGTTCCTATTGGTTATTTAAATTAATTAGTAACCCAACACTCGTAAAAGTTGGAGCTAATACGGCCCCCTTTGCACTTAATATCGGATTAAAAGGCCTGTTCAAAAACACTATTTTTAAACAGTTTGTTGGTGGAGAAAATATTAACGATTGTGATAAAACCATTAATGAATTAGGGAAATTTAATATCGGAACTATTTTAGATTACAGCGTGGAAGGCAAGGAAAGCGAAGCCGACTTTGATGCCTGTTGTAAAGAAACCCAGGAAACAATTCATAAAGCTAAAAGTAATGAACACATTCCTTTTTGTGTATTTAAAGTTACCGGCCTGGCATGCTTTGATCTGTTGGAAAAAGTAAGTTCGAAAGCAGCTTTAACCAACGACGAAGAAAAAGAATATGAAAAAGTACGCCAACGTGTACACGCCATTTGTGATGCGGCATTTAAAGCACAACAACCTTTGTTTATTGATGCCGAGGAAAGCTGGATTCAACCTGCTATTGATGATTTGGCAGACGAAAACATGAAGCTCTTTAATAAAGAAAAAGCAATTGTATATAACACATTTCAGTTGTACCGAAAAGACAGACTGGCTTTTTTAAAGCAAACGATTTCACATGCAAAAGCAAACCAATACCATGTAGGAGCAAAACTTGTAAGAGGGGCTTATATGGAAAAAGAACGGAAGAGAGCCATAGAAAAAAATTATCCCTCTCCTATACAGGATACAAAAGAAAATTCTGACAAAGATTATAATCTGGCATTGGAAGAATGCATTAACCATATTGATATGATAGGTCTTTGTGCCGGAACGCATAACGAACAAAGCAGCCTGGCATTGGTGAAATTAATGCAGGAACACTCTATTGCCAATTCAGATAAACGTGTTTATTTTTCGCAGCTCTTAGGAATGAGCGATCACATTAGTTATAACTTAACACTGGGAGGCTATAATGTGGCTAAATACGTTCCTTATGGTCCTGTTAAGGAAGTACTGCCATACCTCATCAGAAGAGCGCAGGAAAACACTTCTGTGAAAGGACAAACGGGCAGAGAACTTAGTCTGATTATCAAAGAAAAATCCAGAAGAAAAAAATAAGTTATTTTATATGCAGTCATGTCATAAAAAAAGCCTTCGTTATAACTAACGAAGGCTTTTTAAGTTCTAGGGAAATTGGTTTACTCTGTAGGTTTTGGCGTAGCATTTTGGCCTTTAAAGGCATCAAAGTCAAACGTCAGTGTAAAACGGAGTGTGTTTTGTAAAGGATTACGTTGTGTTATCGGAATTAAATAAGCCATATCCAATCCAAATACATTATACCTTAAACCGATACCTGCAGTAAAAAATTTACGATTACCTTTTGTTTTAGCCTCATTAAAATAACCGCCGCGAACAGCAAATGTTTTTGCATACCAGTATTCAAACCCGATACTGAAATTAATTTCTTTCAGTTCTTCTTTCATACCACCCGGTGCATCACTAAAAGACTGTAACATTCCTTTTGCTACCGGTACATCAGGGTTTTTACCTGCTGCAATTATTTTCTGATTCGTTGCAGGATCAATAGCATCAAAGGCTGTAGGGTTTCCTAAAGAATCAAGTGCTTTTTTATAAACAGGCTGTGTTGGCACTAATAATTTATTAACATCACCGTAAAAACCAAACGTGTTATTATCATCCAACTGTAATTTTAATCCACCTCCTAAACGTAAGTTAATAGGAATAAAATCTTTTTTAGCAGAGTAAGAAATTTTAGTACCAATATTACTCACAACTAAACCTGCGCTTGCAACTGATTTATAATCTCCAACTTTAAAATTCTTTTTAGATTGGTAGTATAAACCAACATCCACTGCAACCGATTGGCCTGGTTTTGTTGTTTGCCCGCTGCTTGTTGTATAGTTACCGGTTAAATTTGAACGGATATAACGAACTGCCAAACCTGCTGAAAACGTTTCAGATAATTTTTGTGAATAGGCAAGGTCTAATGCAAATTCATTTGGTCTGAACTGCCCTGTGGTATTTCCTGTTATATCTGTAAACGTAATATTACCTAAAGAGAAATACCTTAAAGATGCTCCAATGGCTTGTGTTTTACTTATTTTACTGTATCCTGAAACATAATACAGGTAAATATCCGGTACCAATTGTTTTAACCAGGGTGTGACATTAATTGCAGCTCCCGCTTTTTTTTCTGAAAATGCCAGTTTTGCTACATTCCAGTGTATACTGTTTGCATCTGCAGGCGTTGCTGCACCAACCTCTCCCATTGCACCTTCTCTCGAATCCGGGCATATCATTAAAAAAGGTACAGCAGTCGTAATTGTATTTACCCGTCCGCTTAATGCTTGTGTGCTTAATGTTTGTGGGGTACTTGTTTGTGCATTGCTTTGTACACAAAGTATTACTCCTGTTCCAAAAGTTCCTAAAATTCGTTTTTGCATTGTTTTATCTTTAAAAAAAGAGCTTCAAATATATGATTAATTTAGAATAACCAGCTTTTCAATTTTTTCGGCTTTCTTTTGCGAGTTATCCGTTACCATTACGCGGTAAATATATACTCCACGCGCCAGTTTATCTCCAAAGTCATCTTTTCCATCCCATTCTATACCGTCAAAACGAAAACCCTCGTTATTTATTGTCTGGTTTATCGATTTTACCATTTTTCCACTAATTGTATAAATCTGAATTACCGCTTTTAAAGTTGTACAACATTGGTTATGTTCAATAAAAAATTTAGTTTTTGTGGTAAACGGATTAGGGTAGTTCAACACATGTTTTAAAGCAAGTTCTGCCTGGTTGGCCACAATAAAATCCGTATAGGAAACAGACGAATTATTTTGAACATCCCACACTTTAACACTGAGCCTGTGGCTGCCTTCAGAGAGCTCATTAAACGGGTAGCGAATCTTTCCTTTTTGATAAGTATTAAGATCGGCAGTATAATAATCGTTCAACACAATAGGTTTACTGGAGTTTTCATCTAATACAGCTACTGCGTCATGCCCAATACCTGTACCTAACGTATTTACCCCACTCGAATCCGAAACTACCGCATATATTTTAGGATTTTCGTTGGTGATGCCACCGGGTACAAATTTTTCATCGTTCATGTACAAATGCACTGCTGGCCCGTCATTATCAGGTATCGCGTTAGAGTTATATCCTCCAACCACCACCTGGTCGTAATAACCACCGGCATCATTTATACCGTTATGAGCGTAGTAGCTGATTTTTCCCTTACCAAAATTGTTGGAAATATCTTTAGGAACTAAAAACGTAAAACTGAAATTACCGTTTTTCACTTCAGATTTACCTCTGTAAATAATATTTTTTTGGAGAATAAAAGACCTGGGAGGTGAACCTAGATCATTAGATAATGTCGTTACATTTATTTCCCTGTCGAAAACGGTGGGGTAAACAACACCGTTAAAGGTGTTTAATTTATTTCCGGTTTTATCTCCTACAAAACCAGTAACGGTTATTTTTGATAATGCTTTCAAAGTATCGCTTGATAACATAGAAACACTTTGTGTATTAATGGCCGAGGTATATACTTTTTGCTGAGGATAAGCTAGCTTTAATGCCGGATCGCCTAAGATCACAAAGTTCATATACTGCGGAGCAAATCCAATATCCTGCTTGGTTAATCTAAAAAGATCACCTATTGCAGGCATTTTACCATTGGTCATAGGGCTTAAAGCATGTGTATAAAACGCATAATTTAAAGAGGAGTTAGATCCTGCAAATGCTAAGCGAACAGTGGTCATTAATCCAATAGCACCACCATTTGGATTTAACAGGCAATATTCCCCGGCAGATGTTCTGTCGGGATCATCAAACCGGCTAAATTCGCATGTAGCAGTAAGCATCAGAGGCATATTATTAATGTTTTTCCACGCTAAAATTTGCGGAACGCTTACCACCCTTTCTTCTGTTAAACCAATTTCACCACCATGGCCTATGTAATTAAATAACAGGCAGCCTTTTTCCATTCTTCGGTCAATGTCGGTTACTACATCAGGATAGCGATCACCACCGGGTGTAGAATATTGTTTATAGGCATCGAGATAGATCTTATCTACATTATAGTTTTTATGGTTTGTATAAACAAGGTTTGTGAGACTTTCCGCATCAATGATAAACGTATTATTTTCCTCATCATCCGCTAAAAAGCTTACCCAATTTCTCCAGTCACCTTGCGGGTAATCATTTTCGGAAGTTGTACACGACGATTCAATGGCATTCACATCGAAGCCATTATTTTGTTTGTAATAGTGTTCCACTTTATTGGTAACCGCTACAGCTTCTTCTTTTGTTCTCACAGGAAAACGCCCAACACCAATGTCTACAATATCATTGGAAACAAGATCTCCTTCACCATCATCCATCATTGCAAAAAAGTCATCTGTAGTAAAGGAATTAATGTAGGATGTTGAATTATACGTTTGGTAGGTGGGAATTAATGCACTGTTACCGCTTAAATTAATCGGTTTATTTTTATAAGATCCATCACCTAATAACAATAAATATTTTGTTGCCTGGTTAGGATTTACCGGACGCTTATAGAGCATTTTTACAAACTCCCTGATGCCGCCTATATCAGGAGTACCTGAAGAAAATTCGTTGTAAACCTGATCTGTTGTAGCAATTACATAAGTTAACGAATCGTAATCCTTATGCAGTTTTGCAATACGGGTAGCTTCCTGTATAAACAAAGGATGAGTAACAATGATAAAATCAGCTTGTTGTACAGCATGTAAATTTTGATTGGCTACAGTACCGTATACTTTCGGCGTATAAGCCTGGTTAACTGTAAACACGCAAAATTCTTTTAAGGAATCAGAACTATTTGTAAAGTCCAGTTGATTTCCATTGGAATTATACAATTGATTTTTTACATTTAACGGATTTGTGACATCCCATATGGTTGGTAATAGAGTACCATTATTGGTAAGCATGTATTTAGCAAATGTATTAGCCCCGCCAATTACAGTTTGATCTCTGAAATTAAACTGGGTTTGATTAAAAACTAAACTTCTGCGGCAATTAAATATTATTTTATCTAACCATCCTGTTGCCTGGCTTGTTTGCTTTGTAACAGTAACAGATAATGCATTTGAGCCTAACGCGCCTTTTTTTAAACCTGTTCCCGGATAACCGAAATCGGCTGTATAGTCGCTGGTATTAGTGGGGTTACAACTAATTAAAAAACTTCCGTTATTAAAATTTACGGCATATACCGATGTAATATTACTGCGGGATAGTACACTCGTTTTTACAATAACACTGTCACCTACAATAGCATCCGGTATATTAAAATTAAAGTTGTACGACGTATTAAAATCAAATTTTTCGCCATAAAATTCACGTCCGCTTTTTACAACATTAAGTGTATTTAACTCATGGTAACCATAGTAATCCTGGGCGTTAGTTGTTTTATTGGCAGTAGCTCCCAACGAGTTTTGTTGTTGTATGCGCTGCCCCATACCTAAATCAACCGTTATAAAATAATAAGACGTATCACTAAACGAATGTGGGTAGTAGTCGTAGGTAATATTTCCCGCTTTGGAAAGTTTCCAGGCATCTGTACTTTGTCCATAAAACAATATGTAATCTGTATTGTCAAACACACCATCACTTTCCCCATTTATAAAAATCGCATTCTCAACCAGGTCATCGTATTTGAAATCGGCATTTTTTTCTGACATCAGTTTCCCGCCATTCCCATATACCCTTATGTTTTTAGGGTCAACAGCCGACATATTTAATCCCAGGTTGCTTAAAAATGTTTTATCCATTTTATAAACCCCGTTTTGAGTAACACCTATCTTGTACCATTTACCGTTTGCCAGTACTGAACTATTGGCATAAGACGAAGCTCGGGCAGTTCTTTGTAAAGACGGATTCTGAACAAAAGGATTGGGAGTTTGTGCATCCCATACAGGTGTATAGCTTTCCAGGTACTCATATTTGCCGGTTGCTGTATTAAGCCGGATAGGAATTGTTTTTTGATAAAGAATAGTTTGGTGGCGGGTTATGCCCGTTTCATAAGAAATTTCAAAGTCGCCGGTAATAAAGCTTTTACAGCTCTTAATCGTTTCAATCTCAGATGAGGTTAATTCCCGGATAACCATTCCTTCCAGTTTTAAAGAAGGCATGGTAGTTCCCTGTAAAGTGGTGGAATGTAAAAAATAAGGAAGATTGTTTTTTTGAAGATTATAATGGGCAGAGGCTAAAAACGTCGCTTTATCGTTGGTTATGATCGCTAAACTTTTTGAGTTTACTACATTCTGTTCTCTGATTTGGCCAAAAAAAGTACCTGAGCAAAAGAAATAAACCCCTAAAATTATGAAATGAAATTTAGTGATAGAAAGCATTTTGGATATTTTTTGTAGTTATATCAGAGTTAAAACGACAAAGAAAATAAAATATTGTTGCATAAAAGTTTTTATTTTTCAAAGTAGACTGTTATATTTGTGTTTAGGAATAGATTTTAAGTAAAAAATTTACATGGCGAAGAAACTCTTTTTATTGCTCACAATTATTTGTGTTACTGGCATTTTGCAAGACTTGAAAGCTCAGGATCCTCAATTTACACAGTTTTACGCTAACCCACTTTATCTTAACCCTGCATTTGCCGGAACAGCTCGTTGTCCGCGAATATGTATGAACTATCGTAATCAGTGGCCTAATTTATCCGGTACTTATGTTACTTACAGCGCCTCTTACGATCAACATATTGATGCCATCAGTGGAGGTTTAGGAGTTATCGTAACTCAGGACGACCAGGCCAGGGGAACTTTAAAAACAACACAAGCCAGTTTAATCTATTCTTACTTACTACCGGTTAACCGCGAATTCTCTATTAAAGCAGGCTTACAAGCCGGATTTTTTCAAAAAACATTAGATAGAAATAAATTGACTTTTGGTGATATGATCGATGCCAGAAGGGGGTTTGTTTGGAATACAAACGAAGCCATTCCCGCTCTTACACGTACTAACCTCGATTTTTCTGCAGGCTTATTAGGGTATAGCAAAAAGTATTTTGTTGGTTTGGCGGTACATCATATCACACAACCGGAAGAAGGTTTACAGGGAAATTCAAAAATGCCGTTTAAAATTACAGGACACGCAGGAGCTATCATCCCTCTTGAAAAAGGAAGCGAGTCTTATATATCACCAAATATTTTATTCCAACAACAACAAAACTTCACCCAACTTAACTTAGGCTTGTATTTTGTTCGCGGTTCTTTTGTTGGAGGTTTATGGTATCGTAACTCTGATGCCTTTATTGTATTATTAGGTGTTCAAACTGATCACTTTAAAATAGGATATAGTTATGACGTAACCGTGTCAAAACTATCCAGTAATACTGCCGGTTCTCATGAAGTATCGTTACAGCTTCAGTTCGAGTGCCGTCCTAAGAAAAAGAAATATAGAACCATCAGTTGTCCATCTTTCTAAAAAATAATTTGTAACCTTTTCAACAAACTTTCGTTATAGCTTTAATTAAATACCAAATCATGAAGTTTAAATTCATAAAAAGCAGCAGAGCACTTGCATTAATTCTTTCAATTGTTGCCGTATCTTGTGCAAAGGAACGTTCATCTGTTACAGGATGGGCTTATAATGACCCTGATAATGGGGGCTTTGAAAAAATGCCTTATGAGGAGCAGGAAACTGGTCCCGGACTTGTGTTAATAGAAGGTGGTTCATTTTCTATGGGTCGTACAGAAACAGATGTTACTTACGAATGGAATAACGTTCCACGCCGTGTAACGGTTTCTTCTTTTTATATGGATGAAACAGAGGTAAGTAATTATTCTTATTTAGAATACCTATACTGGACAGGTCGTGTATTTGGACCTACTTTTCCGGATATCTATTATAAAGCCTTACCTGATACATTGGTTTGGAGAGAGAAATTAGCGTATAACGAACCTTTCGTAGAATACTATTTACGTCACCCTGCTTACCGCGATTATCCGGTAGTTGGAATCAACTGGTTACAAGCCAATGAGTTTTGCGCATGGAGAACGGATCGTGTAAATGAGTTTATTTTAATTCGTGAAGGTTTATTGGAGCACGTTCCAAATCCATCTGATCAGGATTATTTTAGTACCGAAGCTTATTTAGCTGGTAAATGGCAAGGACAATTAAAACAAAAATTACCTTCTTTTGATGAACAAAATCCTGAAAGAGATGTGAAAATGGAAGATGGTATCTTTTTACCAAAATACCGTTTACCAACAGAAGCTGAATGGGAATACGCTGCATATGGCTTAATCGGTAATACTATCGGTGAGCGTATTACAGACAGAAGAATCTATCCTTGGAACGGGCATGGTATCCGTAACTCTGATGATAAATACATCGGTCAGATCCTTGCTAACTTTGTTCGTGGAAATGGTGATATGATGGGTACAGCAGGTTTCTTAAATGATAATGCTGACGTTACTGCTCCTGTTTATTCTTACTGGCCAAATGATTATGGTTTATATAACATGGCAGGTAACGTTTCTGAATGGGTTATGGATGTTTACAGAGCAACTACAGCACAGGATGCAGACGAGTTCAGACCTTTCCGTGGTAACGTATTTACAACGCAAATTAAAGATAGTACCGACGGTACAATAGCTACAAATATTGATGGACCTGTTTTCCAAAAATTCAAACAAAAAGTGAATGTTCCCGGTGTACATGGAACAACCGTTGGAGAGCCTGTTGAGGTTGTAGATAGCGTTTTAACAAGAATGACCGGTAATCCTAATGATGTGGATGCCATGAATGGAAATAAAAACGTAACTGCTGAAGGTAAATCTGATATCCCCGGCCGTGTGCAATGGAGAGAAGTTTCATCTGCGGTATCAAGTGATAACCTGGATGAGCGTAGAAATTATAAAACAGCAGATTATATCAGTTATTTAGATGGTGATGTAAATTCAAGTATATATTACCTGGAAGGTGAAGAAGCTTACGGTGATAAAGCAGATAAATTAATGTATGAATATGCAAAAACATCTTTAATCAACGATAAGTCTCGTGTGTATAAGGGTGGTAGCTGGAGAGACAGAGCATATTGGTTAAACCCTGGTACAAGAAGATATTTAGATCAAAGACAATCTACATCTTATTTAGGATTCAGATGTGCAATGACACGTGTAGGAAGCCCGGTAGGATTAGGAAAATAAATTTGTTGAAAACTATAAGTAAGGCCCCTTCGAGTAATCGAAGGGGCTTTTTACTTTTATGGAATGATGACCTATAAAAGTATTGAAGACTTATACCAATTATTTATTGGTTGTAATCAGAAAATAACAACCGATACCAGAAAGCTTGATAAAGGCTCGATCTTTTTTGCTTTAAAGGGAGATAATTTTGATGCGAATACCTTCGTACAAACTGCTATTGAACAGGGATGTGCCTATGCCGTTACGGACAATGAATTGTATGCGAACGGAAAAACAATTGTGCTTGTGCATAATGTGCTGGAAGCCCTACAGCAACTGGCTAAACACCACCGCCGGCAACTAATGATTCCTATCATTGGAATTACGGGGAGTAATGGTAAAACCACTAATAAAGAACTGATCTGTGCAGTACTCTTACAAAAGTATAAGGTATATGCCACCAAAGGGAATCTAAACAATCATATTGGAGTTCCACTTACTTTGCTATCACTCACCAGAGAACATGAAATGGCAATAGTGGAAATGGGTGCAAACCATCAGGGTGAAATAGAAATGCTCTGCAATTTGTCAGATCCTGATTATGGGATCATTACCAATATTGGAAAAGCCCACCTGGAAGGTTTTGGAGGAATGGAAGGAATCAAAAAAGGAAAAAGTGAACTGTACAAATATCTAAAGCATAAAAATGGAACTGTTTTTATAAATGGAAATGATTCGGTATTACTGGAACTTTCGGATGGATTAAAAAAAGTGACCTATGGTGAGGAGGCCGGATTTGATGTATACGGAAAACCATTTTCAAATTCGGAATATGTAGAGTTTAAATGGAATACCGCAGGTAAAGGACTGGAGGAGCAACCCTTAGTGAAAACAAAAATGTTTGGCCATTATAACTTTATTAATTTATTGTGTGCGGTGAGCATTGGAAATTATTTTGGAGTGGAAGAAACTAAGATCAATAAAGCTTTAGCAGAATATATGCCTGAAATGAACCGTTCGCAGGTACTAAAAACCGCAGGCAATACGCTTATTCTTGACGCTTACAATGCAAACCCTACCAGCATGAGTTTGGCAGTGAGCAATTTTCTGCAACAATCATTCAGTAACGGCCTTATGATTTTAGGTGATATGTTAGAGCTGGGAGAATATTCGAGAAAAGAGCATGAAACTATTTTACAACAACTTACCAATAACCATGTAGCAGAGGCCTGGATTATTGGAGAATTGTTTTTTGAGTTTAAACTGAATTTTAAAGAATATCGGTTCTTTAAAAATGTAGACGACGCAATAAATCACTTAAAACAGGAAGAATCTGTTTTAAATAAAACCATATTAATAAAGGGTTCCAGGGGTATAAAACTGGAAAAATTAGTAGAGTTTTTATAGAGAGTCTTATTTATTTAGTGAAACCTATTATCAACAAGTTTATAGTGGCTAAATAATCCTCATTAATTACGTAAAATAATAGTTAATATTTTTAAAACCCGAAAGATTTTCTTTCGGGTTTTTTGCTTGTATTTTATGTTTTGAGCGACTGAATTTTGTACTATTTCTGGAGTTTTATTACCGGAAATAACCTGTGAATGCTTGATTTTGTTGTGAAGTATGTTAAGCCAACTACCGCCTGTTAATTTTATTGAAAAGAATCATCATTAAAATATTAATTGTCATATTCTTTCATTAAGTTTGTAATACGTTGTTCAATTAAAAAAAATAAAACATGAAAAAACCAATACTTTTAACAGCCGGAATTGTTATTTCCGGGTTGCTTAGTGCACAGGTATCTAAACAGGTTGTGCAAACATCGAACAGAATTCCTGCTCGTATTGCTAATATGGCAATAACAAAAAATTCGGTTATTACAGAACCGAATGTAATTAGTACGAATGTCGCTAATCCAAAAAAAGCGGATAACAAAAAAACAGCTGCTGTTACTTCAGGAGTTATTGGTCATACGTTTTACGATTTACAAAGTAATAGTAGCGTAGGAGACAGAATAGTGGTTAATCCTGATGGTAGTATTGCCGCAGTATGGACTATGGAAACAGCTGTGGATAAAACATATCCTAACAGAGGAACAGGTTATGCGTATTATAACGGATCGGTTTGGACTCCAACACCTTCAGTAAGAGTAGAAAATACACGTGTAGGATGGGGAAATATTGTGAATACCAGAACCAATAAAGAATTAATCTTATCACATGATGGTACCCAGTCTAAATTAAAATTAGCTACAAGACCGGTTAAAGGAACAGGTACATGGACGGAAGGTTATCCGGCAGCAATTGCTTCTGCAACTGCAGGTGGAAATTTCTGGCCACGTGCAGTATCTGCAGGTGATACAATTTATACTATTTCAGTTACATCACAAACATTAACGGCTGGTGCAGCAATGTACCAGGGATTAAACGGAGCAATCTGTTTTTCACGTTCCAGAGATGCGGGTGCTACATGGGATATTGCAAATGTTGTTCCTACAGGTTTAGACAATACGACGCGTTTCCTTGGTTTTGGTGGAGATTCTTATGCCATTACTGCTAAAGGAAGTACTGTTGTAGTAGTTGGTGGCGACTCAGGAAAAGATTTGGTTATGTCAAAATCTACAGATGGTGGTACTACATGGACCGCAACAACAGTTCTTAAATTTCCTATAGCAAAATGGAATACAGCTACAACTACTTCCGATATTAACTCAGATGGAATTGCTGATACTGTTGCTACTAATGATGGTACATTTAGTGTTGGATTAGATAACACTAATAAAGCATATGTTTTCTACGGGCGTCAAAGAGTGTTATGTACCACTCCTGGTACAGGCACAGGTCAGGGAATGAGTTACTTTCCTGGAACAGATGGTTTAATGATGTGGAAAGAAGGTTTCCAGGCAAATACAGATACAGGTGGAATTATGGTTGCAGCTATCCAGGATCTTGGAGAGAAAGGGAAAATATTCTTCCCTACACCTGCAGTAACAGGTAATTTCTCATTCGGCTTATGGGGAAATTCATTAACGTCTTATCCAAGCGTGGCATTTGATGCTTCTAATACGATGTATTTATCTTATTCATCTGTTGTAGATAGTTTAATGTCTTTAGTTAACCCTGAGAAATTGGTTAGACACGTATATGTGATCAAATCTACAGATGGTGGTATGAATTGGACTGAGCCTTGTGATATCGTTGGTTCACCGAACGAAACCATTTATGAAGGTGTGTTTGCTTCTATGGCAAAAAGAGTGGATGGAAACATACATTTAATTTATCAAAGAGATTTAGGTCCGGGTAATGGAATCCCTGGAACTAACCCTGGTGATAATAAAGATGAGAATGATAATACAGGTATGAACGATATCGTTTATTTTAAATTCCCTGTTTCGGAAATAGGAGCATGTCAGGTAGATGTTGGTATTAAAGAACAATCATCTATCGTTACGGATTTAAAATTCTATCCTAACCCTGCAACTACAAACGGAACGTTAGAAATAACGTTGAATGATAATTCTAAAATGGATATCAATATCATGAATACAGTTGGACAAGTTGTTTATTCAACAACTGCAGTAGGTAATTCAGGATTTAATAAAGTGGACCTTAACTTAAGCAATTTATCTAATGGTATTTATTTTTACCAGGTAAAAGCAGGTAATTCTAAAACGGTTACGAATAAATTTGTAATCGCTAAATAATACTCATTATCTTACTTTAAAAAGGCGTTTAATTTTAAACGCCTTTTTTTTGAAAAAAAAGTTTTGGGAATTAAATATTTTATTATATTTGCACTCTCAAATTTATTTGAGAAGTTCGGGGTGTAGCGTAGCCCGGTATCGCGCCACGTTTGGGACGTGGAGGCCGTCAGTTCGAATCTGGCCACCCCGACACAAAGAGATTCATTTCTCTCAAAGCAGTAAGATCATTGATCTTGCTGCTTTTTTGTTTTACAGTCATAATGAGTTATAATAGAGGTTGCTATGGATCAGGTCCGTTGCTATGGATCAGGTCCAAAAGTTGTGGAGAAAGAAATAAAGTTTGATTTTTGTGAACTTTAAATTTCTTATGAGCGATTCTTACATTCCATTTTTAAAACTAATTCTTCCAGAAGGTATATTTGAATATTTCGAACTCACGTCCTACAATCAGGAAAAGGAAGTAAAAGGAGAGACTTTACATCTTTATTTCCAAGAGATTAATTCTATTCCTGTAGAATATATTTCTGACAAGCTGGTATCAAAAGGCTTTTTTGATGAAGTAACTATTCAGGATTTTCCTATCCGCGGCCAAAAGGTGTTTTTGCATATTAAGCGCCGCCGTTGGTTAAATCAAGTTACAGAAAAAGTAGTATTCCGTAATTGGGATATGGTAGCACAGGGCACGCGAATTACAAAAGAATTTGCCGCTTTTTTAAAAGAACTCAGCCGATAATCAGGCCCATAGCCTAAAAACAATAGGTTCTTTTTATGGTATTGAGGGGAAGAAATTACAGCGTTATTACCGCAATAAATTAAGCGATTACAAAGACTGGAGGTACAAAAATAAAGCCGAGCAGGGAATTATATTCCCTGAAAACATTGGCCCTTGCTTATCTATTGATGAGACTTGTCTATCACACTCAGAGCTTTACACGATCCTCTCGAATAAATCTGCCAAGGGAAAAAAAGGCACGATCGTGGCTATTTTAAAAGGAACACATTCAGAGACAATCATTCCTTTGCTACAGAGTATTCCCTTGCATCTTAGAAAAAGAGTTCGGGAGGTTACCTTAGATCTTGCCGGCAGCATGGGACTTATTGTAAAGAAGTGTTTTCCTCATGCAAGCATGGTTATTGATCGCTTCCATGTTCAGCAATTAGCCAGTGAAGCCCTTCAGGAAATAAGAATAAGACACCGCTGGGAGGCTATTGATGCTGAGAACATTGTCCTGGATGAGTCCAGAAAAAACAAAAGAGCTTATCTCCCTGAAATTTTAAACAATGGTGAAACCTTAAAACAGATGCTGGCAAGAAGCAGATATTTACTCTACAAGGCTGAACACAACTGGACTTTAGAGCAATCACATAGAGCTCATATATTGTTTGACCGATATCCCGATATTAAAAAAGCCTATGGCTTAGCACAAAAATTATCCTGGATTTACAGTAACACAAAAGATAAAATTTATGCCTTAACACGGCTTGCAAAATGGCATGAAGATGTAGCCCAGGCAGGATTTAAGACCTTTAATACTCTATCCAGAACCATTGAAAATAATTACAAAAGAATGCTTAACTATTTTAATAACAGAAGTACAAATGCATCTGCCGAATCCTTCAATGCTAAAATCAAAGCTTTTAGAACCCAATATAGAGGCGTTACTGATGTAAATTTCTTCCTTTTTAGGCTCTCTAAATTATTTGCCTAAGTTTAATCCACAGCTTTTGGACCTGATCCGTTGCTATTAACGATAGAATCCATTTAAAACCTCTGTATTTAGAGTCAAAGATGACACTAAGGTAAATTAACCCGGAGGTTTACTTCTGAAGGTTCATATCCACTATTCTTTGATAATTGGTTCTTCTTTCCGAATCGTGATAGAGTGATTTCAGCCATTTATCAGCTGTTTTATAGTCTTTTTCCTGAATAGATAGTACAGCAAGGTTTAACTTGGGATCATCAAAACGGGGGCTTATCCGGGCTGTTTCTTCGTAATATTTTTTTGCAAGGGCCGTATTTTTTGTAAAGGCATAAGAGGATGCCAGATCATTTACCACATTTCGGTTATAGGGATTCAAATCGTAAGCAGTTTTAAAATCGCTCTCCGCTTTTTTATAATTACCTAAGGAAGCATTGGCATTTCCACTATACCAGGTAATAGGCAAAGAGGTAGGGTCTATCGTATAAGCAAAGCTTTCTGCAGATTTGCAGGCAGATAACACATTTAAATTGAGGTTCGCATTTTTAAAGCCATACATTTCCCGTACATAAAATTCACCTTTGTAACGCAGTATCCCCACAGATACCATAAATAAAAGAACGATAGCAGCAGATAAGGAATGTGTTTTATCGAGTGGAATTTCTTTTAATGCTTTTAACCCTGTATAGTGTTTAATGTGATAATAAGCAATACCAAGAATAATGTGTATCCATACCAGGTGCTCCATTCGTTCCCTGGGGAAATCAAAAAAGGAGATGGAGAAAAAGCCAAGGATAAAGGCAGCGCATAAGATGATCTCCTGATTCACTGGTTTATTAGCGGAGGTAAGGCGGGCAGCTTTAAAAAGAAACAGAACGGTCCCTATACCAAAAAATAAAAACAGATTAAACCCAATAATGCCTGTTTCCGATAATATCCATAAAAAGTCATTGTGCGGCCTTTGAAAGGTAACATTCAAATCTTCGCAACGCCACAACCCGGTTAGTGTGGCGTCGGGATAAACTATCTGCCAGCTGCCCACTCCCACACCAATCAAAGAATTTTTATTAAATATAGTATAGGTTTTATCCCATATGACAAGGCGTTCGTTGTCCAGTTCAATTTGATCTTTTTTACTCTTGGTGTTTTCAACTACTTCTTTATTGTAATTAATTGCCCGATGAATAATAGAAGGAAGTAGTTTTATAAAAAAGGCATTAGCCAATACCACAAACACAACTACAAGAAGGTAACTATTTATACGAATGGTTCTTTTTTTACTGATAAGCGTATAAAAATACAGGATACAGCAAGTAGCAAAAGCTACAGTAATGCCAATCCATACAGCTTTTGTTTTAAGAAAAAGAATAGCAAGTACACTTAAAACAATACACATCATACTGAATAATTTCCAGAGCTTTTTTAATTTCAAAAAGGCATTGATTAAAAAGAACAAATTCAGAAACAGGAAACTCGAAAATAAATTTTTATGCCCGTTAATACCGGTAACAGCATACATCGCATTTTTATCAGAATACCGGATACCCATAAACTGATAGACTCCTACAGTAAATACAATCAGAAAAAGAACGATTGAAAATTTGAGGATTCTTTCGAGGAATAAAGTTTGCTGTTGTTTTAAGCAGAAATACGTTAACAGGAATGTAAGAAGCGATAACACCAGTTTACAGTTCTCAAAAATAGATTCCGACAGGTTTTGCGCCCACAATACAGATAACCCGCAAAAGGCAACATAACCGGTATAGAAAAGCAGAAGGGGATCAAGCTGCAGCTTTAGTTTCATATCTGTTTTATAACATATAAAACAGATTGCTGCAAAAAAGACAGATAAAGCCGTAAACCTTGGTACTAAAGTGAAATCTAAAATAAACGGAGAAAGAATAACAGAAGAAATAATAATACCTGCAAAAAAGAGAACAGGAACAGCGGTGTTATTTTTCATCTTATAAAGATGTAGTTAAAAATTGAAAAACCAAACGGCCACACTTAAAATAATAAAGAGACCCATATAAAATAGTCATTATTTTCATATGGGTCTCTTGTTGTAAAACTGAAATAAAATTCGGTTTAAAAAGTCTGTGTTCTAATGCTGTACAATAATTTTTTCTCTTTGTACCGTATTATCCTTATTATAAACAGAGATAAAATATACCCCGTTCGTTAAGTTGGCTAAGTCTAAAAGATGCACACTTCCTGAAGCATTTTCGCGCATCATTAATTGCCCGGTTACACTCAGTACTTCTATTTTATCAAGGAATGTTTTACTTGAAATGGTAATGTTTTGATTTGCAGGATTAGGGTACATCGATATTCCTGTTGATTTAATTAACTCATGTAAGCCAACACTCACTGCAACAGTTGATGACCCGCTGCTTAATTGTGATAATGCTCCACTGGCATCTGATTGATGAGCTTGTGTTAAACCAATATTTAATAACGTATTAGATGTAAAGGTTGAACTAAGTTTATAATGCAGAATCGCAATTTTACCCATGCCGCTGATGTTGGTATTATTGGTATGTGTGATCGCCGTATAAAGCATCCCATTACTTTGATCAAGTTTACTGAATGTTAAATTCTGATTCGATGCATTTAAAAAAGATGTTGGGTATTCAATATAGAAATTAGCGGATTCTATTAAGGTCTGATCAAAGGTAACAGTAAATGCTAATCCATTAATATTCGTGATGGTATTGGTCGCATTTCCTAAATAAACAGAAGATGTTCCCCATGTGCCGCTATATAAAACAGATTGGTCAGGTATAATCGTTAACAGAGGATTTACAGAGGCTTGAGCATTTGATTTTTGATGCGTTAATCCATAATTATAAAAAATAGCAGCTGTATCGCCGTTGTTTATAGTGCCATCGCCATTACAATCGCTGTAATTCAAATTTTTACCGTTACTCGTAGTTCCTGTCCAGATACTGGCATTATACCCATCCCAGCTATTACTTATAAATGATCTTGGAGGCCCCGTTTGTGTATAATGTAATCCTAATTCCAAAATATCTAAATTATTAGCAATCCCATCATTATTGATATCACCGGGCCATACATACGTACAGGTAGGGTTAACGCTTACTGCAAATTGATCAGAGTTGGTGCAGGAGCCAATGGCATATAAAACGGTATACGTTGTGCTGGAAGCCGGCATAGCAATAACCGATGAGCCTGTAGTTGAGCTTAAACCTGTTGATGGTGTCCAGTTATAGGATATAGTAGAACTGGCTGAAATAGTAGTTGGACTGGCCGAAATAGAGGTAGAAGACCCCTGGCAGAAGCTATTGGCCCCTGAAAATGTAACAGTAGGTGTTTCAAAAACGTTTACTACAACGGCCGTTTGCGAACTGGTACCTGAGCCATTTGTTGCTGAGCAAAATACAGTATAAGTAGTACCGGAAGCGCTCGTAAATGGAAAATCGATAGAGGTTATGGCTCCTGTAGGATTGCTAATGTTAACTCCCAGATAGGGCACTGTGTACCAGGAATAAGAAGTAGGGGAATTAGTAGCAGAAGCGGTATAAGAACCGGGAGCTGCAGGTATGGAACATACGGTTAAAGGGCCTGTAATAGAATTCATCACAGGAGCCTGTGCCAACGCACCGGTAAATAAGCCTAAACTTATTAAAATAGAATAAAAAGAATGTTTTTTCATAAGCTGCATTTTAACGCTATTTCCAAATGTATAAAAAAAAATTAACATATCCAAGCCCCTTATTCGTTAGGAGCTCCTTGCTTTGAAACCCTTGCTGGATGGCGATTTTTATTAATGCTACATTTTATAGCAACAGTTTGCTTCGTTTTTGATTTAGATTTGTAGAAGATTTGGGAATGTTACAAACTTGTGAATTATTCTCGATATTAAAATTGTAACTTAAAAACTAAAATAAATAGATCATGGCAAAAAAATCAGAAGAAACAGTGGACACTTTAGAAAAGAAAACTGTTGGCAGCGAAAAACTAAAAGCACTACAGCTTACATTGGATAAGTTGGAAAAAACATACGGTAAAGGAACAGTGATGAAATTAGGCGACAGCGTTGTGGAGCCAATGGATTCTATTTCTACCGGTTCTTTAGGCCTTGATATAGCTTTAGGTATTGGTGGTTTACCAAGAGGTCGTGTGGTTGAAATCTACGGACCTGAATCGTCCGGTAAAACAACCCTGGCAATACATGCTATTGCTAACGTTCAAAAAGCTGGTGGCATTGCCGCTATTATTGATGCGGAACATGCCTTTGACCGTTTTTATGCAGAAAAACTGGGAGTAGATACTAAAAGCCTTTTAATTTCTCAACCCGATAATGGTGAGCAGGCATTGGAAATTGCAGATAATTTGATTCGCTCAGGTGCTGTGGATTTAGTGGTAATCGATTCGGTTGCAGCTTTAACACCAAAAGCGGAAATTGAAGGTGAAATGGGAGATAGCAGAATGGGCTTACAGGCAAGGTTAATGAGCCAGGCGCTTCGTAAATTAACAGGGACTATTAATAAAACCGGCTGTTGCTGTATTTTTATTAACCAGTTACGTGAAAAAATCGGTGTTATGTTTGGTAATCCTGAAACCACTACCGGTGGTAATGCTTTAAAATTCTATGCATCTATTCGTTTGGATATTAGAAGAATTAGCCAGATTAAAGATGGTGATGTAGTGACCGGTAACAGAACCCGCGTGAAAGTGGTTAAAAATAAATTAGCACCTCCGTTCCGTATGGCTGAATTTGATATCGTATTTGGAGAAGGAATCAGCAGAGTAGGTGAAATTATTGATATCGGTGTAGAAAGAAGTATCATCAAAAAAAGCGGATCATGGTTTAGTTATGAAGAGACTAAATTAGGACAAGGAAAAGATTCGGTAAAAGCCATCTTTGCTGAAAACCCTGATCTTGCACAGGAAATAGAGAGTAAAATCATTAATGCTTTGGCTGAAGAAGCTGCAAACTCATAAGTTTTAAGATTTTTGTTATAATGGAGCCCGTTCGTTTTTAGCGAACGGGCTTTATTATTTTATTGGAGCTAGGATAGTAATTCTTTAGTTCCACATCATTCTGATATATCGAAATTTGTTTTAAATTATTGATAATAAATTAATTAAGTTGTTTTTTGAGATAACTTTTTATGAAAATTTATAGAGTCGCTTTCTGAAAATATTCTGCAACAAAGCCCTTTCTTACAGATAGATAATGTAACTTTGCAACCATTTTAAAGTTATAGGGTAAATTAGGATTTATGATCAAACAGGTAGTATACATTATTTTAGTATGTAATTGCTTTATTTCCAGTGCTCAAACAGTTGATGCAGCGGGTAAAAAGCAAGGCTATTGGAAGAAGAAAGATGATAAAACGAATAAGCTGATTTATGAAGGCTTATTTAAAGATGATAAGCCCCAGGGGTTGTTTAAATATTATTATCCTTTTGATAGTATAAAAGCGGTTATGAATTTTAAGCAGAACGGAAAAGTGGCTTATTCAACCATGTTTCATCCAACAGGAAAAAAAATGGCGTATGGGAAATACATAGAAGAACAAAAAGATTCGGTGTGGACTTATTTTGATGATAAAGGGGTGCTTATTTCGCGCGAAACATTTGTGATGGGAAAAAAGAACGGCAAAGAGTTTGTTTACTTTCCGGATGGGGTTATCAGTGAAGAACGCGCTTATAAAATGGATGTGCAGGACGGTCCTTTTAAATCGTATTTCGAGAAGAATGTGGTTAAAGGAGAAGGAACTTACATAAACGGACAAATGGAAGGGAAGAATGCTTATTATTTCCCTAACGGTATTGCTGCTGCAACGGGGTATTATAAAAACGGAAAAAAAACAGGACCATGGATCTATAGAGGATCTAACGGAAAAGTAACCGAAAAGGAATTATATAAGACAGGTGAATTAGCTACAAAAAAGGAAACGGAAGATTTTTTTAATAAGAACAAAGTAGTGGATGAAAAACCAAAAGCTACTACAACCGGCACAGTTGGCGCAAAAGCCAAACCAAAGCCAAAAACAACGGCAGTACAAAAAAAGTGAAAGAGTTTTTAAACTCTTAAACACATTATCTGTTATTTAGAACAAATGAGCAAACACGGGAAAGTATTAGTAGCAATGAGTGGAGGGATAGATAGTTCTGTTGCCGCCATGATGTTGCATGAGCAAGGTTATGAAGTAATTGGAATTACCATGAAAACATGGGATTACGAATCGTCGGGGAGCAGTAAGAAGGAAACCGGTTGTTGCAGTTTAGACAGTATTAATGATGCCCGCTCTATGGCGGTTACATTTGGTTTTCCGCATTACATCCTGGATATAAGAGGCGAGTTTGGTGATCACATCATTAATAATTTTGTGGAGGAATACCTTGCAGGACGTACACCAAATCCTTGTGTATTATGTAATACTCATATTAAATGGGAAGCTCTTTTAAAAAGAGCAGATATGCTGGACTGTGAGTTTATTGCCACAGGGCATTATGCCCAGGTAAGAGAGGAAAACAATCGCAGGGTTATTTTTAAAGGGTTGGATCAAAGCAAAGATCAAACCTATGTGTTATGGGGCTTAGGACAAGAAAGTCTGCAACGTACCATGTTTCCTTTAGGGAAATTTAAAAAAACTGAAATAAAACAAATGGCTAAAGATGCCGGATTTATTGATCTGGCTAATAAAAGCGAAAGCTATGATATTTGTTTTGTGCCTGATAATGATTACCGTTCGTTTTTAAAACACCGCTTACCAAACCTGGAAGCCAGTGTAGAGGGTGGCGATTATGTATTTAAAGGAAAAAAAGTAGGCATACACCGTGGATACCCTTTTTATACTATTGGGCAACGTAAAGGATTAGACCTGGCAATGGGTGAACCGGTTTTTGTAAAAGAAATTATTCCGGAAACCAATACAGTAGTGTTGGGTGATTTGGAAGACCTGAAAGAACAGGAAATTACTGTGCGTGATTTTAATTTAATTAAATACGATTCGTTGCCGCAAGATTATGTAGCGTTAACGAAGATCCGTTATAAAGATGCCGGTCGTTTAAGTACGATCAATACCATCGACAATAAATTAAATATTGTATTCCATGAATCTGCTACAGGGATTGCTCCAGGGCAAAGTGCGGTTATTTATGAAGGAGACGATTTAATTGGGGGTGGTTTTATTGACAGGAAACCATTTATTAATTTACAATAAATTCCTTTGTCGTGCTGAACTTGATTCAGCATCTCAAGAGACGCTGAAACAGTCCAATAGCTATCGGAATCAGGGTGACTTATGTACTTCTACCTTTTTATACTTCTGTAAAATAAGAGATAATTTAAAATCCCTTCTGATTGCGAAATCAGAAGGGATTTTCTTTTTTAGTGAAATTGATACATCAGGAAACCACTTATAGAAGAATCGTCACCAGTTACCAATTGCTATAAACTTTCGGAAATGGGGTAGGGTATAACCATTCAGAATTGTTTAACACTCTAAATATATATGTTATGAAAACTTCAGCTTTACATTCAAAAAATAACAACAGAGGGATTTTATGTTTAGTACTATTGTTAACCTTTAACAAATTCTCTTTTTCTCAAACAGCTTTAACAACAAAGGTTTCAAACCTAAACTTAGAATTAATTATTCCGGTTGCTTTTGTTTTGGTGATAGGTTTATTTTTGTTTGGTTTGTTTATCAAACAAAAAAATCATTAAGGAAGTCGTTTGATTTTTTAATCAATCGCTTCCTGAATTTTATCCATTTTATCTTCCGTGAATTTACCCGAAACCACTTCAATTATTTTTCCATTGGTATCCAAAACATAGAAATAAGGAATGTTCTCATCTGCCGGTTTTAGCTGTTCTTTCAATACTTTGATATCCGTATCACAATCGATCACGTTTTTCCAAAGGTCTTTTTGAGTAGCTGCTTTAAAGTCGGCGGCCGCTTTTTTAAAACCACTGATCAAAGGAATGAAGTAATAATTGACATCGTAATAATTAGCTACATCAAAATAATCGGTTCCTTTTGCTTTAGCTACAAAGGTATCATACATTGGCTGGATCCATGTTTTTAGGTTTTCTTCGGCACTGCGTTTAAAGCAAAGGCCAATGATGGTGAACTTTTTTGTTCCTGCCAAAGGCAAGGTAATACTTGTTCCTTCCAGGGTGTGGCCTGCCAGCGTTGGGAATGTTCCTTTAACCTGTGCAAAAAAAGACAGCGATAAAAAAAGAGCTATTACGGTGGTGATCTGTTTCATAGTTTGAGATATATAATGATGAGTACTGATGTCTGTATAATTCTGTAAGTGTTAATAGTTACAAACTTTAAATTATAATACTTACTCCATCCCTCCTAAAAGACAGATATGGTCAAATTCTTCAGGTTTTACAGCACTTACCGAAAGGCGTTGTAACTTTACTAATTGCATATCCTGTAGTTGTTTGTCTTCTTTAATTTGAGCCAGGCTCACTGGTTTTTTCAATGCTTTAAACGGCGCAAAATCTACCGCTACCCAGGCATCTTCGGTTGTTGTGGGATCTTGGTAATGTTCTTTCACCACTTTAGCAATTCCCACAATACATAAGCCTTCATTACTATGGTAAAAAAATACCAGGTCACCTTTTTTCATGGCTTTCAGGTTATTACGGGCTGCGTAATTACGCACACCATCCCACATAGTGGTTTTATCTTTTTTAAATTGTTCCCAACTGTATTTAAAAGGTTCTGATTTGATAAGCCAATGGTTCATAATATTAACAGGCAATTTGAAGATTTGATACTAAGAGAGTTGTTGTTTTATACCATGAAAATAAGGAAATTATATCCTCACATACAAAATAAGTTTATAACAATTTGCGATATAAATTAATCTAAAATAAGTTTGTGATGTGATAGTATTTATTAGATTTGTTACGCATTTTTAAAACACGTTAGATGGCACATTTATCAGATAGAGTAAATCTTATTTCAGAATCACAAACTATTGCTATGGCTCGAAAAAGCCGCGAATTAAAGGCACAGGGAATAGACATTATTAGTTTAAGTTTAGGTGAACCCGATTTTGCAACACCTGATGTTGTAAAGAAAGCCGCCATTGCTGCTATTAATGAAGATTTCAGTTACTATACGCATGTAAGCGGATATGTGGAACTACGACAAGCAATTGCTCATAAATTTAAACGTGATAATAACCTGGATTATTCCGTCGACGATATTGTGGTTTCTACAGGAGCAAAACAAAGTATTGCAAATGCCGTATTATGTGTTATTAATCCGGGTGATGAAGTGATTGTACCTGCGCCTTTCTGGGTAAGCTACCTGGAAATCTTAAAACTGGCCGGTGGAGTTCCAATTATTATTGATACAACCATTGAAAATGATTTTAAAATTACAGCGGAGGAATTAAAAGCGCACATCACTCCAAAAACACGGATGATGATGTTTAGCACTCCCTGTAACCCTACAGGTTCAGTTTATTCAAAACAAGAGTTAAGAGCCATTGCTGATGTTGTAAAACAACACGATGAGCTTTATATTATGAGTGATGAGATCTACGAACACATCAATTTTATTGGTGGCCACGAAAGTATGGCTCAGTTTCCGGATATTAAAGACCGTGTAATTACCATTAACGGGGTTTCTAAAGGTTTTGCGATGACAGGTTGGAGAGGTGGAATTATGGCTGCTCCCAAATGGATCGCACAGGCTTGTGATAAAATGCAGGGCCAGTTTACGTCTGCAACCTGTAGCATTACTCAAAAAGCGATGCACGCTGCTATGGAACTGCCTGCAGAATCAACTCATTATATGCGTGATGCGTTTTTAAAGAGAAGAAATTTAGTATTGGAATTAATGAAGGATATTCCGGGTTTTAAAACAAATACTCCTCAGGGTGCATTCTACGTATACCCTGAAGTATCGGCCTTATTCGGGAAATCGTATAATGGATTTACAATCAATAATGCAACGGATCTTTCGATGTTTTTATTGGATGTGGCTCATGTGGCCCTGGTTCCCGGTGCTGCTTTTGGCGATGATAAATACATTCGTTTTTCCTATGCTACTTCAGAAGATAAATTAACGGAAGCGTTGAAAAGAATGAAAACAGCCGGTGAGAAATTAAGCTAACAGTTAAGGAGAAATTACTCGCAAATAAGTAAGCTTAATTTAGTAATAAATTAGGTTTTGCTGGTGCACAGATTCGTATATTTGTGTTTTATTTGTAGTCTATATTCTAAATCATAAAATGAAAAAATTATCTGTAAAAAAAGAACACATTCGCGAAATATTCAGATCGTTTAGCAATTTAAACGTTTTAATTATTGGTGATGTGATGATCGATAGTTATATGTGGGGAAAAGTAAATCGCATTTCTCCCGAAGCTCCGGTTCCGATTATTGCGGTTCAAAAAAAAGAAAAACGTTTGGGTGGAGCGGCTAATGTTGCTTTGAATATACAAGCCATGGGAGCTAATCCTATCTTATGTTCTGTTATTGGAATAGATTATGAAGGACAAAGTTTTTTAGATCTTTTAAAAACACAGAAATTAAGTCAGAAAGGGATCTTAAAATCACGCGACCGAATTACTACTGAAAAAACGCGGGTTATTGGTAATAACCACCAGTTGTTACGGATTGATGAAGAAATAGAAGAAGATATTACGCCTGCAGAGACTCAGCAACTTATTATGTTGATCTCTTATATTATCCAGCATGATAAAATTGATGTGATCTTATTTGAAGATTATAACAAAGGATTAATTACACCAAAATTAATCTCTAAGGTGGTAGAATTAGCAAAAAGCAAAGGTATTCCAACCTGTGTTGATCCTAAAACGAGAAATTTTAATTCATATAAAGGAGTTACCCTGTTTAAACCGAATTTAAAAGAATTACGTGAAGGTTTAAAAATGGATATCAGTTCTGATAACATTAATGAATTGCAGCGTGCAATCAGCAGTTTCAGGGTAAAACAAAAATTTGATACGGCTTTGGTAACACTGGCCGAAAAAGGTGTGATTACTAACTCCCGTTCGGTGAAAGAACATATTCCGGCACATATTCGCAGCATTGCGGATGTAAGTGGGGCAGGAGACACTGTTATAAGTATTGCTGCCTTGTTAATGGCTCTGCGGGTAGATCCTATCGTTATGGCATCTATCTCTAACTTAGCCGGTGGTTTAGTGTGTGAACAAATTGGTGTTGTGCCTGTTAATAAAGAACAGCTGTTGGAAGAGGCTCTTAAATTAGATTTTGTAAAGTAGGGCATTTAACGCGGAGGCGCAAGGAACACAGAGAGTTTTTTGTAAGTCTTAATCACGATTTCTCTGTGTTGACAAAACAATAAAACAATGAACCCGGTTACACCCTATAATAACAACGATTCGAAAAAAGAGCAGGTTGCTCATATGTTTGATAACATTGCGTTTCGTTACGATTTTTTAAACTCATTATTATCCCTGGGAATTCATAAAGGCTGGAGAAAAAAATGTATTAAATTACTGGCTCAAAAACAACCGAAACATATTCTGGACGTTGCTACAGGAACCGCTGATTTTGCGATTGGTGCCATGAAATTAAATCCGGTTTCCATTACAGGCATTGATATTTCGGAAGGGATGATGAAGTTTGGCAGGGAAAAGATTTCCAAATTACACCTGGATAAAGTTATTACATTAAAATATGGCGATGCCGAAACCTGCGATTTTCCTGATAATTCAATGGATGCGATTACTGTTGGTTTTGGTGTAAGAAATTTTGAGAACCTGGAAAAAGGTCTGGCCAATATGTTCAGGATCTTAAAACCGGGTGGACAACTTTGTGTATTGGAATTTTCATCGCCACGTAAATTTCCTGTAAAGCAATTTTATAAATTTCATTTTAAATATATCACTCCCACTTTAGGGAAAATGTTTTCTAAAGATGCCAGTGCCTATACCTATTTACCGGAGTCGATTAAAGCATTTCCTGATAACGAACGGTTTACAGCTATCCTTGGGAAAACAGGTTACAAAAATGCTACATTTAGTTCTGTTGGATTAGGACTCGCAGCTATTTATTTAGCGGAAAAATAGATCTTTTTAATTATTAGTGTTGCGGTTCTATTCCCCTCCGAAGGAGGGGTGCCCGAAGGGCGGGGTGGTTTTTTATTTCCCACTAATTTATACTATTCCATAATTCTGAACGATGTATTCTTCTAAGGATGTCATTACTATTGGCATATTGCGCATTACATCAACTACTTTTATCCTGTAAAGGTTTAGCCCCAGAGACATTAAATAATCTTCCCGTACTTTATCATATTCTATTTTGGTATCATGGCTGGAACCATCAATTTCAATCACTAAACCCAATTGTTTGATATAGAAATCCACAATAAAATTTCCTATTACCCTTTGTCTGTCAAAATCTATTTTGTGAAATTTACCTTTAGTAACCTGCATCCAAAATAACACTTCCGGTAAATTTTCAGCCTGGCGTAATTCTCTTGCCCGTAGTTTTAAAACAGGATTATACGGCAAATCAGTTATTGACGTGTTTTTTAGAAGAGTATTCTTTATTTTTAAGATCTTGATGTTTGTACGTGGTGGTTTATGTGAGGAGGAATTACCAGGTGCTTTATTCATTGTAGTATAAAGTTTGATATTTACATATATAATAAAAACAGTATTAGGACACCCCGTCCTTCGGACACCCCTCTGAGAGAGGGGAATCAGAACAAAGACTCATACATATTCATCACTTCACCTTTCCTGCGGCTGTAGCCCTGTCGTACAGGTCATGTACGATACCATCCGATAAACCTATCTGAGGAACAAAAATATTGTCGATATCAGCTGTTTTCATAATGGTAATAAATATTTTAGAGGCATGTATAATTACATCAGCTCTATCAGGTTTTAACCCTAATATATCTACCCGTTCGGTATAAGTATATGAGTTAAGCATATCATTAATGCTTTTCAACTTGTTATAACTAAGACTTTTATTTTCTTTCTTAGTCATTTTAAAAATCTTATTAATATTACCTCCAGAGCCTATAGCACTTAAAGGGCGAATGCCAACAGTGGTTTTTTTGATCCACTCTTTCATACTTTCCCATTCATTTTTTTCTACCTTATCCAATAACATCCTAACAGTACCAATATTAAAAGATTTGGATGCCATTACTTTGTAATTGTAATATAAGGTAAGTTCAGTACTACCACCACCCACATCTATATATAAATAAGCATGCTTAGGATTCAGCATTTCTTCAATATGATTCGAAAATACCAATTGGGCTTCTATTTTGCCATCAATGATCTCTACATTCAAGCCCGATTCCTGTTGAATGCGTCCAATTACTTCCAGGCTATTGGAAGCATCCCTCATGGCACTTGTAGCAACAGCTCTATAACCATCTACTTCATAAACTTTAATCAGCTCATGAAAGCCACGCATGGCAGTAACTAATTTTTCTGCTTTTTTTTCTGAAATTTTTCCATTCAAAAACACATCTTCTCCTAAACGTATCGGTAAACGAATCAATTCTTCTTTACTAAAATGGGGTTTCCCATTTACTTCATAAGCTCTGCAAAATAATAATCGCATGGCATTACTTCCAATGTCTACGGCTGCAAAAATCATAATGAGGCTATATGTTTTTTAGAATGCGTGAGTGTTTTTGTGTAAGCTTCTTTATCCTTTTTTAAATAATTATAGATCTCATCCTGTACCCTTGTTTTTCTTTCGCCCGGTTTAGGCGTGATATAGAAATTTTGTTGTAACCTATCAAGAATACGCACTTTTGTATTACCCGATAATTGAATGTTTATAATATCTTTTATTTGTTTTTTTACTTCCGGGCTATAAATAGGAACCGCTACTTCGCTTCTGCTATCAAGGTTCCGGCTCATCCAATCCGCTGAGGTAATAAATATTTTTTCGTCGCCGTTATTTCCAAATATAAATACACGCGCATGCTCAAGGTATTTATCTACAATACTATAAGCTTTAATATTATCACTAAATCCTTGTATTTCGGTTACCAGGGAGCAAATACCTCTCACAATTAACGTGATTTTAACGCCTGCCTGCGAAGCTTCATATAGTTTAGTGATCATATCTTTATCAACCAAACTATTCATTTTAAGAATGATGTAAGCTTTCTTTTTCGCTTTGGCGTTGTCAATTTCCTTGTTTATTAAATTCACAAAGGTTTGACGCATAAAAAAAGGAGCTACAGCCAAATGCTTGTAGGCACCAGTTTTAAAGTTATTTGCATAAAAGTCGAATACGTTTGTAATTTCTTCCGTAATATTTTTATCGGCTGTAAGCAAACTAAAATCCGTATAGATTCGGGCAGTATTTTCATTGAAATTTCCTGTGCCAATGTGCGCATATTTTATTTCTTTGCCATTTACCCGTGTGGTAATTAAAAATAATTTACTGTGTACTTTTAAGCCCGGTACACCGTAAATAACGGTTGCACCTTCTTCCTGGAGTTTATTAGCCCAGTAAATGTTATTCTCCTCATCAAAGCGCGCCTGTAACTCCACTAACACGGTTACTTTTTTGCCATTTTTAATCGCATTTATGAGGGCATTGGCAATTTTAGAAGAATCAGCTACACGGTAAAATGTAATTTTAATGGATTCAACGGTGGGGTCAATAGAGGCTTCGCGCAGGAGCGTAATAATATGATCAAAGGTATGGTAAGGATAATGCAGTAAAATATCTTTTTGTTTGATCACCTGTAAAATACTCGTGCGTATATTTTCTAAATATTTATGATCGAGCGTAGGAGGATGATTGTAAACTAATTTCTTTTCGCCAATGTTGGGGAAGCGGATAAAATCTTTAAAATTATGGTATCGTCCACCGGGGATAGCATTATCTTTTTTATCCATACCCAGTTTTTTCATAATAAAACCAAGCATTTCCCGGCTCATATTACTATCATAGACGAAACGTACAGGCAATCCTTTCTTACGGTCTTTTACGCTCTTTGAAATTTTTTCGAGCATACTTTTACTTACATCCTGGTCAATATCCAACTCCGCATCGCGTGTTAATTTGATATTGATGGCTTCCTTAACGGTATAGCCAAAAACAGAAAACATTTCGTTGGCGTTGAACCGGATAATATCATCCAGTAAAATGATATATTTTTTATTTTTTTCCTGTGGAAGAATAATAAAGCGTGTGGTTATTTTTGAAGGGATCTCTATCAGGGCATATTTATTTTTTTGCCTGCTGCTGTTAGCGATGAGTCGCACAAATAAATAGCCCGATTTATCCTTCATGTAAGGAAAAGCTTTATTTTCATCAACCATAATAGGAAACAGTGTAGATACCACTTCGTTATGGAAATAATCTTTTACAAAGATCTGCTGCTCGGCATTTAGTTGTTTTTCATTAATGATAAACACATTTTCTTTTGCCAGCTCATGCAATAATTCCTGGTATATGGCTTCAAAGCGCTGTTGTTGTTCAATTACCTTACGTTGTAGTTTTTGTAATAATTCCTTTGGATCGTCCCCGTATATGGCAATGGCTTTTTTTCCCAATTTGGATAAACGATTGATGGTAGCTACCCTTACGCGGTAAAACTCATCCCGGTTGTTACTAAAAATACCTAAAAACTTGAGCCGTTCAATAAGCGGGGTAGTTGGGTCGGATGCTTCCTGTAGTACACGGTCGTTAAAAGAAAGCCAGCTAATCTCTCTGTTTATGTATGGGATTTTTTGTATGGGCATGGTATCGGAATTCGCAATAATCAACCAAATATAATAATTATGCTCCAATAGTTTTTGATATTTTATGATGTAAAAAAACTAAATTTGTATCCTTTTTCCTTATAATTGATGTTATAAAATAGTTACCAATGCTGTTTATTAAAAAACATATTCCCATTACGATTATTGTCATTTTTCACCTGGTGGGATTTGTTGGGTTTTTATTTAATCCGGCCTATTTTCGGGCTTTAACGCCTGTTAATCTTTTATTGTCTGCCTTTTTGATCATTTTAATGAGTAATCAAACTAAAGGGATGTTTTACTTAACGCTTCTTTTGGTTGGCCTGGCAGGTTATTTGGTAGAGGTTTTGGGAGTTAAAACAGGTTTTATTTTCGGCCATTATTATTACGGCTCTGCTTTAGGCTATAAATTACTCTCTGTTCCTTTACTTATTGGAGTAAACTGGGCTTTGTTAATTTATGGAACCTCGCAATTCTTCAACTTTAGCAATCGCTACGCGAATGCGTTAGGAAGCTCCGTATTAATGGTTTTTTTGGATTTTTTTATTGAACACAGTGCTTCTAAATTTGATTTTTGGTATTGGAAAAATGCACATATTCCCTTACAAAATTATATTGCGTGGTTTTTAATTTCGTTTTTAATAAATGTTTTTGCTGCTAAACACTTAACAGGTAAACCCAACTTAACGGTTAAAGCATTTTATATCATTCAGGTACTGTTTTTTGTAGCATTATACTTTTTTATCTGAGCAGAAACAGACTACTATGAATTCTCATTACACATACCTGCTGCTTGATTTCCTGGTGATTATTTTCCCTTTTTTATTGAGTTTTGATAAGAAAGTGGCCTTTTATAAATCATGGAAATACTTGCTTCCTGCTATTGCTATTAACGGAACCTTATTTGTATTATGGGATATTTATTTTACAGCCCATGGAGTATGGAGTTTTAATGATGTTTACATCTGCGGATTACATGTGTTTAATTTACCAATTGAAGAAGTCTTGTTTTTTGTTGTAGTGCCCTATTCCTGTGCATTTATTTATGACGTGTTAAACGCTTACATAGAAAAAGAACTGATTACAAATGCTAAACCCATTAATATAGTGATACTGGGCCTTTCGTTCATTTCCTGTATTGTTTTTTACGACAGGATATATACGGTTGTAAATGCCGGAATTTGTTTTCTATTGGTTTTTATTGGGGCTTACGTTTATAAATTTAAACAGATGGGACGTTTTTATGTATCATTTTTTGTCGCTTTAATTCCCTTTCTTATATTTGATGGATTCATTACCGATTTGCCCATTGTTTCTTACAACAATCATGAAAACATGGCAATACGGCTGTATTCCATACCGGTAGAAGATTTTTTTTACTGCCTGAGCCTCTTATTAAATACCGTTTTGATTGTTGATTATTTTAAAACACGCCAAACAAAAACAACCCATTAATAGATGATACACATGGAAACAACCTTAAAATTTTTAAAACAGCTGGCTAAAAATAACCGTAAGGAATGGTTTGACGAAAACCGAAAAACCTATGAAGTAGCTAAAGGGGAATTTGAAGAAATTATTAAATCGGTGATTGATAAAGTTGTGGTAAACGACAAATTGATTGCCGGCCTGGAAGCAAAAAAATGTATGTTCAGGATCAATAAAGACGTTCGTTTCAGTAAAGACAAATCTCCTTATAAATTAAACATGGGAGCAAGCATTAACCCGGGAGGGAAAAAATCGATGATCCCTGGATATTATATTCACGTTGAACCGGGAAAAAGTTTTTTGGCAGGAGGTTCCTACCAACCTATGCCGGAAATGCTGGCGGCCATAAGGCAGGAAATTGATTATAATAGCAAAGACTTCAGGAAGATTTTAGCTGCTAAAGATTTTAAAACCTATTTTAAAGAGCTTTCGCAGGAAGACAAATTAAAAACAGCACCAAAAGGTTATGAAAAAACACATCCTGAAATTGACCTTTTACAGCACAAACATTTTATAATGGTTCACAACCTGAAAGATGAGGATGTGTTAAACAAAAACTTTCCGGCCTATGCCGCTAAAGTATTTAAAGCCATGTTGCCGCTTAATGCGTTTTTAAGAAACTGTATGGAATGATCCGTCTGAGCTTATACCAGCGAGTAAGTCTTCCAGCGAATTCAAATTGTGATCGGCCAACACAAATTTAGGATTGTGCTTATTTTCGGCATCAGGTATGGCAATTACTTTCATTTGTGCCGCTTTTGCTGCAATAATACCATTTACCGAATCCTCAATTACCAGGCATTCTTTAGGGTTTACACCAAGTTGAACGGCACAGTTTAAAAAAACTTCCGGATGCGGCTTCCCATAAGCAAGATGTTCGGCAGAACAAAGCGTATCAAAATAAGGGCGAATATTTAAGGCATCTACCACTGTATTCATGAACTCTGTATTGGAAGATGTTCCTATCCCTATTTTATAACCTTTGTCCTTTAAATGGACCAGCGCTTTGTTTACACCCTTCATGGGGCGGCCTTCTTTTTTGATGAGGTCAGATAAACGGTTAATCACCAGTTTATCAAAATCAGTTACGGAAATAGTATGGATCTGGTGTTTATCGAACCAGAATTTAGCCACCTCTTTAAACCGGAGGCCTGTCGTAATTCTGCAGTCGTGATCTGTAAAAGGAATCCCGATTTCGGTAAAACTTTGTATCATAATCCTGCGCCATAATGGTTCCGAATCAATAATAACCCCGTCCATGTCAAAAATAATGGCTTTTACTCCTTTTAGCATTGTTAATTTCTTTGTTTAATAAATGCAAATATACATTTATTAGCAAGCCTTTGTGATGCTATTTTTGTTACATGTATTTTCCCGGATTTGTTGAAATAGGCGTGAGCGAACTTTTATTAATTGCTTTTGGATTGTCTCTGATAGGCATGAGCATATATTATGTATTGAATATCCTTCCTTTAGGTAAAATGAAAGATGATAGTGGAGTGAAATCTGCAAAAAAAGAACCCGTTTCGGTTATTATATGTGCAAGAAACGAAGATGATAACCTGACTGAATTTTTACCAAAGTTTTTAGTACAGGATTATCCTGAATTTGAAGTCATTGTGGTAAACGATTGTTCCATCGATAACACAGAGAATGTAATTGATGAATTCGCAAAAATATTTCCTAATTTAAAAAAGGTAAATATTAAAGAAGACGATTATTATAAGCATGGAAAGAAATTTGCGGTAATGGTTGGTATTAAAGGTGCTAAATACGATAACCTGTTATTTACCGATGCCGATTGCTTTCCCGCAAACGAACATTGGATCAGTGAGATGAGTTCCGGCTTTACGGATAAAAAAGAAATTGTATTGGGGTATGGTGCTTATAAAAAGGAAGCCGGTTTTCTAAATAAGCTCATTCGGTTCGATGCATTTTTAATCGCCGCTAATTATTTATCTGCAGCCATAAAAGGCAAAGCATATATGGGCGTTGGTCGGAATCTGGCGTATAAAAAAGACCTGTTTTACAAACAAAAAGGGTTTTCAAAACATTACCACATACAATCGGGGGATGACGATTTGTTTATTAACCAGGCATGTACAAGCGAAAATACGGCTATTGTCGTAAGCCCAAATGCCATTACCTATTCTGTGGCTAAGAAAACGTTTTTAAACTGGAAGCGTCAAAAGCAGCGTCATTTAACCACTGCGCCCCATTATACGGTTCAAAGCAAAACAAAAATTACGATCGGTTATGTTGTACAATATGCATTTCATATCTTGTTTTTGGTATTGTTATGTTTTAAGTTAACGTTCATATCTGCTTTGGTAGGTTTAATTTTGAAAATATGCTTACAAATGCTTATTTTTAGAAAAGCATCACAAAGGTTAAATGAGCCGGATATGTGGGTGATGTCGTTTTTTTATGAATTTATATTATTAATTATTTACCCGGTTTTTCACATCAGCAAATTATTTCATAAACCTAATAAATGGAAGAGTTAAATCCGCTCGATAAGTTAACTACCAAAGCTGTTTATGATTATCATCTTATACAGCAAGCCTTGCATAGGGGCGATCAAAAAGCTTATGCCGAATTATTACATCGATACCGTGAATCGGTATATTTTACGATGCTGAGAATGTGTAATAATAAAGATGATGCCGAAGATCTTACCATCGAAGCTTTTGGCAGGGCCTTTAAAAGGCTGGAACAGTATACTCCTACGTACGCCTTTAGTACCTGGCTTTTCAAAATTGCGAGTAATAATGCCATCGACTTTTTAAGAAATAAGAAAAAGAACACCGCCCTTTCTTTAGATACTAAAATGGAAAATGATGAAGGGCAGGAGTTTTCTAAAAACATTAAATCCCAAACCTTAGACCCGGAAGAAAACATCATTAAAAAACAGAAAGTTGAAATGTTACGTGATGTGGTGGAAAAATTAAAACCCCGTTACAAAGAATTAGTGAAAATGCGTTACTACGAGGAACTGAGCTACGAAGAAATTGCCGTTAAGCTCGATTTACCTGTAGGGACAGTAAAAGCACAGCTTTTCAGAGCAAGAGAATTCTTATACAACATTCTTAAAAACCAGGAAAACAGAATTTAGTTTTCTGTGTTATCCATTCCAAAACGATAAAACCTATTTTAGTGAAACCCGATATCATACTTAAATATTTCCCGAATATTACAGAACACCAAAAAGAACAGTTCGAAAAATTATACGATCTGTATGTACATTGGAATGCACAAATTAATGTGATTTCCCGTAAAGAAACTGATCTGTTATACGAACGGCATGTGTTGCATTCGCTGGGAATAGCAAAGGTTATGAGTTTTAAGCCCGGCACAAAAATTTTGGATGTGGGTACAGGTGGTGGCTTCCCGGGTATTCCCTTAGCTATTTTATTTCCCGAAAGCACCTTTCATTTAGTAGATTCGATTGGAAAAAAAATTAAAGTGGTTGAAGGTGTTGCGGAAGGTATCGGCTTAACCAATCTTACAGCACAACATGAAAGAGCAGAGAAAATCCCTGATCGCTATCACTTTATTGTAAGCCGCGCTGTTACGGAGTTTCCGGAGTTTTATAACTGGGTCTATAGAAAAATATTGAAAGAAAATTTCAACGATTTACCTAATGGAATTCTTTACCTGAAAGGCGGTGATTTGAAAGAAGAATTTGGACCCCATTATTCCAAAGCTACTTTTTATGAGCTGAAAGATTTTTTTGATGAAGAATTTTTTGAAACCAAAAAAGTGGTGCATTATAAATTAGGATTTGTATAGAATCCGGAAATAACCTTCTATAAATTGAAGGCTATTCTATTTACTCTTACTCTTTCACTGAAGCTTCAGCGTGGGCGAATGGAGGGAGGATGTTCCAACTAAATCAAATAATTAACCCGCATAAAAAAGGCCTCATTTTCATGAAGCCTTTCCTAAGTAAATTAAACATATTTATTTTTTAGCATCCGCTAAAAACTGAGCTAAACCTTTATCCGTTAAAGGGTGGTTTAAAAGAGCCGTAATCGCACTCAAAGGAGCTGTAATTACATCCGCGCCTAATTTAGCACATTGTATAATGTGTAAAGGGTGACGAACAGAAGCTGCTAAAATTTCAGTTTCGTAATGGTAATTATCATAGATCAAACGGATGTCCGCAATTAACTCCATCCCATCCTGGCTAATATCATCTAAACGCCCTACAAAAGGAGAAACGTAAGTTGCACCTGCTTTAGCGGCTAAAAGTGCTTGTCCTGCCGAAAAAACCAACGTACAGTTAGTTTTAATGCCTTTTTCACTAAAATATTTAATGGCTTTGATACCATCTTTAATCATCGGTATTTTAACAATGATACGTTCATGTAAATCTGCTAAAGCTTCACCCTCACGTACCATTCCTTCAAAGTCAGTGGCGATTACTTCTGCGCTCACATCACCCGTTGTTATTTTACAGATATCTACATAATGCTTTAAAATATTATCCTGCCCTTTAATACCTTCTTTAGCCATTAAAGAGGGGTTAGTAGTAACTCCATCCAATACGCCTAATTCCTGCGCTTCTTTAATTTGGGCTAAATTTGCTGTATCAATAAAAAATTTCATAGTCTGTTTCGTTTAAATTGTAGGTAAATTATCTGTTTTTTTAATTATTTAATGGGTGTAAAATAAATAATTCCTAGTGAATTATCTAAATTTGTGTAAATTTAAAATAAGCTAAAACATAATCTATACAATGTTTGTAGATTGTTTAAAGTTTATTTGGTAACTGAAATGAAGAAAAAAAAGATAGTTGTTTTTAGTGGCGCAGGAATGAGCGCAGAAAGCGGCATTAAAACATTCAGGGATACAGGCGGCTTGTGGGAAGAGTACAAAATTGAAGATGTTGCAACGTTTGAAGCCTGGACAAAAAACCAGAAACTGGTGTTGGATTTTTACAACCAGCGCCGGAAACAGGTAATGGAAGCCACTCCCAATAAAGCACACCAGTTTGTTGCCGAATTACAAAAAAAATACGATGTACAGGTAATTACCCAAAACATTGACGATCTGCATGAACGGGCCGGAAGTAAAAAAGTACTTCATTTACATGGGGAAATTATGAAAAGCCGTAGCAGCGTTGCCCAGGGTTTAACGTACGATTTAAAAGACTGGGAAATAAAGCAGGGTGACCTGTGCGAAAAAGGCTCTCAGCTTCGGCCCCACATTGTATGGTTTGGAGAAGCCGTTCCTGAAATGGATAAAGCAGTAGCATTTGCTGAAGAAGCAGACATTTTTATTACCATTGGAACCTCCTTAAACGTATATCCTGCGGCAAACCTCATTCATGTGGTAGATAGTGCAGTTCCAAAATACCTGATCGATCCGGGTGATTTTAAACTGGATTACATTAAAAATTTAACGGTTATTAAAGCAAAAGCAGTTGAAGGAATGGAGATCTTAATGAAAAAACTAAGCGAAACGGCTTAAGTATATTTCAACTTGCTTTAGTATTCCAACCGTAATTCTAGTAATATAGATTATAACACATTTAAAAATTAGTATCATCTCATGAGTACACAATCCACAGTTAAATGTCCAAATTGTAAACATGAATTTCAGTTAGGCGATGCTATTTCCTCCGAAATAGAAAGCAAGATCAGGGCACGTTACCTCGATCGTTTTAATAAAGACCAGAAAGAGCTGGAGGATAAAAAACGCCTGATAGAGCAGCAGCTGGAGCAGGTAAAGAAGCAGGAGGAAGATCAGGACCGTATCATTGCAGAAAAAGTAAAATTGCAGAGAGCAGTTTTAGAACAGGAGGCTATTAAAAAAGCGGCTACCGAAATGCAAATGCAAATGGAATTATTAAATAAAGAACTGACAGAACAATCTCAAAAATTAAAAGAAAGCCAGGTAAAAGAGCTGGAATTTTTATTAAAAGAAAAAGAAATAAAGAATAAAGAAGCAGAATTAGAAATCACTATTCAAAAAAAACTACAGCAGGAAAGAGAACAATTTACAGAGCAGATCAAAAAACAGGAGTTCGAGAAAAATTCATTAAAAGAAAGAGAACACCAAATGCAAATGCTGGAATTGAAAAAACAATTGGACGATCAGAAAAAATTAACGGAAGAAATGGTACGTAAGCAGGGGCAAGGATCTATGCAACTACAAGGCGAAGTACATGAGCTGGCTTTGGAAGATCTTTTACGTACTGCATTTCCATTTGATACCATTGAAGAAGTAGGAAAGGGTGTGAAAGGAGCAGATGCCATACATAGTGTTAAAAACGCGTTGGGACAAACCTGTGGAAAAATAATTTACGAAAGTAAAAATACCAAAGCATTTGGCGGAGACTGGATTGATAAATTAAAACATGATATGCGGGCCACACAGGCCGATATAGCCGTAATTGTAACGGAAACCATGCCTAAAGATATGGAACGTTTTGGGATGAAAGACGGAGTATGGGTATGCAGTTTTTCTGAAATTAAATCCCTTGCCTTTGTATTAAGAGATAGTTTAATTAAGGTGTATGCTGCTCAGGCAAGCCAGGAAAATAAAGGCGATAAAATGAGTATGCTTTATGCTTACTTAACCGGAGTTGAATTTAAACAGCAAATAGAAGCTATAGTGGAAGGCTTTACAGAATTGCAGGAAGGTATTTTAAAAGAAAAAAATGCCATGGCCAAAATCTGGAAAGAACGTGAAAAGCAATTAGAAAAAGTATTGCTGAATACCACCAATTTTTATGGCTCTGTAAAAGGTATTGCCGGTAATTCCATTGCCGATATTAAGAAACTGGAACTAGGGGAATAGCTAATTTTCCCATGTGGGGAAATTGCTCAACATAACGTCTGCTTTTGTAGCGTTTAGTCTGGCATGTATATTTTTAGAGTAAGTGTAATTAAAACACATTAATCTTTAAACATAAACATTATGGGAAATTTACTTTACATTATAGCAGTTATTTTAGTGATAGGATGGTTGGTCGGTTTTATTGGTTTTCATACCGGCGGCTTAATCCACATCCTGTTAGTGATAGCACTTATAGCAGTTATTTTACGGATTATTAGTGGAAGAAAACCACTCTGAGTAAATGTAGAAAGCATAAATGCCACTGAAATTCAAGTATCTCATCAGAATGTAGTTTTAAACAGCCATATTTATTATTATCAATTAGTGTATTTTTGTATAAATAGTATAAGAATATGTCTTCCGTAAAAGATCAGAAAATTATTTTAGATGATAAATTAATCGTTGAAGAAGCCACTATCACCAGCGCAGGCGAAACCTTTAAACGCTTAAGAGTGAAACGGGAAAATGCTTCAGCTGTATTGATTTTAAATACTGATACCAATAAAGTTGTTCTAACCCGGCAATTCCGCTATCCTATTCACGATAAAGTAAAGGAACCTATCCTTGAAATTTTGGCAGGAAAAATAGATACCGGTGAAGAGCCTTTAGCAGCCGCAATAAGAGAAGCAGAGGAAGAAACAGGATATCGTATTCTTCCTGATCATATTCAATTATTAATGTCCTGCTTTTCTACTCCGGGCTATAGCTCTGAGAATTTTTATATCTATTATGCCACTGTAACTCATAACGATAAAGTTTCTAAAGGTGGTGGCTTACCTTCCGAAAATGAACGCATAAAAGTGATCGAAATGGAGGTGGACGAATTTATCGACCTCATTAAAAACGGACAGATAAAAGATGCTAAAACCTATATTGCAGGCTTATACTTTGCGAATTATATTTAAGGCTGTTAAAATTTAGGACAGCTCACCAAAACACGTTTGTTCTTTTTACGCTTCTTCGCTATCTCATAAATAATAGATAGTTCATGAGCTCCAAAAGAACTTGCTACGCCTAATCTTGAGACTGTTAAGTCATAGCTGTAACCTATGCGAACACTTCTTGGAGAGAGATCGAAGCCAATTAAAAGCGCAATACTTTCTCTGTTTGCATAAGTTGCGGCATATTTTTTAAAGGGTAGACCTCTATACCAGATCCCGACATTTAACGGTAAATGAAAATAATATAAACCAATATCCAACTGGTCATATTTCGCTTCGTGGCGGTAGTTAAAGGCCGGCGAAATATATTTTCTCAGGTCATTTCTTGTTTTTTGTTCTATAATAAAACGGTATCCCCCGTGTAAACTAATAGACAATGGTAAAGGAACTTTATCACCAATCAAGCTACTGTTAGGCTGGGTTAAATGTTTGGCAGCTATTCCAAGCCAGTATTCCGTTGAGTTTAACAAAGCGCCTGCAGCAAAATCCATGAAGTTTAATTGTTCATAGTTCGATGCATCTAAGGATGTACCCGAACCGGTTGCGATTTGATCATTGAACCGAAGCTTACTAAAATCAATACGTTTCATATTGAACGATAAGTTTGCGCCTGCTCTTATTTCCGCAAATTTGGTTACCTTAAAATGGTAAGCATAGTTTGCCCCGATCTGCGTATGTGTTAATCCTGCTGTTCCTGCTCTGTCCTGCATCACTGTAAAACCAATACCACTGTTTAAATCAGACATGTTGTAATCGTAACTTGCCATATAAGTTTGATATGCTGTTTTTACCCCCGGCCATTGGTTACGGTAGTTGGCCACAAAACGATGCTCGTAAGTAACTCCTGTAAATGCAGGATTTAAGTACATAGGTGAAGCGTAAAATTGAGTAAACTGAGCGTCCTGTGCATTTAACCGGATACCGGTAAAGAATGCGGAATAAAGAAACAGAATAGTTATTACTATTCTGTTCAACTTAGAGTTATAGAGCGAGAAAATATATCTGGAAAGCGGATTCAATTTATTTCTTTTTAGTAAGGCTTAATATTAATTCAGTGTCTCCCTGTTCATTGGCTAAAGGCTCAAGATCAACAATCATTGTTTGGCAACCTTCTTCTTCCACAATGGCTTTATAAGCCTTAACCGGATTCATTACCAATAAAAATTTTCCGGTTTTAGAACTGGCATTAAATATTCCGCTTACCTGTTTGCTTTCTAAATCTATCAGGGTAATTTTGGCTTTACTCACGTCATTGCCAATCATCACTTTTCCATGCTTTATCTTTAAATCGTTATCTCCAAAACGAGTATCAATTACATAAAGGTCGGAGCCACCAAAGCCTTCATTTTTAGCGGATGAATAATAGCCACGTGTACCATTAGCATTTAAAACAAAAAAGCGGTCGCTAAAAACCGTATTAATAGGATACCCTACATTATCCGGAGCCGAAAAATCATTTGTTTCAGCATTTAAAATCGTTTTATAAATGTCATAATCACCCATCGTATTATGACCTTTAGAACTAAAATAAAGTGTTATTCCATCAGGATGAAGGTAAGGAGCATCTTCATCTTTATTGGTATTTATCGTTTGACCCAAATTTTGTGGCAATGACCAATGTCCGTTAGGTAATTTTTTTATGCGATAAAGATCTTTCCCTCCAAAGCCTCCCGGTTTATTACTGCTAAAATAAATAACGCTTGTGTCGGTACTAAAGCAGGCACTTGTTTCAATAAACGATGTGTTTATTTCAGGGCCTAATTTTTTCGGCTCTGTCCAGCCCACATAGTCCGTATGGCAAATGTAAAGGTCGCCGGAAATCATATCGGCAGCAGTTCTGTATATGATCATTTGATTCCCGTCAAAACTTAATGCAACGCAGGCATCATGAGTATTTGTATTGATAGGAGCACCTATGTTTTTGGGAGCCGTCCATTTACCATCTTCTCCCTTTTGTGATACATACACATCTTCATAATACTTTCCGTCTCCGTCTTTTAAATTACCAACGCCACCCTCTCTTCTGGAAGTAAAATAGAGCATGCTTTCATCAGGGGTAATTAACGGAACATAATCATCATACGCCGAGTTAATGGTATTCCCTAAATTTTTGATAATAGAACGGTGAGGCTGTCCGGTGAATTCTTTTGCATTTTTAACGCAGGATATATAATAATCTACTTCATCATCTCCTATTGCCCGTAGTTTAACAGGCATTTCTTTATACTTGTTTAAATGATTTGCTGCTTCATCAAAATTGGAAGATTGATGATATAAAATCCCTAAATAAAATTCAATTTCAGGAGACTTATTATCTTTGATCCTTTCTAAATGCATTAAACCCGAATCAGGTGAAAGGCTTAATTTTATACGACTAATGGCTGAGTTTAAATTGGCTGTCTCCTGGTTAGGATCAATAGCCAGTACTTTTCGATAGGTTTTTATAGCGTTTGCATAATCCTCCGTATCAAAATACAAATTGGCATTTTTTAAATCTTTATAATATACTTTAGGATTAACCTTTGTTTGGCTAACCACCTTTAAAGAAAAAATAAAAAGAAATATATAGATGTATGAATTCAAATTTTGTTTTGGTTTATCTAAGTAAAAGTACGTCGCCTGTTTTATTTATTTTTTTATCGTCAATAGTTGTTGCCATAATTTTCCATACATACACATCCTGTGTACATAATTTACCTTTATAATATCCATCCCAGCCAACGTTAATGTCTTTAGAAACAAATAGTAATTCGCCCCAACGCGAAAATATATTTAATTCATATTTATCCACACCACTAATTACAGGATGAAATACATCATTATTCACATCTTTAGAATCATAAGAGCCTCCGTTAGCCCCATTTTGATTAGGGGAAAAAGCATTAGGAATATCCACTCCACTTTCCAATACCGCAATAATTTTGGATGGGAGATCGAAAGTGTCTTTACAACCTCTGGCACTCGTAGCGATTAATGTTATTTGATAAGAACCTGCCTGCTGATAACTATGTGTGGGATTTACATCGTTGGAGGTCCCATTGTCGCCAAATTGCCAGTTAAACAAAATAGCTCCTGAAGATAAGTTACTGCAAACTACCGGATTGTTAGGGACAAACACCGTGTTTGGATTCGCCTGAAATAGCGCTATCGGTTTAGGAAAAACTTTGATGGTTTTTATAGAAGTATCCTTACATCCAAAACTGTTAGATGCAATTAGTTGAACCGTATATATTTTATCAAAACCTGTATTGTTTACAAACACATTGGTAGCGTTTGCGCTTCCTGAGGATGTTCCATCACCAAACAACCATAAATAATTACTGGCTCCCGGTATTGGCAGGAAATTAACACTTAAAGCAGTACAGCCTGAATCGGGTTGTGCAATAATTGTAAATTCGGGTTTAGGATGTACTACAATGGGAACAATCAATGTATCCTTGCAACTGTTACCGGATATGGCAACGAGCTGAACCGTATGAGTGACATTAGCTCCTGTATTATTAATATATTGAAAGGTTGTATTTACGTTTAAGGAGGTGGCTGTACCAAAATCCCATTTATAGGAACCTGCTCCCACAGATGTATTTGTAAAGGTGAGTAGCTTTGGCGAACAGCTTGGCGTATCTACGTTAAAGCTTGCTTTTGGTTTTGGATATAATAATACCGAGTTAGTAACCGAATCCCGGCAACCGTTAGATGTAATAGCTACTAAAGAACTTGTATAAGTTTGATTGGTTGTATTACTGCTATTTGTATAAGTATGGACAGGGTTGGTACTTGTTGCAGAATTTCCATCACCAAATTTCCATAAATAAGTCGATGCAAAAGTACTGGTATTGTTAAATGTAACAGGTAACGGTGAACAGCCCGAAGTAGGTAATAAGCCAAAATTGGCAATAGGCTTGCCATATACCGTTGGATAGCCATAAGCTGTATCAATGCAACTAAAGGCATTGGAGGCAATAAGTTGTACTGTAAAGGTGTGGTTAGATGTTGTTGTATTTGTAAAAGTATGAGTTGGATTTGGCGAAGTATTTAACCCGCTGCCATCACCAAAATTCCATTGATAATTAACGGCTCCAAGAACAGGAGGGAAGTTTACATTTAAAGGAGAACACCCTGAACTGGGGATCATCACAAAATTAAAAATAGGACGCGGATAAACGGTTACGCCCATTGCTACACTGTCTTTACAACCATTACTGCTCGTGGTAACTAATTGCACTGTATAAGTTTGAATCAGTAATGTCGCATTTACATAAGTGTGAGTGATGATACTTGAAACACTTCCACTGGAAGTATTGTCACCAAAACTCCATAAATAGCTTGTAGCACCTACCGACGTGTTGGTAAAGGTTGCTGCAACAGGAGAACATCCGGCAAACGCATTTAATATGAAAGAGGCTGTTGGCTTAGGAAACACATTTACAGTGGCAGTTTTTGTATCAGAACATCCTAATCCTGTTTGAGCCAATAAACTAACGGTATAAATTTGATTGGTTGTGAGTGTGTTTGTAAAACCCTGGCTTACATTCGTTGCTGTAGAAGTACTTCCGTTTCCGAAGTTCCAGGTATAAGAAGTAGCATTTATAGAAGTATTGGTAAAATTAACGGTTAAGGTAGGGCAACCCGATACAGGAGTTAATGTAAAGTTGGCTGTTGGCTTAATATTAATTGTAATGGGTTGTTGCACGGTATCGGCGCAATTAGCCGTTTTAACAATTAAAACAACCGTATAAGTGTTTTGAACGCTGTAAGTATGAGTTGGACTTTGAACAGCAGTGGTTGCTGTGGATGAGGCATCTCCAAGATTCCAGTTCCAGGAAGTAATAGCATCGCCTAGAGCATGCGTAGAGGTATCGGAAAATGAGGCAACTGAACCTACACAAGCTGCAGCTGTTGTAAAAGAAGCCACGGGCGTTTGGTAAACAGTAATGGGAGCAGTATAGGAATTTACACAGGTATTGGCAGCAGTAACCGTTAAAGAGGCTACAAAATTCCCAACAGCCGGATAGTTTTGAGGTGGAGGAGTTGAGGACACGGATGTATTTCCATTTCCAAAATTCCAGTTCCAACCGGTAACGCCTCCTGTCGAATTATCCGTATACACTGCACCTGTAATACTATTACATCCTTTGTTGGGTGTCATCGAAAAATTAGCCACCGGCCTTGGTAATATCGTCACCACTACCTTATCGGTATCTGTACAGGAAGCTCCTCCTCCGGCAATAGAAGCTACTAACGCCACCGTATAAGTACCGGCAGTGTTGTAGGTAAATGTTTGTGGCCCGAAGGGTTTAGTAACGAAGCCGGCACCCACACCAAAATTCCATTTATAGATATAACCCGGTGAACTGGTATTGGTAAAGGTAATAGGTGTTCCGGCACAAACCGGTAATGCGGGCCCTAAAACCCCTGCAGTTGGGGGATTCACAATACTAACGGCTATCGACTTGATGTCTACACCACATAAATTACTATCCTGTAACTGTATGGTGTAATTTCCAACTCCCGGATAAGTGATGGTTATTGGAGCCGTTGGTGGCCAAGGCCTCCAGTCAATGATCGAATCGTGCCCAAGCCCCCAGTAATTTCCTAAGTTCCATCGCTCTTGTCGTTGAAATGTATTTCCCTGAGGAACACAATTTCTGTTGGTTGAATTAGTTAAAGTAAACGTATTATCCGGAAAACATTTTACAAATGCAGAAGGTGTTATATTGGCCTGGTCAATATCGTAGATCTGTATCGGATTAAAATTGGCAATAGTTGGAATAGGGGTACAATAATTCTTAGCCGTGAGCGTAACCGCCGTCTGGCAATTTACCGTTCCATGATTATAGGTGTGTGATATGGTTTGCCCTGCATTGGTATAACTAAAGGTTTGAACAGGGGTACCATCTCCGAAATTCCAGCTAAACCAGGTAGTTTGAGATACATCTGTACTGGAATTTGTAAAGATTAATGCTTTTGGTGCACAAGCTGTGGTAATACCTCCTATGGGAATTTGTATGGAAGCATTAACCGGTTTTTCCATAACGGCAACACCTGTTAATGTGCAATTAAGTGCCGGAATAATGAGTTTAATAATAAACGTATCGGGAGTGGCAGAATTATACGTATGATTTATAAATGAGTTAGCGGTATAAGAACCTCCGGTAGTATTTGATGTACCATCTCCCCAAATAATAGTATATGGACCCCATCCTACATTTGAGGCGATATTCATATTATAACTTCCGGTGCCGGTACAATTTACAAAGTAAGGAGCACTTGATAAATTACCCAGGTAATCATAGATCTGGGGGCATTGACCACTTGAAAGTTTTGAGAACAAAACAAGTAAAATCAGGTATGGTAGCTTTTTTATCATTCAGTTCAAATTTAAAAAAAACAGGTTCTATAAGCCGGGTTCTGTATTCTGCAAGCAGAACTTTCATCATTTATCTATGCAGCCTACCCTCTCTAATATAACTTTCGTTATTGTGGCGAGCAGCCACAAAATTAAAGTTTACATGGCCTTACAACATTTGAGGTTTATCCTTCTGCCCCGTTACCGTTGCAGAATGTGAGCTCTTACCTCACATTTTCACTATCACCTCAATTGCTTGAGGCTACCTCGTTTTCTGTGACACTATCTGTTACACTTTTATTCCTAAAAATATACCCACCCTTTCAAGTGGCAAATTGCTCTGTGTTGCCCGGACTTTCCTCCCTTAAATAAAGAGCGATGAAACAAACCTGTTTTTTGTTAAAATTACAAAAATTCAATGTATTAACCCCAAACTTTGTAAAATATTTACAAAGAAAATCAGAATCCTACGAAAGTCTTTTACTCTTTATTTTAAGGTTTGGTTACAAAATCATTACCCGGATGAGTAGACTGAATTGTAGGGTGAGTCTTCAGATAAAAAAGCACAATGAACAGGACAGTTTGCACAATGATTCCTAAACCTAAACCTTTCCAAAATACCTGTGGCGAAAAATAAAAACGAATAAATAAGAATAAGCCCGTTAGTAAAACAATCACTGATCCAATTTGATAGATAAGCCGGCAATTTGAAAAAGATGAACTATAGGTGATAGCTGTTAGCTCTAATATACCGATGAATAGGATTGGTATAGCCATTCCTTTAAAAAAAGAGTATTTAATAATGTATAAAAAAATAAGTGCACAGGCAATGGAAGCTATCCCTGAAAACATGAAAAAGACATTCACTATTTTTTCTTCTATTAAAACATCAGACATACAATCAGGATTCGGGTTATTTAATAGGGGTATAAGAATCTGTTTTCTGTTGGTTTTGAGCAAATACAACCAGGTTTATCAATAACCCTGAATATATTATGAAATGTTTCTTTTTCACCCGGTAAAAGATACGCAAAAATAGTAAAAACCGGCTGATCCGGTGTAAAATAGCATTACAGAGTTACAGATCATAATCGTATCTTTGTAAAATTAGGAATTATATTAAATGAAGACAAAAACGCTCAAAAAGAATAAAGTAAATGTTGTAACACTGGGTTGCAGTAAAAATATTGTAGATAGTGAAGTGTTAATGGGGCAATTACGCGCTAACAATTTTTCTGTTGAGCATGAAAGCGAAGAAGATAACCACAATATTGTAATTATAAACACTTGTGGATTTGTAGAAAATGCCAAACAAGAAAGTATTGATACCATTTTAAGATATGTAGAAGCTAAAAAAGAGGGAAGCATCGAAAAGCTATATGTAACGGGTTGTTTGAGCGAACGCTACAAAGCGGATCTTGAAAAGGAAATTCCGGACGTGGATGCTTATTTTGGAACGCGCGAGCTCCCTAAAATTTTAAAAACGCTTAAAGCGGATTATAAAAAAGAATTGGTGGGCGAACGACTTTTAACTACACCGAACCATTATGCTTATTTTAAGATCAGTGAAGGTTGCGACAGGCCTTGTAGTTTTTGTGCTATTCCCTTAATGCGTGGTAAACATATTTCAGAACCTATTGAACAATTAGTGAGCCGGGCTAAATTGCTTGCCAGTAAAGGAACACGGGAGTTGTTACTTATTGCGCAGGATTTGACCTATTATGGATTGGATATTTATAAAAAACGTGAGCTGGCTAATTTAGTGGATCAGCTTAGCGATGTGGAAGGAATAGATTGGATCCGTTTACATTATGCATTTCCGAGTGGTTTTCCTATGGATGTGCTGGATGTAATGAACAAAAAAAGTAATGTGTGTAATTACCTGGATATGCCTTTACAACATATCACCGATAATATGTTGAAGAGTATGCGTCGTGGAATTACCAAACAAAAAACAATTGATACTGTAAATCAAATCCGTGATAAAGTTCCGGGTATTGCTATCAGAACAACCTTAATTGCAGGCTACCCTGGCGAAACACAACAGGACCATGAAGAAATGCTACAATGGGTAAGCGATACCAAATTTGAGCGTTTAGGCATTTTTACTTACTCACACGAGGAAAACACACACGCTCATTTATTGAAAGATGACGTAAAAGAGAAAGTGAAAAAAGAACGGGCCGATGCCGTAATGAAAGTGCAACAGGAAATTTCTTACACCTTAAACCAGGAAAAAATAGGGAATACCTATAACGTTTTATTTGATAGAAAAGAAAATGACTATTTTATCGGACGTACAGAATTTGATAGTCCGGATGTAGATAATGAAGTACTGGTTAAGGCTACAGATGACAATTACGTGAGGATCGGTGATTTTTCGAAAGTGAAAATCAACGACGCAAGCGATTTTGATTTGTATGGAGAATTAGTTTAATTTTTTAAATAAGAATATCATGAAAAGAATAATTCTGTTTTTGAGTATTTTGTTTAGCACCGTTGCTTATTCACAAACTATCCAAAATAGTAGTTACAGTACCGAAGGTTATATCAAGGAAGACGGTACCGTACAAAACAGTAATTATTCAACTATTGGGTACATTAAGGAAGATGGTACTGTGCAAAACAGTAGCTATTCAACAATTGGATACATTAAACAGGATGGTACTATTCAAAACAGCAGGTATTCAACGATAGGCTATATCAAAAATGATGGTACCATTCAAAATGGCAACTATTCAACCATTGGGTATGTTAAAAGTGATGGAACACTGCAAAACGACAATTATAGCACAATTGGCTATTATAAGAATGTAAACAGAACCTGGGTTGCAGCGGCAGTGTTTTTTTTCTTTTTCAGATTAAATTAATTCGGATAAGAAATCAAATACATCAGGGTTTACTAAAATACTCATTGAGTGCATTGTAATAGCAATTGGAAGCTTCATAAATACGTTTAGGTAATTTTTGTCCGTAAATTTCGTAATCTGCTTTATTTAAATTAAGGCACTCATTGATATTATCCTGATAAAGGCATTCGCCATACACTAAGGGCGAGTTAATCGTACGGCATAACGCCAGGTTCCTGCAAAAAACGCCATTCGACGGTGCTTTGAGGCAGTTATCCCTTAAGTAATCCGCATCATTTTTTTGAGCAATAGGAATTGTCATTTGCTTGCTGAATTGGTTAACAGTTAATGAAGCAAGTTTTTCCGATTCATTTATCTGGTTAGTTAACAATAGTCTTAAGAAATGCACTTTATTAATAGGTTTTGCGAAATTATCGCCTGTTATCCCTCCACCAATAAAGGTCATGGTAAAATTCTTTTTAGTAGGATTAATCCAGTCTGTGTTTTTTTCATCTACATTGTAATGAATAATCACCGTAACATCCGGTTTAAATTCATTAATGATTCGCACACGTTCCATTAATTCATAATCCCTGAAAAATTCCCAGAATAATTTATCTTTTCCCAAATTCATTAGCCTGGTATAACGTTTCTTGTCTATAGCATTCTCTTTTAAAAGGGAATCCAACACCGGTTTTTTTCGCTTGCTTATCCAGTCATCATATGTTATTTGAAAAGAAGTGTAATTTTGTTTAGGTCTTGTTACCATTACATTTGCTCCCTGTTCTAATAAACGTTGTTTTAAAATTTCTGCTGTTTGAAAAGTGAGAACCCCTTCGTTAAAGCGAATGGTGTCTTTTAAGGTATTTAAGGGAGAAGGAATAAACTCAATAAACTTTTGTTCGATCCGTGCAACCTCCATATTTCCGGCAAAATGTCCCGGATCAATCGCAATTTTTTTTCCTTTTAAAGAGGAGAATTGAGATGCTGAAATCGTTATATCCTGTATAGTTCCTTTAAGGCTGTCTAATTGTTTTGATGATAAATGAGTGTTTTTTTTCCACTTATAGATTACTAAAAAGTCAGTGGGGTTTAATTTTTTAAGAAGAAAAGACAGAGTAGGTTGCTCGTCGGTAAATACAGTAAACTCAGACTTCCCGGCATTTAATACAGAAACAGAATTAGCGTTAAAAGATACCAGGGAATTTAAAGAGCCGTTAAAGTTGAGGTAGGTATCATATCTTTTTTTAAGATCTATAACCGTTTGTGACGATACACTAAAAGAAATGATTAAAACAGATAAAAAAGAAAAGAGTTTCATCTTATAAAATTAAGCATTGCTTATAGATTGAAACGAAAAAGTAGACTAAGAAATAAACAGGCCTTATTTAATAGTTGATACAAATGCTTTTTTGTAATCTTCCCATTTAGTTACCTGGTAGTCGCCTGAGCCGTAATAATGAATTACAGGGTCGAATTGATTTGCAGGCATAAATCCTTTTAAAATATCAATGCGTTGAATCTGGTTATTTAAAAACACGATAGAAGGATAAGCCAATTGATTATCGAGAATAGATGCGGCGAACTGATGTGTTGATTTTGGATTGGCAGGATCTAAACTTACAAATAGGTATTCGTCAAATTTCACACTGTCTTTGGTTTCCGCATCAAATTTAACAGCATAAAAATTTTCGTTAATGTATGTTGCAATGAAAGGATTATTAAATGTTTGTGCACTCATCATTTTACAAGGTCCACACCAGGTGGTGTAAACATCAATCATAATAGGGCGCGGATTTACCTTACATTTTTTGTAAGCTTCTTCAAAAGATATCCAGTTTACAGCAGAATGATCTACAAATTCGGTATAGGTATTAGCAGATACAAATTCGAAGTTGGTTCTGTTTTGGTCAATGTAATTACTCACTTTGTTTTCGGGAGTATTGATAGAGGCTTGTAGAGTGCTTTTTTTAAATGCAAAAAAAACAATGGCTAAAACAATGATCCCTGCCATAGATATATCTTTCCAATTAAACATGTTATATTTTTTTACAAAATTAGTGCCGAAATTTATAAGTTAACGAACTGTAGGCCTTAACTTATTGTTAATTTTTAGATCGTAGGTTAATATTTAACAGATTCAACGTAAAATAGGTTTAGTTCCTGATTCAACTTATTTAATACCTCCCATTAATTTTTTAACAAGAGGAGAGATTGCTATTAACAACACCCCTGCAATTAAGGCATAAAGCGCCAGCTGTTTGTAACCCGAAGCATAGATCATTAATTTTTCGAAATTAGTAGAATTTTCAGAAGCGTTGGCGATGTTTGCTCCCAATAAGCCTGCAAAATACTGACCATAAGCACTTGCTAAAAACCACATCCCCATTATAACTGCTTGTGTTTTTTGTGGAGATAATTTGGTCATAACAGACATTCCGATAGGGGATAAGCATAATTCACCAAAAGTAATGACAAACCAACCAAAAGTAAACAGATTAAGAGAGGTTACACCTTCTGCATTGGAAAAGAATTTAGTATAGTAAAATATATAAAAACCGGCAGCAAGGAAAAGAAAAGCGAGTCCGAATTTAACAACTGTATTTGGTTCTATTTTGCGTTTGTGCATCCACATCCAAATCATTCCTACAAATGCAGCAAAAACCACCACAAAAACAGAGTTGGCAGAATTGTTAACTCCATTGGGATCAAAAGAAATGCCTAAAACAGTATTATTTAAATTTTCGGCAGCAAAGTCACTTAAGGAGCCTCCACTTTGCTCAAAAAACGCCCAAAATAGAATTGAGAACAACATGAATATGATGGCCGCAATTAATTTTTTATTTTCAGCGAATGTGAAATTTCTCATTTCATATATTAAATATAAAACGGATACCGGCCCAATAGTGTACATGAAGTAATCTGTATACTTAGTATTTGAAACCATTACCATAATTACCGGAATAATTAAGAGGGATCCTGCATAAGTTAACCATTCGAAAGATTTCTTTTTATTAGCCGGAAGAGCTGCTAATGGTGATAGTCCTATATTTCCCAAACCTTTTTGTGTTTGGCTAAAAGTTAATAAACTAATAATCATTACAACTGCGGCTA
>CAXVYS010000020.1:0-15423 GCA_963422675.2 Bacteroidia bacterium
GTCTTTTTTAATGGCGTAACAGCCGCCTTCCACTCCAACAATAAAATGATACACCTGGCTTTCATGGTACTTTAAGCGGTTCTCAAAGTCCATGTAAAAAATTTCTTGTCCCGAAATCCCTTCATTATGAGGCGAGAATTTTTTAATATTTCCGCATACCATTTTAGCATTTTTCTTTACTAAATTATACACTAATGCTTTAATCGTATAAGGCTCAAAAAAAACGTTTGCATCTGTAAACACTAAATGCTCTGTTGATGCAATATTCATAAGCTCATTTATGATTTTGAGTTTACCGTTTCTCGACGTTTTTTTTATTAAAACAATATGAGTGAATTTCTCAGCATATTCTTCAATAATCCTGTTTGTGGCATCAGTGGAATGATCTGATCCGATTAAAATAAATAATTTATCTTTTGGATAATCTGAATGAAGAATAGAATCGAGCTTACGGCGAATTACTTTTTCTTCATTAAAAACGGAAAACACAACCGTTACTGCCGGCCATTCCTGTATGTTGGAATATTCATTTTTCACATAGGGTATTTTATTTGCCTTCAGTTTCATCCACCAGGGGAAAATAACATAGCTAAACAAAGGAACCTTCAGACAAGCTAAAAATAATATGACGAAAATGAAAACCATTTCCTAAAACTAGTTAATGGAATAGTCCTTCACAATATTGTATAGAGTATCTCTTTCTACAGGTACTCGTTTTACCTGTGTAATGAGGTCAACCAATTGTTGTGTGGTTAATTTCGGAGTTTGTTCTTCTGCTCCGGCCATACTATAAATTTTAGTAGTATCATCAATGGTTCCATCAATATCATCCACTCCGAAATTTAAAGAAAGCTGTGCTGTACTACGACCAATCATTGCCCAATAAGATTTAATGTGGTCGAAATTATCCAGGTAAATTCTGCTGATCGCATAGTTTCTCAAATCCTCAATAACACTCACTTCCGGAACATCAGACATGTCATTATTTCCATTCCTGAACTTCAAAGGGATAAAAGCATTAAATCCTTTTGTTTTGTCTTGTAATTGCCTTAAGCGCTCTAAATGATCTACACGGTGTGCATAGGTTTCAATATGTCCATAAAGCATCGTTGCATTAGAGTGCATCCCCAGGTTATGCCAGATCTCATGGATAGAAAGCCACTCTTCGGCAGTACATTTTCCTCCGGCAATTTTATCACGGATATCTTTATCAAAAATTTCTGCACCACCACCTGGCATTGAATCCAGACCGGCTTCCTTCATTAGTTTCATTCCCTCTTCATAGCTTACTTTTGCTTTCTTAAAAATATAATGCAACTCAACAGGCGTTAAGGCCTTAATATGCAAACCCGGACGATGTTTTTTAATTTCCTGAAACAAACTTGTATAAAAAGCAAGATCCTGTTTGGGTATTACACCACCCGTCATATGCACTTCTGTTACTTCTTTCCCATCGTATTGTTTAATGATATCCAGCATTTGTTCAATGGATAATTCCCAACCTTCTGCACGTTGTTTTATAAGGCGTGAATAGGCGCAGAAAGAACAGGTATACACACAAATATTCGTAGGTTCAACATGAAAATTCCGGTTAAAATAAACAAAATCCTTATTCTTTTTTTCTCTTACATAATTCGCCAGAGTACCTAAATAGGAGAGATTGGCGTGTTCAAATAAATAAACGCCTTCATCAAAAGAAATACGTTGGTCGTTAAATACTTTTTTAGCAATGGATTTTAGTTCATCACTAACAAGTGTCGATTCTAAAATGAGTTCGGTAGGATTTTCCATAATGTAAACAAAGGTATATAATAGGTTTTAAATTTTTAAGCCTATTTTTCATTTCTTCATACCAATAAAACAAAAAAGAACTGATTTTGTTACGTTAAAACAAAAAAATCCCGCATGTTTCCATGCGGGATTTAATTAAATATAAAGGGATTTTTATTGTTTTACAATTCTTCCAACTTTAACAGCGTTGTTTGAATTTAAAATTTTATAGATATATACTCCATTTGATAAATTTGAAGTGTTAATCACAGTATGCTCATTATTCAATGACTGTGTAATCATTAATTTACCAATAGCATCGTATACTTCCACAGATGCAGTAGTTGCCAATTCAGAAGAAATAGAGATGTTTAAGACTCCTGTATTTGGATTAGGATATACGCTGATAGATGAACCTGTTAACTCATCAATACCTGTACATGGATTCACCGTTACCATAATACTTGACGTAGCATAACATGTTCCGATACTAACACCTAACGAATAAGTACTTGTTGCTGTAGGAGTTACAGTAGTACTTAAAGTTGTAGCAGCATTTGACCACAGGTAACTTGTACCGTTAGTATTACCACTTAAGGTTACACTGCTTCCTAAACAAATTACTGAACTGGAAGTCATGGCTGTAACTGTAGGCGTTGGGTTAACACCCAAAGAAACAGTTCCTGTAGAAGAACAACCACTGGTTGTTCCCATTACTGTATAAACGGTTGAGCTCGTAGGATTTACATTTGCGGCAGCACTGCTGCCACCTGCAGGCATCCATGAATAAGTAGTTGCACCACTGGCAGTAAGTGTAGCAGATGAACCGCTGCAAATTGCCGTAGTTGAACTATTAACTACTAATGTTGGATTTGGTTTAACATTTTGCACTAAAGTAGTAGTTGCTGTACCGCAGGTAGAAGTTCCCGTAATGGTGTACGTCGTATTACCGGTTGCTGTTGGAGTAGCGGTAACGGATGGCCCATTTGCAGAACTTAATGTTGCTGAAGGATTCCAGGTATAAGTAGTGGCACCTGAAACAGTAAGTGTAGACGATTGTCCGGCACAAATGGCAGAGCTTGAACTAACCGCACTGATAACCGCTACGGATGTTACACCAACGTTTGCAGTTGCTGTAGATGTTCCGCAGGCATTTGTTCCTGTTACCGAATAAATTGAGTTAGATGATGGGGCAAATGTTGCACTTGCGGTTGACTGACCACCCTGCCATGCATAAGTAGTAGCGCCTGATGCTGATATAGTTGCTGTAGCTCCTGTACATACGGTAGATGCAGCAGGTGTTAACACAACGGTGGGTTGTGCAACCACTACAATAGACGTTATTTTTTTATCCACGCAATTAGGGGCACTTGAAAACGCATTATTTGTATAAATTAAAGAATCATTATATGTACCGGCTGCAGTGTAAACGTGGTTTTGGTTTTTCGCTTTGAAACGCCCTGTTCCATCACTGAAATTCCAGGTATAAATAGAATCAAGACCTGTTGTGGCAATATTCCATTTTTTACACATTCTTGCAAAATTGAACATATAGTTTTCTGGTACATTGGTATTAACAGAGGTATTGGTATTTGCTAATGTAGAAGTGATACAGATTGGAGATGTTGGCGTTACTGTATAATTAGCTGCCATATTATAAGAATAAATAGGGAATGCAATCGGTTCATAATCAGCGGTGGGAGTAGCTGTACCCGTAAATGCAGCACTAGCAGTAAACCATCCACCGGCACCCGGAGCATTAATATACCCTCTTCCTTCACCAAACTTATTAACGGTAGCAGTGCCGGTTTGAGCCGGTGTCATGTACATGGCCAATGTTTGGGTAGCAACAGATGAATTCAGTTTAAAAACAACTGCAAAATTAGTGGTTAATGTTCTTGGAGCGCTGATCAATGTTCCATAATAAAATTTGCCTGTAGTTACACTGGCTGTCATGGAATCAATTTTGGTAGTTGGCTGCCCTGTACCATTGACGTTATATAAATACGCTATCGCAGGAACGGCTACTGCTGTATTTCCACTGGCAGCTATAAAACCTAAACCGGTAACTGTAATCGTTCCTGTATTGGAATATGAATAACCCAATGAACATCCACCAAGCGTATTTGGGTTTGAAGGGAACGTCACATAATTTGCTGTAGTATTAAGAATATAATCTTTTAAATACACATAGTAGTTAGTATCCACACAGTTTACCGTTGCTACAGTATTAGCGCTATGGTGTGTAGAATTTGATACATGAGGTCTTGCCGGAATCGTTTGTCCCTGCTGGATAAGGTTTGATAATTGCGCTTGCATACACATCGTTGATGTAATAGCTAATGCGCCGGTTAATAGTAATTTTTTTAACATGATAATTTAGTTTTATGTATTTAGGAATACAATATATAAACTATTATGATATAAAAAAATCCCGATAAATATGTACTTATCGGGATTAACATTTTTTTTGTTAAAACTTTAGGATTTTAACAGATTAATTAAAATTATTTGCTTATCACAAATTTGCTGAACATTTTAGCATTTGTAGATTTTACAGAATACATATAAACACCTGCTTTTAAATCAGATACGTTTAATTTAGAAGTATGTTCTCCTACTTGTAAATTTTCTAATTTAATAGCTTGAGCTAATTTACCTGTAACATCGTAAACTTCAATTTCAACACTACTCGCCTGGTTTAAACCAAAGTTAATAGAAACTTCGTCAGTTGCAGGATTTGGGAAAGCAGATACTAAACTTAATTCATTTGAATTAGTTTTAATACCTGTAGCAGTTGCTGTAGCCACTGTACCCATTAACGTAGGGTAAATGGAGAAACTACCTTTGTATGCAGATGTCCATGCTGCAGCCGAACTCATATCGTACCAAACGTTATCTGATTGTTTTTCCCAACCATAATTAGCCGGAGCCGATGCCTGGTTCACGATAGCAATTGTATCACCTGCAGTATTAGGAATAGAAAGTGATGCAAAAAAACCTGCTGCAGGAGTAGCAACCGGAGTTAATGTAAACGTATAAAGAAATAAACTGTTTGTACCAGTTTGTGCAGCAACGATTTGTGATAACGATGCAGTAGCCATAGCTATAGCAGCTCCTGTAGGACCAGAAGCCATTGTTCCGTTATAAATAGAACAAGTTACAGTTTTAACAGTACCATTTGTACCCATAGTACCTGCTTTAAATAAAGCGAAAGACACATTAGTAATAGAAGAACTTGTTACTGAAGCAAATGTTGCAGGAGGAAAAAAGTTAGATTTTGCTAAATCACCATAACAGTTAGTTCCAACTAAATACCCACCACCTGTACAAGCTGTAGAGGTTTGAACACCTTCAACAGTTAAAGACGTAGTGGTTTGAGTTGTAATTTGAATAACAGTAGAAGTACTTACTGCATTAACTCCTACATTAGGGTTAGCAATTGCAATACTGCCGGTAGCACGAGGCTGTAATTTGATTGTTTTTTGTTGAGCATTTGCGCCTAAAAATAAAGCAGCCAGACCAAAAGTTAAGTAAATTTTTTTCATGTTGTGTTTTTATATTAATTTTTTAATTCGGCCAAATATATAAATAACTTTCACTTATAATCGAAAAACCAGATTTTTTACAAAAAACAACGTCTTATAATTAAACTAATTCCGGCGCATAAAAAATCGAAATAATTTATGTAAATCACTATTAATTAGCATCACTACACTAAATATTTAGTTTTTTTTGTTAAATTTGGTTTTGCTTCTGAAGCCTTTTAAACATATCTTTTGCGTAAGCATGCGTATTTCATATATGTATGTGTTTTTGTTGTTTTTTTGTTTTACGAATGGATTTTCACAGGTTAAAAACGAAGATGAGCTAAAAAAACAAGCCATTATCTATTTTGAAGATGAAGATTATAATGCCGCTTACAAATTATATGCTCAGCTGGTTTCACTTTACCCTAAAGATCCTGAATATAACTACCGCTTAGGTGTGTGTATGCTTTATACGGAACCTGACAAAAAAAAACCGTTTCTCTATTTTCAAATTGCGCTCCGAACCCCCAATGATGCTTCTAAAGATGCAAAATTTTACCTGGCCAAAACATACCACATTAACTACAAATTTGACGAAGCCATTAAGCTGTATACTGAATACAAGCAAACAGCCAGTTCATCTTCTATAAAAAAACTACAGGTAGATCGGGAAATTACAGCCTGTAAAAACGGAAAGCGTTTACTCTCCAATCTATCAGACCTTGTGATCATCAGCAAGAAACAATTAAACGAAGCCGATTATTTCAGGAGTTATGATATTAAAGATATTGGTGGTAAGCTATTGGTAAAACCGGATGATTTTAAAACGGGTTATGATAAAAAGAAAAAAGACAAATCCATTGTTTACCTGCCTCGTAACGGCGAACGGGTTTATTATTCGAGTTATGGTGATGGCGGAGCAAACGGAAAAGATATTTATTTTGTAAACAGATTGCCTAACGGGAGTTGGAGTAAACCCCAGGCTATGCCTTCGCCTATTAATACAGAGTTTGATGAAGACTATCCTTTTTTACACCCGAACGGAAAAACCCTTTATTTTAGTTCGAAAGGACATAACAGCATGGGAGGCTATGATGTGTTTAAAACAACTTATAACACCGAAACACTTACCTGGAGCAAACCCGAAAATCTTGATTTTCCTATAAACTCGCCCGACGATGATATTTTATTCGTAACCGATTCCTTAGAAAAAACAGCCTTTTTTAGTACAGGAAGGTACAGTCCCTACGGGAAAATTGATGTTATGAAAATCAATACGGAACGCAGGCCAATGAACTTTGCCGTATTAAAAGGAACTGTAGTGAAAGAAGAGGTTGGACAAAGTATCCTTTCAAAAATTACCGTAAAAAATATGGCTAATGGCGAAATTGTTGGCACTTACCAGGCCCAGGAAAACGGTGATTATTATATGGAATTACCCAACGGGGGGAAATTTATTTTCACAGTTGAAACGCCCGGTCTCACCACGCAATCGGATGGAGTTCAAATGCCGATTGCTTATTCATTAAAGCCTTACAAACAGGTTATTTCCTATGAGAAAAAAGTACTGAAGATCATTAATTACTTTGACGGGCAAATAGCCGATGAAAATTACTCAATGATGATGGATCTCATCGAGAAAAAAGCCAGATTAGATGTTAATGAAAATGAACCTTACAATAATAATTTAAAAGAAACTCCTAAAAATCCTAATAATACAGGCACTAATGAAAATGCCGGGTTAAATGCGACGAGTACCAATAACCCCACAGTACAAGGCAATACCCCCACTAACAAAACCAACACTAACAAAAATGTAACTAATGATCAATTGCTTTCCATGGCTAAAATGGATGCCCTTGAAGCAGAAAATAACAGTAAAAAATTAAAAGAAGAAGCGCAGGATGCTTTTGGTTTAGCCACTCAAAAAACAGATGAAGCAGTATCTATTCAAAAAGAAGCAGATGAAGCAACTGCCAATGCCAATACAATTACCGATGTTGCAAAAAAGAACGAAGAACTCACCAAAGCCAATCAATTAAAAGAAGATGCTAAGATTGCCTCCAATGTGGCCAATGTAGCTACTAACCTTGCCAAGAAATTAGAGGTAGATGCTGATATTCAACAAAAAGAAGCGGAGCTGACTAACCAGTATATCAGCCAACTGGAAGTAATTACCAAAAATAAAAATAACAAAGAAGCACTTGTTAAATTAGAGGAAATACAAAAACAGCTCGATGAGATTTCTCTGCAAAAAAATCAGTCAGATGAGTTCTTTTCTTCCATTAAAGCGGAATTAGAACTTAAACAAAATGAATTAAAAAAATCGGAAACTAAAAACAATGAAATTGTAAACGATATTAATTTAATAAAAAGTGAATCAGGAACACTTGAAACCGATCTGGCAAACGAAAACGACAAATCGCTTAAAGAAAATATATCTGCACAGATCAGGGAATTAAACAATGATATTGAAGTAAAAAACAAAGAACTCTCTGCCAACAATCAAAAAATAAATAACCTGAAAAACCAGGTAATTGGATTAAATAAAGAGCTGGAAATTGCTTCTAAAATATTAAATGAAAATACGGACAATGTTGCCATCACCAATGAGAATACGAATTCCAACACAAGCTCCAACATTATCGAATCGAACACTAAAATCAATGAAGGATCTAACGCCCTTTCATACGAAGACCTTACTTCCAAATACGATTCAAAAATTAACGAAACTACGATTGATAAAACAAACAAAGAAGACGTATCAAAACAAAATACCATTCTGAAAAATTACAACAAAGACGTTTCCGACTTGATCGTACTTGATAAAAATGCATTATCGAAAACAAAAAATGATGCAGAAAAGAAAAAATTATCGAAAGAAATAAAAGATCTGGAAAAGCTTAAAGCCATCAATGATAAATCCATTGCATCAAATACGACTGCTTTAAAACAAATAGAATCTAATGAGCTAGCTGCTAACAAAACAACTGCCACTCAGGGCAATGACACTATAAATTCAAACAACTCTACTAATTCCAATTCAACACATACGGTAAATACTACTGATAATTTTTCTGCGGAAACTGCCACAAATTCAGCTATTGCGAATGAGAATCCTAACATTGAAAACAGTACAAGCATTAATCCCATTAATAACGCGGTGGTTAATGATAATACAACCTACCTGAATGAGTTGAATAAGCTTAAAAATTCCCTGGATCAAAATTCAGCCAACGCAAAAGAATTATTTTCTTATAACGAGTATAAAGAAAGCTCGTCCATTACCCTGAAGCAAGCAGCCACGCAAAAATTTGAATCTGCAAAATCCAATGAAAGTAATTTAAACAACCTGATCTCTGCTACTGAAACCAACCTGAAAAACACTGCTGGGAATAATGCCACAGTGCTGCTAAATGAGGCTGAAGCACTCAACAATAAGGCTTTTGAACAAAGAAAAGAATCTACGACCAAAACAGGTGCTGAAAAAGAAGAATTACTGAAACAAGCTTCTGAAAATGAAAAACTGGCAATTGATAAAAAACTAAAAGCAGCTGATAGCCAGGAAAAACAAAACAAAACTCAGTTTGACATGAATAGTTCAAACTTAAGTGAATTACAAAAATTAACAGGTTCGAAAACGAGCGACGAAATTTCACAGGCTAATATGCTGACAGATGAAGCAGTTATTAATTACAAACAAGCTCAAAAAATAAGAGAAGAATCTAATGCATACCCTTCCGGAGCTGCAAAGTTAGGGGGATTAAGTAATGCGGAAGAAAAAGAAAATGAAGCTTTATTGAAACAACAAAAAGCAGTTGAATTATTATCCAAGATAAACCCTTCGTACAAAATTAAAACAACAGAAGGCACGAATGATCCTGCAGGTGCATTGGCCCAGTTAAATAACGAAGTAAATAAAACGTCCCAGGCGCAATTGGATGCTTATTTGGCACTAAGTAAAGCCAACCAAAACGAATTAAAATTACAGAATGAAAAGCTGCTTCAAAACACAGAATTTAAAGCAGGGCAAAATGAACCTGCTCAAAACCTAAAAAAACAATCTGATAATTTAAACAAGGAAGCCAACGCATTTATTGCACAATCATTAGCAGCCGGTACTGTTTCAGAAAAAGCAAACCTATTGCTTAAAGCAAACGATAAAGAAATAAATGCAATCAAAAAAATAAATGAAGCGGCTGCTCTTCTGAAAACAACAGAGAATAGTCTTGCGTCAAATACTACCGCTTCTGAAAACACAACGGACGCATCCAATAATACCGCCTCTAAAACAAATACCACCACCACGCAAACCAATACGGTTGCAGCAACTAATTCCACAGAAGAGCCTACAAATACAAATTCTGTCAACACCAATACAATTACGCCTTCAAACACAAACAGCTCCGGAGGAATTGATCCTTCAGCCATTGCAAAACTTAAAGCAGATTTGAATAATACGGCCGAAAGTAATTTAACCGGGTTTAATACCTATACAAATACCGACGCCATTAGCTTAAAAGAAAAGGCGCATGAAAAAATTAATTCAGCCTTAAACGAAGATAAAAACATTGCAACGTTGTTGGATAACGTCAATCAACTATTGTCATCTACTAATTCTTCACAGGCCCCCACCCAGGATGACATTAACAACTCTACCGCAGAGGCTGAAAAAATGAATAATGAGGCTTATGAATTAAGAAAATCGTCGGCTACAAAAACAGGAGAAGAAAAAGAAAAAGACCTTACACTGGCAAAAGAATTAGAGGCAAAAGCTATTTCTAAGAAAGTAGAACTTGCCGGCAAACAACAACAATTAAATGCGGCAACCTTCGAAGCAAACACTAAAAGCCTTGAAGAACTTGAAGCAATGGCAAAAGGTAAAAACATTAGTGAGCTAAGTACGGCAGAGATGCAACAGGGCGAAGCCGTTTTATTTTTTAATCAGGCAAAACAATTAAGAGAAGAAACAAATGGCTATCCTACTGAAGCCGCAAAGTTAGGTGGTTTTAGCAATGCTGAAGAAAAAGAAATGTGGGCTTTAAACAAACAAAAAGCATTACTGGATACTTATAAAAAATATTTCTCAAACTATGTTCCAAAACAACCTAATGCTTTAGCTAATAATCCGGAAGCCACAGCCAAATTGAATGCAACGAAATCGGGTTTGGCAACCAATACGAAAACACATGTGGATGGCTTATTGTTATTAGCACAGGCTATTGAAAAAGAATATAAAAGTCGTCAGGCATCTTTACCAACGCCCCTTAAAAACAATCAACAAGCTTTAAAAACAAAAGCACAGGAGTTTTATAAAAAATACCAAACCGCTTTAGCGCAGGCTAATCAAACAACCGATCTTACTAAAAAGAAAACACACTTAATTGAAGCAAATAAAAACGGGCAGGAAGCTATTGGATTATTACATCAGATTTCTGCTGCTGAAGCTAATGTTACCTCTAATAATACAACCACTAATAAAAATACAGGAAACAATACTGCCAAAAATAATACATCAACAAATTCCAACACCGCTACTACACCTCCCGTTAAATTAAAAGTAGAAGGCCTGGAAGTAAAAACCAATAATGCCTATACAGCCAATAACCCTATTCCTTTGGATGAAAAAATGCCTGACGGCCTCGTATTTAAAGTACAGATTGGAGCCTTTAAATCGGCATTACCAAATAATACATTTAAAGGGTTAAGCCCTGTAATAGCGCAAACCACACCAAATGGCTATATCCGTTATATGGCCGGTAACTTTGAAAAATATGAAAGTGCCACTGCTGTAAAAAATGATTTGAAAAACCTTGGTTATAGCGATGCTTTTGTAGTGGTTTACTTTAATGGTAAACGAATCAATTTAAATGAAGGCGTAGAAAAAGCAAGGGAAGCAGGGCAAACCGTGGATCTTGGTACTATTGCAAATACCAGTGCCGGCATAAATGCTAATTCTAATGTCCCTAAAAATACGTTTACTACTACTGTTTCAAATAATACAGCCTTAACAAACGAACCACCTGTTGATATTACCAATGAGCTGGAGAAAATGAATGGATTATTATATACTGTACAAATTGGAGTGTATTCTAAACAAGTAACCCGTTCCCAATTAAATAATTTAAAACCCATCTACACCGAAAAACTGCCTAGTGGCTTATACCGCTATACCGCCGGAATCTATAACCAAAGCAGTAAATTACTGGAAGACAAACGTAAAGTAGTGGACCTTGGTGTGAAAGATGCCTTTGTTTCTGCCTATTATAACGCTAAACGGATTCCTTTTGCCGAAGGACAAAAATTACAGACAGAAAACAACAACTTAAAAATGGAAGCTGAAAATCCGATTATTTTTTCGGGAACTATCACTACGCCTACCGTTTCAGATAATACGACTCCACTTCCTTCTAATGCAGTTACAACCCAAACTACCTCCGTTAATGCATCAACTGTAACCGCTTTTAATAATGGTGTTACAAGGGGTCCTGCTCCAACAACCGAAAATGGTGTAAAAACAGATGAAGCAGGTATTTCTTATAAAGTGCAGGTTGGCGCTTACAAAAACCAGGTTCCTAATGATGTAGCGGCTAAGTTTATGAATATTAAAACCTGGCCTGTAAAAAATGTGGTTATTAACGGGCTATTCATTTACACCATCGGGAATTTTAACAGTTCGGTATTTGCTAAAAAATTAAAAGATGAGGCGATAAACCTTGGTATTACTGATGCTTTTATCACAGTATATAAAGACGGCAAAAAACTTTATGGTGCAGAAGCAACCCAGTACTTGAATAAGTAAAAAAATAGCTATAATTTTGTAAGATGGTTTTAAGCAATTATGATACGGAAGAATTAGTAGAAGTTGAGCAAATTACTAAAGAAGAAAATTTGAACAACATTATCTTATTTAATGATGATGTCAATACCTTTGAATGGGTAATCGAATGCCTCGTAAAATACTGCGGACATGACAGTATACAGGCCGAGCAATGTGCCTCCATTGTACACTACAACGGAAAATGTGGAGTTAAAAAAGGTACATTTAATACCCTTAAACCAATTTGCGAAGCATTGCTACAAAAAGGCCTTAGTGCGGAGATCAATTAAATTTCACAAGGCTTTATTATTTTTTGCGTTTCCCCCCTTATTTGGCACTCTATTTGAACATGGTTTAATTTTACCAGAGAACAGTTGTATTTACGATGAAAAAGATTTTAGTTTTAGCAATCCTCACTACAGGGTTTTTATCCTGTCAAAAAAATGCCATTACCGGTCGAAGATCCCTGAATTTAGTTTCGGAATCGGAAATGATCGGGATGAGTTTAACCGAATATGATAAATTTCTGACAGAAAACCATGCGCTTCCTGCCAGCGATGCCAGAGTAATTATGGTACGAACAATCGGATCGAGGATACAACATGCCGTAGAAAAATATTACGCCGATAAAGGATTAAATAAGCAGCTGGATGGCTTTAAATGGGAATTTAATGTGGTAGATGAGCCTACAGTAAACGCCTGGTGTATGCCAGGAGGAAAAGTGGTGGTATATACCGGTATTTTACCTGTTACTAAAGACGATGCCAGTTTAGCCATTGTAATGGGGCACGAAATTGCTCATGCTGTAGCTAAACATGGTAATGAGCGGATGAGCCAGGGAATGGTAGTTCAATTTGGCGGAGCTGCTCTATCTGTTGCTTTACAGCAAAAGCCGGCTCTCACCCAGGCCTTATTTCAACAATCTTATGGTATTGCTTCTCAGTTAGGAACTCTTAAGTATAGCAGAACCCATGAAACTGAGGCAGATAAGATGGGATTGATCTTTGCAGCCATGGGCGGATACAATCCAGAGGTGGCCATAGCCTTTTGGGAAAGGATGGCACAATCCGGCTCCGGACAAAAGCCCATGGAGCTCCTAAGTACACATCCGAGCGACGAAACCCGAATTAGCACCCTTAAAGCGTTTATGCCCGAAGCAAAAAAATATTATAATCCCAGGTAAAAAAATTTGGTTTATTATAATTTATGCTTAAATTTGGGGATAACAATTTTTAAAACAACAAAATGAACACAGGAACAGTAAAATTTTTTAATGAAACAAAAGGATTTGGTTTTATTAAAGAGGACGAATCAGGAAAAGAGTACTTTGTACACGTAACAGGTTTATCAGACAAAATTAGAGAAAACGACACCGTAACTTTCGACATCCAAGAAGGTAAAAAAGGTTTAAATGCAGTAAACGTAAAACTATCTTAGTTATATAATACCATTTAAGAAAAATCCATCAGCCGGCTGGCTGATGGATTTTTTTTACTCCCTATTTTCTTAAATCTTAATTATGCGTCGAAATGCAGATATACCTGGGTTTCGCGCTAGCGATGGATAATTCCTACTCCGGTTAATTATCTTTTAGATGAAGTGATGGTCAACTCAACAATCCAATCATTTTATCCTGATTTGTCATTTAAAATTTCAAACGAAAAAATTGGTGTAAATACGACGGATTACTATTTATAATTAAAAAAAAAAGGTATTTTAGGCCCTCTAACAAAAACACAAAAAACAATCATGGAACAAACCATTGCAAAAACGAATCACCCTAAAGGGTTATGGGTATTATTTGGAACCGAAATGTGGGAAAGGTTTAACTTCTACGGAATGCGGGCCATATTAACCTTATTTATGGTTAATTCATTGATGATGAAAGAAGCCGATTCTTCATTAATATATGGTGGGTTTTTAGGACTGTGTTATTTAACTCCTATGTTAGGAGGTTTTATATCTGATCGTTTTTTTGGAAACAGAAATTGTATTTTACTTGGTGGCATTATGATGGCTATCGGCCAGCTGGTTTTATTTGCCAGTGCATCCGTATTTGGTTCCAATTTAGAATTAGCAAAAACATTATTATGGATTGCTTTAACGATTATCATTTTTGGTAATGGGTTTTTTAAACCAAATATCTCCAGTATGGTGGGTAGTTTATATCCTAAACAAGAAAAAAGCAAATTGGATACTGCCTTTACTATTTTTTATATGGGAATTAATCTAGGTGCATTTTTAGGTCAATTAATTTGCCCGATCCTTGGTGACGTTAAAAATAAAATTGTGTTACCTGATGGAACTTACAAAATGCTTGCTAATGGTGCTTTTGATACAGTGAGAGATATACATGCATTTAAGTGGGGATTCTTAGCTGCTTCTATGGCAATGCTGGTTGGATCTGCTGTTTTTTATTTTTTAAAAAATAAATACGTTGTTACTCCGGAAGGAAAACCTTTAGGAGGATTACCAAAACATAACGATGCATCCCATTATGAAGAAGGAGAAGCTCAAAAAGCGGTTTTTTCACCTATGTCATTAGTAATTGCAGTCTTTTCTTTTGTTGCATTGTTTTTTGTATTCAGATATCTGTTAGCAGGTACAAACCCAGTTAAAACAATTATTTACCCTATTATTTATGCGCTTGGTTTAACCTTAGCCGGATTAATTATCTCCGATAAATCGTTAACCAAAGTAGAACTACAAAGAATTTTAGTGATATATATTGTAGGATTTTTTATCATATTTTTCTGGGCAGCTTTCGAACAGGCAGGTTCATCGCTAACATTCATCGCAGATAACCAAACCGACAGACATATTTTTGGTTGGGAAATGCCTCCAAGTATGGTACAAATCTTCAACGGCGTGTTTGTGTTCGCCTTTGCATTTCCATTTAGTATGCTATGGGATAAATTAAGATCAAAAGGTAAAGAACCTTTATCTACCGTTAAACAAGCTATCGGCTTAGGATTAATCGCTGTAAGTTATTTTATTATTGCTCATAATGTAAAAGATCTAGGAAATAGCGGTTTATTAGGCATTCAATGGTTAATTCTATTATACTTAATACAAACATTTGCAGAGCTTTGCTTATCACCAATTGGATTATCCTTAGTTGGTAAATTATCTCCTAAACGTTTTGCTTCATTATTATTTGGAGTTTTCTTTTTATCTAATGCGGCAGGTTATGCCTTAGCAGGTTCTTTAGGAGCTTTAATACCGGCTACAGGAGATAAATTTAAAAAAGCACAGGAATTAGGTATTGATTTAAAAGCCATCCTTGATAAAGTTGTTACTCCA
>CAXVYS010000021.1:0-303310 GCA_963422675.2 Bacteroidia bacterium
GGTAAACGCCATGACCACCATTTGTCTTCACGGTTAAATCACCACAAATTCCTGCGGCTGTCATTTTTTGATACATCGCATGTGAACCATAGATATAATGGTTGGTTGTAAAACAGGTCATGTCAATGGCAGAATCTATAGGAACAACCCCATCTACTCCTCCATGAAAGGAGACTGTAGGTATAGCGTCACTGATATCAAAAAAATCGGATGATACACCTCCCCAGTTATTAAAGATTCCTTTAATAGTGAAGGTATTGGTAAGGGGCATTACCTGAATTATTTATATTGCCTAATGCAGAAACAATACCTGGGTATATCAAATTTAATTCTGCCTGCGAATTATATACTAGAGCATTTGCAGTACCTGCTCCTGCGCTATAGCCTCCTGCAAAGATCCACGACGTATCAATTTTATAGGTGGTGGCGTTGGCAACCATATACCTCATGGCAGCATGTGCATCCTGCTGTGCCCGGTATACGGCTTTCTCCTGCGATAAAGTGTCTGCGCAGGGTGTTACGGTTTCCTTACCTAAACGGTAATCAATAGCAACAGCCACAAAACCACGCTTTGCAAAGTTTGTGCAATAAGCCGTGACCTGCCCTCTGTTGCCACCAGTAAATGCACCACCATAAATCATCATTATCATAGGGCGCTTTAAAAGAGTTTCTGCAGAATTCCCGGGATAAAAAACAGTTAATTTCAGAGCCTGGTTAACACCTTGCCAATCCAATGCATTGGCATAAACCATGGAGTCTTCCTGTATTTGGGCATCTGTAAATACCGGTGTTTGGGTAAACCGCTTATCACTCGTACAATATTGGGCTTTCGTATAGAATTGAAGCAGTGCTAAGGCTATTACAAAAAATAGTTTTTTATTCATATTAATATATTTTTACATGATTTAGTGATTAGACGATGAAAATATGGAAAAGTAAAATCGGAGTTTGTTTTTTTATTAAGACTGAAAAGCCTAGTATATGAGATTGCTTCGTGCCTCGCAATGACGGATAAAATAAATCAAATTAATGTAAAACAAAAAACCCAGAACAAGTCTGGGTTTTCGTAGTAGCGGGAGAGTGATTTAACCTACACCCCAGTGATTTTTTTTAATCACTTTGCTATCAACATTTTAGCCCTAGTCTGATAATGAACTTTTTACGCTTTAAATTCCCTGTTTATGCCATTTTGGTATCAGTTTTGGTATCAAAATGGCTTGTTAATAATATTGATTTTACTAGCCTTACGCTTCTTTTTTACTCTTTTTAATTATATCTTTTTTTGGGTCTGTAAAATCTAACAGCCTTTCATTCGCTGTATTTAACTTCTCCAATGTTTGCAAATATTTTTCTTTATAATTAATTGGAGCTTCTTCGTGTATTACTTCTATGCCCCTATTTTTAAATAATTTATTTGTATATTCTATCTCACTATTCGGAAAAAACTGTAATACATTTATTTCTAAAGCCTTGCATATTTTCTCTAATGTTTCAACTTTTAAAGTTTTTTTATCAATAGAATAGTAAAAACTACCTCTATTCATGTCTAATTTTTTGAACAGCCCCGATACTCCCAATACATTGGATTCTATTACCTCTTTCAGTCTTTCGTAGTCCATAATGTAACTATTGTTGAAAATTCAATATGTTCAATATTTTGAACATTGCTTAATTTTTTGTACAATTGTAGTGCCAAATTATCAATAATTAACCAAAATGTCAAAAAAAATGAACAAAAAAGATGAACAAATTGCTAATAAAAGCCAAAATGTGCTTTTAACAGCCTACAATGCCACTCCAAAAGGCGAGTGTAGTAACAAACTCATGGAAATTGCCGATAAGTGTGAGGTTGATACCCGAACTGTAAGGAGATGGATTAAAGAGGGTAAAACGCCAAAAAAATGGATGTTTATAAATATGGCGCACATTATGGGCAACATAAACCCAAGTGATTTAAAATTAGCATTAACACAATTGTACCCAAAAGCGTAATAAAAAATAACCAAAAAAATCCTACCCCCTAAATCTAATGAATACAGTAATAGAAAAAAATTTGCAGATTGATATACTACCCATAAAAGATGATACACAAACATTAAAGGTTCATTTATATATTGATGGGATTTGTTACACTCTGCATACAAACGAAAACACAATTTCCCGAATGGTATCAGATGGCATAATAAAACAAGTTCGAGGCGAAAGAAATAATGAAAAATTTGAGCTAGAGCCATACGATTTTCCAAATGGTGTTGATAGTGCAGGAGTAAAATACACATCTGTGGTTTATTCAATGAAGCAAAAACACTAAGCAAAAGCTAATGATAAAAACAATTTTACTACTCCACTTTTTAATAGGTGCGATTTTTCCATTTATAGCAAAGCGAACCTATAACACTTTAACAAATCTTAAACATAATTCAGAATGGTTAAATAATGGCTATATACATCATCGGGATTATCGTATTACCCAATACAATGTATTAGTATGGTTAGGGATTTCGACGTGCTATTTGTGCCTATACGCTTTTGTAGTATATATATCTACTAATCTTCTATACACCAATTGATTTTAAAATATTCTATATGAAAATAATTATTGTAACTTTTTTCGCATTCAACAGACTACAAACACAAATGTTTTCAAAGAACGAATCATTTGAGCAAATACATATCGCATTAAATAACATTTCCGAAACCTATTCTTTGAGTAGCATACTTGTTGCAAACGATGCTTATTTTGAAGCACTAAGTAGTATTAGCAAATTCAAAAAGTAATTTATGTCCTTATCAAAAAAATACACTTTTGAATTTGAGGAAAGCCCAGCTAAAAAAGGCACTTGTCCCAAATGCCAAAAACAAAGTTGTTTTAGATACTATAAATTTATACCTCGTGTGTACGGTATTTGCGACCACAAAAATAAATGTGAGCATCACAATGACCCAACCAAAGTATCATTAGAAATTAAAAAAGAATTATATAAATTACTTGATAATTCTATTATTTTAAATGAACCTATACAAGAAAAAAAAATATTATACCCAACTACCGAACAACTAAAAGTTTTAAATAACTTAAATTCTAATTTTCATATTTTTTGTATTAATACCTTGCAACTTGCTAAAGACCATTTGCAAAAATGGAATATCGGCACAGATAATACTGGTAATACCGCTTTTGTTTTTCAAACTCTATCAGGTAAACATCTGAATATAAAATTTATGAATTATAGTATTACTCCAAATGGTAAGGACTGTAAGCGAGATAAAAAAGTAAATTTTTCTTTAGTAGTTAAAGATAAAACAAAAGAGCATTACGAAATGTGTTTGTTTGGTGAACACCTTTTAACGGATAAAATTATATGCTTGGTAGAAAGCGAAAAAACAGCCGTTATTAGTAGTTTCTTTTATCCTCAATACGATTGGTTAGCTACTGGCGGAAGTAATGGTTTAACCGTTAAAAAGGTTCAATTATTAAAAGGCAAACAAGTTTACTATTTAGGAGATAACGACAAAGCAGGAAAGGACAATAGCACATTAAAAAAATTAGAACAATATAATATCAAATTTCAAAGAGTCAATTTTGAAAATGTAAAAGATGGCGAAGATTTAGCGGATATAATTATTAGTGGCGAACGCCCAGTAATTAAACCCGAAGAGGAAAAAAAGAATTTAATTTTTTACACACCCATTTATGAGTATGATAAAGATAGGGAGGAACGTGTTATTAAAGATGTCAAAATTAATTATACCATTTGGACGGACTTACTTTATTCAATGGGTTACAGACGGTTTGATTTAGAAAGTAAAGGATTTATTTTTGTAAAAATTGAAAACCAAATTTTAAGGGAAATTTCGATTACACAAATACAGGATGAATTTATCAGTTACTTAAAGAATTTAGTTTTAGAGGGCATACAAGATGATTATATAGATGAATTTAAAAAGTGCATCATTGAAAAATTTTATAAGAGTATAGCCAATTATTTTAACGATAAACGCCTGGCATTATTAACTCACGAAGTACAATTTGTTTTCAATAAAGATTCTGCTACGGAATCTTATGTTTATTATAAAAACGGATATGTAAAAGTAACCGCTACCAATTGGGAATTATTAAGCTACCATACTTTAAAAGGTTGTATTTGGAAGAACCAAATTATAGATAGGACTTTTAGTAAAAAGGAATTATTGGCTACCGACCAAGTTGAAGCCGTATTTAGTAAATTTATGTTTCAAATTAGCGGCAATACGGAGCGATTTAACGCACTTTGCTCTATTGTTGGGTATAATCTCCATATCTTCTTTGAAACGAAGCTAAAAGCTACCGTATTTACTGATAGTTCACTATCCGAGGAAGCGGAGGGCAGAACAGGAAAGACACTATTAGCAAAAAGTTTGGGATTTATAAGAACCTACGTTGAAATTTCGGGTAAAAACTTTGATACAAACGATAAATACAGATATTCAAAGTGCGACTTAGATACCCAAATCGTACATAACAATGATGTTAGAAAGCATTTTGATTTTGAAATATTGTATAACGATATTACAGAGGGCATTGATGTAGATAAAAAAAATCAACAGCCGTTCCACCAAAGAGTAAAATATATTTTGTCAAGTAATAAAACTATCAAAATGGATGGCGCAAGCTCACGGGATAGAAGTATTGAATTTGAATTAGCAGAACATTATAACGATAAATTTCAGCCACGAGATGAATTTGGGCATTGGTTTTTTACGGATTGGGATATTGAGGAATGGTATAGGTTTGATAATTTTATGATGTATTGCATTAATCATTATTTGAAAAACGGATTGATACAGCCTAATGAGATTAACCTGCGTAAGCGTAAATTAATAGACCAAACGTGTGCCGAATTTATAGAATACATTAATGGCAAAGAAATTAAAGAAAATACAAAATACAACCGTGATGAATGGCACAAAGATTTTTTAGAGGGTTATCCGGATCTAAAAGATGATAAGTTTAAAAAGCAACTTAAAACATTTACTCATTATTTAAAAATATTTTCGGCCAGTAGCGATAAGTTTGATAAGTTAATACCGGGCACAGATTTAACACGAAGCAATAATATTAACTACGTTTGCTTTAAATTAAAATAACGTTAATAAATCTAACACTAACCGCCTTTTTGGGCGGTTTTTTTATGCTCTAAAGTTTCAATGAAGCGTTTTTTTTATACATCTCCCCTTTATATATTCTTTTGTAACGACTTTACAGACTAAAGGAATAAAGAATAGTAATAGCAATGAAATAAGGCAGTCAGTTAAATAAAAAGGCTACCGACTGGCTACCGACTTAACCGACTGAATGATTTTTAACATAGTCGATAGAGATTTTAACAGTCGGTTACAAAAAAACCATTTTTTAAGCTACCGACTGACTAAAACCGTTGGTATGATTGAATTATTTTAAATCAGTCGGTAAAGTCGGTTAAAAATGGTGTTTTATTGGTAGCCTGAGCATTATTTTTAACTAATCCATTTTTGTTATACATTTGTATGTATTAAAAAAAATTGCGTTGTGCAACATTTTTTTGTCTAAGGAATCTCGAAAATTTTTAAGTCGACAAAAAAATAGTTTGAACAGCACGTCAAGGGCGTGTTATTCTTTCTATTTTCTATTCGACTTGGCTTTCGAGAGCCCCTTAGAGTGGATATAGTAGGTAACACGCTCCCTTTTTTTAGGGTGGGCTAAATTAGTCAAATATGAAAACAGAAAATGCCCCTTTAAAAGTTTTGGATAAAATAAATTCAATTCTCCTTATTGATTATAATGATATAGACCTTTTTATCAATCAAAAGTTATTAGAAAATTTTGGCGTTGAGAATATCTGTTCTATGAGAGGTGCTAGTGATGCACTACTACATTTACGTGTACATAAGGTATATTATTCACTTATTATTATTGATATTATTTTACCGTTTTCAGATGGGTTTGAATTTATAGATAAGGTTCGCGAACTTGAATTGTATAAAAAGCAGGGGGAAATTATTATATTATCTAATTCGATTGACCCGTTACATAGGGAGAAAGCAAAAAACAGGAACATTAAATTTATTGAAAAACCCTTAACTATTGAAAAAATATATGCTTAATTGAAGGTATAAAGCACGTAAAAATACGTGTATGTGCCACGTATTTTTACCTGTATTAAACAGGTAAAAATACCTGTTTAAAATGTCAAATTCTCGCTATTTCTTACATACGTAAGATTATAGTATTTTAAAAATTTGAGATAACGGTAAAACCAATTGGTTTTTTTTATAATATTGTTAAACTTAAAACGTAAAAGCACAAAACAGACATACACATTAGCAACATATAATATTAAATAAACATAACGTTTGTTTGTATTCGGCCATATTTAAAACTCCTCATTTTAAAATCAAGTTAACCGATGAAAACAGCAGACGCCCAAAAGGGCGTGGCTTTTTTATTCGGTTGACGGGGCTGAGGAGTTCCTAAATATGGGTAATTGAGTTCACGCCCGATTTATTACCCGTACTTATAGGGTTTGAAACAAATAACACATAATTAAATTATATATTTACATTACTAAATCAAAACCATGAAAAAACTATTATTACTCTTTACATTATTATTAACTGCTTTTATTAGCAATGCTCAAACGAGTGAAAAACTGAAAATTGTAAATACCGTTTGCAAGCAATCAGATTTAATTTTCGAGGGCAAAATTATAGAAGCAGGGAAAGCCTTTAGAGGTGCTAACCAAGTTATTTATACGCCTTATTCGGTTGCTATTTCTAATACCATTTTTGGCAATACAAGTTCTACAATTCAAATATTAATAGAGGGTGGTCAAATTGAGGAAAATGGTATGGGCTATGGTAGTTCTGCATCACACGGATTAAATATTTCAATCGGCGTGAACTCAATTATATTTTGCTCCAAAACAGATGTTAGCGATATTTCCAACTCATATATGTTAGCTGAACAAGTTTGTTTTTCTGATAAAAATGATGTTATCATAACAAACTATTTATCTGAACAATATAATGACATTAACGACCTTCTAAAAGATTTATCGACGGTCTTAAAAAAAGATGTGCCTCAAAAAAAAAGCGCATTTGCAAACGAAAAAAGAATAAATAATGTTGCTCAATATATAATTGATGTAAATAACTACAATACATTAATTTTAAAAAAACAAGAACAGTATTTATTAAATCAACACTCTAACAGCCTCAATAAAACATTAGCGCAAGATGTAACGTTACAAACTGCAAATGCTGTTATTACAGGAACTACAATAAAATATTTGGAGTTTGACGTAAACATTAAGTCAAGTAATTCAGCTTCATACCTTGACAATATGCCAGTTTGGTTAACCTATAACACGGCGGTGTTTGGTACAAATATAGTAGCCGGAGGAATGGTTACTATCACTAATGGGGCATCATTTAATAACACACAATATTTACCTGCCAATAATTATAAATCAGACCAAACAGCAAACACATTTGCATTTTCAGTTGGAACGGATTATAATTTGTCAAACCCTACAAGGGTAAATATTACTCCAACTTATAAATTATTAGCACACGTAAAAATTCAAACTAGCTATTGTGGTAATGCAACCGCAAATCTTTCCAACGCATCAACCGCTTTGAATGCAGCATTTTACACAACAACTTCAACGGCAAGTTCATCATCATTTCAATCTTATACGAGTTTATTATATAACGGAACCGCATCGGCTGCCATGACTTGCCCGATTAACGTATTTGATTTTAATACGCCAGTTAACGGTGGTAAAGGGGATATTCTTACAATACAAGGTGTAAGCTTTGGAACAACAAGAGGTAACGGTCAGGTTAAATTTAGAGATGCTAATAAAGCATTTTTTCCGTTTATTCAAAAGCTAGATGCTATTGATTATATCAGTTGGACAGATACGTTAATCAAAGTAAAATTACCGTCTTTAGTTCAAAATACTAACACAGGAGAAACACCTGGTACTGGTCAATTTATTGTAAAAAATAATATCGGTGATTCTGCCGTTGGTTATTATAATTCCAGTTTCCAAACTTTTGAAGTACGTTACAGCGAATACCAAGAATACCATACTGCTAGTGCCAATAAATACAGGGTAAATCTTAAAAATGCAAATAATTTAGGGGGTTATACTTTAAGGTTAGATACAAGTATTTCAAACTATCCTAATAGAAAAGCTTGCGTTATTAAAGCAATAAAAGATTGGCGTTGTATAGCTGCTGCAAACATTGTATTAGGAAGCGATACAAACCTTTATACTGGAGCAAACGACGGTGTAACTACACTATTCTTTACTCCTACACTACCTGTTGGCGTTGTTGCAAATACAACATCACAAATTGAATTTTGTACAGTTGGTTCTGTTAATTATGCAATGAAAGATTTTGATATAAAAGTTTCAAGACAATTTAATTATTTATTTGACACTACTGCAACAACTACTTTACCCGCAGGAATGTTTGACTTTTACGAAGTAGTTGTTCACGAAATTGGTCATGGTCTTTGTTTAAAACACGTGATAGATACAACACAGATTATGTATAGAACTACTAAACAATCAACCACTTCAAATATCTCTGGCGCAAATAGAAGAAGATTACAACCATATTCGGGAGATGCTGACGGGGTATTGTATTCTGTAACAACAAGCCCAACTAATATAACAGGGCAATGTACTAATTTTACAAGTATGCAAATATCAAATACTTCATGTAGTCAAGTTGGAATACATGAAACCATTAAAGCTAAATTTAATTTTTCTGCATATCCTAACCCTGTAACAACAGAAAAACTAAATTTAAAATTTGATGCTTCTGCAAATTCAAAAGTAAAAATAGTACTGTATGATACTTATGGCAGATTATTATATTCGGCTCCAATGGATAGCAAAATTTCAGAGCATAACGAAGTTAGTTTTGACATGAGTAATTTCGCATCAGGATTATACCTAATTAATTTAACGATTGACGGATATAATTTTACTCAAAAAATAGTAAAGTATTAATTGAGGCTTAACAAACAAATAATCATTCAAATATTAGGACTGCTAATTTTCATTAGCAGTCCTTTTTTACTTAAAGCTTCACATATTGTTGGAGGTAAAATAACTTACCGTTTCTTAGGTTCTAATAAGTATGAAATTAAATTAACAGTTTACAGGGATTGCGCTGATATTGTAGATTTTGATAATCCTGCACCAATAACAATTTTTGATAATACAACAAATGCAATAATTTCTAATCATCAATTAGGCTTATATCATAGAGATACAATACACCCAAATAACCCTGATCCTTGTTTTATACCTCCGGCAGGTATTTGTGTTGAAGAGGGATATTATTTAGATACGGTTTTATTACCTGCCAACGTAAGTGGTTATACAGCTACATACCAAAGGTGTTGTCATAACAGCTCAATTTTAAATATCATTACACCGAGTTTTAACGGCACAACAATAACAACAAACATTCCACCACAAATAAATAATTCAGCAATTTTTTTAAATTTTCCTCCTATTTATGTATGTGTGAACGATACATTTAATTATTCTTTTGCTTCAACAGATATTGACGGGGATAGTTTGGTCTATCAAATGTGTACACCGTTATCAGGCATTACAACATTTAGCGGACAACCTAACCCATCATACCCTCCACCATACGCGCCAATTACTTGGTCTAATAGCTTTTCTGCTACAAACCCCATAACAACAAGTAGCGGAGTAAATTTTAACTCTAATACAGGGGCAATAAGTTTTATTCCTACTATTCAGGGACAATATGCAGTTGGTATTTGTGCATTGGAATACCGTAATGGAATCCTATTGAATACAAATCGCTTAGAGGTTCAATTTAATGTTGTCCCTTGTTATTTAGTTTCCAGTATTCCAACAGCCACAAATTTATGTGTAGGCTTAAATATTCATTTTCAAAATGGAAGTACAAACGCTACATCTTATCATTGGGATTTTGGAGAAACCTCAATACTTTCCGACACATCTAATATATCAACGCCAAATTATTCATATTCTACATTTGGCACTTACACAGTTTCTTTAGTGGCAATTAATACAAGTTATGGCTCGTGTAAAGACACAACAATTAAAGTAATACACGTAAATCCTTTATTGGCTCCTACAATTCAGCCTAATTATTTGGAATGTTACAAAAACAATAATGTTAATTTAAACGTCAATGGCTTTTATGATAATTCTGCTACATTCAATTGGAGTTTAGGCAACAATGCTACCCCTGTTAATCCAACAACAAGCAATCCAATTATTCACTTTGATACAATCACACAAAATATTTCCGTTATAGTTTCACAATTTGGATGTTCTGATACTTTAAATAGTGTAGTAGATTTTATAAATCCAATTCCTGCCATACCTACAAGTACACTTAATTGTAATGGCGCTAATTTGACATTCCATAATCAAAGCACCAATGCAACAAATGTATTTTGGGATTTTGGTGTTACGACATTAACAACTGACACATCAAGCCAAAATAATCCAAATTACATTTATCCTATGTACGGTATCTATACAATAACTTTAATTGCATACAATGGTACTTGTTCTGATACAGTAACTACACAAATAAGCGTTAATGATACACTTACTTTAAATCCAATCAACGTGGTTGAAACTCAATGTATAAAAAACAATTCATTTAATTTTTTTGCAAATGGAAGTTATAGTACAAGTGCCTCTTTTTATTGGCTATTTTATGGTTCATCCAATACAACAACCTTAACAATTGAAAACCCTACTAACGTAACATATACTTTAACAGGGAATCATTTAATAAATTTGATGGTATCAGAGAATGGCTGTTCTGCATTTAGGCAACAAGTAATAAAAATTTTACCTAGCCCTAGTGCAAATTTTGTAGCTTCTGATACAGCAGGATGCCAACCGTTAAAAATTAGTTTCACAAATCAATCAACATCAAATATTCCTTACGTAGTTTCTTGGAAAATTGAAAATAATTTGTTCAATAAAAATGATACAAATTATATATTCAACAATAGTGGCTTATATTCAATTTATCAAATTGTAAACGATACAAATAATTGTACCGATACTTTAAAAAAACTAAACTATATTAATGTTTTTCCTAAGCCAAAAGCATTGGCAATTGTAAGCCCAAAAATAGAAAGCATTTTAACTCCTAATATTGATTTTATTGATAGCACCCTAAATAGTCATACAACATATTTTAATTACGGAGATAATACAACGTCAACCCAAAAAACAAACAGTCATATTTATTCGGAAATAGGCAACTATGATTATCAATTAATTGTTGTAAATAATTTTGGTTGTACAGATACAGTTAACGGCATTGTAATTATAGAGCCTTATAACGCCTTATTTATTCCAAATTCATTTACTCCAAACAATGACGATTTAAACGATACGTTTAAGCCTATCATACCATATTGTAAAACAGCTTCAATGCAAATCTATGACCGTTGGGGTGCTTTAGTTTACAAAACAAATGATATTCAAAATGGATGGGATGGAACGTATAAAAACGCTCATTTGCCTAATGATGTTTATGTTTACAAAATAACAGTTGAGTATTTAGATAACACAATAAAAAACAAAAATGGTACTGTTACATTAATTCGATAATAAATAACTAAAAAAAACAAATATGGAATATTCAATTGAACTAAGATTTGAAGATAAAAATTACAATGCAGTAATTCATTTTTTTTCTACTTTCACAGCTAATGACGACAACGAAGCTGAGTTGTTTTGCACCGAAATTAAAGCAGGACTTTTAAGGCAAGGTGTTCAGGTTTTTCAATTAACCAACCTTAGAATAGGCGATAATCCTATTTTAAAAGAAAGAATGTATGAGTATCATAATTTCTTTTTAACAAGGGCAACAGCATCAATTAAGATAGACCAATTTTACGTAGAAAATCCTGACCAAAAAAAATCTTTATATGAAAATTTAACCGAGAAACTTTTTAGTGGCGAAGATTCAACTGCAAATATTGGACGTAAATTTGACATACCCGTTCGTGTTCTGGATAAAGATACAAGAAACCCAATAGCAGGTGAGTTCTACTATTTTTTTATAGAACATTTAATACCGAAGACTTAATAAAAACAAATTATATGCTCACAAAAAAGCCACTCAATTTGAGTGGCTTTTTTTGTTTATGATTATATGGTAAATAATATTAAACCGTTTCAAACCTTTTAATATCTCTTAACGATTTTACCATTTCAGAAATAAGAGAAATTCTATCTATGTCAATACATTTATCTTTAGCCATAAATCGTATAGACTGTATCATGTTTTGCAATTCTATAAGAGTTAAAGGCACAAGCCCATCAGATTTAACACGCTTCTTTTCTAAAATGTTGATTAATGTATCTACATTATTCACTTGCTCAATGTCTAAAAAATGGCAAATGTTTTTTAAATAATCTTCGCTTAATACATCGTTATCATTTAATTGATGAACAAGGTTCATAACGTAAGAATGAATTGATTGAAAACTTGTTTGATGATGTGTCATATAATTATCAAAGTCTTTTTCATCAATACTTTGTAGCATTAATTGTATGTAATTAATGTTTTCTAAAATAAATGTTTCAATTGTTTTTTTCATAGTCATATTTTATTTATTAAAATTCCATTTCCATTTGGTCAGGGTTATACACAAACATAGTGTCAAAAAACTTTACTTGTGAGGGAGAAAATTTGCGTTGTTTATCAACGTACATAGGGATTTTATCTTTTATTTTTTCAATCCAAACATTAAAAGTATCTAAGCAAATATTATATCGTTCTGCTAATTCAGATTTATATCTAAAATGTAATTTCTGATTGTTTTTGCTCATAAAAAAGTGCTTTATCAAATGTACACCATATCAGTTTAAAATAAAAGTCATTTTGTCCATTTATGTCGGAAATGTCCGATTAGAAAGGGTTAAGTCAGATGCAACGTTTTTTGTCGGTACACCTTTGTATCGTAAAAAATAACAACGATATGACTTTTGAAAACATTGCATCTCTGGGACTTGGTTTAGTAGCCATTAATGTCAAAACGCCATTAGATAGTTTATATACTACTATTCCGATTCAAAGCTTATTTACCTCACAAGACTTACATGAAATTTCAATCTCTGTTATCAAGCTTGTATTAGCCTGTGTAATTCCTTTTTGTATCAACAAATTATTTCGTAACAAAAAAACATCTACAAAATAGTAATGGCAAACATTGGTAAAATAGTAGGAATTACAACGCTTGTAGGATTGCTGTTTGGCGGTGCTTATAAAGGCTATTCATTTTATAACAAAGTAAAACAAGCAACAGGCAACGTCAATTTTTCTATATCATTTTTAAGAGTACATGGCTTAGTTGGCAATAAAGGGATTGAGCAATTATTAAACCCTATTATTCGCATCCTATTTAATTTGAACGTTAAAAACTTTTCGGGTTTTGATATAGATGTAAAAAAGATTCGTGTACGTGTAGAAGCCCAAACAACAAGTAACAGCACATGGAATATGATTGGCTCTACTAATGTTTATATCAATTTGACAGTTAAGGACGGCACAGAAAAAAATCAAGAACTCTATTTTGATTTTAAAGGCTTCGCAACAATTACTTCACTCACTAATAAAAAGAATCGACACCGTATTGTAATGACTTACGAATACAAAGGGCAATCATTAGACTATACAAGCGATGTCGATATAGTTACTCCAATCACTACATACTGGAAGAAAATTAAAAGCGGTGTTAATTCATTAAAAGGTATTGCCTCATTCGGCAACCTACAAACAGCATTATAATGGCTTGGGAAAGTTTACATACAGATAAAGAAATTTCGTTAGCCCATTTAGGTATTACAGCTACACACGAACGCCGTATTAAATCGGGTAAAGAGTACGAACAATATTTCGATGCACCCACCGGAGAAAACGAGCGTATTAAAGATAATGCTACCGTACACGACACTTTAGAGTTTGTAGGTGTGCTAGTTAATAAAACGTTGGCCGATACAACAAAAATCGCTCAAGTATTAAAACGTACAACATTAGAAGCAACTTGTAAAAGCATCTTTGATTTTTTCTACCAACACTATCAATACAAGTTAGATGAATACGGCGTTGAGCAAGTAAGAAGACCTACAAGAGCATGGTCGGATAGAAAAACAGGTATTGACTGCGATTGTTTTTCTGCAAGCGTTTCATCAGTACTAACAAATTTGGGAATTGCACACCATTTAAAAATTATAGCAATTAATGGGCGCGAAAACTTCCAACACATTTATGTGGTAGTAGAAAAACGAAGTGGCTTAGATATTAATTCTCGTGCTAACTATTGGGTTATAGACCCTGTACTAAATTCTTTTGATGAAGAAGCACCAAAAATAACCAAAACCAAATATTTAAAAATGAATGGAATCCCATTAGAACAGCTAAACGGCATAAATGACGTTGCTGGATTAGGAAATGAATTTGAAGGCGTAGAAAATGAGTTGAGCGGATTAAGCGATGAATCTGTGGGGCGTGTATTTCATAAGAAATTACACCAACACGTTAAAAACACTCGTTGTCATTGCCAAAATAATCCGCAAAAATATGCTCATTTATACAAGCCCGATGTATTGGTAAAACAATTACAAAAACTAGAGGGCGCATTGGCAGGTGGCAATGAAGCCTATTTAGACGGTGTATTAGAAGAGTTATCGAATAAAGAACACGAGGCAGTACACGGGCATTTACAAGGCGTATATGATGCCATGCACGGACATGATGACTATTTGTATGGTCAGATGTATGGCGACCTTGACGATAAAATGTTAGGGGCTGTTTTAGGATTAGGGCGCAAAGGTCGTTCATCCAAAAAAATGAATAATGCCAAGCATGGTAAACGTGGCTTTTTTACAAAAATAAAAAATGCTCGTAAAGGCTTTAAAAATGGAAAGTTCAAAGGAAAAATAAAAGGAGCATTTAAAAAAGTAGTTCGTTTTATTAAGAAAACAAACCCATTGGCTATGGCTATACGTGGTGGTTTCTTAATGGCAATGCGTACCAACTTTTTAAAGATGGGCGAAAAAATTTACTGGGGTTTCCAAACAAAAGAATTTGCATTGAGCAAAGGCATTAAATCCGATTACTACGATGCTTGTATAGTTTCTAAAAATAAAATGCTGAAAGTATTTGTAGATAGATTGGGAGGTAATGAAAGTGCCATTAAAAAAGCTGTTATGAACGGTAGAGCTGCAAAAAAAGTAGCCAAGCAATTAAAGGCAAAGGGAATGAGTGGAACAACGGAAGAATTATTTGGCTTGGGTGGTTTAGGTTCAGCAGCAGCGGCAGGAGCATCTATAACAGCAGCTATGGCAGTATTAGCCCCTATCATTAAAATGATGAAAGGATTATTCAAAGGTAAAAAATCAGGTTTAGAGAAAAACGAAAACGGAACGGAAAGCGAAGCAGGAAGCGACAACGCATCCGATGCGATGTCGGAAACAGAAAGCGAAGCACGAAGCCCCTCAAATACCACAGTTGATAATGATGGTAGTGTAGAATCAGCCGACAAAGCCAATGATGAACCGCCGTCAGATGATGAGGACGGATTAAAAAAAAAAGTAGGGACTAACGGAAATAGTGGCGGTGGTGCAAATGCTAAGGACGGTTCAGATCCCGACGAAAAAGCCGGAGCATCCACCGCCAAAGAAAAAGACCAGGACACAACGGCAGATGAAAATGATACCTCTAAACCTGCATCAAAAAGTAACGCAGGGTTAATGCTTGGTGTAGGTGCAGTAGCCTTAATCGCTTTGGGTTTAATGGCATCCTCTAAAAAAAATGACACTACTCATAAACCCGTTTTAAATGGTGTTGATGATGGGTTAGAGGGATTTAGTTCTAAGCGAGAATCGAAAGCACTCAGGGAAAAACTTGCTAAACAGGACATTTTAATGCCACACGGTTATGAAGTTAAGAAACGAAAAAAGAAAAAATTTAAAACTATTAAAATTTAAAGCAATGAATTTTCACACTATACATAAAGGGTTACAGAGATTGAAACACAGTAATACAATAACAGTAGTTGCACCAATAAAAAAGAAGCCTACTAAAAAAGTAACTGAAAAAAAACAGCCTGTTATAAAAGCCATTACCAAAAAGAAAACTACTAAAAAGTAGAACACATATACAATCAATAATTAAAAAAATAAAAATGGAAACAGCAGTAAAACAAACAAAAGCAGGATTGATGCCCACAGGCGAAGAAGCCTTGAAAGGTGTAAAGGATTTAGGCATGGTTGCATTAGGAATGCTTGGCGCTCACGCCGTTCTAGTAGCGACAAAAAAAGATACTCTTATCGTAAACGGTAGCATTGCGCTAGTGGGCTTAGGCGTAGCTATTAAAGTGAAAAATCCACTTATTAAAATGCTAGGTATAGGAGCATCGGCTTACGGTGTTATTAAAGTACTTGGCAATGCAGTTAAAGAAGTGGCTGCACCTGCTACAACAGAAGGGTTAAACGGCATTTTACCCGAATCGGCAAAAGCTATGCTTCGCAAATTTATTCCAACACTTAGCGGTATGGATGATATGAGTGGGGATGATTACATGAACGGTATAGATGATATGCAAGGTACAGACGATGCCATTAAAATGTTAAGTCTTGATGATGAAAGCATGAGAGGCGAAGATGAACCAATGAGAGGTGCATACGATACTGAAATGTCAGGACTGGGCGAAGCTTCAACCTTAGCCGCTTAATCAAAAAAATAATTCAATATAAAAAACAATATAAAAATTTAAAAAAATGAAAACAAAAGCACACAACGGATTATTTGAATTTCTTGACTTACAAGTAAGTCGTGGTATTTTAAGTAACCAAGATTTACAGGAATTAAAAGAGGGCAAAAAACAATTTAAAACAGACGAGTTATTTATTCGTAAACAATTAACCGCTCTTGCAGGTGTTATTGAGTTTATCACGGAAAATGATGTAACCAAAAATTGTGTAACCAATTTATCTAAAGGTTCAATCCCTGAAGAAAAAAACATTGTTGCTGATAAAATAGGTATTCGATTTGGTTATTCTTTAACCAATATTCCTGCCGAAGCAATAGCGTACAGCAATGCCATTTACAGTATTGCAGATAATGAGTTTGACGCAGGAAATGTAGCCACAGGCGACACAGTATATGCCCGTGCTATCCCTATTCAGTTTCAAAACGCCGAGTATATTATTCGTGCCGATGGTATTGTATTAGATAATGGACGTATTGAAGATTTTTTAACGCAAAATGTTTCAACGGATGGCGTAAATGGACACGCAAAAAATTACAAAGAATTGGAGTACCCGGTGTTATTCCTATCAGGAAAAAAATTAACGGTAGATTTTAAATTTCCCGAAACGGCTGGTTTTGTTGCGCCTGTTGGATTCTTTTATGCCGAAGTAGTTGTAAAAGGTTTAGGCTTAGGCAAACGTCAAGTGTTGTAAAAATTCGGGGCGTTGGTTCTACCGCTTGTTCAAAGTGGTAGGAGCCTCCGCCCCTTTTTTTGTCTTCCAAAAATCATAAGGATAAAAAAATCAATTTAAAAAAAGTACCATGCCAAAAATCAAAATATTTATCGGGGAGCAAATTATTCCAGTAGGTAGCCCAATTACAGCATACGAAAAACGTGTTGAGTTGGGTGTAGAAACAAAAAAAATACTCGGTTATTATGCGCTTATTATACAAACAGGTGGTTTAATACCTGAGAGCTGCAAAGCAACATTTTCAAACGCATCACGCACCATATTTGAACCCATTGGATTAGGTCATTTAATTGTTGGGAGAAATGTACCTATCAAAGACCGTTTTTTTAAAGAAGAACCATTTGAGGTTAACGGCTTTTTAAATGTCAAAACAGCTATTTCCTCTGTTCCCTCGGCTGACTTCGTTATACAATACATTCTATTAGCAGAAACAGTTTAATATATCATTCCATGAATATGTTTTCAAAGACAATGCCGTCGCTTACCCACGAAGAAACTCAAAAAGAAGTACTTGGGGCTAGTGGCGGTTTTTTTAATGTTCAATCAAACAGATTGACGAACGATAAAGAAACGAAACTAAAAATTAAAGGAGCGTTTAAAATTCGAGTTCAGAATATAGGAGAAACAGGAATTAAAATATTTGGGAATTTTTATTTGCCTAGCTATTCGGATGAAACATTTGAAACAGGCGATACCAATTTAGGTTTTATTGAAGATGCTCACATTGAGTTTGACGAACACGCCCTAGCCGATAAGGTAGAAATAGTATTAACAAATTATTACAAAACAATATGATAGGCAACGTAACAAATCCACCGAACGGCTTTTTAAAAGCTTATTACTCAAACACTGTATTATCGAATCGAACAGTTTTATTCGATGATACTTTTGATAATGTGCCTAACCAGATTACAGGCATTTTTAAACAGGATGATATAGGGTTTAATACTCCTGTTGCGATACCTGTATTAAAGATTACAAAAAAAATACTTGTCAGAGTGTTTAGCCCTGATTACGTTTTAGCACCGAACAAATTTGTTGCTCATTGCAATTTAATCGCTGAAAATTTTGGTACACCAAGCATGACATCACGTTTAGCTATGCGAGAGGGCGACGAAATAGAATTATACGGTATTGAGGAAATTAAACGCCTGGTCTTTTTGCAAAACAACTATGTGCCACAAGATTATTTACTTCAAATATCACTTTTTAAGTAATGACTATTAAAGAAATAGCTACCCTCATTACTGCTAAAGGTTATGTATTTCAAATATCTATCCCAAACACACAATTTTTTCACGGTAAAACAACTATTAAAAATGCGTTGGTAGATAGTGAAAGTTTAGAAACCTATTTTGAGAAGATTGCCAAACTGAATAAAGCCAGTAGTTTGTTAGTCAAAACCTTTACGCCAAACGGTTCATCTTATAAATCTCATGGCGACTACCTTATTTTTTTGCCCCAAACTGACCCTGTTGCAACAAGCGCAACAATGTTTGTTGCAGATGTTGCAACAAACGCATTAAACCACGTTGCAACAACTAAACAACCCTTAAAAGAATTACCCGAAACAAGCCCCGAGCCACAAAACAAGCCAAAAACCAACCCAATGGATACTAAAGATTATATAGATTTCAAAGTGTTGCAAACTGAACACAAAAATTTAGAGCAACGGTATGAAGATACTAAGGGCAAAGTTATCAAACTGGAAAAAAAGGTTGAGGACTTACACGATGAAAATAAACAACTGCTTCGTGAAAATGCGACTAAGGAAGATAAACATTCGTTGGCTCTGGAGCGTGCCAAATTGGAAATGGAGCGAGAGGGCAAAGAGGGTTTAAGTGGCATATTAGGAGAATTACAGGAAAACCCCATGATTATAGAAGCCGTTGTTGGTTTCTTAAATCCTAAACACCCCATGTTTGATAAGAACAAAGAACAAAAAACATTGGACGGCACAGATCTGGAAAACCGTGAAATAAAATATACAGATGATACACAAGCCAACTTAGTATTAAATGATATTCCACGCAAATTATCTCAAACCAATGGCGATACAATTTCTAAAATTTACTTACTGTTTCAGGAGTTTTTGGCTAAACCTGACATTTTACATACGGTAGCAAATACCTACTTCCCCGACATTTTTAAACAACAATAATCATTTAAAACATTCATTATGACTATCCAATTAGAAGTAAACAGTAGCAACCCTTTAGATGCCGTTAGTTTAAAAATGGCTATTGAAAAAATAGCTAAAAATTTTAATAAAAAAAACTTAGAAAAAATTGCGGAGTTATCGGCGGTAGCCGATGCCAATACCAAAATTGAAAAATTGTTTAATAATCCCTTTTTTAAAATGGCATTGTAATGGAAACAACAAACAACCCACCAATGCCCTATGTTATCAATACAGGTGGCAGTAGTGCAGTAAAACCCTTAATTTATTTAGTTGGTATCGGTACGGCTTTATTCTTTGGTAACAAAGCATATATAAAATGGAAGGAGCGACAAGCGGAACAAAATATTGATACACCGGAGGGACAAATCGCCTTGCAATTGAAAAACGTTTTTGATTCTACCATTGTTAGCGATGAAGATTTTAGAAAGGTGTATTTGCAAGTTAATAATAGCAATAAAGATAAGGTATATACAGAGTATGAAAATCAAACGCACCGTTTTTTAAGCGATGATATTGCCAAGCATATCGGCAAAGATGCGTTAACACATTCCGTCAAAACCGAAGCCATAAACAATAAAAAAAATGGGGTTATTAAAATTGATGCAAACGAAAATATTAATTTCTTAATAGCCAAAGGAAGTAAAGTAACATTTACCGACCCGAAAAAAGCAGTAACATTATACGCCTCAACAAAAGGCTTGCTATGGAACTTAACAGCTAGTGAGGTACGCCCGAAAATAAACGCTTTAGATACGATTAAAGTGAATGTTATTAATCGTAAAGATATTTTACTTGTAGATGCCATTTTATTACTGCCTTATGATGGGGTTAAATTGGTTACAAACTGGCAAAAGTACTTCCGCCCGTTCGTTAACACACATAAAGTATTTGCAGTTGTTAGGATAGCTATAAAGGCTAAAAACGGGTCATTCAAATTTTTATGGTGTGATGCTAGGGATTTATCCACTATTGAAACATTAAAAGGTATTGACCCGATGGCAGGGTTAACCAATATTTTACACTTAGCCTTTTAAAATGTCAGCAGTAGCCACTCTAACCCCTACGCAAAAACAAAATGTGAGCATTATTGTTAACCGTTGCATTTTTAAAGGTATTACGAATCTTTTTTCTCAGGGTGCAATGCTTTCTATTGCACTTAAAGAAAGTGGGCTTAATCCATCAGTAAAAGAGATTAGTTATAAAAGCACTTCTAACAGTCGAATCCGTACAATATTTACAAAAACAAAATCCTTATCAGATGCACAACTTAATACCCTAAAAAATAATGAAGTAGCATTTTTCAATTTTGTATATAATGGTGTAGCAGGGAATGGCGCAAATGATGGTTATAAATTCAGAGGGCGTGGATATAACGATTTAACAGGACGTGGAAATTACCGTGCTATTGGTAAAAAAATTGGTGTGGATTTAGAAGCCAATCCCGATTTACTAAGCACCGATGCCACCGTTTCAGCAGATGCACTCATTCAGTATTTTATTGATAGAATGATTTTAGGTAAGCAGCTCGGCAAACTAAAATTATATAACTCGAACGGTATTAATGATTTTAAAACGCTTATTGATAGCTTGGGGGCTTTCTACCATGCTAATGCAGGATGGGGGCATTCGGTTACTCAAATTCAGTCAGACCCTACTGGTGGTTTAGCTAAGGCTAAAAGCACGGTAAACGATTTTTACACATTAGTAAGCAAAGGCATACAAAATAATAAAACGGCAACCGGTGGCGGTCTTTTTTTTTTGATACTAACAATACTGGCCATCAGTAAACGGAAACAAATTTCTACTTGGATTTCAACACAAACCAAAAAATAAAAACAACCATTAACCAACCATTTTATGACACGATTAGGCAATCTATTTACCACTATCATCGGTACAATTATTATTATCAGTACTCTAATTTTTATCTATAAAGACAAAGCAAGTTTTACAGAAGCATCGGGTTTTATAACTATTGGTATCGCTTTGTTATTTAGTAAAGACGAGCATTTTACAAAAAACTTTTTACCTTTTTTATATAAAGGAAATATCCAAACAACAGAAGATGAAACCCAACCTTTAAACTAATTTTTATGAAAGATTTAATCAGAGCCTTAGTAGGTTTTATTATTGCATTTATTCTGCTTTTTGCATACGAGTATTTTCATAATAATAAAATTAATGCACCTCAAAGTATAAGCACTTATACAAGCGATACGCTTTATTTAAAGGATACCACAAAGCATATATCCATACATAACCACTTTTATAGTAACCCTGTTTATACACTTGTACCAATAGGTAATTTTGATACAAACGCTGTTATTAAAAACTATTTTACAAAACGTTTTGTAGCCGATACCCTGAGAGATAGTTTATTATACTTAGTCATTACAGATACTTTATACAATAACAATTTAGTGTATCGTAAACGTCAATACGAATTATTAAAACCTTATCAAAAACAAATTACTACAACGAATAGTACGACTGTTACGGCTTATAAAAATGGCTTGTATGCAGGTGCTTTTTTTGGTTTCAATTCAAAGGCTTTACAATCGGCAGGGCTTGAAGCAAATTTTATAACTCCTAAAATAAATTATGGTTTAGGCTATGATTTTAAAAATAATGCGGTTACAGGAAAGTTATTGTTTAATCTAAATAAAAAATAAAATGGACTGTTTACAGGATATAACAATTACAGAAAAACAAGCCTTATCGTTAGGTATTATTGATGGTTTAGGTTTTGTTACTTCTGAAAAAACAGCATTCAAAAAAGTGAATGCCGAAATTTTAGAGCAACTTAAAAAAGGCAATCTAATTTTTCGTAAACCGTGGAGAGATGGTTATAAAATTAAAGGTGTTGTATATGGCGCTCATAACTATGTTACTGCTCACACGTACAAAGGCGCAAATGCCTTTATGATTGAGGTTAGTAATATGATGAATCAAACAAATTACAAACAGTTTTTAAGTCTAAAACAAATTCGTGAACGTGGAGGTAAATTAAAAAAAGATGCCGAAGGATACCCAGTTTGGGCGTTTATTAAATCAGAAAAAACAAAGACCAATAAAAAAACGGGTAAAGACGAAATAACCATTCATAAAGGTGTGATTGGTTATGTGGTTTATCCACTTGAACATACAATTAATGTAAAACCTGTTAAGCATAGGGAATTAAAGACCTCAGAAAATGAAGTTAATCTTGATGCTGAAACACTTATTAAATATATGCCGAGGCTTCCGATTATCAAACACGGTGGTGATAGGGCGTATTATAGTCCAAGTAGTGATTTTGTGCAGATGCCCAATAAAAAAGCGTTTAAAAGTGGTAATGATTATTATGGAACTTTGTTTCACGAACTATCGCATAGCACCGGGCATCCAAAACGTATTGGCAGAACTTTCGGCGTAAATAAAGGGGACAAAAAATATGCCTTAGAAGAACTGATTGCCGAATTAAGTTCTGCTTATTTATGTAGTGTATGTGATATGCCGTATTACACCCTTAATAACTCAGCAGCTTATTTAAAAAGTTGGGCGGATGCTTTGCATAACGAAATAAAAACTAATCCTCAATTTTTAATGAGAGCCGTTTACGGTGCAACAAAAGCCGCAAAATATATTATCGGTACTACTTTAGAAAAACATGGTAAGGTTAATACTGAAGTAAAAAAAATAGTTTCTAAAAAAACAACTAAACAAAAAAAAATGGCTCAATTATCGGGCATAACAGATGCTTTGTTTATTTTTTTAAATGCTGTTTTAGGTTTTGACAATAAAATTGTATCACGAGAAAATTTAGTACATCTCATTAATACCCTCCATACTGCTAATAAAGCTAATCCTATTGATAGTAAACACCCATTAAAAGAAATCACTAACAGGGTGCAACATAAAATTGGTAATGCTATTAATTCATTAGAAAAAAATGAAAAAAGAAAGTTCATTGTTAGCAACAAAAAAGAAATTGAAACGAAAATTTCATCCTTACATGGTTTAGGATTTTGGAATATTATAGCGAGTGCTATTGTTGGTAAAGCAGCCGAACACTTGACACATAAGCACCTTACAAGAAATAATAAAACACCTGCATTAAACGGTATTGATGGCTTTGTAAGGGCTGATAATAGAGAAACGGTTAAAGTACCAGGTACTTATAAATTAAATGGGGAATTAGGGAAATTTTTAGGGGATATTCAACCGTATAAATACAGTATTGTATTAAGCGGAGATCCACACGCAGGAAAAACAGAAGTAGTAATGCAGTTAGCCAATGCTTTTGCCGAAATTAATAAAACGGTTGGTGTATTTATGTTGGAACAAGGCGGTTTAGAAAGTAAAGATACTCAGGGCGCTATTGACAGAAACATTACAAAACAAAATTTACCAAATGTGTTTATTACTGGCGAAGCCTCAAAAGGAATTGATACCGTAAAAGAGTATGCCAACCAGTTTAATGTTATCGTTATTGATAGTTGGCAAAAATTAAAAATCCCCTCTACAAAATTTGACGATTTAAGACACGAATATCCGAATACAATATTTATAGTCATATTTCAGCAAAATGGAGAGGGTGGTACTCGTGGGGGCGTTTCTGCCGATTTTGATACCCCTGTTGCTTTAAAGGTTCACAAAGTAGATACCACTTTTGAAAATAACTATGTAGAGATGAAAAAAAACAGAGGTAACAGCTATACGCTTGGTTTAAAATATATGGTAAAAGCTAAAAAAACAGTAAGCGTATAATTTTTAATTCAATTAATATAAACCTAAAAAACAAAAAAAATGAAAGCACACATTGAATGCGATGTACAATTATTTGTAACAGAACACAAAACAGAAATTAACCCTAGTACAGGGAATCCATTAAAAGGGTATTATGTAACTATGAATTTTATAGGTACACCACCGACTAATCATAAATTCAAAGATTTTAATGATATGGTTAATGGATTTAACGACTTAGATTTACAGGAAAGTTATTGGGGTAGAGCCAATCAGGGCGATTTTTCACAGGGAGCAACAAGCATACCTAGTAACGAAACGATTAAACATTATGTCGGGTTTAGAGGTATTGCAGAAGATAACCGATATTATGGCTCTGTTAACAGAACCTTTGTTTATCTGCAAACAAAAAATTTAAACGAACCCGAACTTTTAATTTTTGATAAGGGCGTTCGTATGGACAAGTTTTTATCTCAAGTTGAGGATATTCATTAGACCAAATAAGGTATATCATTAACGCCAAGTATTTTTACTTGGCGTTTTTTTATGCTTAAAAACTAGGCATTTTTTCTCTGAATGTTTGCCCTGCAACATTACTTATTTTATCTAAATAAATTTGTGTTTGGTCAAGACTATGATGTCTTATTTGTAATTGTATTTCTCGTGCGTGTATTCCACCCTCTAAAGCTTCACTAACCCCCGATGGTTTAAAGTCATAAATATTTTTGTCAATATTGTGTTTTTCTTTTACATACCACCGCCACGCATCCGCTATTCTTGTTGGTGCAATCTCTGTTGGGGATGGCAATAAACGCTTAGAAGTAGCAAATACATTGTAATGAGGTGGGTATTTTTCTAAATGCAATCCCTTTAAACATTCAACTAAATTAGTGTGCATTACTACTATTTGAGTTCTGCCATTTTTGCTCTGACTTCCTTTTACAATAATTTGATTTTTTTCAAAATCTATATCGCTTATTTTTAACCTTACTATTTCAGCAGGGCGCAAATAGCAATAAAAAATTAAGAGTGCTACACAGTAAAGTTGGTAATGTTCCTCTGTTAAAAATTCTGCAATTTCTTTTCGCTCATTGGCATTAAAAAAACTTAAACTCGTTTCTTTGGTTCGCAGTTTTTTTATTTTTTTCCAAACATTTACCTCAATATACTCACGCTCAAAAAACGATTCAAAAAATGTTCTCATAGCGACTAAGTGATTATTATATGTCCTTGCGCTCAATTCTTTTACTAATAAAATATAGTCTAAATATTCTTGGGCATTGGATTTATTAAATTCAGAGGGGCGAAGTTTATCATAATTTTTCTTATCCAACCACTCCAAAAATGCGTTTGCCAAACTTTTATAAGTTGAGTTTGAGCGAGTGCCTGTTGTAGCCCCTTTGATTTTCAATATTTCATCAAACGCCTGACGTATATTATAATTCTTTTGTGTAATCTCAAAAGGATTAAAGCCAGTTTGTAGCTTAATATTTATTGTTCGTTTTAATTCACTTGCTTTTGCATAGCGAGCGGTTCGAGTGTTTAGTTTAGCACTAATCCACTCACGAAATTTTACATATTGATTTGTTTCGGGATGCTTGAATTTATATTCAACATACCAACGAGCCGATAAATCGCCGTTTGCATCAATAATTTTCGCTAAAAGGTATTTTTCCATTTGAACTTTCTCCTTTAGGAATCCTACCCCCTAAAAAGTTCTGGTATCAAACTGGTATCAAATATAATAAAAAAGCCCATAAACATTGATGTTTATGGGCTATGGTAGCGGGAGAGTGATTCGAACACCCGACCTTTGGGTTATGAGCCCAACGAGCTACCCCTGCTCTATCCCGCAATATGTATCAAAATGCTTATGCATTTAGGGTATTAATTTTGTGTTTGGTAAAGAACGTTTTAATAGGGTGCAAAGATACAGGTAATTCTGAATTAAACAAATAAAAGTGTAAAATTATAACAAATTAGTATTAAAACCAGCATTTACAGTGAGATTCAATAGGTTAAAAAAATTAACTAAACGGGTTTGTATTATAACCTTCATACCGTGTATATCTTTTATTTTTTGAGTGGCCTGTGTCTGCTAAAAATAAGTTTCTTTGCAAATACAATGTCACTTTTCATCACCTCTTTAAACTCAGGCAGTAACGGTAATTGCTATTATATAAGTAATGGCAATCAGGCTGTATTGGTTGATGCCGGTATTTCCTGCAAAGAAACAGAAAAGAGGATGGAGCGCCTTGGCCTGAGCATGAAAGATGTAAAAGCCTTGTTTATTTCTCACGAACACTCCGATCATATCCGTGGAGTAGAGGTAATGTCTAAAAAATATCAGTTACCCGTTTATATTACTCCGGCAACCTTAGAACGCAGTAAATTAAAGATCCAGCCGCATTTGGTACATCTTTTTCATGATCATACCGCTATTTGTATTGGTGGCCTAACGGTTAAACCCTTTGCTAAAAGACATGATGCTGCCGATCCTTATAGTTTTGTCATAAGCGGAAATGGTATTCACATTGGTGTTTTCACTGATATAGGTTCCTGTTGTAATAATGTGATAGAACATTTCAAATATTGCCATGCTGTTTTTCTGGAAGCTAATTACGATGTAGAAATGCTTGAAAGTGGGATGTATCCTTATTACCTCAAAAAAAGAATTACCAGTGGGCATGGGCATTTATCCAATGACGAATCGTTGGATTTGTTTAAAACACACCGCTCTTCATTTTTAAGTCATTTGATACTTTCCCATCTATCGCGTGATAATAACAGCCCGTCTTTAGTAAAGAAAATATTTGAAGAGCATGCTACTACAACAAAAATCATAGTGGCTTCAAGAGATTACGCAACAGAAATTTTTGAAATAAGTGCAGCAGACCAACCAGCTGCTCATATGGCAAGAGCAGATGTATACCTCACTGCATCTCAGCTTGCTTTGTTTAAATAGTTTTTTTTCAATAGCATCAGATAAACTATATAAAAAAAGCTACTATCCATTGATGCATCAATGAAATAGTAGCCATGAGAGTTAATTGATTTTTTTTTGAATGCTAAGCTTGTTGCACCAACTGAATGTTAGCAGATAATTTAATATCCTCACCTACCACTAAACTTCCAGCTTCGGTTACGCTATTCCATGTTAAACCAAATTCTTTACGGTGAATAACACCGGTTACTTCAAAGCCCATTTTTGTATTTCCGTATCCGTCCATAGCGGTTCCACCATGCTCCACATCTACATCTACTTGCTTGGTAATCCCTTTAATCGTTAAATCCCCGGTTAATTTATAATGATCCCCTTTCATATGTTTTAAAGAATTCGATTTAAATGTAATGGCTGGATATTTTTCTGCATCAAAAAAGTCAGCAGATTTTAAATGTCCATCACGTTGTTCCTGGTTTGTATCAATACTTTTAGGATCAATAGAGAAACTAATTTTCGCATTCTCTAAATTACCGTTATCAAAACTGGCTGTTCCGCTAAAGGATTTGAAAGAACCGGTTACGGTTGAGATTACTAAGTGTTTTACTTTGAATTGAACTTCTGAATGTGTTGGGTCAATAGCCCATTGGGTTGCTGTTGCGCTCATGATGTATCGTTTTTAAATGTTTAAAGGATGTTTAGTTTTTATTACACCTCAAAGGTACAACAATAAAAAACACTGTTGTATTGACAAATGATAAGAAATTCATGTGATATTTATCACAGGTTTATAGTCACTTATTTAAACGGCACTGCCTGTTTACGAATACGACTGAGCGTTTCACGGGTTATACCCAGGTAAGAAGCAATCATTTGTTGTGGCAGGCGCTGAAACAAATCAGGATAGGTTTGTAGAAAATCAAGGTATTTTTCTTCAGCTGAAAAACTAATGGCAGCATGAATTCTGTTTTGCGTAGCAATCACATTATTTTCCTGAACAGTTTGTACGAGTGTTTGAATAGCAGGAATTTTTTTTGAGAGAGCCTCCAGTTCGTCTTTAGTAATGAGCAGTATATCTGACTCTTCCAACGCATCAATATTATATTTGGAAGCCTTACCGGATGTAATACTTTCCCTGTCTCCAATCCACCAGTTTTCAATGGCAAATTGCGAAATAAATTCCTGGCCTTTGGCATCTCTGCGATACATTCTCAAACACCCTTTGCAAACAAATCCATGGTGCTTTAATACATCTCCTTCCTGCAGGAAATACTGCTTTTTACGCAATTTTTTCTGAATAAAAGCCAATTGGATCATTTTCCGTTCTTTTGAGGAAAGAGAAGCTTTACCGGCGGTTTTTTGAAGTATGTACTGATGAAAAATATCGAACATGCCAAAAAGAAATTGGATGAGGTAGCTAAAGATTAAAGGTGGTTTAAAAACTTTAATGTATGAATTTTATGCCATTCTATTACAGGCTTCCATAAATTAATTTTATCTTTATGTATTGAATATACCTATGGAAATAAAACAAAAAAATACAGCAAAGAACGGAAGTTTTTACATAGAAGAAAATGGAAAAACGGAAGCCATCATGACCTATATTTATGCCGGTGACACTAAATTTATCATCGACCATACAGAAGTGCATCCCGGTAACGAAGGCAAAGGCCTTGGTAAGAAACTGGTGCAGGCCGCTGTAGAATTTGCCAGAGCTAAAGGATATACGATTCTTCCATTGTGCCCTTTTGCAAAAAGCGTATTTGACAGAACCCCTGAATACAGTGATGTACTGGCCAAATAAGAAAACTACACGGTAGAAATACCGTTAATATCTGTTGTTAAAATTTCGCTCATATGATCAAAAAAGGGCCTCATTGCTCTGAAGGTAAGTATAGCTTCTTTTTGAAAATTTGCACTAAGTACTTCTTCATCACTAAACTTTCTGATTACTAAAAATTGTTTATAGCGTAATAAGTCTATGGCTTCGTTATCGGCATCAAAACCTTTTGGTGTTGTTTTTAATTGCTCACCCTGTAAGGTATTAAAATACTTTTTAAAGGTTTTATCCTTCAGTATTTTCCGCATCGTGGCTGCATCAAAAGCAAAATCATCCCTGATGCGTTTCAGATCTTCGGCATTGGGAGCCCAGAAACCACCGGCAATAAAGCTATTGTTGGGTTCTATATGGAAATAATAACCTCCTCTTCTTAATTTGGTTGCCCGCCTGAAACTCCCACTCCAGTTCGTTTTAAAAGGTGTTTTTTCTTTTGAGAACCTTACGTCGCGGTAAATGCGGTGTAAGCTTTTTTTGCCGGAAGGAGTATCAATCACATCTTCTTTGTTAAGATCCTGTAATAAGGCATCGGCAAATACTTCGAGGTAGTTTAACTCCCCCAGGTAAACCTCTTTGTGTTTGGCAAACCACTCGCGGTTATTATTTTTATGTAATTTCTTTAAAAATTCAAGGCTTGAAGCCGGAATGGTAGGGGAAGTTGACGTTTTTTTCATTTGGGTAAATACATACACTATTTATAATTACTACTGGCATTAAAATGGATGCTATTTATCAAAGATACGATTCTGTTTTTTAAATTTTATCTTGGAATCATGACAACTCTTTCAAAAACATATTCGCAAAAACATACAGTCATTAAACTGCATTCGTTTAAATGGAAGTACAATGAACTGATTAAACAATTAGAGTTTAGCTATTTCGCATTTATAAGCTTTAGTATTGCTGTTAGTGCTATTTTAGGCGGAATAGTGGTTATGTTCTCTTTGGAATACCATGTTGCTTTTTGGGAATTTATATTCGGAATGGTTTTGTCTCTTTCAAATCTTGTGATGGCTTTGGCACAGTTTCCTGTAAAATGGGTATTTAATGTATTTGTGGCAACTGCTTTTATAAATATCTGCCTGATTATTCATGCAGTGTTATAACTCATGAAATATAATCCCCATTTCATGGAAAAAAATCCACACTTTTAGTTGATCAGGATTTACAAAACCTATTCTTTTCCCAACAATTTAGAGAGTTTCAGATATCCCAGGTGAAGTTCGTCCTCAGGGGTTTGTTTCATTGAAATATGTATGCTGTAGGTTTGTTTAAAGGTATCAGATAACATATCCTCGATATTATAAATGTCATCTACATCCAAAGAATATTTATCATCAATGTGTGAAGTCGCACCTTTAAAACCGGTGGTGATATAAAAAGCGGTTTTTTTAGCGGCAGAAATTGCCTGCGAATTTTCGGCAGCCACGGTCAATAATTTATAATGGAACTCATCAAACTCCCCGGGCTTATAGCCTCCAAGGTTGATGAAGAATAAATGTTCCGTATTTTTTTCTTTAGCGCCTTTTGGTAATACTTCAATAGCATAGCCGTTCACTTGTGTTACTTCTCTCCAGGCATCAATATGAAATTGATTCGCCGCATCAGGCCAAAATTGATTGATGTGTGGAACGAGGTCTTTTAAAGATTCTGCAATTCCAAAAAACACATCATGTTGTTCCGTAAATCTTCCTTTAGGTTTACAGCCTACAAGGATCATATATAATTTTAAACGGCTCATAACAGATAGCGGAAAACGAAATTACATAATTGTTCAGGCATTCTCTAAAAATAATGAAGCTGGCATTGTTTTTTGTACATAAAGGGTATTATGAAACTCATTAGTATCAAGCTTCACAGCATTTTGGATTATATCTTTGGAATTTTTTTAATTCTTTCTCCTTGGATATTTATGTTTAATAAAGATGTATTTGATGCAGGTTCGCCAATCATCATTGGTGTTTTTGTGATCCTTTATAGTTTCTTTACACGGTATAATTATAGCCTTTTTAAAGTAATACCTATACGGGTTAATTTATTATTGGATGTTACCTGTGGTATTGCTCTGGCTATTTCTCCCTGGCTCCTGAATTTTTCGGATATTGTATATGTACCACATTTGTTTTTAGGTGTAGTAATGATCTTATTAGCCCTTAACACCAATCTAAACCCTAAATTCAGTAAGGCACAAATGCCAGGATAATTTTACTACACTTTTACCATAACCAATTAAACACAAAAGAGCCATCTACTATTTAGTGGATGGCTCTTTTGAATGATATAAAGAAAATTATTTTACTTTAAAAGCAGCTTTTACTTTAGCCACGTAATCTAATTTTTCCCATGTAAACAATTCAACTTTCATTGTTTTTGTTTTTCCATCAGGAGATTTGAATGTTTTGGTAACCACTTCGTTTTTACGACCCATGTGCCCGTAAGCAGCAGTTTCGCTATAAATAGGAGTACGTAATTTAAAACGTTGTTCAATAAAGTACGGACGCATATCAAATACTTTTTGAACGATTTTAGCGATCTCACCATCTGTCATTTTTACTTTTGCTGTTCCGTAAGTATCAACAAAAATACCCATTGGTTGAGCAACACCAATCGCATAAGAAACCTGTACCAATACTTCGTTACAAATTCCTGCAGCTACTAGGTTTTTAGCAATGTGACGGGTTGCATAAGCAGCACTTCTGTCAACTTTACTTGGATCTTTACCGGAGAAAGCACCACCACCGTGAGCACCTTTTCCACCGTAAGTATCTACGATAATTTTACGGCCGGTTAAACCTGTATCACCATGTGGCCCACCAATAACAAATTTACCGGTTGGGTTAATATGGTAGTTGATCTTGTTGTTAAACAAGTGAGCATATTTAGGGTAATTCTTTTTAACTCTTGGAATTAAGATCTCAATGATGTCTTTTTTAATTTTCGCCAACATTTTCGGTTCACTATCAAAATCATCATGTTGTGTAGAAACCACAATAGCATCAATACGTATAGGGGTATTGTTGTCATCATATTCTAACGTTACCTGTGATTTTGCATCAGGGCGTAAATATTTAATCGCTTTATCTTCTCTGCGTAATGCCGCAAGCTCTAATAAAATAGCATGTGCCAAATCTAATGCTAAAGGCATATAGTTGGCTGTTTCGTTAGTTGCATAACCAAACATCATTCCCTGGTCACCTGCACCTTGTTCTTCTTTTTTCTTTTTGTCAACTCCCTGGTTTATATCAGCTGATTGTTCGTGAATAGCAGATAAGATACCGCAGGAATTAGCTTCGAACATGTATTCTGATTTTGTGTATCCGATTTTACGAATTACTTCACGTGCAATTTCCTGAACATCTAAATACGCTTTTGATTTTACTTCGCCGGCTAATATTACTTGTCCTGTAGTAACTAACGTTTCGCAAGCTACTTTACTTTGAGGATCAAAAGCTAAAAAGTTATCAATTAAAGCATCTGAAATTTGATCGGCAACCTTGTCCGGATGGCCTTCTGATACTGACTCTGAGGTGAAAAGATATCCCATTTTTTTAAGTTATATTAATTTTTATTGAATTTATTTTTTGTTGAATGAATCGTTGAATTTAAAATTTATAATTCAACGGGTCAAATTTATGTTATGCTTCACGAAGTTCAAATTCGTAAAATTCCATGATTTGGTTACACAGTAATTTCTTACAGGCATCATCAATTTTAGCAGAAGCAGCTTCTTTGGTAGGAGCATCAATTTCTAAAGTAATGTGTTTACCGATACGGATGTTTTCAATTTCAGCAAGACCAAGGTTTTTCATAGAACCTGTTACAGCCTTACCTTGAGGGTCAAGTAATGCTTTTAGGGGCATTACGTTTATGTCTGCAAAGTATTTCATTGTTTTTTATTTTTTGTTACAAGAGCAACAAATTTAAAGGTTTGTATTGGGATTAAAAATAATGTTTTGAACAATAGCAACTCATAAGAAATAGGGACGCTGCCTTGCATATTTATTAAAAAAGCCTTATCACTGGGATAAGGCTTTTTTATTAGTCTACTTTATACATCCAGCCAAGCGAATCTTCTGCTTTTCCTTTTCTGATGTTTCTTAATGTTTCATCCACTTTATTGGAAAATTTGCGTTCTTCCACAGCCGGTAATGGGTAGTAATTATCAACGTATCCTATTCCTATTATTTGTGCAATTGTTGCTGCAGTACCAACACCAAAGGCTTCTTCCAAAATTCCGTTGGCATGTGCTTCTAATATTTCGGTAATAGATATTTTACGTTCTTCTACTTCCATACCCCATTTTCTGGCTAAAGCCAAAACACTGTCGCGGGTAATTCCGGCAAGAATGGTATCGCTTAGGGAAGGTGTTACTACTTTGCCACCAATCACAAACATTAAATTCATGGTTCCTGATTCTTCAAGGTAAGAATGAGTTTTTCCATCCGTCCAGATTACCTGTTGGTAACCTTTTTGTTGAGCCAGTTTAGTAGGATATAAGCTTCTTCCATAGTTACCGGCTGCTTTAACAAAACCTACACCACCTTCTACCGCACGGATATAGTTGGTTTCAATTAATACTTTAATAGGCTCAGTATAGTATTTTCCGGCAGGGCAGGTAATAATAATGAATTTATAAGTATCACTGGCTTTAACTCCAATAGCTTCATCTGTCGCAATTAAAAAAGGCCTTATATATAAGGAACCAGTATCCGTTGTAGGAACCCAGGCAGAATCTAATTTTAACAATTCAGTTAAGCCGCCCATAAAAATTTCTTCAGGAACTTCCGGCATTGCCATTCTTATAGCCGACTTATTTAGTCGTTTATAATTTTCTAATGGTCTGAAAATACTTACTTCTCCGGCATCATTTTTATACGCTTTCATCCCTTCAAAAATTGCTTGTCCGTAATGTAATGCCGACATAGCATAACTCATGGGAAGCTCCTGGTAAGGCATAATATAGGACTTCTCCCACTTACCGTTACTGTATTCAGCAATGAACATATGATCAGAAAAGCATTTTCCGAAAGGAACATTGTTAACGTCATTTTCACTCACTCTGCTGTGAGTGGTTTTTTCAATTTTTATATCAGCGTGTGCTACCATGGTTCTTAATTGTATGAAACAAATAAGCACATAATTTTCGTTAATACAAATACATTGGTCGATTATTTTAGGGGATTAATGTTTTTAGCATTTAGCGGGATTTTTAGTTAAAAAATATGTTTTTAATATTATTTGATTATTTTCGTGTAACTTATTAACAATTTGAAGTTTATTGTTCATATTCTATTCGTTGTTTTGATTTTCCCACGATTCGCATTCGCTGAAGGAGAACCAAAAAAAGACACCAGTCGTGTTAAGGGAACGGCCTATGTACAAGTGAACAAGCCAATTACAAAATTACAATTGGTAGATATTGTTGATTCTCTTCTTGATCTGGAAGTGATTGATGAAAAAGAAATTGAGTTGATTAGCTACTACAACAGCATTCTTATTTCTACTACTGCTGATATATCCCTGGTGAGGTGCGGTAATATACCGGCAACTAATTTTTATGATGACTTTGACGAGACAGCTGTATTTCAAATTACTCCTGAGAGTGATTTTCCGGAATCACAGATCATCGAAATAGAAAGCGACTCCCTGGGAGTGTACCATCATCCTAAGATAGGTCCTGTAAATTCTAAGTTCGGTTGGCGCGATGGACGTATGCATAAAGGTATTGACATTAACCTGAACAGAGGGGATGCTGTAGTAGCGGCCTTTGACGGAATGATTCGCATTGCTCATTTAAAAGGTGGTTTCGGAAATGTAGTGATTATAAGGCATTATAACGGTTTGGAAACTGTATACGCACATTTGTCAAAAATAAAAGTAAAACCCGGGCAAGTTGTTTTAGCAGGTCAGTTAATTGGTTTGGGTGGTAGCACAGGCCATAGCAGCGGCCCGCATTTACATTTCGAAGTACGGTTTAAAGGACAGGCCATTAACCCTTCATCTATTATTTCTTTCACAGATAATAAAACCTATAACGATTCCATTGTAGTGAAAAAATCGCGTTATGGCATTTGCGCTTACCCAAGCAATGCTACATTGCACACTGTTGAAAGAGGCGATACCTGGTATGAAGTAGCTAAACGTTATGGCTTATCCATGAAAGAATTGTGTGCGATAAATGGCATTGAAAAAAGATACTACCTTAAACCGGGGCAAAAGCTAAGAGTGAATTGATCCTTTTAAAAGTTGTCGCCTAAAGCGTCTGTTCTAAATGTTAAAGCCGGATTATCCCTTAAAAAATTAATGATAGAATAACCTGAATTGTTTTCGGAAGAGTTATATTTGTTACTCTATGCAGATAAGCCCAACAACCTTAAAAGATATTTCTGAAATTATTAAAGCAGAGTTTATTGGTGATCCAAATCATATGATTACCGGCTTTAATGAAATTCACAGAGTAGTTGCAGGAGATGTCGTTTTTGTAGATCATCCCAAATATTATCATAAAGCTCTGGAATCGGCTGCTACTACCATTATCATCAATAAAAAAGTAGACTGTCCCGAAGGAAAAGCATTAATCATAACCGATGAACCTTTTACGGCGTTCAATAAACTTACCCTTCATTTTCAACCTAAATATTATTCGGCGCAACCTATAAGCACTACAGCTTCTATTGGAAAAAACACGGTTATTATGCCGGGCTGTTTTATTGGTAACGATGTAATTATTGGTGATAATTGCATTCTGTACCCTAACGTTGTGGTGTATGATAATTGCCATCTTGGGAACGATGTAACCATACATGCGGGAACCATTATTGGTTCAGATGCCTTCTATTTCAAAAACAGAAAATCACACTTCGAACCCTTAAATACCTGCGGTAGAGTAGTTATAAAAGATCAGGTGGTTATTGGGGCGAACTGTACGTTTGACAAAGGAGTTACGGCCGATACACTTATTGGTAAAGGAACCATTATTGATAATATGGTACATATCGGGCATGATGTGATTGTGGGGGAAATGTGCTTGTTTGCAGCAAACGTAGCTATAGCAGGCTGTTGCACAATAGGTAACCATGTTACCATGTGGGGACAAGTTGGTATTTCCAGTGATATTAACATAGGGAATGGAGCTGTAATTCAGGCACAAAGCGGGGTAGGGGAAAATGTTCCGGATAACCAGGTGTACTTTGGAACTCCTGCTTACGAGGCAAAAGCCAAAATGAAAGAAGTATTTGCAGCTAAACAACTTCCTTCATTGATACATAAATTATACAATAAATAGTATTTTTGTATAAGCATTCGGTGGACAGTTAGAACCATACCCTGGTATTAAATGTTGATTCTATTAAACGAATGCCTTATTTTGGAAGACAAGTGGGCTATTATCATTAAAATTATTTATATACATTAGTACTTATGTTAGAGCATTCTCATCTTCATGGTCATTCAGAAGCAAACGCCGTTAAGGATGTTAAGCTTAGCTCCTTGCTGGAAATTACGAAGGCAATTAATAATAATGTGTCTACTTCCCAGCTTTTAGATATTTACCAGGAGATTTTAGAGAATAAATTAAAAGTTGGAAAACTGGTATTATTCAGCTTTGATACCGAATGGAAATGTATTTTAAAATATGGCGTCGATAAAGATTTTAATCATTTAGAGTTTGAAAAAGAACTGTTAGACATCCAGGAAATTAAAACGATCTCTTACTCAAACGGAAATTTAAGCAAACGGTTTGAAATCGTGATTCCTGTATACCATAAAAAAACACCGTTGGCTTTTGTGTTGCTGGGAGATATTGATGAAGATAAAATTGAAATGAGTTCTGTTATAAAGCATTTGCCTTTTATACAAACTCTAACCAATGTGATGATTGTTGCCATTGAAAATAAAAAATTATTCAAGCAATCTATCCAAAAAGCAGCTATCCAAAAAGAACTTGAACTGGCTAAAGGAATGCAAAATTTATTGTTCCCATCGGCTTTACCTAATATTCCTGAAATGGAAATGGATGTGATGTACTTTCCGCATCAGCAGGTTGGAGGCGATTATTACGATGTGATCTGGACCAATGAAGCAGAGTGTGTATTTTGTGTGGCGGATGTTTCAGGTAAAGGAGTAGCAGCTGCTTTATTAATGAGTAATTTACAGGCAGCTCTCAGGGTGTTATTAAAATATACCCGCGATCTTACGGAAGTGGTAATTGATTTGAATCAACTAATCTATGACAATGCCAAAACAGAGAAATTTATTTCCCTGTTCATCGCAAAGTATAATATTAAAACCCGGAAATTAACCTATATCAATGCCGGGCATAATGCTCCCATCTTATATAACAATGGTAAAATTTCTGCCTTAAGCAAAGGTTGTACCTTATTAGGAATTACCAGTCCGTTACAATCGGTAGAAAAAGAATCGTTACTGATCTCAAAAAAATCGGTACTGTTTGCTTACACCGATGGTTTAACCGACATCATGAATGGATTGGAAGATAATGTGTCTGTACCTGATATAGAAAATATTATTCTGAAAAATAAACTGGCCTCCTGCAGCATGATCAATAAAGCCATTATGTATTATGCCGAAGAATTTAAAGGGGAAATGCCTTTTGTAGATGATATTGCCTTAATGGCTTGTAAATTCAATTAAACTAATTCAGCCTTTAATTTTTATTCCAGATCTCCCAGGCCTTTTCTGCCTGTAGCTTCAGCATATTTAACCCATTAATTACTGTTGCACCCTGAGCTTTACCTGCATTTAAAAATTCGGTAAGGGGTGGGTTATAAATCACATCGTATAACAAATGTCCGGGAGTTATATATTGGTAAGGAATTTCGGGTCGTGCATTATTGTTAGGGAACATTCCTAAGGGAGTGCAATTTACAATGAGTTTAAACGCATTTAAAACATACTCGTTCAATTCATCGTAATGGAAATAATTCCCTCCTTTTTTTTCGCCCCTAGTTACATAATAAACGTCTATTCCCACTTGTGTTAACGCATAGTGTACTGCTTTGGATGCGCCGCCCGTACCAAGGATGAGGGCTTTTTGATGACTGGGTTCTAAAAAAGGTTTAATGCTTTGAGCAAAGCCATAATAATCGGTATTATAGCCAGTTAAGTAGGGTAACTCATTGTTCCATACTATTTTAATACAGTTAACGGCATTAATAGTTTTGGCAGTTTCATCCAGTTCATTTAAAAAAGGAATAACGGTTTCTTTATAAGGCTTGGTCACATTAATTCCTGAAAGCTTGTGTTCAGTAATAATTTGCATCAAAGAATCTAAATTTTCCAAATCAAAGTTCTGATAAGTAGCACCGGTTCTTTGCTCTTTTAAAAATTTTTCCTCAAAGTATGGTTTTGAAAAAGAATGTGAAATGGATTTCCCTATAAGGCCTAACTTCATCACCGTTAGTCTCTTTCGTCTGTAATTTGATCCGCTTTAAATCCTTTGGTATCAAATACAAATGAAGCATCCGGCAAATCCATATTCGGTTTAAACGATTTTATCTCATAGCTTTGAGTACTTCCGTCTTTCATAAACATAACCAGTTTAGAAATTTGCTTTTTAGCTTTGTCCACATATAGTTTAATAGTATGGAATTTCTTTTTCTCCGGTTTCACAGAAGGAAACAAGGTAATAATACTAAAGGTAACAGCTCCTACTTTTTCTTCCTTATCGAATTTGTATTTAAAGCCATTTTCGTATAAGGTAAATATTTTTGATGGATTTAACTGATCTTCGTTAGAAGCATCAAAGTTTTTAATGGTTACTTCGTTTGCATCTTTATTAAATGCCCAAATGGTTTTCCCATCACATACAATTGTATTCCCTGGAATGTCCAGTTTAAATTTATCGCCTTTAACCTGTACTTTATAATTTTGTTTTTCTAAAGGTTTCTTGTCTTTGTTTAAAGAAGTAAATAGATATTCGGAAACAATGGTTTTATAAGATTTGGTTGTTTTGCTCAAATCATCTAAAATAGCTTTAGCTTTTGGATCCTGATCCTGGGCATAAGATACCTGTAACGATAACGTGATAGCGGAGATAAATAAGAATATTTTTTTCATTTTGTTGTCTTTTTCGATCCAAAGCTTTGTTTTTCAGTGAGTTTCACTGGTTGTAACAAAGGCGAAGCTTTTTAATTTGTATGAGTTAAGCAGGTAAAACAATGTACGTGCCAAAGTAAGACACAAAAATATGTAAAAAGTTTAATTGTGTTAATATAAATAGTTGTATTTTAAAACTATTTGGGATTAAAATAAAAAATGTAATTTTTTTTAGAAAAAAGTTTGTGGTTCAGAAAAAAGTTGTAAATTTGCACTCCCAATCGCAAGAAAGGTTGTTGGTCCGGTAGTTCAGCTGGTTAGAATGCCGCCCTGTCACGGCGGAGGTCGCGGGTTCGAGTCCCGTCCGGACCGCTGAAACTCCCTAGAGTCATTGATTCTAGGGAGTTTTGCTTTTAGATATAACAGAATCTCTTCTCCACAGCTTTTGGACCTGATCCATATTGTGCACCAGGATGATATACTTATTGCCGGAATAAAATTTTATTAATTTTTTATAAAAGAAAAGCGATACTTGTTTTTGTTGTATATCATATCCTCAGAGAAAGTTAGTGGTTCCAATAAAATAATGAGAGATTAAAAAAAAGCTGCCCATTTCAGGCAGCTTTTTTCAGGACGACACGTACTCGATTAGTAATATAATCCAACAATATACCATTTACTAACACCATCACTGATTAAGTTAACCCAGGAAATGTTAGAACTCAGAGCAGTATTTATATTAGTGGAACCAGCTGCAACAAAAGTTCCAATAAATGTATTACCTGAGGCGCATATTACATTAATTGATTGAGTATTACTTAGTGAAGAAGTTGATATATAAATACTTTTTCCAGATCCGGCAGCGCTGGCGCTAGGTAGAGTAAATGTTACAAGGCTATTTGTTGTATTAACTACTACAAGATTACTTGCAACATCAGCAGTTGTAATTGTATAATTGGCACTTTTTGTTAGAAAAGAATAGCTAACTGAACCAGCAGGGCCAGTAGCTCCCGTTAACCCAATTGGACCTTGCGCACCCGTAGTACCTGTTGCACCAACTGCTCCCGTAGCTCCGGTAGCACCTGTTAATCCGATTGGACCTTGCGCACCCGTAGTACCTGTTGCACCAACTGCTCCCGTAGCTCCGGTAGCACCTGTTAATCCGATAGGACCTTGCGCACCCGTAGTACCTGTTGCACCAACTGCTCCCGTAGCTCCGGTAGCACCTGTTAATCCGATAGGACCTTGCGCACCCGTAGTACCTGTTGCACCAACTGCTCCCGTAGCTCCGGTAGCACCCGTTAACCCGATTGGACCTTGCGCACCCGTAGCACCTGTTGCACCAACTGCTCCCGTAGCTCCGGTAGCACCTGTTAATCCGATTGGACCTTGCACACCCGTAGTACCTGTTGCACCAACTGCTCCCGTAGCTCCGGTAGCACCTGTTAATCCGATTGGGCCTTGCGCACCAGTAGCACCTGTTGCACCAACTGCTCCGGTAGCACCCGTTAACCCAATTGGGCCTTGGGCGCCAGCTGTTCCAACCGGACCTTGTGGGCCAGGTGTGCTATTAGCAGAAAACAAAGCATAAGGAACACTCATTAATTCGTTAGTTCCTGTAATTGTATAATTTGTGCCACCAACAGGATCAGTTTCTGTTTTGATAAAATACGGGCCATTAGCCCAATTGATTGTAGCAAAATTTCCACTCAGAACAGTACCGGTACCAATTTCTAAACTTGCTAAGCCATTTGTATTCGTTGTTGGCATTTGAGTTTCTGCATAAACTGTTGTACCTGTTGAGGATCCTTGTAAAATACTTATTTTCATCCCAACTGGTGCCGACGTAATTAATGTACTACTACTGTTACGAAGAACAGCTTGATAGCTCATTTTTTGTGGAGCCTGAGCAAACACGTTAACCGTTATTAATAGAGCGGCAACAAGCATAAATAAATTTTTCATGGTTATTAGTTTTTAATGATTTTAAATGATTTAATTTCTTGACTGTTACTATATACTTTTAGGAAATAAGCCGCATTAGGGAAATTTAAAATGGATATGTTTATTTCAGCTGAGCTAATTTTTTTGTCTTCTAAAAGTTTACCGGTAATATCGTAAAGTTGATATGACAAGTTTACGATGTTAGCATCGCCAACTTTTAGTGTTAAATAATCTGTTGTTGGGTTAGGGTAAGCTGATAGATTTAAAACAATATTATCGCCTTCTTTAACAGAAGCAACAACAGATATTTCATAAGGTTGCTGAACACCTTGAGCAACCGAGCCAGTAGCAGTATAATTCGTTGTATAGGCAATTTGCCCTACAGTGTAATTGACCGAACCTCCGCTACCCGAAGCATCTCCGCCTGTGGCGCTCGATGCTTGTTGCGCATCGACGACTGTTATACACATTCCTAACAAAAGTGTTGTGCATAGTTTTACTTTTTTTCGATTCATTTTTAATTTGGTTAATGTTTTTTTGTAGATTAAATGTGAAATTAGTTAAAAAAACACATAATTAGCAAATTATTTAAAAATAATTTGCGTTATCGCATATAATAGTTTATTAAAATGTATGGAGTAAGTTATTATTTTCAAAAATCGACTAATATCTATTAAGGGTTATTTAAGCGGTATACTTAAGACAGATATTGTCAAAGTCGATTTTTATTTTTTTCTTGTCTTTAAACTCATTTAAAAGCCGGAAAGTATTTTTATAGATGTTGACCGTACAGTCTGCAAAAGGTTTCTCGGTCTTATCATTAATCTTGTTTTTTGATTCTTCAATGAACTTAGGTATAAATGAAAACAAGTCTTTCTTTTCTACTTCTACTGGTTCGTTGTTAAACTCTTTATCCAGTAATATTCTAAGTTGGGTAGGTGATGGTTGGGTTTTATGGTCGATTTCAAACCTTCTAAATACGTTTTTTGCCCGTGATTCTATATCATCAAGTCTTGAGTTGAACTCAGGATATTCGGGAAACTTCTTTGATGATTTAGCTCTTTGCTTGGTTTTATCCCAAAACTCCGGATGTATCCTATCGTAGATTGCTATTTTAACCCGCTCCTCTTTGTACCGAAACACTAAAAATAAAGGAGTTTCCTCTTTCGAAGTTGGTTTTTTTAATATGAAGGTAACTGTTGCCATATGAAATATAAAGCACAAATATAGCATTTAGGGTGGACGGTAGGGTGGACGGTAAACGCTTTATTTCATTTAATTTGGTTTAATTCTCCTTTACTAAGAAGTCAATGAAATAAGGGGTTTAAGCCAGTAATAGCAAGGGAAAGAGATAAAATGAAAGCCAAAAGTACGAGTCCCGTCCGGACCGAAAAAACTCCCTATAGTCATTGATTCTAGGGAGTTTTGCTTTTAGATATAACAGAATCTCTTCTCCATAACTTTTGTTCCTGATCCGTGCCTTTAGAATATCTTCCTAACGAAACATTGTTTGTCATTATATACTCGCAGTAGTATCGGCTCACCGGGTTTAGATAATATTATATCCTGTTGGCTGTATTTGTCGGCATAAAGCAGCTTGCCTAACAGGTCATACATCTCTATCTGAGTATTAGTTTGCATATCTGTCGGCAGACTCAGATAAATGTGATCGTTATCGCAGCCCAATTTAACATCTTCACCTGTTTGGTTTTTGACTCCCGTACTTATATTCTTTACAAAATGTAATTCAAATCTTTTTTGAAAAGTAACTTGTGTTGTATCGGTAAATGTATATGCCATATTTTCTGTTACAGGCAAATAATCATTTGTTGTCAGATCTTTTAAATAAACATCATATTGGCTGTAAAAACTGCTTATGCCTTTAAGTTGTAAGACGCCACTGCCATTTATTTTAATTGAAACTACCTGATCAGTATCTTTTAAAGTATTGATTGCATAATCGTGATTGTCCAATAAACTATCTGAAGAGCAAAGCCGCGAAGCTGGTGAAAAGAATTTCGAAGCATCCATGATACTATCCAGGCTATAGGTAGCTGTAGGATCCAGACGTATCGCAATTTCATCATCGCCCAGGCTGAGTTTGATCAGATAATCTGCAGTATTACTACTGCCAGATCTTAAGAGTGCGTTTTGTGTGTTGGTCATTGCACCTGCTCCCACACTTAGTGAAGGGTTATTGCCGGTGGCCTGTACCCAAAAGCCCTGCATAGACGGAATATAGCGACTACCGCCATTAACGCTTACACCGGAAGCAAAAGTGGCATAAGTTCCGGTACAGGAATTCCAGGTGTAAATGGCTCCGGAAATTTTTTTCTTGTTCCAAGCATTGTCCATCCAATCAATAGTACCGGGAAAAGGATTAGCCAAAAGATTATAGCCATCGTCGATAGCACCATTACTATATGTACGGGTAATATTAAAATTAAAATCGGTTGAGAAATTAATGGATCCGTTTAAAGAAATTTGCCGCGGAAAGTTCTGTCCACCAGAATAATTGGAATACCAGTAAAAAAATCCTTTTCCACGCTCCAGGTTGCCACCGGTATTATCATAATATCCGTTATCCATCGTACCTGGTGTAGTTTCGTCATAATAATACAAGTTTGACCAAGAAGGCTGACACTGGTAGCAATAGTACCAGTTAAAATCGGACACCGGTTTTGTAAAAGGTGAACCATAGGTAGAATAACCGTCGCAGCGGGTGATCCATTTCTGAAAAGTAAAATTGCCGACAATACCAGCATTATTTCCTACATTACCAATAGTACCATTATAGTTAGCGTTATTTACCAAGATCATAGTACCAGGGTTAAGTGTCAGATTTTTATTTGTATTAAGGTTTAAAATATGAAATACGAAGATGGTATCTGACGCGGTAAAATTCTGGTCCAGCGTTACCTCGTGGTAAATATAAATTTTATCGGACGAGGATGGCACCCCGTTTGGACTCCAGGTTGAGGCATTGCCCCAGTTGCCGTTGGAAACTGTTGTTTTTATCTGTGATATAAAGACGCCAGGAAGCATGACCAGGCCTATAAATAAATTTAATGTTTTCATGATTTTATTTTTTAAGATTTAATTCGGGCTTATTTGTTGTTTATTCTTTTGAAAAAAGTAGGAAAGGATTTAAAGTAGATATATCAAGACCAATGATAAGTATGATTATAAAGATCAAACAAACAGTAATCTTTATAGAGCCATTAACTCTATCAGGCATTAATGATGTTAAATTTTAATTTCTAATTGTTCTTCGTTGCTTGTTAAGTCTATTACAGTAGTTGGCTCCATTGTTTCCGGTACTTCAATATATTTAATGATCGGCGCTATATTGTCATATTTCCATTGTTCAACTTTCGCTTTATGATGTATATCTAAAACAATGGACCCGCCTGAAATAAAACTACCTGTAACTAATCCCTGGCTTCCGGCAATAATATCATTAGGATCTTTAGTTCCGTGGCCATACCCGTCCCAAATCTCTTTTCCTACGTTTAAGGACGACATAATGAATATACTGGCCAGCATACTTAAAATGGGCCTTTCGGTTAATTTAAACATCGCTACGCTTATGGTTGGAGCAGCACATGAATTTACCAGGAAGTGTTTATCCTTATCTGTTAGTTGAGCTGAAAGGCTTGTTGTGATTAATAATAATGTAATTAGTTTCATGGTTCTTTTTTTATATGATTTAACTATTTGGACAATTGCATTTACAATTAAAAAAGGATAGTAATTTTCTAATAAATGATTTATTAGCTTTTGGAATTTTTTTTTGAATGGATTCTGTTCTTAAGACAACATTTTTTTTCATAATGGCTTTCTTTGTTTAAAAGCATTACCACTTGCGAACCAAAAATCAATAAACTGATTATCAGTTATTTACAGGTACTTGAAATTGTGTTGGATTCCATATTATGGAATATATTCCGAAAAGCCATGCTTAGCAGATTGCTTTATAAGCAAAGTGTAGAAGGTACGCAAGAGGAGCATAACCAGGCATAGTCTAAATATTATTAGAGAATAAAATTAGGTGAAACGTACTTAAGTGTTAGTACATAAAACTTATGAAAATAAGAGTTGGTTTATTTACTAGAGAGGTAAATCATGATAGTGAAGGAATGCTAGTTCTATTCAAATGTTTTTGTGTTGTAATTGTTCAACAACCTTACTAAGAACAGAAAAAAGGAATAATAATTTCTTCTCGAGTTCTTCTGAATCTATTCCTTCGAGGGCTAACTTTTCAATTTCACGAATATCTTCTCTTAAAATTTCTATGCCCATACCATCAATACTAGGTTTTATTTTATGTACTATTTTATAAAGTGTGTCTAAATCTTTAATAGCATAAGCTTCTTTCATTTGATAAATGGAGATGAGCGTTTGATCAACAAATATCTGAATCATTTTTTGCACATAGACTTTATCGTTTCGACTTAATGATATTAGTTTACTTAAGTTATAAAGTGTCTGGTCTTTAATGTCAATATCGTTGTTTACTTTATTTATGAATGAATTGTCTATAGACGAACTCAGCCATTTGTTCATCACAGCGATCAATCTTTCTTCTTCAAACGGCTTTGTTACATAATCGTTCATTCCGGTTTTAATGCACTGTTCGAGCTCACTCTTAAAGGCATTTGCTGTTAGCGCAATAATTGGTACATTTAATTTTAATATATTTCTTATGTGTTCTGTGGTTTCAAATCCATTCATTATGGGCATTTGTAGATCCATTAAGATAATATCCACTGTTTTCCCTGATCGTAAAATCTCAATGGCTTCTTGTCCGTTTTGTGCTTCAATAATTTTACAATTAAAATAGTTTAAAGTATTACTGGCCACTGCTCTATTGTATTCGTTGTCCTCAACGAGCAATACGTTTGTATTATTTAATTTATTTGATGAATCAATCGTTTTATTGTTCTCTATTTTAGTTCCATCACCAATAGGTAATAGCAACTTAATATGGATAGTTGTCCCAATATTTTTTTTACTTTCGATAGTAATTGATCCATTCATTAAATGAATTAATTCTCTGGTGATAGACATGCCCAACCCTGAGCCGCCATACTTACGGGATATCGAAGAGTCTTCCTGAGAAAATTTACTGAATATATTTTTAAGATAGGATTCTTCCATACCCACTCCAGTATCTGTAATAGAGATAACAATAGCCTGGAAGCCTTTATGTAAATTCTGCACATCGTAATTTACGGTTATACCACCGGCATGAGTAAATTTAACGGCATTTCCTATCAGGTTTAAGAATATTTGCCTGAATCTTGATGAATCGCCAATGAAGAATGAATTTTTTTCTGGCGGATGATTGATCTTGAGATATAATTCTTTTTCACTTGCCTTGGCTATCATAATCGATTTGACGTCGTTGAGAAGGCTTGCCAAATTAAAATGGTGTGAATCCAACTGTAACTCTCCGGCTTCAATCTTTGATATGTCTAAAATGTTATTTAAAACGGAAAGTAAGTGTTGCGAGGCTACAGAGGTGTTATGAACATATTGGGTTTGTTTATCAGATAGTTTTTCTTTTGATAATTCTCTAATCATTCCAATAATGGCATTCAACGGTGTTCGGATCTCATGACTCATGTTTGCCAAAAATGTTTCTTTGGCTTTAGAGGATTCTTCGGCCTTACTTTTAGCTAACTCTAATTCCAATTCCAGTTGCTTTTGCTCAGTAATATCGAGGTGTATGCCGATAGACCCAATAATGTTTCCTTTGTTATCATAATTTGGTGCCCCACTAATCATCCACCACCTTAATTCTCCTTTTTTATTTTTGGCCGGAATTTCATACATATCTGATAGCCCCTTAGATCGTTCTTTGATTTTCCCTTTTACTATGTTTACGTGAGAGTCAGATATAAAAAGTTCGGCAGCATTCTGACCTATTAATTCTTCTTGTTGATAGCCTGATATTACGGTAAATCCAGGATTAACGAATTGAATCTTTTCTTCCAAATCAACTTCCAGTAATCCCAAATTCATATTGGTAATGATATTCTGGTATTTTTCTTTTTGTTTGACAATAGATTCTTCAATCAGTTTTCTCTCTGTAATATCACGTGAATTGGCGATAATATATCCTACCGAATCTATTTCAACAAATCGAACAGTAACTTCTACAGGACAGGTTTTATTTGTTTGTTTATTAATATTTTCTCCTTCCAAAATAAGTGTTCCTTTGGATTTTACTTCCGCTACATGTTTATGCCATTCATTATCATCAGAGAATAGTTTTTCGATATCCCTTACATAATAATTTGAAGTTTCATTCATAACGATACCAAGATTTTTGGAAGCTTCATAATTTATATATACTATCTGCCCATTTTCTTTTGCTACCTGGATGGCATCGGATGTATTATTGATTAATGTTTGAAGTAATTCTAATTTTTTGTTAGTTTCAATTAACTGAAGTTCATAGGTCTTTTTTTCAGTAATATCAATTGCTAAAGCCGTGAATTCAAAGTCTTTTGCACTTAACTCTGATAATTGAACGCTTTGCGCCAGCCATATTTCTTTTCCTGACTTAGTTATAATTGGAAATTCATAATAAGTCGTTGATTTTTTTTGCTTAACCTGATCAAGATAAAAAATGGCAGCGCTTTCTCTATTTTCTTCTTTTATTAATGTAGAAAAATTTTTGTTTATTAATTCATCTTGACTATATTCTGTAATTCTTTCTGCTACAGGATTTACATAAATAAAATTTCCATATTTATTTGTTTTATAAATAATGTCAGTAGATTTTTCTACAATATTTCTGTAACGTTCTTCAGTATATTTGAGAGCTTCATTGATTTGTTTTTGCTCAGTAATATTTCTTGCAATGCCAAGAAAACCAATGATTTCAAGAGAAGCATCTCTGATACAAGATACGGTTAAAAGCACGGATAGCCTTTCGCCATTTTTTTTGATGTAGGTCCATTCGTTCGTTTCCGTTAAACCAGTCTTTGATTTTTCTACAAACACTTCAAAACCTGGTTTTATTTCGTACCCCAGTTCTATGGACAATTCATACGATTTTTTTATTACTTCCTCAATATCATGGATGATAGCCGGCGTATGAATACCAACTATTTCTTCCGCTTTATATCCCAACATTTTTTCAGCGCCGAAATTAAAGGCTTTAATGGTACCTGTTATATCGGTATATATGATACTATAATCAGTGCCATTTAAAATAGCATTTTGCATATTGGTTAAATCTATTAACCTTTTTTCAAAATACTTTTGTTCGGTAACGTCTGTGTAATCCCATAAATGTCCTTTATATTCGTTCTCAATATAGATAGGAATATAATCTCTTTCAATTATTCTGCCATCTTTCAGTTCCAATTCATCAGCAAAAACTGCCACTTTATTTTGTAATATCTCATTAATTTTAGAAGCAAATACTTCAGGGTTTTTGAAAAGGTGTTTGGTTTGTTCTGCTGAATCTGAACAATCAGCTCCGATCATTTGTTCCGGTTTAGCCCGGATAGAAAATGTATCACAAAATAGCTGATTGGTAACTACAATTCGTCTATGTTCATCTTCTACAAGTATTCCTGAATTGAGATTTGATAAAAGCGTAGTTAATAACTGTAATGTTCGTGACAAATCACTTTCAGTTTCTTTCCTCTTTACTATTTGAGTTTTCAAATAATCTACAATTACCAATAACTCATCTTTATCACGATTAAAAATAACTTCATTCTTTTGGTCAAGCTCTTTTACAGCATCTTTTAATCGTTCAATGGAAACTCGCTTAAGATCATATTCTTTGTTTAAATCTTCGTACAGCTTTTGATATTCGGTTTCGCTAATTCCAAAAGCATGGTTAAGCAGTTCTTTATCCCTTTCAAATGAGACATACGAATCACTCACAGTCATTAACAGATTTTGAATAGCAGGTTCGTTAAGTTGCTGGTCAGTTAAATGTTTTTTAGCCTGCTTTTGTAGTAGCTTATGAAAATTCGTCATAGTTCATCAAATGTAGTAATGGTCATTGTTTGATTATGAAGTTCACATTTGGTATTAATGTTAAACGGAGATATTTCTCCATAAGAATAAAATCCTGATAATAGTGTGCTTTCATTGAAAACTTCTCTTACTGCCTCTACCTCTTCTTCGATGCGTTTTCCAAGAATTATTTTTCTTCCCACACAGCTAATGAGTATGGCCAACTTTGGATGCGTTGTTCCAAACTGAAGGAGTGAGTTTTGAGCTGCATCGCTGGCAGCATCAATCAGTCGATCAAAATTTGCTTTCATAAATCTTACTTTCGATCCTTCGGGCACATCGCCTGCAAATATCATACTATTTGTTTCCTGATTAATGGAAAGTATGGTACGAACAATTGGCTCGCTGGTTCCCGGAAGTTTTATGGATAAAGGAAATAATAAGGCAGATCCTGGAAGTTCGTCGGCGTATTTTCCTAAATATTGTTTATACAAATCGAGAGCATTAGCATGATCTATCTCAAATAACTCATTCGATAGGGCTTTAGTGATTGTTTTTTCAAGCCCAAACATTTCCCATCCACCCATGGATCCATGACTTATTTGAATTGCTTCGCCATAAAATCCTATGGCTATAATGTTTCCTTGTTGTGGTGTTTCGTTTAATCCAACTACTGTGGATTGAAAATTTACACCATCCCCAGCTAAGCCACCGGTTACCGGAATTGCATGATGGATAATACTTTCGATTCCACGTACTAATTCGCTGCCATTTACTTTACTGCCATCTGAAAGAATAAATATGTATTTTAAATCTGTTTGCTCGATACTATTAACGAGTGCAACACCGGCTTCGTAACTTGAGTTATAGGCATCTATTCTAACGCTCGAAGATTGGATTTTAGTTTTATTGAATTCGAACGCAATAATTGATAACGATCCGTCTAATACTTCGTTCTGGTATATTTCTCCGGCAGTAGAACACATAGCTATATCTGCCAATGGAAATTTTTGACGTACTTGATCGTAAACAATATGGTTAGACAATAATTGTTTCGCTCCAAAACCAATCACCAACTGACAGGTTTTCTGGTTTAGTAAGCTCTCATTACTGCTGTTTTCAAATGCGGAGTTTCTATACAGATAAGTGCTAACTTTCATAGAGATGTTTTTAAGAATTATTACTATTAATTTCTCTTTTTTGAATGAGGTTGTAGATCGTAGACTTTCCAATATCTAGTTTTTTTGCCACCTCTAGAACATCGTTATTATATTTTTTTAGAAAAAAACTAATGATATCATTGGTGTATTCTTTCAGCGTTTTTTCCTGAGCAGTGAACAGATCATCACCTTTAATATTGTTGAATTGAACATCATTTTCTGTTATTTCAACATCATTGCACATCACACAAGCTAAATCAATAATTGATTTCAATTCTCTGATGTTTCCAGGATAGTTATATTTCAGAAGTTTGTCTTTTGCAGAATTTGAAATCGAAATTGGTTTTAATTTGTTGTCTTTGGTAAACTCATCCGAGAAAAACTTTGCTAGGATAAGTGTATCATTTCCTCTAGCTCTTAGTGGTGGTAAATCGATAGGTAAGCCTATAATTCTATAAAATAAATCTTCTCTGAATTTTCCTTTTTTTACTTCTTCCGATAAGTTTTTATGTGTTGCCGTAATAAGTCTTGCATCAAATTTTATTCGCTCATTCCCACCTACACGCACTATTTCCCGCTCTTGCAGGGCTCTTAAAATTTTACTTTGTAAACTAAGATCTAATTCGGCTATTTCGTCCAGAAACAGAGTGCCTCCATTGGCTTCTTCAAATTTTCCGATTCTGCGATTTTGTGCTCCGGTAAAAGCTCCCTTTTCGTAACCAAACAATTCACTTTCTACTAATTCGGTTGGAATAGCCGCCATATTAACAGCCACAAATGGTTTCTTTTTTCTATCACTATTGTAATGGATGGCCTTTGCGATGACTTCTTTACCCGTTCCAGTTTCGCCGGTTACAGACACATTAATATTAGATTTGATGGCTTTCTCTACAAGCACAAATGTGCTTTTTAATGCATCGCTTTGGCCTATGATACTTTTCTCGAAACTGAATTTTTGCTCCAGCTGTCCTTTTAATTCTTCAACTTCTTGTTTTAATTCCAGATTTTCTCTGATCTTAAGAATGGAATTCCAAAGCATATCTTTAGTATGCTCGTCTTTAATAATATAATCTTTAGCTCCGGATTTTAAGAAATTAACTGCTACCGAAATATCTTCCTGTCCACTAATAACAACCACAGGGATATTTTTATTGACTTCATGTATTTTTTTAAGCAGAATATCTCCGGCCAGGTCCGGTAATCCGAAATCGATGCTGATGATATCAGGTTTTAAGTGTAAGTTATTTAAACAATCCTTGGCTGTTTTAAACAGTCCTATCTGGTAATCGGGATTTAATGATAAATGATGTTTTAATGATTCTCCAAACCAAGGATCGTCTTCAACTAAAAATATTTTTAACTGACTCATATGTTAAGATTAACTTCTTAAGATAAAGATAATGCATTGCAAATAGAATAATTAACAAAATGAAGTTTTTCTCACATAAGAAGGATTGTAAATATCGATTTACAATTTGTGTAAACTATTTCCACAAATAATACTATGCAAGTTGCCAGGATTGCAGGTTATATCAAAGGAATAGAGCATTTATGAATTTCAATGGTTCGAATAATGTAAATTTGATTCTCACTGAAATGAGAAATGAATTATGATAAACATTTAACGTACAGTGGTTTATCTTTAGGGAAGTTTTTTACTCTTTAAATGTAATTTCTTTTTTAATTATTTAGTGCTCCTGCCTTTAGCAACCGCTTTGGCACTCCAGGGGTCTTCCGGCCAGGCATGTTTTGGATAACGGCGTTGCAATTCTTTTTTCACTTCATGGTAGGTGTTGTTCCAAAAACTGTTTAAGTCGGTGGTAACTTGTACGGGTTTGTAACCCGGAGATAATAAATGTAATACTGTTTTTATGTTGCCACTGTTAACTGTTGGTGTGTCTGCCATACCAAACACTTCCTGCAAACGAACCGCAATTACCGGTGCAGCGCCATTGGCGAAATACTCCATACGGATTTTTGAACCACTTGGTACTTCCAGTTTTGGAGGCGCGAGTTGATCGAGTGTTTGTTGTTGTTCCCATGTTAGAGCATGTAGTAAACATTCAGCGAGATCTATTTTTTTGAGATCGTCTGCTTTTCTTACATCTTTTAAATAGGGGCCGAGCCAGTCTTTAGCAGTATTCAGTAAATGGTTCGTACTAACGGTTGGCCATTGTGCTTCAGGGTGCCACTTATTTAAACTACCGATGCGGTTTTGCAGTTGTGTAAATTCATCCCTAAAATCAAGCAGGCTTTCTCCTTCAAGTTTAATGGCATGAGAAATGGCATCGAGTACTAAGGCTTCATCGGGCTTACTTAAGGGTTTTGATTGCAGCACGATACTACCGATCTTTAATTCGTTTAAACAAATTAATCCACCTTTGCGGGTGTCCCAGCTGATGGTTTGTTTTTCTTTTACCAAATGAATTAAATCTTTTGGATTGAGCGGAGCAGCCATGAATATTTTTCCCAGTCCATCGCGTAGATCCATATTGGCAACCGCCAGCCATGCCTCATGAGCCAGGTCATCTTTATGCCCGGCAGCGGCGATCTTACCATTGGCCAATTGAAATTGTGCATTGTTTCCAGGCTTGGCCGAAGCAATCCGTTCGGGATAAGCATAAGCCAGTAACAGCCCTGTTTCAAAAGGATCTACAGGATCGTTGTCTGAATCGAGGTTTAATAATTTGCGATAGCTCGCGGCATTTTTTTCGATGCGTTTAAATTTATTATTGAAAGCGTTATTGTTACGAGCCCTGCGTAAGGCTTCAATACGCAGATTGAGGTCGATACCACTGTCTTTAGGTAAAGGATCGCGCTCTTCCAATATTCCTGCAATATCACAGCCTAAAGCTTTCATGCTTAGGGTTTCTGCTAACAAGAGCATATGTGCAATACGTGGGTGACAAGCCAGCTTATGAATTTGTCGTCCATGTTCCGTTATTTTTCCATTCTCTAAAGCCCCAATTTGTTGCAGTGTATCGTAAGCTTGTTGTAGAGAATTTTTTGGAGGAAGCGTTAACCAACACAACTTTGTCATATCATCCGTTCCCCATTTAGATAATTCCAATACTACTGAACAGAGATCGGCTTCCATGATCTCAGGAATGCGGTGTTCGGCCATACGCTCGTGCGTGGCTTTTGTCCATAAGCGGTAACACACCCCGGCACTTAAACGACCGGCTCGACCGGCCCGCTGATCGGCAGCATCTTTTGAAATACGCAGGGTTTCCAAACGCGATAAACCCGAAGCCGGATCAAAACGAGATCGACGACCAAAGCCTGAATCTATGACGATACGGATGCCTTCAATGGTTAAACTGGTTTCGGCAATGGAAGTAGCCAATACTATTTTTCGCTTGCCATATTTGTTAGGCATAATAGCGGCATACTGTTCGTTTTGTGGCAGCATACCATAAAGAGGATGAATATTGAACTCAGATAATTGTCCGCGCAGGAGTTCTTCGCATTTACGGATCTCGCCTTCGCCCGGTAGAAAAGCCAACACATCACCGTCCTGTTCTTTCACCGCACGGGCAATGGTTTGCGCTATAAGTTCGGGCAACAAAAATTCATCGGCATCACCTGTGTGGATGATCTCTACAGGATATTGACGACCCTTGCTTTCTATGACGGGTGCATTTAATACCTGTTGTAATTGTGGAATGTTGAGTGTAGCCGACATGATCATTAATCGAAGATCGGGACGCAGAACCTGTTGTGCTTCGCGGCAAAGTGCCAAAGCCAGATCGGCCTGCAAATTACGCTCATGGAACTCATCAAAAATAACCAACCCAAATTGTTCCAACGCATTATCACTTTGCAGCATGCGTGTGAGAATTCCTTCTGTAACGACTTCAATACGTGTTTGCGTGCTCACGCGGTTTTCGAAGCGGATGCGGTAGCCAACGGTTTGTCCCACCTCTTCACCTAATAATTCAGCCATACGCATAGCAATGCTGCGTGCCGCTAAACGACGGGGTTCCAGCATAATTATCTTTTTACCTTCTAAAAAGGCTTCTTCGAATAAGGCGAGTGGAAGCAAGGTACTTTTACCGGCACCCGGTGGCGCACCTACAATCAGTGTAGACTGATCGGTTAAGATTTTCCTAAGTTCCGGAATGATTTCCGCTACCGGTAATTCAATATGTAAAGCGTTGAAGGACATAAAACAGTTGTGAAGGTAAGGATTGTTTATGTTCCTTTGTAATCCTGATCCGGTTATATCATTTGTTTTCTTTACCAGAACGGTTATGTATGATCTTTACTACAATAACAAATGCAAACGCAATGCCTGCCATAATAAAGTTCCATTTAGAATCTTCAGAATATTTTGCTGCATCTTTATAATGTTCTTCATCTGTTTTTTGAGGGAAAATAGTTAATGTTACCAATATAAGTAGTAAAGCAAGAAAATTTTTCATACTTCTTTGTTTAAATGTTCCTCTATCACTTTCTGTTTCAAAAAGGTTTCTTAAACCGAAGGATTCATGTTGTTATTTAAAAAAGTATCGAGCTGACTCATTAGCACTTTATTCCCTAAGATATCGGTGGTTACCACATCTATAAAATAAGCTCTTGCTTCCTCCGATGAATCGGCCATATCGGAATATTTTGAATTAGCAATGTCCGGATTGATTCTTAAAAAATTCTCATTACTTGTAAGTTCCTCTGCTTCGTATGTGGTAGTTTGATTAATAGCCTGCATCATCACATCTGTAATACTTGTAGCCCAATCCAATAAACCCCAGCCTTCCACTTTTTTTCGGGCAATTTCTGAGGAGTAATGCCCTGTGCCTAATGATAGGATCGAAATATCATTCAATTTTAATTCTGGTAAGTTATAAGGAGGTTCTTTATGGTATTTAATCACTTCTATCAATGCACCCATTGCCGGGTTGTTCATATAAAGCCCTCCATCAATACAGACCCTTTTTTTATTTTGGTAAATAAAATCATAAGCCGGTAAGTAAGTAGGGGCAGCCGAAGTAGCCCTGCATACATCCACCAACAAGGCATTATTTTCGGGATGTTTAATAGCATGCCGGTACTTAAACAGCAGAGCTTCGTTATTAAACAAGTCGTAGGACGTTACAAAAATGGGCTTTGCACAATCTGAAATTCTTTTTTGTTCCAAAAGATTTTGCAAAACCTTTTCCAAACCGTTGGCACTGAATTTAGGGTTTTTAAGAGAAGAGATGCTGCTGATAATTTTTTTTAAAAAGTTCTTTTCAGGAAAAATGTCCTTCCCGTTTTCTGTATAAATTTTTTCGATGTCGGATAAGGTATATTTTGGAGTTGTACCGTTATCTGATACGGTAATACCACAAGCGATTAAGCCCCCCGTAGAAGTTCCAGCAACCATGTCAAACAAATCGGTTATGCGTTTTCCTGTTCTTCTTTCAATTTCTTTAAGAACCAGTACCGGTATAATACCGCGTAAACCACCACCATCCAAGCTGAGTATTCTGAATTTATTTGCCATGGAAAATTTATTATTTCACTAAAATTATAAATTTTAAAGATAATACATACACTAAACCCGATAAAATAAAAAGAATTTACTGAGTTTAAAATAATCCACCGGAAATACGATTTTTAAAGCACCCCTCTTTGAAATTAATTATAGAGTATTTTCTTAGAGAACAGGGCGTTGTGTGTATTGATTTGAACAAGATAAGCTCCTTTAGGATATATGCTAAGATCCAGTTCAATCAACTCTTTCGTGTTTTGTTCCTGGTAAATAATTTGTCCCATGGCATCTATTAATTTTAAAGTGTAGTTAGATATATTCCCGATAGAAATATGAACCCTGCTATTTTCTACCGGATTAGGGAATACGAAGATTTCCTGCAAGGGCATTGTTTCTACAGACACTACTTTTGAATAGCTTGAGCTGTGATCCGTATTTGTTTGTTTTAAACGGTAGTAAGAGATTCCGTTTAGAGGTTGCTCATCAATAACCGAATAATTGGTGTTGTGAGTGTTGGTGCCATTATCATTGATGAATTCCAGGGGATTAAAACCTAATCCGTCGCCACTGCGCTCTACTGTAAAATGATCGTTGTTTAATTCAGAAGCAGTAGCCCAGTTCAGGGCAACCTTATAATCTTTATAAATAGCATTAAAGTTTAATAATTCAATCGGCAAAAATACCAGGCAGGTTCCTCCGCTTAAATCAAATGATACGTTTATGTCATCCACAGCCATATGATGGTCATTTCCTGTATCATCATCATCTTTCCATCTTAACAGGATATAATTTCCGTTTGCAATTGTAACGGGTACGCAGGAAGATATTGCTGTGCGTTGTGTACAAGGGTACCAGTTTAACTGATTACCTCCGCTTACCCCACTGTTTTGTAACTGAGTGAAATTTAAAGCCGATACTCCTGTGGCGCCTGCTGCATTAATTAGGGGAGCTGTTGCTCCGGTTATATATTCAAAAGCAATGATGTTGGTTGCCCCATTCTGAGCCAAAGACATTTGATAGCCCGTATAGCTTACATTAATACTTTTTATAGTAGTGCCTGTATTATTTTGTAGTACAACTCCATAATATAAAGGTTTGGCACCCGAACTTGCCCTTGAGCCTATTTTGGAATCGCTGCCACAGTTATAGCTATAATAACCTCCTGCATTAAATGAATTTACTGAACCCGCTAAATTGGCATATCCCTGGAAAGAACCTCCGGAGCTTATATACCAACCCGGAAATGTGGAATTATTCGTCCATGAAGTGATATTAGTTGTTCCAAAATCCTGGAAGTAAGAACCGGTAGTAATACTCACTTGTGCGATGCAAAGCTTAGAAACAACAGATAAAAATAGTAAAGTTAATTTTTTCATTTTTTAAACAGTTAGGTTATGAAATGAAAGTGGTTTCGGATTCTTCATCTGATGAAAAGAATTCCTGTAGGGTAATCACTTTATTGGATCGATGATAAAATTAAGCGGGGAATATAAACTTAACATTTCCATCGTATTAAGTTTTATAGATCATATTGGATCTGTGTTAATTTCACATTAACAAATGTGAGAATACAGGAAAGGTTAAATTGCCTGGGAGATAGGTAGTTAAAGCCCGACGTTCGTGAGGATGAAGGATGTTGGAAGATAAAAAACAGAATAAATACGATTAACAGATCGTAAACACCGGAGGGGTAACAGGAAAAGAAGTTTTAGAAGAGATCTTGCGAATACTGTTACAAAACAAGTTTCGGTAAGCTTATTAAGGGAAGGGATTAAAAACGGTTTTAAAGGATTTTAATCGTTGTTTATCAGGCGATTCATTTCAAGGTAAGGAACCAGAACGTTATACGTATTACCTATTTTGCAAATTGCATCTTTCAGATCTTTTTTTGAACACTTCAGTTCTTTCGCCCAGTAAGAAATTCCTTTTTCACTGATATCAATTTTATCATCTTTTAAATAAAGATTAGTCTCCTCCATTTGATAAAAGTAGATTTTACGAAGTGTATAAAAAATAGGTAGTACTACTTGATTTTTTACCAAGTAGTACTACTCGATTTTACCAAGTAGTACTACTTGGTTTTTGCAATTACTACTTGGTTAACTACTTGATTTTGAATAGAGAAAATTTAAGTAGTAGAAAAATCATACTGATGGCTGGTTGGTTTAGCCTGTTTCTTTGTATTTTGGCACCATACATTAAACGCAATTAAATAAACTATTAACAAACAAAAAATTAAAATTTATGGCATTTACAGGTAATGAAGCTGAAGATTTTCCATTGGACACAGCGGCTAAGTGGACAAAAAATTACAGAACTGCGAAACCAGCAGGTATTAAGGCTCATTTTTTCGGTAGAAATATTATCGAAAGAATTTTAGCTCAACCGGGTTGTATGGGTATCAGATGTTATTATGCATTGGATGATAACGGTGTTCAACAACTTATTATGGTAGGTGCCGATAAAGATGAAAATGACATGTATAACGGCGTTATCGCTGAATTATCGAGGCCATGCCCACCTTATTGCCCTGTTTTACCAAGCCCTTTAATGGGTTAATTTAAAAAAGACGCACTTAGGTGCGTCTTTTTTTTTATTTTTGGTAGAAATACATTTTACTTGGACGCATTTTACGACATATTAAGTTATACTTCTATTTGCTTTACCCTGGTTCCTCTCATTATAGGTTTTTTCAGGAAAAAGTTTCTTAATAAGAGCGAAAAACTGGTTCACCTGATGGTGGCTTTTTCAATATTAACAGAGCTTACGAGCTTTTTATATGCCTACCTGTTTAGGGCTCAAAATATTTTCATCTTAAATAGTTCCGTCATTATTGAAACATTACTGATCTGTTTATTTTATTACACCATTATTTTAAACAAATGGTTCAAAATCATTATCATCCAGGCTTTATTCTTCTTTATAATACTCTCCGTTCAACAAATTATTGTAACTAGTAAAGGCAGCCTCAGTTATGTATCGTTAACAGTAGAATCTATCATTATTGTTATATTATCTATCTTAACTTTTCATGACCTTTTAAAGAATGCCATTTATTCTAATATCCTTTCTGCTCCTGTATTTTGGATCAACTCCGGATTTTTATTATTTTTTTCAGGGAATTTACTCTTGCATTTGTTTAGCCATTATTTACAGGAATACGCAGAAAAAGCCTTTTATGAATTATGGGGCTTCCATTCTATTTTAAACATAATTCTATATCTATTTATTAGCATCGCATTTTGGAAAACAAAGACATCACGAGCATAAAACTGCTTATTTCAGTAGGAATATTAATAACACTGTTTTTGGCTGCAATTATTATATTGTTTGTAGTGTACTACCAACGTAAAATGCTATTAAAAGAAGCAAAAATAAAACAGATTGAGCAGGAAAAACAGATTGACCTGTTCCGGGCCTCAGTGGAAGCGGAGGAGCAGCAAAAGGAAAAAATTGCCCGTAACCTTCATGATGAGATCAATCCGCTGCTGGCAGTATTAAAACTAAATATTAGCAAACACCGCATAGAAGCTAAAAAAAATACGTTTCACCCTGACAGTTTGAAAATAGATTCGGAACTCCTGGATAAAGCCATAGAAGGAATAAGAACTACTTGTTTTGACCTGGTACCATCATTCTTACTGCAATTTGGATTGTTAAAGTCTTTAGAAGAATACATTCGTAATGTTCAGCAAATTGATGGGATTAGTGCTGAATTTGATAATAAAGTACCGGCAGAAGATCTGGAAAATTTTAATAAACAACAGCAATTAAATATGTACAGAGTATGCCTTGAAATATTAAATAATTTATTTAAACATTCTCAATGCACCCTTTTAAAAATGACCGCTAACACCCATAATAAAGTATTAACGATAGAGTTTATCCATAATGGAATAGGAGTTAACAACGAAGAAATGGATCGTTTTACGGAAAACTCCAAAGGCCTGGGATTAAAATCACTTAAAGCAAGAGCTTTAATTTTAAATGCTAAAATCGACTATAAGAAAAACATAAATTCAGCTGCTATCAAGTTAAGTGTTCCCTATAGTAATGAGTAAAACAATACATATTGGAATTGCAGATGATCACCTTGTTTTGAGACAAGGCCTGATTTCTCTTTTAAAAGAATATGATAATCTGAATGTAGTAGTAGATGTAAATAATGGAAAAGAATTATTGGATTCTTTAAAAAGAAACAAACCGGATATCATTCTCTTAGACATTGAAATGCCAATTATGAATGGCAGGGAAGCATTAGAAAAAATGCAGTTTAAATACCCTTTGGTAAAAGTAATTATTATGAGTATGCATTTTAACGATGCCTACATTATTGAATTTATTAAAAACGGAGCTTGTGCTTTTTTGCCAAAAAATTGTGATATAGACAAAATTGTAGACGCGATCTATTCCGTGTATGAGATCGGGTATTATTACGACAATAGAGTATCATCCGCTATGGCAGCCATTCTTAAAAAATCAGTACCAAGAGAAGATGTGGTATTTGGAATGGAATTCACCAAAAGGGAAATAGAAATTATAAGATTAATTTGCCTGAAAAAATCGAATATTGAAATTGCCAAAGCAGTAAATTTAAGTGTGAGAACCGTGGAAGGACATCGCTATAATATTTCAAAAAAAACGAATATCAATAATCCTGTCGACCTGATTGATTTTGCTATTCATAATAAACTCATTCAAATTTCCTGAGTTTTATCTCAAAATAAGAACAACTGTTTAACATTGCAGTTAGCCTGTTTTTTAAGAAATCTTCAAACAGGAGATACGTAATATTACGTGCATAAAAACACGTAGTATTACCTATATACATGGCTCTGCTTATTCGCTACATTCGTAGAGCCCTACTAGTTAATGTAACTCTTAAGCAACTAGTCATTTTATGAAATGGAAAACTGATATCAACTTTGTAAATGCTGGTTTTGTATTTGCTCTTTTAATTCTCCTGGTTTTAAGTATTTCATCCTATCGTTTATTTAAAACAAATGAAGAAGATGAAGAACGAGTGAAACATACCTATAAAGTTCTTCAAATGAGCAAAGAACTTCTTTCAAACTTGAAAGACGCTGAAACAGGGCAGCGTGGCTATATTATAACCGGTAACGAACAATTTCTGGAACCTTTTTATGTTTCGGTTGAACGCAATGATAATTTGTTAAACAGACTAAAAAAACTGACACTACATAATTCTGCACAACAGTTACTGGTTCGTGAAATAACGTTACTGTCAAAAAATAAATTTTTTGAGTTAAAAAAAACGGTTGAGCTTAGGCGTGATAACCAAACGGACGCTGCTATTGCAACCATTAAAAGTGGTAAGAGTAGGGAAATAATGGAGAGGATCCGGTTTGTTTTTGATAAGATGGATAGAAGAGAACAGCAGGCATTAATTGAAAGAGAACACGAATCGAAGATTACCGGAAATTTCACAAAAATGATGCTGATCTGTGGAGTTGTTGTAAGTATTACCATTTTAGTGACTATTTATCTAGCCCTTCATAAACAACTAAAACAACGTCGAAAAAATGAACGGGCATTATATGAAAGTAAAGAATGGTTTTCGAAAACATTATTAAGTATTGGTGACGGTGTAATAGCTACAGACCACAATTTTATGATAACATTTATGAATCCTATTGCTGAGGCTTTAACAGGCTGGAAAGAAAAGGAGGCAAAGGGAAAACCGGTTGAACAGGTATTCCAGATCGTAAATGAACATAACAGAACTAAAATAAATAATCCTATTATAACTGCTATAACCGAAAAAAGAATTGTAGAACTGGCTAACCATACTATTCTTATAAAAAAAGACAAAACGGAGATAAACATTGACGATAGTGCTTCGCCGGTAGTGGGTATAAATGGTAACATAAGTGGTGCTGTGCTTGTTTTTAGGGATGTAACGGAACAAAAAAAGAGAGAAAAGAAGTGGTTGCTTCTAACAAACGATTTACAGAATTTTTTAATTCCAGTCCTGTAGCCATCTTAATTTCTTCAGTAGCCGATGAAAAATTAAAGTATGCTAATAATGCTTTTTGCAGATCGATGGGATACAAAAGAGAAGAATTAATCGGACGAAAAATTTCTGATCTTAATTTTATATCTTCTGAAGAAAGACAAAAATTAGGAGAAAGGTTTTCTAATTCAAATGGTAGTTTACCAAGTGTGGAAGCCGTTGTACGAAAAACATCAGGTGAAATGATACATGTGGTTACTTCGCTCGAAAAAATGGAAGTGGACAATGAAATGTGTATTTTAAGTTCGTTTATCGATGTAACAGAAAGAAAAGTTGTAGAAAAAAGAATTCATCAATTATACCTAGAGCTCGAAAATAAAAATAATGATATGCTGGATAGCATTCATTATGCGAAAAATATTCAAAATGCGTTTCTCCCTAACAAATCGGATATTGTTACTGCATTTCCCAACTCATTTGTATATCACAAACCTAAAAATATTGTAAGTGGGGATTTTTACTGGCTTAAGGAAAAAGGAAATAATACACTATTAGCTGTTGCAGATTGTACAGGCCATGGAGTTCCGGGGGCTTTAATGAGTATGATCGGTTCCCAAAAATTAAGTGAAGTTGCTTCTAATAGTAATGAGATGTCGGATGTATTAAAAGATCTTAATAAAGAAATTAAGCTTTCGTTGCGTCAGTCAGATGACGGGGATCCGATGCGTGATGGAATGGATATAGCACTTTGTTCCATTGATACACAAAAGCAAACCATTCAATATGTAGGAGCTAACAGGCCACTCTGGATTATTCGTAAAGGACAAAAAGAGGTTGAAGAAATAAAAGCAACCAAAAAAGCCATTGGTGGTTTTACAGAAGATGAGCAGGATTTTGTAACCCATTCATTTCAAATGGAGAAAGGAGATTCCATCTATCTTTTTTCAGATGGTTATGTCGATCAGTTTGGAGGAGTGGCCGGAAAGAAATTAAAAACCAAAAAATTCAAACAAATTCTGGGAGATATTCAACATAAAACAATGCCTGAACAAAAAGTATATCTGGACAATTTTGTAGAAAACTGGAAATCGGGGTTAGAACAGGTAGATGATATTTTGATAGTAGGCGTGAGGCTATAACACCAATAGATCGTTAACATATAAATTATGCTATGATGGAAAAATATAAAAATATAAGTGGAAAATCTGCAATAAGTGAATATAAAATCGGACTTGATTTTATTGAGGTTAAATTTTTTGATGGAGAAGTTTACTTATTTAATTATAAAAGTACAGGTGTAAGTAATGTGGAACAAATGAAACAATGTGCTGAATCGGGAAGTGGGTTATGCACCTTTATAAATACCAAAATAAAAAATAAATATAAAACAAGTTAAATGCCCTAGAGCATTAATTTGTTTTTTGTGTTCCGGGTAAATGATCAGGCTCTTTAAAATACATATAAGTTGTTGATATGTATTAATTAAATAGGTTACAAACAGAATCTTTAATAAAAAATATCATGGATACTTATCATAACATCACTGGAACTACAAAAAATTATTCGCTAAAAGCTTCATCAGATTACGTGGAGGTAAAGTATAATGACGGCGAAAAATATGTATATATATCAGAGAAACTGCGTAATTTATGTAAAGAAATAGTTCATAGATATAAAGAGAATAGAATAAGAGCGGGAAGTACAGAAGCCCAACGTATGCAAGCCCTCAGCTTAATAGAATTAACTTCAGAAATTGAAATCCACTGCCCTTATGAAAAGGCAGAACGCAAATATAATGACGAAATTATAAATAGAAAAGGCTTGTTCTTAAAAGAAACAGGCATCCTGTTACACAACGTAAAATTGCAGGCAGATGTTTGCCCCAATAGAATACATGCTTTAATTAAAAATTTATTCAGAAATGTATGTATGATATCCTTAACGGGGATCATTATTTTATTTACAAGCATTCCGGGTATTATAGAGGTTGACAAACTGAAACTGATAACCGGAGTATTTAATATTTTAGCTCTCTATCTGCTTGCTTTTATCCTTTTTCAAAGTAGCAGGGATATCATAAGGATCATTATCTCTAAAAATGAATTATTTTATTGGCGAAAAATAACTTCGACTTTGTTTTCTGAAAATCAAATTAAGTTGTTTATTTCAAATCCTTTAAAAGAAGTAAAAAAAGCACTATATGTTACCTATCCTGTTATGATGATGACTTATGTTCTCTTGGCCATTTGTTGCTATAACTTTGTAGATATTTTGAAGTTTATGGAGGGATAAAATCATTTGATTTATTTTTAGGGTATTGAAATAGAGTTGGATAGCCCTTCTTCCAATGATTGCAGCATATCGGTTTAGTTATAAAATTGAGTTATTCTGTTTTACTAAATCATTAAACCCATTTTTTTACAAGAAAATTGATGTTAAAAAGCTTAAAATAGATAAATAAATATGACATGGTATGTTTATTGTTGCCAGTGAAAAATATCTTTTTAGAAATAGTGTGAGCGAATAAATATCTTTTGAAAACTAACGTCTATACAACTAACGTAACTACTTGTATTTATTCATGTCGCAGATGTAAGTAAATATAAATAAATAACGATACCTTCTAAAAAGCACGTACTATTTTTTTGTATATTTCAGGTGAATTAAATATAAAAGAGAAAAAAAGAGATTTATAAAATGCAGGATGTTAACTTAAATTTAAATCAAACACTATCGTTTCATGATGAATCTGATACTAGTATCCTTGATAAGAACGTTGTAAATTCATTAGCATCACCTGAACGCATATTCAACAGTGAGATTGTTACACGGAAAGAATTGTTTTTAAAAGAATCGCAAATTATTTTAAAAACGATACAAACACAATCGGAAGTTCATTTGCACAAAAAACAGGGCTTGTTCAAAAAAATAATTCGTGATTCAGTTCTGCTTCTTTTTGTAACCGTATCCTTTATTTTAATAAACTCTTATACCCATCTAACTAACGAAAAGGTTAAGTTATTTAGTTCTGTATTTTATGTATTATTGATTTACCTGGTTATTTCCATTGCTTATCAGGGAGCGATGAGTATCGTAGATACGATTATTTCTAAAAACGAATTGATTCATTGGAGAGATACAACAAAAGGATTGTTCAGAGATATAGATGTTGCCAAATATATAGAGGAACCATTAGCAGGAATAAAAAACTGCTTACGTTTCTTTTTTCCTTTTATGATTATGATATATATAGCGTTCGCTTATGGCTGTTATAAACTACCTGAGTTTATTTACGCCTGGAAATTATATCAGTAACAGTCTTTTCTATTTATTTTTCATAAACCGGGTTATCATTAAAAATAATTTACTCATCACTAGTCAATCGATAAGATCATTTCTTTGATTGTATAATACTGTTTCATCTTCAAACTTTTTTCTCTTCTCCAGCCACTTGAAATATTTAAGCCAAACTGTTCTGCTACTTCCTTATAATCCTTATTATTCATAAAAGCACTTACGGTTTCGTAATCTGTTCTTTTCCATGAATCAAGGTAATCTTCATAAATAAAAAACAGATTATTAAGGGTGAGACTTTGCTTTTCGTTATTGGTCACAATCAAAAACCGACTATCAGTTTTTTTAATCAACTGAAGCCGTTCACGGGCATCTATCAGGCCAAATCCCAGCTTTTCGTAAGCACGGTGCTTACTTTGTACCGTTTCAAGCGTATCGTGGTAGAGAACGTGTTTTAGTTTAAAATCAAAATTGTGTTCAATAATGCATTCTTCTATATCAAATAAAATTTCCAGGCTTCCCTGTAAACTATTGGTAATTCCCTGAAATTCTCCGGGAACTACCATATCCAAAGATGTAATAAAGTGTTTTTTGTGCAGTTTATTAATAATAGATAAAAGGATCTTCAGTTCCCTATAAATGGTTTCTTGTCCGCTATTTCCCGATAGCTTGATATCTGACATGACGATAAAATGGTCCATTTAATTAAATTGTTGTATATTAGTGTTTTACAATTAACCCCTTTTAATTTCACCCTTTGGGAAGAATCTAAAAGCTTCATAAACAGGCAAATCCTATTTTTTGAAATATAATTTTGCGTTTATAGCGCAAAATTAAAAAAATATTTAAAAATGTGGCTCTTTTATTTTGTCACTCTTAAAAAGATACATATATTTGCCGCCCAAAATAGATTAAACTTTAAAAATTAAGTCGTGGACGCATTAAGTTATAAAACAAAATTTGTCAGCAAAGCTACCGCCGAAAAAGAGTGGTTATTAGTTGACGCAGAAAATGAAGTAGTAGGTCGTTTGGCCTCTAAATTAGCGTATTTAATACGCGGTAAACATAAAACAAGCTTTACGCCGCATAGTGATTGTGGTGCAAACATCGTTGTTATCAACGCTGAAAAAGTTCGTTTTACGGGTGCTAAAATGGAAGATAAAGAATACGTTCGTTACACAGGTCATCCTGGTGGACAACGTTTCGCAACTCCAAAAGAATTATTGGCTAAAAAACCGACAGAGGTTATTATCCATGCAGTTCATGGGATGTTGCCAAAAGGCCGTTTAGGAAGAGAATTAAATACAAATTTATTTGTATTTGCTGGTTCTGAGCATGATCATGCAGCACAACAACCAAAAAAAGTAGATTTAACAACAATTATTGCATAAGATAAATGGAAGTAATTAACACATCAGGTCGTAGAAAATGTTCGGTAGCACGTGCTTATGTATCTAAAGGTACAGGTATCATTACTATCAACAAAAGAGATTATAAAGAGTATTTCAAAACTCCAACTTTACAATATTACGTTTTACAATCATTAGCTAACGCAAAATCTGTTGGTGAGTATGATGTAAAAGTAAATGTAAATGGTGGTGGTACAACAGGACAAGCTCAGGCGGTACGTTTAGCAATTGCTAAAGCATTAGTAGAGATCAATCCTGAATTGAAAAAAGAATTACGTGCAGAAGGATTAGTAACACGTGATCCACGTATGGTTGAACGTAAAAAATTCGGTCAGAAAAAAGCTCGTGCTCGTTTCCAATTCAGCAAACGTTAATATTTATTTTAGATTATACAAACATGTCAAATACATTCAACGAATTATTAGAATCAGGTGCTCATTTTGGTCACTTAAAAAGAAAGTGGAATCCTGCAATGGCTCCTTATATTTATGCTGAAAAAAACGGCATTCATATTATTGACTTAAACAAAACTGTAGCTAAAATTGATGAAGCAGCAGCAGCGTTAAAACAAATTGCTCGTTCCGGTAAAAAAATATTATTTGTAGCTACTAAAAAACAAGCTAAAGATATCGTAGCAGAAAAAGTGAAAGCAGTTAACATGCCTTACGTTACAGAACGTTGGCCTGGTGGAATGTTGACTAATTTTGCTACTATCCGTAAAGCAGTTCGTAAGATGTCTCAAATTGATAAAATGGCAACTGATGGAACATTTGATAATATTTCTAAAAAAGAAAAATTACAAATCTCCCGTGAGCGCGCTAAATTAGAAACGAACTTAGGTTCAGTTGCTGATTTAACCCGTTTACCATCTGCTTTATTTATCGTAGATATTACTAAAGAACATATCGCAGTAGCAGAAGCAAAACGTTTGAACATTCCAACTTTTGCAATTGTTGATACGAACTCAAACCCTAATTTTGTGGATTATGCAATTCCTGCAAATGACGATGCTTCATCTTCTGTAGCATACATTGTAGAGTTAATGTGTAAAGCAATTAACGAAGGTTTAGGTGAGCGTAAAATGGATAAAGAAGCTGTAACTGACGAAAAAGAAGGAAGAAATTCTAAAGAAGAAGCAGAAGAATTAGCAGAAGGTATCACAGTAAAAGGTGCTAAAGTTGAAGAAGAAGAAGGTGGTGCACGTAAACCAGCGGCTCGTAAAAGAACAACAGCGAAAAAATAATTTTTCACTACTATAATTTTAACGGCCGTTCCTTTTATAAGGAAGGCCGTTTTTTTTAAATATAAATTCATAATAAAAATAAAAATACAATGGCAATTACAGCACAAGAAGTAAACAAATTACGCCAACAAACCGGAGCAGGTATGATGGATTGTAAAAAAGCATTAGAAGAAAATGATGGTGATTTTGAAAAAGCAGTTGATTACCTTCGTAAAAAAGGAGCAAAAGTAGCAGCTAACCGTGGAGACAGAGAATCGAAAGAAGGTGTTGTTTTAGCTAAAACTACTGCTGATAAAAAAAGAGGTGTATTGATCTGGATCAATTGCGAAACTGATTTCGTGGCGATTAATGCAGACTTTATCGCTTTCGCAAATACGATTGCAGATATCGCTTTAGAGAAAAACGCCAAAACGAAAGAAGAGATCTTAACATTACCATACAATAACGATATTACCGTAGGTGATAAATTTATGGAACAAGTTGGTAAAATCGGTGAGAAAATTGAGATCGGTTACTACGAAGTAATTACTGCTGAAAAAGTAGCTGCTTATATTCACCCGGGTAACCGTGTTTCTGTAGTAGTTGGTTTCAACAAAGATCTTGATGATGAAGCTGGAAGAAACGTAGCTATGCAGGCAGCTGCAATGGCTCCGGTAGCTTTAGATAAAGAAGGTGTAACGCCTGAAATGTTAGAAAGAGAATTAGAAATTGCCCGTGAAGTAATTCGTGCAGAAGGTAAACCTGAAGATATGGTTGAAAAAATTGCACAAGGTAAAATCGCTAAATTCTACAAAGAATCTACTTTATTAAACCAGGAATATATTAAAGATAACAAAATGAATGTATTACAATATTTACAAAGTATTGACAAAGGCCTTACAGCTACTGCATTCAAACGCTATTCTTTATCTTAATTTTTTTAAATCCCGATTTTTTAATCGGGATTTTTTTTGTTCTTTTTTTATCAAACACAAACTCATTTGTCCCTTAGTGCTCTTTATTTTTTAGTGCCTTTTGCGATTAACAATAATAACTATGAAATATAAACGTATACTTTTAAAATTATCAGGCGAAGCCCTTATGGGGAATAAAGGATTTGGAATAGATCAGGAACGCCTTATGGACTATGCTAAAGAAATAAAAATAGCCTACAATTCAGGTTGCCAGGTGGCTATAGTTATTGGAGGAGGAAATATTTTCAGAGGAATACAGGCTGAACAGGGTGGTATGGACCGTGTTCACGGCGATTATATGGGAATGCTGGCTACAGTGATCAATTCCATGGCTATACAGTCGGCTTTAGAAGGATTAGGCGTACAAACCCGTTTACAAAGTGCTATTAAAATGGAGCAGATCTGTGAGCCTTATATCAGAAGAAAAGCAGTACGTCATTTGGAAAAAGGACGTGTGGTAATTTTTGGTGCAGGCTCTGGAAACCCTTATTTCACGACTGATTCGGCAGCCGCTTTAAGAGCTATTGAAATAGAAGCAGATGTAATTTTAAAAGGAACCCGTGTAGATGGTATCTATACAGCTGATCCTGAAAAAGACCCTACTGCTACAAAATATGAAAAAATTTCTTTTGATGAAGTTTATGGTAAGGGGCTCGAAGTAATGGATCTTACCGCTTTCACTTTATGCAAAGAAAATAATTTGTCGATCATTGTATTCGATATGAATAAAAAAGGAAATTTGCAAAGCCTGTTAATGGGTGATAAAGTTGGAACTTTAGTAGAAGCTTAAGTTATAAACTCAGATGGCCTTGTGATTCAGTTTTGAAAAATGAGACTATTTAAGTCGTATTATCTCATGAAAAATGGTGTTGCTTTATGTTTATTACTGTTGCTGGCTTTCTGTTCAAAGCAAAGAAAGTTCGGTAATGATATATTTGAAGGACATGTGTATCAGGATAAAGTAAGCGGAATGCCGGCAAGCGGGGAAACAGTTTATATCGAGGCTTGTGAACCCAGAGATGGCCGCAATTTTTGTGCGACATTCAGGTTTGGACAAGCAACAACTGATGCGGATGGGTATTTTAAAATTGAAGGAAAACCCGCCCGTTCAGGAAGGTACTTTTTTTCTTTGCATGGTAATAATATGAAAGAACCAAAAGATATAGAGTCCTATGATCAGAAAAACATCAAGTTTTATATCAAGCAATAAGGCGGGTATACAAACACAAAAAGTAGTGAAAATGCCGGTTTTAAAGCCGGCATTTTTTTTGTAACTTTGAATGACTTGTTCATTATAAGATCATGAGGTTTCATAAACATATCCTTCTTGCTATTACTACTTTGTTGATAATAGCATTTATCAGTTCATGCAGAACGCATAAGGATTGCAGAGGCCGTAAAAAGACCACTAAAACAGCCATGGGAGGCTGGTTGTAAGCCATACGGCACATTATCTTAAGTGCCCGTCTGATAGAATAAGGACATTTTTTGTTTGATATTATTACTAAAGAAGCTTTTATCCTGTTGTAATAATTGTTAATTTTGATTATCACAAAAACTAACTCAAATCTCTATGTCAAAAGTTCACAATTTTAGCGCAGGCCCCGGTATTTTACCATTAGATGTTTTAAAACAATCAGCAGATGCTTGTATCAATTTCGATAATATGAATTTATCGTTGTTGGAAATTTCTCACCGTAGTAAAAATTATGTAGCGGTAATGGATGAAGCACGCGCATTGGTAAAAGAATTGTTTGAAGTAGGGGACGATTACGAAGTGTTATATTTAGGTGGTGGTGCCAGTACACAGTTTGCGATGGTACCTTATAATTTATTAAAAGACAGTGGCTATGCAGCATACGTAAATACGGGTGTTTGGGCAAGTAAAGCCATTAAAGAATCTAAAATTTTGGGTAATACGAAAGTTATTGCTTCGTCGGAAGACAAAAACTTCACTTATATTCCTAAAGGGTATGAAGTTCCTAAAGATGCCGATTACCTTCATATTACATCAAACAATACCATTTATGGAACTCAAATGAAGAGCTTTCCTAAATCGGATATTCCTTTGGTGTGTGATATGAGCTCCGATATTTTCAGCAGAAAAGTAAATGCAAAAAATTTCGCGTTAATATATGCCGGTGCTCAGAAAAATATGGGACCTGCAGGAAGTACGATGGTTATGGTTAAGAAAGATATTTTAGGTAAAACCGGCCGCAAAATGTTATCGATGCTTGATTACCAGGTACATATCAAAGGAGAATCCATGTACAATACGCCTCCTGTATTTCCTGTATACGTTACCATGCTTACCTTACGTTGGTTAAAACAAAACGGTGGTGTTAGCTGGATCGAAGGAATCAATCAGCAAAAAGCAGATTTGTTATATAACGAGATTGATAGAAACTCACAGTTTGTTGGTACAACAGCAAAGGAAGACAGAAGTAATATGAATGCCTGCTTTTTATTAACGAAACCCGAGCTTGAGCCTGAGTTTGATAAATTATGGAAAAGTGCCGGTGTGGATGGTATTCGCGGACACAGAGATGTGGGTGGTTACAGAGCATCTATGTACAATGCCTTACCTTTAGAAAGTGTAGAGGTGTTGGTAGATGTTATGAAAGCATTTGAAGCCAAATTTGCTTAAGAGCAAAAAGCAATAATAAATGCAACTACCCGTTTTATAATTATGAAATACTTTTTATACAGTATACTGTGTTTATATAGCTTTTGTGGGTTTTCCCAGGACGCTCCTTCTAAAGGGCCTGATTTACCAAGAGTTGCCGTAAGGGCAAACCTTGGTATTCCAAAAATCATTTCCAGTGAAATGTACAGAAATTCTTTTTCCGGCGTGTTTTCGGGCGAATTAGGGGTAAGCTATAAACTGTTTTCAAATTATATTATCGGAATAGGTTATAACTATAATTACTTTAAGGCGCAGCGGTATTTCAGAGAAAATAACCGGATTAATGCCAGTATGCAAATGCAGGGTGGTTTTTTAAAGTTGGGCTATGATCATTTTTTTAGTCCCACGGCTTTTACCACTGTTTCATTAAATATGGGTTATCAAACCGGAAAGTACTATGGATTAGTGTTTGCAAATGATTCCCTGAAAGGCTACTATCCAAGCCAGTTTGCAAATGCCTACGTTGAACCCATGGTAGGGGTTTATTTTATTGTAGACCCTAATTTCGCTTTTGGAGCGCATTTATCTTATAGTTATAACTTCGAGCAATACGATCCTCTTTCTACCGGGTTTAATAAATTTGGGCCAACCAATTATAATAAACTCCATAACAAATGGGGTATGAGTATGATTACCCTGGGTTTTGGTTTTTATTATGGACTTGAACGTAAACGGTAATGAAAGTACTACTTTTAATCGCATGTATCTTTTTGACAGGATTGCAGGTCTTTTGTCAGAGTATAACGGTTAGGGGTAAAGTAATTGATTCGGAAACAAAACTCCCTTTAAACCATGTGGCTATTTCACTTAACGGTTCGTTAAGAGGTACAGAAGCCGACAGTTCCGGTAACTTTATGATGGTGCTACCTGAAAAAGTGGGAATCCTTAATTTCTCTATTATTGGTTACGAAAAAAAATCGGTGAAGATCAAAAATAATTCAACCGATCCTTTTATAATAGAACTTGAAAGAAAACAAAACACGCTTTCTGAAATTGTAATTAGTTCTTCGCCTATAGAAACGGTAAGTAAAAGCAAGCGTTATAATGTATTGGATTATGATTTTTATAATGACAATATTTTATTGATCACCTATGTAGATCTGAAAAGAGCAAAACTGGTTTTAATCAATCAAAATTTTGATACCCTTGGCTATAAAGCTATTCCTTATGAACCAAGCAGGCTGTTTAAAGATTGCCTTGGAAATATACATGTGGTTTGTAAAGACAGCCTGTACCAGGCATATTATGATGGGAAAAGATTGGATTTATTTACACCAAAAAGTATCAGAGATTTTGAAAGTATCCTTTTACCTTGTATTGAGCAGGATTCGTTGAATTTTTTCCTGATTCAAAAATATGGTGCTAAATTAATTGAAGAAGAGTTTCGTCCTTTTTACTCAAATAATTTAGGGTTAAATTATTTTTATGTGAATAAGAAAACGCGCATAAAACAACCGCTAATTACGATTGAGGATGAGAAAATGATGATCATGAGTAATGATGAAGCTGCTTTTGAAAAGAGAAAAGAACAATCGGGCTTAAAAACAATTGGCGACCGGGTATTTGCTGAAACCGTTATATTTAAAGAGATATATGCACCCTTATATAACATTAAAAATAATATTTACATTTTTGATTATGCAAATAGCGCTATAAAATATTTTGGTAAAGCCAATCAACTTCAACAGGAGGTACCGATCACATTTCATAAAAGTTTGCAGTTTAGCAGGGAAATGCAAATAGACCGAAAGACCTGGAGGGTTTTTGCGTTGTTTGAATCAAATGGTATTACGGAGCTTAAAGATATAAATCTGAGTACAGGTCTGATTAACACCTCTTATAAAATTCCTTTTCCATTTGTAAATCATATTAAAGTGCAGGATAATTATATTTACTTTATCCGTAAGGGAAGAGAATACGATGATACAAGGTATTTAGCGAGGTTAAGAGTAAACTAGTTTTTCCGAATTTTATTCGAACCGTAAGCTTTCAATAGGATCGAGCTGTGAAGCCCTTTTCGCAGGGAGGTAGCCACTTATTAAGCCTACAACGAGGCATACCATAAAGCCGGTGATGATCCAGAACCACGGCATAAAAAACTCGGAGCTCAGGTTGTAGGAGATGAGATTGGCGGTTATAATTCCCATGAGGATTCCGAAAAAACCTCCGATAATGCAAATGACAATACTTTCGATCAGAAATTGATTTTTAATGATTTCTGAAGTCGCCCCCAATGCTTTACGAATACCTATTTCCCGTGTGCGTTCGGTTACAGATACCAACATGATATTCATTAACCCGATTGAAGCACCAATAAGGGTAATAATGCCAATAATGATGGCTCCTGTTGATGCCTTGCTGGTTAAACCTATGAGCATGTTGGCCAGGTTATCGGCTTTGGTGATTTCAAAATTATCGTCTTCACCAATCGGTACACCTCTTATTTTTCTGAATAAGCCGGTTGCTTCCCCTAAGGAAAGATTAAGCCATGTCGTATTTTTTGCCAATACACTAATAGTAAAACTCATGTCATCTTTCCCATAATATTGCCTGGCTGTAGTTAAAGGAATAAGCGTTACTTTATCCCCTCCAAAGCCCATGCTGTTGCCTTTGCTGGCTAATATGCCAATAACACGGTATTTTCCACTGTTAATCGTAATTATTTTATCAAGGGCACTTTGTTTATTTTTAAACAGGTCGGTTTCCACATCCTTCCCAATAATTGCAAAATGTGCACTGTTTGAAATATCCTGTATGGAAAAATTCCTTCCACTTTCCAATTCATAGCCACTGGTAGCAAGGTAGTTTTCGTCGGCTCCAAATAACTGAATATTAGGATTTGTTTTTTCTGATTCGAATTTAATACGTGCCGCAAAAGAAGCCATGGTAGATACCGCCGTTGTAACCGGAAAGGTAAACTCATTTTTAAAACGGGTAGCCTCTTTGTAAGAAATAGACTCATATTTTTTAGAGCGTTTACCGCGGTGGCCAACTCTCACGGATGTTTCTTTGTTACGAATGGTAAATGAATTAGCCCCCATACTGGTGAAGTTGTTATTAATGGAAGCCTTCATCGCGTCAATAGCTGAAGAGATTCCAACTAATGCAGTGATACCAAAAAAAATAATAAGCATGGTTAGGAATGCCCTTAATTTATTTCCTTTAATAGAATCGGTAGCAACTTTAATATTTTCTTTCAGCAAGAGAGCCATTAAGTAAAAGTAAGAAATTGGCAGAATATTATCCGGATTTTATTTAATAGCTGTTATAATTATTAAATACGTCGGGATTATAAGATAAGCGGAAGAATACTACTGTAAACAGGCTTATTCTTTAATACCCCTGATGGCTTTTTCGTAATCAGGATGATCCCGCAAAGTAGTGTCGATATATTTTTTATCCATTTTTCCAAACACATTCAGGTACGATCTTGCCGTCATAGCATCGTAATGGATAATATTATATTTATATTGAAATGTTTGATAAATGTTGAGGCAAACTAAAAAAGCCAGGAGTCCGAATAAGCTTATTCGTTTAAGCTTGCCAAGTTCCGTAATTTTATAGAAGCAAGCTGCTAAAGATAAGGCGAGTAGGGGATACACATCAATCATGGGCCTTAAGCTGAACGAACCACCATACCACCAACACCACCAGCTAGCCACAACATAAAGGTATATGGGTAAAAGTAAAAGATGCATTGTATAGAAACCTGCAGAAGCCTGTTTACGCATATACCAGATGCCTGCCATGGCAAATAAAAAAACCGGGGAATAAATAAACCAGCCTTTTCTAAAACCAACAAGGCATTCGATCATGTGTGGTTGACTAAAATAAAATCCTTCCTTACCGTAGGAAAATACTAAAAAAGAGCCTGTTACATATTTGTAATAAAGTAGCTGAGGCAGTATAACTCCCATTAACACTATTAAAAAAAGAAGAATGTGTTTATAATGAGAAAGGAAAAAACCCACTCTCTTTTTAAGATCTGAAAAAGTAATCACACCAAAAAAGAGTAAAGCCAATGCAAATAATAGATTTACCGGCCGTATTAAAATAATGAGCCCCAGTAAAAGTGCCATACTTACTGCATAACCGGGTTTAGGTTGCTTGTAGCATTTTACAATTGTATAGAGTAATACCGAAAATAAAGAGAAGGTATAAGCGTGCGACATGGCCCCATCGAGCGTAGAATAGTTTAAGAGGTTGGTTCCAAAAAAGATCACACAGATAGTAAGGGCAGTAATGTTCTCGGAGTAGTAAAGTAAAAGAAGCTTTCGCAGATACAGTAAACCAAACAGTAAATAGAATAAGCCGGAGAACTCAATAAAGAAATGATAGATTTCCGAATAACCATCGGCTTTATAGCCAAGAGGTTCTGCTAAGGCCTGAGCGGCCATAAAAAACGGAGCATATAGTACCGCCATCCCCATGGAGTATTTTATCACGTGGTGCCCTTCTTTATCATCTACATAAGCATATTTAACCCCACTGTACCGATTTTTATTTTCGGAGTTTATAAAGCTTAGCTTAAGATCTTTTTCAATAAATGTGGCAGGTAAATAACTGTAATATCCAACAATATCCCATTGTATTACATTTTGTTGGGCATACCTTACCAAATTCAAATGGACTTCAATAATAGTTAAGCAAATGGTAATAATACCGGTAATGGAAGGATTTTTGCGCAGATATTTTAAAACAGCATTCAAGGTATTGAATTACGAAGCATCTTCCAGAACAGCTAATTTATGTAGCCATTTTACGGCTTCTACTTCATCAGAAAACAGTTTGGTTTTTACTTTTGGCTTGGTAACTTTAATGAAAAAATTAGCAAGAATTCTCACAGATACCGATTTTACTAAAAATGCATCTGCTATCCGGTATGCTTTAATGTAAGGATCATCGGCATACTGTTTTCTGGCTTCAGGAGTTGATGTAAGGCTTCCGCCAAAGTCGATCAACGCCAGGTGTTTCCGTTCCCCGATAAAACCCTTTACGTATTCTATCATCTCACCCATCTCCTCTATATCTATCTCCTGATCCTGATTGACACGATAATACAATATATTTGTTTGTTCATCAAATTCAAGACGGGCCAACCGGAAATCTTTAATTTTCATTAAACATAAATTTGCTTAAATGTAATCATTCTATATTAAAAAGAAAGTCGTTTTGCAGAACTTTAATGAATGCAAAATAATCCTAAATAGAGTGAGTAGTTCAGTTTTTTCCTTTAGTTTTGATTAAGATCAGTATTTATGTTACAAAACCATTTTTATAAATGTATAATCTTATTTGGTTTAGCACTACTATCCTCATGTATAATTCCGCCGCGTAATTTTAAGCATACCACTCAACCAACACCCCCTAACTATGAACAAAGAAAGTATTGGGCTTCTTTACCGGATTTAAAAGATAGTGCTGATTTTCAGATGGAGAAATACGGAATTGTTGATGGGCAGGCCAATGCCAAGGCAGATGTGTTTTTTATTCCACCGACCAATTATTTAAGTGGGTTACAATGGAATGTAAATTTAGATGACTCTTTAGCCAATGCCACAACAGATAATGTAGGATGTAAATTACTGGCGAGTGCCTACAACGGAAGCTGTAAAGTATATGTCCCCCGCTACCGTGCAGCTATTTTATACACGTATTTCGCCAGTAAAAAAAACGCCCGTAAATCTTTCAGATTAGCTTATGAAGATGTGAGGAATGCATTTCTCTATTACATGAAACATTATAATAAAGGAAGGCCTATTGTTATTGCAGCCCATAGCCAGGGAACAGATTACGCCATTACACTGATGAAAGAATTTTTCGATAAGGATACCATTATCAGAAAGCAGTTGGTAGAAGCTTACCTGATTGGCCGCCCTATATATGATACTACATTTAAACATCTGAAGCCTTCTTATGCTGCTAATGCAACAGGTGGTTATGTTGTATGGAACAGTGTAAGCTATAATATCAATACATTTTATGGCAAACCTGTGGGGAAAGTAATTGGTATTAATCCTTTAAGCTGGAAAGGTGATACCGTTTATGTACCTGCAAAATTTAATAAAGGGGGATTACCTTTTACAGCTGTCAGGATAGATACAGCTGTTGTGGATGCCAAACTGGCCCCTTCCGGTTTTTTATGGGTGCATGCTCCCTCCAGAACGGCAGAGGAATATCCCTCGCTCAATTTATTTTATTATCACAAAGATGATTATAGCTTTTTTTATATGAACATCAGAGAAAATGTAGAATTACGGGTGAATGAATATATGAAGACACATAAAAATAAAAAGTAATCCTATCCTTTTGCAGTATGCCCGTAAAATTGTAACTTCAATCATATGAAAGCAGTGAATTGGCCTGTAGCCTTAAAACCTTTACTCAGTAAATACAAAGGCAAAAAACATCCCCTGGAATACCATAACGTTTACCAGTTATTGGTAATGGTTGTATTATCGGCCCAGGATTCCGATAAACACATTAATGAGCTGGCACCGGCCTTATTTAAGGCTTTCCCAAGCATGAATGTATTAGCAAAGGCAAATGCCGAAGCGTTAGTTCCTTTTATCGGTTCTGTTCGTAATTTCCGGAATAAAACAAACTGGTTATTACAGATCGCTCAAACACTAAAGCTTGATAAAAATATTCCACTTACACTGGACGAATTAGTAGAACTACCCGGTATAGGAAGAAAATCGGCCAATGTGATTATGCGTGAAGCAGGAGTTAAAGCGGAAGGTATTATTGTTGATCTGCACGTATTAAGGGTGGCTCCACGTTTAGGAATTGCGAAGGGAACCGATCCTAAAAAGATAGAAGCACAGCTAATGGAAATAATGCCTCAAAAAACATGGGGTGAAATAGGGATGGCTCTTTCTTTTTTAGGAAGAGAAACCTGCCGGCCAACTCATCCAAAGCATGAAGAGTGTGTGGTGAATAAAAGCTGTGAGTATTGCCAGTCGCTGCATTTGACAAAGCCGGCCAAAAATAAAAAATAAATTACTGATTTATAAACGAATAAGCTCTTGCTACAATTTGTAGCAGAAGGGTGCTCAAATACCATTTACATTTACACTGTAAATTGCATCGTTTTTAGCACCATGGAAAAAAATAAAGATCATCAACCGGTAAACAGAGCACTTTTGGCGGAATACGGATTTGAAATAAATGAAAAAAAGACAAAAGATCATCTTACCATATTGTCAAAAGATGCATTTGACATTGTTATCAAGGAAGACGACTCCGTGTTTTATTCCAATATGGGATTTGATTATCCTTTAAAAGACCTGTTTACTTTAAAAAAAGTATATAAGGAAGTCAGAAGAAAAGAGTTGAAGTAATAGTTTGATTTTTGTTTCCGAATGAGTAAAGCGTGAAATACTGCTTACATAAATTGTTTTTATGGTACTATTATTCTGATAAACAACCCATTAAAATGATGTTGTAAAATAAAAAAAGCCTTGTAATAAAATTACAAGGCTTTTACCGATAAACGTGATCCTGCTGGGACTCGAACCCAGGGCCCATACATTAAAAGTGTATTGCTCTACCAACTGAGCTACAGAATCAAGAAATAAAGAACTGTTGTTGTTATTTCGGGCTGCAAATATATAAACCAATTTTAAACTAGCAAAATTTTTTTTATCTTTTTTTTAATTTGTTTGTCTTTCCTTGTTTTTAGCGGCATTAAACTTTATTTTTATACACGAATATGAACTCTAATTACCGAATAAATTTATTAAAAGGCTTTTCTGATTTAATTTTTGGGCAATCTATCGCCGAAGCAGAGAAAGTTTTTGGAAAAGCAGAAGAAACTCAGGAACTAAATGATGATATCCTGGAAACCTCATGTACCGTGCTTCATTACTGGGATTCAGGGTTCTCCCTGTTCTTTGATAATAAACAATCCAAGAAATTCAGTAGTGTGGAAGTGGATAATGAAGAAACACTCTTATTCTCTTCAAAAGTATTTGAACTAAAAGAAAAACAGTTAGTTGATCTGATGAAAGAGCAGGGGTATACCTTATCGGACACTGAACAACAGGAATGGGGCGAGCGCCGCATCAGCTTTGATGAAGCAGGCCTTGATTGTTATTTTGAAAATGGTAAATTAACCTCAATTAACTTTGGTGTTATTGAAGAACAAGGTACCTTTGATTTTTTACCGAACTAAATGATCACTCAATAACTTTAATATTTTAACGTTATTAAACCCAACTAACTAATAATTAAGAACTAACCATTAAACTAAATTAAAATGCCAGGAACAGAATTGTTTGGCGCAGAAGAGCGCAAGGAAGTAAATGACGTTATGGAAACCGGAGTGTTATTTCGTTATGGACATGATGCTCAACGTAATAACCATTGGAAAGCAAAAGAATTTGAAGCAGAAGTGCGTAAAATAACCGGTGCAAAATATGCTCATGCGATGAGTAGCGGTTCAACAGCTATTGCAACAGCACTTGCCGCGAGTGGTATTGGTACCGGCGACGAGGTAATTGTACCGCCATTCACCTTTATTGCTTCTGTTGAAGCGGTAATGTTTGTAGGAGCTTTACCTGTGTTTGCTGAAGTTGACGAAACGTTATGTTTAAGCGCAGAGGGTATTGAAAAAGCGATCACACCAAAAACCAAAGCAATATGTTTAGTACATATGTGCGGTGGTATGGCAGATATGGATGCAATTATGGCTGTGGTTAAAAAACATAATTTAGTTTTGGTAGAAGATGCCGGGCAAGCATTTGCAGCCTCTTACAAAGGGGTGAGTACAGGTTTATTTGGCACTGCAGGCAGTTACTCTTTCGATTTCTTTAAAATTGCAACAGCCGGAGAAGGCGGTGTATTTGTAACGAACGACGAAGAAATATTTAAAAAAGCGGATGTATACAGTGATCATGGTCACGACCATATTGGCAATAACCGTGGGATGGAAAATCATCCGTACATGGGTTTCAATTACCGTATCTCTGAATTGCACGCTGCCGTTGGTGTAGCGCAAACACGTAAAGTACCGGGCATCAAAGAAAAAAATAATTACAACAAAAAATTCCTGGTTAATTTATTATCTAAAACAGAAGGAATTGGTTTTGCCCGTTTACCAGATCCTACAGGTGATTCGGCTACCTTTTTAAATTTACTGATGCCAACTCCTGAAATTGCAAAAAACACAGTTGCAGAAATGAATGCAGCAGGTGTAGGTGGTTTCAACTATTGGTTCACCAATATGTATCACTTTATTAACCAATGGAATCATTTAAAGGATTTAAAAACCGTTGCTAAATTACCGGTACAGGTTTTAGGTGCGCCACAGGATTATAATAATCTGCATTTACCAAAATCTCAGGAAGTAGTTGGTCGTTTAATTTCATTTGGTGTACGTTGTACGTGGACAGAAGAAGAAATGACTGCCTTAGCTGATAAAATTTCAGCTGCAGCTGTTAAAGCAATGAAAACAGTTACTGCGTAATTAAATTCAAATGTTATCCTGAGCGGAGTCGAAGGAGGCACTTGATAAATGAATAAAAGATTTTACATGCAACACAAGAATTTTAAAAATATCGATAAAGTAACTTACGGACGTGGTTCTTTTGCTCAATTAGCAGAAACCGTTGAACCTGTGCGTAAAGAAAACAAGAACTACTTTGTGTATGTGGTTGATAATTATTTTAAAGGAAAAGAATTATCAACTAAATTACAGAACAAACCGGAAGATCTGATCTATTATATTGACGTGGATCCTCATGAACCTACTACTCAGCAAATTGACACTTTGCGCGATGAGATTCTTTCTAAAAAAGGATTACCCAGCGGAGTGATTGGTATTGGTGGAGGTAGCATTATGGATATTGCAAAAGCATTGTCTTTAATGCTTACCAACGAAGGTTCTTCTACATTATACCAGGGCTTAAACCTGGTAAAAAAAGCAGGTATTTACCATTTAGGTGTTCCTACAATTTCAGGAACCGGTGCCGAAGTATCGATGACAGCCGTATTAACAGGCCCTGAAAAAAAACTGGGCTTAAAATGTGATTGGACGGTTTTCAATCAGGTTATTTTGGATCCTGAATTAATCGCGTCTGTTCCTACCGATTGGTGGTTTTATACGGGTATGGATACTTACATCCATTGCATTGAGTCTGAAACAGGAATTCGTAATAACGCCTTTAGTTTGGCATACGGTGAGCAATCGTTAAAACTTTGCAGAGAAGTATACCTTGGCGAAGGCTCAGGGCAAACACCTGAGAACAATGATAAATTAATGGTAGCCTCCTTAATGGGTGGTTTAAGCCTAACGTACAGCGAAGTAGGTGTGTGTCATGCGATTAGCTATGGTTTATCAAAAATATTAGGAACCCGTCACTGTTATGCAAATTGTATCATCTTTCAGCACCTGGGTGATATTTATGTAAACGGTCATGGCGAATTCATGGAGATGATTAAAAAACACCAAATTGTATTACCGCAAAATTTAAGTAAAGAGTGGAGCGAAGAAACCATTACCGCCATGGCAACTGTATCTTACAATTTACCTTTTATGTGGAACCATGCTTTTGGCGATAATTATAAGGAAATAGCGACCATGGACTATATTAAAGATCTTTTCAGAAGACTTTAAGTAATTAGATAATTAAATAAAACTAAATAAAATCTCAGTGTCCTCTGTGTCTCTGTGGTGAATTAAAAACAAAATAGTATGTCAAGAAAAATAGTAAAAGTAGGGGATATCGAATGCGGAAGTAAAGACTTATTTCTGATTTCAGGTCCATGTGTTATTGAGGATGAATTAATCATGATGAAAACGGCTGAGAAACTAAAAGAAGTTTCTGAACGTATGAATATCAAAATAATCTATAAGTCATCTTTCACCAAAGACAATCGTAGTAGCTTAAGTTACTATCAGGGGCCGGGTTTAGCGGCAGGCGTTAAATTATTGGGAAAAATAAAAGAACAATTTGGGTTTCCGGTATTAACGGATATTCACTCTCACGATCAGGCAGCAGCAGCAGCAGAGGTGTGCGATGTATTACAAATACCGGCTTACTTGTGTATGCAATCTTCTTTATTGGTAGCATCTGCAAAAACAGGACGGGTTATTAATATTAAACACGGTCAGTTTTTAGCACCGGATAATATGAAACATCCTGTACAAAAATGTATTGATAGTGGCAACGATCAGGTAATTTTAACCGAAAGAGGATACTCCTTTGGATATAATGATTTAATTGTTGATCCACGTGCATTTTATCATATGAATAACATTGGTTACCCGGTAGTATTTGATGTGACACATTGTGTTCGTAAATATGGTATCCCGAGTTCTGATAAAAAAGGTGGAGCACGTGAGTTTTTACCTGTATTAGCAAGAGCTGGCGTAGCAAGTGGTATTGATGGAATGTTTATTGAAACGCATCCTGATCCTGAAAAAGCGTTGTGTGATGCAGCTTCTCAATTATGCGTATATGATCTGGAAGAATTTTTAAAACCAATTATCGAATTACATAACGTTGAAGTAAAATACAGAGATTAAGATTGGATTGATCTGCTTAACGCTCGCTCTGTCATCTTCAAAAATTATTTTATCATGAAAAAACTATTATTTGTACTTATTGCCGGTATTTTTTATACAGCGGCATCTGCTCAAAGCCTTTATATTAAAGGCAGTAAGAAAGGGGAAATAGAATCTGATGGTGACGTTTATATTAATGGTTCAAGAAAAGGACAAATCGAATCTGACGGAGATGTATATGTGAATGGCAGCAGAGTAGGGCAGATCGAATCCGATGGAGATATTTACAAGAACGGTAGCAGGGTTGGGCAAATAGAATCTGATGGAGATGTTTATAAGAACGGCAGCCGCATTGGCCAGATAGAAGATGACGGTGATATTTATTATAATGGGAGCCGCATAGGAGATTGTAAAGGTGTAAGAAGAGATTGGGTAGCGGCAGTTGTGTTCTTTTTCTTTATCGAAGACCTCGCCTATTAATTTTAGTAAAATCATTTGTTAGCAGTCTATGCATAGCCAAAGACGACTCTTTTTTTATATATGACCATTTCACTGATAGTAGCAACCTCCTTAAATCACGCCATAGGTAAAGACAATCAATTACCATGGCATTTACCGGCTGATCTTAAATTTTTTAAAACCACCACCATGGGTTGCCCGGTGGTAATGGGCCGTAAAACATTTCAGTCGATTGGCAGAACATTACCGGGAAGGAAAAATGTAGTTATTACAAGAGATGCTGCATTTAATGCAGACAAACACTTTGATATTGAACTGGCTTCCGGCTTACAGGAAGCGCTTAGTTCTTTAAGTTCTGAAAAAGAAATTTTTATTATTGGTGGCGGCGAGATCTTTAAACAATCAATGCTGTTAGCCGATAATGTGTATCTGACCTTAGTAAATACAAGCCTTGACGGCGATGTGTTTTTCCCTGAAATTGATAAAACTAAATTTGAATTAGTGTGGGAAGAAAAACACCAGGCTGATGAAAAAAATAAATTTGATTATACGTTTCAGAAATTTGTAAAAAAATAAAACGGACCTGACCTTGTTCTAAATTCATTAAAAATTAACAAGAGTATTTACGTATAACAAATTCAGAAAACAGATGAGTGTAATTAAATTAGAAAACATTTTATTCATTGATATTGAAACAGCGCCCATTCATTATCAATACAATAATTTATCGGCTACAGAAAAAGAATTGTGGGATAAAAAGTGGCTTTACAGCAAAGATATAGTTGCAGAACAACAATATGCCAAAGCGGGTATTTATGCCGAATTTGCAAAGGTAGTGTGCATTGGTTTAGGCTTTATGTCGGAAGGAAAATTCAGAACCAAAGCCATTGCAGGAGATAATGAAAAAGATATTTTAATAGAGTTTTCTAATTTGCTGGCTCAGTTTTTTAATACCAAAGAACATTTTTTATGCGCGCATAATGGGAAAGAATTTGATTACCCGTTTTTGTGCAGGCGTTTACTCGTTAATAAAATTCCCTTGCCCAAACTATTACAGATCCAGGGATTTAAGCCATGGGAAGTGAAACACTTGGACACCATGGAAATGTGGCGTTTTGGAGACATTAAGAATTTTACCTCTTTAAATTTATTGGCACATGTCTTTAACGTCCCTTCACCAAAAGATGATATTGATGGAAGCCAGATCGCTAAAGTGTTTTATGAAGAAAAAAATATTGACCGGATTAAAACCTATTGTATAAAAGATGTGGTAACATTAACCCGTATTTATCAGTGTTTAAAGGGCTTTGAGCCAATTGCTGACGAAGATATTGTGTATACATAAAGCTGTTATATGTTAAACATTTGTAAAAGGGTTATTTCTAAAAACTTACACTTAATGTGGAAATTAAAATTCGTTTAGCTTTACAAAAAACTCCCCATGAAGAACGCATTAGTTTTACTTGTATTTTCTGTATTCCAATTTAGTCAACCCTTATTTGGACAGGCTTTCCCGGAAATTATTATTAAGGATGTCAATATTATCCCCGTTACAAAAGATACGGTACTACTTAAAAAAAGTGTGGCTATTTTAAATGGTAAGATTGTAGATATTAATGAGTTTCAAAAATTAAAGAAAAATTCAAAAACAAAAATCATTAATGGTGCAGATCAGTTTTTAATGCCTGGTCTTACCGAAATGCATATTCATTTACCTGACCCCGAAAAGCTCGATACATTTTTAACGACTATGGTAGCCGCAGGTGTTACCCATGTAAGAGTAATGTTTAGCCCTTCTCCTATTGCTGAACAACGGAAGCTAATCGCCACGAAAACCATTAAGCCAAGGGTTTATTACCCTTATCTGCTTACAAAAAATAATCCTGCGAGGTCAGAAAAACAAATGGATAGCTTGTTTTCAAAGATCATTGAAGATAAATATGATTTTGCAAAACTCTACGACTTTCAGTACCGCACCGATTTTAATGATACTGTTTTTGATCGATTAATGTCCGCTGCAAATAAAAACAACGTAATTGTTTGCGGTCATTACCCCGCCAATGTAAGATTAAGCAAAGTGTTAAACTCCGGGTTTAAAAGTATAGAGCATTTGGGTGGATATACCTCTATACCGGAAGATAAAATTGAACTGGCGATGGAGCTAACCAAAAAAAACGGAGTGTATAATTGCCCTACGTTAGATTGGGATGTGATGAGCTACGATCTTCCTTTTCCTGATGGATACCACAAAAGACTTATCATGGATAATGCTCCAAAACATTATATTGATACATGGAACAGTGGGTTAGAGGACGTGTTTAAACGGGTAGGAAAAGAAAAAATCGCTTCGGATAAAAACGCTTATATGCCGACCTTTGATAAGAAACTGCGCCTTTTAAAACGATTGAATGAAACAGGAAATTTACTGATACTGGGCGGTGAAAACGGCAATTTGTTTCAACTGGAAGGGTTTAATATGTTTGAAGAAATGGTTATCTGGTCTAAAGCCGGAATTAGTAACTTTGATATCTTAAAAGCGTCTGTTTATAATCCGGCAAAATTTTTTAATGAAGAACAGGTGAGAGGAACCGTGGAAAAAGGAAAAGAAGCCAGTTTAATTATATTGAATAAAAATCCATTATTAAATATTGAGAATATCAAAACGATTCATACTACAATTATAAACGGAAACATATTTTATAAAGCAGATTTATTAAAACAGATTTAATACCTTTAATTAATACCCCCTAAGTACAACACCTATTTAGATAGTTACTGAAAGTATTACGGGGCGCTTAAAATACAGATACTATGACAAACGAAAAAAGAATAGCAGTAATAGGAAGTGGAAGTTGGGCAACCGCTATTGTAAAAATACTTTCCAATAATGCCGATAAAGTAAATTGGTTTTTCAGGAACCAGGCGGATATTGATCATATGAAACAATATCAGCATAATCCACGGTATTTGAGCTCAGTAAACTTTGAACTCCAAAAATTAAATCTTTCTTCTAATCTGTTATCCACTATAACGGAGGCCGACATTGTTATCCTGGCCGTACCTTCTGCTTTTATACATGATACCTTAAAAGATCTCCCGAAAGATACCTTTAAAAATAAAGTGGTTTTCTCTGCCATTAAAGGCATTGTGCCGCAATACAATTTAATTGTAGGCGAGTATTTAAATACAGCGTACCAGGTACCTTTCGAAAGCATAGGTGTAATTACAGGCCCATGCCATGCGGAGGAAGTAGCTTTGGAAAAATTATCGTACCTCACCTTGGCTTGCAGTAATATTAAAAATGCAGACGAACTGTGTAAGTACATGGCTTGCCGTTATATTAAATGTTCGAGCAGCGACGATATTTTTGGAACAGAATTATCGGCGGTATTGAAAAACGTTATTGCTGTAGCCGGTGGTATTTGCCATGGTTTGGGCTATGGCGATAATTTTTTATCGGTATTGGTGAGTAACGCTATTCAGGAAATAGATCGTTTTGTAGCAGCAGTACATCCCATTGATAGAGACACCAAAGCTTCCGCGTACCTGGGAGATTTATTGGTAACAGCTTATTCTCAATTTAGCCGTAACAGAATGTTTGGAACCATGTTAGGAAAAGGATACAGTGTAAAGCAGGCTCAGCTGGAAATGAATATGATTGCCGAAGGATATTACGCTGTAAAATGTGTATGTGAAATCAACAAAAAATACAATGTACATATGCCTATCACAAACGCTGTGAATAATATTATTTACAATCATAAAGATGCCAAGCACGAAATGGAATTGCTGGCGGAACAATTGTCTTAATTTTTTTATCTCTTATCAGTAACTCTCTTTTCCCTTTATTTATAAGGTTATTGAGGTGCTTCGTTATTTTATGAGAGTGTTTTTAAACCTCTATTATGTAATGCACTCTTTGTAAAAAATTTAACTTAAACTTCCTGTATCGATTAACAAATTTAACTTACAGCGCTGTTTTCTCTGCAGTTCATCGCCATAAATGAGTATTATGTATAAAATACTTTGGTAATTATTAACAAAGCAAATATGGTGAGTATTTATTTTGTTCTTTTGCCCAAAATTTTTACACTTATGTTTTTTACCTTTTTTAAAAAATCCGAAAGATCGGTTTCTATCGTATTAATTCTAAGCTTTGTTATTGAATTAGGATTTCCATTAACGTCTTCTGCCCGCACAATTAGTTTAATGTCCTCTGCCGGTGTCGCACCTGTTGCTTCTTCTTTAAGTAGTATGGTGGATGGTTACACCGGTGATTTTAATTACAGTGTGCCTTTAGCAACTTTGCCGGGGCCTAATGGAGAAAATGTATCTATCAACGCTAATTACCATGCAGGGATTACTGTAAACCAAAAAGCATCATGGTTAGGTTTAGGCTGGGATTATAATCCCGGTGAAATTACACGGCAGGTAGTAAATATGCCGGACGATTATAATGGTGTAAGTGTAAACCAGTATTTTGATAGCCCTGAGTCGAGTGAAGTATCTGATAAAGTGACGGCGATGTTTGGAAGTTTGTATAACAACAATATTAATACAAATCCTTATGCCAATGATCTAGAAGCATCAATATCTAATTATAAATCAGGAGATAACCAACAAATGAGTTACAGTTTACTGGAAAGTGAAAGAAGTGGGATAATTTCACCGTTTCTTATTAATAATACACCTTTTAATCCTTCATCCAATGAGAGTTACCGTTTTAATAAACATACGGTTCCCTATACTGGCTTAGGGTACGATCAATACAGTGTGAGTGGAGAAGGTATTGGCGGTTCCATACATCCTTTTTATTTAGGAGAAGTGCAGATACACCAGGAAGTGAATACGATGAAAAACAACCTGCCGGTATCTGCAAAAAAATGTCAATTTTATTTTGAAAATTCTTCTGTTTTATCTGTTGGTACAAGTAACTGCACATCGTCATCTGTCGTTAATCAAACCACCAACCGGATACATAGCGGAACCTTTGTGAAATATTTCACCAATAATGATATTAATAACAATGCTAACCTTTATAGTTACACAAATACTTCCGGTTACCTCGATTATAACCCGGTTACCAATGTATCACAAACCAGACGGCCTGCTGCAAGCAATAGTCCTGATGTGATTGGCGCTTTTCAAATAACCAATGCATCGGGTATTACCTATCATTATTCTTTACCGGTGTATGAATGGAACGACGCAAATACAAGTTGGGATGCCAGCGGAAGATCACAAATTATGCGAATGACATCGAGTGCTTATGCTACCAGCTGGAAACTCACTGCCATTACAGGTCCTGATTATGAGGATACCAATGGGAACTATACTGCAGATGAAGGAGACTTAGGGTATTGGATCAGTTATAATTATTCTTTATGGAGCAGCAATTATGCCTGGGCCAGTCAGCGGTATAATGCTAAAACAGATGCCTTAATATCGCCTAAAATGGTGAATTTTGTGACCAGCACAGCCGTTGGAAATCAATATAAGCGTAACTCCATGCTTTCTTTTGGTTCTACTCATGTGTACGTTTTAAATTATATTAAAACCGCCAGCCATACCGCTTACTTTGTAAAAAGTGTGCGGAAAGATGAACAGAGTTATGATAATATACTTAATACTTCTGCTAAGGCAACTCCTTTGCTTAAATTAGACAGAGTGGTATTGCTAAGAAATGAAGACAAAAATTTATTGATCAATACGACGTCTTTAGGTAGTACGGATTTAGACAGCAGGTTTGATTATTCCACTTGTGGTTATGCATTATACGATCCTAATTTTGTAAATATTACCCGGTACAATGCCAATAAAACAGCCATTGATAATGCAGCACTGACAAGTGCTGAGCTTACCACCGATTATAGCCTGGCAAAAAAATACATCGGAAACGTTAATAATAGTTTTTCTACGAGTAATGTTGTTGTTTCTCCCCGGCCTGTATTGGGTCGTGCATTTGTAAATTGTAATGGTTTTTTAAGTTCAACCGATTTACCTAACAGCGGAAAGCTAACACTTAAAAAAATAACTATTTATAATTTAAAGGGAGAAAAAATAACACCCTCCGTTGATTTTGGATATGATGAAACCAATACCTCTAAAAACCCGGATTTCAATGTGGAAAAAACTGATTTATGGGGTTATTATAAAAAAGATTACGTTAACAGCCATTATGTAACGGCAGTTTCCAAAGACGATGTGGATGCCTGGTCTCTAAAAGAAATCAACACCTCGTTGGGTGGAAAGATTGCGATTACCTACGAATCAGACAGGTACCACCAGGAAGGATTTAATGGTGATGTGCCTTTTAAAACTATTGTAACGGGAGACCCAAACGGCCCTACAGTAAGTGCTAATAAGCCACATTTGATTTTTCCCATTACCCAAATAGGGTCAAACGATGAGGTTACTTTTGCAGATAGTGACTTTGGTTCATTTCACCATTTAACCAATGAGCCGCTTTCCGACCCCTCGTATAATTATTTTGGATATGTGATATATAGTCAGAGGGATCAATGCAGACATCCTACTGTGTATTATAATGGCGGTAATACCCCTTACGTCCCACGTTCTTATAGCACTTTAGTACGTTATGGAGCAAAAGAATCAAATGCCTCCAGTGGCAGCGGTGTTGGCCCTTACCCGACCTTGCTGGTGGGTGCACTACCTGAATACAATTTTAATTGTACGCAATCTGGATATTCTTTTTCATCCGATCGTGCAAATGTGGGGGTTGATCATGCGGTTGTTTTCCGGGCTTATTTATACGGTGGGGGAGTCAGGGTAAATAAAATTGTTATTACCGATCCTTTTTCAGGAAGTAACTATACCCAAAAATTCGACTATGGAAACGGCTATTGTCCTATTGTACCGAAGTCAAATGCTTTTTCAACAAATAGTGGCCCTTCAAACCATGATGTAGTAATGAATACTAAAACATTAATAAATTCTAAACTAACCGGGTTAGTAGGTTATGATTTTTGTAAACAGTATTCTCTTAATCAACAAAATGAAACGGCCGGCACTATTACCCAGAATTTCAATAACCAAAAACTTAATAGCCCACTGGTGCTTACTGCTTTTTCACCCAGGATGACACAAGCCAAAAATTGGGTATATATTATAGCGAGACCCGATGGAATGGGCTGTATGGCCTTGCCTTCAGCAACAACAACAACTGGTATAGGCCCTCCGGCATATGATTATACTATGAATTTAGATCTTAGTTTATCGCTTAACAGTAATTCTTTAGGAAAATTGAGTTCCGTTACAGATGGTTCAAGTTCTACGGTTTATAATTATAACAGCACCTTTGTTTCCGAACAATACTATCATCCAACAGGAGAAGACGTTAAATATCCAAATTATACTATATATCCAACAAGTGGTACTACGGGACAATGTTCTTACAGCTATAATGAAACAGACCATTACAACTTTAATAAGTCTTATGTTACTAACTCTTATTCCTGGTTACGATCTACTATTACCACCAAGGATGGTATTACGATAACCGAGAGTATTGATGGAAGAGATAGTTATACCGGCGCACTTATTCATACCAAAGTAACCGATCCTACCAAAGGAGTGTATGATACGTATACCACTTATGCATATAATGCCATTATTCCGGGAGGGGCATCATTGCTCTATCCTACCTTTGATCTGAAATCAAGATCCGAAGCCAACCGCAATATTGTGAGTACGGTTAGCAATAAAAAAGTGCTTAAAACAATTGGCACCTTTTCCTATGTGGTTAATGAGTCTAAGGCTACTTATTCTAACGTCTATCCTATAAGAGTACGCTTGGGGAATACTCCTAATTACGGGATAACAAACGCTACCAAAGCCTGGTATCATTTAGATGAAACCTACGAACGTTTACTGGATGATGATGTGCTTGCTTCAACCGTACCGTTGGCAGCCGACTGGCGCAAACTCAGTAAAAACACCTTATACGATTTCTCTTACAATTGTATAGAGCAGGAGGGATTAAACGGTCGTAAAACTGCCTCGAGGTGGGGCTATAAAAACCTGTACAAACTGGCGAGTATCAGCAATGCCAATTATAACTCCTTTGCTTTTTCGGGTTTTGAAGACGCTGCTATCGGGTCCGGAAATAATAATGTGATGTTTGGTGGAGAGGTAAGCCATGGCGAAACCGCCCAGGGGGTTTCTATATCTACGGTTAATAATTCGCTTATAATACCTCACACAGGAGTTAGTTTAGCCGGGTTAAATCCTAACCAGGCTGGCCCTGAGTTTAACACCACAAACTTTGAGGTTGGCAGAACCTACGTGGCCAAGGTGTGGGTACATAGCCTTAGTCCGGCAACGGCGGCATTAACCATACAACTTAACGGTACTGTTTCCGGTGCAGCCTATGCGGTTACTAAAACTGTAGCAAGGAATAATCCGGCTAACATTACCGTGGGTAATTGGGTATTAATGAGTACAGAAATAGATGTGCCCGATAATTTTAATGTATCGTTAACGCATAATATGCTGGTTTCCTTATCCAATACCAATAGCACTTCTAAAGCATATTTCGATGATTTTGCGGTTCATCCTAAAGATGCTGTTATGACCGGTAATGTGTACAATGAGAAAACAGGTGCATTAGTAGCACAACTCGATAACGACAATTTTGCCACTTTGTATAATTATGATAACGCCCTCCGGATTACCACTACTTACAAAGAGTACAGCGGTGGCGTTAAACTAATAAGTGAAAGTACCTATCATTTTGCCAAACCATAATTATTCATCTTAACCGGATTAATACAACTAAATAGTATCCCTTATGAAACGTCTTATTTATATAGCCCTGAGCATTTGTACCTTTACAACTGTTTTAGCACAAACGGGCACAACGCTCAATCATTCCACTCTTCAAAAAGTAAAGATTCAGTACGAAACGGTTTCAACAACCGGCACTACTGATACAGCTTCGCTTAACATGGTGGTACTGCCTAAAGTTACCCTCACCTTAAAACCTAACGCAACTGTTACAAAAGTATATTTACAAATACTAAATAAACAGGACAGTTCACTTATTTACCAGGTTAACTATATGGTGTCGGCAGCGCCTGTAACGGGCACAACAGGCCAGCCGCTGTTTTATACAGAGGATTCCAAACTGGTGATCAGTGCTACGGTTCCAGTGCTGTTAAATACTTACGTTTATAAAATACATACACAGGATCAGCAGGGAAATAACAGCGCCGAATATATTACAAGACATTAATTTTTTACGATTAACACTATTTTATGATAACACCTTTTAAAGTAACATTGCTGGCCCTTATGGTTTCTGTTTGTGTAAAAGCACAGAGTGTAGCCGGGTATGATGTAAAGTGGACCAAAATTAAACACTGCACACTGAGTGGACTTACACTTTCTATGGAACATGCCAGCGATTTTGGTACGGCCAATTCCTTGAACCGGTTTTCCCCGGTGGCTGATAAAGGAACCATCACCTATACCTTAACCGACCTAACCGGAAATAATGCCTTCGGTTTTAATGATACATTGAACGACATTGTAAACAATAGGATTGCGGACAATATCAGTAATATCGATTTCGGTTTTTATTACCAGGGAGATAAACAAATTCTATGGGCGGCAAAACAAGGCAGTATGGAAAACCTGGCAGAAAATCTGGAGGAAGGAAGTGTGATACAATTGTTCATGAATCCCGAAACCGGTATGGTTGATTTCATTGTGAATGATGAAGTGATTACTTCTTATGATTACGGATCAACCAAACCTTATGTGATTAGTTGTGTTTTGGCAAGGGACGGTTTTTTAACCGGGTTGATGTGTAATTTTAAACCAAAGCCTATAGCCATTCAACTGGCCAAAGAACATCCTACCAACGATAATGCCTCTTCAGGGATTATTGTACTTCTGGCCAATGGTGGCGCACCACCTTATGTATACAACTGGGCAGGATCAGCAATTGATACCAATATCCGTGTTGGGATGCCTGTAGGAACTTATACCTGTACTGTTACGGATTCCTATAACGATAGCATGGTTGTAGAAACCAGCCTCGGCTTAAAAAACAACTGGAAGCTTCAAAAAAATATGTCTGTTACCAACGATACGTATACCAAAACAAGTACTATCACTTCTTCGGCTGCTGCTTTGGTATCCTACAATATCATCCCAAGAGATAAAGGAGGCTTTTGCGAACTCACGATGGCAGATACTACCAACCACACTGCTTTTGGTTTTTTAGGATTTAATGTGGCTAACATCGATCCTCATTATAGTTCACCCTATGTGTATGACGACGCCCTTAACAGCCTTTTGGGATATGCCGATTCCTTATTAATGAACGGGAAAATAAACGTTACCGGAGATTTTAGAACTGCTGATGCTTATTCCAAACTGCACCTGGTGTATTTTAACGGAGGAACTGTTAAAGTTGGGTTTAAGCAATATACATCTTATGGAGATGGAGTCGACTTTACCTATAAAGAAGGAGATCTGTTTTCTTTATCCACCAATGGAACCCTTATATCCCTTTATAAAAACAAGAAACTCATCGCTACGGAAACAATCTCCTCACAGTATTTATTGACCTCACTATTTGTGACACAAAATTCTACCCGAATAAAGAATCCGGCCTCTTTAGCTCTGGATCCTGATTTTATTAAGTTTGCAGGCATCCCGGTTTACATATGCGGGGAGCCCAATTTAAACTGGGTACGTACCCGTACTTTTGATGAGAACGGCACGATAAAAAGTGATGGTAAAACCTTTATGGATATGATAGGAAGAACCATACAAAGCCAAACCAAATTATTTAGTGCAAACAATGTGCTGGTGAGCGAGCCCTTGTATGATAGTTACGGAAGGGCTGTAGGGCAAAGTTTACCGGCTCCTTCTTTTAACACTGATATTTGTTATGTTCCTAATTTTATAGAAATAACTCCGGGAGTATCTTACAGTGCCAATGATTTTGACCATCCTGTGGGTACAGGAGTATCTGCAGATATAATGGATGCCTTTAATGCACATGGTGATGTAAATAATGCAAGGCCTGTAAATTCTTCCTCAATGGGTAAACTGGGTTGGTATTACAGCAATGCTAACACGGCAGAAAGTTTTGTAGCAGCCGATGACCTGCCTTATGCCCGTACCGAATTTTATGATAACGGCAGGCCGAGGCGTAGTGCCGGCGTTGGTACCAATTTAAAAATGGGTTCCGGACACGAAACCAAATTTATTTATACCAGTACTCCTGAAGCGAGTGCCGATCCTTTATTAAATGAATTGAATTATGTGTTTCCTTACCGTACTTACGAACTCGAAAAAGATTTTTCGATCAGGCAAAGTAACCCTAATTATAATTTACAATTATTTAAAACCATTGCCATTAATCCCGATGGTAAAGACCAGATTTCCTATACCAATTCGAGTGGACAAACCATTGCTACCTGTATTACAGGTGATGGTACAGGCTGTGTGACTCACCAGGATATCAAACAATTATTTCCGGTAGTTACCCAGGAAAAGATCCAATATATTTATATTCCAAAAAATAAAGCGGGAACATTTCGTTTTGCCGAATTAGTAGCTAACCAACCGGTTGCCACAGCGGCTGTACCGGTATTAAAAGATGTGAACAGAAATACAAACCTGATAAGCGGCACCGATTATACCTATAACGCTTCCACGGGTTATTTTACGTTTTCGGGAAATTACGCCGGTAAAAGTTTGTACTTACAGGTAACCTACACGACATCTACGCCACCGCCCAATACCCTGGTAGCGATGGTAGATGTGGATTACACACAGTGGACTCTTTATTTTTATGATCGCAAGGGGCGCCTTTTAGCAAACACAAGTCCTAACGATGTGGTTTGCCAAAACCTGCCTTATTCTGTACAAAAAACGGGCAGTACAGCCGGTGCACCCGACCCTTGTAACCCCAATGGCGGGTTAATTGTACCTATTGTATTGCAAAGCAGTGGTACAAACGGGACGGCCTTTATTAATATTAAACCTATTGCTTCCGCCATTAACAGTTTTACTTTCACGAGCCCTTATGTGTTTAAATCCAACGCGCAAAAACGCTACCAGGATTCTATCTATGTGATTGCAAATCCACCGGTGGTTGACTCCAATAGGGTGATGTTGCCGGTTGATACAAATTTCACCAATATCGGGATGCCCGATTCTTCTACTATTGTATTTTACCGTATGCTCGATTCGCTGGAAACCAAAATACCTTTAAATGCCCTGGCCGGTAAAAAAATCACCTATACCGGAAATTTCAGCTTTTATAAAAAAATACGAGGACAGGCAGCTTCCACCACACCTATGGTTACAGTGCCTTATGGCTTTGAAATACATTCTACCGGGCAACTAAATGCAACCGGAGGCGTTATAACAGAAATCACACCACTTACTTCTACTAGCTTTCCGGTGAAGCTTGATCTTGCCGAGCTTTCTACCATTGAAAGTATTTCTGTGAAAACAGAGAATATCACCACTAATTTTGAAGGTTTTATGGGTGATGCAACGATAGACCCTAATATGTGTTCGGGGGAATATTATGTGCCTATCAATTTACACCCGGTGCTCGATGCCCTGAACCATGCGGTAGGGATGAATGTGGATGTAGACATCTCAAACATACCGGTACCCATTTCTATAAAAATGGCTAATCGTTATATGTATGATGAGTACGACCGTTTGGTAGGATCCATTAACGAAGACCAGGGAACGGTGTATTATGTATACGATCAGCTGGAAGATAAATTACTGTTTACCCAAAATGATAAACAGCGGGCTAACGGCGCAAAATTTTCGTGCATTGTGTATGATAAATTAGGGCGGCCGGTAATTAGTGGCGAATACAAAGGAATAACCGGAGCTACTACGCCTTTTAAGTTTCAGAATTATTACGATTACAAAAATGGTGTAGCGGTTACCAGTGGCTTTCTTAGTACAGGTGTAGCAGCGTATGCTAACTCATCGGCTTATAACGACGGGCGTATTATAGATGCTACTTATATGCAGTACGATAATGCCGATGCTACTTTGCCAACCAATATGGCGAATAGCCTTTATGCACAAAAATACACCGCTGCAAAAGTCAGCAAAACATACAATGCCCAAAGTACTACCTGGTACAGTTACGATGAACTGGGCAGGCAGGTATGGAGCGTACAAAACAGTGCAGAGTTAGGTTACAAAACCATGAACTATACGTATGATATGAGAGGGAAGCTTCAAACTTCGCTCTACCAGGCATCAGCTGCCGACAATATCCTGCACACCTTTGCTTACGATACCGACGAACGTTTAACGGCTTCTAATTTTGGAATTGGCACAAACCCGGCAGCAAACCTGAAACCGGTTGCCAAATACAGTTATTACCTGCATGGTGCTCTTAAACGAACGCTCCTGGGAAATAATTTACAGGGCCTCGATTATATCTATACGATTGATGGTAAACTCAAAAGTGTAAATAACCCTATCAGTACCTTAACCAACCTCGATCCCGGGATGGATGGCTATGCTACAGGCCCCAATGCGGCTGTAAGCCCCGATGCCTTTAGCTTTGCTTTAGAGTATTATCCTAACGATTACTATAGGGCCAATTCGCCGGTTAACTCATACAACTATGTTTCGGCTTATAACGATGATAATACCAGCTACACCGGTTTGGTAAAAGCCTTTAGCTGGCGTACTAAATTACCTACGGCAGCTACCGCTAATTATACAGATGCTTTAATGTATGAATACACTTACGACGAGTTGTACCAGTTAAAGGGAGCGCAGTTTGGTACGGTAAATGAAACAAGCCCCGGAGTGGGGCATCCCTTAAGAGTAGATAATTTTACAAGGCTGCCTGAATATAAGCTGGATAACATTAGCTACGATAAAAACGGAAATTTACAAAGCCTGAAACGTTACGCAGCCCCTATTAATACTACTACAGCGCATCTGCTCGACGACCTGGCGTATAATTACAGCAGCACGCAAAAAAATAGCTTATTAAATATTAAAGATTTAGCAACCAATACAGCAGGTTATACTGCCGAGCTGGATTTACCAAACCAACCGGTTACCACTAATTATGTATATAATGAGATAGGAGAACTGGTAGCGAATACCCAGGAAAACAAGGGCTTTGAATATAATGCGCAGGGCTTGACCCAGAGGGTATTTAATTTAACCAATGGGTATAATATAGTGGCATTTACATATAACGATAAAGGCCTGCGCCATTGTAAAACAAGTTATAATGCTTCCAATGTGGCTATTAAAGCAACATATTACAGCTACGATGCCGGCGGTGCACAGGTGGCATCGTATACCAAAGACCTTTTGGCACCGGCTCCCGTAACAATTTTAAAGGATTTTACCTTATATAGTGCAGGACGGGTAGGAACTTATGATGTAGCAGGCACTTCGGCTTTATTTGAACTCACCGACCAATTAGGTAATACCCGTGCAGTAGTAGGAAATGACAGCCATGGTAATTTTCAGATTTATAGCTATATCGATTACTACCCCCATGGAGGTTCTATGCCAGGGAGGAATTATATAAGTAGTTTAAATTTTCCATACGGTTACCAGGGACAAGAGAAAGATGCTGAAACAGGTTTAACCAACTTTGAATTAAGGCAGTATGATGCACGGATAGGACGTTGGTATAACCCTGATCCTAATGGACAACATCACTCACCATACTTAGCCATGAGTAATAACCCTGTGAGTAGTATTGATCCTGATGGCGGTTGGGATTGGAGTGCAAGAAGTGATGATGGTGGTAGTGCTAGAGATAATACCAATGTGATATTAAGTACAATAGAATCTGCTCAAGGTAAAAGCTATGATGGTATGAGTCCTTTGGAAAGGTCTATCCTTGCTAAATATAATGGTAAAACTTACGAAAGCCAGTTTACAAACCGAATAATGGACAATGTAGATTCTTTTGGTTCTTATAGTGAACGTGGAAAAGATTATTATTACAGTGATAAGCGTGGGTTATATGGCTATTGGTCAGATTATGTTGAAAAACCAACTTTCCGTACAGGTAAGGTAGGTAATGGTCATGATGGAAAAGCATTTGAAGCAGCAACACTCGGTACTAATGTTGGTTGGAGATTTCATAGAATTGGTGGAGATGAATTTAATACCAAGATTAGACTTGATACAAAGTTCAAAAATGATTTAATGATTGGGTTAAAAACAGCTGAAAGTATTAATCCTATATCAAATGGATGGGATGCAACGTCTATGCTGATAAATGGGACTGATAAGTATGGAAATGAGGGAAATTTTACTAGTTTTGCTTATGCATCGTTAGGCGCTTTTCCAGGAGGAAATATTGAAAAAGGTCTTGCTAATAATGAGATGACTACGGTAATTGGACGGATGGATGATTTAGTTAAATATGCTGATAACGCTAGTATCGATACTTGGCATAAATCTGGGATTTTTGGTAGTCGTGTAACGTGGGCTCAAAATAAGGCTTGGTTAGATGCAAGAATACTACGAGGCGATAAATTTTCAATTGCAACTAATCCTACATCATTGCCTTCAGTTATAAATGGTTATGTTCCTGGGATGCCTAATGGCTATTTTACTGCTAGAGAATTGCAATATTTAAATTCAAAAGGAATAAAAGTTAACTTTGTAGGCAATTAAAATTCTGTATATGAAAAATAGCTATCAATTAATTGAACCCGAATTTCTGAATAAATTGGATAACAGATTTTCTGTTTTTGATTTTGCAATAATAAATTTTATTGTAGATGTTCTTAGGAAAGAGGAAACCATAATTTCGTTGCCAATTAAAGTTGACGTTGTGATAGCAAATTACAACGGTAAATATCCAACCATAGGAATACACTATGAGGATGAAAGCATCGGTAATGTAGAAGATGTTATTTTGAATCTGATAAAAAAATGTATGACCGATTATCCATTGGGAAACTTCTATGAATATTTGCTTCTGAATCAAGATAGGCTTCATGAGGAATTTAAGGGATTAGGTAGTGTTCCAAATGTCACCTAAGGTAAATTAAAATAGAAGAGAGGGTTATCTATCCTCTCTTTTTTATTTGATGTTAAGCATGGATTTGTCTACTTTTAACTTAAGATATTCATTGGTAACGATTACCTCGAAGCGAGCCGTCTGAAAGGTGGTAATCGTTAAACACTTTTAAATTAAGAACCGTAGTTAAAAGCTACGGTTTTTTATTTATCGCGGTAGTGCCTGAGATTATCAATAATTTTTGAAATGCTACAGATTGTAGCAACATACTAGTATAATATGTTAGTACTTTCGTTAGAAACCAATTCTATCAGTTGTAAAGAGTCGATGTTTTTTTGATAACTTTAGCTCTCACCAAAATAGCAAATAATGGCTCTTAAAGATTCGCAGAAAACAATGTACGACCATTCAGAAGTGAAGGTTCGTCTTCTTAAGCTTTATCTTGAAAGATATTTAAATGTAATTAATTCTTTATCGTATATCAATGCAATTCATTTGTATGATATGTTTTGTGGTGAAGGAGTGTATGAGAATGGCGGGTTAGGTAGTCCGTTACAAATGATTGAAACAATTAAAAATATTCACTTTCAAAATCGTGCTAATGGCAAGTCAAAAGCTACTAATTGTCTTTTTAATGATATCGAGGAATGGAAAACGAAAAAAGTAGAAACTGAAATCAGCAATAGAAAACTGCATTACAAAGAGATGGGCGGTTTAACTTTTTCTAATCAAGATTACAGGGTGTTAGTTTCGAAAATAGCACAAGACATTGCTAATTTAAAAAACGAAAAAGCCTTCATTTTTATTGACCCTTATGGGTATAAAGAAATAAGAATATCAGACATAAAGAGTTTGTTGGCTGGTAAAAATAGTGAAGTGTTACTTTTTCTACCAACTCAATTCATGTTTAGATTTGAGGAGAAGGGAACACCAGAGTCATTAAAGGAGTTCATTTCTGAAATTTTGCCGAAAGAACAATGGCCAAAGAGTGATACGGGAGTGGATTTCATTGAAAATTTAATGGACGGATTTCAGAAAGCTCTTGGTGAAGAGTTTTTTGTAGATAGATTTATTATTACCAGAGATAAAAATCAGTTTTTCTGCTTGTTTTATTTCACAAGCCACATTTATGGATTTGACAGGATGCAAGATGCAAAATGGGAGATTGATGAAGAAGAAGGTAGAGGATGGCAATTTGAAGGTGAGTCAAATTTATTTGACACAATTGAAAAGACTGCAAATACTTTTATTTTCGAAAGGAAATTGAAAGAGTTTTTATCGAGTTCAAAAACAAATAGTGAAGTATACAAATTCACATTACATCAACGCCATAAACCATCTCATTGCAATGAAATTCTTACAAAACTTCAAAATGAGAATTGCCTTGAAGTTTTAAATAAAGATGGAAGCAAAGGAAGACGGTCTGCCTTTTATATAAACTATAATTCTTATAAAAAGACACCAGATAAAATAACGATAAAAGCACTTAATAATGGCACAATCATCAATTGAATGGACTGAACTTACTTGGAATCCTACAACTGGTTGTACTAAAATTTCAGATGGTTGTAAGTTCTGCTACGCTGAGATTATGTCAAAAAGGCTTCATGCAATGGGAGTCGAAAAGTATAAAGACAATTTTAAGTTAAGGATACATCCTTCCGAGCTGGAAACTCCATACCATTGGAAAAAGCCACGTATTGTATTCGTTAATTCAATGAGCGATTTGTTCCATAAAGACGTTCCATTGGAATTTATTAAAAAGGTTTTTAAAGTGATGAACGATAACCCTCAACATACATTCCAAGTACTCACTAAAAGAGCTGATTTAGTTTTGAAATACAACAAAGAGCTTACGTGGACAAAAAATATTTGGATGGGAGTTTCTGTTGAAAGCAATAAAGTAATTAGTAGAGTTGAGTTACTGAAAAGAACAAATGCTAAAACAAAGTTTTTATCTATTGAACCGTTAATAGCGGATGTGTCTGACTTAAATGTTAGAGGAATTGACTGGGTAATTGTTGGTGGTGAATCTGGACCAAAAGCAAGACCAATTAAGGAAGAATGGATAGTTGATGTCCAAAGGAAATGTAAAAAAGAAAATGTTGCTTTTTTCTTTAAGCAATGGGGAAAAACAAAGTTTAATCCAAATGAACATGACCCTACAATAAAAGCAGACCATCCTAAACATGCTAAAGGTGGTTGTATGTTAAACGGGAAAATTTATAGAAACATGCCTCTTTAATTCAAGAGTTATTTGACGTTATTTCATTTTAGGCTTATACCCAAACTCTTTTATCATGTCCGCTAAATCCATTTCAAACGCCTCCGCTAACTTATAACACCAGAAGAGTGTTGGACTAATTTCGCCACGTTCTAACCGTGAAATATTCTGATAATTATTACCAACCTTAGCAGCTAAGTCGGCTTGTGACCAATCAAATTCAATCCGTTTCTTTTTAACAAACGAACCAAACTTTTTATCAAACTGGCTACTTGGCTTTGGTTTTTCCATAAACCAATAGTCAGAAAATAAAGGATAAATTATATAACCGTATACGGTTATAATTTGTATATTTGTACATCAACTATTAACTAATAAAAAAATGAAAAAATTAGCATTACAATTATTCATCTCAGCCATTCTTTTTGGTTGTAGCTCTTCAAGCTCTGAAAAATCAGAGGTAAGTGTTAGCACAGCATCCACAGACCTAGTTTGTGAAATGTGTGGTAAAAGTTTTACAGGTCTTGGTTGGTTTGACGATTCAGAAACTGGTTGGAGGCCAGCTGGAGCAAATGATTTGAGTAGTAAAAATATTTGCAGTAAATCATGTGGTAAACAGTATAACCGCAAAGATGGAGACAAACCAGATAATTGGAGTACGAAACACTAAATAAAAAATAATACTATGATATACTTATTTTTAATCATATCCTTTGTAATAGGTTGTGCCGTAAGTAGTTTTTTTGGCAGACGAAAAAACGAAACCTATTATTTCTTTCGTACATACCAGTTGTATAAAGAAAGTAAAGTTGACCTGTTTTCGGTAATAATTGCTGGCTTCATCAATATGATTTTAGGAGCAATAATACTAGGCTTAATAGGCTTTAAATATTTTCTTAACAAGCTTTAATTTTTAACCCAACCACCATGAAACAACTAACATTAATCTTAGCGTTGAGTATCGCTTTTGCATCATGCAAAAAACAAAACAATACTCCAAGTCAGCAATCAACACAAAACAGCACAACTACACCAACAACCACTCCCACATCAACAACAACGGCAAATGATACAGTTGGTAAGATTAAGGTTTATTATACAGTTGGCTTAGAATACATTATTACAACATCAACCGCTACACCAGTTGTCCCAGACTTTAAACAGGATACTAGCGGTGTTAGAATTTTTCTAAATGGAACTAAATTAACCAGCTACGATATTAATTCGGCTACATATTGTGGGCTAACTGGGCTTACTACAAATGGTTTGTATGGTGGAACTTTGAAAGCTATTTGGATTAAAAAAAGCGTTAACTATCATGATGGCGATAGCCTTACCATTCAACTAGACCATGTAGAGTTGAGATACGGCACTGGTGCTGGTAATAATGCAACCGCTAGAGTAACACTACAGGTTTGGGATGCTTATGGAAATACTCTAACCTCTGATGGAATGAATCCATACATCAACATTACCAACAATAGCACGACTTATGGTAACCTACAAATAGTGGTGGTACTTTTGGTCACTATACTTTCGATACCTATGATTGTAAACTAAAGTGATACCTTTGAATAAGGGACACGTATCAAATTATCACTTGATACTATTTTTAAAATTAAATCGCTGAAAAGGGTAGTGTTCCAAATATCACCTAAGTATAGTGCCAATTAAAAAAATTGATATGACTGTATTTCAACAAACAGAAGATGAATTAAATAGATCTAGAATAGAACAAATTGAGAGGTTTGTTAATTTGAATTTTCCAAAGGAATATAAAAAACATTTACTCAAACATAATGGAGGACAATGCTCTCCAAATATGTTTAGTTTTACTGAAAATGGAAAAATTACGGAATCTTTTGTGGATTGGTTTTTAGCAATTTATGATGGTGAATATGATAACCTTAAAAATTATATTGAGATATATAAAGTCAAAGAAAAAAGATTACCTACACATATTTTACCAATTGCACATGATCCTGGTGGCAATTTAATTTGTATATCCTGTAGCAATCATGACTTAGGATATGTTTATTTTTGGGATCATGAGAAAGAGGTTAATTATAAGAAATCAGATGATAGTAATTATGCAAATTTGTATTTGATTGCGAAAGGATTTAATGAATTCATCAATGGATTGAATGGGTAGTGTTCCAAATATCACCTAAGTTAAATTAAAATAGACACCTGGCTTAACAGCTAGGTGTTTTTAATTTAGCAAGAGTTATTTATCAGTATATTTTATGCCTAGTGTGGTAAGGTAAATATGGGAAATTATTTTTTATTAAGCTATAAAGACACCTTCGGGCCAGTAGCAAGTGCATTTGCACCAAAAAATGTAAAATTAGCACAGGATCTAATTGCCGAATTAGACGGGCTCAATGAAGTGCCATTTGAATTAAACTTGATTGAGCTCTCAGTAGGAAAAGATGGGCTTGTAGAAAGCGATGATTTAACGGATGTAAAAGATATTTGGTTAGATAATCAACCGAATAGTCTTGCATGGCCTTTATTTTCAGAAAGACTCAAAGATATCATTAACAAGTCTTTGACGGGACTAGAAGGCTTAGACTGGTTAACTGCTAAAATAAATGGCAATGGAGAACAAAGAATATATTACATACCAAGATTTAAAAAAATGTTGGATGTTTTAGATATTGAGAAAACAATATTTGTTCAAGGTACAGATCACATAATTAGACCTGTTTTTTCACTCTCAAAAATTAAATTTTATAGTATGTTTTCTATGCCGTCATCACATGATTTATGGAAAATAACCACAGGGTTATACGTGAGTGAGACACTCAAAAAAGCGATACAGAAAGATAAGTTGAAAGGCGTTGATTTTGAAACCACTTCAGTTAGGTAGTGGGTAATATTCAGATTAGCGCTTTTGAATAAGTTGTGTCTTAAAGGAGTTTATAATCAGTGAATTAAGAAGTATATTAGTTAATTAAAACGATGGTAGTAGCCATCGTTTTTTATTTTATGTTTGCTTAACGGTTGTGAAATAAGAAAATAAAATCCCTTTATGTTGGTAGTGTTCCAAGTGTCACCTAAGTATAATTCCTAAGTGATTCATCATTTATTAAGAAAAATGTTCTTTGAAATTTTAATTGCGTGAGGGATAGAGCCTGTGTTTGAGCTCTTTTTTGTAAGCATTTCTGCGCAACAAAAAAAGCGAGTGGCGAAAGCCCGGCCGAACGGCACGCCCAATTACTAATTATGTATATAACGAAATAGGGGAACTGGTAGCGAATACCCAGGAAAACAAAGGTTTTGAATATAACGCGCAGGGCTTGACCCAGAGGGTATTTAATTTAACCAATGGGTATAATATAGTGGCATTTACATATAACGATAAAGGCCTGCGCCATTGTAAAACAAGTTACAATGCTTCCAATGTGGCTATTAAAGCAACATATTACAGTTACGATGCCGGAGGTGCGCAGGTGGCATCGTATACCAAAGACCTTTTGGCACCGGCTCCCGTAACAATTTTAAAGGATTTTACCTTATATGGTGCAGGACGGGCAGGTACTTATGATGTAACAAGCTCTATTGCATTATTTGAACTCACCGACCAATTAGGTAATACCCGTGCAGTAGTAGGAAATGACAGCCATGGTAATTTTCAGGTTTATAGCTATATCGATTACTACCCCCACGGAGGTTCTATGCCAGGGAGGAATTATATAAGTAGTTTAAATTTTCCATACGGTTACCAGGGACAAGAGAAAGATGCATACTCCGGGTGAAGAGGAGCCTGGACACTATGTTTACAAAAAAGACAACGATTATTGGGTTGATCTAAAATTTCAGGATGAGTATTCTTTAACCATCAGGGTCACACTTTGTAATCCTACAGATCCAGTGTTGGGGGCATTAGACACTCTTTTTTTATTTCTTTTTGGATTTAAAGATGGTGTTTTAAATGACCTTAAGGCTAAGAAGAGTTATAATCATTATAGTGATGAAGTCAAAAAAGACATTATTTATTCTTTTGTAAAGCAAAAAGATGTATTTAGAGGAATGTATGGTGAATATACAGCTGCTATTAGTTCTGATGAATTTTATAAAAGACAAGGATTTTAGGTGGGTCACGTAGGTAATGTTCAGATTAGTGCTTTTGAATAAGTTGTTACTTAAAGGAGTTTATAATCAGCGAATTAAGAAGTATGTTAGTTAATTAAAACGATACATAATTTTTAAATAATGGAACTACCATATACATTTTAGTGATGGAAGTGCACTAAATATTAATGGTACATAGAAACACGGCGTAAAAACATTAACAAATGCAGAAACTAACTTTTTAAAATCTATCGGATGGCAACTCCCTCATTAAATCAACAAAGAAAACAAGTAATAGAAGTCCTGCAAAAATGGATGAAAAATGTTATTACTAATAAATCATGGCAAAATTATGATGATTTACATATTGACGAAATAAATGAATATTTTAAGGTTTCTAATAATTGGGATAATGGGAGTCTATTTGTTTTCAATTGTCTTTCGGAAATAATTGACAAATCTTCTTATGATGCGTTTTTAACAATAACGCTGTCTGATAAAAAGACATCGAATTATCATTCTATAAAATCTTTTAAAGATTTCGCCGATGAAATCAGTCATATTACTCCTCCTTCTTTGTATCTATTTCCCATAAAAGAAAATAATTACGAAATGACGATTAAATCTTTCGAATTTCTTGAAAGTATTAGTAATGAAATTGGGTTGAATGTTTTCTATAAAGAAGATAAAGAAGAGAATGATTATTATAGAACTATCTATGTTAGGTTGGGCAGTGTTCCAAATATCACCTAAGTTAAATTGAAATAGACACCAGGCTTAACAGCTTGGTGTTTTTAATTTAGCAAGAGTTATTTATCAATATATTTTATGCCTAGTGTGCAAACTTTATCCTTGATGTAGCATAGAACGCACAAGGCTTGATACCTTAGATTACCCGTTTTTAATATTCTGAATTTCTTTTTCACTCAAATCAGGTGTTTTTACGTATTGTGTAGTAAATTCAAATAATATAGTTTTACAAGCTTAGACTACCCTTGAAAATTATACGATGGCTACAAAAAATACACCAACAGACTCCAATATCAACACAAATAATAATACCAACAACGTAAATGTTAACGTTAAGGTACATCAGCCTAAAAGAGCCGCTACTAAAAAGAAACCTGAACCAAATTGGTATGCCAGAACTATCATTGGTGGTATCATCGCATTAGTATTGTCTCTTTGTGGATATTATTTGAAGAATAACATGGATAAAGACAAAGAAAATGTTTTGACTACAGAACCTGTCATTAATCCGGTTGAAGCAAACCACTAACATTTTAACCCACATTTAATTTATGAAAAAACTATTCCGAATAAACGTAGCCATATTATTTGCTACGTCGATGCTTATAATTAATGGTTGTAAAAAAGGAAAAGATGGCGAACCCGGTAAAGATGGAAGCTCAACTGTAATTTCAAAAACCTTTTCAATAAGCTCTGGTTCCTGGGTAAGTACCTCTTCAAGGTGGTATGTATCTCTTACTGTACCGGAATTAACTACGAGTAATATTAATTCTGCAGCCGTTCAGGTATTTTTCGGGTCAGGGAATAATAACTGGGTTGCGATGCCTTTTACTGAGGTAGCAACATCAAACTACTTTATGGGTTTTGAAACAGATCCTAATTATATAAAAGTGACATGGGAAAATAATGTTGGCTTGGGTAGTAACCCAAATAGCTTTTATTCTTTAACCACAGTTCAATTTAAGGTAGTAGTCATCCCTCCGTCTGCTCGTATGGCCAATCCTAATGTTGATCTGAATAACTATAGTGAGCTTAGTAAAGCTTTTAATCTTAAAAATTAGATATAATCTAATGGTCTTTAAATTATGGAATTAGAATAGCGTTCCTAACCCCTCTTAAGTATAGTACTTAAGTGTAATCCTTTAAAATCAATACTTTAAGGCAGTAATTAGTTAAGAAATGGGAAATTTTAATCTCTCGTTTCGCTAAACTTGTTTACATAAAATAATGTTAAAAAGTAACCAATTTGGTTACTTTGTCATATATTTGTTATAGAATATAATAATACGGGATGAACATATATAACAGAGGTACTATTGTAGATTATTATACGGCTCATCCAGATTGTAAGAATACGTTAGAGAAATGGTACCATGATGTTTTAACTAAGGTATGGAAGAAACCAAATGATGTTATTAAGGATTTTAATAAAGCCAGAAACATAAAAAACAACAGGGCTATTTTTGAGATTAACGGGAATGATTATAGGCTGATAGCAGAAATACATTATGAGAAAGGTTGGGTTTTTATAAAGTTTATTGGTACGCATGCTCAGTATGATAAGGTAGATGCGGAAACAGTAGATATGTATAAGAAAAAGAAAAAATTGTAAAGAAAAATCGGTAATGGAACTTAAAATTATTAAAACCAAAAAAGACTACCTTGCAGCTTTAGAAAGATTTGAAGAAATCTTTTCTGTAAAGCAAGGAAGTAAAGAAAGTAATGAAGCGGATGTTTTAGCTTTATTAATTCAAGATTATGAAAACAAACATTTTGTTATTGAAGCTCCCAGCCCATTAGAAGCTATCAAATACAGAATGGAACAACAAGGCTTATCTAATCAGGATTTAGCAAAAATACTGGGATATAAAAGCAGAGTGAGTGATATTTTTCATCACACACGAAAATTAAACCTTAAAATGATTCGTCAACTTTACGATAAACTTCATATCCCATTAGAAACCCTGGTGAAGGAATACTAAACGTATTCCCTATTTATAAAGGACTTTTCAATTAAATATCCATCATGCTTTATGATGGATATTTTTGTTATTATATTTGAGTGTGCTATACAACCTGATATTTTAATTTGATTCGGGTTCCTTTTGCCATAGATGAGTGGACTCTACGATTAATACTATTTAATAAGGTACCGGCAATCTATTACATATAAATTAATAAATTAAACAGATGTTTTTTAATTTAGCTTTAAGGATATGCCCGTAAAAAAAGATAAAATAGAATTGACATTACAGGAAGTAATAATTATAAAATTGCTTTGCAAAGAGCTGTCGAATTCACAAATAGCCGAAAAACTAGGGTTGAGTATTCATGGAGTGAAATACCATAATAAGAAAATTTACAGGAAAGTTAAATGCGAGAGCTTGCTGGGCTTATATAAATATGCTCTTAAAAAAGGGATTGTAAATCTGAAATAAACTGTGTTATTCGAAATCTTCCTTTTTTAAGGTTGATGATTCTTCTTAAACTATTTTTTAGGAATTGCTGAGGTCCCTTTCCATTGAAAGGTTTGGATCATATGTACAATATCCTTTCTCAGGTAATCCACCACAATTTTAAGTGAATCGATATTAGGAACCGAATTAAAATACAATGCTCCTCTCATAAAATGATGGGTGCTATCCGTTAAATAAAACTGAAGATTGGAAGCCGTATTCCCGCTGATATCATACACTAAGCCATACACCTTAGCACTGTCGCGTACAATAATGGTTTCATCTATTCCTGTGGCTTTAATCTGATGCTTGATGGCAAAATCCCTGCTTTGTCCTAAAATAGTATCCAGGTTATTTCTGATTTCCTTATAACTTAAATGGATCTGCGCGTTGTATTTCGGGAAGTTAACATTGATCCAGCAAGGATCGGCTCCCAGATGCTTATCGTTATCAATAAAAGAATAGGTAGGGATCTCAAAGCTATATGGGCAAAGGCTGTCGTACAGGCGATAGTTTTTTGCTTCAAAATAAATTCTGGGATATCCTTTTGGTTTTGGAGAATACACTTCATCGTCTTCATCATCTCCGCAAGCGGAAACAAAGCCCACAGAACAAACAATTATCATTAATTTTAAGAGAGTTAACCAGTTTAAATTTCGCATAAGTGTAAAGTTACATAATAAAAAAGCCGGACAGTACAGCCGGCTTAAAATTAATAACGCTGTCCTGTTTAAAACGGTAACCCGTCTTTTTTATCGAGGTTATCAAAATTGGTAGCAGTGTTGGTATCATCCGTAAAGCTTGCTGAGGTATTGGGCGCAGCGTCTTTACGTTGTAAGATTAGAAACGACTCACCCACAATTTCGGTGATATTACGTTTGTTACCGTCTTTATCCAACCACTGGCGGGTTTGTAATTTTCCTTCCAAATAGATCTGGGTTCCTTTTTTAAGTAATTTTTCCGCACTTTCGGCCATGCTTCTCCAAACCACAATGTTATGCCACTCGGTCTGCTCAATTTTATTTCCATTTTTATCTTTGTGAAATTCGCTGGTAGCCATACTAAAATTAGCACGGGCTATATTCCCCTCTAAATATTTCAGTTCGGGGTCTTTGCCTAAATTCCCTACCAGTATTACTTTATTAATGCCACCCATTATAAAATAGTTTAATTTAATTCGTGTATCAACAAACAAAGTAAGAAAAATTTGATAATCCAACTCGTTTATCTATTAAATAGTATCATTTAACATAACAAACGGGGCTAAAAAAAGTTTAAATAACGGAATCGGGATCGTTAAAAAATACGGATCACCCCCATGGAATAAATTTTAAACAGGTTCTTAAAATTTATGACTCGATACACAGGGTTTATGCTTAATTTTGCATTAATGAGTAATTATTTAGATGAACTGAATCCGGTGCAGCGTATGGCTGCCGAAACAATTGATGGCCCCGTGATGATCATTGCCGGCGCGGGTTCCGGTAAAACAAGAGTTTTAACCTACCGTATTGCACATATCATGCATAAGGGCAACGATGCCTTTAATATTCTGGCCTTAACCTTTACCAATAAAGCAGCGCGCGAAATGAAAGAGCGTATCGCTAAAATAGTGGGTACCAAAGAATCCAAGAATATCTGGATGGGAACCTTTCACTCCATTTTTGCAAAAATTTTACGTTTCGAAGCCGAAAAACTGGGCTACCCGAGCAATTTTACCATTTACGATACCGATGACAGTAAAAGCGTTATTAAAGATATTTTAAAGCAATTAAACCTCGACGATAAAATTTATAAGCCATCCCTGGTTTTAAACAGGATCTCTTCCGCAAAAAACAGTTTGATCTCTGCAGGCCAGTATGCCAATAACCCTGTAACGCAGGCTGAAGACAGAGCTTCCAACAAACCGTTGCTGGGGCAAATCTATTTAGCGTATCAAAAAAAGAATTTCAAATCGGGAGCAATGGATTTTGATGACCTCCTGTTTAACACCAATATTTTATTAAGGGATTTTCCGGAAGTACTCATAAAATACCAAAGTAAGTTTAAATACATCCTGGTAGATGAGTACCAGGATACAAACTTTTCGCAATACGTAATTGTGAAACAACTGGCAGCCCGTTTCCAGAATATTTGTGTGGTGGGTGATGACGCGCAAAGTATCTATTCGTTTAGGGGAGCAAACATTCAGAATATTTTAAATTTCGAAAAAGATTATCCGGATCTTAAAACGTTTAAACTCGAGCAGAATTACCGCAGTACGCAAATGATCGTAAAAGCGGCAAGTGCCGTTATTGCAATCAATAAAGACCAGTTCAAGAAAAATATTTTTACGGATAACGAAGAAGGCGAAAAAATACGCGTCATTCGTTCAAGCACCGATAACGAAGAAGGACAAAAAGTAGCGTCTTCCATTTACGAAACACATTATACGCAGCAGGCACACTATAAGGACTTCGCGATTTTGTACAGAACCAATGCGCAATCCCGTTCCTTTGAAGAGGCTTTGCGTAAATTAAATATTCCTTACCGAATTTACGGAGGTGTTTCTTTTTACCAACGGAAGGAAATTAAAGATGTATTGTCTTATTTCCGTTTGTCTATCAATCATAATGATGATGAATCGTTGAAACGGATTATTAATTATCCGGCGAGAGGTATCGGGCAAACAACCATGGATAAAATTATGATTGCCGCCATGGAGCATGATATCAGCATGTGGCAGGTGATTACCAATTTAAAGGATTTTAATACGGGCATTAACAGTGGCACAGCTGCTAAAATAGAAGAATTCACCACAAGCATTCGCTCTTTCTCCTTAATGATTCCATACAAGGATGCCTTTGAATGCGCCAATCATATTGCCGTAACAAGTGGTATCGTAAAAGACCTGTACCATGATAAAACACCTGAAGGCGTAAGCCGTTATGAAAATATACAGGAGTTGTTAAATGGTATTAAAGATTTTGTGGAGCAGGACAGAACCCCGCAGGAAGAAGAACTGAAAGAAGCCATTGTACAGAATACAGAAGTGAGTCCGACAGAATTATTTGATGCGCCCGAACAGGCAGCAACGTTAAGAACGCTGGATGAATTTATGCAGGAAATTACCTTACTGACAGATGTGGATAAAGAAGGTGAAGAGGAAAAAAATGCGGATAAGGTAACCATGATGACGATTCACGCCTCCAAAGGGTTGGAGTTTCCGTATGTGCATATTGTAGGTTTGGAAGAAAATTTATTTCCTTCGCAAATGGCTTTGAACAGCAGGAGTGAGCTCGAAGAAGAACGTCGCTTATTTTACGTAGCCATTACCAGGGCAGAGAAAAAAGCAACCATTAGTTTTGCCACTACCCGTTACCGGTTTGGAAATATTATTTATTGTGAGCCCAGTCGGTTTATTGATGAACTGGATGTAGCCTGCGTAGATTACCCGGATGTGCCTGCTGCTAATAAATTCAGCGACAATGCGTTTAACCGGATGAACACCGGCTCGTTCGGGGGTTCAAATAAATCATTTGATCTTAAATCGAAGCCAAACGAAACTGAAAAAAATATTCCGAAACCCCTTAATTTTTCACCACCTAAAAAATTGATCCCTTTATCGCAACGGATGGCTGCTACCAATAGCCCTGTGGATAATAGTGCGAATAAGGATTTGAGAGTAGGGAGTGTGGTAGAACATGAAAAATTTGGGATTGGAGAGGTAACGGCTATTGAAGGCGTATACCCTGAATCGAAGGCTTCTATTCATTTTAAAAATAGCGGAGAGAAAAATTTACTGTTAAAATATGCTAAGCTAAAAGTAGTATTGTAATAGTAATAGTAACCGCTTGTATATCCAATTCTGCAAGGATTGAATCTCATCACAAAGTATCCTAAAGGAGTTAAGCAGATCTTCTTGTAATCCGTTTGCGGTGTTGCGCCCCCCATTTAGCCATTTCATAAATAATAGCTTCCAGGGTTTTACCATAAGCGGTGAGCGCGTATTCAACCGTTACAGGTTTTGTATCATACACCGTACGAATGATCAGTTCATTTATTTCCAGTTCTTTTAATTCTTTGGATAACATCTTAGCTCCAATGCCTTCTACATCACGCTGTAATTCCATAAAGCGCCTTTTACCATTGATGTTAAGAGAGCTGATAATGGAGATTTTCCATTTACCACTTAACAAATCAAGGGTATCGTGTATCGACCTTAATTTTACTTTACAAGGCTCTGATATTTCGTGTTTTACTATCTTTTTTGACATATTCTTAAACCCGGTTTCTCAAAGGAAACCACTTTATTTTGGGAAAGCACTTTCAAAAGTAAACTATATTATCGAGATTTGACAAAAATTTTACAATCCGGATTAAACTTTTTTTTACACCTACTGTTGTATATACAATAAAATAGTAGAATCAAACAACTTAAAAAATAACAAACGAACCATGGAATTATTAAATGCACTTAAATGGCGTTATGCCACAAAAAAAATGAACGGTAAAACTGTACCAGAAGAAAACGTTAACAAAATTATAGAAGCTGCCCACCTGGCACCAACCTCTTCAGGGTTACAGCCTTTTGAAGTGATCGTGGTAACGAATAAAGAACTCAAAGAAAAAATTCTTCCCATTGCAAACAACCAGCAACAAATTATAGACGCATCACATCTTTTGGTATTTGCAGCCTGGGATAACTATACCAAAGAAAGAATAGAAGACATGTTTGCAAGAACAACGGCTGAACGGGGTATACCGGCAAATGCCATGGACGATTATAAAAATATGTTATTAAATATGTACACTCCGCGCACTGCTGAAGTTAATTATGCACATGCTGCGCGTCAGGCTTACATTGGTTTTGGAATGGCTATTGCTGCCGCCGCAGAATTAAAAGTGGACGCTACACCCATGGAAGGATTTAAAAGTCTTGAATTAGATACATTATTAGGACTTGATAAAAAAGGATTAAAAAGCGTGACCCTTTTACCTTTAGGTTACAGAGATACAGAAAACGATTGGTTGGTAAATCTTAAAAAAGTACGCACACCGTTAGCACAATTTGTTACTGAACATAAATAAACCGATAATATGGAATTAGGAATTAGTTCGTTTGGAGAAGTAGAACCTGACAGAGTTTCGGGGCATGCAGTAAATGCACATACACGTGTATTACAACTCATGGAAGAAATAAAGCTGGCCGATCAACTGGGGCTGGACGTATTTTCTTTAGGGGAGCATCACCGCGAAGACTTTGTTATTTCTGCACCTGAAGTTATTTTAGCTGCTGCGGCAGTAGTTACAAAAAACATCAAACTCTCAAGTTCCGTAACGGTACTTAGTTCCGCTGATCCTGTAAGAACCTATCAGAATTTTGCCACAGTAGATCTCTTATCCGGCGGAAGAGCTGAGATCATGGCTGGCCGTGGATCTTTTATAGAATCGTTTCCTTTGTTCGGGTATGATCTTAAACATTATAATGAATTGTTTACGGAGAAACTCGATTTGTTGTTAAGCATTAATAAAAGTGAAAAGATTACCTGGAAAGGTCATCACAGAGCAGAAATTAAAGACCTTGGTATTTATCCAAGGTCTTTTCAACCCTCCATTCCGGTTTGGGTGGCAGTTGGTGGAACTCCTGAATCGGCGGTTCGTGCAGGCACTTTAAATTTACCAATGACGCTTGCCATATTGGGAGGCAATCCCAAACACTACGTTCCCTTTGTTAATTTGTACCGGCAGTCGGCTAAAGAGGCAGGCCATGATGTACAACACTTGCAATTAGCCATTAATTCACAATTTTATATAGCGGATAATTCTCAGCAGGCAGCCGATGAATTTTGGCCTTCTTATGAAAAGCTCATGAATAGAGTAGGTAAGGAAAGAGGCTGGTCGCCCATCACCCGCGATCAGTTTGAGTACATGTGTTCTCCCGAAGGCCCTTTATTTGTGGGTAATCCACAGGATGTGATCAACAAGATTTTATTACAGCATCAATTATTTGGGAACACCCGTTTTTTAGCGCAATCCGTTACAGGAGATATAGCGCATGAAAAAATATTACACGCGATCAAACTCTTTGCGACTAAAGTAGCACCGGTTGTAAGAAAAGAATTGGGCTCTGAATAAGATGCGATGGGTTATTCTCTTTTGTACTTTGTGAAATCTTAATTATGGTCTCCGCCGAAATAATTTTGCTCAATAATATCGGCATTGGAGGCAATATCCCAAATGACTTCATTAAGAATCGCTTCATTTGTAAATTCAACGGGCTGTACCCCATGTACCACAATTGTTTCACAAGGCGACCCATCGGTTCTTTTATCGGTTGTAATAATGACCGAGCAATAAGTACAATAGCTGCTTTCCTTAAGCATTTGGTATAAATTTACATTCAGGTTATATTCGCCGCAACGGCTGTTAAAATAAAAAGCATCTTTACCGATATAGCGTTCTTTAATTAACCACCCGTATACAAACTGATAGCGCATAGAGCCATCTTTTTGTTTTATGCCCACATCAAGCCTGAATATACCGGGTGATACTTCATCCATTTTGTATTTCCAACGTTCGGAAATATTAGTTAAAGCAATTTTTAAATCCATCTTATTTTGGTTTTTGAAAATTAGAGTTAAGCTAAAATAATAAAAAATCTTAAAAATGAAAAAGCTTACCTGGTTGGGTTTCCCTTGATAAATAAAAGCGCTAACCCATCTATACAATACCTCAAACCGGTGGGTTTTGGCCCGTCATTAAATACATGCCCCAGGTGGGCTTTGCATCTTTGGCAGGAAATTTCGTCGCGTTGCATACCCAAAGAGGTATCACTTGATTTGCGGATGCTTTTTGAGGAATAGGCCTGCCAAAAGCTTGGCCAGCCTGTGCCTGAATCGAATTTTTTTACGGAGCTGAATAAAGGATTCCTGCAACTGATACAGTAATACATTCCTTTTTCGTGGTTGTCATTAAAATTCCCCGCAGTAAAAGGGCTTTCAGTCCCTTCTTCCCTTGTAATATGGTATTGGTCGGGGGTCAGAATCTTTTTCCATTCTTCATTGGATTTAATGATGTTGGTGATCCAGGTGGTATCTCCCGGAAATGGAGCCACAGTAACCTTTTGGGGAGCCACATCTTGTGCTTGTATGAAGGTAAAAGCACCCAAGGATAAGATTAAAAATAAGGTTTTCATAAATGGAAAATTAATGTTTGTCTATGATTTATTTACGAAATAATTCTCATTTTAGATTTACAGCCAAATTTCGGATAAAAGCATCAAAAAATCCACATTATTTAGAAACTTTACGAGTTATTAAATCAATATAGTCAGTATCTTTAGGGTTTGTAAAGTACCAAAACAGTTACAAATTCTATTTTTGTAAGATAGTGAACAGAGATAAAATAGTTATAGACCCTGATTTGAGCTCCTTTTTTTCATTAAAGGAAATAATGAGGTATAAGAGTTTGTTGGGCAATCTTGCCAGGCGCGATTTCCTAATCCGTTATAAACAGGCATTTGCCGGAATTATCTGGGCATTATTAAAACCGCTGATCAATATTTTGATCTTTGGCTATATTGCCAGTAAAATAAACAGCTCCGAAAGTACTACCACCAATTTTTTATATGTAGCAGCAGCTATGTTATTGTGGCAACTGTTTTCAAATGTATTTAATGATGTGAGTAATTCCATTATCGGAAATGCCAATCTGTTTTCAAAAGTGTATTTCCCAAAAATAATTATTCCTTTAAGTTCCATCCTGGTTTGCCTGGTTGATTTTTTAATTTCGCTGATTATTCTTGTGGTATTGTTTATTATTGCCGGTCAGCCAATTCACTGGCACATTATACTGGCACCTGTATTTATCGTGTTAACGCTTATTAATGGTTTCGGAATAGGCTTATATTTTGCCACAATTAATGTAAAGTTCAGGGATGTGAAATTTATTGTACCGGTTATCATTCAGTTTGGGATGTATGTAAGCCCGGTTATTTTTGCCACCACTTTTTATTTGGAAAAATTACCAACATGGCTTCACTGGTTATATTGCTTAAACCCTATGGTAGGTGCTATTGATGGCTTTAAATATGCCTTGTTTGGCGGGCAGGCTATCTATAATATGGAATATTTTATTGTTTCCATTTGTGTGTCGTTTTTGTTTTTATTTATTGGAATAAAATATTTCTTTAAGTTCGAACGGAGTTTTGTGGATTATATATAATGAGCGATAACGTAATTATAAAAGTAGAAAACTTAAGTAAACAGTATTTACTTAATAAGAGTAAAGCCACACAAAGCGATACCCTTTATGGTAATATTATTGACAGCGCAAAAAAGTTAAAGAACATTACCCGTAAAAAAGAAACTACCGAATTCTGGGCGCTCAAAGATGTGTCATTTGAAATTGAGCGAGGTGATAGAGTAGGGATCATTGGAAGAAACGGCGCAGGTAAATCCACTTTACTAAAGATCTTATCACGTATTACACCACCAACTACGGGCAGAATAGAGTACACAGGCCGCATGGCATCCTTATTGGAAGTAGGTACAGGGTTTCATGGAGACCTTTCGGGACGTGAAAATATTTATTTAAATGGTTCCATCCTTGGGATGAACAAAGAGGAGATTGACCGTAAGTTTGACGAGATTGTTGAATTCGCGGAAATTGAAAAGTTTTTAGATACGCCTGTAAAGCGTTACAGCAGCGGTATGTACGTTCGTTTGGCTTTTGCTATAGCTGCCCATTTAGAGCCTGAAATTTTAATTGTGGACGAAGTGCTGGCAGTTGGAGATTCAACCTTCCAGAAAAAATGCCTGGGGAAAATGGAAGAAGTAAGTGATAAGGAAGGGAAAACCATTTTATTTGTAAGCCATAGCATTGAAACAGTGTTGCGCTTATGCAACAAGGGTATTTTATTGGAGAATGGAAGAATAAAGGCTGTAGGTTCTATGCAGAGTGTGGCAAGGGCTTATCTGGATACTAACACGGGCTTACATTCAAAAAGATTTTATGATGTAAAAGATAAACATAATCCCGGCGGAGAAAATATAAAACTGATCAGCGTTATTGTTCATGACGATTCTTATGAAAATAAAGAAGAATTTGATATCACTAAACGGATTGGGATCTCCATGGAATATGAAGTCGTAACCGAAGGATTGATCTTTACACACAGTTATAATTTTAATAACGAAGAAGGGATTAATATGTTCAATACTCATGATACGGTTTCGGACTATCGTAAAGAACCACGACAAAAAGGAATTTATAAAACCACCATGTGGATTGAGCCAAACCTTTTGGCAGAAGGCGTGGTGCTGGTAAATGTGGCCGCTATTAAAATAGAACCTTTTACTATTTTATTTCATGAACTGGGAGCCGTTTCCTTTACGGTAATCGATTATATGAGAGGCGATTCGGCACGTGGAGAGTATATGTTAGGTTTCCCCGGTGTGGTAAGACCTTTGTGCGAATGGACAACATTAAAAAAATGAAATTATGATTAAATCAATAGCAAGAAAATTATTTCCGGATACGTATAATAAATTATATCAGTTTAAAAATTTTAATCCTGACGATTATGTCATGTTACCGAAATCTGAACTGACCTATAAAAATGATTTGCTCTATACGTTTCATAATGCCGATTTTATCAAAGACCCTTTATTTGCTGAAGCCTACAGGTTGTGTAAAGAAATAGGCGGTGATCTGTTAAAGGATTATGATATCCAATGGCGGGTATATATGCTCTGCTGTGCGGCACATCATGCCACCAAACTGGAAGGCGATTTTGTTGATTGCGGCGTATATACAGGCTTCTGCACACGTGCCATTACTCATTTTGTATCTTTCGAAAAATTAAATAAAAAATATTATTTAATGGATACGTTCGAAGGCCTGGACCCTAAGTACAGCAGTGAATATGAGATGACCCGCAATGATAAACTGGGTTATGGGAAAATGGGAAGTTTGTACGACAGTGTAAAAAACACTTTTAAAGATTATAATGTGGAGTTGGTAAAAGGTCCTATTCCGGAAACATTACCTTTAGTGAAAACAGAAAAGATCGCTTTCTTATCTATTGATATGAATACGGAAGTTCCCGAAATAGCCGCTATGGAATACTTCTGGGATAAGTTAGTACCGGGTGCCATCATTGTATTGGATGATTACGGTTACCCCGGATGTTTAAATCAAAAACTGGCACACGATAAATTTGCACAATCGAAAGGATTGTTGGTATTTCCGCTTCCTACCTGCCAGGGATTAATTATTAAACCATAGTCATACATGCCGGTAAAAGTTTCTATATGTATACCAACGTATAATCAAACTGAATTTTTGAAAAAAAATTTAGAATCGATTCGTCAGCAGACATATAAAAATTTTGAAGTGATTATTACCGACGATTCAACAAATGATGCTGTAAAAAAAGAAGTGGAATCTTTCTTTGCTTCTTTTTCATGTGAATACACATACCACAAAAATGAGCAGGGATTGGGTTCTCCGGCCAACTGGAATAAAGCTATTTCTTTAGCCAAAGGCGAGTACATCAAAATTATGCACCACGACGATTGGTTTACGAATGAAACCAGTTTAGGACTTTTTGTGAATGCGTTAGAGAGTAATTCAATGGCTGATTTTGCGTTCAGTAGCACTTCTATTTACGATGTTACCGGGCAAACCTACTCAACGAATGTACCTGACAGTGCCTTTTTGATGCAATTGAAAAACGATCCCCTGGTATTATTTAATTGTAATAAGATTGGAGCCCCTTCTGCCACTATTTATAGGAATAGCACAACTACCCGGTTCGATGAAAAAATGAGTTACCTCGTGGATATTGATTTTTACATACAGATTTTAAAACAAAATCCGAATTACGTTTTTATACATGAATTACTGATCACCAATACCTCCAACTACCCACACCAGGTTACGTCTTCCTCTATAAACAAAGAAGTGCAAATAGGAGAGTATTGTTATTTATATAATAAATTATACGATGGAAAATTTCCTTCTAAAAAATACAGGATATTTTTTAGGGATCTGTTTGCCTGGTATAAATTAAATTCATTTAATGAAATTGAAGCAATGGGATATGAAAAACCCCGCCCGCATTGGATCTTTAAATGGTTATCCATACAGGCAAAAATGAAACAACCATGAGCCAACCGTTAGTAAGTATCATATTACCCGTTTATAATGCGCAGGATTATTTAAAAGAATCCCTTGATAGCATATTGAACCAGACCTACACCAATTTTGAGTTCATTATTTTGAATGACGGATCAAAAGATGAGTCTGAGAAAGTGATCCTGGGTTATACCGATCCGAGGATCAGATACGTCTCTCATCCTAACATGGGTTTGGCGGGCACATTAAATGTAGGCTTAAGCCTGGCAAACGGCACCTATATTGCCAGGCAGGATCAGGATGATATTTCCCGCCCCGACAGGCTGGAGAAGCAGGTTCGTTTTTTAGAGGAGCATCCCTCTGTATTATTATTGGGAACAAGAGCTACTATCTTTTCAGATTCCTCATCAGAAGTCAGGGTTCATGACCATGCCACACACCCGGCTATTTTAAAATTCGATTTGCTGTTTGATAATCCGTTTGTTCATAGCTCAGTGATGTTCAGGCGTAAGGACATTGAGCTGATTGGAAACTATAATACAGACCGGTCTTTTTTTGAAGACTTTGAATTGTGGTCGCGTTTTTCAAGTAAAGGTTCAGTCGCTAATCTCAGAGAAGTGTTGGTTGAATACAGGCATCATGACCAGGGTTTATCAAAAACCACAGGCTACTTTAAAGAAGACGCTCGTTATGCTCAAACCCTTCGCAATATAGAAGCCTTAATGGGTAAAGAAAATGCGCTGTATAATGAGCTGGCTGCTTTATTTCATTGGGACACAGCAAAGCTGAAAGGCTTTTCAAAACAGGAATTATTTAATGGATTAACGGATATCGCCAATAAGATAAAAGAAACCTTTCCTGATGACACAGCACTGGTAGAAGCACGTTTACAACAATATAAAAAGATCATAGCCTACCGTTTAAACATCAATGCCAGAAGAAAATTTGCCGGTAATTTCTTCAAACTATTACGCTTAAAAATTGAAAATAAATTATCTAAATTGCATCCACATGTTATTAATGATTAAAAGAACGGTGGCTTATAGAACGAGAATCAACGTAAATACTAATACCCTGGTATGAAAATATTTCATTGTGTAGAATCTTATTTCCCTGCTATTGGCGGCATGCAGGAAGTTGTAAAACAGCTTTCCGAGAAGCTGGCGTTGCTGGGACATGATGTAACGGTATTAACCCGTTTTCATCCCAATAGAAATTTTACCAAATTGGCTGGCGTAAACATCGTACAGTTTAATGTGGTGGGTAATCCCACAGAAGCCGTTACAGAAAACGAAAAAAAGTATGTTGAATTTTTACTGAATAATGAATCAGATATTATTACTTTTTTTGCAGCGCAACAATGGGCTACAGATCTGGCTCTGCCAATACTCCATCAATTAAAAGCAAAAAAGGTCTCTGTGCCTACAGGCTATTCGGGCTTATATAATTCTTCTTATACTAAGTATTTTAACCGGATGAAAACCGATATTCATGGTTACGACATGAATGTATATTTATCAGATGATTACAGGGATATTAATTTTGCGAGGGAACATAAGGTGCCTGAATCCAGGATTACGTTAATTCCCAATGGCGCAGCCAAGGAAGAGTTTGATAAAAGTGATCCTTCCGACTTCCGTAAAAAACACAACATCCCCGAAAATGATTTTCTGATTCTTCATGTGGGAAGTTATACGGGCGAAAAAGGACATAAAGAAGCGATTTCCATATTCCTGAAAGCCAATATTGAACATGCTACCATTCTGTTTATTGGAAATAAATACGAGTATTTTATTAAACGCAGCCGTTATAAATATCCTTTACTTTTATTGAGGTGGATGATGGCAGGCTTTAAACACAAAAAAATTATTTTCTCCTTTTTCAGTCGGGAAGATACCGTAAAAGCCTTTAAAAGTGCTGACCTGTTTTTGTTCCCTTCTAATATTGAATGCTCTCCTATTGTATTGTTTGAAGCCATGGCAGGCCACACAGCTTTCCTGGCAACAGATGTAGGCAATAGTAAAGAAATAGCCAGGTGGAGCAATGGTGGGTTGATACTGCCTACTTACGTTAATAAAAAAGGCAGAAGCTATGCCAGGGTAAATGAGAGTGTGGAAGTATTGGAGAAGTTATATCATGATAAAGCCAGGCTGAAAGAGTTGAGTGATAAAGGGCATGAAAGCTGGAAAGAAAAGTTTACCTGGGAAATTATCACCAAACAGTATGAGCAATTGTATCAGAATTTAATCCATAGCAAATGATCATTGTAAAGTTAATGGGAGGCCTTGGCAATCAAATGTTCCAGTATGCTACCGGGCTAAGTCTGGCGCATAGTCATCATACGGAGCTTTTGATCGACCCCTCTTTTTTAAATACGGATACAAAGGGTTCTTATACACAACGTCGCCTCGAACTGGATTGTTTTGCCCTTGACTTGAAACTAGCTTCAAATGAGGAGATCAAACACTTTAATGTAAGCGGTGCTAACAAATTGAAACGGGTTCTTCAGCGAACCTTTCCCGGTGCATACAGGTATTTGTATGTTGCTGAAAATACATTTGAATACCAGCAGGGGTTTGAAAATTATCCGACAAATACCTACCTCAGTGGCTTTTGGCAGAGTGAGCGTTATTTTAAAAAAATTAAACCACTCCTGTTGAATACGTTTACACCAAAGGCTTTGCCAACAACCGAAAATGCGGAGTGGATAGCAAAGATGCAACATACTGAATCGGTTTCTTTGCATATCAGGAGAGGAGATTATATAAGCAATAAAAATGCATTAGCCCATCATGGTATCTGTGATTTGCCTTATTATTACCGGGCCCTGGAGCATATCAAACGCACACATCCAAAGATTGACGTATTTGTGTTTTCGGATGATTTGCCATGGTGTAAAAACCATTTGCAGTTAAGGGATAACGTCCATTTTGTAGATTCAAACCAAACCGCTCATCTTTATTATGATATGGTATTGATGAACCATTGCAAACATAATATCATTGCAAACAGCAGCTTTAGCTGGTGGGGTGCCTGGCTTAACCGGAACCCCGGGAAGATAGTAGTGGCACCGCTTAACTGGTTTGCCGATAAAACAATTAATACCGCTGATTTAATTCCTTCCGAATGGATAAGATTGTAAATAGCCCACCGCCTGATATTTCTGTAGTAATGTCGGTGTATAATGCTGAAAAGTATTTAAGAGAAGCTATTGATAGTATTTTACAACAATCGTTTCGTGAGTTCGAATTTATTATTGTGAATGATGGTTCAAAAGATAGCAGCCTCTCTATCATTCAATCATACAACGATCCAAGGATCAGGCTCATTGATAATGAAGGAAATAAAGGGCTTATCTATTCTTTAAATACGGCATTCGAAAACTCAAACGGTACATACATTGCGCGGATGGATGCAGATGATATCAGTCTTCCGGAGCGATTGCAAAAACAATATACTTTTTTAGAATCGAATTCATCGATAGGTGTCTGTTCCGGTTACTATACACAGTTTAGCGCCACAAAAGAAATTTCTTACACCGCTTTTACAGATCATCATGAAATAGCGTCGAACTTATTGTTTAATTCAAGTATAATCCATCCATCACTCATGCTTAGAAAAGCGGTGGTAATGCAGCTTCCCGTTTTATTTGATTCGGGCTACAAACATGCGGAAGATTATGAATTATGGAGTCGTTTAATTTTTAAATGTCGGTTTTCGGCTGTGCCTGAACTTATTTTACGTTACAGACTACATGCTCAACAGGTTACTCAAAAAAATCATGTAGAACAAATGGAATCGGCTGATAGAGTGCGAAGAAATCTGTTAATACATGCGGGTTTTCATTTTACGGAAGATGAGCTGAGAGTTCATTGTTTATTGGGGAATTCAAGACTCCTTACCGCTAAATCAGACGTGTTGATATTAGAACAATGGTTTAAAAAACTCATTGAGCAAAATAAAACATTGAAATGGATTGATCAGGCAATTTTTGAAAAAACAATTCGAAAACACTGGCTTGATGCCTGCGGAATGACCAATCTGGGTTTACCCGTATTTTTCAGGTATCTTGGATCGGAGCTGCGCGATAAAAAAAATGAATCAATTGCTAAGCTTTTCGTAAAGTGTTTGGTAAGACAATTTCAATAGAAGAAACCGGTTTTATTTTGCGGGTAAGCTCTTAATATGCTTATACGTTTTTAAAATTCCTTCCTCAACCGGTGTAAATTTGAATTCAGTATTGGCAGTAATGATCTTTGAGTTATCTAAATGAATCATGGAATTATCACTTTGGCGGGCATCTTTATAAACCACTTCAAAATGTTCGGGAATATATTTTTTCATTATACCTACTATTTCATTGATGCTAAGGGTATCATTAGAAGAGGTATTGTAGATTTCCGAAGTGGTAGTATTCGCAAAAACAGAAAGAGTCATTAACTCTACAAGGTCCTTTACATACAGGTAATTCCTTACATTTTCTCCGTTCCCAAAAACATAGATCTTCTTTTCAGAAATGATTTTTTCGATAAATGTATTAATTAAACCAATGCCTTTACCTGTGTTCTGGCCTTCTCCGTATACATTGGATACTCTGTAAATATCAAAATTAAGGTTGTATTTTACGTTAAAATAGTTCAGGAAATGCTCCATCGTTAATTTAACGATCCCGTAAGGAGAGAAGGGATTGGTAAACGAATTTTCATTCACCTTTTTTTCTGTTGCTCCGTATACTGTACCCCCGCTTGAAACGAAAATTATTTTTTTAATGGGTAAATGAGCAATGTTTTCGGTGAATGTAATAAAGGGGATTAAATTTTTTTCAATGTCCATTACCGGATTTTCCCAACTAGTGGAAGGAATGGTTTCAGAAGCGAGGTAGTAAATGAAATCTATCTCTGCAAAATCTTTCGCTAACTGCTCTTTATTGTTAGGATCTATTTTTGAATAGGGAAACTGGCTTTGTCCAACAAGTTGTTCACTTTTACCAAATAAAAAAACAGAAGCTCCGGGAACCGTTGATAGTCTTTCAGTTAAATGTTTTCCAATAAACCCATTGGATCCTATGATGGCTATGCGCACGTTTCCCATATTAATGAATCTTTTTTAATTCGGCTTTCAGGCTATTGGCCCAACTGTCCCAGTTTAATTCTTGATCAAATAATTCCCTTGCCGATTTTTGAAGCTTGTCATAACGGTTCTCGTCCTTCCAAAGTGTTTCAATAATATCGGCGTATCCTTCTCCTGTATCATTAAAATCTACCAGGAATCCATTTACGCCCGGCTTAATATGGCCGGCCACACCGCCTGTATCAGCTGAGAGAATAGGTAGTGCAAAAGAGCTTGCTTCGCAAAACACAATGGGGGTACAATCAAAACGGGTAGGTAAAATAAAAAACGAATGCTCTAAAAAAAGATCTTCCAGGGCTTGCAATCCTTCTTTTGTGTTTTTATTTAAAAAAGGAATAATGGTAATATGTGGATCATGTAAAGGCGTTTCAGGCTCACATCCTACAATGGTTAAATGCGCAGGGATATTTTTTTTCAATAAGGTATGTAAGGCATTAATGGCAATATCTACTCCTTTGTTCTTCCAGAAAGTTCCTACCAATAATAATTTGCAGGTGCCTGTTTTAACTTTATGATCAAATACATATTGTGCAGAGGGAGTTACATCCATGTTTGCTCCAAAAGGAAGCACAAGGGTTGTTGCAGGGTTCAGTTGGTAATGTTTAATGGCATAATCGGCCGCCCAGTGTGAAGACAGGATATTGAGGCGGGCTTTATGTAAAGCAATGGATTCTGTTTTAAGGCTTTGTTTTTCCGACCACTTCCATAAATTGGTAATAATGGTATGGTAATTCAGAGAGTTGGCAATAATCCTGTCACCAACAAACACAATAGGAAGATCTGTTTTAAGATAGGCAATATAAGCTATTCCGGCAGGTGATACAATCAGATCATATTTGGCCTGCTTAAGTTTCTTGCTGAACAGCCTTCCGCAGGCTTTTGCGTACATGGTGGAGTTTCTGTAATCAAACCTCTTTTTAAATAAATACAAGGAAAAACCATGTACTATTTTGCATAAAAAGGTAATAAAAACAGGCTCATCAGGCCCAAGGAGATCCACTTCACCAAAATGCTTTTCAAGGGTTTTCCATATATAATGGTTTGTTCCGCTCCAGGCATGCTTATCTTTTGGGTCAGATACGGTTATATAGGCTATTTTTTTTGGTAACTTCACGCTTAAAAGTAGGCACAAAGTTAGGGTTTTTATGCCAAGCTGCTAAATATTTTAAAATCCCTCTGTTTATAACCTTTTTCTTTTTAAAACGGGTATACCAACAAACACCTTATTTTTATAAAATGCCTGTTACTACAAAAGTTTTACTCTTATCCGACACCTATTCTGAGCACACCGAAAAGTGGGCTTTGGGTTTGGCATCCGGTGGAGTGGAAGTAGGGCTTTTCAGTTTTAATAAAGCATCTTACCCATGGTATAAGGATAAACCAAATATCACCTTATTGTATGAACCTGATGAGAAACTCGTAGTAGGTTCCGATTCGGGAAAACTTTCTTACTTAAAACATGTAGGCATTTTAAAAAAAGCGATTCGCAATTTTAAACCAGATGTATTGCATGCCCATTACGCCACAAGTTATGGCTTAGTGGGAGCTTTAAGTGGTTTTCATCCTTTTGTAATTTCAGCATGGGGAACCGATGTGATGAAATTTCCACAAAAGAATTTTATAAACAGGGCTGTTTTAAAATATAATTTAAGAAAAGCAGATGCCCTTTGTGCAACTTCCTTTACAATTAAAAATTATTTAAAACCGGTAACAGCCAAAGCGGTTCATGTGATTCCGTTTGGAGTAAATATTGAAGCGTTTAAACCAAAGAATGTAACACCTTTGTTTGAAGAACAGGCTTTTGTGTTTGGCTGTATCAAATCATTGGAAAAGCTTTATAACACAGATGTTTCTATAAAAGCTTTTGCCGCCTTAAAAACAAAATTCCCGGATAGAGTACTTAAATTATTAATTGTGGGAGATGGCTCGCAGTTACACAATTTAAAGCACTTAGTAACTGAGCTGAATATTCATGAACATGTTCTGTTTACCGGTAGAATTCCCTTTTCTCAAATTCCAGATTATTGCAACAGGCTGGATGTGTTTTTAAACATAAGCGATTATGAAAGCTTTGGCGTTTCTGTTATTGAAGCCATGGCCTGCGAAAAAGCAGTTATCGTTACTAATACAGGTGGCTTAAAAGAAATTGTGGAAGATGAATCCTACGGCTCGTTAGTGGAAGTAGGAAATGTAGCACAAACAGCCATGGAAATGGAAAAGTATTTGACAAATCCTGAATTAAAAAAGAGGGTGGGAGTAAAAGCCCGGCAAAAAGTGCTCGAAAAATATAATTGGGATAACAATATTCAGGAAATGATTAACGTTTATAAACAGTTGATAAAACAATAAATTGCGAAAATTATTACTTAAAATACTACCGGCAGGTGTGATTGATTTTTATAAAAAAAATAAAAGTAATCGCAAACAAAAGCACCGTAACCAATTGGAAAAATCTAACCGGATAATAACAGAGGAAGAGGTGATAGAACAGCTACAACTGGCCGGAATAAAGGAAGGGGAGGTGGTGATGTTACACTCGGCCCTGAGTAAAATAGGTTTTGTAAAAGAGGGTGCCCAGGCGATCATACAGGCTTTTATAAAAGTAATTGGAACTGAGGGAACCCTTATGATGCCTTCTTTTCCTGCTATCGGCTTTAATTACAATTACCTCAAAACAAATCCTGTTTTTGATAGTAAACATACTCCTTCTAAAATGGGAGTAATTACCGAAACCTTCCGCAACATGAAAGGAGTGGAAAGAAGTCTGCATCCAACAGATGCCGTTTGCGCTTTTGGTAAGCAAGCAGTGTATTTAACCAAAGACCATGTTCATCAATTAACACCTTATAATAAAAACAGTCCTTTTTACAGATTAAGTGCCTTAGATGGTAAAATTGTATTAATAGGGGTTGACCTGAACAGCTTAACCAACCTGCATACCTTAGAGGATGCCGTCGAAAATTTTGAATATCCGGTGTATCATCAAACCATCTTTAACACAACATTGATTAATGATTCAGGGCAAAGAATAGAAATGCAAACAAAAGTGCATGATCCGTTATATTCAAAAAAACGTAAATGCAATGAATTGATGCCGCAGTTTGAAAAAGCCGGGTTCTTAAAACACTTTAAATTAGGTTCGGCAAATTGTATCATCATTGATGCTGGTGCGATGCATCAATGGATGGTGGAGAATTATGGAACAAAAGGAATAACCATGTACACGCCTCATGGTAAATAATTAAAAAAATGCAGATACACATTAGCTTTGATTATGAATTGTTTTTTGGAAACGCATCCGGCAGTGCTGATAAGTGTATCCTGGAGCCAACTCAAAAGCTAATGGAAATTGCAGCCAAACATAAAGTTCCTTTTATCTTTTTTGTGGATGCAGGGTACCTGGTGCAATTAAAGGCACACCGCCATATTTCATCATGCAAAAACGATTATGATCGCATTGCCTTGCAGATACAGCAATTAGTGGCATTGGGGCATGAAATAGCATTGCACATTCATCCACATTGGGAAGACTCGTCCTATAAAAATGATCAATGGGATATTAATACCACCCGTTATAAATTAGCTGATTTTAAGGAATACGAAATCCTTGACATTGTATCCAGATACCATCAGGCCATTAAAGACATAACCGGTAAGTCCTGTAAATCATATAGAGCGGGCGGTTGGTGTATACAACCTTTTGAGCCAATTAAAAACGCGTTACAGGCCAATCATATTTTTGTGGACAGCACTGTTTATTACAAAGGATACCATGCTTCCGAAGCACATGCTTATGATTTTACAACAGCAAAAGATAGGTCGGAATGGTCCTTTGAAAATGATCCCTGCATAGAAAATAAAAATGGTTCTTTTACAGAAGTTCCTGTTACTCCCGATACAATCCCTCCGTTTTTTTATTGGAAGTTATATTTTAAAATGAGATCCAATCCTCTGGTATATAAGCCTGTGGGAGATGGAAACTGGTTGGTTGACAGGAAGCGGATCTACAAACATTTTTATACAGCGACGTCTCATTTTGCGTGTTGCGACGGGTTTTTCGCTTCCCGGTTAAAAGCTATTTTAGCAAATTCAGAAAAAAAACAGAAAACAAGAATGATGGTATTGAGCCATCCCAAATCTTTAGCGCCTTACTCTTTTGAAACTTTGGATACATTTATCGGGTATTCTAAATCAAAAGGCCATACGTTTAATACGATCACACACTAATGAGTTTCATCAAACATATACTTCACAAGGATATTGATTTTAAAAAATGGGATCAGGTTATTTTAGCTTCTCAATACCCTTTGGTATTTGCCCAATCCTTTTATTTAAGTGCCACATGCCCGGGCTGGGATGCTTTGGTGATAGGCGATTATGAATCTGTTTTTCCTTTAACCCAAAAACAAAAATTTGGAATTCCGTATTTAAGCCAGCCTTCCTTTACTCCACAGTTGGGTATATATGGAAAGGTTAATCAAGCCATAGAAAAACTGGTTTACGATTATATTACGGCTCAGTACCGGCTTATAGAAATAGAGTTAAACGCAAGTAATACCTTAAAAACAGAATACCATTTCCCGAAATCAACTTATATCATTGATTATAAAGAAGGATACAAACAAAATCAGAATACGAAGCGAAATGTAATGAAGGCGAAGGAGCATCACCTTGTTTTCGAACAAATTCCGAACGAAGAAATTGTGAAGCTTTCTCAAACATATTTAAGTCCGTTTTTAAAATCGGGATTAAAATTAGCACCTGAAACCATTCAAACTTTCGATCGTTTGTTAAAATCTGCTATTCGGGCAAATACCCTCTATTCATTTAAAGTAGTAGATCAGGAAAATAAAGTTATGGCCATTGCACACTTTATTAGTAACGGCAAACATACCGTGTATTTAAAAGGAATTAATTTTGATAAGCAGGAAAGCCTTGGTAGCATGCATTTTCTGAACAGTTCTGCTATTGAATTTTTTGATTCCAAAACCCAAGTATTTGATTTTGGAGGAGGGACAAAAGAGAGCCTCGCAAATTTTTATAAAGGCTTTGGAGGGAAAGAATTTGTATATAACTATTTAAAATATAACAGATTGCCGTTAATATTTAAAATATTAAGTAATAAAAAATAGTTACTTTAATGTTTTGAAATAAAATGAAAACTACGTTGTTGAGAGTGTCTTTATATGTCATCTTTTTTTTGCAGGTATTTACTTCCTGTAAAGAAAGTACACCCGATAAAACAACCATTGCCACTTTAAAGCCCGATTGTAACTATGTAATTAAGCAGGAAGATGCTATTCAACAAATAGATACAGCTACTTTAAGGCAATGTGATACACCAGTTTTGGTATGGAAATCAGATAGTGAGCCTGATTCTTTAAATCATCAACCGGCTATTTTTTATTCTCCTCACCAGGATGATGAAACTATTGGTATGGGAGCTTCTATTGCTGAACATGTGAGGCTTGGAAGATTGGTTTTTGTAGTATTATTATCAAGAGGCGAAAACGATAATATGTTATTGTATTTAAAAACATTACGGCCCGATAGTAAAATGCAGAATGTAGTGGATGGAAGGAATAACGAATTTATGGCGGCCTGTAAAAAACTGGGTGTCCACAGGGTTTATATATCCAATAAAGGAAAGGGCCACAAAGAATGCGCTAAGGATGCCATGGTAGAGAAATTTAAAAAAACAATTAATTTCTTTAGGTTATTATACCCCAAAGCATCCCATAAAACGGCGAGTGGTTGCCGCGATTCTTACAACTCTTTTTGTGAAAGACACCCTACTCATATGGCCGCAGAGGAAGCTCTGTATGACTTTTATAAACAAAAACTAATTTCTGATATCCGGTTATACCGGGTGTATATCTATTATAATAATTATACCAAAAAAGATGGTAATGCTTGTTATACCGAAGCCGATTGGAAAAAGAAAATTGATGAAAGAGATCAGGAAGTGAAAGAACGGGCTATTGATGAATACAAATATGTAAATGCTGCCGAACACAGGTATGGTCTGGGATATCACCGGAGCGTAAAGGAATTATTTGATAATAGTCTGGAATCAGAGTATGAATATATCGATCACATTAAAAATATTTGTAAATAGCGCCGCATAGTTTGAAAACCGTATCTATAGTTATTCCCTGTTTAAATGAAAAGCATTATATCCTCCGTTGTTTGGATTCCATTGCCTTTCAGAGCTATCCATCTCATTTAATTACAACCTATGTTTGTGATGGAAACAGTGATGATGGAACCAAAGAGATTATTAACGATTACACTAACAAACATCATCAATTCGCTTTACTGAATAATATTAAAAAAACCACCCCTTTTGCTCTTAATATGGGGATTACTCATTCAGAGGCTGATATTATTATTATACTGGGAGCCCATTCGGAATTGGACAAAGATTTTGTTTTGCAAAGTGTTCTTTCATTTGAGATAGACCCTGCAATTAGGTGTACCGGTGGTGTTTTAGAGAATGTGTACGAAAATAGCACCTCGCAGATTATTGGTGCCGCTATGTCTTCTTCTTTTGGTGTGGGTAATGCACACTTTAGAACGGGGAACAAAAGCGGCTATGTAGATACTGTGGCATTTGGAGCCTATAAAAGAGAAATTTTCGAGCAGGTAGGCTTATTCGATGAAGAGCTTATTAGAAATCAGGACGATGAATTTAATTTCCGGATCACCAAAGCAGGGTATAAAATATACCTGAATCATGAAATTAAGTGCAGGTATTTTGTAAGAGCTTCCTTTAAAAAATTGTATAAGCAATACTATCAATATGGCTACTGGAAAGTATTCGTTAATAAAAAACATCATACCATTACAACCGTTCGCCAGCTGGTTCCATTGTTTTTTGTGTTGTATTTAATAGCCCTGGCAGCGAGTATTGCCTTGCCAAAATGGGTGTTTTTAGGAATGAGCGTGTTTGGAATTCTATACATTTTACTCGCCTTTTTATTTGCATTTAAACAAAAAACAGGTTCTTTAAAAAATACGTTTGGTGTGGCTTACACTTTTTTTATTTTACATTTTAGTTACGGCTTAGGCTATTTAAAGGGTATATTTGACTTTTTTATTTTGAAGAAATCAATTAAAAAACACGAATCATTATCGCGTTAATTATGTTTGCAAAAGCAAGAACTTTATACTCTGCCTCAGGCTACAATTTCCCACTGCTAATAGCCTTTTTGTTGCCCTTTGGAATTAATTATGCGCCAATTCTCATTCTTTGGACCATTTGTTATTTATTTCTGGGCGACCCGGTAAATGGCTTTAAAAAAGTATTTAAAAATTCATGGAGCTATGTATTATTAGGTTATTTCTTTTTGCATGTTGCAGCTTATTGGTTTTCCATAAATAAAGAAGAAGCCCTCACCAGCATTGAAGTGAAAATGAGCTTTTTTGCATTCCCCTTATTATTGTTTTGTATTGATTATGATCAGGTAAAAGTCAAAAAAATAATTATCACCTTTGTTTCCGGTTGCTTGATATCAGTTGTGTTTTGCCTGTTCAAAGCATTTTACATGTATCTTTTCGAACATAAAAACGCGTTCTTTTATTCAGAATTTTCCACTTTTCTGCACCCCAGTTATTTAGCCATGTATTTAGTGCTGGCTCAGCTAATCGTAATGTTGTATTATAAAAAGTGGTTGGCTCATATTTCCAACCTCAATTATAAAATAGGATTTATAACCTGCATATTTATTGCCGGCATTTTTCTCTCTTCTTCAAAAATGGGCATCATTTCAGCATTCCTTTTATTGCCTGCTACTTTTGCGGTGATACTCTTTAACCGCGGATATAAAAAAACAATCGCAGGGTTAATCCTATCCCTTGTAATAGGCCTTTTTGTTGTCTATAAATTATTTCCTTCCCCATTCGAAAGAATTAAAGTAGCCTTTACGGTTACTTCTTCTTCCGCAGAAATTGACAAAACCGCCACAGAAAGCACTGCTGTAAGGATCCTGATATGGCAAGAAGCTGTAAAAATTATAAAAGAAAATGTCATAACCGGTGTAACCCCCGGCGATACAAACGATCGCTTATACAAAGCCTATGAAGAAAATGGGATGACAGGAGCCCTGGCTAAAAAACTCAATGCGCATAATCAATACCTTCAAACCTTTATAGGAAGCGGCTTTGTTGGGTTTCTTTTATTGTGCATTTTGACGGTGTATTGTATTGTACTGGCTTTTATTAAACGGAATTATATGCTGGCTTTGTTTAGTATATTAATGACGTTTAATTTCCTGGTAGAATCCATGCTTCAAGCCCAGGCAGGGATTGTGTTTTTTGTATTTTTCCTTTGTATGTTTCTACAATATAATCTCTCAAAATTAAATGATCCCACAAAGCAACATTAAACATAGTCACTTTTTAAAATGATTTTTTTATGGCCATTAAAACTTTTAGTACTTTCATACTTCTTTTAACTTTCTAAATTTCAGATACATGATCCCGTTTTCTCCACCACGCATCGATGATAAAATAATTGCAGAAGTTACTGCCGCTTTAAGATCAGGATGGATCACAACAGGTCCACGCACCAAGGAATTCGAAAAAAAACTCTCTGCTTATTGTGGAAATAAAAATACGATTTGTCTTAATTCCGCCACTGCCGGCCTTGAAATTATGTTGCGTTGGTTTGGAGTAGGCGAGGGAGATGAAGTTATTTTGCCTGCCTACACCTATTCTGCTACAGCCAATGTTGTAATGCATGTGGGAGCAAAGCCGGTTTTTGTAGATGTAAATGCAGATGATTTTAATATCAATGTTGCTGAAATAGAAAAAGCAATCACCGAACGTACCAAAGTAATTATGCCGGTTGATTTTGCAGGATATCCGTGTGATTACAATGAAATCAATCAACTGGTTATAAAACATGCTTCCACTTTTAAAGCAAAAACAGAAGTTCAAAAAACCTTAGGCCGTATCCTCGTATTATCTGATGCAGCGCACTCTTTAGGCGCTACCTATCATTTAAAAAAATGCGGTTCATTAACTGATGTATCTGTCTTTTCATTTCACGCGGTAAAAAACCTCACAACAGCCGAAGGCGGAGCTGTTGCTTTAAATTTGCCGGAACCGTTTAATAACGAAGAAGTCTATAAATATTTATGTGTACTTACCTTACACGGCCAAAATAAAGATGCTTTAGCTAAAACTCAAAAAGGAAACTGGAAGTACGATATTGTAGAAGCCGGCTACAAGTGCAATATGACGGATATTACTGCAGCTATTGGCTTAGTGGAATTAGAACGGTACGATAACGATACACAACTAAAACGAAAACATATTTTTGAAGCGTATAACGAAGCCTTTAAAAAAGATACTCGTTTTCAGATTCCCACTCATGTGACCCAAGCCAAAAACGGCTGTTACCATTTATATCCCTTAAGAATTAATGGTATTACAGAAGATCAGCGTGATCTCATAATTAAGGAGATCTTTGATTGTGATGTGTCTGTTAACGTTCATTTTATTCCGGTACCTGCTATGTCTTTTTATAAAAATTTAGGATATAGCCTGCAAAATTATCCTGTTACTTATGATAATTTTAGCCGGGAAATTTCTTTACCTGTTTATTATGATTTAACCGATGAGCAGGTGAAAACCGTTGTAAACGCGGTTGTTAGCTCAGTAAATAAAGTTTTAGGAAATTAACGGCTTCCATCTCTTTTTATTACCTTTTTTCTTCATGGTTCATATCTCTGTGTGTATATTCAACCTCAATTTGTAAATTTGCAGTTATAATCGTTAACTTTTGTTGAAACGCCTGTTTGATATTATTGCTTCGTTGATCGGGATCCTTATTCTGCTTCCTTTTTTTATTCTCATTGCCTTCATCATTATTATCAATAGTGGCTTTCCGGTATTTTATTTACAAACCCGTGTAGGGAAAAATAACACCAATTTTAGGTTGTTTAAGTTCAGAACGATGCGGGTCCATTCCGATAAAATGGGATTACTAACGGTTGGCGGCCGTGATCCCCGTATTACGGGAATAGGCTATTATTTAAGGAAATATAAAATAGATGAATTGCCTCAATTGTTCAACGTCTTAGTTGGAACCATGAGCCTGGTGGGCCCACGCCCGGAAGTAAGAAAATATGTAGATTTGTATAATGCCGAGCAATTAGGGGTATTGTCAGTAAAGCCTGGCATCACTGACTTTGCGTCCCTTCAATTTATAAATGAAAATGAATTACTTTCCCGGTCGGCCAATCCAGAGCAAACCTATATATCGGAAGTAATGCCTCAAAAGCTGAACCTTAATAAAAAATACATTGAGCAAAAGGGTTTCTTTACGGACCTTAACATCATTTTTGCAACCCTTAAAAAAATTGTTACCTGAGCCATTGGGATTTTTTAGCTTTTTTGTTTATAACAAATCCATTAAATAAAATAAACCCTTTTTATATTTACCACTTAAATAAAAAATTATGAAGAATCTATCCCTTATACTAAATGGAGTGTTAGCCATTGCCGTAGCTATTTTATTTTACCAGGTACAAGCGTTAAAATCGGCGGTTATGCCGACAGGAAACAGCACCGAAACCTCCGGGGTTGCGGTAAAACCAACTATTGTTTCGAGTTCAACTAATTTAGGCGATGCTAAAATTGCGTATGTAAATACCGATAGTATTAATGAACACTATGCGTATATAGCCGATTTCACGAAAGTACTGCGTGGAAAAAAAGCAACACTTGAAGCTCAAATGGAAAGTATGACCATTAAATTCCAAAACGAATACCAGGCCTTTCAACAGTCTGCTCAGGCAGGTATTGCTCCCCAGGGTGAATTGATGAAAACAGAAGAAAGTTTAAAAAGACAACAACAGGATCTGGCTAATAAAGAAATGCAAATGCAGAACTTAGGGGTTGAGTTGGAAGAAAAAAATATGGAATTGAACAAAAATGTGAAAGAATATTTATTAAGATATAACAACGGTAAATTCGATTATATTTTATCTTATTCAGATATGATGCCTACAATTTTATTAACTAATCCTAAGCTGGACATTACGCCTGATATATTAAAGGGCTTGAACGAAGAATATAAAACTAAAAAAGGAAAGAAATAATGGAAGATAAAAAAGCATTACTCAGCAAAATTATGCATGTACATCATTTTCATGAAACCTTTAAAATAGGGAATGCAAATGAACCTACCTTAATAGAAGAAAAGGATTATACACTTCGTTACAATTTAATTAAGGAAGAAAATGATGAGTACCTCGATGCCTGTAAAAATGGCGACCTGGTTGAAATTGCGGATGCTTTAGGCGATCAGCTGTATATATTATTTGGTACCGTATTAAAACATGGTTTGCAACATAAAATAGAAGAAGTGTTCGATGAGATTCAACGAAGTAATATGAGTAAGCTGGATGAACAGGGAAATCCTATTTACCGGGAAGATGGAAAGATCTTAAAAAGTAACCTCTATTTTCGTCCTAATATAAAAGAGATCTTAAACGCTTAGCCTTGTAAAAGCCTTATTACCAGAGCGTTTACTGCAATGTTAATAATGTTAAAGTTTTGAAATAGAATGGTTTACCGAATTTATTTTGTATAATTTTAGACCCGATTTGGATTTTTAAACACATCAAGTCGATTCGATAACCTAATATAATATGAATAAGTTCCTGTTCTTTTTTCTTTTGTTCTTTGTAAAATCTATACTGGCGCAATCTCCCCAACAAATTTCCTATCAGGGTGTTGCCCGAAATGCTTCCGGTATCCTGTTATCCAATACTACCATTGCCGTTAAATTTGATATCCATCAGGGTTCTGCGGCCGGTTCGGTGGTGTTTACCGAACAACAGCAGGGGGGGACAGGATTAACAACTAATTCTTTCGGTTTATTTACAACATCTATAGGTTCTGTCAATAATTTGAATGTCATCAATTGGTCAAACGGTCCCTTTTTTATGGAAGTTTCAATTGATCCTTTAAACGGAACCGCCTATCATTCGGTGGGAATTCAGCAACTGATGAGTGTGCCTTATGCTTTGTATGCCGAGAAAGCAGGTAATACCACTCCCACACCTACCATATCCATTAATGCTCCTAATACCATTTCTAATCCCTCAGCAGGAACCTACAGCATTACAATTCCTTCTTCCCCGGCCTATTCGTCGGGTGCCGGGATTTCTATAACAGGTGGTATTATTTCAAATACAGCATCCAATCAAACAGTTACCATCGCAGGTGCAGGTGCATCAACCGTTACAGGTACTTATCCCAACTTTACCATTCATTCACCAACGGTGGCTTCTGTTGTAACCCCCACCATTACCGGCACAGGCGCAACTTCTGTTACGGGCACTTACCCTTCGTTAACCATCAATACACCCACCACACAACTCTATATAGCCGGAACAGGAATTGATGTTACAGGTGGAATCATTACCAATATTGCCACAGATAAAACAGTAACCATTACAGGTACAGGCGCATCAACGGTTACAGGTGTTTATCCCAACTTTACGATTAATTCTCCAACAATGGTAGCTGCTGTAACCCCCACCATTACAGGAGCAGGCGCAACTTCTGTTACAGGTACTTATCCGTCATTAACCATTAATACACCTACAACTCAGGTATATACTGCCGGAAACGGGATCGACATTACGGGCGGAGTAATTACCAATACGTTATCTTCCATTACTACCACTATTACAGGTTTCGGGTTGGCAGCAGTATCATCTCCTTCAACAAATGTATACCATGTAACTGTTCCAACCTCCACATTAACGGTTACCGGAAATTCAATCTCTATTAATCCGGGAAATACACAGGTATTGCCTACGTATAGTTTAACCGCAGGAAATCCAAACCTTACCCTCAATCAAACCGGAAATAATTATACTATTACTCCTGTAACTCCTACTTTAAATGTATCGGGAGGAAGTTTATCAGGAGCTTATCCTTCCCAAACATTAACCATTCCAAGTTCCTCTACCACATTGGTTCAGGGAAATAACATCACGTTAAATCAGGCAGGCAATACATACACCGTTAGTAGTATTACCCCAACATTAACAGCGGGACCAAATGTTACCATAACTCCTTTGGGTGCCAGTAATGTGTATACGATTACTGCAGGAACCACCTCTTATACAGGTACAGCTAACAACATTTCAGTATCAGGTAATACCCTTAATTTAATACCAACGGCTGTTACTACGGGCACTTACGGGGCTTCGGCAACCAATGCTGTGCCAACCTTTTCGGTTGATAATTTCGGCAGGTTAACAGCAGCGTCTCAATATACACTTGCTATTTCAGGAGATATAACAGGTTCTGTAAATACATCTACCGTGTCAAAATTAAGAGGGGTTTCCGTATCGTCGGTTGTGCCAACCACTAATCAGGTATTGCAGTATAATGGTGTATCCTGGATTCCATCAACGTTATCCGCTGACTGGAGTTTGGTAGGAAATGCCGGAACCACGGCCTCTAATTTTATTGGAACAACCGATAATAACGGGTTTTACCTGAAAACAAATAACTTAGAAAGAGCCAATTTTACGGTGGCGAATAACCTTAATTTATTTATGGGAGATAATGTCAATTCCGGAGCCCTTAATCTAAACGGGAATATACCTAATAGCATCAAGGTACTGGAAGCTGCAACCATCACTAATGGTTCAGCTCTTAAAATCATGGCCGGCGATTCTAAAACAGGTTCTTCCAATGCAACAGGAGGAATTTTAAGTTTAGTTTCAGGTGCCAGTACTGGTAATGTGGGTTCTACGATTGATTTCTTTACGGCAAGCCCCGGAGGGAGTGGTTCAACGCGTTCTAACCCTGATCTCAAAATGAGGCTTACCGAAAGTGGTCAATTATTAATCGGTAGCACAACCGGTTATTCTGCTAATTCAAAATTAGTTATAGCAGATGGGCATATCGAAAGCCTTCAAACAACAGGACCTTCTATTGTTGCTCTTCCTCTTCTTGTAACGGCATCGTTAGGAAGTACGTCTACGGATGTGGTTGGAACCGTTACGATCACTACTCCTTTAAGCGGATTATTGTCGTCGGGAAATTATGCTAAAATAACATTTAATAAAACGTACGGTTCTACGCCAATTGTAATACTCACACCAACCAATGCGAATGCTGCGGGTATAGGAATGTATATTACAGGAACTACCTTAACGGATTTTACAATAGCTTTTTCGCAATCTGCGGCCCTGCTGTCGTCGTATACTTTTAATTACATTGTATTGGAAGGGAAATAATTTCAGTCATCTTTTATTTTTTTAATCAGACCGGAATTTATAATCTTCATCTATACAAACACGACACATAAAATAGAGTCCTAATTAAAAGCGGTATCTAAACCTAAATATAGTTTATTACAGACGAATATGTTTTAATGAATGATTAACTATTTTTAGATGCATCATTAACCCAACACCTGTATGTACAATAAAAAAACCTACGGAAAGTCATAGGTCTTTTTACTTTTTTTTGTAATATATTTGTTTCCGACAACGATTTTTGAATGTAGTGTTGTTATAAGTAATAATATGACTGTGAGTAAGAAATACCTGTTTTATGGATTTCATAAATAAGAAAATTAAAATTATGGTTGTAGATGACCATGATTTATTGAGAGAAGGTTTGATTACCCTGTTAAGTGCAGTAATGGACTTTGATGTAATTGGTCAGACTTCCAATGGAAAAGAAACGCTGTCTTTTTTGGAAGACTATCGTCCGGACGTCATATTACTGGATGTGGATATGCCTATCATGAATGGGAGAGAAACATTAATGAAGATACTCAGTCTGTATCCTCACATTAAAGTAATTATGCTGACGATGCATGGCGGTATGGCTTATGAATCAACATTTATGACACTTGGTTCTCATTCGTTTTTGGTAAAAAACACAAACAGTGATGAAATTATTAAAGCCATCAGATCTGTTATTAAAGGCCGGTATTATTATAGTACAATTCCCCAAACGATAAATGTGGAAGCTATTTGCGAGAAACACTTACAGCTTTCGTTAAACGAACGCGAACGGGAGATATTGGAATTTATCTGTGATAACAAAACCAATAAATTTATTTCCGAATCCTTAAAATTAAGTGAAAACACAATACGGTATTACCGTAAAAATATCTATTCTAAAACACGCACCAATTCTATTACCGACCTTGTAAAATATTCCATTAGAAATGGAATTATCTCTGTAGAGTAAGTTTAGGCTCTTATTAAATATTGTAAACGTTGAATTTTTGGATTTACTTAAAATATTTACTATCCCATGGGGTAGTATTACTGAAAGTGTATTATCTGATTTATTTAATTTCTGATTAAATAGGGGAGTCTTCTCACTTTACAGAATACCTGTAAATAACCCCCTCCAGGTAACGTTTACTTTTTTCCGTATAAAATAATTCAAAGCCATTTTTTTCAAATACTTCCTTATATTTTGGGTTAAGGTAAATGCAGTAAATAGTTCTGGGATACTGTTTTACACTTTCTTTGAGGTTGTCAATCACCTTTTGTAAAATGGTCTCCCCAAAAGGATTAAAGAAGTAAAACACGCCGGAATTAGGGGGGATCTGGTATTTTGTAGCATCCTCAAATAAAAAATCAATATTGCTTCCCGGATATTTCTTTTGGTAAAGAGCCTTATTTTCATTGGCATTGGCAATTAATTCTTTGGCAATATCCACCCCTGTAACATCTGTAAAACCACATTGTTCTGCTACAAACAATGCTCTGCCTTTGCCACAACCAAAATCAATAAAAGGCCTGCTTTTAATCGTCTCTGGCAACCTGCTGAAAATAGAAAACAAAATAAAATAGCTCGCCCCCTGGTAATGATGGTTTTGCTCGGAGCTCTCTCCTGCAAGGGTTAATTTATCAAGGTTTACAATGCTATGCGTATTTATCCCCAGCTGTTTTTCGTACTTCCCTTCGTAGGTAAGGAGCTTAAACGTATTAGTAAACCCCCGGTAGTATAACGATCTGAAAAAATAGTAAGTGTATTGAAATAGCTTCATTGTCGTCAAATGTACAATCTTGTCGAATAGTATTGATAAATTTAATAAAAAAAATTACCTTCATGCTACGAAGAAAGAGCCTTATGGAAATTGATATAGAAGCAGAAAAAAAAGAAATATTACACCGTTACAAGAATTTAATTAAGGCCTGTAAAAGACGACTGGAAAAAGGGGATAATGAAATTATCCGAAAAGCATTTGAAGTGGCTGTGGAAGCCCACAAAGAAATGCGTCGTAAGTCGGGAGAACCTTATATCTACCATCCTATTGCCGTTGCACAGATTTGTGCCGAAGAAATTGGTTTGGGAACCACCGCTATTGTATGTGCCCTGTTGCATGATACGGTGGAGGATACAGAAATTACCCTGGAAGATGTAAAAGGGATGTTTGGTGAAAAAGTAGCACAGATCATTGATGGATTAACTAAGATTTCAGGTGTATTTGATCAAACCTCTTCCATACAGGCCGAGAATTTCAGAAAAATGCTCTTAACCCTTTCCGAAGATGTAAGGGTTATTTTAATTAAGCTGGCAGACAGGTTGCATAATATGCGCACGCTCGATCACATGAAGCGTGATAAGCAAATGAAAATTGCCGGTGAAACACTTTACCTGTATGCACCATTAGCCCACCGTTTGGGCTTAAATGCCATTAAATCGGAACTGGAAGATCTTGGATTAAAATATACCAATGAAGACTGGTTTAACGATATTGTCAGAAGATTAGCGGAAACAGAAGTTGCCAGAAAAAAATTCATTAAAAACTTTATTGATCCCTTAAATGATATTCTAAAAGAACAGGGATTCAAATTTAAAATATACGGAAGGCCGAAATCCATTTATTCCATTTATAATAAAATTAAAAATAAAGGAGTTCCTTTCGATGAGATTTATGACCTCTTTGCGATTCGTATTGTTATTGATACGGCCCTCGATAAAGAGAAAGCCGATTGCTGGAAAATTTATTCCATTATTACCGATTTTTATCATCCTAACCCCGATAGGCTAAGAGACTGGATTTCCACACCGAAGAGTAATGGTTACGAAAGTTTGCACACCACCGTTATGGGTCCAGAAGGGAAATGGGTAGAAGTACAGATCCGTACCGTTCGTATGGACGACCTGGCCGAAATGGGCTATGCCGCACATTGGAAGTATAAAGATGCTGCTGCAGAAAAAGAAAGTAACCTCGAAAACTGGTTGCGTCGGATTCGTGAAATGCTGGATAATCCTGATCCAAATGCCCTGGAGTTTATAGACGATTTTAAATTGAATTTATTTGCCGACGAAATTTTTGTATTTACTCCTAAAGGAGAAATGAAAACCTTGCCGGTTACCGCCACAGCACTTGATTTTGCATTTGAGATCCATACTAAAGTAGGGGAGCATTGCATCGGCGCAAAAGTAAATCATAAATTAGTTCCTTTAAGTTATCAGTTAAAAAGCGGCGATCAGATAGAGATCTTAACGTCTACCAAACAAACACCAAAAGAAGACTGGATTGGCTACGTCGTAACAGCAAGGGCGAAATCTAAAATTAAGAGTGCCTTAAAAGAAACACGGCGTAAAATTGGTGAAGAAGGAAAAGAATTACTGGAGAAGAAATTTTACAAATGTAAACTGGATTATACCTTACAGAACGTTAATGAATTTGTAGCCTTTTTAAAATTACCCTCTTCCGGAGAGTTATTTTACCGTACCGCTTTAGGTAATGTGGATGTAAAAGAAATTAAAGAATTTGTAGAATTTAAACATCATCCTGAACGGTTTAAACCTAAAAAGAAAGAAAATAAAATTGAAGAGTTGGTAACTCACGTGAGAGGAAGCTCTGATATGTTGGTGATCGGTGATGATATGCAAAAGTTGGATTATGGCTTATCACCTTGCTGTAGCCCCATTCCCGGTGATGATGTATTTGGATTTGTAACCGTGAATGAAGGAATTAAAATACACAGGGTCAATTGTCCTAATGCGGTGAAACTACTATCTAACTACGCTTACAGGGTTGTAAAAGCAAAATGGAATCACGATCATTTAATTTCATTTCTGGCGGGGATTAAAATTATGGGTACCGATGAAATTGGCTTGGTAAACAACATTACTAAAATCATTTCCAGCCAGTTAAGTATTAACATGCGTTCCATTAGTTTTGATACAGAAGATGGTATCTTTGAAGGTACCATTATGGTATTTGTACACGATGCAAAACATTTGAACAACTTAATAAGTAATTTGTTGAAAGTAAAAGGAGTTACAAACGTGGTACGGATTGATAATAATTAAAAAAGAGGAAAAGGACAATGACACAAGAGACAAAAGAAGCGGTTGAGAAAATACTGACGGATTACCTCGAAAAAAACAAGCATCGTAAAACATCCGAACGCTTTGCTATATTGAATGAAATTTATTCACATGACGGACACTTTGATATTGAAGGCCTGTATGTGATGATGAAAAATAAAAAGTACCGTGTAAGCCGCGCCACTTTATACAATAATATCGAATTATTATTGGAAGCGGGTTTGGTGATTAAACACCAGTTTGGTAAAAATTTAGCCCAGTTCGAAAAAGCCTATAAGTTTAAACAACACGATCATTTAATTTGTAGTGATTGCGAAAAGGTATTTGAATTTTGTGATCCACGCATCATGCAAATACAAAAAATGGCGGAGAATATGCTCAATTTCGATGTGTTTCACCATTCGTTAAACTTCTTTGCCAAATGCAGAGGGCTTAAAGAGAATGGGACTTGCGAGCATAAACACCCAAATAAAGCCCTATAGGTTATTTGTTGATTTTTTTGTAATTTAGTAATCAAATTAGTATGTGTTATGGTGTTCGAATATAATATTTCAGAAGAAAATAACTGCCAGATACTTAAGTTGAGTGGCGAGTTAATAGATAAACATCAGGCTATTGATTTGATTAAATCAATAGATGAATTAATAGACACCGATAAAAATAAGTGGGCTATTGATTTGTCCGATTTAAAATACATGAATAGTAGCGGCTTAAATGTGCTGATTCAGATCTTAACCAAAACCCGCAACAAAGGAGGGGAAAGCGTGATCTTCAATGTAAGTAAAAAAGTAAACGAATTATTGGTGATCACTAAGCTTAACACCTTGTTTAAAGTATCCGAAACCAAAGCGGAGGCTTTTTCCAAATTAACCTGATTTTATTTTTCCGTTAATTATAATACGTGGTAAATGCCTGTATATAGTTTTAAAACAAAAGCAGGCTACCTTACCCTGTGTTTTTTAATGCTCTGCATTTACGCTAAAGCCCAGGGAATTGTAAAAGGAACTATTACTGACGAAAAAAACAAACCGTTGGTTAATGCCATTATTATTTATAATGGACAAAACAGTAAGCTCAATACTAATGCCGGGTTTGAGATCAAAACAGTAAGAGCAGGAGAGATTATAACGATAAAATCGCTGGGTTATTATGATACAAGCCTTGTAACGACTCATATAACAGACACCATACATTATACGGTTAAACTGAGGGTAAAACCATTACAACTCAACGAAGTGGTTGTTTTTGATAATAGAATCATAAAACAGATCAATCCTTATAAAGCCGATTTTATTTTGGATTTTGAATTATTGCCCAATCATACAATCGTAGAATTATTATCGTCGAATCATTTATTATACATTGATGATGTCGATGAAAAGACCAGAAATGTAAAAACTATTGTAAAAGACATTCAAAAACTGAATACGCTTCCTGTTGATAATTTACTGCACCTGCTTAATGAAACCAAGGCTTATAGCTGTGCCTTCGTGAACGATTCGGCTAAAGTAACGGAGGATGATTATACCAACGTTAAATGGATCCTTAATAATGTAGAGGCAGATGTGGGCGATAGTTATTATATCAGAAGGTATAAAGAGTTGAATCAGACAATAGGTTTTTTTAGAATACATGATGGCCGGGCATTAATGCTGAAAGAAATTTCTAATGCAGACAGAGTATACGCTGTAAAAACACATGCAAAAATTACAAATCGCATGGTAGCTAAATTAGACAGTATCAATGATAAAAAAGGAAACCTGGGTGGTGTGATGGGAGATGATATGCAATGCCAGCTCCGTGCTGAACGCGATGCTTTAAGAAGTTCATGGATCCAGGAAAAATTTTATGACGCTCCTTCTTACAATATTTTAAAAGAAATAAAAGACAGTATCTTTATTTTTGCCCATGATATCGATTCTATTCTGGTATTTACAAAAGAAGGCAGGCTGGTAAGAGGCTCATATATTGATTACCACCATTTGAAACCATGGGACAAACAAATCATTATTAATAAAGAAAAAACCAAAGCCTATGGTAAGTTCAAGGATAAGTCGGGAATGTATATTTCAGAAATTGATCTGAAAACAGGTAAACTGATGCTGCCTTTCTTTTATATCGAAAAGCAATTCCCTTCTAAAATAGAAATACAGGATAATACCATCTACTTTATGGCTAAACAACCCGATGGAATAGGAAATAGCCTGTATAAATTAAAAATGACCGATTCTTCCCGGTATTGATTTTATGTTTAAGATAGTGTATCAGAAGAATACAGAATTAAACATTTGTCGTTCCGAACTCGATTTGGAATCTCATTAGATGCTGAATCATTCCGATAGCTATCGGAATTAGCATGACATCTGTTTTTTTGTCTTTGTCAGGCCGAAGTTTCCACCTAATTCTGATACAACGATATGTTTAATAGTTCAATTGTTTCTTCAAAGCAATTTCATTACAGGCTTTATAAACCATTTGGAAAACATCTTCAAAGCCTTCATCTCCGCCAAAGTAGGGATCGGGTACTTCTAAATTTTTATGGGGATAGGTTGCGTTTAATAACAGATCCACTTTTGCTTTTTGAGATTCATTTTTCGCAAGGGCTAACACCGTGCTCAAATTACTTCGATCCATCACATATATTTTATCAAACGTATCAAAGTCAGACACTCTAAATTGCCTGGCAATTAATTTACTTAAATCAACTTGGTGTTTTGCGGCATTGGCAATCGTTCGTTTATCGGGATGTTCGCCAACGTGGTAATTGGAAGTCCCTGCCGAATCTATTTCTATGTTTAATGTATTATCAGCAATCAGTTTTAACATAATACCTTCCGCTAAAGGCGAACGGCAAATGTTTCCAAGGCAAACCATTAAGATCTTTTCCATGTTTAGTTTCTTTCAGTGTTTTGTGTGTAAAGATGTGTTCGATTAAGCCGGAACAAATTCGCTTTTTTCTGCATAAAAAGCAGTTTTTGTTAAAAGCATTACAATCGTATCTTTCGTTAAGGTAGTTGCTTCCGTAGTATGCTTTAAAAAAACAGAGTCTTCCATTACGGCATAAGCCAGCGAACTCAAGCCATAATTTTTTTGAAGCAGGTGCAACATAAATCCTTCTTTATGTTCCGGTGGTAAACCGCATAAAGGGCAAACGATTTGAAACAGAAATTGATTTTCCTGTTCCCATACATCTACCATGATATCAAACTTTCCTTTTTTTAAGTTCCATTGTCCGGGCTGTTCGCCACGGATCTCTTCTACATTTAATCCTAAAGCAACAATGGCTTCATCTACTAATTTATAACAATTCTCAAGCATGCAATTTAGATCAATTCGTTTAATTTTTCTGTAAAAAATACAGCAGTTCTGTTGGTGTAAAATTTGTTTTTAAACTGGCCAATCCATTGTACACCCTTAATGGCATTGGTTAAAAATAATTCGTCTCCGTTGGTTAACGTATGTACGGTTAAAGGTTGTTCAAATACCAGGATTTTATGTTGTTTGGCAATTTCCAAAATTTGTTTTCGCATCACGCCATCTACACAGCCTTCAGTAATAGGGGAGGTGTATAGTACGCCGTTTTTAATTACAAAAATATTTGAGCTGATGGCTTCGATAATATTTCCAAGGTCATTGATCAATAAGCAATCATCCAGACGCAGAGAGGTTTTGGTTAAGCCTGCCATAACGTATAACAATGCACTCCCCGATTTTATATTAGAGATCTTATTAATCGACTTTTTTATTTCAGCATATACATCCACCCATAAGCCTTTTTGATTAATGGTATAACCACTGGTTTCAAGAGGTTCGCATTCTATTAAAAAAGAAATATCATTTGTAAGAGGAGTGTAAAATCCGCCTTCATTTCTAAAAACAGTTAAACGGATGCGGGCGTCGGAGGTTAATTTGTTTTTTTCAATCAACTCAGCAATCAAATGCTCAATGTTAGCCGTGGTAAATTCAGCGGGGACATTCATCCGGAGTGTAGTCATTCCCAGTTTAATGCGCTTTACATGGTCCATTAAAAACAAGGCTTTTCCTTTACTCCAGCGAATGCTCTCAAATAAAGAGTCGCCATACCTGAATGCTCTGTTGGCAAAGCTTACAGCCGGCTCATATAAGCTAATGAGATGGCCATTGTATATACAGTAAGTGTCGAGCATTGAAGGTTAAAACGCTATAAAGGTATGAATTTTACTATAGAATGGTAAAACTTAAAACATTTAAGGATTATTAAGAAAAATTAGTTGTGTATTTTAATAATCTAGGATAGATATGTAAGCCACTATGCATTATTACATACCTTGATAATTCATCAAGGAAAAAGATAGGAGAAAATAAATTGCTATTGAATTCAGACATTATTCTACAATATTATCAGTAAAATTATTTCCCGGCAATCTGTAAAAGTGTTTGTACCCACTTATCGGGAGAAATACTTTTTGAGTAGCTATTAGACAATTCCCCCATTTGAACAAGCTCCTGATCCGTAAGAGAAATTATTTTTTTCAGCTTGTCTTTGATGTCAGCTATATTTTCCGCTTCAAATACAAACCCGTTTTTTCCTTCTTTTAAAAAGGCATCTTTAGCACCAACCTTATTACTTAACAGCAATGGAAATCCCGAAGCGACAAATTCATGCACCACTACGCCCCAGGGCTCAAATCTACTGGGCAGGATAAACACGCCGGTTTGTTTGGTATAATCCGCAAGATCTTTTGGCTGAACAAATCCAAAATGCCTGATCTTTGGATGCTGCACAGGTTCAATATCACCAATGCCTAAACACCACAACTCCCATTCATTTGGATGTTCTTCCTGGAGTGTTATAAAGGCCTGCCAAAGCTCTTTAATGCCCTTAAATTCATAGTAACGGCCAACGTATAAGAATTTTTTTGGAAAGTGCTCCTGCTTCAACTGTTGCTGACTTTTATACACTGAATTAAAATAGTTAAGATCGCAACTATAAAAACCTTCATGAATGGTTTCAGACTTAAATCCAAGATTAAGGACATAGGTTCTTTGTATATTACCCGGAACCCAGGCATGTGAAAATATATTTAAGAGTGTAAACCGGCTGATAATTGTTGCCAGCCTTTGTTTAAAAGACCCTGTCCAATGGGTATCACAGGTCATTACCGTGGGAATTTTCTTAAAAAAAGATTTACTTATTTTCAGGTAATCTTTATCGATCCAGCCACTGCAAATAATAACTGTGGGCTGTATATCATGAATTAACTGTGTTAACTGAGGTAAGCTATAATCCGACTTGTTATAAAGCTTTAAGTTGGAATTGATCTCAAATTTAAACGGAGCTTCTTTATTTACCGGCCATCGAACAATATGTACTTCGCCATGAGCGGTTAACTGATTGCAGCATGCTAAAAAATACTCCGCAATTTCCGTATATAAAAAAACGAATTTCATGTGTGGCTAATGTACTGAATAAAAAAATCCAACAACCATAAGGCCGTTGGATTTTTTATTAAAATAATATGATGAATATTAAGATTTTTTAGAGTAACGCGTTTTGAATTTGTCAATACGTCCTGCTGTATCTACCAACATTTGTTTTCCTGTGTAAAAAGGATGAGATGTCATAGAGATATCTAATTTTATTAATGGATATTCAACACCATCTTCATGAGTAATTGTATCTTTAGTATCTGCACAAGATTTAGTTAAAAAAGTGTAACCGTTAGACATATCTTTAAATACAACTAATCTGTAATTTTCAGGATGAATTTCTGCTTTCATTTTATATTCTATTAAATAATTTCAAAAAATTTTGGAACGCAAAGATAGTAAAATTTTATATACTACAAGTGTTTTTTTCTAAAAACAATATTATTTCTTCTAATTCGTTATTAAAAGTATAAATTTGCCCTCATATGCGCTTAAAATGTTTATTTATAGTATTTGTCTGGTTATCAGTTAGTTTTATGTCTTGTAAAAAAGATAAAACAATAACTGATTCTTCTGCAAAGATAGCATTTTCCCAGGATTCGGTTTTATTTGATACGGTTTTTACCACGATTGGTTCAGCTACACGCAATATTAGGGTCATTAATAGAAACAATCAAAAAATTAAAATTTCTTCGGTAAGATTAGAACAGGGCAATAATTCCAGCTTTTTTTTAAATGTTGACGGGGTAAAGGGGAAAGAAGTGAGTGATGTGGAGATCCTCGCTAAAGACAGCATCTACATTTTTATCCAGGTAAATGTTAATCCCACGAACCAAAATTCTCCATTGGTAATACAGGATAAACTCATCTTTGAGGTAAACGGGAATCAACAAACAGTAGCCCTGGAAGCCTGGGGCCAGGATGCTTATTATCATTTTCCCGATAAAGCCATTCAGTATAAAACCGGTTTCTTGTCTTATTCTACCGTATCGGCGGGTACAAATACAACCGTTACCTGGAACAACGATAAGCCCCATGTGGTTTACGGCTGGCTTGTGGTGGATTCTACTCAAAAATTAGTGATAAACCAGGGAGTAAAGGTCTTTTTTCATAAAGGAGCCGGTTTATGGGTATACCGGTACGGCACTCTCCAGGTAAATGGTACTTATGGAAATGAAGTAGTTTTTCAGGGCGATAGGAGAGAGGCGGAGTATAGCGATGCGCCGGGGCAATGGGATAGAATATGGATCAATGAGGGGCATACGGATAATTATATAAACTATGCCATTGTAAAAAACAGTTATATTGGTATTCAAACGGAGGCTTTACTAACCGTTAATGCCCCTATGCATTTGACGCTTACTAATACAATTGTAAAAAATTGTTCAAAGTGGGGCTTGTACTCGGTTGCTTACCACATCTGGGGTGCGAATAACATTATCGTTAACTGTAAAGAATATTGTGCGGCTCTTACTTTAGGAGGAAACTATACCTTTTTACATACAACCTTTGCCAATTATTTTAATAAAGAAGGTGGTAGAGGCGGGCAGCCCTGCGTGCATATAGATAATTATTATAATTCCACCGCTTTAAATCTGGATAGTGCTTATTTTGGTAATTGCATCATTGACGGAAGCCAGGGGAATGAGTTAGAGCTTGATTTGAAATCGGGGACAGGGATTACTACGAATTATAAGTTTAATAGCTGCTTATTAAAAACGGCTGCGTTTACCGGAACGGCTACTTCTACAAATAATGTGTTTAATCAGGCCGCTTCGTTTACCAGTGTTTCTAATTATGACCTGAGGTTAAATGCCAATTCAAAAGCCCGTGGAATAGGCGACGCAAATGTTATTACCATTAACCCCGCGGTTTTAAACACAGATATTAAAACGATGCCACGAACCGGGGCTATAGACGCGGGAGCACATCAATACCAATAGTATTGCGATTGAATGTTATTTTGAGTAAATTTGTTTTAAAATTTAAAATATGAAACACATTTTCACTTTGATATTATTTGCTGCGCCATTCATCATGAGTGCCCAGGAACCGGTAAAAGAAACTAAAACTACCAAAGCGCCTCCGAGTAACGAAAAATCTATTTCAGAAAAAGGGGTCTCCTCTACCAAAGGCCGTGGTGTAAAAGCTAAAAAAAACGGAAGAAGCACCTGCTCCTGCGCCAAAGGTAATCCCTGCACCAAAGGTAATCAACGAAGAAAAACCAAAAGAGACACCGGAAACTAAAAAACCATAATTTACTAAAAAAGCCTGCTTCATGAAGCAGGCTTTTTTGTGTTATTGATTTTGTGTGAAGTCCTGCGAACGCTTAATTTTGCGTTCTTTTATATTAAACAGCTCCACCATAATAGCAAAAGCCAAAGCAATGTAGGCGTAGTTTTTATTGATTTCAATATGGCTTGCTTCGGGTAAGGTCGTGTTATAGGAATCTACAAGAGCTTCCGCTACCAATATCCCGCCAATTACCAATAAAAACACCAGGGCTATCATTTTAATACCGGGATTTTTGTTGATGAAGTCGGCCACTTTTCCCGAAAATAAAATCATGAGCAACATGGAAATTACCACGGCAGAAACCATAATAAGAATGATGCCGGATAAGCCAACAGCCGCTAAAATGCTATCAAAAGAGAACACAAAGTCAATAATAATGATTTGTAGAATAATGGCATTGAAAGTGTTCTTTTTATTATTGTTCGTGCCTATTTCATCCTCATCCGTATGCATTTTTTCTGTTATTTCCTGCCATGTTTTTACTAATAAAAACAGTCCACCCCCAAATAAGATAAGTGCTTTACCCGAAATACCATAAGCTCCTATATGGAAAAAAGGATCTTTTAAACCGGCAATCCATCCGATGCAGAAAAGTAGTACGGTTCTTACCAGTAAAGCAAGCAACAAACCAATAGTTCTGGCCTTTTTTTGCTGAGAGCGGGGAAGCTTGTTTACTGCCAGGGAAATAAAGATAATATTATCAATACCTAAAACAATTTCTAAAACGGTAAGGGTTAGTAAGGAAATTAATCCATTAAAAGAGAGTAAATTCGATAAATCGGTAGACCAACTGTGCATATTTTTTAATATAAAACACAAATATACAGGCTTTTTAGAATCTTACCTAAAAATTATTTTAATTGAAAATCAACTAGTTATGTATTATTTTAGTACTATGTGTTGCAAGGTACTAAAATAAATATGTATCTTTGTGTCACCTAATAATGATTAAAGCATAGTACTGTTAATTTTAATTGTTACACAAACTGCAGAATGTATAACAAGCGTCAAAAAAAAATTAGAGCTTCTGAAATCGCGATTTGGAGGTAAAGATTTTAAAGACGGAAAAAGTTAACCCGGTTCAACATAATAACACTTAAAAAAAACTCAATGAAAACAAAACACATATTTAAAGATAAAATCAATCATCTGTTTTCAGGAAAAACAGTTGTGATTGCCTTAACGGGTTTATTGATAGGCTTTACTTCTTTAGCAAAAGCAAATGAAGCACCAAAAACAAAAGCCATTGAAGTGGATGTAGTGGTAAAAACAATTAAGGAACATGTTAAGTTCCCGAACTTCACCATTAACGAACAGCAGAGTGATAAAGTAAATGTAGTATTTACTGTAAACGATGCAGGGCAGGTTAACCTCGTAATAGCTAATACATCTAACCTGATCTTAAAAAAATCTATAGAAGATCAATTTTTAAAGCTCAGCTTAAAACAATTAAAAGCAAATAACGCTTACAGCATTCAGTTTAATTTTAAAACAATATAAATATGGTAAATTCAGAGAACACAAAAGCACAGATGCGCAAAGGTGTTCTGGAACTCTGCATACTTTCTATACTTTCTCAGGGCGACGCTTATCCAACCGAAATTATTGAGAAACTAAAAGAAACAAAGTTAGTAGTAGTAGAAGGAACTCTTTATCCGCTTTTAACACGTTTAAAAAACACAGGTTTATTAACCTATCGCTGGGAAGAAAGCACTTCCGGCCCACCACGTAAATATTATATGCTAACAGAAATTGGCGCAACGTATTTAAAAGAATTACATCTATCGTGGTACGAACTCGTAGATGCCGTTAATAAAACTATTAATAAACAAGACTAATAAAAAAGAGATTATGAATAAAACAGTAACTATAAATATAAGCGGTATTATCTTTCATATAGAAGAAGATGCTTACGATAAGTTAAGTAAATACCTCTCTACCATAAAAGGTTATTTTAGTAATGCCGATGGTGGAAACGAGATCATGAGTGATATTGAAGCACGTATTGCTGAAATGTTACAAAGTAAAACCAGTGCTATTAAGCAGGTTGTGTTAATGAGCGATGTGGATTATGTGATGGAAAGCATGGGTAAACCGGAAGAGTTTGCAGGCGATTCACAAGACAACGCTACAATGGATAGAAATGAGGCTGATTTTGAGTATACCTCAGGTGAACCGATTAAACGCAGACTTTACCGCGATGGTGATAGCAAAGTATTAGGTGGGGTATGTTCGGGTATTGGTCATTATTTCGATTTTGATGCAGTTTGGTTAAGAATAGCCTTGTTATTACTTTTCTTTTTCGGAGGTACCGGTCTTTTATTGTACATCATTTTATGGATCGCTATCCCGGAAGCTAAAACTACCGCTGAAAAACTGGCTATGAAAGGTGAAAAAGCGGATATCAATAATATATCCAAAGCTGTAAAGGAAGAAGCGGAACAATTAAAAAAACGCATGCAGAAGTATGGTAAAGAGTTCCAGAATATGGCTGCCAATAACAGAGACGTTCCAAGAAATGCAGCTGAAAAAACAGTGGATTTTCTTTCGGATATTTTAATGAATGTGGGCAGGGTATTATTAAAAATCATAGGAGTGTTTATGGTGGTTTTTGGGATTCTTTTTTTCCTTGGGCTATCGGGTTCCGTATTCGGACTCTCTTTTTTAACCGATAGTAATAACGGAGGAGATTGGATAGATTTATTACTTCTGGATGGCAAAGATTTTTATTTAGGTTTAACTGGTATAGCCCTCTTTTTTGGAACACCGTTGATCATTATCATTTATGTAGGAATTAAAATACTCTTTAAAATAAAATATACCAACCGTTGGGTTAATTTAAGCGGAGGTATTATATGGCTTATCGGGTTCTTATTATTATTGTATGTTGGTATTAAAACCGGAAGTGATTTTAATAAAACAGCTAAAGTAAGAGAAAATATAACCGTAAAACCTTACGAAACCCTATACTTAAAGATGCATGAAACACCCCTCAATTATGATGAATTAAACATGAGTGATAAAGATGAGGAAGGCGAAAAAAATTACAGGGTAAACCACCGTGATAATGATTATATGATCGGGAACAACCATGGGATAAAATATTTATTGGGCCACGCACAATTAAATATCATCAAATCTCAAACGGATAAGATTGACCTGGTAATTGTAAAAGAAGCGAAAGGAAGTGATAAGCACAGCGCTACAGAAAGAGCTAAAAACATTCTGTATTCTATTTCTCAAACAGACAGCGTGCTTGAATTTGATAATTTATTTAAAATTACAAATGCGGATAAATTCAGAGCGCAGGACCTAAGCATCATCTTAAAATTACCTGTAGGGAAAATCGTTTATCTTGATAAGTCATTGGCCAATGTGATGTATGACGTAGAGAATGTAACGAATACTTATGACGGAGATATGATTAACCGCCGCTGGGTAATGACAGAAAACGGTTTAAAATGTTTGGATTGTGAAGGCCTGGATGAAAATAACAGCGATGAGCATGAAGAATATGATTCTGAAAGCCACGTGAAAATTAATGTAAATGGCGTAAATATTAATGCCAAGGATGCACAAATCAAAGTTGACAGCAATGGCGTAAATATCAATTCTAAAGAATCGAAGTTAACGATTGATGAAAATGGGATTCATGTAGATGCTAAAAAGAAAAAGAATAAATAAAATGATTTTTAATTGAACAACGGCTTTTAACTTTCATTTTGAACATCCTAAACGTTATTGTTTAGGATGTTTTTTTTAACTATGAAATTCGTATGTTTTTTGTATTTTTGATTAACTAAACCATTACCTATGAGAAAAATCTTTACTACAGTATTTTTAGCTACAACTATGTTTGCATTTTCGCAAACACAAATAACAAACGCCGGTTTTGAAAGCTGGGGAGGTTCAGGGACATCTGCAGAACCTACGTCATGGAACTCTAATAAAACAGGAACAGGCCTGGCATCGTCCGGCCCCCAAACCTGTTTCCAGGAAGCCACCAATCCACACAGTGGGGCTTCATGTGTTAGGGTACAAACTACTTATTATATTATAGCTGTTGTAAATGGAAATGTAACAACCGGTGTTGTAAATGCTTCAAATACAGATAAATTAAAAGGATACTTAAGTGCTGAAAATGCGGATAAAATAGCCTTTACCGGTCGTCCGGATAGTTTAGCGGGATGGTACAGGTATACGCAGGCAACTTCAGGAACAGGTGCTGCGGCAGAACAAGCTAAAGTAAGAGCTATTCTTCATTCGGGAGATTATTATGATCCTGAAACGCCTTATCAAACAAATCATATTGATTTATCTGCGAATAAAATAGGAGATGCTTTATTTGTTTCTCCGGCAGCCAATCAAACTACATGGAAACGTTTTTCTGTTCCGTTTAATTATACAAGTACTGCTACGCCGGCTTTTATTATGGTGAATATTACATCTTCCAATAATCAAAGTACGGTTGCACCCAGCTCAGGAGTAGGAAGTATATTATGGGTTGACGATTTACTGGCTATTTATAACCCTGTTGCTAATTTCTCTTCGGCTGCTGTGATCTGCCCAAATGCAGCTACTACATTTACAGATCAATCAACTGCAACACCAACATCATGGGCATGGTCTTTTCCGGGAGCGAATCCTGTAAGTTCAACATCTCAAAACCCCAGTATTACTTATAATACTGCAGGAACTTATTCTGTAACGCTTATATCAACCTATGCTAATAATTATACTACAACCGTAACTAAAACGATTACTGTAAATGCGGCTCCGGTTATTACGGTTAATTCACCAACTATTTGTGCTACTCAATCAGCTACTCTTACTGCCAGTGGAGCTAGTACTTATGTGTGGAATACAAGTGCAACTACTAACTCCATCATTGTAACTCCTTCTGCTAACACTAATTACACGGTAACGGGTACAGATGCTGTTGGATGTACGAATCAAAAAGTAACGAGCGTTTCTATTTCTGCCAGTAACTTAAATGTAAATGCAGCAACTATCTGTGCCGGTGGAACGGTTGCCTTAGTTGTAAGTGGTGCCAATACGTATACATGGACTTCTCCTGCATCTAATTCGGCAACAGTTAATGTAAGCCCTACTGTAAATACAACGTATACGGTTATGGGAACCAATTCAATAGGTTGCGTTCACACAGCAACTACTTCTGTATCTATCACCACCTCTGTCAATATATCCGTTAACAGTGCTACTGTTTGTTCGGGGAATACAGCCACATTAACGGCAACAGGTGTTTCTTCCTATACCTGGACAAGCCCTGTTTCCAATAGTGCTATTATAACAGTTACACCATCTTCCACAACAGTTTATTCCGTTTCAGGAAATGCAGCTGGTTGTCCCGGAGTAGCAAGTGCCACAACGATGGTTACGGTTAATCCAACACCTACTGTATCTTTGGCTGCTATTACGAGTACTCCTTGTGCAGGCACCAATACTATTGCTTTAACGGGTACTCCTGCAGGAGGAATCTATTCAGGGACGGGTGTAACGGGAGCATCATTTAATCCATCAACAGCAGGAACCTTTACTGTGGTATATTCTTATACTGCAACAAACAATTGCTCTTCTTCAGATAGTAAATCAATTATGGTAAATGCCTGTGTAGGTATTGAAGAGTTTAACATGGCTGATGTTAAGTTATATCCTAATCCCGCTCATGATATCCTGTATATTAATTTAAATAATACAAATTCAGGAACTAAATATGTTGAGGTATATGATGTAGTTGGTAAAAAAGTGTTATCAATCAATACTACTGAAACCCTGGTGTCATTGAGTACTGGTGAACTTACCAATGGCGTGTACATAGTAAAAATACAGGTAGAAAATGCTAAACCTGTCATAGCCCGTTTTATTAAAAATTAATTTTACTTAACTTTTAAAAGTCCCCGGATACTAGCCTGGGGACTTTTTATTTTTTTTATGAAGTCAATCAGGTTATACTTAATTGGGCTCTTTGTGGTAGCGGTTCAATTTTTATTTTCGCAAACGAGCACCGGTATTTTAAAAGGTATTGTAACAGATGCAAGTACTAAAGAGACATTGCCGGGGGCAACTATTCAATTAGTGAAAGATATGTCGAAAGGCACGGCAACCGATATTGACGGAAAATTTTATTTTGAGGTAGATACAGGGTACCATCAGATTATATGCGGTTACATTGGTTTGGGAAGTGATACTGTTAGAGTTCACATTACGGCTAATAATGTAACTGAAAAAAACTTTAGGTTAAGGTCTATCGCTAAATTATTAGAAACAGTGGTGGTGTCTTCCGGTAAGTTCGAACAAAAGCTGGAAGAACTAACGGTTTCGATGGAAGTAATAAGGCCCAGCCTTATCAATAACAAAAATACTACCAGTGTAGAAACAGCATTGGAGCAGGTTCCGGGACTAAGCATTATTGATAATGATCCCCAGATCAGGGGAGGGAGCGGTTTTACCTTTGGCGTTGGGAGCCGTGTAGCCATTGTGGTAGATGGAATTCCTTTATTAAGTGGCGATGCGGGAAGACCCGAATGGAGTTATATTCCGGTTGAAAATATTGAGCAAATAGAAATCATTAAAGGGGCATCGTCTGTATTATATGGATCTTCAGCACTTAATGGCGTTATCAATGTAAGAACAGCTTATCCAAGGGCAAAACCTAAAACTGTTGTTAATTATTCTGTAGGAAATTATAGTTTACCAGAAGCTCCGGCAGATAACTGGTATAATAAATCCATTCCCGGATTTACAAATTTAAATTTCATGCATTCTCAAATTATTAAATCAAATTTAGATTTTGTAATAGGAGGTAACTTTAATGTGGATCAGGGCTACATTGGTCCTGCACCCCAGGGGGCTTATATGCCGCCGGCTATAAAAGAAGCTCTGAAAGTGGCTGATACGATTCTGGTATTTAATAATGAGGATATGCTTAAGAAACGTGCGCGTATTAATTTTAATTTGCGCTACCGTTCAAAAAAAGTACCGGGATTGAGTTATGGCGTTAATGGAAATGCCATGTACAATAAAACCAATATGGTGTTTGCCTGGTTAAATGATTCTCTGGGGCTTTACAGAAGCTATCCCGGAGCCGTATTTTTACAGACACAGAGGTTATACAATATCGATCCTTTCATCAAATACACAACCGGTAATGGAATCAGCCATAGCCTGGTAACACGGTTGTTTCATTCGGATAACCAGATCTCCAATAACTTGTCTAACAATGGAACTATGCTATATGGAGAGTACCAGTTACAAAGGGTTTTTAGAAGCATCGACCTTACTTTTACGGGAGGTTTAGTAGGAAACCAATCCACCTCTCATGCTTCCTTATATGCTTCCAGCGGAACACCCAACAATAAAATCATGAATGCTTCCGGCTATGTACAGCTGGATAAAAAATTCTGGAGAGTTTTAAATTTGTCGGGCGGATTCAGGTATGAGTACTTTAAAATGAATACACAACAAAGTGTGGTAGCTCCCATTTTTAGGGCAGGTGCCAGTTTACAGGTAATGAAAGGAACGTTTGTGAGAACTTCTTATGGCCAGGGATTCAGGTATCCAACCATTACAGAAAGATACATCGCTACAAAAGCAGGTATCTTTGGCGTATTCCCAAATCCTGAACTGAAACCGGAGACCAGTAACAGCTTTGAAGTAGGTTTAAAACAAGGGTTTAAATTTGGGAAATTTGCAGGGTATTTTGATATCGCCGGGTTTTACCAAAAATACCATAATACGATAGAGTATTTATTTGGTGTGTGGGATCCGGATGTGAGTGTGGTAGGGTTTAAGTTTTTGAATACCGGAGATTCGAGAGTGAGGGGAGTAGATATGTCGATTGCGGCTACTACTCCGGAATCCAACAAAAAATTCGGAGTAACGATGCTGCTGGGATATACCTATATAGAACCTGTTTCTTTAACACCGGATAGTGTTTACGCCAGGGATAAATCGTTAGGTGGTTTTGGACAGAATTTAAGTTATAAAACAGCCAGCATGGATACAACGGGTAACATTTTAAAGTACCGTTTTAAACACATGGTGAAAGGCGATATTGAATTTAAAATATTCAAGTTTGGCGTGGGATTCAGTTATAGAGGTTACAGCAAAATGAATAATATAGATAAAGCCTTTCAGGATGTAGAGCAATTAACGAACGATAGTCCTTATTTCGACCAGATTAAAGCGGTGAATTACTGGAGAACTCATACCTGGATACAGGTGTTTGATGCCAGGGTAAGCTATAATATAACGTCCAAACAAAAAGTATCGATCGTTTGTAATAACGTGCTTAATGTAGCTTATTCGTTACGGCCAATGAAAATTGAATCTCCCCGTACAACATCTATACAGTATGTGTTAACGTTTTAACACCGGATAATCATTTATCGTTTAAATTTTAGGAGTTTGGTAATTAGTGCGCTTTAATTCTTTATTTTTGTTGTAAACGTGATTTAAGGTATGCAACTCTTCGGGAATAATTTTCAGGCTTTCCACGAATTCTTTAGTCATTACCTACCCGTAAAAAATCCGGTACTTATATTAGCCTTAACGCTTCTTATTATTTTATTTGCTCCACTGGTTTTAAAACGCTTTCGTATTCCGGGAATCATCGGGTTAATTATAGCGGGTGTTATTATCGGGCCGCATACGCTGCACATTATTGAAAAATCTACCAGCTTTGAGCTATTCAGTAAAACAGGATTGTTATATATTATGTTTTTGGCAGGGCTTGAAATTGATATGCAGGAGTATAAACAAAATAGGGCCAAAAGCCTTGTGTTTGGTGCATTTACCTTTTTTATTCCTATCGTCATTGGTTATCTTGTTTGTATTTATGTATTTCATTTTACCTTATGGCCGGCACTATTATTAGCCAGTATGTTTTCTACTCACACCTTGCTTAGCTATCCTATCGTTAGCAATATGGGTATTGTAAAAAACAGGGCGGTACAAATTTCTTTTGGCGGAACTATTATTACAGACAGTGCGGTATTAATATTGTTGGGGGTTATTACCAATGTAGTAGGGGGTGAAATAAATACCATGTTTTGGATTCGCCTGGTAATATCATTGGGCTTGTTATGTTTTTCTGTATTGTACGTATTGCCAAAAGTGAGTCGTTGGTTTTTCAGGAATATTGAAGGCCAGGGGAGTTCGCAGTACATTTATGTATTAGCAGTAGTTTTTATTTCCGGCTTTTTCTCTGAGCTGGCCGGAGTGGAACCTATTATTGGTGCTTTTCTTGCAGGTTTGGCGCTTAACCGTGTTATACCACATAGCTCGGTATTAATGAACCGTATCATCTTTATTGGTAATACCTTATTTATTCCTTTCTTTTTAATCAGTGCCGGGATGTTGGTTGATTTCAGTGTTTTCCTGAAAGGAACCAATGCTCTTGTTTTTGCAGGAATATTATGTCTTACCGCTTTGATCACCAAATGGATCGCTGCTCAAATTACAGGGGCTATTTATAAATATACCAAGTACGAAAAACGGGTTATGTTTGGCTTAAGTGCTTCACATGCCGCAGCTACGTTGGCAGTTATAAAGGTAGGGTATGATATTGGCTTGTTTGATCAGAATGTGATTAATGCTACCATTATCCTGATTTTAATAACCTGTATGGTGAGTTCTTTTGTAACAGAAAGAGCCGCAAGAAAAATTGCGATGACGGATAAGGAAACTTCTAAAAAAATTATTGACCGTACCGAACGTATTTTAATTCCTGTAAGTAACCCCGAAAATATAGCCCGTTTAATTGATCTGGCTTTGCTGATTCAGGACCCTAAATCAACAGAACCGATTTATCCTTTATCCATTGTTGAAGAAAATGCGGAAGCTGACGAAAAAATTAACCTCGTTAAAAAGGTAATAGACGGAGTAGTGGAGCAGATTTCGGCCGGGGATAAAAAGGTACAGGTACTTAAAAAAGTAGATTTAAGTATTGTAGATGGCGTTGCCCGCACAGCAAAGGCCTACAGCATATCGGATATCCTGATCAGCTGGAAAGCAAACCAGGGAAACTCTAATTTAATATTTGGAAATATTGCCGATAATTTATTGGTTAAAACAAAACAGTCGGTTATTATTTCTAAAATTATTCAACCATTAAACAGCTATAACCGGATTATTGTACTGTTAACCCCTAATGCAGAACTGGAAAACGGGTTTAACCTGGTGGTAAAAAAACTAAATGCATTATTAAAGCAAATAGGAAATCACACTACTATTTATGCCCAGCAAAAAACCATTGAAGCTTTTACCGGATTGATCCAGGATAGAAAGAAAGAGTTTTATAGCTACATAATTGTAAGTGATTTTGAAGACAGCGATATCATAGAGCATGTAAAGGATGATGATTTATTTGTGTTTTTAAGTAGCCGGAAACAAACGGTATCCTTCGATTTCCACATTGATAATATGCCTAAAACACTAAGTAAGAATAATGAGTTTACGAGTTTCGTGATTTTTTATCCGGAGTCTTTAAAATCATTAAGTGATTCACAGATTACGGAAATGACAATTCCGGCGATTCAGGAAAATTTAGAAAAAGTAATTCATCTTAAAGATAAGATTGCAGGAATTTTTAAAAATGACAGCTAACGGTATCAGCTGTTGTAAGTTCTTGAAATATCCTTCTCCCTGTGTCCTCCAAATGGAGAAAGGGAACAGTTACCTGAATAATGATTTCTGTTTTTTGAACCAATAACTAACCTCTTTTTAAGGTAAAGGTAATAGTCGTACCTTCATTTACAACGCTTGTTACATCAATGGTTTCGTTGTGCGCTTCAATAATATGTTTTACAATGGCTAGTCCCAAACCTGTACCACCTTGCTCACGGCTTCTTCCTTTATCCACCCTGTAAAACCGTTCGAAGAGGCGTGATAAATGTTTTTCGGCGATACCTATTCCGTTGTCTTTTATTTCTACAATTACCTGTTCATCATACAAATTAATCGCGATGAGCGTTTTGCCGTTTTCCTTACCATATTTAATACTGTTGGTCATCAGGTTCACAATCACCTGCCTGATCCTGAATTTATCGGCTAATACGGTAATGGGTTTGTCGTATTTTTTGGCGAGCTGCAATTCGATATTCTTTCGTTGTGCCTGGAACTCTAAGGCTTCAATGATCTCTTTAATTTGTTGGGCAATATCATATTTCTCTGTTTCCAGCTCCAGGGTCCCTACTTCCAGTTGCGAAATAGTTTCCAGGTCATCAATAATCTGGATCATCCTGTCAACACTTTTATCGGCTCTTTTAAGGTATTCCACGTTAATATTCGGATCGTCAATTCCCCCGTCAATTAAAGTAGATACATAGCCCTGGATATTAAAAATGGGTGTTTTTAATTCGTGCGATACATTGCCTAAAAATTCTTTACGGTAGCTATCTAGGTTACGGTGTTGTTCCACTTCCTTATTCCTTTCATCAGCCAGTTTAATAATTTCTTCTTCCAGTCTCGAAATAGAATCGACTTCTTCCAGCTGAAATTCGGTATTTGGTATTTCCTTTGGCTGCAAAGCTTTTACACGCAAATATAATTTATCGATTTTCTGAAAAATGATATTGTTATACAAGAGATATATGACAAAAAAGCTAACAATAAAGGAAATAAAGAAATATAATAACAGGATCGCTAATTCAAACTGGCCGGTTATTTTATAGGCAATAAACGACACTAAAAAAGTTTGCAATAAAGCAGATATTAAACTAAGTACTAAAGTAAGCGCGGGTATTTTTAGTTTGTTCATAGTTATATTTGAATAACGAATGTGCAAAGAAAAACCCAGTTTGAAAAATCCGGTCAGTTATTTTTTTGTAAAGTTATTACTTCCCTGTAAAAAAACTTTTGTTGAGTGCTTTCAAATGGCCGGTAAATATAGTAAGCATAACCATTATGGATCTTTAGCTTATCGGCACTGTGGAATTGAAGGGTGTATTTTCCGTTTTCTTTCCCATTTTGGAGGCTTATTTGTTTAATATATTTATGTCCGTTTTTTTCATAAACGGCATAAATGGAGTTTTCAATATCATCTTTCAGCATAATATTTTTCCACTCCTTCCAGTTTTTAGGGTGATTATAGCTTATGGCAAAAGAATCAGTCTTAATGCCTTCTTTGTTGAGGTGAAATAACTGATTCTTGTAATGGTCGAACACACATATCGTATCCTTTATTACATAGAGGGGTGCAAACAGGGGTTCATAAAACATGCTTTTGGTAAAACCACTCATTAAAGAAGCAATGATGCGTTTATCCACATTCATATCCATCGCCATTCGGCGCGCTTCCAGCTTATCCCTTGGTTTTAAGGAATAGTATTCGAAATTATAGGCATGCATGAGTTCTTTATCTTCAATGGAAATTAACTGCTTTCTCAAACTATCTTTTTCATTAAAGCTGAAATAATTGAACAGGGGATAATCTTTCCAATAATCTGTATAAATAATTTTACCATTAATAGTATCGAGGATGGGTTTAATAAAGGAATTGACATCTTCCACCGCTAGTGGAATCAACACAAAGCGATCATGGTACATATTGATACGGTAAATAAAATTTTCGCATACCAGGTTGGTATATCCCATATAATCATGGTAAAATTCTTTGGCTTCTCCACCTTCTTTAGGAATGGCATAGGTCGTAATAATTTTGCCTTTGCCGTCGCTTAGCTTTAACTCCGCAGCCTTTAAAGATTTGGCGGCAGTAAGGAGAATGTAGTTCTCTTCATAAAAATCAAAATCATATACACTGTAATTAGGAGAACCTAATAAGGTATCCGGTTTGGTTTTAGCATATACTGAAACACCTGTTATTTCATTATAGAGAGGCGTAAGGCTTAAGGAAACATTGATAGAATCTTCGGATAGGTCGAGTTCCTTTACGCGTGTTTCGTAGCTTAATAAATTATAAATAATGGAAACATGTTTTTTAGAAGGGACCAATAGCCTATAATTTCCTGATTTGTCGGTAATGGTATTATACGTAGAATTCTGTATGTGTATGGAAACAGATGACAAGGGCTTACCGGTTGTGGCATCGTTGATCTTTCCATAAATAATAATGCTTTCGTTGCTTTTTGCAAAACTAGCTATCATTAAAAATAGCAGAGTTAAATATGTATTCAGGGTAGCCATTTTAATTTAAGACGCAGTTGCATTTATTTTCCATATTAATATGATGGTATTTATTTTTATTCTAAAATACGGGTTCGTTTGTAAAATTGTAAATTTTTAGGTGACATCACCAAAAAATAAATACTAAATTGCAGAGTATTTATTAAATCAGTTAACGTTAAAAATCTAATACATATGTTATCAAATAAAATTAAAACAGCTCTTAATGAGCAAATTCAAAAAGAAGCTTATGCTTCAGATGCTTATTTAACCCTGGCTACATGGTGCGAAGAAAAATCATTAGATGGCATTGCTGAATATTTTTATGCGGCGAGCAACGATGAAAGAGGTCATATGCTGGAAATGTATAAATACCTTAATACGTATGGTGGTTCGGCACATATCAAACCTTTAAAAGACTCGACGGTTAAATTGAAAAATTTACTGGAAGTATTTCATTATGTGTTTGATTTGGAACATGAAGTAACTATTGCTATTAATAAACTGGCTAAACTTTCCTATGATGAAAGTGATTTTGCCACCTTTAAATTTTTAGAGGCATTTGTATTAGAGCAACAGCAGTCTGAAAAAGGAGTCAATGAATTAATTGATATGATTAAAAGAGTAGGGCATGATGAAAAAAATCTGTATTACTTAAATAAAACCTTTAAAAAGAATGAAGAGCGTAAAGCTATGGGTGTAAACGCGGTACACGATGTAGAGAAAGAGTAATTCTTTATAACATATACCGGTAAATTAAAAAGAGGTTAACTAGTTGTTAACCTCTTTTCTTTTGTGTTTCCAACGCCTATGGCTCCAAAGCCAGATCTCAGGTTGAGCAATAATATCTTTTTCAAGTTTGCGTGTATGTAATTCCGATATTTCGCCTTCGGCTGTATGTTTGGGTTCCTGTACCAAATACTCTGTATTTACCTCATAATAGCCCCGTTTAAGTTTGTTTACCGTAACATATACTACAGGGTAATTTAATTTTTGCGCTATTTTTTCTGTTCCCCAAAAAACGGGTGTATCCTGGTTTAAAAAGCGGGTCCAGTAAGCATTTTCGGGCGAAGGTGTTTGATCGGCAATAAAAGCGGTAGCGTTGATTTCGTTACGGTTTCTAATCATTTCCCGCATCGTATCTTTCATGGCATATAATTTCGATCCAAAACGGGTACGCATATCATACATTAATTTATCGAAATGTTTATTGGTAAGCGGGTGGTAAATTACATATAACTGTTGTGGATTAATTAAGCTAAACGAATTTCCGGCCCATTCCCAATTACCATAATGTCCCATCACTAAAATGCAGGACTTTTTTTGATCATATAATTCTTTAAAAATCCGTTGGGTATTGTTGTTAAGAGCACAGCGTTTAATGGCTTCTTCCTTTGATATAGTCAACGTTTTGAGTGTTTCCAAAAAAAGATCGCATAAGTAATGGTAAAATTCTTTTTCGATTTTTTTTAATGCTTCGTGTGATTTTTCAGGAAACGAATTTTTAAGATTTTCGTATACCACTTTTTTTCTATATCCGATAACCCGGTACAATAAAAAATAAATGCTATCCGAAACCATATAAAAAATAGGAAAAGGAAGCAATGATATTAAATACAAAAACGGTAAAGCCAGGTAAAATGCAATCGTACTCATGCGATAAAAATACAGAAATATTAAGATTAGTTGGATTTTTTTGCACAATTAATCTTCATTTTAAATCATTTTAATTATATTTATAAACGAGAAATATTTAAAATTATGAAGAAATTTTTTACCTCAATTTGCTTTTTAGCCCTCATATCGAACTTACAGGCCTTAGATGCCGGGGATATTGTGAAGATGGAAATGGCTAAACAGAAATTATACACTGGCCAATTTGTAGGTGCTTTAAATTTATACAGAGAAGTACTTCAGAAAAATCCGGATGATGCTAAGGTGTTGTATTATGTAGGGTTGTGTAATTTTGAATTGAAAAAATATGAAGAGGCAACTGCTCATTTAAAAAAGGCCATTGCTACCAATAAAGATATAAAACCGGAAACCTATCTTTTGTTAGGGAAACTCTATTTGAATGATGAAAAGCTGGATGATGCTTTGAACGAATTCAAGAATTATAAAGCTAACGCTAAATCGAAAGATGCAGAATATGAAGATGTTGATTTATATGTAGCGCATTGTAATAATGCTAAAAAAGCGATGGCCTCTCCGGTTGATACAAAAGTTGAAAACCTTGGAGCAGCTATTAATTCGAAGTACGATGATCAGTCTCCGGCCATTAGTGCCGACGGTAAAAAATTAGTGTTCAATACCCGCCGTCCTGAAACAACCGATTCACCAAGAGATGTAGAAGGTGATGGTAAATTTTTTCAGGATATTTATATTTCAACATGGGATACCGTTAATAAAAAATGGAACGAAGCGGAAGATGTTCCAGGTAATGTGAATACCGATGCACATGATGCCTGTACCAGTATTTCTCCTGATGGAAAACAAATTTTTATTTACAAAAACGATATCTCTGATAACGAGTCGAGAGGTGGAGATATTTTTGTATCGAAAGTGGTAAACAATAAATGGAAAACTCCGGAGCCTATTGGAAAGCCAATTAATACAACCTATTGGGAAGGTGGTGCCTGTATTTCACCTGATGGAAAAACATTATATTTTACAAGCGAGCGCCCGGGTGGTTATGGCCATTCAGATATTTATATGGTAACCAGGCTCAACAAAACAGAGTGGGGCAAACCTGTAAACATGGGAGCAGAAATTAATTCTGAATACGATGAAGTAGGAGCTTTTTTGGCACCCGATGGAAAAACATTATTCTTTTCCTCTAATGGAAAAAACTCTATGGGTTCTTATGATATTTTTAAATCAACCCTGGAAGGTGGTAAATGGACAAAACCTGTAAATTTAGGTTACCCGATTAATACCGTTTATAAAGATGGCCCGTTAGTGGTGAGTGCTGATGCACAAATGGCTTATTTTGCGAGTGAACGAAAAGGTGGATTAGGGGAAAGCGATATTTACAGAGCAGATTTAAGCAATTATGCGATTCTTGAAAAGGACAATAAGAAGAAAAGTAATAACGGTTTAAGTATCTTAAAAGGAGTGATTCGCGATGGGTTTGAAGGTTCAGGAATCTCTATGGTAGACATTACCATTATGGATGCAACCGGCGCTGTAACGGCTAATACATCAACGAATGAGAACGGGGAATATTTCATTACTTTAAAAGGAGATGTAACCTATACCATTAAAGCCTCTAAAAAAGGCTATAAAACAGCGGAAGAAAAAGTAGACCTTAAACTAGGTAAAACAGATACTTTTTCTCTTGAAAAACAAATTATGCTTAATAAAGAAAAGTAATTTCAGTATCTAAATCAACATTTCCTAATGGTTCTCAGCTTGTTTAAATGGCTATTTAAAGCCCTGTTATATATTATTGCCGCCGTTGCGCTGTGGTTTGCCTGTGCATTATTACTCCCGAAAATTAAAGTAAACGGCGATGCGGTTAAAGTAGAAAAAGAAGTTACGATTTACGTTAAAACAAACGGCATACATACGGATATTGTGATGCCACGCAAAATAGACCTTCCAAGCTCGGTGGTGAGCTACAACTGGAATAATTTAATTCAGGACTCCTTATTTACAGATGTTGATTCTACCTATAAATACCTGGCCATTGGCTGGGGCGATAAAGGCTTTTATCTATACACTCCCACATGGAATGACCTTAAATTTTCTACCGCATTTAAAGCTGCTTTTGGTATGGGAAGTACTGCCATGCACGTTACCTATTATAAAAATATAACGGTTGAAGAAGATGTAAAAGAGCTTCATATTTCTGCCGTGGATTATCAAAACCTGATCAGTAGTATTACTCAAAGTTTTGAGTTGGATAATAATGCTATTCAATTAATTACTCATCCTTCCTATGGCAGCCACGATAATTATTTTGAAGCTAAAGGAACTTACAGTTTGTTTAACACTTGTAATGTATGGACAGGCAACGCTCTTAAAAAAGCCAATGTAAAAATGGGATTGTGGACACCTCTTCCATCAGGAGTGATGGATAATATTCCTTAATCGTTTTCGTAGTTGTATATACACTGATTGACTCTTACTTTTTTCCGTTGTAAAACACAATAAATCTTAACTTATTCTGATAAATATAAGTTTTCAGTATCTTAAACGTCTGTTATAGATATGAGGGTTTATCTGTTTTACATATGTTTCTTTTTATTGGTAAAAAGCCAGTTGGCACAGACTTATTTAGTAAGTGGTAAAATTACGGGCGATAAAAATGAACCCTTGTCTTTTTCTTCTGTATTGGTGAAAGGAACCACACAGGGCACTAATGCGAATGCCGATGGCTTTTACACACTTAAATTACAACCCGGCACTCACCAGTTAATTTATCAGTACGTGGGTTATAAAAAGAGAACCGAAAGTATTGTTGTAGAAGGGAATGTGATGCGAAACATTACTTTAAGTCCTGAAAGTTATGAGTTAAAAGAAGTGGTGATAAAAGACGGAGAAGATCCTGCTTATGCCGTTATAAGGCAAGCCATGAAAAAACGGAAGCAATACCTTAATGAGGTAAATGATTATTCCTGCAAAGCCTATATTAAAGGATTACAGCGATTAAATTCCTATCCTGAAAAAATGGCAAAGTTGATTAATAAAATTGCCAGTCCGGGAAATCAAATTGATTCCTCGTTGATCGGAGTAATTTATTTGAGCGAAAGCGAATCAAAATATGCTTTCCGGAAACCGGATGATGAAAAAGAAATTATGTATTCGAGCCGTGTTAGTGGCGATAATAAAGCCTTTAGCTTTAACCAGGTAAACGATCTTAAATTTAATGTTTATGAAAACCTGGTAAGTCTCAAAAACCTAAGCGACAGACCTTTTATTTCTCCCATTAATCAAAATGCGTTTTTATCGTACCGCTACAAATTGTTGGGCACTACGTTCGAAGACGGGAAAATGCTCAATAAAATTCTGGTTATTCCCAAACGCAAGACAGATCCCTGCTTTAACGGAATCATCTACATCCAGGAAAATAGTTGGCGCGTTCACAGCCTTGATTTGTTTATTACCAAAGAAGCAAAAATTAAGTATGTAGATACCCTTCAGTTTAAGCAGCTCAATTCACCTGTAAATGATACGGCCTGGATGCAGACAAGTTTTAATATGCAGTTTACCTTTAAAATTATGGGTTTTGAAGGTAACGGGTATTTTAATGTAGTGTTTTCCGATTATAATTTACATCCTGTGTTTCCAAAAAACTTTTTTAAGAATGAAGTTTTGGTAATTGAAGATGGCGCCAATAAAAAAGATTCAGCTTACTGGCAATCAACAAGGCCTATACCGCTTACTACAGAAGAGAAAACCGACTATGTAAAAAAGGATAGTATAGGAGTGATTCAACATTCAGACAGGTATAAAGACAGCCTGGATAGGAAAGGGAATAAATTCACGTTTTCCGATTTGATCTTAGGTTATGGTTATACCAAAACTAAAAAAGAATTCAGTTTACTTACTTCGGGGCTTTTAACGTCGGGGGTTCAGTATAATACAGTAGAAGGAGTTAATGCCTCTGTTAACCTCAATATGGAAAAATTGTATGAAGATAAGCGAAGGCATTTATTTACAACCAGTGCGCGTTATGGCTTTTCAAATTATTTATGGAGTGGTACTGGCAGCTGGCAATACCTTCATGATCCAAAAACATTTGAATCGTTCAGAGTTAAAGTGGGTTCAACGGCTCAGCAGTTTAATGGGGAAGAAGGCATTAATCCTACCATTAATTCGGCATATACATTATTGAGTAATGACAATTACATGAAGCTGTACAAAAAGACCTTTGCTTCGTTTTCGTATCGCAGAGAGCTTATTAATGGCCTTATTTTAAATTTTAATACAGAATACGCCGAGCGTTCTTCCTTAAGAAACACGGCTAATTATGTATGGATCGATCAGTCACATAAAGAGTTTACAAGCAATAACCCTTTAAACCCTGCCAGTGATAATTTTGGTTTCTCCACAAACAATTCTTTTATAGCCGAACTGGGATTTTCTATCCGCTTTAAGCAGAAGTACGATACCAGGCCAAATGAAAAAGTGATCATTGGTAGCAAGTATCCTATTATTAATATTCAGTATACAAAGGCTATTGCCGGTTTAAATACCAAAGCCGATTATGACCTGGTAAAAATGGTGATCAGTGATAGAATCCGGTTGGGCTTGGTAGGAAGATTCAGTTATCGTTTAAAGGCAGGTTACTTCTTAAGCAGCAAGTATATGGAGTTTGTAGATTACAAGCACTTTGAAGGAAATCAAACCCTTTACATGAGCACTGATTATTTAAACTCTTATAAGCTCCTGCCTTATTACACGTATAGCACTAATAAATGGTATGTAGAGGCTCATGCAGAACACCATTTTAACGGCTTTATTTTTAATAAAATTCCCTTGTTAAAGAAAACACGCTTGCAGGAAGTGGTTGGAGGCCATGCTCTATTTAACGATAAGCTCAACCAGTATTATGAAGTAAATTTTGGGATTGAACGCATTTTTCAGATCCTGAGAATAGATTATGTATTGGGTTATGGCCCCGGAAGCCATGTTAACCAGGGTTTTGTAGCTAGCTTAGGCATTAAGTTCTAAGCTAAAAATGTTATGGAATCGTTGGTCTTTCAGTACCCCATCATTTTTCCTATTAACACAATTTTAAGTATTAGAAACCCTGTTTGTGGTAGCAAATGGTATAATTTGCTAAATTTGTAATCCTCGATTGAATGCACTTTTTAAAATACTGATCCTAAGCCTGGCTATTACATTGTGTAATAGCTGCAAACCTCATTTCTCCTTAAATGGAGCAACCATTCCGGTGGAAGCAAAAACGGTATCAGTAGCCTTTTTTGCCAACAATACCACTTTAGGAAAGCCTTCTATCAGCCAGAAATTTACAGAGAAATTAAGAGATGTAGTTTCTGCCCAAACTAATTTATCGCTCATCAAACAAAATGGCGATCTTCAGTTCGAAGGAGATATCAGCGACTATAATATTGCGCCAATAGCTATACAGAGTACCGATCAGGCGGCCCTTAACCGGTTAACGATAACCGTAAATGTAAAATATACCAACAAGTTTGATGTTACCAAAAACTTTGAACAGGCCTTTACCCGTTTTGCGGATTATCCCGGAACCTCTACTATTTCTTCGGTAGAAGATGTTTTATTAACGGAGATCAACCGGCAGTTAACAGAAGATATTTTTAATAAAGCATTTAATAACTGGTAATGTTAAAACCTCAGTTCGTTAATATTATCTGCCAACCGCAATTAATAGAGTCTGCGCAAATAGCAGAACTCGAATTGATTGTAAAAGAATATCCTTTTTTTGAAAGTGCTCACTTACTGTATACAAAAGGCTTACATAAGTACAATGCCCTTCAATATCCTAAACAGTTAAGGAAAACAGCCATAGTAGCCAATAGCAGAACTATATTGTATGAGCTGCTGCATCCTAAGGAAATTGCCTTAAAAGTGCCCTTAGAGGCTGTTATTGAAGAAAAAACAGAAATTATTCCAACTCCTCAGCCTGAAAAGCCTTTGGAAGAAATTACTGAAGAGCCCGCTAAAAAACTAAATCCTGTTTCGATTACCGATACGGATATCAAAATAGTGTATGTCAATACTGTTTCTAAATCTCAGGAAACTAGTGTAGAGAAAGAAATAACACCGGTTGTAGAAGCAGCGGTTAAACCGGAAATTGAAATCATACAGGCGATTGAAAATGAGACAGATGCTCCCGTAAACAATTTTAATGAGGAACAGCTTAATAAAACATTGGGTGATGAGATCAACAGGGGCATTATTCAATCCTATGTTGAAACCGATATTATTAAAACACAGGAACTCCATAAGGAAGAAACAAAAGAACCGAGTTCATTTACCGATTGGTTAAAAACCATTCAAAAAGAAGCGCATACTTTCCAGATCGAACCTAAAAAAGAAGTTCCTGTTAAGCCCGAAGTTGAAAAAACACCGGATCAAAAACCTGAAATTGTTAAAAAAACACTTGTTTTTGAACAGAAAAAGCAATTAATTGATAAAATAATTGAATCTGACCCGGGAAGGATTCGATTAGGTTCCGGTAAATTTTTTACTCCTGTAAGCGATGCAAAGCAGAGCCTGCTTGAAAATGAGCATTTGGTAACCGAAACATTAGCCAAAATTTATGCCTTACAGGGAAATATTTCGAAAGCAATCAGGGCATATGAAATATTAAGTTTGAAATTTCCACAAAAAAGTGTTTACTTTGCATCCCTTATAGAAAAACTGAAAACAAAATAAATAACATTATGCAATCTATTTTAACAATCGCAATCATTGTAGTATGTGTATTACTAATTTTAGTAGTATTGGTTCAAAACTCAAAAGGCGGAGGTATCTCCAGCAACTTTACTGCAGCTAACCAAATTATGGGTGCTCGCCGTGGTACTGATTTTATTGAGAAAACAACCTGGACCCTGGCTATTTTGTTATTAGTATTAAGTTTATTATCTACTCCTAAAAAATCCGGTTCAACGGATGCTACTGATACAGAAGGTTCAAGAACTAAAGATAAAGCAGGATCAATAGTGCCTACGGCAAAACCTGTTCAACAAGCACCAGGAGCTGCAGCACCAACAACTACTCCTTAATTGTTTTATAACTTATTTTTTAAAGCAGAACTTTTTAAAAGTTCTGCTTTTTTATTTTAAAAGGAGAGCGGATATTTCATTATAAACTAAAATCCTTTTTTTATATTAGTGCATTCAATATCACACTATTTTCCATGGCTAAACAAACTACAAAACCGGTTTCAACTCCTTCAACATCCACTACCAATGTGTATGATAGCTACATTAAAGGAAAGGAAGTCTATTATTTACTGGGTTTAGTATGTATAGCCTGTTATTTTGTTTTTTCTGACTTTATAAACTTCAAGAAAATATTTTTATTTAAGGATATTGGAAGTGATACCATCAATATGTATCATCCGTTATTGATCCATTTTTCGGAATACCTTAAGCATGAAGGATTGCCTGCCTGGAGCTTTTCGCAGGGAATGGGACAAAATGTATTTCCATTGTGGCTGGGCGATTTTCCTTCAAATTTTATTATGCTGTTTGATAAGGATACGATTCCTAAAATGATCGTATTTATGGAGATCCTTAAGATATTTTTATGTGCTTTTATCTTTTTTAAATTTTTAAAGGAATTAAAACTGAGTGGCTTTGCCTGTATTATTGGGGCTTTACTATACTCCTTTTCAGGATATGTTATTTTGGGTGGTACCTGGATCATTTTTTCTACGGAGGCGGTATATGTGGCTATTTTGTTATTGGGAGTAGAAAGATGGTTGAACAAGGGAAAATGGTTCTTATTTGTATTGGGCATTACCTTATTAGGGTTCCTGCAGCCGTTCTATTTGTTTTCGTATACTATCTTTTTGATCGGTTATATTATTATCCGTTACAACGAAGTACATGGCGGTAATTGGAAAGGGTTTATTGTATTTAGCCTTAAAACGATCGGATTTGCTGCTTTGGGTGTAGCTATTACATCTTACCAGTTATTACCTGATGTGTTAATGCTGTTGGAAAGTCCGAGGGTGGGGGGAGATGCAGGGATGTCTGCTCAGTTAAAGGCATTACCCATGTTTGATCTTGCCAATGATGTACTTAGATTTACTACTACTTTCAGGGCATTTGGCAGCGATATGCTGGGTGTAGGAAATAACTTTAAAGGATGGAACAATTATTTGGAAGCGCCTTTGTTTTATTGTGGCATACTCAGCCTGGTTAGTTTCCCACATGTGTTTTCTTCCCTGTCGAAAAAAGAAAAAGTATTTTATGGTATTGTCACAACCGTATTTGTATTGCCAATTTTGTTTCCGTATTTCCGCCACATGTTCTGGGCTTTTTCGGGAGATTATTTCAGAACTTTTTCTTTAGTGGTTGCTTTATGGATGCTTTATTTTACGGCTAAAGCCATTTCTTACATAGAAACAAAAGGAAGCATTAATAAAATAGTGTTGATCTGTACAGGGATATTTTTATTATTCCTGTTATATACTCCGGCAGCACAATTTAAACAAGGTATTAATTCGGAATTAAGAAGTTTTGCCACCTTCCTTATCCTAATTTATAGTGTTTTGTTGTATTTATTAGCCAGCCCCACTTCTATTAAACATATCGCAAAAATTGGCTTAATCGTCGTTTGCTTTATTGAAGTGATGTCTTTTTCGAAAACAAGTATCAACAAGCGCGATAATGTTTACAAAAGAGAGTTGACAGATAAAGTAGGTTATAATGACTATACGGTGGATGCGATCAACTATATAAAAAGTAAGGACAACCATTTCTATAGGGTTCAAAAGGATTACGGCTCAGGTTTGGCAGTACATTCGAGTATTAATGACGCTAAAGCACAGGATTTTTATGGAACATCTTCTTATCACTCTTTCAACCAAAAAAATTACATTAAATTTTTGGGCGACTTAAACGTTATTGATCCTAAAGACGAAGGCGCTACGCGTTGGGCAAAAGGCTTAACAGACAGACCATTGCTTTTTTCAATGGCTAGTGGTAAGTATTGGTTAAGCAAACGCCCTGATAATTATTTACAGGGCTTTGGATATGATTCTATCAATAAATTCGGAGATGTAAAAGTATTCAGAAACAGGTATGCTTTACCGTTTGGATTTGCATACGATAAAGTATTGAATCTTAACACATTTAAAACATTAACTAACTTTCAAAAAGACCTGTACCTGCTGAAAGGCTGTGTGTATGATGATGAACAGGCCAATGAATTTAGCCGGTTCTCAAAATTCGATCTTAAGGATACCACGTTGCAATTCTCTTTTGAGGAGTATGGAAAATTAACTTCAGAATTAAGAAAGGATTCGGTTACGATTACATCGTTTAAAGAAAGCCATATTGAAGGAACCATTGCGTTAAAACAAGATAAAATCGTTTTCTTTTCTATTCCGTTTGATGAAGGCTGGAGTGCAAAGGTAAATAATGCAGATGCTAAGTTATACCGTATTAACAGTGGCTTAACGGGCTTAATTGTTCCTAAAGGAACGAATACCATTGAATTATCGTTTGAGCCACGCTTAATGAAAAAAGGAGCCATGATTACCCTGATTTCACTCATCGTTTTAATAGGATTACTGGTTTTTGATTTTCTGAAGAAAAGAAAGCAGGTTAAGGAATAACATAAAAAAAGCAGGAACTTAGTTCCTGCTTTTTTTTGCTATCATTAAAGATCTACACCTGTTAGCTTAACGCTTTTATTTTTGCAGCATGTTTGGTTGGATGCAAAAAGAAGAAATTGGTTTCCATCGTACTTTCTGTAACCGTATCAATTCCCTGTAGTTTCCCATTTTCAGAAACATAACAATTATATCCCATATTTTTAAAGAATGCAATGATGTCGTTTGGATGGTACCCGAATTTGGCAGCCCATTTCCTTAACATTTCAGTAAATACAATAGGAGTATGTTTAGCGATGGTTTCTGCACCACCCTTGTATACCATAAATTCAGCACCTTCTACATCACATTTAATGAAATCCAGTTTAGAAATATTTTTTTCTTTCACATAATGGTCAATGGTATTGGTCTGGCATTCCAGTTTTACCATATTCTCATTTTCAGTGATATTTACAGAAGAGGAGGCTCCTGTAATCGTAGGAGAATAAAAGAACGTTAGAGTTTGTATTTTATCGGATAAGGCTACATTATTTAAAGTAATGTTTTTTGCCTGGTTTAATTCCGTATTGCGCTTTACCTGGTTAAATGTTTCAGGGATTGGTTCAAAAGAATAAATACTGGAGCCCGGTAATTTTTTTGATAAATGGTTCGAGTACCAGCCAATGTTAGCGCCAATATCAAAGATCGTATCATTTTCGCTTACCAATTTATAAAGCATGTCGGAATCTTCTTTTTCGTATTGGTCGAAGTTAAAAGCATCTAATGGCGTAATACGTTTATCAATTACATCCACATAAAATTTAACGCCACCGGGGTGCAAATCTGTTTTGCGGGAGGTGAAAATGACTTTGCCATCTTCAATTTCAATCTTTGCAATTTCGGTACCGGCTAAATTTTCAGACAGATCAAATAACACTTTATGAAACTCATGCATTTTATCTGCAAATTCATATTTATTGATCTCGCTATTCTTAAAACTCTTTTTTACTTCTTTAATATTCATCGTGTGTGTTGTTATTTTATGATCTCTTTAAACTTAATTAATAATTCTTTATGTGTTGCAAAAATTTCATCCGCCTGATTTAAATCGGCTCTGTCTAACGTTGTTTCAAGAGCAAAACATTTACAGTTGGCCGCTTTAGCCGATTGAATGCCTAATATCGCATTTTCAATTACCAGGCACTCATCAGGTGTTAGTCCTAATTTGTTTACAGCCTGTAAATAAGGTTCCGGATCCGGTTTTGTGTTTTTTACGTCATCGGCTGTTACCAAAGCAGATAATTGATCTTTGATTCCCTCTTCCATATGTTCACCAATTCTTGCTTTGGATGCTCCCGTAACAATGGCAATTTTAATGGAATGCTGTTTTAAAAAACGAAAGATCTCCTTTACTTCATCATATAATTTAAAGGTATTATTGTTTTTATAATTTAATTCTTTCGCTTCAACAACGGTTGTTTTTATTTCAGGATTCAAATGGTATTTTTCAATAAAATGTTCCGCGATCTGAAAACGTCCCATCCCTTCTAATTGGTAGTATTCATGAGGGTTTAAGTTAAAGTCCTGATCGAAGAATGCTTTTTGCCAGGCAATACAATTATCTGCCATCGTATCACCGATAACCCCGTCAAAATCAAATATTACTGCTTTAATCATTATAAAATTTTTGTAACCTGTAACTTATCCGACCATTTATTGAAGTCTTCTATAATGGTTTCAGATAAGGGAATACCTTCTGTTTGTCTTTTTGATTTACTTAAATATTCAGGCTGGCCCGGAAATAAAACGTGGTCGCCATGTGTTTTTACCTGGTTAATAACAGCAGTTCCCATCATTCTAATGGTATCTTTTCCTCCAAACCTTGCCGGATCAATGGCCAGAACCAAAGACCCCAGTTTACGTTTTTTATCAAGGTCCCTGTACATGGAAGTCATATTAGGCCCAAAATTCATACCGTTTAGCGGGCCGCAAAGCATATCAATTAAAAAAGCGAGGGCATAACCTTTATGGTCTGCCATTGGTTTAACGGCAACAATGTCTTCTGCAATTTCCGAATCATTCCCATTTTTATCTACTCCTAATCCTAATGGCACCTTTGATTTTTCGCGTTTGGCATTCATCATATAATTCCAGGGAACTATACTGGTAGCCATATCCAAACAAATGGGCTCTTCGTTATTTTCGGTAGGGAAGGCGATAGAGATAGGGTTTGTACCAAAAAAAGGTTTAATGCCACCGTGTGGAACAACCAATGCATCTGCGTGAGTAAATGCAATACCAACCATTCCGGCTTCTGTAATTTGCCTGGTGTATAAACCAATGGCACCGCAATGCGAAGAATTTTGAACACCCACTACGCCAACTCCCGAGCTCTTTGCCAGTTCAATGGCATGTTCTGTTGCTTTGGTCATGATCACAATGCCATGCCCGTCATCTCCATCCAACTGCCCCGTTGCCGCAGCTGTTTGAGTAAAATTTAAGTGAGGCGTTTTATGAATGGTACCGTTTTCTAAACGACCCAGGTAATGTGTGATGCGTGCAACACCATGTGAATCAACACCCCACAAGGATGTTTTAACCAATGCATTTACGATTGTGGTTGCATCTTTTTCAGATACACCGCTTTTTATAAAAGCTGCAATACCCCATTGTTGTATTTTTTTATGATCAACTAAAATGTCCTGCATATAAAGGCTGAATAGTGAGGTTATTAATTAACTTAAAAATGGATTTACTTCAGCCTTACTTTTTTTAGCAAAGTCTAAAAACATTTCTGTATCAATGCGGTAATTCAAATATTTTACACCTAATGCACTCCAATGCTTAATCCCTTCAGGTGTATCGGTAAATACACCGGTTGCAATATTTTTCTTTTTACACACTTCAATAATGCGTTTCACTTCAGCGGCTACATCCGGATGCCAGATTTGCCCGGTTAATCCCATCGACTGGCTTAGGTCATAAGGTCCTACAAATACAATATCAACACCTTCTACAGAACTTATTTCTTCTACATTTTTCGCCCCTTCCACGCCTTCGATCTGTAAAATGATCAGTGATTTTTTATTGGCTGTTCCAATGTATTCTTCTTTTGGAAGGTTGGAGAATTCGGCAGCTCTTACAAAACGGCATAAGCCTCTTTCGCCCATAGGATGAAATTTTGAAAGTTCAACTGCTTTTTCAGCATCGGCTTTTGTTTTAATATGAGGGATTTGTAATCCGCCAATACCAAGGTCGAGCAACCATTTAATATAGGTTTCATTGATGCCAGGAATCCTTGCAATTAATTTAATACCCCTGTTTTCTGCGGCTAATATCAATGGATACACATCATTCATATTTACCGCACCACCGTGTTCCAAATCAATTACACCAAAGTCGTAACCTGCCATAGCAAGCATTTCAATCGTTTCAGGACGGGCAATTCTGACAAAGGGTCCTATTAAATGTTTTTTTGAGTGTATCCAGGAATTATTTTCCATGCTTAATTTTTTATGGCTAATGATTTTGAATGAACCGGAATGACCATGTCTTCCTGTAAGGTCTCTCTTGATAAAAACGGGGAAAGATCTTCCAATGGTGGTGATACTAATGTTCCGTCAGGATTAAGGTTAAAAGACGTTTTAGGTGCCAGTAATTGCATGGAATGAATAAACACTTCACATAATACAGGACCGTCTTCATTTAATACTTTCGGTATCATATTTTTTGCTTCATCCAGAGACTTGATTTGAAATGTTTTAAAACCAAATGCTGCACCGATCTTTGAAAAGTCGGGGCAACTTACTCCTGATTTAGCACCTGAACCGGCAAATTTGGAACCGAACAAATTGTTTTGAGTATGCTTAATGGTTAAGTAACCATCATTAATGTAAACAAATAATTTAACCGGTAAGTTATGGTGAATGATAGTTTGCATTTCCTGCAGGTTCATCATCATGGAACCATCTCCGTTTAATAAAATAACCCGTTGTTTATCTGCTGCTAAAGAAGCACCAATGGCGCCGGGTAAACCAAAGCCCATTTCACCAAGGCCGGTGGAAGTAACCACACGTTGCTGATCTTTTAATGAAATAGCCTGGTGCGTACAGGTTAGGGCAGTACCCATATCTGTTACAATAATTTCGTTGGAAGAAAAATGGGAGTTTAGTTCATTGATAAATGAATAGGAATTTAAAAAACCATCTTGTTCTTTATGCATTCCGTTTGGTTCAACATATGGATATTTTTTTCTCCAGGTATCGCAGGTATTTTTCCAATCGGCAATTGTTTCCTTTGCAGGAGCATGCGCTTCATCCAACAATCCTTCTATGAAATTTTTAGCATGTGCTTCTACTAAAGTAAAAGAATCATCGCTTGCAAATTTATCCAGTTCTGTAAGGTCAATATCAACAATTACTTTTTTAGCATCACGGGCAAACTCTTTTAAATCGTATCCCACTTGTGGTATAGCCATTCTTGTTCCAATGGAAATAACCAGATCCGCATTTTGTACAACAAAGTTTGCACAACGTTGCCCGTAAGTTCCTTCTCTTCCGTAGTTAAGAGGATGTTGGGTAGGCATTAAATCAATGCCATTCCAGGTTAAAAGAAACGGGGTTTGAAATTTATCAACCAGTTTGTTTAACAGGTTTTCTGCGCCACCTAAACGGATCCCGTTTCCAAAAATAAATACCGGTCTTTTAGATGTTTTGAGTAATTGATTAAGGTGTTCAATATGTTTAGAGATCCCGTTTTCTTTTTTTGTTTCTTTTTCAGGGATATAACTTTCGAGTTCATCAGGATTAATTTGTGCTGCCTGGAGGTCTGTAGGAATGTCAATCCACACAGGGCCCGGTCTTCCGGATTCAGCAATGTGAATGGCTTTTTGAAATTCGTATTTTACTCTTTTAGGATCGGTAATTAAAACCGCATACTTTGTAATATTGGTAACTGTTTTTGCAATATCAAAACCCTGCACACCCCACATTCTTAGGTCTTTATGTTCGGTTACAAACTGCGATTTTTCCTGCCCCGAAATAATCATCACGGGAATTGAATCAGCCCATGCATCCAGAGCTCCGGTAATCGCATTTGTAGCTGCTCCGCCCGAAGTGGTAATCATTACGCCTAATCTTCCGCAAATACGCTTGTATGCTAATGATGCCAATACACCCGATTGTTCCTGGTGAGGATGAATCGAAACTAATTGATCGTTTTCGTTAATGGAATTTAATAAATGAACATTGCCAGCACCTGAAATAGAAAAAATATGTTTCATATTGTTTTCTACAAAAAGCTGAACTATATAATCGGATACCTTCATGTGTTTATATGGGTTGTTATAACAGTTTTAAATTTTATTAAATACTAAAAACTGGAATTGTGTGTTTTCTATTTCTTCGTGTTGCAATGTTTCTTTTGTGAGTGTAACGGCTTCTCCTGTATCAATCACGTTTTTCGATTTCATTTTTATGGTATTTGAAATGGGAACCGTAAGGATCGTATTTGCAGAGGCAATGGGTTTTTTGTCGGTTAACGTAATTTCAATGTTTTTAAATTTCCAGCTGTTATAATCCTTTTCTTCAAACGGGAAAAAGTCATATAAATGAAATTCTTTCGAATACTCATTTGTTTTTTCATAGCCACTGTTTTGTCTGCCATATGCATCATGCATCCTTACCAGATCACCCTTCATTGGAGGGGTTTCAATTTCCATGATAAAAGCCCCTTCATCCGATGTAGCCATGGATGAATGAAATACACATGGTTCCAGTACAACTGCTTCCAATGTATTTAGCTGGTATTTATCATCAATGGTAGTGCATTGTACAGAACCATCCAGTACAATTAAAGATGTCCGTTTTTTTGCATGGCAGTGGAGTGAGGTAGCTTGTCCTTTTGTAACACGTAAAAACCAAATGGCTACTTTCTCATTTTGAAACCATAAATATTCATAGCCCCATGGCTTATTCACTACAATGTTCCTGTAATCAAAATTATTGGCAAAGTCGGAAGATTCCACTTTTAACCGGGATAAATTTTCGAAATCGTTTAAGGATGGAAAAACTTTATAAATCATTTTTAGTTGTTGATTTTATAGTACACGTTGAGTGTTTCTTTTATCCACGCGGCATTATCTCTGAAATGAGGAGCTGTAATAATATTTCCATCAGATATAACAGACACATTATGGTACTCGGCACCTGCATTAATTAAATCATCTTTACAGCCAACATAAGTGGTCATTTTTCTACCTTTTACAATTCCTGCAGAAATCAATACCCATGGGCCATGGCACACAGATGAAATTACTTTTCCGGATTTATTCATTTCCTGAATAAATCTTAGTAATTCCGGAATTTGTCTTAATCTGTCAGGCGATTCCAAACCACCCGGTACAATAAGCATATCGTAATCGGCTGTATTTAGTTTTTTAATATCTACATTTACTTTAATAGGTAAACCATGTTTAGCAATAATATCAACTGCACCATTCGATGCAACATCTACCGTAAAATCGTCTTCCTGTAAACGGTAGTAGGGGTAGGCAAATTCAGTATCCTCAACAGCGGGACCAACAACAATAACAGCTTTTTTTAGCATAAGTTTTAGTTTATAAGATTAGTTAATTCCCAACCAGGGACGTTTATTATTTTCGTATAAGCCTTGAAGAAAGTCGATATCCCTTTCTGTATCTACGTTTTGCCAAAAGCCATCATGTTTCCATAATGAAATTTGTTTTTCGCTGATGAGGGTATCAAATACTTCTGTTTCTAAATTACATTCGCTTATAGGAGATAGTTTTTCAAATAGTTTTTCGCTGGCAATCATAAAGCCGCCGTTTATGCGGGATTGATGCATTTCTAATTTTGCATGTGCATTATAGGATAATTCATGGTTATTTCCCATGTTAAATGTCCCAAAGCGTGATGGAGGATTAACACCCGTTACCGTTAATAATTTATTGGATGAGTTATGGTGGCTGATCAAGTCTTTCAGATTAACATCGGCCAATACATCCGAATAAGCAATAAAAAAAGGTTCATGTTTGAGGTACCTCTCGCAACGGGCAATACGGGCTCCCGTACTGGCAGTGGTACCGGTGTCCACTAATTTAACCGTCCAGTTTTCTTCAGGGATTTTATTTAATGATTTTACATTGTTACTTGATAAGTTCACTTCAATATCATGCAATAATTCAAAGCCATCCATAAAATATTGCTTTATCTGTTCACTGCCTTGCCCAAGAGATAATACAAACTCTGTAAACCCATAGCTGCTGTATAGCTTCATCACATGCCATATTAACGGTCGGTTACCAACTTTTAATAAACATTTCGGAATTCTACTGTGAGTGATTGGATCTATTACACCACGTCCGCCACAAAGTATCAAGCATTTCATATCGTTTTATTTAGGTTCTATTCGGTTGTAAAGTATGCTAGTCGTCTGTTTTTATATGTCGCAGTATATTACATACCGGTACTTTTATTTATTTCGTGAATTTACAAAAATTACATTAAAATTCAGAGTCATTTAAAACTTTCGATGGTTCTTCTAAAGCCTTCTTTTACAGTAACAATAGGAGTCCATTTAAGTTGTTTTACTTTTTCAATATTGGGCGAATTTCTTAAAATAGGGCTTTGCAAATAATTAGCATCTGCCACTGTATTTAAAATCACCTGCAGGTTAAGCTCTGGATATATATTTACAAGGATATTGGCCAGTTCTTTAATACTATATTCTTCGTTTGGGTTTCCAACATTATAGGCTTGTGCATTTTCCCCATGCAATAAAACGGTGAAAAAGCCTAAGGCAGCATCGGTTAAGTAGCAAAAGGGTCTTATGGCACTTCCGTCGCTTTTTAATACAATGTTTTGTTGATGTACGATGTTGGCTACAAAGTCAGCAAATACACGTCCATCATCCAAAGCCATACCAGGGCCATAGGTGTGAAACGGGCGAACGATTTTTGCCTTTACTCCATACTGGTGAAACCAGCTTACACAAATGTTTTCTCCCATGCGTTTACTTTCACCGTAGCAGGCTCTTACATTTGTAGGATCGAGGTATCCATAGGTTGTTTCTTTGATTGGAATGTCTTTATCGGTAAGTTGTCCGTAAACCTCACCGGAGCTAAAATAAAGGAATGATTCTACATTGTGCTCATGCGCCAGTTTTATTAAATTGATCGTTCCTAAGACATTGGCGTTTAAGGTGCCAACAGGATCTGTGCCATAATATTTAGGACTTGCCTGGCTTGCGGCATGTATGATAAAATCAATTTTATTAACGGACGTATATTCATTGCATACATCATGTTCAACAATGCAAAGGTTTTTATTTGTAAGCCAATGGCTGAACCTTTTTTCTGCTTTTTGTCGGTTCCTTACAAGGGCAATTACTTTTGTATTAAAAGAGGGGTCTAAGGATAATAACGTCTCTACTAAATAGGCGGGTAGAAACCCATTGCCACCGGAAATGAGCACCGTTTTTTGTTTAAATCTATCCCAATCATTAAAACGACTGATAATGGATGAAATATCTTCTTTAATAATTGTGTTCAAAATAATGTACCGATTAAATAAAGGCTTAAAATACTAAAAATAATGGTAAATCGTTCTTAACTAAATCACTATATAAAAATGGTGAATAACTATCAAAAAATGTTATTTTTGACTATTATTTTATGAAAAAGCACATTTCTGTTATATCCCCTTGTTACAACGAAGAAGGCAATGTAGCCCTTTTGGTTGAAGCTGTGGCAAAAGTATTTGAAAAACTACCGCAATATACCTATGAACAGGTATTTATAGATAATTGCTCGCAGGATAATACGGTAGAAATTTTAAGGAAAATTGCATTAACTAACAAGAATGTAAAAGTTATTGTTAATGAGCGTAATTTCGGTTGGATTCGATCTCCTTTTCATGGGTTAATTCAATGCCATGGAGATGCCGTAATTTATATGGTTTCTGATTTTCAGGAACCGCCTGAATTGATTCCGCAGTTTTTAGAAAAGTGGGAAGAAGGGTTTAAAATTGTTATTGGAATTAAAAACCAGAGTAAAGAAAATCCTCTGATGTTTGCTGTACGGAAGTTTTTTTATAATATCCTTTCAAGTGCTTCCGATGGTGAACCAACCATTAAAAATTTCACAGGATTTGGATTATATGATCAAAAATTTATTACCGTTTTAAGAGGCCTTGATGACCAGTATCCTTATTTGAGAGGCTTGGTAACAGAACTGGGCTTTAACCGATTCGAAATTCCTTACACACAACCAAAAAGATTTGCAGGTAAAACCAGTTCAAACTTTTTTAAACTGTATGATGTTGCGATGCTTGGTTTTACAAGCCATTCGAAACTGCCATTGCGTTTATCCGCATTTGTTGGGTTCTTTTCGGCAATTATCAGTTTTTTAGTAGCAGTAGGTTATTTTATTTATAAATTAATTTATTGGTACGAATTTCAAATAGGTACAGCCCCCATGGTAATCGGGATCTTTTTCTTTTCGTCGGTTCAGTTATTTTTTATAGGAATTATAGGAGAGTATATTGGTGCTATCCATACGCAAATCAGGAAAAGGCCTTTAGTAATTGAAAAAGAACGCATTAATTTTTAATATACATAGTTGTTATGAAGGTAGTTATTTTAGCGGGAGGATTAGGAACACGCTTATCTGAGGAAACGGATGTAAGACCAAAGCCAATGGTTGAAATTGGTGGCAGGCCAATTATATGGCATATCATGAAAATATATGCTCATTACGGGTTTAATGAGTTTGTTGTTTGTTGTGGATACAAAGGCTATGTGATTAAAGAATATTTCGCGAATTATTTTTTGCATCAAACCGATGTAACGTTTGATCTGGCAAATAATAAAATGGAAGTGCATAACTCCGGTTCAGAAAACTGGAAGGTTACTTTAGTGGATACAGGGATTAATACTAATACTGCAGGAAGAATTAAAAAAATTCAAAAATATGTTGGCAACGAACCTTTTATGTTAACTTATGGAGATGGTGTAGCAAATATTAATATTAACGAGCTAATTGATTTTCATAATAAGTCAGGCAAAATAGCAACACTTACCTCCATACAATTGCCGGGAAGATTTGGTAATGTAGAAATTGATGGTGCCGGTGTTGTTAAAGCATTCCAGGAAAAACCATTAGGTGATGGTGTTTGGATAAATGGAGGCTTTTTTGTTTTAAAACCCGAGATCTTTAAATACCTTGAAGGTGATATGGAAGATGTACAGTGGGAGAAAAAACCATTAATCGAAATTGCACATGATAATCAACTATCTGCTTACAAGCATGATGGCTTTTGGAAATGTATGGATGCCATCAGGGATAAAATTGAACTGGAAGCCCATTGGCAAAGCGGTGAAGCCGATTGGAAGATCTGGCAATAATTAATTCTTTTATAATTATTCTTTTTGTTTACTGTCCATTAAAATAGTAACGGGGCCGTCGTTTACTAAACTAATTTTCATATCAGCTCCAAACTGACCTGTTTTAACAGGCTTTTTGAGCAATGTAGTCAGTGCTTCAATACAATAGTCGTACAACGGAATAGCACTATCTGGTTTTGCCGAACGGATAAAAGAAGGGCGGTTACCTTTTTTGGTGGAAGCAAATAATGTGAACTGGGATATGAGTAGAATCTCTCCGTCAATATCCTGAACAGACAAATTCATTTTATCGTCCGCATCCGAAAAAACCCTCAGGCCTGCAAGCTTTGCACAAAGCCAGTCCGCATCATCTTTCGTATCTGTTTCTTCAACGCCAACCAATACTAAAAATCCTTTTTTTATCTCAGAATAAATGGCATGCTCAATCGTACAGCTTGCTTCACTTACTCTTTGAATTACAAAACGCATGACTATTTTTTAGCTCTGAAATTAGTTAAGCCCGATTGTAACCAAAATGCAAAGGTCTTTTGATTTGTTTCGGTGCCCATAGTTCCTGGTGTAGCGTTGGATTCATCGTGGTTCAACAATACGTACTGTGGTTGTGAACTTGACCCGTATTTAGTAGATTGAAAATAAGCCCATTTGTTTCCGATGGTTTCCAGGGTACGTTGCTTACCAAACCAAAATACTTCTTTTTGTTCAGCTTTAGGCAAATCAACTTTGCTATCCACGTACAAAGAAACAATTACAACCGAGTCTCTTAACATTGGTAATACTTCCGGAGTAACCCAAACGGTTGATTCCATTAAACGGCAGTTAACACAAGCATTTCCTGTAAAATCAACAAATAAGGGCTTATGAACCAGTTTGGAATATTTTAAAGCACTTTCATAATCGTTTTTAAATAACATTAAGCCATCCGGACCATTTACTCTTTTACTTTCTAATTCAGCAAGCACCGGATCAGAAGAAGTGGTTACCTGTGACGAGGAAGTTGTGTTATGTCCACCAAATCCGTTTGGAGATTCAGCATAATGGTGTGGAGGAGGAAATGAAGAAATTAATTTTAAAGGAGCACCCCATAAGCCCGGGATTAAATAAATGGTAAATGCCAATGATAAGGTGGCTATTAATATTCTTCCCACAGATAAAGATTTGGATCCTTCATTGTCGTGTGAGGTTTTAAACACACCTAATAAATAGAAGGTCATCATCGCAAAAATAGCAACCCATAAGGTAATAAACACTTCTCTTGTTATAAAGCCCCATTCGTTTACATTATCTGCATTTGCTAAAAATTTAACCGCTAACGCTAATTCAACAAAAGCTACGGTTACTTTAAAGGTTGTCATCCATCCACCTGATTTTGGTAATGAATTGAGCATAGACGGGAAAAAGGCAAAGATCATAAATGGTAATGCGATACCGGTACCGAAGCCTGTAAAGCCGGCGAACGGGCATAAGTAACTATTACCTTCCGCTAAAGCGGCCAATAAGCTTCCTAAGAAGCCGGCCGTGCAGGAAAATGAAATAACAACCAGTGTGGCAGCCATAAAGAAAATACCTAACACACCACCTTTATCCGCTTTCTGATCCAGTTTATTTCCCCATGAGTTGGGTAATGTTATTTCAAACAAACCAAAAAACGATAAGGCAAAAACCACAAATAATAAAAAGAAAAAGATATTAAGCCAGGTGTTGGTTGCTATATTACTTAAAGCATCAGGCCCAAAAGCAACCGTAATTAACATGGTAGGAATCACAAAGGTGATGATAATAAAGAAACCATATAACATGGAGTTCTTAATACCTTCGGCCCTTGATTTACTTCTTTTGATAAAAAAGGAAACCGTTAAAGGAATCAGTGAATAAACGCATGGCATTAACACAGCTCCTAATCCTGCTAATAAACCAAGTAAAAACTTAGACCATGGGCGACATTCTCCGTTATCTTTTTTATCCGTATTGGTAACCACCATGGCTTCAATTTTGGAGGTTGCTCTTGGAACAATACCTATTTCAGCAGGAGTTATTTTACCTGCCGTAGCTATAATTTCTGCTGTATCACAGGCACAAGGGGTATCGGTTAAAGCCGCTGCAGTGGCTTCCGAAGAAGTTGCAGAGGTATTACTTAAACAAAGAGTAGTTCCCTGTAAATCAAATTCAAAATCATCAGCCGGAGGGAAAATACATTGTTCTTCTGTACAGGCCTGGTATTCTGATTTACCTTTGATTTTAATTTTTTTATCACTTTTTAATTTGATGCGTTGTGTAAAAACAGCCGTATGTTTAAAATATTCAACATTCATGTCGAATACTTTATCGTGTTCCTTTATAGTTTTACCTTCAGTTGTTTTTCCCACCAATTCATAATCGGCTGATTTTGCAAATACAAAACTTGTAGGGTTAGGTCCATCTTCCCCGGCTTTTTTCAGAGAATATAAATGCCAGCCTTCATCGATGGTAGCATTAAATTTTAAGTCGTACTCACAGTCAGAAACTTTTTGAGTAGTGAGTTTAAATTTTACACGTTGTTCTTGTGCGTTTAAACTCGTTAAACCGCTTAAGATCAGCAAAACCAGGAAGGATATTTTTTTTATCATATAGATGTGTTGGGGGACTAAAAATAGAGATGATTATTAATTATCTTGTAGAGAGTTTACTGCTATTATGAGATTCCTATTACTTTTTTGCAGGAACCGTTACCATTAAACCGATGGTTTTTGGCGGAAGACACTGCATATCATTACAGCTCATAAATTCTAATGAGGTACTGATATTAAACCCCGTTTTGCTGTTTCGTTTTATTTTTTGTGTAAAAACAGCCTCCTTTTCAAATACAAATACTTTAGCCTCAAATGCTTTTACAAATTCTTCATGTGCATTTGTTTCTTCAACTTTACCTACTAATGCAATGTTGGCATTGGGAGTTATGGTAAATGAAGTAGGGATAGGCCCGGCATCTGTAGGGCGTTGCGAATAGATATGCCATTTCGGATCAATCTTAGCTTTAAAAACGATCTCTCCTTCATTATTTGGTAAATCGGTATAAGAAACCGTCCACGAAACCGGATTTAATTGAGTTTGTGAAGAAACACTTAGCTGGAAAAACAGCAGCAGAGGAAGTATGTATTTGTACATGATTAATTTTTTAGTGAATTTAACGATAAAATAGATGAGTTTGGCCGGTCAGTTATCAAAAAATGTTAAGCGGATTTAGGTAATTTTACTCTAAATGAGATTTTGGGAATTAAGCCTAAACGTCATTAAGTATGATCAAAATCAGACAATTAGTCAATTTTCGATAACTTATTGCGACTAAATTTCACTTACCTTCATTTGGAATATGTTTTGAATGTTAATGAACAAAAATAACTCTTATGAACTTAAACAATTTTACTATAAAATCTCAGGAAGCCATTCAACAGGCTTTGCAGATTGCTACTGCCAATGGGCAACAAGCAATTGAGAATGGTCATATTTTAAAGGCTATTCTTGAAATTGATGAAAATGTTACTCCTTTTATTCTCAAGAAATTAGGCATTAACCAGGCTGTTTTTTCTAAAACGGTTGATGCTATGGTAAATTCGTACCCAAAGGTAAGTGGTAGTCAGCCTTATTTATCTAATAATGCGAATCAAACCGTTGCGAAAGCTACTAACTATTTAAAGGAATTTAAAGATGAATATGTTTCCATCGAACATTTGTTATTAGGGATTTTAGCGAGCGGCGATTCTGTTTCCCAGTTGTTGAAAGACAGTGGGGTGAAAGAAAAAGACCTCAAAGCTGCGATTACTGAATTAAGAAAAGGATCTACTGTAACCAGCCAATCACAGGAAGAAACTTACAACTCTTTAAATAAATATGCTATTAATTTAAATGAACAGGCCCGTAATGGTAAGCTCGATCCGGTAATCGGGAGAGATGAAGAGATCCGTCGTGTATTACAAATATTATCCCGCAGAACCAAAAACAATCCCATTTTAGTGGGTGAGCCGGGCGTTGGTAAAACCGCTATCGCAGAAGGATTAGCACATCGTATCATTGCAGGAGATGTTCCGGAGAACTTAAAATCAAAACAGATTTTTTCGTTAGATATGGGAGCCTTAATTGCAGGAGCAAAGTATAAAGGCGAATTTGAAGAACGTTTAAAATCAGTCATTAAAGAAGTGATTGGAAGCAATGGGGATGTGGTTTTATTTATTGATGAAATTCACACCTTAGTTGGTGCAGGTGGTGGCGGAGAAGGTGCCATGGATGCCGCTAACATTTTAAAACCTGCTTTGGCAAGAGGTGAGTTAAGAGCTATTGGTGCCACAACATTGAACGAATATCAAAAGTATTTTGAAAAAGATAAAGCGCTCGAACGCCGCTTCCAGAAAGTAATGGTAGAAGAGCCTTCTGAAGAAGATGCTATTTCTATTTTACGGGGGATCAAAGAAAAATATGAAGCGCATCATAAAGTGCGTATCAAAGATGAGGCTATTATTGCAGCAGTTGAATTATCCCAACGTTATATCAGCGATCGTTTTTTACCGGATAAAGCGATTGACTTAATGGATGAAGCGGCTTCCAAATTAAGGATGCAGATCAACTCTATGCCTATTGAATTGGATGAGTTGGAACGTAAGATCATGCAATTAGAAATTGAGCGTGAAGCCATGAAACGGGAAGATGAAGACCAAAAAGTAGAAGTGTTGAATAAAGATCTCGCAGAGCTTAATGAAAAAAGGGTGTCCTTAAAAGCTAAATGGCAAAGTGAAAAAGAAGCCATTGAAGGTGTACAGAAAGTGAAAGCAGATATTGAACATTATAAAGTGGAAGCCTTAAACTATGAGAAACAGGGCGATTTTGGTAAGGTGGCTGAAATTCGTTACGGAAAAATTCAGGAATCGGAAGCATTGCTGGCTCAATTGGAAGGTAAGTTAAGTGAGGCAAAAGCAAATGGGTCGCAGCTTTTAAAAGAAGAGGTAGATAGCGAAGATATTGCGGATGTTATTTCGGCATGGACAGGAATTCCGGTTTCTAAAATGTTGCAAAGCGATCGTGAAAAATTATTATTACTGGAAGACGAGTTGCATAAAAGAGTGGTTGGTCAGCACCAGGCTATTGAATCTATTGCCGATGCTGTAAGAAGGAGCAGGGCAGGATTGCAGGACGCTAAAAAACCAATTGGTTCTTTTATATTTTTAGGAACAACCGGTGTTGGTAAAACAGAATTGGCAAAAGCATTGGCCGATTATTTGTTTAATAATGAAAATGCCATGACGCGGATTGATATGAGTGAGTACCAGGAACGCCATGCGGTGAGTCGTTTAATAGGAGCCCCTCCCGGATACGTTGGTTTTGATGAAGGCGGACAGTTAACCGAAGCTGTAAGACGAAGACCCTATAGTGTCATTTTATTGGATGAAATTGAAAAGGCACATCCTGATGTATTTAATATTTTGTTACAGGTGTTGGATGATGGGCGTTTAACTGATAATAAAGGAAGAACGGTGAACTTTAAAAACACGATTATTATTATGACCTCTAATATCGGTTCTCATATTATCCAGGAAAATTTTGAAGGAATGGATGAGGATAATAAAGAGGAAGTGTTAGCCAAAACAAAATCGGAAGTATTTGAAATGCTGAAGAAAACCATTCGCCCTGAATTTTTAAACAGGATTGATGAAGTAATTATGTTTGAACCTCTTACACGCGAAGATGTAACGAGCATTGTTAAAATCCAATTCAAACATATTGCCGACCGTTTAGCGGAACAACATATCGCTATTAGCGCAACCGATGAGGCTATTGAATGGCTGGCTCAACTGGGCTATGATCCACAGTATGGCGCAAGACCCGTAAAACGAACGTTGCAAAAACAATTGTTGAATGAATTGTCTAAACAGTTATTGGCAAATAAAGTCAATAAGGATAAAGAAATTATTGTAGATATGTTTGACAACCAAATTGTTTTCAGAAATTAAACGGAAGTGATTGAAACATTTATAAAAGACTCCGGCTTATCACCGGAGTTTTTTCATGAATATATTTTCTAATCTTTCAGGTAAACTATCTCTAATGGCTTCAACGCCTTTAAGGGAAGAGTTTCGTGTTCTTGCTGAAAAACAGTTGGGTCTTCGTATTTCATTAAGGTTGCTACAGGGTATGAATCATCAATGAATTTAATAGAATACGTAATGGGTTTTAATAAATAAATGTCTTTACTCTCATTGGCACCATTTGATACTTCTATGAGGTAAGTAACCACATCATTTTTCAGGAAATATTTTTTGAGCAAACGGGCTTTATGTTCTTCTGTAATAATGGTATTCTCATTTGATATAGGATATACATGAATGTCTTTACCCATATATTCCAGGAAGCGAAACTCCCGTTTATTTTCTCCTCTTATTTTGATGGGTATTCCAAAAAAATTAAAGTCTTCATCATTGTTTCGGGTAAAGTAAATCGGGATTTGGATTTTTATCGGAAAATATTTTCGCTTGTTGATCTTGAGCCGGCTAATTCTAAGGAGTACAATGCTGATCAGCACACCTTCCTTTAAAATATTTTGAACAAGATCTTTCAAAGCGAAATCAACATCTTTGTAATACAGGGCGTAGCTGAATTCAATGCCCAGTAAGGCAAGGTACCAGCATAAAATACTAATGTGTAACCGTGTCATCGTACTTATTTTCTGATAGTTGAAAAAAGGAGAGTAGTTGATACAATTATTGATCATCTGTATCCAGAAATTAATTCCTATTAAATACACAATGGTGGAAAGAAATGGCGTTACTTTTCCTATAACAGGTTGTGTTAAAAAGAAATCAAACAACCCGTGAGAGGCTACTGCCAATGCTATTCCGGTAAGGGTGTTTAAGTAACGGTTTCCTTTATGAAAAATTTTGAAACGAAACATTCCATACACACAAATGCTGGTGTTAATGATATGCGTTAAACAGGTAATTAAAGTGCGACCTGTAATGATTTGTGAACCGTAATTATTGTAGTAAATAAAGTTTTCTCTTACCGAAAAACCGAGGGCTACAATGCCTGCAAAAATTAAATAATCTATGGGTTCATTAAAGCGTTTTTTGATCAGTAAGAAGGTGATGAATACGCCCAGTAATTTTACCAGTTCTTCAGTTAATCCTACGCCTAAAATAGAGTATAAAAAATCATTGAGTAAGTTTCCGTTAAAATTGATACCTAGTATTTCTAAATAAAGATAGATCCATAAAGCAAGAGAAGGGGAGAGGTAACCTATAAAAAAGGCAGTGCATATATCAATAACCCTTTCATGCTCTAAGACGTCAATCCGCTTAAAATAAGACAACCACAGCATCGCCCCGGCAACTGCACCCAGGATAGGGAATATGAGGTAGATTTGGTAGGGATTTAACATAGGCATAAAAAAACCTCCATGTTCAGGAGGTTTTTAAAGTTGTAATGAATAATGGGTTAGTTATTGATACTGATTTTTTTATCTAACTCTTCAATATAGGCTTTAAATCGTTTGTCGGTATCCATTAAGTTATTTACCGTTCTGCAAGCATGTAATACCGTTGCATGGTCTTTTCCACCGCAATGCATCCCAATGGTTGCCAAAGATGATTTAGTCATGCTTTTAGCAAAATACATAGCTATTTGACGAGCCTGAACTACTTCACGTTTACGGGTTTTTGATTTCATCAAATCGATGTTTAAGTCGAAATAATCACATACCACTTTTTGGATATAATCAATAGAAACTTCGCGTGCAGTTGACTTAACAAATTTGTCAATCATTTGCTTGGCTAATTCTAACGTAATTGTTTTTTTGTTTAAAGAAGACTGTGCTAATAATGAGATTAATGCACCTTCCAGTTCACGTACGTTAGAGGTGATGCTATACGCAAGGTATTCGCAAACTTCTTTCGGTAATTGAATCCCTTCGTTATACACTTTTTTCTCTAAAATAGCGATACGTGTTTCTAAGCCAGGAGTTTGTAAGTCGGCACTTAATCCCCATTTGAAACGGGATAATAAACGTTGCTCAATTCCCTGCATTTCTACAGGTGCTCTATCAGCCGTTAAAATAATTTGTTTTCCTAATTGGTGTAAGTGGTTGAAGATATGAAAAAATACATCCTGTGTTTTTTCTTTTCCTGCCAGGTATTGAATATCATCAATGATCAACGTATCAATCATTTGGTAGAAATGTACAAAATCATTTTGATTATGATTTTTGATCGCATCAATGAACTGAGCAATAAATTTTTCTGATTGAACGTAAAGAACTGTTTTGTTTGGAAAATTCTTTTTGATTTCAATACCGATTGCCTGCGCTAAGTGAGTTTTACCTAAACCAACACCACCATAAAGCAATAAAGGATTAAAAGCTGTACCACCCGGCTTTTGAGAAACTGCATAACCTGCAGAACGTGCCAAACGGTTACAATCACCTTCCACAAAATTATCGAAGCAGTAGTTAGGGTTTAATTGAGATTCAACAGAAACTTTTTTAAGACCCGGTATAATAAACGGATTTCTGATAGCGCCATTGCTAATGTCAATAGGCATAGAAACCGGATTGTTTTTTAAATTGGTGTTAATGTTTGGAACTTTAAGCATCACTGCTTTTTCAGATTTACCTGTTCCATTATCCATTACAATACTGTATTCAATTCTTCCTTCAGTACCTAACTCTTTGCGGATTACTTTTTTGATAATTGTGATATAGTGTTCTTCTAACCATTCATAAAAAAATTGAGATGGCACTTGAATGTTTAAAACGTTGTCCTGTATTTTAATAGCTTTAATTGGTTCGAACCAAGTGGTAAAGTTTTGAGGGCTTACATTATCCTGAATTACTCTTAGGCAATTCTTCCACACGGTTTCAGCAGTTTTTTCCTTCATATTAAAAAATAGTTTTAAAGTATATTGTGTTAAGTGTTATGAACAAGTCCGAGTTTGTAAATATATACCGATTATTTAATCTCGCAACAAAAAAAGGGATAAATAATTTCAAAAAATTTTCGTTTTGCTATTGTTTTTTCAAATTTTTCTATTATTTGAATTATGTGAAATTTTTTTCTTATCATAAGAGAAATATACGTCCAGTTTTCCAAGCCATATTCCTGCCCAACCCACTTGTGTCACAAATATTTCTTTACCTACGCTGTTGGCCATTTTTACTGGGTGTTCGAGGAATGTGTGTGTGTGTCCGCCGATAATTAAATCGATGTTTTCTGTGAGCGGTGCCATGTTTGAATCACTTATTTTTTTCTCATCAAATTTAAATCCTAAATGAGAGAGTGCAATGACGTAATCACACCCTAAATCGTGTTTCAATAATTTAGCAGTAGCATTTGCTATAGGTAATGGATTTTGATAAATTGTTTCGTTGTACATTTTTTTATCGACCAACCCTTCTAATTCAATCCCGTATCCTAAAACGCCGATCTTAATTCCTGATTTTGTAAAAATTTTGTAGGGAGCTATTTTATTGTGTAACACCGTGTTCGAAAAGTCGTAATTACAGTTAATAAAAGAAAAATCCGCATGTGGCATTTGTTTCACTATATTATCAATGCCCAGGTCAAAATCATGATTACCAATGGTTGTAGCATCATATTTCATCATGCTCATCAGTTTATATTCCAACTCACCACTGTATAAATTAAAGTAAGGGGTGCCTTGAAAAATATCTCCCGCATCTAATAATAAGATGTTATCGTTTTCTTTTTTTATTTGATCAATCACGGCCGCTCTCCTTGAAAAACCACCCATATTGGGGAATTTAGGGTCATTTGCAGAAAACGGTTCAATACGGCTATGCATATCATTGGTGTATAAAATAGTTAAGTGAGCAATGTCTTTTCTTAACAATGCTTCTTTGGATAATGCCGGAAAACCTGCCAACACAGCCGATGTTCCCACAAAATATTTTAAAAAGTCTCTTCTATTTTGATATTTGAATCCTTCCATCTAAATATGGTTTTAAAGTTTTTCCTTGTGAAGTAATGTGTGTGCAGTAATTAATAATAACATCTCTTAGCTTTATATTCATGGCTTTGCGCTCTTTGGCATTTTTAAAAAACAGATAATTGTCGCCGCCATTTGCTAAATAATCAGATGTAACGATCCAGTAATTCCTGGTTTCATCAAATGGTTTTCCTTTAACGGTAATCTCTTTTGCAGTTGTTCCCTGCATGGTCATACGCATTCCTCCAACAGGAATACCGCCCTTTTCCGCAATTTTACCACACATCTCTTTAAATTGTTCTCCGCTTAATTTTAATAACACGAGTTCATTATCAAAGGGCATCAACTCAAAAATATTTCCTATCGTAATATTTCCTTTTGGTAAAGAATTGCGTAAGCCTCCTTTATTAAAGATGGCTACATCAAGCATTAACGAATCTTTATCCAACATTTTTTTTGTTTCGTAAATAACCGCATCGCAAAATAAATTCCCTAAGGTGCTTTCTACATCTGCTTTTAAAAAAGATTCTTCACTTTTTGCGAGAACCTTACTCATTAATTCATCCTGATTTATTTTGTACGGTAAAATGAGTTTATAGATTGCACTATCAATTTCATTTTTGTTGATGATATAATGCGTTTCCGTAACATTCGATACAAGTGTTTTGTGTGAACAGGAGTAGGAACTAATCAGAGAAGAAAAAAGAAAAATTTTTATAAAAAGTTTCATTGTAATACAATTTAAGAGCTTAAATTAGATGCTTTAAATATAATACAAAATTGAATGATTAAATCAGAAACAACGTTAAGAGTTCGTTACGGAGAGACCGATCAAATGGGGTTTGTTTATTACGGTGTTTATGCTCAATACTATGAGGTTGGTAGGGTAGAGGCGATGCGTAGCCTTGGTTTTAGCTACAGGGAAATGGAAGAAAGCGGTATACTGATGCCTGTTATTAATTTAACGATCAATTATAAAAAACCGGCATTATATGATGATGAAGTACGGATTGTTACAACCGTAAAAGAAATGCCTTCGGTAAGAATCACTTTTGAGTATGAATGCTTTAACCAAAAAAACGAATTATTGAATACGGGCTCTGTAACACTCGTATTTATTGATAAAACAAAGAACAGGCCTTCCATTCCACCGGAGTGGTTTATGAACGGGTTTTTGAGCAAATTCAAAAAAGAGATTTAAAAGTTTTTTTACGTGTAGGATTGAAGAGCGGTTGGAACTCTGTTGTAATACAAATTTAAAATCGTATTTCGCAACCGGGGAGTAATGCTTTTAATTCTTCAATGTATTGTTTTGAAAAATGATTGCCTCTCACATCCAGTACTGTCAGGTTTTCCAACTGAGAGATGGAATCAGGCAGTTTTTCTAAAAAATTATTTTTAACGGAAAGGAACCGTAATTTTTTAGCCATATAAATTTCCACCGGTAATGCAGATAGTTTATTGCCATCCAATACCAACACTTCTAAATTTATAAAACGTTCAAAATGCTTCGTGATATAGAATAAATTAACGTTGGTTAAATTGAGGTAATTTAAATTCGGGATTTTAAAAATTTCTTTTGGAAAACTATCCATCACGCAATTTTCAATCGTTACATCTTTTAAGTTTTTAAGAAAATGCAGTGTTGGTGGCAGTTTTAGCGTGTCGTTCGTGGAAGAAAATTTGAGGGTTTTTAATTTACTCAGGTAAGCAATCTCACAGGGAATGCTATCAATTTTACTGGCAAAAAACTCGAGGTAGTTAAGATTGCCTAACTTTTTTAATTCCGGAAATTTTGAAAACTCGTTATTGTAACTTGCAAAATAAGTAAGATTATATAAATCGCTAAACCCGGCAGGAAACGTAGTAACCTCATTTCCACTCAGTTTTAAAGCCTGCAGATCTTTTAACCTGCCAATTTTCGCGTATAATTTTGGCTCCAGTTTTTTATAACTCAGATCCATTTTGTACACATTTTTTTCTACATCCAATGCTAATTTCAAATCGGTAAATACCTGCGAACCAAAAGGGCCGTATTTGTCGAACTCATTTTGAGCATTACAGAACAGAGAAGAAAATAGTATGACAATTAGAAACTTATGCATATCGGGTTTAAACGAATATACAAACTATTTTAAAAAACGGGTAAATTTTTTCGGGGAAAATTACAAATTCATCTGGGAAAGCAGCTCTATCTTGTAATGTACATCCAATGAATAGGTAATTGTAGCATGCTCTTTTAGAAATGAATATATTAACAAGGCTTTTTTGTAGCAATTATCTGATTGTAGTTGGGATGTTCCTGTTTTTGAATAGTATTCTGCTTTTTCAAATACCAGATCCCCCAGTATTTTTAATTGCTCATCGTTTAATTTTTTTTCCTGCGTAAGAACCCTTAAAAGGTCAGTGTTTTCAATAGATTCCACAAAACTAATCTCCATTGCAGTATATTTTTTTGTGGCAGCATTTAGTTCCTCCAATAACTCAGGAAATAGCCCATCACGTTTTAACCCCAGTAAAATAGCCATAATTTTACCAAATTCTTCAAACTGTTTCACTAAATAATCGCGTTTAAGCATGGTTCTTTAGCTGATTTAAAATGGTTAATACCTGTGGTATCAAAGCCCTATGATCTGCGTTATGTATAACATACCGGGCCAAGGGCATTTTTTGTTCGTCGGTCCATTGCGATCTCATTCGCTTTTCTACTTCCTCTGCCGAAACGCCATTCCGCTTCATCACTCTTTCAATTTTTTCTTTTACCGGAGCACTTACTAAAATAGTCAAATCAAGGTCTTTATAAATCCCGGTTTCAAAGAGAATGGCACTTTCTTTAATAATGAGTTTACCCGAAAATTGTTTGGTAAATACCTGGAAATCCTTTTTTACGGCAGGATGAATAATAGCATTTAACTTTTGTAGGAGCTCATCATTGGAAAAGACCTTTTCTGAAATAAAATTTTTATTTAAGGTGGTAGCATTGCTATAGGCATTTTCTCCTAATAAATCAATCACTTGTTTTTTGACGGAGGCATCAAAATATACTTCCTTTGCTTTGTCATCGGAATTATAAATGGCACAGCCCATTGTTTCAAATAATTTGGCAACAATCGTTTTTCCGCTTCCTATGCCCCCTGTAAGCCCTACAATCATTATTTATAGATTAAATATGAAATGGATGCTGGTTCAATTTTTAGTATTCGTACTTCCGAAGGAATAACCGTTAAATCAACCGGTAAGGTTTTTTTCTTCGCCAGTATATCATTATAATTTACAGTTGCTTTAAAAGAATTTACATCAATGTTATCATATTCTTTCATTGCTATAAGGTAGTGGATCGTTACAAATTCAGGAAGCAATTTTACTTTTTCGCTGCTTGTTCTGTTCATAATCTGCACAGGAATTTTCAGACTGGTTTCTGATAATCGGTCAACAGAAAAACTTAATTGTACTTCTTTAATATTGTAATTTAAGTTCACAGATGTCTTTTTCAAGGCGACAGGTGCATTAAAATTTTCGTGAACATCTTTTAAGTTTATGGCTTGAGTATAAATTGTATCAATACTGTTTATTTCAGGAGAATCACCTGTAACCGTTACAAATGCAGGTGTTACAGTAGGTTTTGTAATGATGGAATAACCGGGCAAAAAACTGGCTTGTAAATTTACTTTAACAGGAATAAGCCTGGAAGTGCCCTTTTTAGAAGAGAAAAATAAGGTATCAGGTCTGATTTTTATAACATCCACATCAAAATTAATGATGTTTTGAAGATTAAAATTTCCATTGCTAATGGAATAAGCCTGTGATTTTGCGTTTGTTTTAAGTGTATTGAAATCTATTAAAACTTCAGGGGGTAATTTTTGTAGTTTAATAAACAAGAGCTTTAAGCCGCTCGTTTTAATATCTACCTGCAGTTTTTCAGGTAGTTCTCCTACGATGAGTTTATTATCGGGGAGCTTTGAAAATTTTACCGGAATGGTAAGGGTGTATTTATAATTTTTGTTTAAGGCATGCACCACCCAAAGTAGTGATGCAATGCCTAAACAAATTAAAAAGCTGATGATTCTTGCATTTAAGAACCGGCGCCGAATGCGCGTTATGGCATTGGACGAATTCATGCTATTAAGTAGTTTGGTTTAAAGATGCAGTAGCGTCGTTAGAAACAGCATTTTTGGAAATTTTTAATTTAGATCCATCTTCTACTGCAATGATCATTGTTCCATCTTCGTTCATTTTTACGATAGTTCCGTAAATACCACCGATGGTTAAAATTTTATCTCCGATTTTTAAAGCTTCAATATATTTTTTTTGATCTTTTTGTTTTTTCATCTGAGGACGAATCATAAAGAAATAGAATACTACTACGATTAATACTAAAGGCACTATTTGTGCGATAGGATTTCCGCCTGCTTGAGCACCGCCCATTAAAATTACTAAGTTGTTCATGTTTTTATTTATAGATTATTGGTTTGTTTTTATTTGGAATGATAGATTTTGTATTAAGACTAATGTTCTTTCGGAACATCATTAGAGTTTGCACTCGTTGGTACTATAATATTTGCTTTAATGTAAATAATTTTTGTGCTGGGTTCACAGTTCGTAACCATTGTTACCGATTTTTCTACGACACCTGATTTGCCTTCGCTGCTAAATACCACATTTACAATACCTTCTTCACCCGGAGCAATTGGTTTTTTAGGATATTCCGGTACTGTGCAACCACAGCTTCCACTGGCTGATGATATAATTAAGTTAGAAGAACCGGTATTTTTAAACTTAAATCCAAAAGCTACTTTTTCTCCTTGGGTAATGCGTCCAAAATCGTGATTTTCTTCTTCAAATTTAATATCCGGTAAGCTTCCGTTTGAATTACCATTTGCCGATTGAGTATTCATTACATCCTGAGTTGTAATTTCAGATGAGTGTTCTTTACAGGAACTTAAAACAAAAAGAGCAGAAATAATAATAAAAGCGCTGATTTTCATATACTAAGTCGTTTTTTTAGCGTTAATTAATAAGGTGTAAATTTAGCGTTTTTATACTGATTTATAATATATATATTGTTATAATAATTTATTATAAATGTCCTTCACATTCGATTTGATTTTGTGCAACCGACAATAGTTTAATGAATTGTTCCTCAGTTCATTACAGTAGGGCTTTTAAAGCGGCAATCTTGCCAATCAATGCTTCCGATTCCATAAAATTTAAGGTTTGTTGGGCATCTGATAAAGCCTCTTCCGGTTTTTCGTGTACCTCATATATTATTCCGTCGGCTCCTGATATGAGAGAAGACAATGCTAGTTTGGAAACATATTCCCTGATTCCTATTCCGTGCGAGGGATCAGCAATAACCGGTAAATGAGATTTATCTTTTAAAATCTGGATGGCGTTGATGTCAAAGGTATTTCTATATAAGGTTTCAAACGTGCGGATTCCTCTTTCGCAAAGCATTAAACGTTCGTTGCCTTTGCTGAAAATATATTCAGCAGAGTACAATAATTCTTCAATAGTACCGCTGATACCGCGTTTAATTAAAACAGGTTTATCAATTTCTCCTAATGCATCCAGCAAATTAAAGTTTTGGGAATTACGTGCACCTACCTGGAAGACGTCCACATAATCATACATTTCCTTAATTTGTGATACCTGCATTACTTCTGTAATAATTTTGATGTTATGTGGTTTGCACTGTGCCTGCATCATTTTTAATCCGTCAATTCCCAAGCCCCGGAAAGCATAAGGTGAGCTACGTGGTTTAAAAACGCCACCACGAATAATAGAGATGGTATGTTTGATCAAATGTTCTACAATTTTTGCTATTTGCTCTTCACCTTCTACAGAACAAGGCCCGGCCATAATTGCAGGATCTCCACCACCAATGATGACCCCATCGCCTAAATCAATTTTTGTGTATTCTGTTTTCCATTTTCTACTCACCAGCTTATAATTATCTGATACGCGATGAATGTCTTTCACTCCCTGTAATCTCCCAATCGTTCTTAAATCAACCTCTTCTTTACCAATGCAAATCAGGTAGTTGTCGAATTGAGTATTTACAGGTGTTATAGAGTATTGATGAATTTTAAGTGTTGCGTAAATAGTATCAACGTTTTCTTGTGTTGTCTGTTTGTGTAATTGAATGATCATATTTGATAGTTATTAGTTGTTATTTTTTGCGTTTCATCTTTACGAGGAAGAATGACGAAGTAATCTCACATGATGTATGAGATTGATTCGCTTAGGTTCGTAATGACGTCCTATTATTATTCGTTTTTTCTTTCTTGATTTTATTAATAAACCGGGGAATATCTTTTTCTAAGCTGGATGAAGAACCCAACATTTGAATAAAGGATGTGCCGATAATGGCTCCTGTAGCTAATTCACAGGCTTGTTCAAATTCTACTTTTCCCTTAATACCAAAACCAATCAGGATGGGATTTTTCAGGTATAAGGAATGTAGTGTTTGGAATGTTGTTTTTAAATCACTTGACACTCCTTTGTTTGCGCCTGTGGTGGAGTTTGATGAAACGAGGTAGATGAACCCCTTGCTCGTATCATCGATCCGTTTAATCCGTTCAGGAGGTGTTTCCGGACTGATTAAAAATACTACGTGTATATTATATTTATCAGAAAATACTTTGTGTACTTTATTGAACTCTTCTATAGGAAGATCGGGTAAAATTAATCCGTCAATTCCTACCTCCGAACAGGTTTGATAGAAAGTTTCAATGCCATATTGTACCACACAATTTAAGTAGCCCATTAATAAAACGGGCATTTGTGTGTGGTTTCTAAGAGTCTTTAATTGTTCAAAAATATGTTTTAAACTTACTCCGTTATTCAAGGCCGTTTGGCTACTGTCCTGTATCACCGGCCCATCTGCTATAGGGTCGGAGTAGGGGATGCCTACTTCAATCAGATCAGCCTCCGTCGAATGTAATTGTTTAATTATTTCCATGGTATCTAAAGGGTTGGGATAACCCGCCGTAAAGAAAATGGAAAGAATATGTTTTGTTTTAGTTTTAAATAATTGATCAATTCTGTTTTGCATGGTCTCTGTCGTTTAAAAAGTTTATATAAGTGTCCAGGTCTTTATCGCCCCTGCCTGAAAGGTTTACAACTACTACTTCATCTGGATTGAAATGTAATTTAGATAAGGCTGCCAAAGCATGCGCGCTTTCCAAAGCAGGAATAATACCTTCTGTACGGGTTAGATTTAACGCTGCTTCCATAGCCTCGCTATCGGTTATACTGATGTACTGTGCACGTTTCACGTCTTTTAAAAATGAATGGATTGGGCCAACACCGGGGTAATCGAGTCCCGCAGAAATACTATAAGGTTCTGTAATTTGTCCGTCTTCATTTTGCATGAGATACGTTTTGCTGCCGTGTATAATTCCAGGTGTGCCAATTGTAAGGGTGGCAGCTGTATGGCCTGTATCAATTCCTTTTCCGGAAGCTTCCACGCCAATAAGTTTAACGGCCTCATCTTCTAAAAAATGATAAAATGCTCCTGCCGCATTACTGCCCCCGCCCACACAGGCAATTACATAATCAGGAGTTTCATGTCCTAAAACAAATTTTAGCTGTTGCCTGATTTCTTTACTGATAATGGATTGAAACCTTGCTACCATGTCCGGATAGGGATGGGGGCCAACAACAGAGCCAATAATGTAATGGGTGTTATCGGCATGGTTAATCCAATCTCTGATGGCTTCGTTAGTTGCATCTTTTAAGGTTTTACTTCCCGATGTAACGGATATCACTTTTGCTCCCAGCATATTCATACGCGACACATTAGGAGCCTGCCTTTGTATATCCGCTTCTCCCATGTATACAATGCACTCAAGCCCCATCAGGGCACAGGCTGTAGCGGTAGCCACACCGTGTTGCCCGGCGCCGGTTTCTGCAATAATCCGTTTTTTACCCAAACGTTTTGCCAGTAAGATCTGCCCTAAGGCATTATTTATTTTATGAGCTCCAGTATGATTCAGATCCTCTCGTTTTAAAAATAGGTTTGTACGAAATTGTTGTGATAAGTTTTTGGCATGATACAACGGAGTTGGCCTCCCTACATAATTTTTCAGGAGGTCTTCCAATTCTTCTTTAAAAGATTCATCTGCCATCACCGACAGATAAGTGTTCTTTAATTCTTCTACATTATTATAAAGAATTTCCGGGATGTAGGCACCACCGTACTCACCGTAATATCCTTGTTCGTCTACAGAGTAGTTGTGTGTAATTTGTGTCATATTAATTTAAGTTCTGAATGAATGATTTTATTTTTTCTATATCCTTTAACGCAGGACTGATTTCAAATTTCGAATTGATATCTACTGCATATAGTTGAGGGTGATCGATTTTTTTCAGGTCTTCTACAGATGTTTCATCAATGCCCCCACTTAAAAAAAACGGAACATCATATGTGTAGTTCTTTAAAATTTCCCGGTTAAATTGTCGGCCGCTACCACCATGTAATTCGGTGAGTGTATCAAACAGAAAAAAATCAACATAGGGCACATAAGTCTCCAAACATTTAAAATCAAAAGAGTCGTTAACACCAAATGCTTTTATAACTTTAACATAAGGCTTAAACTCTTTACAAATACTTTCAGATTCTTCTCCATGAAGCTGTATCGCATCCAAATTATAATGAGCTATAGCATTGAACACGGAGTAGGGATCCTGATTGACGAAAATACCTGTCTTAATGATTTGTTTAGGAATCTGACGTATAAAATCAAAATCAATCGCATTCTCAATATAGCGTGGAGATTTTTTATAGAAGATAAAGCCCATATAATCGATAGGAAGCGAGCTTAAGTGTTCTATGTTTTCCTGGTGTTTTAAACCGCATACTTTTATTTTCATCACTATTTATTTTTACCAAGTTCGAGCATGGTTAAAAACTTAGCCGCATGAGTATCACTGCTAATTTTTAATTGCTTTATAAATTGTTTACAGGCTAAGTGTGGCTGTGGGTGTTTCATGAAATTACTGCCAATCAAAAAACCGGAGTAACCGTACATTTTTAATTTTGTAATAGTTTCAACAGACTCAATGCCACTTTCCGAGATCTTAATCATTTCTTTCGGCAGCAAACCACTCATTAAAATCGATTGTTGAATGTCAATTTTCATGGTAGTCAGGTCTCGGTTATTGATGCCGGTTATATCTACTTTATCATATAATTTCTCTAATTCATCCGGTCCGTGTAGTTCCAATAATACCTCCATGCCCAACGAGTGAGCCAAATCGGTAAGGCTAATGATTTCTTCTTTGCTTAAAACGGCGGCAATCAGTAAAATAACATCAGCTCCAATCGATTTTGATTCGATGATCTGGTATTCATTGATTATAAAATCCTTTCGGAGGATGGGACAAAAATTAAATTTACGGGCGGTGATCAAATCTTCTGATGAACCTCCAAAAAATGTTTTATCGGTTAAAATAGATAAAGCACTGGCACCTGCCTGCATGTAGCCTATGGACGTTTTTTCCACATTCACATATTTATTAATGACGCCTAAGGAAGGGGATTGCTTTTTAATTTCTGCAATGATGCCACTCTTATCGTCCCGTAATAAATATTTTTTAAGAGATACAGGTACTGAGTTAAAGTAGGTTGACCGTTCTAAAAGTTTTACAGGATATAACGATTCCAGTTCCTTTACTTCTGTTTTTTTATGGGCAATAATTTTGTTTAATGTATTCATATCAGTTGGTTATTAAGTGTTTAAATAATAGAAATGTTTTGCTTGATTCAATGCTTTCCCTGCATATGGCAAGGCTGTCGGTAATACTTGTAGAAGGGCTATAGCAATGCATTGCCAAAGCACTGTTAGCGATAACTACGTTTTTTTGTTCGGGAGTACATTCGTTTTTTAATACATTTAAAAATATGGAAGCAGCCTCTTTAATGGTTTCTCCTCCGTAAATGCTACTCTGTGTTTGGTTTAAAAATCCCAGATCATAAGGGCTGAGCGTTTTTTCTGTGCTTTTAGAAATGTATTTAAAAGCTGATGTCAGGCTTACTTCGTCATACCCATCGAAGGAGTGCACAAGAGTATAATTCGAATCACTTTTTTGAAGGATGTAATTATAGAGTCTTGCAATTTCCAAATCATACACTCCAATGTAATGATGTTTCACATTAGCAGGATTAACGAGGGGGCCCAGCATATTAAAGAAGGTACGAATGCCTAATTCTTTACGTTGTATAGCCACTATTTTTAATGCCGGATGAAACAAAGGAGCATGCATAAAGCAAATGTTATGCTGATTCAATTCGCGGTTTAATTCGTCAGAACTTGATTTGAAATGGTATCCTAAATAATTTAAAATGTCGGAAGAGCCGGATACAGAGGATGAACCATAATTCCCATGTTTGGCAACTGTAATGCCGGATGCCGCTAATACCAAAGCAGACAACGTTGAGATATTGAAAGTGTTTTTTTGATCACCTCCTGTTCCACAAACATCTATCGCATCTTTTTCAATATTTACGGGAATGCAAACATCCAGTAAAGCGTTTCTAAAACCTGTTAATTCTTCAACGGTTATTGGTTTGTTTATATAACAGGTCATAACGGCCGTTATTTGAGACGCGTTTAGGTCTCCTTTATAAATTGCCTGAAGCAGTTGGTATGCTTCTTTTTCAGATAAGTTATGTCCATGACATAACATGTCAAATGTTGTCTTCATGTTGGTTTGATTTTTAATGGAACGTTTTGTCAGTTCGAGTGATTTTTTGTTTGCCTTTTTCGAAAAATCGTCGAGAACTTGACCCTGCTGTCTACTTCTCGATACGATTCTCCTTTCGTCGAATCACTCGAAGTGACATTAGATTGTTAGCTGAATTATTATTTAGGCGTTAAGCCAATTTTGAATCATGGTTTCGCCATGTTCAGAAAGGATTGATTCGGGATGGAATTGTACACCACGCACATCATATGTTACATGCTTTAATGCCATGATATTTCCGGAAGCATCCGTTGCGGTTATGCATAAGGATGCGGGTAAGCTTTGAACGTTTACTATCCAGGAGTGATAACGCCCTACAGTAAAGCTATTCGGGCAGTTTTTAAAAATAGGATCTTCGGAAATAACAGAGATAGGAGTGGCAACACCATGAAAGACGGTGTCTAAATTTTTAAGTGTTGCACCATAAACTTCACCAATAGCCTGTAAGCCCAGACACACTCCCAAAATACTTTTTGATGTCCCATAGTGTTTAATCAACTCTGACATTATACCGGCATCCTTTGGTAATCCAGGCCCGGGAGATAAAAGAATTTTGTCGTAAGCATTGATAGCTTCCATAGATATTTTATTATTCCGGATTACATCAAAAGAGATGTTACTTACCTTTTCAATTAAGTGAACGAGGTTGTAAGTAAAACTGTCGTAATTATCAAGCACTAATAGTTTCATAATCTTTCATGGTTGTAGGGTTATTAAATGATTCAGCTAGTTGTACGGCTTTTTTTAAGGCCGATATTTTATAGTTGATTTCCTGTAATTCACTTTCTTCATTGGAGGATACAACGATACCGGCTCCTGCGCGGTAATGCAGTATATTATCTTTACTTAAAAATGTACGGATCATAATGGCGTGATTCAGTTGATTATCATGGCTTATAAAGCCAATGCAGCCTCCGTAAAATTCACGGGAGTCAGATTCATAACGGTCAATTAATTCCAGGGCTTTATATTTTGGTGCGCCGGATAAAGTCCCTGCAGGGAAAGTTCCCAACAATACTTCAAAAGGATGAAACTGCTCTTTCTTTTTTCCAATCACTTTACTTACCAGGTGAATAACATGCGAATAAAACTGGGTTTGTTTTGAAAATTTTACAGTTATCTCCGAACAATATTTACTCAGGTCATTTCTTGCCAGGTCAACCAACATGTTATGTTCTGCATTTTCTTTTGGATCATTCATTAATTCTTTTGCTTTCTCCAGGTCATGTTCATCGTGTCCTGTGCGTTTGTAAGTGCCGGCAATAGGATGAATTTCAGCAATCGATTTGTGAATTACCAGTTGTGCTTCCGGTGAAGAACCGAAAATTTTAAAATCACCCAGGTCAAAATAAAATAAATAGGGCGAGGGATTTATATTTTTGAGGGCACGGTACACATTAAATTCATCACCCGTAAATTGTTGTGAAAACCGCCTGGATAGTACCAACTGGAATACATCACCTTGCTGGCAATGTTCTTTTGCTTTGCTAACAAGTGTTTTGTACGCTTCATCTGTAATAGAAGAACTGATTTCGTTAACCGAAGAAAAATTAAATTTACCGACTGCAGAAAATTCTATTCTGTCGGACACACTCTCTGATTGTTTTTTTGCTGTTTCTTCCGAAAAATGATGACTAATGATATGTAAATTGTTGGTGCTATGATTGAAGACTAAAATAATGCCATATACATGGTATAGCAATTCAGGAATATCGAGGTGTTTGTTAGTGGCATTTAATGTAATATCTTCCGCATAGCTTACAATATCATAACCGGTGTAGCCAAACATACCAGCATAGCAAAACGATAAAGCCTGTGTTTCAAATTCAAATTGATCTTTAAATGAAATGAGGTGAGCAAGGAGTTCCGTTGCATCGTAACCAATTTTTAGGGTAGAGAATGAACCGTCTATCGTTGTTTGAAGCAATTGATCTTTTAAAGAGATGGATGCCAGAGGGTTTAAGCAGATATAAGAATAATGCCCGTCTTTACTATTGTAATCAGAGCTTTCCAGGAGTAAAGGATTTTGAAAACGATCTCTTAATGCCAGGTATAAAGCCACCGGGGTTTTAGTGTCGGCCAGGAGTTGAGTAATGTGTGTGTGTATTTTCATGGTGTATTAATTTGAAACTTGGGTAAATAAAAAAAGCCCGCTGTTGTATAAACAGCGGGCTTGGGATATGCCTTTTAAGTATATAAAATCTTAGCTGTTCATGTATTTACATGAAGGCCACCAAAATTTATTTACTGAAATATTTCTCATTTTCGTTACAAATGTAATGCGACTTTTTTAATAAACAAGTGTTTTTTTTATTTTAACAATTTTGAGTACAGGGAAAATTAATTTCCTTCCATTAAACCTCTTCCGGTTTTTTGTATTTTATTATCACGTTTTAAATCAGCAATAATTTTATCCAGAATCCCGTTAATAAACGTTTTACTGTTAGGTGTGCTGTAGTCTTTGCTGATATCAATGTATTCATTTAAAGATACTTTTACCGGTACATTTGTTACATTGAGGAATTCGGCAATGGCCATTTTCATTAATAAAACATCCATAGAGGCAATACGGTCAAGCTCCCAGTTTTTGGTTTTAAGATCGATTAAACTTTCATACTCGCTATTTCCTGCAATGGTTTTTCTGAAAAGAGTAGAGATAAATTTTTGATCATCTTCCGGATCTTTATATAACGGTTGAAGTGTAATGCTTCCTGTAAATGCTTCAAACGTTCGGGATACCATGGAAAACGCACCAAATGTATCATCAGCCCAATGCATATTTTTTTCTTCAAATACGTGGTTCAATAGTTCATGTTCGTATAAAAACTCTATGGCTACTGAAATTAAAAACTGTTTGTCTTCTTTAGCCGATTGGTCGGGGTTAGCCATATAATCTTTATAAAGATCCGTTGCTCTTAGTTCTGAATATAATTTACGAACCAGGTCAAAATCATTTTGCCATGAAATTTTACGGTTATTCACTTCTCTTTTTAATGCTTCATTACGTGAAAGAGCCATTAATAAAGAGTTTTCAATAAACTTTAAGTTAGGCGCCAAATCCTCAGTAGTTGGGAGACGTTTGTTCTTATTTTCCTCAAGTACCAGGTGAGCGGTGTGATGAATGTCTGTAAATAAGACAAGCACATAGATATATAAATCGTAAATTTTATCTAAACTTTTAAATAATTCTTTTTCATAAAAACCAATATCTCCCTTTTCCTGCTGAAAGTAGGAATATAAAGTCTGCATAGTTTTTATTCTTAGGTAACGTCTGTTTAGCATAAAGAACGGGGATTAGTTGGTAGGTTCCGGATTAGTAAAATATAAATTGTTGAGTTAAAAATGGTGAATATTTAAATGGAATTATTAATTCTCTGATTTAAACATTCACCAATTCGGTAATTATTAGAGTACAGCATTTATTCGTGCAATACTTTCAATACGTTGTTCTGCTATTTTATTGGCTGCAGCATACGTAGGAATGTTTTGCGCTTTTGCAGTCTGGATAATGTTCCAGGTTGTGTCATAAATTTTTTCAGCGTGTGCCATCGCTCTTTCTCTGTTATAACCTTCCAGTTCATAAAACACATTAATAATACCACCTGCGTTCACTACAAAATCAGGAGCATACAAGATCCCTTTTTGCAATACCATTTCGCCATGTTTTTTTTCATCGGCTAACTGGTTATTAGCAGCACCACAAATTACTTTACATTTTAATTTTGATAAGGTATCATCATTAACGGTTGCTCCTAAAGCACATGGAGCATAAATATCAATATCCAGATCAAACATTTTATCGGCAGATACAGATTCCGCTTTGTATTTATCAACAGCTGTTTTTACACGGGCTTCGCTGATATCGTATACATATACTTTAGCACCTTCTTTGGTAATGTGTTCCACTAAATGCATTCCCACATTTCCAATACCTTGCACCAATACTTTTTTACCGCTTAAGCTGTCTGTTCCAAACGCTTCTTTAGCACTTGCTTTCATACTCACATAAACGCCGTAAGCAGTAACCGGAGAAGGATCTCCGCTGCCACCCATATTTTCAGGTAAACCGCTTACATAATCCGTTTCCATTTTAATAATTTCCATATCGCGGCTGCTCATCGCAACATCTTCGGCAGTAATATATTTTCCGCCAAGGCTGTTAACAAACTTTCCAAAACGACGTAATAAAGCTTCTGATTTAATTTTTGTAGAATCGCCAATAATCACAGCTTTTCCACCTCCTAAGTTTAAACCTGCAACAGCAGATTTATAAGTCATACCACGTGATAAACGTAATACATCTGTTAAGGCTTCCATTTCGTTATTGTAATTCCACATCCGTGTTCCACCTAATGATGGCCCAAGTACAGTATTATGAATTGCAATAATTGCTTTTAAGCCGGTTGCATTGTCATTACAAAATAAAATTTGTTCATGATTATGTTGTAGCATTTGTCCTATAACAGGGTTTTGTGCCAGACCGGAATCTTTGATGTCTTTTACTTCCATGATGGTTTGTTTTTACGCCGCTAATTTAGGAGTTATTTTTAGTTTAAACCTTAAAAATCATAAGGATATTTAAGAATTAATAAAGTATTTAAGCGGAATACTATTTCAGGAAGTTTTTAGTTACATCAAATGCTAATGAGAGATATTTATTTTTTTAGTAATAATCTTAGTATCCGTATTTATTTTCACTAAATAAATACCATTCGCAAAAAGAGAAGTAGCAATATCAAAATTATAACCCGGTTTGGTTTTTAGCTCCGAAAAGTAAATAAGTTCACCTTCATTATTGTATATTTCAATCGTATTTGCAGGTAGTTTTCCAAAATCAATGGTAACTGTTTCGTTAGCCGGATTGGGAAAAATAATAACATCCCTGGTAACCACTTTACAGGTTAGATCCGTATTGCCGGTTGCAGCATACGATTTTGAATTACCTGCAAAATCAACCTGTTTTAATTTGTAATAGTAAATGCTCGAAGAGTTTAAAACCGTTTCATCGATATAGCTGTATTTTATTGTATTATAGGAAGTTCCGTTTCCACTTACGGTTCCTATTCTAGTATAATTAGTACCATCCTCACTTCTTAAAACGTCGAACTGTTTATTGTTAATTTCGCTGGCTGTAGCCCAGGAAACGGTAATTCCTTTCTCTCCACATTCTGCCTTCAGGTATTCCAGTTCTACCGGCAACAAAATAGCCGGACTGCAAAAAGATTGCTGATTACTTAATCCTCCTGTAGAAGCTGTAAATCCAAAATAAGGTGAATTTGTACCAAAGGTGGTCATTGGATTTAAGGTGGTGGATATTACTCCATAAGTAGTTGTTAAAGCGGTATTTAATATTCTGGCAGTAAATGTGCCGGGGGCACCTGTTACCCAGCTAACCCTTAAAATATGGTTTGATCCGTTTTCAATATTATAATTTGTTCCTACCGGATTTTGCAACCTTACTGCATTTGCAACAACAGGTCGCTCACCGGCAGCAACGGCGTTGCAATTACCATCTAAGTCAGGATTAACCACCCCGTTAGTCCATAAATCCAAATGATCGGGATCTTCAACACCCGCACAACCAACGGTAGGAGTCACAAAATCATCCCTGTCCTCAAAATTGATGTAAGTATCAATTTCAACGATCAGTGAATTCGTAATTCCCCCTGCGGCAAGACTTCCCCCGGTTGTTCCGCAGGCACATCTTCCTCTTGGGTCGTTTTGCATAACGAAAGCCATTCCATCTGCTCCGCCATCACTTGCTCCTAAATACACAGTGAAATCATAGGAAAAGTTTGAAGCAAAGCTTAAGGTTGAATTAACATCCCAGGCACAACCTGTTTGGCCTGTTGAGTTAGGAGTAACCGTAGAGCAGCCGGCTGAATACACTGCCGAACCAACAATTGTATATTCAGCGGTATTGGTATATGTATTTGAAACATTATAGGCTAACACTCCGGTTCCACCATTAGTACAATAGTATGAATTAACTAAAATCCTGTAAGTAGCTGCTAATGTTGATGTAGGGGCCCATGTTAATTTCGATAACAAACCACAGAAATCATCACTATACCCGCCGGCATATGCGCCACTGTTATCTAAAATGGTGATCTGAGTATCAGATTGCGTATTACTTCCGCCATCCGCAGCACAAAAAGAAAAAACATAAGTAGGTACGCATGCTCCCGCAGGAATCGAAATTGTATAATAATTGCCATTTGTTACAGCCATTGTTTGAGTAGCTGAAACCGGTGCCGGCGATAAAGCACCTCCGTTTGTTCCACCACTACATTGTGCTTGTGTAATAAAAGTAAAGAATATTGTAAAAACAGAAAGTAAGAGCAATTTAATTTTCATTTCGTGGTAATTAGTTAACATATATAAAGTTAGCTCAAAAGGAGGTGACATGGAATACATAATAGGGTAAATATTGTATTCCTAAAACGAGTTAGTTGCCAATTTAAGCTAATTCTGTTAATTTTTTTTTGAGGAAAGCAGAGTAATTGATTTAAGCAATTACTTTAAAAATGTTAACCTAAGTCCAAAATAATTATCTTATTTTTATCCACTTCATTTTTTGAGACAATTTTATAAATATCTGTTCCTGTTATCGTTTGGTACTATAGCTGCCCAAAAGGGTATAACCGGCTCCAAAAACTTCTATATTAAAGTTGCTCCAACCTATGGTTTTATTTTTGAGCAACGAAATACCACCGGTAATTTAGTAAAAGGGTATATCCCCGGTTTGGAAATTGATTTTATGAAGCCCACATATGGGAACAAACGCTGGCATCATGAAAATAATTTTCCTGATATAGGTATTTCATTCAACTATATTTATTTCTCTAACCCCAAGCAACTCGGGAGCTGTTATGCGTTATCTCCTTTTATCGAGATCCCTCTTAATAAAAAAGTAAGAGCGTGTCGCCCTGTATTGCGTATCTGTTGGGGAGTTTCGTATCTGAATAAAAAATTTGACATTAACAATAACCCAAAGGATATTGCTATTGGAAGTAACCTCAATACGTTTGTACAATGGAAAGTTTTCTGGCATTTAGACGCCGGTAAAAAATTAAGACTAGAGCCGGGCTTGTCATTTGCACACGCGTCCAACGGCCGTTCGCAAGTTCCTAACTTAGGATTAAATGTGGTATCTCTTAATTTAGGAATGACCTTTAAGATTGAAAAACATCCTGTCATTTCCACATTACAGGATTCCTCATCCCTATGGCCAAGTAAGCATGAGGTTATTGTTTGGGATGCGATAGGTTTTAATGAACATGAACCGCCAATGGGACCAAAATATTTCTGTAATACATTTGGAGTAAATTATTATTACAATGTAAGAAATAGTCACAAATGGGGAGGTGGTTTTGATGTGAGTTATGATGCACAAAATAAATACCATTTGGAAACATCCGGGCATCCGGCAAATACATGGACTGATTTATTGCAGCTGGGGGTAAAGGCCTGTTATGCTTATAATGTGGGAAGAGTTAGTTTTCCGATAGAAATGGGGTATTATGCCATTTCAAAGCCTAAAGAAGACGGACCTCTTTATCATAGAATAGGAATAAGGTATTATTGTAAAAACGGATTGATTTTAAATTTCACCATGAAATCACATTGGGCGGTTGCAGCACATTTTGATTATGGTGTTGGTTACCGTTTTAGTATTAAAAAGAAAAAGATAAATGCGTTATAGGCTTTATATATTTCTGATTTGCTTTACCGGATTTTTTTCCTGTAAAAAGGAAAATTTATGCGATTGTGTAAAAGTTACCGGTGCTACGAATGTCATCTACCACGATCTTAAAGGGTTTACCTGTTTGCAGGTAAAAGATAAAATGAATGTTTATCTTACCCAGGGGCCGAAGTTTGAAGTAAAAGTAGAGGCCGGCAGAAATTTACAACCTTTAATTAAGGCCGAACTGGATGGCGAAACGCTAAAAGTATTTAATGCCAACCGTTGCAATTGGGTAAGGGGGTATAAGCATCATATTAATGTATACATTACGGCACCTTATTTTAAACATATTTTAAATAATGGAGTAGGGCCTATACAAACCTTAAACACCATTGTGCAGGATACTTTAACCTGCAAAACAAATAATTCGGGAGAGTTAAGGCTCGATATAAATACAAGAGCGGTGATGTGTAGTGCGCATGGTAATGGCGATATTTATTTGTCGGGTACAACCTTTGCATTACAAAATGATTATACCGGCACTAATTATTTATATGCCGAAGAGCTTACCGTTACCAATTATGTATACCTGCATAGTGTATCTATTGGTCATGCTTATATTAATGCTCCGTCAAACGGTGTAATGGATGTACAGCTGGATAGGGCCGGTAATATTTATTATAAAGGGAATTCGCCTATCATTAATGTTATAAAAAATGATAAAGGGCAGTTAATTAAGGAATAAGCTCATACGATTTCGGTTATTTATTCGTTATTTTTAACCTATGTTTTTAAGAAAAAAAATAATTGTTGCCTCTGTATTACTTATCCTATCCCTATTTGTAAAAGCCCAGGACGATTATGCGAATGATAATCAGCTACGTTATGAGGACTGGACCTATAAGCCTTATATAAAAACAGCGCAGCTTCATGAATCGAGTTACGATGCTAACCCGGCTGTTATAAAATTAAATTCAGCAGAATTATTGGAATTGAGTTTTGATGACCTGGAAGCTGATAAAAAATTCTATTCCGTAAGTTTTGTTCATTGTACCGCTAATTGGGAATCGTCAGAGTTAATGTCCGCCGAATATATGACCGGCTTTTTTGAAGCTAATTTTTTAAATTTCAATTACTCGACTAATACCATCCAAAAATATACGCATTACTCTATTCTATTCCCACAGGCCAATATGCAGTTTTCGAAATCGGGAAATTACATTGCTTATGTGTACCAGGATAGCGATAAAGAAAAAATAATATTAACCAAACGCTTTATGATTTATGAAGATAAAGTAACGGTGATGGCTACTGTACGCCAGGCTATTGGTAATGACGAACAGTTTGAAAAACAGCATATTGATTTTTCGATTATAAACAGTAACTACGAATTAACCAATCCTTTTACGGATATGAAAGTGGTAATCACTCAAAATAACCGATGGGATAATGCCGTGAGAGATATAAAGCCAACCTTTACGGAACCTAAGCAGTTAACGTATTCATTAGATGATAAATCAACGTTTGATGGAGGAAATGAGTTCCGTTATTTTGATACAAGATCATTAAGAACGTATACCGAAAGAATTGGTAATATATACAGGGATAGTACTTCCATATATCATGTTGATTTAAAAACAGATGAACTGCGCACCTTTAAAAATTACAGTTATTATAATGACCTCAATGGAGGATTCCTGATTAAGAACCTTGATATGGCTACAAATCCTGATATTGAAGCTGATTACTCCTGGGTTAAATTTTTTATACCATATGATAATGCGCAAAATGCAGGGAGTTTTTATGTATTAGGAAAACTTACCGAATGGCGGTTGAATAAAAGTAACCGGATGAGTTATAATTACAAACGCTTGGGTTACGAATGTAATTTATTTATTAAGCAGGGTTATTATAATTATGCCTATGTGTATTTAAGTGATGATAAAAAAAGTGGCGATATTACTATGACGGAAGGCAGCCATTGGGAAACAGAAAATGAATACGCCATTTATGTATACCACAGGCAACGCGGAACCTATTACGATCAGCTGGTAGCCATTAAACGTTTTAATAGTTTAAGAAAATAAATTATTTAAAGATCGGGTAATCGTTTTGAAATCGGGTCTGGATAAGCTATCCGGATTTAAACAGCTTTCTTTTAATTTTATTAAGCGATGTGTGGCTGTTAATTGCTTGTCGGTTTCAGTGATATGATTTAACAGGTCTTCCATTAAATATCCAAAAGCTCTTACTTCAATGCCTTGTAATAATTTAGCGTTTGTGCCATCTATGGTATAAGGTGTTGCTGCTCCAAAATCTCCGAACAGGGCATTGGCTTCCTGATCAATCAGTATATTGTGCGCGTAGAGATCGCCATGCATAATACCATGAGTATGTAGTTGCTGAGCCGCATCAGCTATAGCGGCTACAATTTTTAAAATAGCGTTTAACGAAAAAGACGTTTCTTTTTTAAAGGTATCTCTGGTGCAGGTGGCAAAGCTGGGAGGTATCCCTAAATTGCGGTAACTGGCAGGAATTAACTGGAAGATCAGGCCATCTTTTTTTTGGGGATGATGACTGATCTTCCCCAACACCCTTACCAGATTCGTATGTAAGGGAATGCAGGTGGAAATACTCATTTCATCTTCGGGATAGCCATCACTGGTTACTTCTCCTTTAAATATTTTTATAGCTACTTCATTTTTTTCTACAGGAAACACATCCGTATGGAGAGTTGCTTTAGAGATTACACCGGAAGCTCCTTCACCAAGCTGTTCCATCAGGGAAATATCTTTCCAATGTATTTCGGGTAATGGTTGTGACGCTATTAATGTATCAGTACATGGGTTCCCTGAATAGGCCAGCCAGGCTAATTTTGGAAGCGTCAATAACCATTGCGGAAGTTCTTTAAGGTTATTAGCTGAAATGCGTAACAAACCAAGGTTCCTGCAATTAGCCATTTCCGGTGGTAACTGCGTTAATTTATTTCCTGCCAACGCTACTTTTTGTAGCAAGGTACATTTACCGATAGAAGCGGGCAGGTGTTCAATACAATTATTGGTAAGTATCAGCCATTGCAGTGTTTCAGGAAAGGATCCTTCGGGAATGGTATGTATGTTGTTTGATTTAAACCCAATCATGCTGAGCGTGGTTGATTTGCCCAACACCAAAGGAAATTGTGTGAAATGATTATTGGATAAAAAAAGAATCTTTAATTTCTTAAAACTTAAAATGGATTCGGGAATTTCTGAAAGCAAATTTCCTGACAGGTCAAGGATTTCAAGGGTTTCTGTGAACTCAAAGATTTCCTCCGGGAAAGCAGTGAGGGCCTGTGAAATTTTTATGACGGTGGCCTTTTTATAATTTCCTGAGCGAAGTTGTTCCAGCGAATGTATTTCCATGTTATGAAAAATTTACAACATCCCGTACAATAAACGGCCTACTAAAAAATAAATGGAAATACCAATAATATCGTTTAACGTTGTTACGAAAGGGCCTGTAGCCAGGGCCGGGTTTATTTTAAAACGGTTCATCATTAAAGGAACAAAGGTTCCTAAAAAAGAGGCACACAATACAACGGTTAATAAGGCTATACTTACTGTAGCAGCCAGGGTCCACGATTCGTTAATTAATAAATTATATCCTAAAATAAGAGAGGAACAGATTAAACCGTTAATTAATCCAACTCCTAATTCTTTAAATAATTTTGGTGCTATTTTATCTGTAATCAGGGTATTGCTTGCAAGTCCCTGCACAATAATAGCAGACGATTGTACGCCTACATTACCTCCCGTAGCACCAATCAGCGGGATAAAAAATGCCATTTCGGGATGTATTTTAATTTGTTGTTCGTATCCTCCAATAATACGTGACCCAACGATACCACCACACATGCCAATTAATAACCAGGGAATACGTGCTCTTGATAAACGCCATAACCCGGCATTACTATCAACATCATCGGAGATACCGCTCATTAACTGAATGTCTTTTTCAGCTTCTTCACGCATAATATCTACCACATCATCAATAGTAATTCTTCCTACAAGTCTTCCTAACTGGTCAATTACAGGTAATACAACCAGGTCATATTTCTGAATAAGTTCAGCAACATCTTCACTGGAAGCGGATGTTTTTACATAAATAACATCGGCATCATAAATTTCTTCCACTAAAGCCAGAGGATGAGAAATGATTAGCTTTTTCAGTGATAGCATTCCTATCAGCTTTTCATTATCATCCACCACATACACCGCATACATAACGTCTACATTCTCTGTCTGCCGGCGAATCTCATCAATACAGGCAGTTACGGTTTCGTGAGCATATACGCTCACTAATTCCTTAGCCATTAACGAGCCTGCGGTGCCTTCTTCAAAGCTCATCAAATCGGCAATATCACTTGCCTGGTCAATGTCTTCAATATGCGATAATACTTCGTCCTGTATTTCCTCCGGTAATTCGTTGATCACATCGGCGGCATCATCCGACTCCATATTATCGAGCTGTTCGGCAATTTCCTTGGTAGAAAAAGTAGCTAATAAAGCTTCCCTTTTATCCTCTTCCATTTCAAGGAGAGAATCGGCTGCACGCTCATCATCTAAAAGATCATAGAGGTAATTGGAGTCTTCAACATCCAGCCTGTTTAAGATCAAAGCAATATCAACAGCATACAACTCTTCCAGTTGTGCTTTAATATAACTATCATCCTTTTGAGAGATAGCGATTTTTAATTGCTCTAAATACTCGAGACTAAGCTCAAATTGCATGATCTTAATTTTAAACGCTGCAAAGGTAGGGTTTTATGTTACAGAATCGTTATTACTTGCTAAACTTTTGCTTAAGAATGGCATTTAAAAAAATGGCGGATAAAATGATGCCGAAGCCTACATAAAAAGTAACAGACATATATTTGTTTTCGTGAAACAGTAAGCAAGCCAATACAATTCCATATAAGCCTTCCAGGTTTACTGTAAGGTTAATGGTGTAGGGGGTAAGGTGTTTCATTAAATTAACGCTTGCAATAAAGGGATAAACTGTACAAACCCCTGCAAAAATAACCAACAGGATTAAATCCTGGTTGGAAATCGTAAAAAATGCCGTTGAATAACTGCCTTTAAAAGCAAGGAAAACGCTGAGCCCAACTAATGCCGCCGTTAATTCAACAAAAGATAAAACCGGTGACGTGATGGGTTCTTTCTGATCCAGGATAAACAAGCCATTATACACACTAAATACAGAGGCAGTAAAGGCAGCCAGAATACCTAATAGAATACCAAGGCCATATTTAATTTCTACCGAAAAAATAAGGCAGATGGCTCCAATAATGATAATTCCGATAATCAGTTCATACCAAACAATGGCACGTTTGTAAACTATTGGTTCGACTATGGCTGTAAATAAAGTACCTGTACTAAACGCAGCCATGGTGACCGAAACATTGGATACCTTAATTGCACCGTAAAAGCACAGCCAGTGTATACAAATGATAAAGCCAATAATGCTTAGCTGGACAAGTCTTTTAAAGGAAATTTTTAAACTTGCCCTGATGTAAACCAGGTAAAATCCCATTAAAATAATGGTAAAGGCAATACGGTACCATACAAGTTGTAATGCATCGAGGCTAATACCTTTACCAAGTATAGGGGACCATCCCCAGATAAATACAATTAAATGTAAAAGTAAATGATGTTTACTAACGTTTTTAAGCACGTGCAAAAGTAATGTATTTATGAGTTAAAATAGTTAATTTAAGTATTAAATGATGACTTATGTTGATATAAATCTTTTATTATGTGATGTAAATTTTGTTTCTTAGATGCACACTTATTGCCTTTCTGAATTTATTACTATTTATTACTATTTAATATATTATTTATAATTTTCCCAAAACCCTTCGCTTGAGTTTAGAATACCCCAATATTAACAACGTTGAATTAGAGAAAAACAGCTCAGCGTTTAGCATGGAGTGGTATTTTGTATTATCTCTTTTTTTAATCATCATTTTTTTGCTGGTGATGATCTTCAGGAAATCAAAAACGTATAATTTGAATTTCGTAAACAGTTATAGCGAAACCGAAAATAATGTAAAAGAAACACGCCTCTATTTTTTAACCCTGGGGGTTTTATTCCCTATTACGGAAATTTTCACGGAGTTATTCAATGTTAGGGTAAACAGTGAGTTAATGACCAACCTGATTTTGGGTGGGATTTTCCTGATTGGTTATTTTTTAAGTAGAACGAATAATTTTTTTATTAAACACATTACCTTCATTTTTTCAGCATTCTTTTTAGCCTTTACGGCCTTTACATTATACAAAACTGTTTTCCTGCCTTTTGACCTGATTACATTTAGCGAACTTTTAATTGTTCTTTTTTTCTCTTACGCGATATTCCGCTCCATAAAACACTTTTATGTATTTATCGCTACAATAGTTGTATTGTTTATTGTTCTGGCTTTTATACACCTTATGCCGGTAAAGCTTAGTTTGATATATTTGAATGCTATTGCCATTATTTTTGTTTTGAATTATGTGCGGCATCTGGCTATTTTAAATTCAAAAGAAAAATTACTATTCTCCAATAATATTGTTCATAACGGTAGCTCGTTGATTTTGGCTACCAATAAATTTGGGGAGGTATTATTTTGTAGCGATAATATTGTTAAGATTTTGGGCTATAAACCGGTAGAAGTAATGGGAATGGAGTTTTGGAATTTAACCCAGGATAAAGAGTTTGAGTTAATTGATTATTCCGGAAAATATGTGCAGGATAAAATATATGTAAGAAAATTAAAATGTAAAAACGGGAGCTATAGATATATACAATGGCTCGATAATAGATATTCCAGCAACTTATATGTTGGTATTGGGCAGGATGTAACTGAACAGATGATTATTCAGGAACAATATAAAAATATAGTTCAAAATGCGGTAGACATTATTTATGAAACGGATGGTTCGGGGAATTTTATTTTCATGAATGAAGCTACCACAACTATATTGGGCTATACGCCACAAGAATTGTTAGGGAAACATTTTACAAGTGTTGTAAAAGAGGATTATAAAGTAAAGGTAACTAAGTTTTATGCCAAAGATGAACCTCATACAAATCATTTTGAAATATTGGAATTCCCGATTATCGGGAAAGGAGGAAAAGAATTTTGGGTATCTCAAAAGGTAAATTTGAAACGTGATGGAAGTGGTAAAATTATTAATTACACGGCTATTGTAAGGGACATTACAGCCCTTAAGCAAATAGAATTTCAACATAAGAGGAAACAGGGAAAAATAAATAACTATAATTCAATTCTTAATAAGCTTACTACAAACCCTAATTTTTACACCCATCCCTTTAACGAAATTTTAAGTACAATTTTAACAGAGGCGATGAATGGATTGGCTGTTGATAGAATAAGCGCCTGGAATCACCTGGAAGGCAAAATTGTATGTGCAAAGGCCATTAATTCAAAAAATGGTTCGGCTAATGAAGGAGAGGTATTATTACAAACCAATTACCCTCTTTATTTTAATGCTATTGGAAGCGGAACTACTGTTATTGCCCATCATATTTGTGAAAATGAACACACAAAGGAATTTTGCTTATCAAAAGAAAACGATATTAAATCATTATTAGATGTTCCTATTTTTAATAATGGTGAGTTAACCGGTTTGATATGTTGTGAAATGACCGATTCCTTTAAAACATGGGATACAGAGGATGTTAGTTTTGTACGTTCCATTTCTGAAATTATTTCTATTTCCATAGAAACCAGGAAACGTAAAAAAGCAGAAAAACAATTGGCTTTTAGAGCAGAAATTTTAGCGGCCGTAGCGAAAATAACAGAAAGCTTATTGATAAGCCGGAATATACAGGAAACCTTAAATGATCATTTTAATTTATTAGGTGAGGTTACCCGTGTTGATAAAGTATATTTTTACGAAAACAATATTGAAACCAATACGGTTAGCCTTAAAAATGCATGGTATAGTAACGATGATCTCATGCAAAAGGACAAAGAGAACTTAAAAGATCATCCTATTGATAGCTTTGGTACGATATCTCAATGCCTCCTTGCCAATAAACCATTTTTTAGCCTGACAAAAAATTCAGATAATCCATACCTTAAACAACGGTTTGTTGAATGCCATATTTTATCAACACTGATTTTGCCAATTTCTATAAAAGAAGTCGTGTATGGTTTTATTGGTTTTGATGATTGTAAAATAGAAAAGCTTTGGGCCGATGATCAGTTAAATGTACTTCAGTCTCTGGCAAATAACATTGCTTATACTATTGAACGGAAAATCGCGGAACATACAATAAAGGAAAGTGAAAGCAATTTCAGGTTATTAAATGAGACGATTGATGATGTTTTCTGGCTTTACGATCTTGAAGCAAAAAAGATTCTCTACATAAGCCACTCTTCCGAAAAACATTTGGGTATCAGCCCCGAAGATTTTTATAAAACCGATAACTATTGGGTAAATTATATTTTGGATGAAGATAAATCGTTGATATTGGAGGCTCATAGGGAAATTGAGATCAATGGATTTTATGAAATTGAGTACAGGATTCATACAAAAGAAGGAATAAAATGGATCCACGAGAAATCATTTGGTATAAAAGGGGATACCGGGAAGTATATTAAGAGTTCGGGTATTTGCACAGATATAACAGAAAAGAAAAAAATTGAAATACAATTAAAACAGTTATCTATTGTTGCAGAAAAAACAAGCAATGGTGTTTTAATTGCAGATAAAAACGGAAGCACGATATGGGCAAACCAGGGGTATTTACAGATGTTTGAAATTGAACTCCCTCATTTGATTGGAAAACGCCCGCGGGATTTATTTAATCCAAACGATGAAAAACTATCGGCAGAAATAGACTCCGTTAATGGTAAAAATTATACGAAGGAAATAGAAGTAACTACTTTTCTGAAAAAGAAAAAATGGATTGAAGTAAATAGTACCGTTATCCTGGACGATAAAAACAATGTGACTCAACAAATAGAAGTTGTTACCGATATCACTGAAAAAGTAAAACATAAAAATATCCTTTTACAGTATTCAACTGATTTAGAGTACCAAAGTGTTTTACAGCAAAAAATAATTAATTCGTTGTCTTATGAAGAATTAGCGATTGAAACATTAGGCTTTATTCAAAAACAAATGAAAGGCTGTAACAGAATATCGTTATTAAGTCTTGATGATAAAAATACAGTACTTTCGGGCCATTTGCTGGTGGAGGATAAACTTACTAAAATACGTTTACCGGCTAATGAAACGAGTAGTTTTAATACGCTGTTGAAAGGAAATAAATACATTGAAAAAGATCTTAGGACCGTTGAACATAAAACGGCCGATGATTTGGAGCAACTGAGTTGCAATGTGATTTCATATATAGTGTTGCCCATTTTCAATAAATCACAGTTGATCGGCTCACTTAATATTTGTTTGGACCATGAGTTTGATGTGATGGAGAATGAGATTAAAAACCTGGAATCATTTACTGTATTACTTTCCGTTGCCTTACAACAAATAAGTCTGAAAAATGAGCTTTACGAAAAAAACAGGGATACTATAGATAGTTTAAGTTACGCACAGAACATACAAAATACCATATTGCCCGAAATAAGAAATACAACCAATACCTTTAAAGATGTGTGTTTATATTTTAAACCAAGAGATATTGTAAGTGGTGATTTTTATTGGGCAAAGGAATTAAATGATCTGTCGTTTATTGTCATTGCCGATTGTACAGGACACGGGGTTCCGGGTGCATTTTTAACACTGATAGGGAGCAGAATACTTGAACAGATTGTAAACATAGAGAAGATCACCGATCCGGCTGAAATATTGACAAAGTTGGATGAACAAATTTATGTGTCATTAAACAGCAAAACAAATGATCTCATGAGAGATGGGATGGAAATTGGTTTTTGTGCCATTGATAGAAAGAATCAAAAAATTCGATTTGCCGGAGCCGGTTTAGGCTTGTTGTATTTTGTTAATGATGAAGAGTACTATATTAAGGGGCAACGAAAATCCATTGGTGATTACAGGCATGAAGATTTTCAATTTAAAACGGTGGAAATTGATTATACCGGCGAAGAAGTTTTTTATATGGCAACGGATGGTTACCAGGATCAGTTAGGCGGCGCAAATTATAAACGGTTTTCTAAAAAAAGAACGATGGATCTCTTAAGAAATTTAACTAAAAAATCGGGACAGGAGAAAGAACTATTATTGGCTAAAGAAATGGAAGACTTTATGGGAAATTACCAGCAAACAGATGATATGACCGTAATTTCCTTTAGAGTAAAAACAAATTGACCACAAATTTTAATTAAAACAGATCGTAACTAGATAAAAGAATTAAAACAACACTCATAAATATCATTTAAAGATGGAAAATTTAATTATTCATAGCACAGAAGAAACACCGGAAATTAATTTTAATATTAACGGTCAGCTCTTAATTAAAGGAGTTTCTATACCTGAAAATATTACTAATTTTTATACTCCGATAATTAACTGGATCATTGCACTAGACAAAAATTTGCCTCAAAGTATAAATCTTACTTTTGAGATAGAATATATCAATACCTCTTCTACACGGGTATTCATTGATATCATCAAACAAATAAACGTAATGAAAGAACGTTGTTCTGACACGGTTATTACATGGAATTATGTAGAAGATGATGAAGATATTTTTGATTTAGGGAAAGACCTTGAATACAGTGCCAGATCAGCCTTTGAATTTAAAACTATTTAAGTGAGTTTAAACTTTGAATAAAGTAAGAATACATTTATTGTGTGTATGTTTAGTGTTGAATTTGTTTTGTAAAAGTCGAAACACAGATACATTAAATACGAATCTTTTACAGTCCTCACTCAGCGATATCCTTTCGCTTAAGCCCAAGCTTTCCAATGAAGCTAAAGTTACAATTGCTAACTTAACGGAAACAAATGTATATGAAACTCTAAAAAAGTACATAGGCCTTAAAAACATTCCGAAACAAGCAGAGCTATACAACATTATAGCGAAGAACTATCTTCTGGCAAATAACTCATTATCTATTATCCAAAGTTGTAACTCATCCTTGTATTTGAAGGATAATGATTATTTGAACTTATCAAACTCTTATTTTATTTTATCGGAAGTGTATGCCTTAAATTCCGATTATCAGCAATCACAAACCTATTTTAAATTATTTACTGGTACTAAAACTAAATATGTGCAGAGTAGTAATGAACAGGCAAAATTAAGAAACGAAAATGAATCAAAAGTTACCCTTTTACATGTGGATGCGGAAGATGAAATATCATCTATAGAAAAGAAAGGACTGGAGTTGGTGCGTATTAAGCTAGAATCCAGGCAAAAAGAACAAGAGATACTACTGATTAAGCAGGAAAATGAGGTCAAGGAAAAAGCTATTCAGACACAAATCCTTGAAAAAAAACAAGCATTAAAATCTTTAGAATTAATAAAAAATCAATTGGAAAACGAAAAACTTACAAAGGAGTTTGATAGAATTAACAGGGAAAAAGAAATTAAGGGTTTGCAGAATGAAAAAAATAAAAGTCAGATTAAACTGTTAAATAGCCGGCGCAAAATTGATATCAGTGAAAAGGCTATAAAAGATTTGGAAATTCAAAGCAATAAAAAGAAACAACAATACCTTTTGATAGGGATGACCTTACTCGGTATATTTCTTGCGTTGATTAGCTTTGGGTTTTATACAAATTACAAGCAAAAAAAGATTATTGAAAATACGAATTCAGAATTGCAGATAATTGGTGAAAATTTAAGAAGTAGTAATACAAAACTAGAAGACAGTTTTAGTGAGATCAACGAACAAAAAAAGATCATTGAAGATAAAAATAGCCTGATCATTGATAGCATCAATTACTCTCAACGTATTCAAAAATCTTTCCTGTTTAAGGAAAGTGAAATGGCAGGTTATTTTAAAGAATGTTTTATTATTTCTGTGCCCAGAGATATTGTTAGCGGTGATTTTTATTTTGTTACCAAAAAGAAACATAAAGTGTACATTGCTGTGGTAGATTGCACAGGACATGGGGTTCCTGGAGCATTAATTTCTGTGATTGGGTATAAAGAATTGAAACATTTAATTGACTATAATGATTTTGAGTTGCCTCAAATATTAAATAAGCTTAATCATAAAATTAATGACACTTTAAATTCAGATAATGCGGTAGGGTCTGATGGGATGGATTTAATGCTGGTAGAAGTAGATACTATCGATAGGCAAATTAAATTTTGTGGGGCAAGAAGCCATTGCCTTTTTTATACACACAATGAGTTTATAGAAATTAAAGGAGATCGGAAATCAATTGGAGAGAAAGAAGAAGGGAACGATTTTTCTTTTACAGTACATACCTTTCCATTTCATGAAGATGATATGCTATATATGTATACCGATGGATTTAGTGATCAGTTTAGTATGTTAAGAAAAAAAATGGGAAGCAAATTATTCAAAACCATTTTGTCGGATCACAGGTCTCTTCCTCTGCAGAATCAGAAAAAAGAGTTGGAGGATGTGTTAAAAAATTGGCAAGGGGAAGCGAAGCAGACAGATGATATTACCTTGTTGGGGATTAAATTATAAAATTAGTATATTTATATATTATTTGATATCTAAAGATGGAAAACTCAAAAATAAATGAACTTCTGGGAGATATTACGGCAAATGAAAATGTTGGAAAACAATTACTTATGCTGTATGGCCAGATCAACCAGGAAGTGATTATATCTACGATTAAACTGACAGAACGAAAGTTGATTTTAGAGAAGGTTCCCGGTAACCTCATTACCAAAACAAAAATTATTTGTACTGAGATGTTGCAGAATATATTAAAACATCAAACCAAACATGCTACACATTTACCTAATTTTATTATAAGATTAACAGATGAAGGATTGAGTATTGTGTCTACCAATGTTGTTACAGAAGCGGATAAGAATCATATTTCCAGTCAGCTGGATATTTTTTCCAGGATCAATAAAGAGGATTTCAGAGACTTTTATATGGAATCATTCAAAGGCGCTTCCATTACTACCAGTGGAAATGCGGGCTTAGGGCTTTTGGATATTGTATACCGCTCAAAGCAGAGTGTTAGATATAAAATGGAACAAATATCTTCTGATTTATTCTCATTTCATCTGGATGTAACTATTTCTCACCCTATAGTATTATCTGCGAATTAATGAATAAGAGTAAACTAAATATTGAGCGAACTCAAAGTTCACCGAGTGTTGTTTTTAATTTCGAAGAACATAAACTAATAATAACAGGGATTTGTACACCCGAAAATCCTAAACTGTTTTTTGCTCCGATCATTGAAGCATTTGATGAGTACCAAAAAAATCATACTATTCTAACGATCGATATCTACCTCGATTATTTTAATTCGGGTTCGTCCAAATGCCTGCTTAACTTATTTTTTAAGGCATCTAACAATCCTGATATAAAAATGAACACGATCGTTAACTGGATTATAGACGAGGATGATTCTGAATTAAAAGAAGCAGGAGAGGTATTTCAGGAAATTACAGGACTTAATTTTAATTATCCTTGTAAAAATTAATTATTCATTTTTTTTAAATAATAAATTCGGTTTTTTTGTTTACTTCAGGTTCTTCATCTGCGCAATTTACACCATCTATACATTTATTTAATGGTTCAGATTCTCCTTTTCCAATGGGGCGGTAATTCTGTTTTTATCAATTCCTTTTTTTACAAAATAACTAGCAATAATATTGGCTCTTTTTAATGACAATTCATCATTAAATACAGATCGTTTAAGAGCAATATCATCTTGTATTAAATAATTTCCAAGTGTTTTGTGATCGGAGAACGGGATCGGTTGAGTTATACCAAGCTAAAAACTAGTTCTTAAAACATCAGTAAAATCAGCAATTTTCAAATTATTTTCAAAAATATTAGGAAGTATGAAAAATAATAACTTAAATTTGTGCCAGAATTAGTTACTCTCTTTTTATGTGTGTAATTAATTTATTAAGAAGTGGCGAGAGAATAGGCTCATTGACCCACTGGCAACCAACTAAAAGTCCCGGTAAAACGGGATTGGAAAACAGGTGCCAACTCCTACTCTGATGAAAAGCAGAGGAAAATAAATTAAAAACAAAAAAATGAAACACACAGAATCACAAACAAAAAACACCACTTCGATTACTTCAGTAATTGTTGCTGCTTTTGCCGGAACGGGCAAGGCTTCTAATTCTTTTCCTATATTTTATTTTTGTATGATGGCTTGTATGTGTTGCTGCTGCTGCACCTGCTAAGCTAATTTTTCGGTTTAATCTTCTCGAAAAATTTAACCTTGGCAACACCGGGGCTCTTTTGATGTATTCTTAATTTTCAAGAATCACTATCAAATACATTTTTCATTTATCACATTGTTTAAAACCAAAACATCATGAACTCAAATAAATATACCTATACAAAAACAGTATCTACCGCTAATTTAATTGGAGAAAACGCTCACCGAACATTTTTAGGACTACAGGCAGCCTATGGATTCGCACAAAGAGGAGGCGTTCAATTCCCTGACCTGGCGGAGATCCATAGTACACGCCTGGTAAACGATATCAATATTTTATCGTCCTGGGAAAATAAACAATTAATTTTTTCAGAATCAATTTTTAGTAATTAGTCAGGAAGTCGATTGGGAGCAGTGTGGCGTTTTTTAAAGTTTTCGTTTTACTGCCCCGAAAGACAACATACAAGTAACATGAATCATAAAATATATACATATAAAAAAAGGTTTCCGTTAGAGAGTGGCTTGTCGTTGCCGCAACTGGAAATAGCCTACCATACTTATGGGACATTAAACGCCGATAAAAGTAATGTGATCTGGGTTGCCCACGCACTAACGGCTAACAGCGATGTGTTTGATTGGTGGAGCGGTTTGTTTGGAGAAAATCAATTGTTTGATCCAAAAGAGTATTTCATTGTATGTGCTAATAATTTGGGTTCATGCTATGGAACAACTGGTCCTTTAAGTACAAATGCAGATACAAATGAAGCATGGTATAGTTATTTTCCTCAAATCACCATCAGGGATATGGCTAACACATTACAGGTGTTAAAACTTCATTTAGGAATTGATAAAATTCATACGTTAATTGGGGGGTCTCAGGGAGGGCAAATAGCGCAGGAATGGAGCATTCTCTACCCGGAAGTTGCTGAACATTTAATACTGGTTGCTACCAATGCGCAACATTCTCCATGGGGAATAGCATTTAACGAATCGCAACGTTTAGCCATTAAGGCAGACAGAACGTATTTTTCTAATTTGGTTAATGGCGGAGAAAAAGGATTACAGGCCGCCCGTAGTATCGCTTTATTAAGTTATAGAAATTATCAGACTTACAATGCCACTCAAAAAAATGCCGGTAATAATAATCTGAATAACCATGCAGCGGCTTCTTACCAACGTTATCAAGGAGAAAAATTAGTGAAACGTTTTAATGCCTATTCATATGTACGGTTATCTGAAGCCATGGATTCGCACCATGTAGCAAGGGAAAGAGCGTATAGTGTGGAAACCGTTTTAAATGGGATTACATCATCCACCTTAGTGATAGGAGTTACATCTGATCTGTTGTTTCCGGTAAACGAACAAGAGCTTCTGGCAAAATATATTAAGAAATCAGTTTACAGGGAGATCGATTCTTTATACGGACACGATGGTTTTTTGATAGAAACTGATCAGTTAACAAAGCACATTAAAAACTATTATTCAACAACGACAACAACTCAATTAAAAACAATTTTAAATAACTAAAAGAATGAGCAAAAAATTAAAAATCGGATTATTTGGTTTTGGCTGTGTAGGCCAGGGGCTTTATCACGTACTTAATAACAGTACAGGCTTTAAAGCCGACATCAAAAAAATTGTGGTAAAGAACAAGTTCAAAGACCGTTCACTGGCTTCAGAATTAATAAGCTTTGATAAATGGGAAATATTAAACGATCCTGAAATTGATATCGTTGTTGAATTGATTGATAATTCCAAAGATGCTTTTTATATTGTGAGTGAAGCTTTAAAAAGAGGTAAACACGTAGTAACAGCTAATAAAAAATTGTTGGCCGAACATTTGGAGGAATTATACCTGTTGCAACAGGAAAACGATGTATCGCTATTGTATGAAGCTTCGGCGTGTGGAAGTATCCCTATTATCCGGTCTTTGGAAGAATATTTTGACAACGAAGACCTGGAGAAAGTATCCGGTATTTTTAACGGAACTACCAATTATATTTTAACTAAAACCATTAGCGAAAAACTGTCTTATGCAGAAGCCTTAAAACAGGCGCAGGACAAAGGTTTTGCTGAAACAGATCCTACAAACGATGTGGAAGGATTTGATGCGAAATTTAAATCCATTATTATTGCGCTGCATGCATTCGGATTAATTATTAAGCCTGATGATATTTTAAACATTGGTATTACAACTCTCCATGATAATGATATCAGGTATGCTTCAGAGAAAGGGTATAAAATAAAACTAACACCTATTATTCAACGTTTACCTGATAATAAAGTGAGTGTATTTGTTGCTCCTCGTTTTATTAAAGAACACAACCATTTGTTTAATGTAGATAATGAATTTAATGGTGTAATTGTTGAAGGTAGGTTTTCGGGTGAACAGTTTTTACAGGGCAGGGGAGCCGGAAGCTTACCAACAGGGGCAGCTGTACTCTCTGATATATCAGCCTTATCGCATGGTTACAGATATGAGTTTAAGAAATTTGCTCAAAAGAAAGCTCCGGTATTTACAAACGATGCATTGATCCAGGTTTACTTGAGGTATAATTCTCAGAAAGATATTGAAACAATTGTGTTTCATGAGATCACCGAAAAATATACAGGGACCGATTATCATTATGTAGTAGGGAAAGTAAACCTTAAAACCTTAATTGCCAACAGGGAATATATTTTACAGAATAAATTATTTATCTCCCTTGTAGAGGAAACCGTAACGCTTCCGGAGCCTATTTATACCAAAGCACAAGTATCTACTACTAAAGAAAAAGAACTGGCTAATTATTAATCATACATCGATCCTTGTTAAAGTTTACGATCGATAAAAAATAAAAAGAAAATATGTCAATCAGATTAGGAGATAACGCACCGGACTTTGTAGCAGAGTCGAGCGAAGGAAAAATTAATTTTCATGAATGGTTAGGAAACAGCTGGGCTGTATTGTTTAGTCACCCGGCCGATTTTACACCGGTTTGCACTACCGAATTAGGAAGCGTTGCCAAATTTAAACCGGAATTCGATAAGCGTAACGTAAAGGTCATTGCTTTAAGCGTAGATCCTGTAGAATCGCATCTGGAATGGATCAAAGATATTAATGAGACACAGAACACAACGGTTAATTTTCCCATTATTGCTGATCCTACGTTTGAAGTCTCAAAACTATATGGATTTGTTCATCCGAATGCCTCTGATAAATTCACGGTTCGTTCGGTAGTAGTGATTAGTCCGGATAAAAAAGTGAAATTATTAATTACCTATCCTGCTTCAACCGGAAGAAATTTCACGGAGATCTTAAGAGTGATCGACTCTTTACAGTTAACCGCTAATTATAGCGTAGCAACGCCTGCCAACTGGAAACAGGGAGAGGACGTTGTGGTAATACCTTCTATTAAAACAGAAGATATTCCTGCAAAATTCCCGAAAGGGTTTACAGAAATTAAACCGTATTTAAGAACAACCCCACAACCAAATAGTTAAAATACCATCATGGAAAAGATCAGATTAGGAGAAAATGGCCCGGAAGTATCACCGGTAATATATAGTTTTTGGAGAGCATTGGAAGATCCTGATGGAATTTCCTACAGAACCGTTCAGGCTAAACTACAGGCTTGTCTTGATCTTGGTATTACAACATTTGATCATGCCGATGTATATGGGAATTACCAGGTGGAAGAATTATTTGGTAAGGCTGTGAAAGAAAGCAGTGTTAAAAGGGAAGATATTGTTATTTCTACCAAATGTGGAATTAATACGATCGACCCCTCACGGCCGGAGTACCGCACCCGCCATTATGATAGCAGCCAGGAACACATTTTTAGAAGTATAGAACGTTCGCTTAAAAATTTGGGAACAGATTATATCGATATTCTTTTGTTACACCATCCCGATCCTTTAATGGATGCTGATGAAACGGCCTCCGCTTTAACAACGCTGGTAAAGAAAGGAATGATCAGGCATGTAGGCGTAGCCAATTTCACGGTTCATCAACATCAGCTATTACAATCGCGTTTGAGCCTCCCGATTATTACAAACCATTTAGAGTTGAATTTATTAAATACTAAACCCATTGTGGATGGAACAATCGATTTTATTAAACAACAATACAGCCGCCCGTTAGCATGGTCGCCATTGGCCGGAGGACGATTGTTAGATAAAGAAGATGAGTCGACTTTTAATATTCGTGCAACATTAAAACGGATTGCGCTATCTTATCAGATTAACGAAGAACAATTAGCCATAGCCTGGTTATTAAAATTGGGAGCGTTACCAATTGTTGGAAGCAATAGTTTAACACGCATCAAAAATGCGACTTCCGCGGTAAATATTCATTTAGATAAACAGGATTGGTATGAAATTTATTTCTCAGCCATTAATTCAAACAGTAGTTATTAAGTATGCAAAGTTTTAGAACAGAATTAGAATTGATCAATCATTCAGGTAAAATCCTGGTAGAAAAAGATATTATTGATCTGGATAAAAAGATCCGCGAGTTCAGGGAAGGGAAAATCCATGATGAGAAATTCCGTAGCCTTCGGTTAGCCCGCGGTGTTTATGGGCAACGCCAGCAAGGTGTACAAATGATCCGGATTAAATTACCCTTTGGAAAAGTATCTTCAAAACAATTAATACGCATTGCTGATATAAGTGATGAATATTCAAACGGGAATTTACATTTAACCACTCGTCAGGATATTCAGGTACATCATGTGAGTTTGGAAAGAACCCCTGAATTATGGGCAAAGCTTGAGCAGGACGATATCACCCTACGGGAAGCTTGTGGAAATACAGTTCGTAACATTACAGCTTCTGCGGAAGCTGGCATTGATATGAATGAATTATTCGACGTTTCTCCTTATGCATACGCCTTATTCAATTATTTTTTACGCAAACCGTTCGGACAGGAATTAGGCAGGAAAATAAAAATCGCTTTTTCTAATAATGAAAAAGACACAGCTGTAACGTACATTCATGATATGGGTTTTATTCCAAAGCTTAATGAACATAAGGAACGGGGCTTTAAAGTATTGATTGGCGGAGGCCTTGGTGCACAGCCCTTCCTGGCACAAACAGCCTATGAATTTTTACCTGAGAATAAACTCATTCCTTTTGTTGAATTGGTTATTCGTGTCTTCGATCGTTATGGTGAACGTGTGAGCAGGCATAAAGCACGGATCAAATATTTGATACACAAAATAGGGGTGGAAGAGTTTTTGAAATTAATTGCTGAAGAAGAAAAAGCGATCATACATAAAACGGTAGAGATTGATCAGCACAGCGTTGTGTTTCAACCTCACACTAAATTAAAGAATACCAAAGTATTACCTGTTATTGACTCCAAAGACTATAATACATGGTTACTCACTAATACCTTTAAACAAAAACAAAAAGGTTATTTTGGTGTATATGTAAAAATACTTTTAGGAAATATACCATCTGTAAAAGCCAGGGAGTTTGCCCGCATCGCCGGTACTTATGCTTCTGCCGAAGACATTCGTATTACCATCAACCAGGGCTTTCTGCTAAAGTATGTCACAGAAGATGAATTGCCTTTTTTATTCAATGAGTTAAAACAGTTGGATCTTGCAACTCCGGGCTTTGATTCTGTGGGAGATATAACGGCTTGCCCCGGAACAGATACCTGTAATTTAGGAATCTCCAATAGTACAAACATTTCGGTTGAACTGGAAAAAGTGATTTACAATGAATTTCCGGATCTGATCCATAACCATGATCTTAAAATAAAGATCAGCGGATGTATGAATTCCTGCGGACAACATGGCCTCGCGCAAATCGGATTCCACGGAAGTTCCTTTAAAGTGGGCGCAAATGTAGTGCCTGCCTTACAAGTGTTATTAGGTGGCGGAACGATAGGGAATGGTAACGGAAGAATTGCGGAGAAAGTAATTAAAGTAGCCAGTAAGCGGGCTCCTGACGTATTACGAACACTCTTTAACGATTTTGAAACCAATGCGGTTGAAGGAGAATATTTTAATTCTTATTACGACAAGCAGGGCAAAGACTATTTTTACCAGTTGCTCAAACCTTTAGGAGATAATACGACGTTAAGAGATTCGGATTATAGCGATTGGGGATCGGAAGATAAATTTCAAACGGCTATTGGAGTGGGCGAGTGTGCCGGTGTAATTATTGACCTGGTAGCCACCTTGTTTTTTGAGTCGGAAGAAAAACTGGCATGGAGTGCCGAAGCCTTTGAGGAAAGCCGTTTCGGAGATAGTATTTATTATGCATATGCTTCTTTCATTAGTTCAGCTAAAGGGTTATTGTTGGATAAGGAGGTTCATGTGAATACGCATCATGTCTTAATTGCGGATTTTGATAAATACTTAGTAGACACCGGAGAATTAACGTTGGGTACTTCTTTCAAAGAACTTGTATTACAAATTAATCAATATGAACCCTCTAAAGAATTTGCTGAAACTTATTTCACACAAGCTCAGTCTTTTTTAGAACAGGTAAAAACATATAGAGGGTCAACCGTTTTAGAAGAGAAATAAGAGAATGCAAAAGGAAAATTATATCTATATCACATTTGATAGTTGTTGTTGCTGTCTTTGAAACTTGTTGCCTGAGTAACTTTTAAAGTTACGGGGTGATATGAATATACACATACAGTTAACCATAAAAAATTAAATACAATGATATCAGAATATAAATATCCAAAATTAACCTTAGTGGGTGCAGGCCCCGGAGATATAGAATTAATAACCGTGAAAGGATTAAATACACTTAAAACAGCCGACGTTGTATTATACGATGCACTGGTAAACAAAGATTTTCTTTCTTACGTACCTGAAGATGCGTTAAAAATTTACGTAGGTAAACGAAATAATAAACATACTTATACCCAGGATCAAATCAATGCGCTTATTGTTGACCTGGCATTTACTCACGGGCATGTGGTTCGTTTAAAAGGGGGGGACTCTTTTGTGTTTGGAAGAGGACAGGAAGAAATCAATTATGCAGAAGGGTTTAATATAGACACTGCTGTAGTTCCCGGAATATCAAGCTCTATAGGTGTTCCCGCATTGGCAGGTATCCCAATAACCCACCGCGGTACAAGCGAAAGTTTTTGGGTAATTACAGGAACTACAAAAGACAATACACTGTCGCAGGATGTGTATGATGCCGCCAACTCAAATGCAACCGTTGTTATTTTAATGGGCTTGTCGAAGCTGAAAGAAATTACAGAAGTTTTTAAAAACGCAGGAAAAGCAGATACAGCGATAGCGCTCATACAGGATGGAACATTACCAACTCAAAAAACAGCAGTAGGTACTATTGATACAATTATTGATATCGTTACCGAATCTGAGATCAAAGCGCCTGTAGTGATAGTGATTGGCGAAGTGGTGAAGTTTCTGAAACAGGATACATTAAAAAAACATAGCTTAAATTTTTTAGTGAAATAATGGCTCCAAAACATAGAATATTTACCCTGGTTTATTTTGAACGATGTTGTTTGTGCTAATACCATGCTCATTTTTTTTGTATAAAATGAAAATAAGCGTATCAGTTAAACAATAATAAATCAAAATAAATCGAAACATTTTTATGAAAAAAACAGTCAGTGTACTTATTTTATTTTTTACACTTTCATTATCGGCACAAAATAATTTATTACAAATTAGTGGACAGATCAATGATAAAAAAACAAACGAAGCTCTTGTAGGATCTATTGTTCAGATAAAAGGTAGTAACGTTGTTACAACAACGGATGCTAATGGAAAATTTGTAATCAAATCCTCCTTAAAATTCCCCTTTACTATTTTAGTAAATAGTGTAGGATATGAAAACCAGGAGTTTTTGGTAGAGAATGAAAAAGCATCAATTAATTTTCAGTTGAACCCACAGGTGTTGTTAATTAATGAAGTTGTTGTATCCGCCTCCAGAACAGAGGAAAGCATCTTGAAATCGCCTGTAGCCATTGATAAACTGGATATTATTGCAATTCGGGAAACACCTGCTCCCACTTTTTTTGATGCCCTCGAAAATGTAAAGGGAGTGCAAATGACAACGGGTAGTTTAACCTTTAAAGTCCCTAATACGAGAGGGTTTAATTCACCTAATAATTTTCGGTTCACACAATTAGTGGATGGGGTGGATATTCAATCTCCTACATTAGGTATGGCACTGGGAAATACAATTGGCCCCAATGAACTGGATATCAGGAGCGTTGAAATTATTCCGGGGTCATCCTCCGCCTTATATGGAGTGAATTCCATTAATGGCTTGTCCAATTCATTTACCAAAAGTCCGTATGTGTATAAAGGTGTAAGTGTGTATCAGCGTACCGGAATAAATCATGTCGATAATATAGATCATGGTGCAAGTGTCATGTCGGAAACGGCTGTTAGAATAGCCAACTCCTTTGGTTACAAAAAGAAGTTCGCGTATAAATTTAATGCGTCTTATTTTCAGGGAGTGGATTGGGTGTCTTCCAACACAACCGATCAAAACGCATATGATCTTACATCTTCTAATCCTAAATTTGAACAGTTTGGTAGTGGAAGTAACACTAATCCTGCCTATGACGGCTGGAATTCTTATGGAAACGAAAGTAACAACAATGTGCCCGTTACTATTAATTATCAGGGGAAAACACAAACCTTTAATGTAAGACGTACCGGTTTTAATGAAAAAGATCTGGTAAACCCTGCCGTAAAAAATATTAAACTGGATGGCGCTCTGCATTATAAAATAACCGACAAGCTGGAGCTAAGTTATAAATACCGTTATGGGCAAATGGATGGAGTGTTTCAAAGAGGGAACAAAATTCAGCTAAGTGGTGCCACCTTGCAAAACCATTCGGTTGAATTAAAAGGAGAAGCACTAACGGTTAAGGTATATACGTCTTTAGAAAATACCGGCAAGTCTTATAATTTAAAACCACTCGCTGATAATTTAGACCTAACGTTTAAAGACAACAAAACATGGAGTAATGATTATAAAACGGAATTACAAAACGAATTTAACTCAGGAGTAGACCTTGTCACTGCTCAACAATTAGCAAGGGCGAAAGCAGATCAGGGGCGGTATACTCCCGGAAGCACGGCATTTAACAATGCTAAAAATACGATTGTAGGGATTAATAACTGGGATCATGCATCCTTGATAAAAGATGCTCCGTTAACAGGAGGGGCAGCATTGATTCAGAAAAGTAATTTATACCATGCCGATGTACAATACGATTTGAGTAAACATACCTCTAAAGTGTTGGATGTATTGGTAGGCGCAGATGCGCGAATCAATGAAGTAATTCCTGATGGAAATAATTTTGTAGATTTCTCCAGACCTTTGGCCGAAAGAACTACTCCCGGTGGAAAAAACGTGTATTATTCTAAAGTAGGCGGATTTGTACAGGGAACAAAACGGTTATTAAAAGATAATTTAAAGTTGGTAGCGTCTTTAAGGTATGACAAAAATTTCGATTTTGAAGGAAAGTTTAATCCCCGTGTGGCTGTTGTGTACACCTTCTTTAAAAAACATAACATTCGGGTTTCTTACCAGGATGGGTACCGTTTTCCTGCTTTATTCGAAGCCTTGTCTTTTGTAAATAACGGAGGTGTAAGGCGTGTAGGCGGTCTTGAAAAAGTAAATGATGGTCTGGGATTTTTAGAAAACTCTTATACAAAAACATCCATTGATAATTTTTCGAGTGCGGTTAATACGGATGTTGCAGCCGGGCTGTCTAAAAATGCAGTGATCTTAAAAAACAAAGGGTTATTGACTATTGCAAACCTTCCGCAATTACAACCGGAACATATCCAGGCTTTTGATGCAGGATATAAAGCGGTGTTATTTAATAACCAGGTAGTAGTGGATTGGGACTTTTATTATAACATTGAAAAAGGATTTTTAGGTCAGGTGGAAGTAGCAGTACCCACTACCAGTGTGGTAGGAACCGACACATCGGCTGTTGATGTCTATAATAAAACAAGGAACACAAGATACAGGGTATTTACAAATGCCAGGAATACGTATTACAGTTATGGATCATCGTTCAGGTTGAGTTACAATTTTTATAAAACCTATTCCATTTCCGGAAATGTAAATTTTAATGATCTCAAAACCCAAAGCACAAATGATATTTTTATTACAGGATTCAATACCCCAAAATGGTCAACCAATATCCAGTTTGGAAATAGAGAACTGTTTAAACATTTCGGATTTAATGTCGTTTGGAAATGGCAGGAAAACTATAAGTGGGAAAGTCCTTTAGCTACAGGCAATGTACCATCGTTCAATACATTTGATGCGCAGGTATCTTATAAAGTGTCCAAAATAAATACCTCTGTAAAATTGGGAGGAACTAATATTTTAAATACGCGCTACTTCCAATATGCAGCAGGGCCAACTATCGGAGGCTTATATTATTTCAGCTTAACCTATGATCTAAAATTTAAAGACAAACAATAAGCATGATAAATACTATTTCCGATACAAATAAATTATTTCCTGTATTCCTTAAACTGGAAAACTTACATGTGCTTATTGTAGGCGGGGGTAAAGTGGCTTTAGAAAAAATAGCAGCTGTTTTAGCAAACAGCCCGGCTACAGCCCTTACTATTGTAGCAACTCATGTGAGTGAAGATATTAAAGATATTCATGCAAAGCATCCTCACATCAACCTACATCAAAGGTCATTTATCAATAAAGATCTGGATTTGGTAGACCTGGTAATTGTAGCTGTTAATAATAAAGAAACCAGCCGTGCAATTAAACAGGAGGCCACTAACCGAAAGATCTTTGCAAACGTAGCGGATACACCTGATCAATGTGATTTTTATTTAGGGGCTATTGTTCAAAAAGGAAATGTGAAAATTGCGATCTCCACCAATGGGAAATCACCCACACTGGCTAAACGAATCAGGGAAACACTTGAAGACGTTTTTCCTTTACACATCAATGAATCTATAGATAATCTGATGAAAGTACGAAAACATTTAAGTGGAGATTTTACGGAAAAAGTAAATCAGCTAAATCATATTACGTCCATATTAGCAGCTAATCCTAAGAAAATAAGGTCAGTAAAAATCAGCAGGCAACGCGTCTGGATCTATAGTTTATCTGTTCCTGCCTTATTGCTTTCCGGTTATTTGTTAGGCCATTTTTTACCTCCCGGTTTATTAGGAGGTCATGCCTACCGTTTTGCACAATCAGTAGATTCTTCTATTTTCGTTTATATCCTGGCGGGCTTTACCGCTCAAATGATTGACGGAGCTTTAGGAATGGCTTATGGAGTTACAGCCACTACCTTTTTATTGTCTTTTGGAATTACACCTGCAGCATCAAGTGCGAGTGTACATGCCTCGGAAGTATTTACCAGTGGTGCTTCTGGGTTGATGCATTTGAAGTTTGGTAATGTGAACACTAAATTATTTAAGAGTCTTTTAATTCCGGGGGTGATTGGCGCTATTCTGGGGGCGTATATCTTGTCCTCCTTTGAACAGTACAATTATATCATCAAGCCTTTGGTGTCGTCCTATACATTTATCCTGGGGGTAATAATTATCTTTAAAGCCTTAAGAAAAGACCAGATCCGAAAAAAAATAAAAAGGATTTTTCCTCTGGCAATGGTAGGAGGCTTTTTAGATTCAATTGGCGGTGGTGGTTGGGGGCCAATTGTTTCTTCAACTTTAATTGCAAGAGGAAGAAATCCGCGTTATACTATAGGTTCCGTTAATTTAGCCGAATTTTTTATCGCACTTTCAAGCTCATTAACTTTTGTTACCATTATTGGTTTAACCCATTGGACAATTATCATAGGTTTAATTATTGGTGGTGTAATTGCGGCGCCAATCGGGGCTTATCTGGCAAATAAGATTCCCACAAAAACAATTATGCTCTTGGTAGGAATTGTAGTAATTATCCTAAGTTTAAAGAGGTTGTTATTTTAAATCATGCTGAATTAAACAATAAAAAACACAAACAGTAATAATACATCAAATAATACATAAACATAAAATATGATAACAACAGACATAGCCATTATAGGCGCAGGCCCCGTAGCACTTTTCGCTATTTTTGAAGCAGGTTTACTAAAAATGAGATGCCACTTAATCGATTATCTTCCACAGGTGGGAGGACAACTTTCTGAGATTTATCCTAAAAAACCGATTTACGATATTCCCGGATTCCCTTCTGTACTGGCTCAGGAGCTTGTTGATAATTTAGTGAAACAGGCAGAGCCATTTAACCCAACCTATACATTAGGTGAACGCATTGAGAGTTTAGAAAAAATTGGTGACCGTGATTTTATACTCACGACCAATATGGGAACTAAAATAAACGCCAGCGTTGTTGTGATTGCAGGCGGACTTGGCTGTTTTGAACCCCGTAAACCCGAAGTAGAAAACCTTACCCGGTTCGAAAATGGGAAAGGGGTGAGCTATATGGTATTGGATCCTGAAAGTTACCGCGATAAAAACATAGTAATTGCAGGTGGTGGAGACAGCGCTTTAGACTGGACGATTTTTTTGGCGGATGTAGCAAAAAAAATCACTTTGGTTCATCGGAGTGAATCGTTCAGAGGTGCCCCTGACAGCGTTAATAAAGTGATGAATTTAGCTAAAGAAGGAAAAATAGACCTCTTACTTAATGCTAATTTAACTAAAGTAACAGGAGATGCTGTTTTAAAAAGTGTGGGTGTAATTGATGCAAAAACAAAAGAGGAACAATGGATTGAGGCTGATAATTTAATTCCTCTATTTGGGTTGAGCCCTAAACTGGGATCTATTGAAACGTGGGGGCTGAACATTGATAAAAATACCATTGAAGTAAACACGGAAGATTATTCAACAAACATAGAAGGTGTTTATGCAATCGGTGATATTAATACGTATAAAAATAAATTGAAATTAATTTTGTGTGGATTTCATGAAGCCTCTCTGATGAGCCATAGTGCTTATAAATATATCAATCCGGGGGTTAAATATACCATGAAATATACTACTGTAAATGGGGTGCACGAATTTTAAAAAATGGTATCTTTGGTAAAGGCAGTATTCTTGTAAGTGTAAATAAATGGCACTAAAAAATAAAGACACATATGAAAATTAATATAAAACGATTGGATGATGACTTTGAAATGGAAGCATCTAATGAAGAAGGAAGCACATTAAAAATGGATGGCTCTGCCGAAATTGGTGGGCATGGAAAAGGAATGCGGCCTATGCAACTATTGCTGGCAGCAGTGGGTGGCTGTAGCTCCATTGATGTGGTGTTAATGTTGAAAAAACAAAAACAGGTAATCGATTCTTTTGAAGTGGAAGTAGAAGGCCATACCGAAAAAGTGGAAGATCATAAATTGTTCAGGGATATTTGCCTGCATTTTAAGATCACAGGAAAAGTAGATCATGATAAAGCAGAAAGAGCGGTAAAGTTGTCTATAGATAAATATTGTTCAGTCTCTAAGACCCTTGAGCCAACAGCTACTATAACTTATAAAATAAGCGTTAACCATTTTACCATAAAAGAACTTCACAATGGTGAAGAAAAACCAGAATAGATATGCAGGATTTACATTTTGAAACCCAGGCCATTCGTGCACAAATGGAACGTAGTGATAACAACGAACATTCCGCACCATTGTATTTAACTTCCAGCTTTGTGTTTGATACAGCTGAAGAGATGCGTGCGGCATTTAATGATGAAACCGATGATTTTATTTATTCACGTTACACAAATCCTAACGTTAATGAATTCGTCAATAAAGTATGTCTGCTCGAAAATGCGGAACAAGGCGTTGCCTTTGCCTCCGGTATGGCCGCTATTTATACAAGCTTTATGGCCTTATTAAAATCAGGTGATCACATCGTATCGTGTTCATCGGTGTTTGGTGCAACTCATGCTATTTTTACCAGGTATTTTCCCAAATTAAATATTTCATATTCATATTTCAATACCAATAATGTGGAGGAAATTGAAAAACTGATTAAACCGGAAACCCGTTTTATCTATTTGGAAACGCCTACCAATCCTGCGATTGAATTAATTGACCTTTCTGTTGTTGCTGCGGTTGCAAAGAAACATAAACTCCTTTTAATTGTGGACAATTGTTTTGCAACACCGTACTTGCAACAACCTATTAATTTCGGGGCAGATCTGGTAATACATTCAGCTACTAAATATATGGATGGACAAGGTCGTGTACTGGGTGGAGTAGTGGTAGGAAAAAAAGAACTCATTCATGAAATTTATTTATTTGGAAGGTTAACAGGGCCATCTATGAGTCCGTTTAATGCCTGGGTATTGAGTAAAAGCTTAGAAACCCTCGCCTTACGAATGGATAAACATTGCAGCAATGCCTTGTCTGTAGCAGAATCACTGGAGGGGCACGCGAAACTGGAAAATGTATCCTATCCGTTTTTACCGTCACATCCTAATTACGCCATCGCTAAAAAACAAATGCGGGCAGGAGGTGGTATTATTACCATTACGCTTAAAGGTGGATATGAAGCGGCCAAGCAATTTCTTGATAAATTAAAGATGCTGAAAATTTCTCCGAATTTAGGAGATGCACGGAGCATCGTAACACATCCTGCATCCTCTACGCATTGTAAATTATCAGAGCAGGAACGCCAAACGGTTGGTATCACACCGGGTTTAATAAGAATTTCAATAGGCCTCGAACATAAAGACGATATTTTAAACGATATTTTAAATGCACTGAATTGAATCTGACTTTGATTTCTCTTCGTCGGCTGGTAGAGAGACTAAGAACTATTTTTTACCTTTTTATAAAAGAGAATACAATACAACAAGAATACGATAATGAAGGATCAACTAAATACCATACAACACCTCATAGAGAATAAATCCCCGGAAGAATCTATTGCGATCTTAGCAAAAGAATTTCCCGGAAAGGTTGTGTTTTCAAGTAGTTTGGGATATGAAGACCAGGTGGTGACACATATCATCTTTTCAAATAATTTACCGGTGTCAGTTTTTACGTTAGATACCGGTCGCTTATTTAACGAAACCTATTCTGTTTTAAACAGCACCTTGGAGCGGTATAAAAAAACAATTCAAGTTTATTATCCGCAAACGGAAGCCATTGAAAAACTGGTAACAGAAAAAGGGCCTATCAGCTTTTATGAATCCATTGATAACAGAAAAGAATGCTGTTTTGTGAGAAAAGTAGAACCTTTAAAAAGAGCACTGAAGGGAAATAGTATCTGGATTACCGGTATCAGAGCCGATCAATCCGGAAACAGGCAGGATATGCCTGCAGTAGAATGGGATGAAGCCAATCAAATCATAAAGTTCCATCCGATTTTAAACTGGACATTGGAAGAAGTGAAACAATACATTACAAAATATAATATTCCTTACAATACATTGCATGACAAAGGTTTTGTAAGCATAGGTTGCGCACCTTGTACACGGGCTATTTCAGCGGGAGAAGATTTTAGAGCAGGCCGTTGGTGGTGGGAACAAAACGATAAAAAAGAATGCGGGCTACATAGCCATTAAAAAAATATACATAAATACAAAATGTTCACCGTTATGCAGAACTCGATTCAGCATCTCTTTGAACTAAATATAAAACAGACGATGAAACAATCAGATTATTTAGATGAATTAGAAGCAGAAGCTATTTACATTCTGCGTGAAGTGGCCGGCCAGTTCGATAGACCTGCGTTATTATTCAGTGGTGGTAAAGACAGCATTTGTTTAGTGCATCTGGCATTAAAAGCATTCCGCCCGGGTAAATTTCCTTTCCCTTTGGTACATGTGGATACAGGTCATAATTTTCCGGAAGCCATTACATACCGTGATAATCTTGCCGAAAAGCTGGGAGAGAAACTCATTGTACGTTATGTGGAAGATACCATCAAACATAAAAAATTACAGGACGGAAAAGGAAAATTTCCCAGTAGAAATGGCTTGCAAACATATACTTTATTGGAGGTGATAGAGGAGTTTGAATTTGACGCTTGTATTGGTGGAGCGCGTCGCGACGAAGAAAAAGCAAGGGCAAAGGAACGTATATTTTCTGTGCGGGATGAATTTGGGCAGTGGGATCCGAAAATGCAACGCCCTGAGTTATGGAACATCTATAATGGTAAAATAAATAAGGGAGAAAACGTGCGGGTATTTCCAATCAGCAATTGGACGGAGCTCGATGTGTGGAATTATATAAAAAGAGAAAACATTGAATTGCCTTCTATTTATTTTACACACGAAAGAGAATGTATCTTAACGGAACATGGGCAGTTAATGAATACCAACGAATTTGTGCAAAGGGAAGAGAAAGATGTGGTGGTAACGAAGAACGTAAGGTACCGAACCGTTGGAGATATGACCTGTACGGCCGCTGTAGAAAGTGAAGCTTATTCGGTAGACGATATCATTGAAGAGCTAAAAGGAGCTAAGATCAGCGAACGTGGTGCAACTCGTATGGACGACCGTGTAAGCGAAGCCGCTATGGAAGACCGAAAAAAAGGAGGATATTTTTAGTAGTTAAGAGACAGGAATGATAAGATATAAGTTTTGTAATAGGATAAAACTGAAATTGTTATTTTTCTCTCATCATGTATAACTACTTATCACTCATAATTTATAACTCAATAACTTTATTTAAATGCAATTATTAAGATTTTTTACCGCAGGCAACGTTGATGATGGAAAAAGTACCCTCATAGGACGCTTACTGTATGATAGCAATTCTATATCAACCGATATTATTGAAACATTAACCCGTCAAAGTAAAACAACAGGTGTTAATTCTGAGATTGATCTGGCTTTATTAACCGATGGTTTAAGAGCAGAGCGGGAGCAGGGTATAACCATTGATGTGGCTTATAAATATTTCAGTACAAATAAACGTAAATTTATTATTGCCGATACGCCCGGTCATATTCAGTATACACGTAATATGTTTACCGGTGCATCAAATGCTCAGTTGGCAATAATACTGGTGGATGCACGGAACGGCATTACCGATCAGACAAAACGCCATTCTATTATTTCCGCTATTTTAGGAATGCCACATGTATTGGTTTGTATTAATAAAATGGATCTGGTTAACTACTCGCAAGAAACCTATAAAAAAATAGAAGCAGATTATATCGCATTCAGCAAACAATTGGGTATAAAGGAAATTTCTTTTATTCCGGCAAGTGCTTTAACAGGAGATAATGTAGTAACTCCGTCAAAAAACATGGCATGGTACAAAGGTCCGGCCTTATTAGAATTTTTAGAAACCCTCACCATTGCAGAAATTGAAAAAACAGAAGTGTCAAGATTTCAGGTTCAATATGTGATTCGCCCGCAAACTGACGAACTACATGATTACCGGGGCTTTGCAGGTAAGGTGGTAAGCGGCAGGTATAAAAAAGGGCAACGTGTAGTCGTATTGCCATCGGGTATAGAAACTGAAATTGACAAAATAGAAGTTCATCAAAAAGAGGTAGAAGTAGCAGAAATAGATACGCCGGTGGTATTGCATTTAAAAGATGATGTGGATATCAGCCGCGGTAATTCTATTGTTCCTTCGAATCATTTACCTAAAACGGAAAAAGAAATTACAGCAACAATTTGCTGGATGGACAATGCCCCCTTTGTTGCCGGACAAAAAATTCTGTTGCAACAAAATAGTTTTCGAACGAAGGCTGTTGTTAAAGAAGTGAGCAGTAAAATTGATATTCATTCTTTTGCCCAGCTGGAGAGTGATGGAACAATAAAACTAAACGATATCTGTAAAGTAGTTATTAAAACAGCCGAACCAATCAGCTTCGACAGCTATCGACAAAACCGTTCGTCAGGTTCTTTTATTTTAATTAATGAAAATACAAACAATACGATTGCTGCAGGCACAATAGATTAGAATGACGGATCGCATAAAAGAAAAAGGCAGCTCCTTCCAGAGCTGCCTTCAAAAACAAATTATTGTTCTCAATATATCCTGTTAAAAAAATTAAAGCGCTGGAAGCAAGGTTCCTTTACATTCTCCGAAGCCAATACGTACACCGTCTTTTTCACAATGTCCTTTAATAATGATAGTGTCATGATCGTTTACAAATTTACGTTCACTCCCGTCTTTTAAAGTCATTGGTTTTGTTCCACGCCAGGTTAATTCCATCATACTTCCATACTCTTCCGGTACAGGACCACTAATAGTACCACTTGCCATCATATCCCCCACATTAATATTACAACCATTTACAGTGTGATGCGCTAATTGCTGCTCCATGGTCCAGTACATATATTTATAATTGGAAGTACAAATCAGATTCTCTTCACCGTTTTGTGGAATTAAAAACACTTCTAGCTTAATATCCACATTTTTATTTCCTATATACTCCAGGTATGGTAATACTTTAGGTTCCTGTGCGTAACCTGCTGTTCTGAAAGGTTCAAGAGCATCCAGTGTTACAATCCAGGGTGATATAGTACTGGCAAAATTCTTGGATAGAAATGGTCCTAGTGGTACATATTCCCAGGTTTGAATATCACGTGCACTCCAGTCATTAAATAATACCATCCCAAAAATATAATCATCGGCATTTTCAATACCAACGGTTTCTCCCATTTGTGTTTGTTTCCCGATAATAAAAGCCGTTTCAAGCTCTATATCCAGCAATTTACTTGGCCCATAAACCGGTAATTCACTATCGGCAGGCTTTTGTTGTCCTTTAGGTCTGTGAAAAGAATGTCCACTCGCACAAATACTACTGGCTCTTCCATGGTATGCTACCGGTAAGTGTTTCCAGTTTGGCATTAACGCGTTTTTAGGATCGCGGATCATAGTACCAATATTTATAGCATGGTCAATACTACTGTAAAAGTCAGTGTAATCGCCTATTTTAACAGGTAATAATAACGTAACATCACTTTGTTTTTTGAAGATGCTTGTAAAAATTCCTTCTTTTCCTTTTAATTCGGTATTATCAATCTCTAATAGGTCTGATAACCTGTCCCTTAGCTTACGGGTAATCTCTTTTCCTAAAGCTATAAAGTCGTTTAAATGCACCTGATCAAATAGTTCTTTAGGGATAGACAGATGCGATAAATAGCCCTGGGAAGCCAGTTCATACAGGTCAATGATGTAATCACCAATAGCAGAGCAGGCGTGATGGCTTGTAGAACCGTCACTATATACACCAAAAGGTAAGTTTTGAATAGGAAAATCCGAAGTAGGAAGTGTTTGGATCCAGGATTTTAATTGAGGATTATTCGCTTTTATCGTCATAATATGTTTGTTAAAAAAGAAAAAATTGCTTCTTGTAATAATAAGCAAAATTATACATTTGTAGGATGCAATTTAAAAAACTTATTTTTCTTTTTTTGATGTTTTCCACTTTTTTAAAGGCGCAGGTTTATAACGATTTTTCATTCGTATTAAATGAGAAAGCGGTAAATAAAATTTTCGGTGTGATAGGTGAGATAAGCGGCAAAAGTCAGTATGAAGTGTTGTTGGTTAATGGAGAATACACCTGGATCATTTCTAACCCAAAAATTAATTTATTACCTGATAGCAGTGATTTTACCTGTGATGCTAAAGTTACGGTTGGCCCCTTTAGCTACAAATCAAAGGTAATTGGCAATGTTAAGATAGGCTATGATAATAAAACAAACCTGATCTCTATAAAGATTACCCGTGCCATTTTTGAATTATACACGATGATCCTGGGGAATAAGATCCATATTAAGGACATTCATCTTGAAGATTATTTTAAGGACCCCTTTGTATTTGAAGGACCTAAGAGCTTTGCAACGGATATGGCATTTACCATGCCCGATAGTACAGAGAAAAAAATATATGTTCAACCTACTGATTGTATTATGCGTGTTATCAGGCAATCTATCATCACCTCTTGCGAAATAGCGGCCAGCGATAAGCCTTTTAAACAAGTAGTTAAAGTAATGCCGCCTATTCAAACAGCGGATAAAAGCAACGAATTAAACATTAAAAAATAAATCAAGGTTGAAAATACTCTTTAAGAATAACTGGTTCTATCTGTTACTATATGCAATCACACTTGCCGTACTTGGCTATATTTTACTGAACAATGATAAAGTTCAAATCCATAAGGCCATTAACGCACATGTTGGGAATGTTTATATCGACACCTTTTTTAAATATGTAACACATTTAGGTGACGGGGTATTTGCCTTTTTGGTGGCAACCGTTTTCTTATTTATAAGTGTTAGAAAATCCTTATATATATTGTTTTCCTATCTTGGGGCTGCTATCATTTCTTCTTTATTAAAGTATGTCGTTTACCCTGATGTGTTCAGACCTCATTCAACGTTTGGATATTTTTTACATGAAGATCTGAAATTAGTGGAAGGTGTTGAAATGAGTGCCCTTCGGTCTTTCCCGAGTGGGCATGCCTTATCAGCCTTTGCTTTGTTTTTTTGTTTATTGTTTACTACAAAAAGCCAGGTACTTAAAATGGTGTTTTTTCTATTGGCATGTATTGCTTCATTCAGCAGGGTATATATATCACAGCATTGGTTAATTGATATTTACGTTGGATCCATTATTGGTGCGGTGTTTGCCATATTGTTTTATATTGTATTTTACAATACAACTTATTCCAACACTTTGGATAAGCCATTGAATGTGTTACTAAAAAATAAAAAACAACGTGTTTAAATTATTAAATAATGATGTAAAAGCGTATTCATTTATTGCTTTAATGTCAGCCCTTTTATTTATCCCTTTTATTGGTAATATGCCTTTGTTCGATTGGGATGAGATCAACTTTGCAGAATGCGCAAGGGAAATGATCGTCTCTAAAAATTACACGAACGTTCAATTATACTTTCAGCCTTTTTGGGAAAAACCCCCCTTATTTATATGGTTTCAGGCCATGAGTATGAATTTATTTGGAGTAAACGAATTTGCCGCCCGTTTTCCAAATGCTATATGTGGCGTTATAACACTATTGGTATTATATAAAACAGGTAAAACATTAAACGATAAAAAATTCGGCTTGACCTGGAGTTTTGTATATGCAGCCACCTTATTACCACATTTGTTTTTCAAAAGCGGTATTATAGATCCATGGTTCAATTTATTTATTTACGGTTCTATTTTTTATTTAATCCAACACACCAATAATCCTGTAGGAAAATATGGTTACAGAACCGCAATTTTAGCAGGTTTCTTTTTGGGCCTGGCACTGTTAACCAAAGGCCCGGTGGCATTGCTCCTTGTAGGCTTAACCGTAGTCGTATTTTTTATTCTGGCCCGGTTTAAAAAAATATCGGAAATTAAGTTCGTTGCTGTTTTTTTTCTCGCATTTTTAATAACAGGCTTTAGCTGGTTTGGTATTGAATTAATGAAAGGCAATGGTTATATCATTAAAGAATTTATTGATTACCAGGTACGTTTATTTCAAACGGAAGACAGCGATCATGGTGGTCCTCGTATATATCACTTTATTGTATTACTCATCGGCTGCTTTCCGTCCTCCCTGTTTTTGATCCTGGCTCACAAAAGATCCACATATGATACACCTTATCAAAAGCATAGTAAGCGCTGGATGATCATTTTGTTTTGGGTAGTACTGATCGTGTTCTCGATCGTAAAAACAAAAATTGTACACTATTCTTCCCTGTGTTATTTTCCATTGACCTATTTAGCGACCTATGCCATTCAAAAATTATTCGACAGAGAATTTACCTGGAAAAAATGGTTTCATATTTTCTTTATAGGTATTACCTGCCTGTTGGGTTTGGCATTTATACTGTTAGGGTGTGTGCCGTTTTTAAAAGACTGGATTATAAACAGTCATTTAATTGACGACCAATTTGCTGTAGAAAATTTAAAAGCAGATGTGCACTGGAATGGTTTTGAATGGATCATAGGCACCTTATTTCTGATTGTAAGCTTAATTAGCCTGGTAAAGATTAAAAAGAAGCATTTCAGATATATTTATCTCTTGTTTTTAGCATCACTGGTTACAGTATATAGCATCATTATGGTAATTGTGCCAAAGGTAGAACACTACTCGCAACATGCTGCCATTGAATTTTATAAAATGTGTGCCAAAAATCAGTATGATGTGGAAACCATTGATTTTAGAAGCTATGCAACCTTGTTTTATGCGAAGCTTGATCCTTCAACGATGAAAGACCCTGATTTTCTTAAATATAAAAAACAACGGTTAATTGATTTGTATGCCGAAGGACAAACTAAAAACCCTGTGATGTATACTGGTCTCGTTCATACAAATTGGCTGGAAGTAGGAGACATTAAAAAACCTGGTTTCTTGGTATCTAAAGTAACACATGTAGAAGAAATTTTAGTAAGAAGGCCGGCGTTAAAGGAAGTATATCGCCAAAATGGATTTGTTTTTTATGTCAGAGTTCCTGATAAAAAATAAGGCAGGCTTTATTTTCATAAGGCCTGCCTAAGGGGTTGTTTGAGAATAAATCTACGATATACGTTTATTCTATAATAATCTTTTTAGTGATCACATTTGTATGTGTTTTGATCGATACAAAATAAATTCCTTTACTCACATCACTTAAAGAAACAAAAGATTCATGATGCCCTGCTTGTAACTGGCTTGTAGCAGTTGATTTAACCGTTCTTCCAAGTACATCTTTTACATCGATATCAACCGTATTATCCGCTATCAAATCAAATGCTATGTTTATCTGATCGGTTGCAGGATTGGGATATAATTCAATATTAGATACCTGGTATTCTTCTTCAAGTCCTGTTAAACTGGTAAGGTTAATATCATCTATATAAAAATTATTCGATCCACCGCTTTCAGCAACAAATCTTAATTTAAACATGATACTGGCTTCTGTTGTTAAACCTGCCAACACTACATTTTCCTGTACAAATTGTGAAGATGTAGGTGTAAAGTTTCCGCTTACTACACCACTTAAACCGTTAGTCCCTGTTTTAATATTTCTGGTTAAACGGGGCGACCATGTTAAACCACAATTGGTTGAGAACTGTACCGTAAAAACATCAAATGAGGTAGTAGAGGCAGTATTTCTTTCAGCTCCCGCCCATTTAAGCGTTAAAGCAACTCCGGGCATTCCGCCAAAATTATAACTTGGTGAATACATTTCTACAATCGTACCGGCATCAACCGTTTCGCTTACCATCACCGACTTGTTTCCGGTAGCAGCAGCAAGGCTTGTTTGCTGCCAGTTAGTTGGTAAAAACGAAAGGTTTCTTACCGACCAGGTTGCATTAGGAACAGAAGAACCTTCAAAACCTTCCTGTAAGCTTCCGGTAACAGGTGCAGCGTTTACAGTAATGTAATTTATTTTAACTTCAGGAGAAGAAGAACCTGCCGCATTTGAAGAGGTAAGCTGTACAGAATAAGTACCAGGTGTGCTGTAACTAACGGTAGGATTTTGTACACTGGATGTACTTGGAGTACCACCCTGGAACGCCCAGTTCCAGGAAGTAGGAGTACTGATATTACTAATATCGGTAAAACTAACGGTTTGCCCAACACACACAATTTGTTTGTTAGCAGTGAAATTAGCCGATGGAGCACAACTAGCTGCAGGAGTAATTCCTGTAAAACTTAAATTGGAAACAGAAGATAAATTATTTCTGCCAACAATGGATGCATTAACAGCTGCCGTCATACGTTGAGCTTGCCCCGGAGTAAACATCACCGAGCAATACGAATAATCCATATAATTTTGATAGTTCTCTGAAACACCGGCATTACAAATTTGTGAAGCTGCTTCTGTAGGGCAGCTTGTAAAACCTTTTGTATCTGGTGTATCACCAACCTGGTCATCACCACAGGCAACCCCGGGGTTATTGGTGTTTCCCCAGGTATGCTCTAAGTTAAACCAATGTCCCGCTTCGTGAGTTAACGCTCTCGAATGGGATATTTGAGAAGTACCGATACTTCCCACATAATCAGATAAAATAACAATGCCATCCATATCAGATCCGTAAGCTAAGCTTCCCGGATAATAAGCATATCCTGCAGCACCGCTCGCAATAGCTTTTACAACATAAATATTCAGGTATTTTGTAGGATCCCAGGTGTAGCTATAGTCTGTATAGTTTCCATGCCATGATGTGGTGTTAGAATCATAAAAACGATCAATCCCACTGGTACAGTTGCCTGCAGGATCTTTTTTAGCCAACACAAATGTAAAATGAATGTTACCTAACAGGTTTTTAAAAGGCGTAATCACAACAGATGTATCTGCATTTTGTAAATTATAATCACGGTTAAAAAATAGAGATTTGATCATAGATCTGTGCGTCACTGATGTTTTCAGGACCATATTGATGAAGGACGTGAAACACAACAGGAATGGTATAACTCACAACAGTTGTTTTTTGCTGTAAGGGATTTTGCTGAATATTTGCTTTTGCCTGGTAGGCATCAAATTGTTGTTTTAATTCAGGATGCTGTTTAAAATTGGTTTCCATGGCTTCAATAGAGCCACACCAGTTTTGTTTCATCGTATTTTGAGAAAAAGCGGCATTCGAAATGAGTAAAGAAAGAAAGCTTGTAGAAATAATGTTTTTCATTTTTTTAAGGATCGTTTTTGTGTGTATCTAAGTTACTCATTAATCAGGATAATATAAAATTTACATACCAAAATTTGCGACTAAAATCAAAAGATTCTCTTATGTTTACGGTATAAAATATAACTCATATGATAATAGATCTGAGAAGTGATACCGTTACAAAGCCTTCTAAACCTATGTTTAACATGATGATGGAAGCACCCCTGGGCGATGATGTGTTTAGTGAAGACCCTACAGTACAGGGATTGGAAATGAAAGCTGCTAAATTATTTAGTAAAGAAGCCTCCCTGTTTTGTCCCAGCGGAACAATGACTAATCAAATTGCGATTAAATGCCATACTCAACCCGGTGACGAAGTTATTTGTGATACAAATTCTCATATTTACCATTATGAAGGTGGTGGCATTGCGTTTAATTCGGGAGTACAGGCCAGGCTCATAGAGGGCGACAGAGGAAGAATAACCGCTGCGCAGATTGAAGAATGTATAAATGCAGATTATGACTGGCTGGCACGTACGGCTTTAGTAAGTTTAGAAAATACGGTGAACAGGGCAGGAGGGAGCTACTATAGTCTTGATGAGATTAAAAAAATAAAAACGGTTTGCGAACAAAAAAAACTGCCTTTGCATTTGGACGGTGCACGTATTTTCAATGCCATCGTAGAAAATAAATATACCGCTTCCGATATCGGAGCACAATTTGATTCTGTTTCGGTATGTTTAAGTAAAGGCCTGGGTGCTCCAATAGGGTCGTTACTTTTAGGCAAAAAAGATTTTATCAAAAAAGCAAGAAGAGTAAGAAAAGTATTTGGCGGAGGAATGCGCCAGGCGGGACTTTTAGCAGCCGCAGGAATCTATGCTTTAGATCACAATATAGAACGGTTAAAAGAAGATCATAAACGCGCCAAAGAAATAGAAGCTGTTCTTAAGAACGCCCCTTACGTAAAAAGCTGTATGCCGGTTGATACAAACATTATTATTTTCAATTTAACCGATAACTACACGGCTGCCTCTTTCGAAGAAAAATTAAAACCTTTTGGAATAAAAATGTCAGCGTTTGGTAAACAAACGGTAAGGTTTGTAACACACCTCGATTTCACAGACGACATGCTTGAAAAAGTAATACAGGTTTTAAAAACGAAATTATAATAGAGCACTTAATGAATACTCTTTTAAGAGAATTTAAAACTTAACCTGTAGCTTTACGTTAAGCTGCCGGCGGGTTAAATAATTAGGAATAGCATACTGGCGGCCGGTAACATCCGTAATCCAGGTGTAGGAAACCGTATTATTGATTTGCAGTAAATTAAATACTTCAATACTGATAAACGCAGCTTTCATAAAGTGGAACGGATTTGTTTTTGCCAGAGGTTTTTCTTCTTTAATGATCTGGTAAGCAAAACCTATATCAACCCTTCTGTAGGGAGGCATTCTAAATACCTGTTTCCACCTGATGTGTTCCGGCGGACCAAATGGCAGACCCGAACCAAACTGCACATTTAAATACATTTTACAGGAAGGCAGCTTAGGAAGGTAATCCTGGAAAAACATTCCAAACGTTACTAACTGATCTGTAGGGCGTGGAATATAACCGGGATGCACAACAATACTATCTACAGCCTTGGTATCAAACGTATAACCCGGTATAATAGAATCACCTGCCGCATTAAAATAAGTTACTTTACGATCGTCTTTAATGTTTTCATAAGATCTTAAAACACCAATGGTAGCCCACGATTCAATTCCTTTAATAAACTCACCATTAATTCTCAGATCTATTCCGGTGGTATAACCAACAGAATTATTTTTGGCAAAATAACGGATGCGGGTATTATCGATCTCATACGGAATAAGATTTTTCATGTCTTTATAATACCCCGCTAAAATAATTTTAAAAGGCCTGTTCCATAATTTGAAATTGTAATCGGCCGATAATAAATAATGGATAGACTGTTGCGCTTTAATGTTTGGATTTAATTGCCCGTCAAACCCCCGCATCTCCCTGTAAAAAGGGGGTTGGTAATAATAACCGTAAGATGCTCTGAATAAAATATCTCTTTTCCAATGTGGTTTGTAAGAAAGTGTTACCCTTGGCGATATAACGGTTTGCGAATTATAGCTCCAGTAATTGGCTCTTACTCCACCGGTAATAGAAACCATGGAAGAATCTCTTAATTGTTTACTGTAAAGGTATTGTAAGTAGCCCTGGATTCGGTTACTTTCTAAATTATTTTTTGATTTAATAACCTCTGTCAAATTAATTTCGTTGGCATTATAAGGCTTTACATAACCTGTAGAATCGATCATTTTCCATTCGCTCAACTTATCATCAATGATCTCATGCTGAAACCTCGCACCCCACAACAACTCACTGTTTTTTCGAATCTTATGGGTTCCCTTATGTTCAATATTAATAACTGTTGCTTCAATAGCGTTTCTACCATTATTTATAAAAGTACCCACACCGCGGTTAAAAGCAACCTGTCCAAAATTATCCTTGCTAAAATCGGCTTCCAATTGGTCGATGTAATATTGGCCTTGTACTGTAAAGTTTTCCTGCTCTTTAGTGTTAAAGGCCGATGTAATTAATTTTAGTTTTGTTTTTCGGTTTGGTTTAAAGGTGGTTGAAAGTCCCCCCATCATGGTATTGTATTGCGTAACTTCTCGTCCGTCAAAATAAACGGTGAACTTTACAGCGTCTTTTATGGTGCCAAAAGTGGTTTCGCGATTCGCAGGAATTACCAGGTATTGGTTATTTGAAATGTTACCTAAAAACTCTACCGTCCATTTTTCATTTAAAGTAAACGTCAAAAAAGTTTGGACATCATAAAAGCGAGGCCGGTATTCTCCTTTGGTATCAAGTCCTTTTAAAACATAAGCATTCGATTTGTAGCGTGATCCCACACTCCAGGCTAATACCCTGTTTTTAGAAACCCCCTGTAAACTTAAGTTTCCTCCCAGCAAACTTCCACTTGCGGTTCCTCCAAACTTTAATGGTTTTTTATAGGTAATATCCAATACCGACGACATTTTATCTCCATATTTAGCTTCGAATCCACCTGCTGAAAAATTAATATTGCTTACCATATCCGGGTTTGCAAAGCTTAATCCTTCCTGTTGACCACTTCGGGCTAAAAACGGGCGGTACACTTCTATATCATTTACATAAACTAAATTTTCGTCAAAATTACCACCCCGTACCGAATAACCGCTGCTTAGCTCATTGTTACTGCTTGTGCCAATTTGTGTTTTAATAATGTCTTCAATATTTCCACTGGGGCTGGGAATATAAAATATATTTTTAGGATCGATGGTGGTCATTTCCACAGTCCTGTTTTTTTCATAAGTAATATCTACCTGGGAGATTACGTTTTTAAATTCGAGTTTTGGATCCAGTGTAAATACTTCACCGGCTTTTAACTTTACTTTTTTATTAAGTTGTTTGTAGCTGATATTGTAAACAGAAATGGTAATCTCTTTATCAGTAGGAACTTCCAGGCTGTATTTCCCATAGCCGTCGGTAGTGGTATTTTTAGCGCCATCTTCCAGTACAGCTATCTGTACATAAGGAATCGGAATGCCTTCTTCATCTTTTATAGTACCTGTAACCGTTGCTGTTTGACACAGCGTAATGTAGGTACTTAGTAAAAAGAATATGGTATAAATTGATTTTTGTAACACTTTGCAATTAACGGCATTAGTTTACAAATATTGTAAAAAGAAATGGAATTTGACCTAATTATCAGTAAAACCTATCACTAATAACAGCAACGGTTAAGCTTTGATTAATTTACTTGATCTTAAGCTTGCCTTTTCGCCAGGCATCAATAAACTGAGCCCAGGCCACAGGATTTAATAAACTTACACTTGGGTATTGTCCTGCCTGATACAACCTGGTGTATTGCTGCTGCATCCTTACCTTATAATTAGAAGCGGCATCCATCGATCCTCCTTTAATGGATTCTCGGATGTCTTCATTATCCATGTTTTTATAAGCCCTTTCTATATCACTGTCGCTCAGGTCTAAATTTAAAATAGCGCGTTTAAATTGTTCTTTACTTGGCCATGGATACACATTTACAGTTGCTAACTGAAAAGTATCTTTGGTTAAGATCTGGATAATGGAGTAATGTTTTCCGGATAAGGTATCAGAGAGGTCGTATACTTTACTTTTATGATTTACCGAAAAAAACTGAATTTCATCGCCGGGTCTTGCCACCAAAGTAAAAAAACCGTAAAAATCGCTCACGGTACCATGCCTTGTGTTTTTAAGCATGATAGATACAAAAGGAAGAGGTTGTAAACTATCATCTAATACTACTCCTGAGATTTGAAGATATTTTTCAGGGTTTCCGGAAGCATCTGTTTTTGCCTGTGAAAATGCCGAAACAGAAAAAAATAAAAAGAAAATATATAAGATGTATTTCATAGTAAAACGTGTCATGTAAAAATACAATTTTAATCTTTGCAGAGTTGCTAAAATAAACAATAATTAACAAACACTATTCAATGGGTTTTTTAGTTGTTTTTCGTTTGTTAATCCATCGGTCGATCTGCCACACTAAAAGAGCAGAGCCGGTTCCAACAATAGCACCACCTAATACATCGCTCGGATAATGCACTCCCAAACGCATGCGCGAATAACCTACAGCACCGGCATATAAATAGCAAGGAACAGCAACATACCATTTTTTGGTAGATAAGGTCATAGAGGTTGCCATGGCAAAGGCGAGGGACGTATGGCCTGATGGAAATGAATAAGGTCCCGAATCCGTTCTTTTAATAATATCGGTTGGATAAGAATAATAAGGCCGATCTCTTTGAACACCGTACTTTAAGCCACTGGTTAATACCACATTTAAGGCAATGGCAACGCAGGTTTTAGCACCGTTTCGCATCATTGCTTTATCTTTACGGATATAACCTGTAAGTAATAATGAACCAGGGGCAATTACTGCGGCAGGGTATACAGAAGCCGATGTTATTTTCATGGCATGATCCCACTGTGGATGATCTGTTTCATTGAGACGTTGTAATAGTTGAAAATCAAGAGATTGAGTGTTCCCTCTTAAACAAAAAAACAGGAGTAAAAGAAACGTCGGGTACTTCAAATTAAACTGGTATATTTTGCTAATAAATAGGTAACAGGAACCACAATAAAAAAGAGAATATACAGCAACATGACGAATGTTTTACCGAACCACTTCAGATCTTTAATAATGGGTGTTTTTAAAACGGATGAAACATGTTGTATTAATCCGGCTTCTATAACACTGTATTGTTGAACCCCGGCTTGTATGCCGGCATAACGTTTACTGAAAGAAAGGATAATACAATCTCTGATGATCCAGTAATTTCTATCGGATAGCTCATTGTAATCGCAAATGTAGGGGATGTTTTCCTGCTTAAGGTATTCCCTGATCTTATGGTTTTTAATTTCCATTATCAAATCAAAGATCATAGATGCAGGAACGATTAAAAAGAAAATACTTTTAAAAATGATCGCTAAAAATAAGATACATACGATAGAAATGATCGTAAAAACAACGCGTATCACATGGTTGTGATTTATAAACAGGGCTTCTAAAAGCCTTCCGCCGTCTAAGGGAATAAAAGGCAGTAAGTTAAATAAGTTAAGCACTAAAAAAATATGCCCTAACATTTCAATACGGGCGTTAGGGAAATACAGGTTATATATTGATAGGATAAAACCAATGATAATACCGGGTACAGGGCCGGCAAGTATCACTACGCTCATTTGCCTTTGGGAGATAGTTGATTTTTTACCGGTAACATATGCACCCAATAAGGGCAATACAAATAATTTAACGTTGGTATAATTAAAGGCTTTCATGGCAAAGAAATGCCCCGACTCATGTATTAAAAGCACCAGTAAAACAGCCGCTATATAAATAAAGTCAAGATCAAAAATCACATAAAATAAGAAGCCATAGATAGCAAGGCTGATCAGCGATTTACGAATCCAGTTTTGTTTATCCTGAACTAATACCGGTTTAGGTAAAATGCCCGGTTGTTGGTTTTGGTGTTCTTCCGTCTCAAAATTTTCCACACCGCTAAATTAATGTTTTGAAAATTAAAAAATCCACTCTCTTTACTAATAATTATGGTTTGATGTATTTTTAATTAAAAAAAAGATATATTTGAGATATACTTAATTTAACAATAATTAATAGAATATAAACGTATGTCAGTTTGGAGAGTAAAACCAGTATCAGCCTTTGAGGCGGATATGAAAAAAAGTGATTTAAAAAGAGTTTTGACTAAATGGGGATTAACCTCCCTGGGTATCGGGGCAATTATTGGCGGTGGTATTTTTACATTAACAGGAATTGCCGCACATGATTATGCAGGCCCTGCATTAGCTTTATCGTTCGTTATCGCCGGCATAGGTTGCTTATTTGCGTCGTTGTGTTATGCAGAGTTTGCCTCTGTATTACCGGTGGAAGGTTCAGCATATGCTTATGCCTACGGTACAGTAGGTGAATTATTTGCGTGGTTTATTGGTTGGAATTTAATATTGGAATACATGATGGGGGCTACCACTGTGGCCGTTGCATGGAGTGGCTATTTTGTGAAACTCTTACATTTGTTCAGAGTCGATTTTCCAATATGGCTTTGTAATGATTTAGCAACTGCTACGGAAAAAAGCCTGGAACTGGGTTTAACGCCTCCTAGTTTCGCTTTTAATTTACCGGCTTTATTAATTACCTGGTTAGTAACTTATATATTAGTAAAAGGAATTAAAGAAGCGGCTAATACGAATAACGTTATTGTAATTATAAAAATAGCGGTTGTATTGTTTGTAATTATAGTTGGTGCCTTTTATATTAAAGCTGAAAACTGGACACCTTTTATTCCGGATAAAGTTCCGGTTATTGGTGAAGACGGAATTGCTACCGGTAAATTTAATTTTGGTTTTGGTGGTGTATTAACAGCGGCAACCATTGTATTCTTTGCCTATATCGGTTTCGATGCTGTTTCAACACAATCGGGCGAAGCGATTAATCCTAAAAAAGATGTGCCTTTTGCGATCATTGCTTCATTAGTAATTTGTACAGTGTTATATATACTGGTATCATTGGTTTTAACAGGTATGGTAAAATACGATCAGCTCGATAAAGCAGCTCCTGTAGCATCGGCGTTTTCAGGTATTGGTTTAAACTGGGCTGTGTTTATTATTACATTGGCAGCAACGGCAGGTTTAACATCTGTAATGCTGGTAATGATGTTGGGACAAACCCGTATTTTCTTAGGTATGGCTAAAGACGGTTTATTACCTCAGTTTTTCAAAACACTTCACCCTAAATTTAAAACACCCCATAAAAGTACAGTACTGGTTGGTTTAATTGTTTCAGTAGTAGCCGCTTTAACGCCTATTGATAAGGTTAGTCAAATGTGTAGTATGGGAACCCTTTTAGCGTTTGCAATGGTATGTGTGGCGGTAATGATTTTACGTTATAAAAAACCGGAGTTGGAAAGACCTTATCGTACACCTGCTGTGTATGTAGTTGGCTGTTTAGGTGTGGCATTTAATATCTTTTTAATGTGTTTTGTACGTAAAGAAACATGGATTGCTTTTTTAATCTGGGGAGCAATAGGTATTATATTTTACTTTGTTTACAGTAAAAGAAACAGTAAGCTAGAAAAACCGGAAACAGAGTAAATTCATTTGTCGAACAGTCTCAAACAATACAGTCATGCTGAACTTGATTCAACATCTCATGAGACCTTGAAGCATTCCGATAGCTATTGGAATCAGAGTGACATAAATGAAAAATAGAACGATGAAAAAATCCCTGAACTTATTTGATACGACGCTCCTGGTAGCTGGGTCTATGATAGGTTCGGGGATTTTTATTGTTAGTTCCGATATAGCCCGTTCTGTAGGTTCTGCAGGCTGGCTCCTGGTCGTTTGGGTTTTATCGGGAGTTATTACGCTATTTGCCGCTTTAAGTTATGGCGAGCTTGCCGGAATGATGCCACAAGCGGGTGGACAGTTCGTTTACATTAAAAAAGCATTTGGAGAGTTAACTGCTTTTGTATACGGTTGGACTGTTTTTCTCGTCATACAAACAGGTGTTATTGCCGCCGTAGCTGTAGCCTTTGCTAAGTTTACAGGCGTGTTCATTCATTTTTTTGAAGAAGGAAACGTTCTGATAGAGATCGTTCATTTTAAAATAACAAGCGCACAATTATTGGCCATTGCAATTATAGCTATTCTTACATTTATTAACACACGGGGCATTGAAAATGGAAAAGCCATTCAACGCATCTTTACCTCTGCAAAACTAATAGCCTTGTTTGCTTTAATTATTGTGGGGATCTATTATGGTTTTCATACGAACGTATTTTCTGATAATATGGCCAATGCATGGGATGCTAAAAAAGTCGGACCGGGTAGTATTTGTCCTGAATTTATACCGCTATCAGGTATGACTCTGGCAACAGCCCTTGGTGTAGCAATGATTGGCTCTTTGTTTAGCAGCGATGCCTGGAACAATGTCACCTTTATTGCCGGTGAAGTAGAAAATCCGAAGCGGAATATTCCTTTGGGATTATTTTTTGGAGTAAGCATTGTTACCATCATCTATGTATTGGCTAACGTGGCATATTTATGTTTATTACCTGTTGAAGGATGTCCGGTATCTGGTTCGTCTGTTTTACAACAAGGCATTATGTTTGCTCAAAAAGACAGGGTAGGAGCGGCAGCTTTATTTACCGTGTTTGGCAATACAGCAAAGTATTTAATGGCTGCTTTAATTATGGTTTCTACTTTTGGTTGTAATAATGGATTGATACTCGCAGGCTCCCGTTTATTTCAATCCATGGCCAAGGAAGGATTGTTTTTTAAAAGTGCGGCAAAGCTGAATAAATTTCAGGTTCCTTCCAACGCATTGGTATTCCAGGGAATCTGGGCATCGGCTTTATGCTTAAGTGGTTCTTATGCCGATCTGCTGGATTACTGCACGTTTTCATCCTTAATATTTTACATCATTACCATTGCCGGTATTTTTGTATTACGAAAAAAAATGCCCGATACCGAAAGACCTTACAAAGCTTTTGGTTATCCTGTGATTCCGGCATTATACATCATTATTACCAGTTTAATTTGTATTGATCTCCTGGTTTATAAAACCTTCAATACAGGTATGGGCTTATTAATTATCGCATTAGGTGTTCCGGTTTATTTTTTATTTAGACGAAACAAAAATGCCATTCCGGAAAATTAGAAACTGGTTATTCAACCTATTTCATTTTAATAAACAGGAACGTAACGGGGTATTTATCCTATGCCTGATTCTAGCCGTTTTAGTCGCCTTAAAGTTATTGCTGCCTTATCTGGTTGATAGAAATAATAAAGTAGAGCTCATCTCTTTTAAGGTAGTTTCTTCGCCAAACAGTGCTGATATACCGGAACGAAAGCAGGATGAAAAAGACTCAAAAGCATTTTCAGAAACACCAACTTATTCAGCCGAACGTTTTGTATTTAATCCCAATACCATTTCCGAAGAAGATGCGCAAACCCTTGGTTTTTCTAAAAAGTTAAGCACTACATTAATCAAATTCAGAAATAAAGGCGGCAAATTTTTTAAACCGGAAGATCTGAAAAAACTCTATGGCCTGTCTCCTAAGCTATATGAGGAACTCGAACCGTATATTTTAATTCCACATCTAAAAAAAGAATTCAAAAAAGATTCGGTTTTTGCTAAACCACATTATCCCGAAAAGAAAGCCTATACCAAAACAGTAGTAGAAATAAATTCAGCAGATAGTTTATCAATTGTGTATTTAAAAGGAATCGGTCCCGGCTTTACAAAACGGATCCTGAAGTACAGAACCCTTTTGGGAGGCTTCCATTCTATGAATCAGTTAAAAGAAATATGGGGAATGACAGACAGTGTATTTGTGTTGTTATCTTCTCAAATTACGCTTAATACGGCTGCCATTACTAAAATTCCAATTAATGTCATTGATTTAAACAGTCTTAAAAAACATCCTTACTTTAGTTTTCAGGCTGCCGGCGCTTTAGTCAATTACAGGGCAAAGCATGGTAAATTAACCGAAAAAGATGTGGTTAATTCAGGTGTTTTTAGTGCTGAAAAGCTACAATTGATCTTACCTTATTTACAGTATTAATTAGCTTTGTACATTCTTACTAAAACCGTATTTTTACAAGTATGTACAGGATACTCGCTTTTTTCTGGAAATACAATTTACCCCGTTGGTCTATCCTGATCATTGATCTTATTGTATGTGCTTTTTCACTGACCCTGGCTTTTTTTCTAAGATTCAATTTTAAATCTATTCCCGCAGAAGACCTTAAAAATCTTCCTTACGACTATCTCATCCTGTTGAGTATCCGGTTGGGCTCTTTTATCATTTCAAAAACCTATAAAGGAGTGGTACGGTATACCGGATCGAGTGATGCCATGCGTATTTTTAAAGTGGTAATTACCGGAAGCGCACTGTTAGTAGTGGTTAATGTTACCACCTATTCTTTATTCGGATATTTTATCATTCCAACAGCCATCATCGTGATTGATGCACTGGTTACTTTATTTTTAATGATCAGCTCCCGCCTGGCGGTTAAAGCTGTTTATTTCGAAAATAAAAATCCTGAAAAAGAAAAAATGCAGGTGATTATATATGGAGCGGGCGAATCAGGGATTATTACCAAACGGACACTCGACAGGGATGCCGCCATTCGTTACAAGGTTGTAGGTTTTGTAGATGACGATGCCAGGAAAAAAGGACGAAGTGTGGAAGGTGTATTTGTATACAGTTCAAATAAATTAGGTGAATTGATCAAAGAAAAAGCAGTGGATTCGGTGATCATTAGTATTCAGAATTTATCGCCTACTAAAAAAAATCAGATCATTGAAGAATGTTTAAAGTATGATGTAAGAGTCTTAAACGTTCCCCCGGTAACCAAATGGATCAATGGTGAGTTAAGTTTCAACCAAATTAAAGGGATTAATATTGAAGAACTATTGGAGCGGGAACCTATTAAATTAGATAACACACTCATAAACGAGCAGCTCAACCATAAAATTATTTTAATTACCGGTGCTGCAGGGTCTATAGGGAGCGAGTTGGCAAGGCAATGCGCCAAATACAATCCAACTTTACTGGTATTGTTGGATCAGGCAGAAAGCCCTTTGCATGAATTAAACCTGGAATTTGATGAAAAAGAAATTCCCTGTAAGTACGAGGTAGTGATTGCCGATGTGAGGAATAAAGAACGAATGTACAATGTGTTTAACACGTTTAAACCAAATATTGTATTTCATGCGGCGGCCTATAAACATGTGCCTATGATGGAGAATAACCCCTCCGAATCAATCTTTACAAATATTTTAGGGACTAAAATAGTAGCAGATTTGGCAGTAAAATTCGAGGTCGAAAAATTTGTGATGATCTCCACCGATAAAGCCGTTAACCCAACCAATGTGATGGGGGCATCAAAACGTATTGCCGAGATCTACACGCAAAGCTTAGGGAAAAACGCTTCTACCAAATTCATCACCACCCGTTTTGGAAATGTATTAGGGTCTAACGGTTCGGTTATCCCCCGCTTTAAAAAACAAATAGAGCAGGGAGGTCCCATCACCATTACACATCCTGATATTACCCGCTTTTTTATGACGATTCCCGAATCCTGCCAGTTGGTTTTAGAAGCCGGATGTATGGGAAAAGGTGGGGAAATATTTGTGTTCGATATGGGGCAATCGGTTAAGATTGTAGATCTGGCAAGAAAGATGATCTCCCTCTCTGGCTTAAAAGAAAACACGGACATTAAAATTATATACACAGGTTTACGCCCCGGCGAAAAATTATACGAAGAATTGTTAGCCAGTTCAGAGAACTCTCTGCCAACTCATCATAAGCAAATACTGGTAGGAAAGGTGAGAGAATATGAATTTACGGAAGTCATCAAATTTATTGATGAATTAATTGCCTTATTTGATACGCAAAACAACGACCTTATTGTGTCTAAAATGAAAGATATTGTACCTGAATTTTTAAGTAATAATTCTGTATTTCAAACCCTCGATAAAAATTAATGATGGTGTTGCTCATACTGGCACCTATTATAAAACAGACAATGAAAAACATACTTGCCCTACTGTTTCTTACAGGTTCTCTTTTTTCTCAAACCAAATCAGAATTAAAACAGCCTAAGTTGGTTGTTGGCATTGTGGTAGATCAAATGCGCCACGATTACATTTACCGCTATTGGGATAAATTTGGAACAGGTGGTTTCAAAAAAATTATTTCCGATGGCTATTTCTTTAAAAATGCGCACTATAATTATGTGCCAACCTTTACAGGTCCGGGGCATGCTTCTATTTATACAGGAACCACGCCAAGTACACATGGCATTATTGCAAACGATTGGTTCGTGAAAGAAACCAATCAAATGATGTACTGCACAGATGATAAAACAGTAAAGTCTGTTGGTACAGAAAGTAAAGCAGGATTAATGTCTCCTAAAAACTTACTGGTAACAACCATAGGCGACGAGTTGAAATTGGCCACAGGTCAGCAATCTAAAGTATTTGCCATTTCTTTAAAAGACAGAAGCTCTATTTTACCGGCCGGGCATAGTGCCAATGGGGCTTTTTGGTTTGATGGAAGCAATGGTAAGTTTATTTCCAGTACACATTACATGAACCAATTACCGGTATGGTTAAATGAATTTAACGATCAGCAATTGGCAAAAAAATATTTAACACAAGGGTGGAATACCTTGTATCCCATTGCCGGTTATACGGAAAGTATTGCAGACAAGAACAATTACGAAAAAGCCCCCAATAAAAAGGATAGCGCTGTTTTCCCATACGAATACAGTAAGCAGTTAACCAAAAATGATTACGAAATTTTGAAAGCAACTCCTTATGGAAACACTATAACTAAAGATTTGGCGTTGGCCTGCTTAAAAGCAGAGAATTTAGGGAAAGGAAAAAAAACAGATATGTTATGCGTTAGCTTTTCATCTACGGATTACGTAGGGCATTCCTATGGTCCCCGCAGTGTGGAAATAGAGGATGTGTACCTCCGGTTGGATAAAGACCTGGAAGAATTGATCAATAGCTTAAATGCAACAGTAGGAAAAGATAATTATGTGCTGTTCTTAACCGCCGATCATGGTGCTTGTGATGTACCGGCTCATTTAAAAGACCTGAAAATTCCCGGTGGTTATATCAATGAACCCGAATTAGAAAAAACATTGAAATCATTTTGCAAGTCTAACTACGGAGATTCTTTAATTTCATGCCTGGTCAATCAGCAGATTTTTCTAAATGAAGCAAAAATCTCTTCTATGAAATTAGACAGAGCGTTAATAGAACATAGTTTATCTGATTACCTGTTAACCATTAAAGGAGTGGCAGAAGCTTATCCATCGGATGTATTAAGGTACGAAAACTTTACCGAAGGAACTTTTAAATTCCTGATCCAAAAGGGTTATAACCATGTGAGAAGTGGTAATGTAGCATTTTCGTATAATCCGGCATGGATGGAATATATGAATAAGGGAACAACACATGGAGCCTCCTATAGTTATGATACCCACGTGCCCGTTATCTTTTATGGAATGGGAATTTCAAAAGGAAGTTCCGTAAAAAAAGTAAATGTGGTAGATATTGCTCCAACTATTTCGTTAATGCTACATATGTCTTTCCCTAACGGAACCTCAGGAAGGCCGCTGGAAGAGCTTTTTAGTAAATAAACAGAGCATTACGATTCCGGTTTTGGGTAAAATATCCTGTATTTAATTAATTGAAGAAAAAAAAAGTCATAGTTTCAGTTATCAATGATCTGGTTACCGATCAGCGTGTAGCCCGTACCTGTAGTGTGCTACAGGAATTAAACTATGATGTGCTATTGGTAGGACGGCAACAAAAAAAATCGACACCTTTACCTGCCAGGAGCTATAGCTGTAAACGAATGCAACTCCTCTTTGAGCAAGGCCCCCAGTTTTATTTGTTTTTTAACCTACGCTTATTTTTGGTATTACTGTTTCGCAAAGCTGATTTGTTGGTGGCTAATGACCTCGATACCTTATTGCCAAACTACCTGGTATCTAAAATCAGAGGAATAAAATTAGTGTATGATAGCCACGAAATTTTTTGTGAAGTCCCCGAATTGCAGGCTAATCCTGCCAAAAAACGAATCTGGGAAAAGCTTGAAAAGCGAATCGTTCCACATTTACACTATTGCATTACTGTAAATAAAAGTATTGCAAACTATTTTACAGATACCTATAAGGTTCCGTTTATTTATGTAAGAAATATTCCGGCCTATGTTACATTGGAAAACGGGAAAACACGACAGGAACTGAATTTGCCTTTAGACAAAAAAATAGTGATTTTGCAGGGTGCAGGGATCAATGTACAACGTGGTGCGGAAGAATTAGTAGCCTCTTTTCAATATTTAAGTACGGATTATCTCTTATTGATTATAGGAAGTGGGGATGTGATTCACCAATTAAAAGAAGAGGTCGTTAAACTGAATCTGCAAAACACTGTTAAATTTATGGATAAAATGCCGGCAGCAGAATTAAGGCACTATACAGCCGTGGCTGACCTCGGAGCTACAGTTGATAAGGATACCAATATGAATTACCATTTCAGTCTGCCAAATAAGATCTTTGATTATATGCATGCAGGCATTCCTGTTTTGGCTTCCAGGCTCCCCGAAATAGAACATGTGATTACACAGTTTAACATTGGCATATTTATTGAAAACCATGATCCAAGACACATTGCTACACAAATAGAAACGTTTTTAACGTCAACAAACTATTCTATATGCAAAAGCAATACGGCTCAGGCAGCGCAACACTATAACTGGAAACAGGAAAAACAAAAGCTAATCGATCTGTTCAATGAAACACTTTAAATACATATTAATCCTATGTTGTTTTAGTGCTACCAGTTTTTTTGCTCAACCCACCTTTACCTCAATCGATTCGTTATTAACTAAAAATTTTGACGCAGTTAATTTGCAGGATTCTGCTTATTATATGTCTCTGTTGAATCATCAGGGGATTTTTAAAGACAGGAAAATAAAAACAAAAGCCGATTCCCTTGATGTTTTAAAGCCTTTCTCTGATGCTTTTTCCGACATGATCGATGAACTCATTGACTTTGCAGGTAACGACGATATAGAAGTTAAATACGAAAGTTACGATCCATTAAATAGCAGGGAATTTAATGCAAAAGTTACCGGCAAAATTATAGTACATGTAAAATTGGTAATCAACAATACCTTTACCGTAAAAGTTCCCTTCACCATTATGGCCTATAGCGGCCTATACACCATTGAAAATCCTATGATGGTTATGTTTGCAGATTAAATCCTTTCTGTCATTAGTGTCACGTCGAGTGAAAATTCTGCCTCTCCGAATTTTTGTATCGAGACGTTTTTGAGACGTATCAACACCGGTAGAGTTTTATGGTTTTGGTTAAACACTCGACAGTTGTACTTTAAATTTTACAAATCGGGTAGAGGATATTTACTTCCTTTCTCCAATCTGTTGTCTCCACATGGCATAATACAAGCCTTTCTCTGCAATCAGTTCCTCGTGTTTACCCTGTTCAATCACTTTACCTTGCTCCAGTACATAAATTTTATCAGAATGCATAATAGTAGATAAACGGTGGGCAATTAAAACAGTAATCTGACTTTGTTTGGAAGAAATATCCCGGATCGTTTTGGTGATCTCTTCTTCCGTAATAGAATCCAGGGCAGAAGTAGCCTCATCAAAAATTAATAAATGTGGATTTCTTAATAAAGCACGCGCAATGGATAAACGTTGTTTTTCTCCACCGCTTAATTTAATACCGCCTTCACCAATAGTAGTATAAATACCGTCAGAAGCTCTGCTGAGTAAGGTCTGGCACGCTGCTTTCCTTAATACCTCCAGTACCTCTTCATCGGTAGCATTGGGCTTGGTAAATAATAAATTGTCTTTAATAGTCCCACTGAATAATTGAGAATCCTGTGATACCAGCCCTAACTGGCGACGTAACTCCGTTAAATTAATATCGGTAGATTCAATGTTGTTGTATAACACTTTTCCTTCGTTGGGTTTATATAAGCCCAAGAGTAATTTCACCAGGGTTGTTTTACCGCTTCCACTGGGCCCTACAAAGGCAACCGTTTCACCACTGTTAATATGAATGTTAATGTTTTGAACGGCATACCCGTTATGAGCATTATGCCCGAATGATACATTTTCGTAATGTACATCTTTGATATCGCCCAGTTTAGAAGGTGATTCAGGAACTTCTTCGGATGGAGAATTGATGAGTTTGGCAAAATTATCCATACTCACTTTTGTTTCGTTGTACACAGCAATCATATTTCCTAATTCCTGTAAAGGATTAAATAAGAAGAAGGAAAAGAACATCAACGTAATCAAATCACCCACTTTTATAATGCCGCCAAATACGAAGCAGTACAAAGCAAAGATTAACGCACTTCGTACTAAGTGAACCGTTGTTCCTTGTATAAAGCTCAACGAACGGATAAAACGCACCTTTTTTAATTCTAAACCCAATATTTTCAGAGTAGTGGAATTTAAACGCTTTTCTTCCTGTTCAATCAATCCAAGACTTTTAATCAATTCTATATTTCTTAACGATTCGGTGGTAGCTCCGGCTAATGCAGTGGTTTCACCTAAAATTTCTTTAGAGATCTTTTTGATTTTTTTTCCTAAAAACGAACTTACAAATGCAATAATAGGAACTGTACATAAATACAAAGGACCTAATAAAGGATGGATATTCATGCCGTAAATAAATACAAACAATATTCCGATAATAGATTGGAAAATAAGGGTGATAAAAAGGTTCACAAATTTTTCCGTGTCTGATTTTACCTTTTGTAGTTTCCCCAATGTTTCCCCACTGCGTTGGTCTTCAAAGTCTTTATAAGGCAAAGAAAGCGCTTTTTTGATCCCGTCGGTGTACATTTGAGCACCGGTACGTTGTATAATAATGTTGGTAAAATAATCCTGGAAATTTTTAGCTACCCGCGACATTAATGCTGCACCAATAGATAAACCGATAAAAACAAGCAGGCTTTGCATAAATTCCTGTCTTGTATCGCCAATATGCCAGTAATAAGTACCGCCTTCAACGTGCGGCGCACTAAATTTGTTAATTAATTTCCCTGTAATAATGGAGTCGCAGAGCGAAAAACATTGATTGATGGCGGCCAGTACTAATGCTAAAAATAAGAGGGATTTATAGGCTTTTACGTAGTTGTATAGAATTTTCATGAAGTTTTTGTAGAATAAATAAGATAATATGTGTTGTAACACCAAAATTACAGTTATTGTTTTAAATTTTGGAATTAATAATTCAAAGTGAATAACTATTTTTAGAGTTAATAAAATTTAAATAACAATGTTTTAAATTTACATAATGAGTTTCGGAATTTGCTCCCTCAGTATCATCCCTTGTAGAAAGGAACCTTCAAGTACTAGTGAAATGGTAACTCAGTTACTATTTGGTGAAACCTATACGGTAGTGGAAGACAAGGAAAGCTGGCTATCTATCATCACTACCTTTGAAAATTATCCCTGCTGGATTAGTGCCAAACAGCATACAAACATTAATGCTTCCGATTTTAAAAACATAAATACCTCCACACTTAGTTCGGAGTTAGTTCAGGTTATTAATAATACAACCGATCAATCTTTATTTCCTATAACGATTGGCGCTACATTACCCGATTTTAAAAACGGACAGGTTGCCATTGGTAACCTTTCTTTTTCTTTCGAAGGTCATACAACAGATCTTAACCAAAAAAAAACGGTGAAAGATTTAATTGATACGTCTTATCTGTTTTTAAATGCTCCTTATTTATGGGGAGGAAGAAGCCCTTTTGGAATCGATTGTTCGGGCTTTACCCAACTTGTTTACAAATTAAATGGTTACAAATTACCCCGCGATGCAAGCCAGCAGGTGGAACTGGGTTCTTCCCTGAGTTTTGTGGAAGAAGCGGAACCAGGCGATCTGGCATTTTTTGATAATGAAGCCGGAAATATTGTTCATGTGGGTATAGTGCTTGATAATCAGCAGATTATTCATGCCAGCGGAAGTGTTCGTATAGATAAATTCGATCATTATGGCATATTTCACAGCGATACCAAAAAGTATTCACACATGCTCAGGGTTATTAAAAAAATCATATAATTTTACTACTTTTGCACTCTCTAAATCAATAATTCTAAAATTCGTCAATTAATTGTTATGAAAGATATATTTGCTAAAATTGAAAAAAACATGGGACCGATTGGTGAGCATTCAAAAGCATCACACGGTTATTTTACATTCCCAAAATTAGAAGGAGATGTATCTCCTCATATGGGTTTCAGAGGAAAAAAATTATTGAACTGGAGTTTAAATAACTATTTAGGATTAGCAAATCATCCTGAAGTTAGAAAAGCGGATGCAGAAGGTGCTGGAAAATTTGGTTTGGCTTTACCAATGGGCGCGCGTATGATGAGTGGAAACTCTGATTTACACGAACAGTTAGAGCAGGGCTTATCTAAATTATCAAAAAAAGAAGATACCATCCTTTGTAATTTTGGTTACCAGGCAATGGTTTCGGCTATTGATGCGTTGGTAGACAGACACGATGTGATCGTTTACGATGCTGAAAGCCATGCCTGTATTTTAGATGGTGTACGCTTACACATGGGCAAACGTTTTGTATTTAAACATAACGATATTGAAGATTGTGAAAAACAATTAGTACGTGCACAGCGTTTGGCTGAACAAACAGGCGGCGGTATTTTAGTAATTACCGAAGGTGTGTTTGGAATGCGTGGTGATCAGGGAAAATTAAAAGAAATTGTTGAATTAAAGAAAAAATTTACGTTCCGTTTATTTGTAGATGATGCTCATGGCGTTGGTACATTAGGGCCAAACGGTGGTGGAACAGGCGAACAACAAGGTTGCCAGGATGGAATAGATATCTATTTCGGAACATTTGCCAAATCATTTGCTTTAATAGGAGGGTATATTAGCTCAACCAAACAAGTAGTAACCTATTTAAGATACAACATGCGTTCTCAGATCTTTGCTAAATCATTGCCAATGCCTTTGGTGTATGGTTTATTAAAACGATTGGAGCTCATCAATAAACATCCTGAATACAGAACTAAATTATGGGAAATTTCTTCCGAATTGCAAAAAGGATTGGTAGAGGCAGGTTTTGATATTGGAGTAACCAATACTCCTGTAACCCCTGTTTATATGCGTGGTTCTATACCGGAAGCAACCAACATGGTAATTGATTTACGCGAAAACTTTGGTATTTTCTGTTCTATGGTAGTGTATCCTGTAATTCCAAAAGGAATGATCATTTTACGTTTGATCCCAACGGCAATGCATACATCCGAAGATGTGAAATTTACCATCGAAAGTTTCTCTAAAATAAAAGATAAACTATACGGTGGGCAATACGTTGCTGATGAAATCAGAGAAGGTTTTTCTCAGGCTTTATAATAACCTCAGCTCAGGCAGAGTTTAAATGTCACTTAATATAAAATCAAGATTAAAACACACCATGTATCTTTTGATTGTGGTGTGTTTTCGTTTTAGTACTATCAAATTCCTATTTAATAACAGCATACTATTAAAACAAATCTATGAAAAACAGACAACAGCACATAAAAAGTATACTGCCAGCAATTGAAGGTAATAAACCTACGGATTCACCTAATGAGGCCTTTCAAAATGAGACGTTAAGGCCTATCCTTAAATTTCAAAATGAATTGATCATTCAGTATTTTGAGCATTTTATAGTAGAAAACAAAATCGAGTTTTCCTTATTAAAATATTCTCATAAAATAACCAAGGTACACGACCTGTTTAAAACCAATATCCAGTTTAAGCAGTTTTACCTGGGCTTTATAGTGGCTTATTTTACAGCCGATGAATTTAATTTTTATACCCAAAATAAAAAGGAAGTTAATAAACGTATTATAGCCCTGCTTATCGAAAGAATTTGTAGCCAGATAGAAAGTATTAAGTAAATTTATACTTAAGATTAAGCGGTGTTATAAATGATTAAAGGGGGATATACGCACTTTTATACATTATTACATATCTTGGTAATAGTGCGGCTGCATTGGTTCCGAAAGCATTCGGGAGTGCGAACTACAATTTTTTCGGTGGTAACGCGAAGGCTTTATGAGCGAGAAAAGAATTGAAGCTGGTGAATTGCGTTGATTTTTTGTTTCTTTTTCATCAAGGAAAAAGATAAGAAGGGCAAAAATAGAATTTAGGCTCACAATAAAAGCCATTATCAAACAAATTTATTAAATTCCTACTTTGATTCTATAACATTCTATAAATGATTACATTTTTAAAAAAATTCGGGCTTTCAGATACTGAAATAAACCTGTTGATGCCATTAGGAAAAGAAGTAGTGGTACCTGCCAATCAGCTGTTATTTAGTGGTAACAAAGTGTTTAGCGAGTTTTGGTTTATTAAACAGGGGCTCCTTCGCTCCTATAGAATTAAAGAAGGAAATGATTTTACCTATGCTTTTTTTCTGCCGGGCGATTTTGCTGTAGATTTCGAGAGCTACCTTAAAAATGTGGAGAGCGATCATTTTTTTGAATCCCTTTCCGAAACCGTGTATCTTAAATTTGATAAAAAGAAAGTAGAAGCCTTATACGAGCATCACCCACGGATTGAACGTATTGCGAGGACGATGGCAGAAAAAGCGTATTTAACAGCTGTTGAGCGGTTAAAAGAATTTCAGTCCGATAGCCTGGAAAGTCGTTATTTACACCTTATCTCACAAAATGTGGAACTGTTTAAAGCCGCTCCCTTACAGCATATCGCCTCATTTTTAGGCGCCAAGCCTCAAAGTTTAAGCCGTGTCAGGGCTAAACTGGCAAATAAGATCTATTAATTCACTTAGGTGAATTTACAGGGTTTTTATTTGTAATACTTTTGTCTCATAAAACATACATGAGATGAAAAATAGTAAATCAGGTTTCAAAATTTTAATGCTTTTGCAGTGTCTTATTTCTCAAGTGACATTTGCCCAAAAAGCTCCTACCTTAGGAGAGCTTATTGATAGCGCTTTAGTAAACGATTATCGGTTTGAAAACAAACAATTAGAAATCGAATCTTCCAAAATTGATCAACAGCGCCTTAAAGATGCTTATTTGCCCAAGGTAGATGTTTCCGGAAAAGGAGCTTTCTTAGCAAGTTCGTTTAACCTGGCTACACCGGGTATATCAATTCCTCAGTTAAATTTAGGGATTCCGGCCGATGAAAACCGATATACCTTAACTTCCGAACTAGTGAATGTAAACGCCAATGCATCGGTATTGATTTACTCGGGCGGCAAAGTGCCAAACTTAAAAAAGGCCCTGGGACAAAAAGTAAATGCACAAACTGTGATGCTCGAAAAAGATAAGCAGGATATTATGAGCCAGATGCTTATGGCATACGACCAGCTGGCTTTATTAAAAGAAGTACGGTTGGTGTTAAATGAGAGTGAGAAACGATTGGCGGAAAATAAACGAACTGCCGACAAAGCTTTTGGCTATGGCTTAATTACAGCTTACGAGCAACAAAAAATTGAATTGGCACAGGCACAATTAAACTCTAAAATAAAAGAATACGAAGGTAAACGCGGCTTGATCTTAATGCAATTACATACTTTAACGACGATTGATACGGCTAGATTGGCATTGTTGGATGCAGATTTACAGGTTTACAAATCGGCAGAAGTCAATCATAACATTTCTAACCGCCCCGAATTAAGTGCCCTGGAGTCTGCTATTAAAGGGAATCAATTTAAAGTAAAAGCCGCTACCTCCTGGTGGAAGCCAAAAGTAATGGCCTCAACTTCTGTAGGTTATTTTGGATTATTAAACGGGCACATTTCAAGCAGGGATCCTATGATAATTTCCCGACAACGCTTATCACAGAATTTACCTAATCTTAATTTATTACCCGTGTTTAATATCGGAATAGGCTTTAAATGGGATATCTTCGATGGACGTGAAGGGATTCATGAAGTCCAAAAAGCTAAAATTGAATTGAAAATGGCGGAAAACGATAAAAAAGAAGCCGAAGAGAAATTAGGCTTAAACCTTCAAAAAACCAGGATGGAATACATGATTGCCAATGAACAATTAACGGTAAAGCTTACGGCAAAAGAAATTGCTAAAAATGCGATGAAGCAGGCCAGCCAGGAATTTAAAGAAGGGTTGATCAAATCATCTCAATTATTAGAGGCAGATACCGATTTGCAAAATGCATCTTTAGAATTTGTCCAGGCAATATTTAACCAGCGCCGTGCCGCGGTAGAGCTGCTAAAAGCAACCGGAAGTTTAACGCCGGCCTCTTTTCAATAATCCATATTAAATTATAAAAATCACATTAAACTGTTTCAACATGAAAAATAAATCAATCCTATTCGCATCTGTAGTTGTTGTTTTAAGTCTTACAAGCTGTAATCATAAAACACCAAGGCCTGTAGAAGGAAAAATAAAAAGAGAAACCATTTCATTCACCCCTAAAGTAACCGGTCGTATTTTAAAAATGTATGTTTCCGAAGGTACCCTGGTAAAAACGGGAGATACACTGGCGATGCTGGATGTGCCGGAAGTAACGGCTAAAATAGCACAAGCACATGGAGTGGTAAAAGCTACCTCAGCACAGCATTTAATGGCTAATAACGGTGCTACACCAAATCAACTCAAACAATTAAGAGCTAAGTTTGCAGCTACAACAGAGCAATATGCCTTTGCTCAAAAATCATACAACCGTGCCAAAGCTATGTTTAACGACAGTTTAATGGCCCCACAGGCTTATGACGAAGTTTTTGCAAAATACCAGGCAGCCAAAGCCCAGCTGGATGCAGTAACTGCCGAATTAAATGAAGCGGAAAAAGGAGTAAGGTTTGAAACAAAAGATGCTACGTTGGGTCAGCAGGAACAGGCATTAGGAGTGTTGGAGGAAGTAGAGGTTGCTTATTCGGAACGTTATATCATTGCCACTAACCAAATGCAAATAGAAACCATTTCTTTACACGAAGGGGAGTTAGCTACAGCGGGTTATGCCTTATTTAACGGGTATATTCCTTCCACAACTTATTTCAGATTTACCATTCCCGAAAGTAAAATAGCCGGTTTCAAAACAGGAGATAGCGTAACAAGCGAAGTACCTTATACAAAAGAAACGTTCGAAGGCAAAATCACTTTTATTAAGCAATTGGCGCGTTACGCAGATATTACAGCGGCTTACCCTGATTATGAAATGGAAGAAGCTATTTATGAGATTAAAGTAATTCCAAATACAAGCCAAAAAGCAGAACACTTATTGGTAAATGCAACGGTAATTCTTAAACACTAATTATGAAAACCATTCAAAATTTCCTCTACCTGGTTAAAAGAGAATTTTCACTTTTTCTCAAAAACTCAACCTTGCGTTCTGTATTTATACTGGCTCCCGTTATTTATGCCTTACTTTTTGCTTTTGTGTACAAAGAGGGTAAAGTAACGCATTTGCCTGTAATAGTTGTGGATAAAGACAATTCGCCTATGAGCAATCAAATTATTGAAATGCTGCAGGATAACGAAGGCTTATCGATTAAAAAAGTGAAATACGAAAGTACGGATCTCAAAAAAGAAGTCATTCGGCAGGATGCTGCCGCACTCCTTGTTATACCGGAGCGTTTTGAAGCAGATATGTTACAAAAGCGTTATCCTGAAATAGTAACATACATTAATACCTCTAATTTATTAACGGCTAATTTTTCCAGCAAGGCCATTCAGAGCTCTTTAGGGACATTTAGTGCCGGTGCTGAAATAAAGGCATTGCAACGTAAAGGTATGTCTGTTTCACAGGCAGCTACACAATACGAACCCTTTAAAGCAAATTACATCAGGCTATATAATGAAACAGGTAATTATTTAACTTTTATGTGGCCTGCCATGCTGGCTGTTATTTTACAACAGGTTATCCTGTTAGCCATGGCAGTGAGTTTTGCCCAGGAATTTGAAAAGCACACCTTTGCAAAAGAATTTTTAAGTCGCACACGTTCTGCATTTGGTGCCATACTGGTAAAAGTAATGCCCGTTTGGATTTTATCCATTGCGCACATTATAGTATTTTATATATTTCATAAATTATTTCAGGCACCATTACCGCAACATATTTTCAATTTTGCCATCATCAGCTCGTTGTTTGTGATGTCAATTAGTTTTTTGGGAACCTTTTTAAGTATTCTTATTCCCGATTCCTTGCGAGCCACCCAAATATTAATGGTTATTTCTACACCGGGTTTTATTATTGGCGGCTTTACCTGGCCATCAGCCTCCATGCCGCTTGCCATCCAGTATTTTGCTGATATTTTGCCACTTACCCCATTTTTGCACGCCTTTAAAATCTTATTAATTCAGGGAGGAGAACTGAGCGATACCACTCCTTATCTGTTACATTTAATGAGTTTAGCAATTGTGTTTGGAATACTGAGTGTACTTGCTTTAAAAATTAAAATAAGAAAAGAACTAAAAGCTCTTCCCTCTGCCGCAAATAGAGAATCGGAAGCTGGAAATGTAAGTGTTGAGTAAATTTTAAATATAAAGTAAGGTGTTATAATTTTTTTGAACTATGTTTGAATCTTAAATTGTACACGGGTAGCCCATATATTGATATACATACACACCATTTATCGCAGGATAATGGTGTGTATGTGTTTAACAACCGTTTTGGGTTTGATACGGCTCTTTATACAGCCAGTAGTTTTTCGGTAGGTATTCACCCATGGGATGCAGCAAAGACAATTTCAGTAGCAGAGTTAGAAAAACAGGTAGTACATGAAAACTGTATTGCCATAGGAGAATGCGGTCTGGATAAATTAAAAGGCCCGGATCTTGAACAACAAAAAACCATTTTTGAATTTCAGTTGCAACTGGCGGTTAAATACCATAAACCGGTTATCATTCATTGTGTAAAAGCATTTGATGAACTTATTCACATCTGTGAACCTTACCATAAAAAGACCCACCTGATCATTCATGGCTTTAATAAATCAACACAGCTGGCTCAGCAATTAGTAGAGCAGGGGTTTTACCTTTCATTAGGTGTAGCCCTGTTAAACAAAGAAAGCACCGGTTTTTCCGGGATTCCTTTAAAAAAACTATTTTTAGAAACAGACACTCATGAGTCTGTTTTAATTGAGGAAGTGTATAAAATAGCATCCCTAAAATGGAATATTCAGTTAGATGACCTCAAAGAAAAAATTTACAGTAATTTTGTAACCATTAAATTACCAAAGCACTAAAAACACGCTTGAGTAAATAGTACATTTATGCTCTTTATAGAATTAGATAAATATGGAAGATAAGCACTGGATGCAGAGAACACGCCTGTTGGTGGGTGATAACGGAATGGATGCCTTACAAAAATCCCATGTATTAATTGTTGGATTAGGTGGGGTTGGCTCTTATGCGGCCGAAGCATTGTGTAGGGCAGGCGTTGGGGAATTAACCATTGTAGATGGAGATGTAGTGGATCCAACAAACAGGAACCGCCAGTTGCAGGCATTATCAACTACCCACGGTATGGGTAAAGCAGTGTTAATGCAGGAACGGATGTTACAAATTAACCCTTATGTTAAATTAAATATTATTTCTGAATTTCAGGATCCTGAAAAAATGGTGGCTCTGTTGCAAAACCAATTCGATTATGTGATTGACGCCATCGACAGCATTACTCCTAAAGTACATTTGATAAAAACGGCCAAAGAAATGGGACATAAGATTGTTTCTTCGATGGGAGCAGGAGGCAAAATGGATCCTACTCAATTAAAAGTAGTGGATATATCAAAAACGTGTCATTGTCCAATGGCATACTACTTAAGAAAGCGGTTAAAAGAAGTTGGAATCAAAAAAGGAATAAAAGCAGTTTTTTCGACGGAGTTACCCGATAAAAAATCAATTATGAAAACAGACGGATCTAATTTTAAAAAATCGGCTTACGGTACAATTTCCTATATCCCGGCTGTATTTGGTATGACCTGTGCCTCTGTCGTTATAAGAGATTTGATTGAGTGGAAAGAAATTAAGTAGTTTTTACCTGATAAAGGTTTAAAAAGTGGGGAGGGATCATGATAATTTAACAAATATTTTGATTTTAAATTAATTTTCGTTATTATTGTAATAGATAAATCCCCAATTTATTTACTTAAACCTTTATTAAAATGAAAAAATCACTATTTTTCGTTGCATCGTGTCTGTTACTGGACGTTTCCCTTTCGCAAGCGCAAAGTGTTCCTCAATGTGGATCTGACAAAGCAAAAGATTATTTTATAAAAAATTTGCCGGGCTACAAAGAGCAACTTGAAATTGCCAACGCTAAAAATGCTCAGGAATTTCAGGCTTACAAAGTAAGATTAGATGCTGAAAGGGCATCTGCCAACAAATCGGCTACTGCTAATTCGGCCACGTACACTTATACGATTCCGGTAGTATTTCATGTATTGCACACTAATGGCCCCGAAAATGTTTCTGATGCGAGCTGTATAGCAGCTTTGGCAGAAGTAAATAAGGATTATGCCAAACAGGGAGCCGATACAAATACGATCGATCCATTGTATGCGCCTTTATATGTAAACTCGCATATGCATTTTGTACTGGCAAAAAAGGATCCTTCCGGAAACTGCACCACAGGTATCGTGCATCATTACGATGAAAATACGCAATGGAAGCAAAGCAATTTATACAATTACAAATACAGTACTGTTGGTACTTTTAACTGGTCACCTTCCAGGTACCTAAATATATATGTGGTTGATAATATCATAGGAGATATACAGGATGGTCTTGGTATCGGAGGTTATACCTATAAACCGGGTACAGCACCCAATGTAGGTTCAGATGCGATTGTATTATCCTTGAATTTATTATTAAGTCCTGCTTCCCGTGGCCTGAGTCATGAAATAGGGCATTGGTTTGGTTTAAGCCATGTGTTTGATGGAAATGGAGGATTCAGACTGTCGCCAAAAGAAACAACCGCTTTAAATGTGGGATACAGATGTGGAAATGACGATATTGCAGATACCCCTAAAACACCGGGTTTCGTGAGCATCTGTCCAAACTATTTGACCTTATTGGATTCTTGTGATCCCGGCAAAAGACCAAACATTCATAACATTATGGATTATGCCTCTTGTCCAAAAATGTTTACACAGGGCCAAACCGATAAAATGCGTTTTTCAGCATCATCGGCAACTGCCAACAGAAATTACCTGGTAGATACAACGAATTTAGTGTTTACAGGTATCTATAACAAAAACATCGTAAGCATCGATATAAATACAAATGATACTGTTTTTGCTTATACAGTGGCTCCATTAACCACCTGTGCTCCTATAGCGGATTTTTATGCGAATAAGGCTAAATCATGCCAGGGACAAACCGTATTATATAACAGTACTTCCTATAATAATACAACCGGCTTAACCTATTCATGGAACTTTGATGGAGGAGCTCCTGCAACCTCTACATTGGCAACACCTTCGGTTACTTATTCTGTACCGGGGAATTATTCTACAACATTAACCATTACAAATGCTGCAGGTACCAGTACAAAAGTACGTGCGCCATTTATGAATACTTCCTGGCATGTTGATCAGATAGCTTATCCTTCTATGGAAAGTTTTGAAAATGTATCTTACTTATTACCTGTGGGCTGGACTGCCATTAATAAAGATTATGGATCTTTAACCTGGCAATTGGCAAATTACGGATCACAAGGATCGGGTAAATGTATGATTTTGCCTAATGCTAATGGAATGGGTAATGTATTTCCAAGCGGAAATGTAGACATACTTGAAACCAATCAGTTTAATTTTAATAATACAACAGCGATAACTGTATCTTATGATTATTCATATGCCAGAAAGCCCTCTACACCTGCCGACGATGTATTCAAATTTGAATACTCTACAGATTGTGGAGGTACATGGAGCACTATGCCAAGCACACCTACCGCAAGCTTATTAGCGCAAAGTGGCGGAACGGTAACTGCTCCTTACATTCCCTATTCACAATCTAAATGGGTTACAAAAACGTATCCTTCTACAGCAATAGGTATATTAAACGGTAAATCCGATGTTAAATTCCGTTTCTGGTTTCAAAACGATGCAACAGCCACTGCGCAAAACTTTTACATTGATAATTTCAATATTACAGGAACGGTTGGTTTGGATGAGTTAGAAAACACGATAGGCTTATCTATCTACCCTAATCCTACAACTGCTTCATCTACCCTTGAATTTACATCTCCTGTAAATGTTAAGATGAATGTAACGGTGATTGATGTGATGGGAAGGATTGTAGAAGAAAATAATTTTGACGCTACAGCCGGTGCTTTAACCAAATACAGTGTAAATAAAAATGCGACTTTAAAAGCAGGTATTTACTTTGTATCTTTAAGTTTAAACAACCAAAAAATCACTAAAAAATTAATCATAGAATAATTCCTTTTAAAAGGACTTAAACGCCTTTCCTTGTCAGGAAGGGCGTTTTTTATTTTAACACTATTCTGTTTTTACCTGAGGTAATGAGCTTATTTAATAACAGAGTATAAGTAGTTAATAGTGAGTGAGTTTGTTTGTAAGAAAAGTGGGTTTAAGAGGCCTTTATCCTGAGTTATAATCATCGGTTTATTGAAAACAATTTTAACTTATTTTTTGCTTTTACATCAATTAATTATTAAGTTTGTGAGAAATAAATCCCCTTTATTTAAACTAAACTGTTTATTTTTATTATAAAATGAAAAAATTATTACTTAGTGCTACCGCATTTCTTTCATTAGTTGTTACTACCGGTAACGCACAAACCAAACAAATTAGTCCTTGTGCTACTTATAAAGCTCAGGAGTATTACATTCAAAATATCCCTGGATATAAAGAGAAATTAGAAATAGCGAATGCTAAAAATGCTCAGGAATTTGAATCTTATAAACAAAAATTAATTCAGGATAAAGCTGCTCACAGATCTACTACCAGTAATCCGGCAAGTTACACTTATACTATTCCTGTAGTATTTCATATTTTGCATATGAACGGTCCTGAAAATATAGCAGATGCCGTGTGTATTGCTGCATTGGATCAGGTAAATAAAGATTATGCAAGACAAGGAAGTGATGTTGCGACTATCGATCCTTTATATGCTCCATTATATGTGAACTCCAATATGCATTTTGTGTTGGCAAAAAAAGATCCATACGGAAATTGCACAAATGGGATTGTTCATCATTATGATGAAAATACAGAATGGGATCAAAGTAATTTATACAATTATAAATACAGTACTGTTGGTACCTATAACTGGTCATCTTCAAGATACCTTAACGTATACATTGTAGATGCTATTATTCCTCAGGGATCTGTTTTAGGTGGTGGAACAATTGTTGGGTATACTCATTTACCGGGTACAGCACCAAATACAGGTTCTGATGCGATTGTTTACAATTGCCACTTTTTAAATTTAACTGATGCCCGTTCATTAAGTCATGAAATTGGCCATTGGTTTGGTTTAAGTCATACTTTTGGAGGAACAAATGATGCAGGAGTGATTTGCGGAAATGATGATATTTATGATACTCCGGCAACTGCGGGTTTCTATAGTACTTGTCCTAACTATATTACATTGAATGATTCTTGTGATCCGGGTCACAGACCAAATATGCAAAACTTCATGGATTATTCAGGTTGCCCTAAGATGTTTACACAAGGTCAAACGGATAAAATGCGTTTTTCAGCAGAATCAGCAACTGCCAACAGAAATTACCTGGTAGATACAACTAACTTAGTGTTTACAGGACTCTATACCAAAAGCATCGTAAGTATTAACCCAAATACAAACGATACTATTTTCTCATATGCTGTTGCACCTTCTGCAACATGTTCACCAGTAGCTGATTTTTACGCAACCAAAGCTAAATCATGCCAGGGGCAAGTGGTAGCTTACAATAGCACTTCTTTTAATAATACGACGGGTTTAACTTATTCATGGCAATTTGAAGGCGGAGCACCTGCAACATCTACATTGGCAACACCTTCGGTTACCTATTCTGTACCGGGTAGTTATTCTACTACATTAACTGTTACAAATGTAGCAGGTACCAGTACAAAAGTACGCACGCCATTTATTGATGTTTCATGGCATGTTGATCAGGTAGCTTATCCTTCTATGGAAGGTTTTGAAAATGTATCTTACTTATTACCTGTGGGCTGGACATCCATTAATAAAGATTATGGATCTTTATCCTGGCAATTGGCAAATTACGGATCACTAGGATCAAGTAAATGTATGATACTGCCTAATGCCAATAATGTAGGTATGACTCTTACCGGCAAAAATGTGGATATCCTTGAAACCAATCAGTTTAATTTTAATAATACAACAGGAATAACGGTATCTTTTGATTATTCATATGCCAGAAAACCGGGTGTAACTGGTGATGTATTCAAATTTGAATATTCTACAGATTGTGGTGGTACATGGACCGCTATGCCTAGTTCACCAAGTGCTACGTTATTATCGCAAAGCGGTGGTACTGTAACTGCTCCTTACGTTCCTTATTCTCAATCCAAATGGGCTACAAAAACGTATCCTGCTTTGTCTTTAGGTCCCTTAAACGGTAAATCTGATGTTAAATTCCGTTTCTGGTTTCAAAACGATCCAACTGCGTCAGCGCAAAACCTTTACATTGATAATTTCAATATTACAGGAACGGTTGGTTTAGATGAGTTAGAAAACACGATAGGCTTATCTATCTACCCTAATCCTACAACTGCTTCATCTACCCTTGAATTTACATCTCCTGTAAATGCTAAGGTGAATGTAACGGTGATTGATGTGATGGGAAGGATTGTAGAGGAAAACAATTTTGACGCTACAGCTGGTGCTTTAACCAAATACAGTGTAAATAGAAATGCGACTTTAAAAGCAGGTATTTACTTTGTATCTTTAAGTTTAAACAACCAAAAAATCACTAAAAAATTAATTGTTGAATAATTAATTTTTAAATAAATATAAAAAAACGCCCTTCTTTGCTTAGAAGGGCGTTTTTTGTTTTAAAAACTCTCCTCTTGATTATAAAAACAAGTATATTTGCCGGCTCAATCGCAGCAAAAACCGAACAACATTAATACAATCTTTTTAAAATGAAATTTTTACGTTTTTATATTCTTTACCGTCTTCAAATTATTATTGCCCTTATTGTATTAGGTGTACTATCTCACATTTATATGGATGCTGTAACAGCCTGGATCTGTTACATTCTGGCATTTGTATCCACTATATTATATTTTATGATAGGCACGATGAGATTGGTTCAGGAAGCAGTTACCGAAGGGGATGTGGATAAAGCCATGGTCTATATGGAAAAGATCAAATTTCCCCGTTTATTGTTTAAGCCGGTGCGTTCAGGGTATTACATTTTACAAAGTAATTTATCGATGGCTACTAATGATTTGGATAAAGCAGAAGCTAACATCAGAAAAAGCCTTAAAATAAAATCTAAAATTGCAGGCGATATGGAAGGTTCCAATTTATTGCAATTAGGATTTATTGAATTAAAAAAAGGAAACACCAAACAAGCCCGTTTACATTTAATGGATGCTGTAAAAGCAGGGATTCCTGATAAAGACAGTATGGCAGCGGCTTACTTACAATTATGTAATATTGAAGCGCAACGGATGCAATATAAAATAGCCAAACAGTATTTTAAAAAGGCAAAAGACCTGAAACCAAAAACGGAAGAAATTGTGAGCCAGCTTAAAACGATGGAAAAGCAAATTAACCGGATGCCAGGATAATAGACTCAAAAATTTTAATTTAAAAAAGCTGAATAGATGTATTCAGCTTTTTTGTTTTTGACTAATCTATTTTGTTTGAACGGCTACAATCCCTTAGGGTAGCACATAAAGTATTTTGTAACTTTTTTACTCAGCATTTTAATGTTTAGCTGGTCAGAAGCTTTTGCTACATCTACTAATACATTGTTATTGAAAAGAATATTGATCTTGATTTCCGATGAGTTATAGGCACTGTTATTAACGCTTTCGGTAAATACAAAATACTCGGCTTCTTTTTTTGTCAGTTTGTATTTTTTCATGACCTTTTCCAAAAGCACTGATTTTTCGGTTTCTGTAAACTTTTTATTTTGCAACTGAATTTTATAAAGATGACGTTCGATCATGTTTTTGCAAAGCAGGGAAAGCACTTTATCCTCGTGATTCATCCATACTTTAATAGAAGCCATAATGTCGTAATCGTCCAATAATACGAACTGTTGTAACAGTTCGGGCTTACTTATGAAATCTTTTTTGTTATAGTTATTTCTTAGAAATAAAGACAAAGCCGGGGTAGCAAATAACTCTGTTCCGGTTAAGGAAAGTTCTTTGGCTCTTTTTAAAATGTTGACCAATAATTTTTCGGCACTTAATACTGTTTTATGCAGGTATACCTGCCAGTACATTAAACGGCGGGCAATCAAAAATTTTTCAACGCTGTAAATACCTTTGGCTTCCACTACTAACTCTCCGTTAACGACTGTCAGCATTTTTATAATTCTATCGGTACTGATCACCCCTTCCGAAACGCCTGTAAAAAAGCTATCACGTTTTAAGTAATCGAGCCTGTCAACATCCAACTGGCTTGAGACCAGCTGATGCAGGAATTTTTTTGGATGTTCGTCTTTAAATATTTTAATAGCCAGGCTGAGTTTCCCTTTAAAGGTTTTGTTAAGCTCATCCATTAACATCGTTGAAATGTCTTCGTGGTGTACTCCTTTTACAATTGTATGCTCCAATGCATGAGAGAATGGGCCATGGCCTACATCGTGTAATAAGATGGCAATAATAGTGGCACGACATTCTTCATCGGTAATCTTTACACTTTTTGATTTCAAAACCTGTAGAGCTTCGGTCATTAAATGCATGGCACCAATAGCATGATGAAACCTGGTATGTAAAGCCCCCGGGTATACGAGGTTAGTGAGGCCAAGTTGTTTGATGCGTCTTAAACGTTGAAATATGGGATGGTTAATCAAATCGTAGACCAGGTCATCGGGCAGGGTAACAAAACCATAAATGGGATCGTTTATAATTTTACGTTTATTAGGAATCATAGGCTTTATTGAATGGAGCAAATTTACTGTTTTAGATTGATTAAAGTATGACCGTGTAAATGGATAAGGGTATTTTGAATGAATTTACCGGGTTGAGGTTGTTTTGCGTAAGGGATGGAATGGAAAGCCCGCAGCCACAAGGAACGCGTGGCGAGGACTTGCAATGACAGCCCGGCCGCCGTGAGGCGGATACGCCCAAATTATAGTAAAAGAAATATGATTAAAATGATTATTTTTGTCGAGCAATTTTAAAATTACCCTATGCCAAAAATCTCTTCAAAGGCTCATGAAATGCCTTCTTCTCCTATTCGTAAACTGGTTCCATTTGCCGAAGCTGCTAAAGGCCGCGGTACTAAAATATATCATTTAAATATTGGACAACCTGATATTGAAACACCTGCTTCGTTTTTAAATGCAGTTAAAACGGCCGACGTAAAAGTGTTGGAATACAGCCACAGTGCGGGAAATGAATCCTATCGTAAAAAACTGTGCGGATATTATGGATCATACAATATCAATATTAACCATACAGATATTATTATTACCTGTGGTGGTTCCGAAGCGATTGAAATTGCCATGATGACTTGTTTTAATGAAGGTGATGAAGTAATTATTCCGGAACCTTTTTATGCAAATTATAACGGGTTTTCGATGGCTGCCGGTGTAAAAGTAGTACCGGTAAGAAGTTATATTGAAACAGGGTTTGCTATGCCGGCCATCAGCGATTTTGAAAAGCTGATTACGCCTAAAACCAAAGGGATTATGATTTGTAACCCGGGTAACCCAACAGGTTATTTGTATACGAAAGAGGAATTAATGGCCTTACGTGACCTGGTAAAGAAACACGATTTGTTTTTATTGAGTGATGAGGTTTACCGTGAGTTTTGTTATGATGGTAAAGAATATGTATCAGTAATGCATTTGGAAGGAATTGAAAATAATGTGATATTACTCGATTCAATTTCTAAGCGTTATAGTGCATGTGGCGCCCGTATTGGAGCCATGATCAGTAAAAATAAAGAAGTCATGTCAGCAGCCATGAAATTTGCGCAGGCACGTTTATCGCCGCCAAGTTATGGACAAATAGGGGCTGAGGCAGCTTTAGATACACCACAATCGTATTTTGATGGCGTAAAAACAGAATATATTGCCCGCAGAGATTTTTTAATTGAGGAATTAAATAAAATTGAAGGTGTGTTTTGTCCTAAACCAAGCGGAGCATTTTATTGTATTGCCCGTTTACCGATCGACAATTCAGATAAATTTTGCCAATGGTTATTAGAATCGTTTTCTCATAACGGGCAAACGGTAATGATGGCTCCTGCAACAGGGTTTTACTCTACAGAAGGCGCCGGAACGAATGAAGTACGTTTAGCTTATGTATTAAACAGGGAAGATCTTAAAAATGCAGTGATTTGCCTGAAAGAGGCTTTAAAAGTGTACCCCGGAAAAACGCTATAAGAGAGTATTGTTTTATTAATTTGATGATGTTGCCAGGGTATTAAGCTCTGGCAATGTTGTTTCTGACACTCTGGCTGTAAAAAAGAGGGTTGTCAGCCTTTTTGGTATTGGTATGTTTTTGGATTAATAGCTTGTATTATTAACTAAGCTATTACATAAGCCATGAAACAATTTCCTTTAAAAGAGTTATTTTCAGTGATAGCTTATCCGCTGGTTTTCTTAGCGATTTGCTGGAGTGTTTTTTTAGCCGATACCTATCTTCATTTAGATCTTTACCGGCTGGGCGTAAGCCCCAGAACCATCAGTGGTTTAAAAGGAATTTTATTTGCCCCCTTAATTCATGCCGATTGGAATCACATACTGAATAACAGTTTACCGGTATTTATATTAAGTACCATGATTTTCTATTTTTATAAACCTATTGCCTGGCCGGTTATTATCTGGACCTACCTGATTAGTGGTTTCTGGCTTTGGGTAGGGGGAAGAAACGATGATGTGATTCCAAATTATCATTTTGGGGCAAGTACCTTGATTTATGCATTTTCCACTTTTTTGTTTTTTAGCGGTGTGTTTAGAAAACACAAGCAGCTGATGGTGGTATCTGCCATGGTCGTTTTTTTATATGGGAGTATTACCTGGGGCATTTTCCCCTTAGATAGATCTGTCTCCTGGGAAGGCCATTTGTTTGGCGCTATATCCGGCATTTTAGTAGCTTTTAGTTATAGGAAAGAAGGACCACAGGAATTACAATACCATTGGCCTAAGCCGGAAGAAGAGCCGGACCTTGAAGGGGAATACAACCGGCAGATAGAATATGAAAAGGAATTACAAAGGCAGTTACTGGAAAATGAGCATATCAATCCTGTAAATGTGGTATATCATTTTAAACCCAAAGAAGATACTACTCCTGATGAGGAGAAAAAAGAAAAGTAATTGGACTATGTTCTGTACCCCCTTCCCGGAGGGATAGGGGGAGGATCGAAAAAATATATAGGAGAAATTTAATCTTTTCTGTTCAACTCTGTTATTAATAAAGGATTCCCACCTTTTATTCATTCATTAAATTTTCAACTTCTCAGTTGGTCTTACAGGAAGGCCAATACTTCGTTAAATTAATATAAACTAATTTTAATTTGAGATTCGTAATTACTACGGAATGCCTGTTAATACTGTGAAACACACGTATTCCTTATACTCCATTCGTAAAGTTAAAATGAAATTAGAGAGCAGGAAGGGAAACAGTTTTTTTTAACCGTTTTTTTGTGTACATTTGCCCGAATTTTAACACCAAAAATTCAATCTTATGGCTTCATCGTTTTTAGCAAATAAATTTGCTCCCGAAGGTTTAACGTATGATGATGTTTTATTAGTTCCGGCTTATTCAGAAGTGTTGCCTCGCGAGGTAAATATTTCCAGCTATTTTACTAAAAACATCAAAATAAATTCACCTATTGTTTCTGCCGCTATGGATACTGTAACAGAGTATCAGCTGGCCATTACTATTGCACAGGAAGGTGGAATAGGGGTTTTGCATAAAAACATGACCATTGAAGAACAGGCTATGCACGTACGTAAAGTAAAACGTAGTGAAAGCGGTATGATCGTAGATCCTTTAACGATTCTTCAAACAGCAACTATTAGTGATGCATTGGCTATTATGGCCGATAATAAAATTGGTGGTGTACCTGTAGTAGATACAGATAAAAAGTTTGTGGGTATTGTCACAAACCGTGATTTACGTTTTGAGAAAAATTTAAAACGACTGGTGAAAGAAGTAATGACTCCTGCAAGCAAAGCGGTTACAGCATCTCAGGGTGTTACTCTAAAACAGGCAGAAGTAATTTTACAGGATCATAAAATTGAAAAATTGCCGGTTCTTGATAAAAATAAAAAGCTAATCGGTTTAATTACTTACAAGGATATTATTAAAATTAAAGTACGTCCTAATGCAGCTAAAGATGAATTAGGACGTTTACGTGTTGCTGCAGCTGTTGGTGTAACACACGACACTATGCTTCGGGTTGATGCACTGGCTGCGGCAGGTGTTGATGCTATTATTATTGATACAGCTCACGGACACTCTATAGCCGTTATCAATACACTGAAGCAAGTAAAAAAGAAATATAAAAATTTACAGGTTATTGTTGGAAATATTGCCACTGGTGATGCAGCTTTAGCTTTAATGAAAGCCGGTGCCGATGGAGTTAAAGTTGGTATTGGGCCTGGTTCTATTTGTACTACACGTGTTATTGCAGGTGTTGGTGTACCTCAGTTAACGGCTATTTTAGAAGTGGCCAATGCCTTAAAAGGTAAATTACCAATTATTGCAGATGGCGGAATTCGTTACACAGGAGATATTGTAAAAGCAATTGCTGCCGGTGCCAATACAGTGATGATGGGTGGTATGTTTGCCGGTGTAGAGGAAAGTCCAGGTGAGACTATTATTTTTGAAGGCCGTCAGTTTAAAGCATACCGTGGAATGGGTTCATTGGAAGCGATGCAAAAAGGTTCTAAGGATCGTTATTTCCAGGATATGGAAGATGATATTAAAAAGCTGGTTCCGGAAGGAATTAGTGGAAGGGTACCTTATAAAGGTCACCTGGCAGATGTTATGTACCAGTTAATAGGTGGTTTAAGAGCAGGTATGGGCTATTGCGGAGCTAAAGATATTAAGGCATTACAAGCTGCTAAATTTACCCGTATTACCGCAGCAGGTGTTAAAGAAAGTCATCCGCATGACGTGGTTATTACAAGAGAAGCTCCGAATTACACACGATAAATGACTTAAGAGACCTTAGGGATTAAAGAGACTGAAAAGATTGGAAGTATTAGATTGATGATGTCCAAAGTCTTTTGTCTCTTTGGTCAAATTGTCCCTTAGCTCATACAATTAGTAAAATAAAATATAATTAGGAAATGATATTACCAATAGTTGTTTACGGCGATCCGGTTTTAAGAAAAAAAGGTGTTGACATAGATAAAACTTATGCAAACCTTCCGCAGTTGATTCAAAACATGTACGAAACCATGTACGATGCCAATGGTGTAGGTTTGGCAGCTCCTCAAATTGGAAAAGCAATTCGTTTATTTGTTATTGATGCCTCTCCTTTTGCTGAAGTGGATGAAGATGAAGAACCTGAATATACAGAGGCTGAAATGGAAGAGATGAATGGTTTCAAAAAAACATTTATTAATGCTCAAATCCTGGAAGAAACAGGTGAAGAATGGAAATTCAGCGAAGGTTGTTTAAGCATTCCTAAAATCAGGGAAGATGTAATTCGCAAACCGAAAGTAACGATTGAGTATTACGACGAAAAATTCAAGAAACATACTGAAACTTATGATGGGGTTATTGCACGTGTAATACAGCACGAATACGATCATATTGAAGGCGTTTTATTTACAGATAAGATAAGCCCTTTTAAAAGAAAATTACTTAGTGGAAAACTGATGGATATCAGTAAAGGCAAGTTTAGAGCTGATTATAAAACAAAAGTATTTCAACCAAAAAATAAGTAATGGTAAAGCAAGCAATCTGTTTTGTAAGTTTATGTGTGGTTTTGTTTTCATGCAACACCTCACCCAAAGAGCAAACTGAAAAAGGAGTTGCCAACGATTCGCTTGCCAAATCAGGTTCGGGAGAATGCGACAAACTGTATGGACAGGCCAAAGCTTCTGATGTTATTTTAATGCGGGCGTTTACAATAGATAAAGAAGTTGCCACAAAGGCCATCAACGATTTTAATACGTATGCTTCTCATTGTAAAAATGATTCGTTATCTCCGGTGTTTTATGTAAAGGCCGGACAAGCAGCACAAGCCATTGGGAATTTTAGCCAGGCACAGGCGATGTTTAACAAATGTATTAATGAGTATCCTCAATTTAAAAACAGAGGAGCTGCTTTATTTTTATTGGCTCAATTGTATGATGATTCTAAAATGCTGAACAATGAAGAAGAAGCAAAGAAATTATACGAGCAAATTGTTAAGGAATATCCTACAACACCTTACGCAACCGATTCAAAGTCTGCTCTCCAAAACCTTGGTAAATCAGACGAACAGCTTATCCAGGAATTTTTAAAGAAGAATAAGTAAGAGTTGTAAGATGTTTTTGAGTAAGATCAAATCAGAAAAACATCGTTTCTATTCAGAATTAAATCAGAAGGAAATTACCGATAAATTTAATGTTGTTTTTAACCATGATTCATTAGACCTTACAGCGTCTATTGGAGGAAGATTTTTATCTGAATCAAGATTTGAAACTTATTATAAAACCTATAGAAGACAGCATAGAAATAGTGTTTTAATTACAGGGAATTTAAACTTTTATCCTAAATCTACGGAGATAGTAATTGAAGTGTTTCCTAATTACTTTTTCATTATCCTTATGCTTTTGGTAATTCCGATTGGTGGATTATTATTTATTAATGCGTTTTTGGAGCCTATTTTTAATTACTATAAATTCTTTATCGGTGGATCTATGATGTTTTTACTTCCTCTATTTTTAGCATACTATTCACAATTAGTAAAGGATGATTTGGTAGATATATTTCAAAAGAAATTTAGATTAAAAAAATTAACTCCATTTAACGATCGGTTGCATTAATGATTTCCGTTTTCGGTTAAACATAAAAAAAGCCCTTTACTATTTGTAAAGGGCTTTTTTATACTGTTTATGTGATTACTCGGCCGTTGGAGCAGGTTCGTCAGAAATAATGTTTGGATCAACCATGATACGACCACAGTGTTCGCAAACTAATATTTTTTTATTCATACGGATATCCAATTGTTTTTGTGGGGGAATTTTGTTGAAGCAACCGCCACAAGCATCACGCTCAACCGGAACAACAGCTAAGCCATTGCGGGTATTTGCACGAACTCTTCTGTAAGCATTCACTAATCTTTCTTCAATTCCGTCAGATGCTTTTGCAGATGCCTGAATTAAGTCTTTCTCTTCTTTTTCAGTTTCAGCAATAATTTCATCTAATTCACTTTTCTTTAATTTCAAATCTTTTTGACGTTCAGAAAATTCAGTTTGTGATTTTTCAACGATCTCAGATTTGGATTCGATATTGAATTTGTATTCTTTTAAACGTTTTTCAGCTAATTGGATCTCTAAATTCTGAAATTCAATTTCTTTAGTAATAGCATCGTACTCACGGTTGTTACGTACTTTGCCTTGCTGTGCTTCGTATTTTTTAATGTTAGCTTTAAAATCTTTAATAGCTTGTGTTTTTTCAGCTACCTGATTTTCCAACTCTTTTAATTCATCCGTTAAATTAGTAACACGTGTTTCTAAACCGGCTACGCTGTCTTCCAGATCCTGAACCTCTAAAGGTAATTCACCGCGGATAGTACGTATACGATCTATTTTAGAATCGATTAATTGTAATTCATATAAAGCACGAAGTTTACCTTCGATAGATGCATCAATTTTTTCTTTGATTTTAGCGCACATAGTTTAAAAATAGTTTACCGGGTTAGTGTTTATTGCCGTTAAATAGGTTGCGAAAGTAGGAAATTTATTTGATATAATGGTATAAAATATTTCGGGCGTAAACTGTTCAGTTTCGTAATGTCCAATGTCTGCGACCAAAATCCGGTTCTCTGCATCAAAAAACTCATGGTATTTAAAGTCTGAACTTATGTAAATGTCTGATTTTGAATTTATTGCATTTTTTAAAAGAAAACTTCCGCTCCCTCCACATAAGGCCACCTTTTTTACAGATTTATTTAGTAAAGGGGTGTGTTTTAGGAATTTAACATTAAATGTTTTTTTCAAGAGCTCTAAAAACTCCTTTTCGGGAAGGGGATTTTCCAATTCTCCCACCATTCCGGAGCCAACATCCTGGTAATTATTTTCCAGGGGATAAATATCATAGGCGACTTCCTCATAAGGATGGGTTTGATGTAAAGCGGCTAAAATAGCTGATTGGTATACGCCTTCAAAGATAAGTTCGAGACGGGTTTCTTTTTCCAGGCTCACTTTTCCTTTTTCACCAATAAAAGGGTTTGCCTGTTCATTTCCTCTGAAGCTTCCCGTTCCTTCCAGCATAAAGCTACACTGATCGTAATTGCCAATATTTCCGGCACCTGCGCTAAACAAACTTTGTCTTACTTTTTCCAAATGGGTAGCAGGAACAAAGGTTACGAGCTTTTTTAATAAGGCTCTTTTAGGAGCTAAGATCCGTTGGTTGATCAATCCTAATTTATCGGCAATTTTTTTATTAACGCCCGCTTTCACATTATCTAAATTAGTGTGGCAGGCATAAATGGCAATATTGTGTTGTATCGCTTTTATAATGGTTCGCTCCACATAATTGGAACCGTTTAGTTTTTTTAATCCACCAAAAATAATGGGATGGTGTGCAATAATTAAATTGCATTTCTTAGCGATGGCTTCATCCACAACAGCTTCTGTACAATCCAACGATAATATAGCTCCGGTAATTTCCTGTTGGGTATTTCCCGTTAATAAACCGCAATTGTCGTAAGATTCCTGGTAGGCAAGGGGAGCAAAGCGTTCAAGCTCGGTGATGATGTCATGAAGTAAGATCATTTTTTAATGTGAAAATTTGTGGTTAAATATGTGAAATTAATAAGAGCTTATTTTAAGTCTTAAATTTACAATATAAAATGGGTTTATTAAACCTTTCATGATATGCAATTAATTATTCTCATCCTTGTTATACTTGGTATCATCCTCTATTTTAAATCGGGAGGTTTGAGCGCTAAGCCGGTTGCCTTTAAATCTGAATGGCGCCTTATTTTAAAGGAGAAAGTAGCGTTTTACAATGCATTGAATGCCGAGGACCAATTGCGTTTTGAAAAATTAATTTCTGAATTTTTCGGACGTACTCGTGTCACAGGTATTGATGTAACCATTGACGATACGGATAAAGTATTGGTTGCTGCAAGTGCTGTTATTCCTGTATTTGCTTTTCCAAACTGGCAATACGCCGGTATTACAGAAGTGTTGATTTATCCCAATAGTTTTAATGAGCAATTTGAAACAGCAGGTTCCAACAGGCAAATACTGGGTATGGTAGGAACGGGGGTTATGCATGGAACCATGATTCTCTCAAAGCAGGCTCTGCATCAGGGATTTGAAAATCATTCGGATAAACAAAATACAGCCATTCATGAATTTGTACATTTGATTGATAAGCTCGATGGCGCTGTAGATGGTATTCCTGAAGCATTGTTAGGGAAACAGTATGTTTTGCCATGGCTCAATTTAATGGCAAGCGAAATCAAAAAAATCAATTCCGGTAAATCAGATATTAATCCCTATGGTGCAACAAATAACACGGAATTTTTTGCAGTGGTGAGCGAATATTTTTTTGAACAGCCTGAACTTCTTCAGAAAAAACATCCTGAATTATATGCCATGCTTGAAAGAATTTTTAGTCAGAAAATGAGTTTAAAAAAGCTTATTGCCGGTAAATATAAAATCAGTAGAAACGATCCCTGCCCCTGTAATAAAGGCGAAAAGTTTAAAAATTGTTGCGGAGCATCTCATTTTACAGGTAAGTGATTGCTTTTTACTAACTTTGTTTAAAATTACAGAAGTGCGTTTACCGTCTGTTCAAATAGCTGTTTCAACTAATGTGTTGGTGTTTTGCGGAATGGCATTGCTGTTTTCTGCCATTGTATTTTTAATGTATCGCTTGTTAAAAGAGCAATCGCAAAGGAAACTACACGAAACAAAACATAAGGAACTGGAGTTAAAACTTCAATCGATGGAAGTGGAAAGTTTTAAGCACAAACTTAATCCGCATCTTTTTAAAAACACCTTAAATTCTATTCAATCGCACGCCTACCAAACATATTACGCTTTAGATAAATTATCAAACGTATTGGATTATATTTTATATGAAAGCGATAGTAAATATGTTTCTATAAAAGAGGAAGTTGATTTTGCATTGAGTCTTATTGAGATCAACCGTTTAAAAGTAAGTCCTCTGTTTGATTTGAGGGTGAAAAATAAGATCAGTTTAACGCATCCTTTATATAATGAACGGTTGGTTGCTCCGCTTATTACGATTGATATGATTGAAAATGCCTTTAAACATGCGGATCTTCAAAGCCCTGATGCTTTTATTTCTATTATCTTTGAGTTGGATAGTGATGATTTTAAACTCACGGTCTCTAACAAAATAAGTACAAAAACACCGGTTAAAAAAGATAAAAGCGGCTTTGGAAAAGAGAGCTTTAAGAAACGGTTGGCTGCAACTTACCGGGAAAATTATAAATTCGATCAGTTCATTGAAGAAGACGTTTACATTACTCATTTAAAAATTAAGATCCTTGAACACAAAACTCAGATGTTTACTGCTGGATGATGAATTGCCTGGCTTAACTTATCTGAAAATGTTATGTGAACAAATTCAGGAAGTGGAAGTAGTAAAAGTATTTAATGATCCTTTCATGTTATTAAAAGATGCTCCCGGTCTTGAATTCGACCTGTGTATTTTAGATATTGAAATGCCGGGGATGAATGGGCTGGAAGTGGCTAAATTACTAAAAGGAAAGCCGGTTATTTTTACAACAGCGTATAAAGAATATGCTGCCGAATCATACGATCTGGAGGCGATTGACTATCTCCGTAAGCCTATACAAAAAGAACGGTTGGAAAAGGCAATACAAAAAGCCTGTGATGTTTTATTAAAACCGGGTGAAGAAAAACAGTTTGCGCAGTTCAACACCAATAAAGGAAAAACCTTATTGTTCTTTAAAGATGTACTCCTCATTACCATTGCCGAAACCGACAAGCGTGATAAACTGGTGTACCTTGAAAACGGCGAAGAACTTGTCTTAAAAAATACCTCTTTTGATCAATTGTTAAGCTTGTTGCCCTCAACTCATTTTTGTAGAGTTAGTAAAAAAGAAGTGGTGGCATTAAAAGCGGTGAAGTTCTTTGTTCATAACGAAATTACCACACACCTAAGTGATGCAAACGGTTCAAGTCTTAAAATAAATTTAAGCGAAATTTACCGTAAAGATTTTTTAAGTAAGGTTTAATGATGCTTTAGAACTCTCATAGAAAGCTTCATTACATAAGTTTCCCGTCTTGTTACATTTATAGTATTACCAAGCCTTTAGAGCCATTTTTAGCCAATTTTTGATTGTAAATTTGCCGCATATTAATTTATATGATGCGCATTATTGTTGTTTGTTTTTTGAAGCGGCTCTCTTTTATGTTTCCGATGATGTATCGAAAGATAATGCCGGTATAAGAACTACAGCAGGTTGTGTGTTTTATTTCCCAGTAAAAAACAAGAAAAATACAACTAACAACGCTACTACTCCAAACACTAAATCATAACCAAATGAAAAACATAAGAAACCTTTTATTCTACATCATTACCATTGGTGGTCTTTCCAGTATTATGTACCTTATCGTGTTGAAGGGGGAAGTATTAGAGATCGGAAAAGTATCATCAGTTACAGAAAATGTGGTGTCGCAGTGGCAACAATTTAAAGACACTTATTTTCATAACATTACGCACCCTCTGGCAATTCTGCTTTTACAAATACTTACGATTATTGTAACGGCAAAAATATTTGGGTTCCTCTGTAAAAAAATCGGGCAACCGTCGGTAATAGGGGAGATTATAGCCGGTATCGTATTAGGGCCTTCTTTTATCGGAATGTATTTTCCTGAATTTTCGGGCTTTTTATTTCCAAAACAATCTCTTGGTAATTTACAGTTCTTAAGCCAGATAGGGCTGATACTCTTTATGTTTATTGTAGGCATGGAACTCGACCTTAATGTTTTAAAGAAGAAAGCGCACGAAGCCGTAGTGATTAGTCATGCCAGTATCATTTTTCCTTTTGCGTTAGGCATTGGCCTTGCCTATTTTATATACCAGGGCTTTGCACCGGCAGGAATTAAATTTTTACCGTTTGCTTTATTCATTGGAATTGCCATGAGTATTACTGCTTTCCCTGTACTGGCAAGGATTGTACAGGAACGGAATTTAACAAAAACAAAATTAGGAGCTTTGGCTATTACCTGTGCGGCAGCAGATGATATTACGGCTTGGTGTATTCTTGCTGCGGTTATTGCTATTGTAAAAGCGGGAAGTGTGGTAAGTGCTATTTACACTATTTTAATGGCAATTGGTTATGTATTTTTAATGCTGAAATTAGTACAACCTTTTTTAAAGAGAATGGGAGATATCTATTCTAATAAAGAAGGATTAAGTAAACCGGTTGTAGGAGTTTTCTTTATTATTTTAGTGGCATCGTCGTATGCTACCGAAGTGATAGGCATTCATGCTTTATTCGGTGCATTTATGGCTGGTGTCATTATGCCTTCCAACACCAATTTCCGAAGCATTTTTATTGAGAAGATCGAGGATGTGTCAACCCTTTTATTATTGCCTTTATTTTTTGTGTTTACAGGTTTAAGAACTCAGATAGGATTATTAAATGAACCGCATTTATGGCAAATGTGTGGGGTTATTATTTTGTTGGCGATTACGGGAAAATTTGTGGGAAGTGCTTTAGCGGCGAAGTTTACCGGGCAAACCTGGCGCGAAAGCCTTATCGTAGGGGCACTCATGAACACGCGTGGATTAATGGAACTGGTAGTTTTAAATATTGGTTACGATCTTGGTGTACTAACGCCTGAAGTGTTTGCGATGATGGTAATTATGGCATTGGTAACTACCTTTATGACAGGGCCTGCCTTAGATCTGATCAACAAATTTTTACCGGAAAAGAAACTTTCCACGGTTCCTGAAACAATTGAAAAATCAGGTAAATACAATATCCTGGTATCTTTTGGAAGCCCTTTAAGAGGAAGGGTATTGATACGTTTGGCAAACAGTTTTATAAAGAAAGCGCCAAACAATGCAAACGTCACGGCATTGCATTTATCGCCGAGCAGCGATATCAATCAATTTAATGCAGAGGAGTACGAACGGGATAGCTTTAAACCGATCAGAAAAGAAGCCGGTGAATTAAAAATGACGGTTGAGAGTTTATTTAAATCAACACAGGATATTGATAAAGAGATCAGTGAAACAGCCAATGCAGGGAACTTCGATCTGTTATTGGTTGGTATTGGCCGTTCGGTATATGAAGGAACTTTGCTGGGTAAAATTTTAGGATTTACGTCTAACATGATTAACCCTGAAAAGCTGTATGATAAAATAACGGGAAAAGAAAAATTATTTGAAAGCACTGTGTTTGATGAGCGTACCAAGCAAATCCTAAAATCCGCTAAATTGCCGGTGGGGATTTTGTTAGATAAAGGATTATCGAAAATAGAAACCGTGTTCATCCCAATTTTTTCCATCAGTGATAGTTTTTTGTTTGTGTATGCACAAAAATTAATTCATAACAGCGAAGTAAGAGTGGTAATATTAGATGCGGCCGGCGTTATCAAACAAAACCCTGAGCTAAAAGAAACCATTCGCTCTATCGAACAAATTGCCCCTAACCATATTGCGTTATACAACGAGCGTAAAATTGAAAAAGAGTTTTTGGAGCAACAAGACTTGATGTTGATTAGTATTGACAGTTGGAAAAAAACGTTGGAAACTCAAAGTGTATGGTTATCCAATACGCCATCAGTATTAATTATCAAGCCTTAACAGTGAGCTTTTGTTGTAGGAAAGCCCTCCTAATTGGTAGAATTGCTTTTTGTAAAGTCATGTAGATAAATTGTTAATTTTTCAATCGCCTGATAACCATAGAATAATTACAGAATTGTCAAAAAAATATAGGTAAAAACACTGGTTTTATCTTAATAATTTCATACTTTAGACGAAAATGCAATAAAATTAACATTTTATGAAGTCTGGTATAAATATAGGAATTGCTGAAGATCATGTATTGTTTAGACAGGGGATGGTTATGTTACTGGAAGAGGAACAATTTAAGGTGTTATTCGAGGTTGGCAATGGGCAGGAATTATTAGATAAATTGGAGACAACCAAGCCTGACATTATTTTATTGGATATTAATATGCCGGTAATGGCAGGTAAGGAAACGCTGATAAAAATAAGGCATGATTACCCGGATATCAAAGTCATTATTTTGAGCATGTATTACGAAAGTAGCTACATCGCGGAATATTTAGCAAAAGGAGCACGCGCATTCTTGCCTAAGAATTGTGATATTGAAAAAGTAATAGAAGTTATTTATACAGTGCATGAAAAAGGATATTACTTCGATGAGAGTATCTCCACTTCGTTAATGGATAAATTAACGGACCTTGAGAAATTGAATGATATCAATGCAGATCTGAAATTAACGGATCGTGAAACAGAAGTGCTTAATTTAATTTGCCTGGAAAAATCCAATAAAGAAATTGCCGATCAGTTACACATTAGTATTCGCACCGTTGAAGGACATCGAAAATCTATTATGACTAAAACGGATACTAAAAATGCGCTTAGTCTTGTATTATTTGCACTAAGAAATAAAATAATTTCTTTGCCATAAGCCTCCAACAGGGCTTTTACGAATAACTTTCTTTTAAATCATGGATAACGGGTCTACGTAAAACTACGCGTATAAAACGGGTATCAATACGTATTTACATTGCCTGTAGGATAATCTACCTTTGAAGTAAGAAATACTAAAATCCGATACGTTATGATTAATTACAAAATAATCTTGTGGCTGTTTTCGTTAGTTTTTTGCTTAAACTCTTTTAGTAGTTATTCGCAATGTATTTTCAAAGGGCCGTTAAATTCTTTATCAGTTAGCAACAATTCGGCCATTGGCAGTCTTAGTTGGAGTGGGCTTAGTAATGCCGATTCTTCAGATAATAATTACACGTCTTCCGGAAGTTTTGTGGGTATTTTAGGAAGTACTCAAACGAATTATATAAATGCAACAAATTATGGGTTTTCAATTCCGGCTACTGCTACAGTATGTGGTATATCTGTAACTATGGAGCGTAATGCATCCGGCTTATTAGTAGGGTCTTCTATAAAAGATAACAATGTGTATATTATTAAAGGTGGAGCATCGGTTGGTACAAACCATGCGCTTGGAGGTGCCTGGTCCGCATCTGACGGATTAACTGCTTATGGTGGTAGTGGTGATACATGGGGTACTACATGGACTCCCGCGGACATCAATGCTTCAAATTTTGGAGTGGCTATTTCTGCCAGTTTAAATGCGGGATTAGCTTCCCTGGTTTTAACGGCGAACATTGATGTGATAAGTATAAATGTATTTTATGTAGCCAGTCCTTTACCTATTGAAATGCTATCGTTTAATGGGAAACTGGAAGGAGATAAAGTGAAGCTCGAATGGCAAACGGCCTCGGAAATAAACAGCCATTACTTTTTTGTAGAGAAAATGAATAGTCAGTATGAATGGAGCACGATTGGAAAACTAGTGGGAGCGGGTACTTCCGCCGATTTTCATTCTTACGAATCTTACGATAACGAACTGGCTGATATCAATTATTACCGCATTAAACAGGTTGATTATGATGATTCATTTGCATACAGTCCGATTATTTCGGTTGATCACAATCCTAAAAAAACGGATGCTCTCACTATATATCCAATACCTGCCACAGCGTATTTACATATTGAAGCAAGAGATAAGATTGAAACCATAGAACTTATTTCCGATAACGGAATAGTATCCCTTACTGAAACACAGCTCAATGAAGATCATGAATTAAACGTGTCTGGATTAGCCGCTGGGTTATATATGATGAAAGTGTATACAGATAAAGATGTATTAGTTAAGAAATTTATTAAAGAATAATTCCTTAAACCTTATTTATCGCTGGATATATACCAATAGTTAGTGTTATAAAATATGAACACATGAAAAAGAGGTTTAGCTATAGCCTGTTTTTTTTAACAGGATGTCTTTCATTATTTTCTCAAACGCCTCTCAACGACAAGATTGTAAACGAATCCTATGGCTTTAAAGTTATTATGGATGGTATTTCCTATACAGATAAAACCGGCGATTATGTTTTTTATGCAGAACCTGATTACATCGACTTCTGTAATACTAATTTTGGATTGGATTCTAAAATTCCTTTTGTAGATTTTAATGAAGAATCTGCTATCATTGTATTTAAAAAAGGCAACAATGGAAGTCATCTTTTTATTGATAGTGCTGTAGAAACGGAAAAATTTATCAGAGTAGCAGTGAAAATGACTCCTCCATTAAATGGAGTAAAAAGTGAAAAGGCTAAAACCAAATACCTTATTGTGAAAGTGAAAAAATCGAATAAAGAAATCGTGGTTGTTTATTTATAACCCGTCACTTTTAAAAATCAACGATCTTTTCACGTTCTGTAAAATCCAGTTCTACATCTTCCTCCTTACAGTTTGTTAGTTCTATTACGCGTTCCTGTACCTTTTTAAAGATCCTGTATTCGGGTACACACGGTACATTTAACTCATTCATTGCCCAATTTTTGACGTATAAAATATTGTAGTTACTGTTTTCTGTTGCAAAGGATCTGATATACAAGGGAAGCCTGTTATATGCTTTATCGGATAAAATAAGTTTGCAACCATGTGTATTCCCTGAATACAGCGAACTTGCCAGATAAGAATCATACTTATTATTGAAACTAAATACCGGTAAAATAAGCATAACGGTTATAACCAGGTAAAAGGCAGTGCTTTTAAAGAGGATGGATAGATCAAAGAATCTGTCTGGTTTTACATTAGAGTAGAGTAGCAGGCACAAAATGATCATCACAATATTCCATGGCCAGATCACATAATTAAATGATTTACCAAAAGGCCCGAGCATTAATAAAATAAATACATGCATAATAATAACCAGTGGTAAGGCAATAAAACGTAAAGGCTTAATCATAAGACCAAATCCAATAAACAATTCAATGTATGGGATTATTTTACCGAATTTAATAAAGAGTTCTATTTGCCTTGTATTTAAAATGCCCTCCAACGGGCTGATCATCCATTTGAATGTATCTTCCACAAAAAAAGAATTTAGTTTTTGTAGGCCGCTAAAAATATAGATTAAGCCAACCAATATTTGCAGACATATAAATACGGAAATAAAATTATTGGGTTCGTCAACACGTTGTTTGTAAAACAAAAGGATGCATAATATGAACAGATAATTAAAGAACCAGGGTTGTAAACGGTTTTGATCTTCTATACACAAATAGCCACAATAGATTAGGAGCAGACCTATTGGCTTTTTGCTGGTACTCCTGAAACAGAAAAACAACAAAATACCTATTACGATGACATGGATATAATCATAGGGCGCGTTGAGCCCATTAAATCCGTCAATTAAAGGAACCTTTGGAAACCATCGTTGCCCTGCCCACAAATTTAAACTCAATAAAAA
>CAXVYS010000022.1:0-3857 GCA_963422675.2 Bacteroidia bacterium
GGTTTCATTCATGACTGGTTGAAATACCATAACAGTACGCCCTGATACATCGCTCAGTACCACTGATTTTAAACCTTGTGGGGCATAAACCGTGATCTGGTCGGAGGCCGGATTTGGAAACAGAGTCATCGTTCCTTTCCCGTTTATTACATCCCAATCGGTGTTAGGTGGAAACGGGGGAAGTGTCTCTACATTACTTTCCTTTGGCAACAGAATCCTGCAGAGACTGTTACAATCTTCAATGATAGCCAAAAAAGCTTCATCTGCAGCACCTGGTATAGCAAGGAAATTGTCTTCGAGAGTCACATATTGTGCAGCGCCAAATACAATTAACCCGGGTTGGTCTACTGTTACATAACCTGTTGTTGTTGATCCATTCACATGACTTCCTGCTCTGATTATAGCCCATTGTTCAGAACTTTCTGAAATCGATGGACTGGTTTGAGTTATGGTAAGCGTATTGGTACACTGACCTGCGAGTCGGAAATCATCCACAATAACCGCGGCCGGATTGTTAACCTGAACGCCATTTGATAAAGGAAAAACAATAATCTGGGTATAGGCTGCATTCGCTACAAACGTAATATTAGCTACTGCCCATCCGGCGCTTGCTGAAATACCAATCGCACTAATTTCCTGAAACGCTGCAGTAGGAGGAGTTCCTCCGCAACCAGGGTTAACAATAGTAGTCACTCCGCTTGTGAGACGGACACGAAGAGTGGCGGCTAGATTCTCAGGATTACCGACACGGTAGGCGAAACAGAGTGAATATTCGTGTCCGTTAATTAACGGAGAACCTGTAGTTATACCGATTCCCTCGCTTTGCCCCTGAGCAGCCCACATATATACTGAAGCCGTGCCATCAAATCCACTGCCCATTAATTGAGGACTGCCATGTGTAATGATCCAACCCGGAATACATCCGGCAGTAAATGTTGGACATAATCCAGGAGTAGCTACCCCACAGTTTGTTTCAAAGCTTCCGTTTGTTAATTGTGCCCGTATTGTAAAAGAGCACAGCAAGACAAACAAGCCAACTATTTTTTTAAGTCGATTATTTCTCATAGTTAGTCTTTTTTAAGTTGTTCTTTCAATAATTCATTTTCTTTTTTCAATTCAATCACATGTAACCATAGCTCTTCTATTTTCTGTAATAATTTTGCGTCCATTGCTGCTAAGTCCAAACCATTGGCTACCACTTCATCAGCCGAAGGAATGCCCGGTAAATGCTTGTTTTCTTTTATATACGACTCTACTTCAGGTAAAGAAAGTAGTTTATAATTTTTATCAAATACAAAATCAGCCCAGTTAGCCGATGAACTTAACGCTACCTTCACTTTTTCTGTAAGAATGCCGGTTTGAACATACAATTTATAATCAGTGGTTGTAGTTGTATTGATGGTGCCCGGATCTCCTATCAGCACTTTACCATTTGCCCTGATGAGCATACCCGTAACAGAAGGAGTAGGTTTTAAATACCATATCAGATGTGCCTAATGGATTGTCACACTGAAAAAATACAGAACCCGCGTTAATTCCTGAACCGGATGTAATGAAGATTCCTAATGTATTATTATGGCCACTATTTGATCTTTCCAGTTTAAACTGATACCCCGATGGAGTTTGGATATGCAAATAAGCTGCAGGACTTGTTACTGTTCCAATTCCTACACTTCCCGAGCGGTAAGCGTTTCCTGTGGCCAATGTACTTCCCGACCATGTTTGCCCATAAACAGATGCTGAGACAGTTAATGCAATAATTCCTAAAGTTAGTTTTTTCATGTTTTTTTGTTTTTAGATTTCCCTACTCTATTAAAGCTTTTCGGATTCCGCCTCTGCAAAAATGAGAAACGGAGTTATGCAAAGCTGATCAAACCCATTTACGGTAATTGTAAACTTTTTAAAGGCACAAAAAAAAGCATTAACGGTAACCCATTAATGCTTTACTAGTAAAAAATTAATATCCCAATCTTCTGTAATAGCAAATTACCTACGTAATTTTACGTATCTGTTAAATGCTATATTTTATTTAATGTACGTTTATTAAACAAAAAACAGTCCGGATAAAATTTACCCGGACTGTTTAAATTTATTTACTACACTAAACTAATAAGGACTGTTAACATTAATTACGGTCCAGTCTGTAAAAATAGTTGTGTATGGATTACTTCCCTGAGGAACACCTGGTATCTCACAACGTCCTCTTGATTTAACATGCACTCCATTCAGATTTTTTGAACCGGAGTAAGACTGATATTTTTGGTCGATTTTTGTAGCTGGGTTTTCGCTATACCATGGGAAAGTATAAGGACCAACAGTATTTCCACACTTTACATGATACCAAAGATTCTCTACCTGAATATAGTACCTGAGACTATTATTTGGTATACTAAATGGATCTCTCTCAAGGCGTATCGCTAATGAATAATAAACACCTAATTTTAAAAAACGGTTCCAGCAATGAAACGCACCGGTACTCACGTTTCCTAAAACTAAAGAAGGCGTCTGGAGATGTTGACTGTTGCGACCCTATACCTGATTGAGTACAGAAAAGTGCTTTGGGTTGATCACCATCTTCTATAATATCAAGCACGTTATCTTCGGTAGAAAATATTTTGATGTGTGTGTTTGTACGTTTTTCATTTACCAAGTCCTGGTATTCGGAACTATAGGCTGCAGGTAACACAAATACATTGTTGCTAACGTTGTTTACACGGTAGATATTTTCCCCGATTTGAACGATAAGATCCTGGTTAAGGATCATAGCAAAGTAATCGTCCATCTGTTTATCTACCCTACCATTATTTGCAAGAAATTTGCTGTAAGAGACATGTGTCATCTGATTAACTTCAGTGATAAAGGCGCTTCTGTCGCCATCGGTTGGGTTAGTAACTATAAGGTCATAAGCTGCTCTATCGCGAAAGATCAGCATTTTTCCATCAGAATAATAATTTCCTGTTCTGGCATTCGTTTTAGAATTTACCGGGGTTTCTGCCTGTTGCACGGGCGGCGTTGTTTTGTCTTTTTTACAACTGCCAAGTGTCATACCTGCGAGGACAAGTACCAAACTGCCATAAATTAGTTTTTTCATAATGCGTAAGTTTTAGATGTTCCTACTCTTTTAAAGCTTTTCGGATTCCGCTCCCTGCAAAAATGAGAAATTGAACTAATAAAATTTATTCAAACCTATTTACGGTAACAATGAATGTATATACGGTATTGCCTATAACATTAACGGGAATTGCATAAAAAAGGAGCAGTAATCTGCTCCTTTTTTATGCCGAGACAAAATAGTATGTCCTAAAATCAAAAACTCTGCAAAATCAATATTCCACCGCCACTATTATGAGTATAAGCGGTCATCTCACTGAGATAAATTTCACAAATATATTAAGAAAGCTTCCGTTCGTTTAGATCCTGTAGTTGAACAAGTGTTTGCTATCCGTGGTTTGAAAACTAACCAGAACAAATCTACATTTTCTGAATTAATAAATTCTTAAGAATAGCAAAATGTTCGCCCCAATAAAAATGAATGTACGACGCAATTTACATTTTTTTGTTGATAGATGGATGTATTAACACTCACCCCTTTTGCATTAAAAATTTCACCTATTGATGTCATTTTTGATTTTTCGATGCACGTTGAATAATGAAATTCGTGCCCTTTAATTGTATTACCCTGTATTAATAAACTTCTGTACCCAAGAGAAAGTTTGGCTTTTTCCATAGAAGTCTCAATATTCAGAAAATCAACCATAGGGTAAGCCGTTCCTTCTTTATTAAGAATCGTTTTCCCCAAATACATCATACCACCACACTCAGCAATTACTTTTCCACCATTTCACAAAATGCAAGAA
>CAXVYS010000023.1:0-108904 GCA_963422675.2 Bacteroidia bacterium
GGTGTTAAAACAATCCCTGATCGATTATGAAGGAACGTTAGTAATGGTAAGTCACGATAGGGATTTTATGACAGGGATGTGTGATCGTTTATTTGAATTCAGGGATGGGCACGTTAAAGAATATTTATGTGACATCAAGGAGTTCATGGAAATACGTAAGGTTGAGCGTTTGAACGAATTAGACCTTGATAAATCAGGTGTTAAAGCAGTTCCGGTTGTTGAGAAGAAAGTGGCTCCGGTTTCTGATTTTGAAGCACAGGAAAAGAAAAAGGCACAAACACAAATTCAATCGCAGATAAAAAAAGCGGAAGAACAGATTGAACGTTTAGAATCGGAAATAAAAGCATTGGACGATAAGCTTGCTGTTCCTGCTACTTATGAGCAACTGAGCAAGGACCCTAATTTCTTTAACTCTTATAATAAACTGAAAAAAGACTTAGAAGTAGAAATGAGCAAGTGGGAAGAACTAAGCTCGAAATTAGCTTAACTATTTTAAAAACAAAAAGCTCCGGTTAAAACTTAATCGGAGCTTTTTGTTTCATTTAGTTTATGCTTATTTGTATTGCTATAGTTAGTTTTAACAGGAAAGTTGCGATGCAAAAATAGCATACACTGGTTTACAAAATTGTGAGCCGAAATTTAAAAAATTATTGTGCTCTCAAAAAGGATAAATAAGTGGTTCAAGGGTATAAAAAAGTACATTTTTTATTACAAAGATGGTTTCTTTGTGTTACCGTATTTATCCAATTCTCCTCAAATTATGATTGAAAGTTTGAAGAAAATGCCTGTAACAAAACATAATCCACTGGAACAAGCTATTTATTCAAACAATCCATTTACTAAAGGGGTTCTGCGTTATCGGGAAATAGAAGAAGGATTATGGTTACTTGTAACTGATATCGAGTTTAAGTCCAACGTGCACACACAAGCAATTTATGATAACGAAGAGTGTGACTATTATTTTTTGTCGTTTTCTCTTTATCAAACTGAAGTTACTGTTCAAAATACATTAATTAATAAAATTGATTTCCCTAGCAAAAGCTGGTCACTATACAGGCCCGGTATTGAAATCGATGCCTATCACTATAAAGGAAGCAGTGGACTTTTTTTTAATTTCGTTTTTAGCAAGGTATGGGCAGATACAAATCTTTCATTTAAAACACTTCCTGAGGAAAATCAAATCAAGAAATTTCTTAATTCAGATGTGGGATTTGTTTGTTGGGAAGATATTGTTCCGGATGCAGATGAGCTATCGAAGGAAATTTGGAGAATACTGGAAGCTGAAAATGATGGGCATTTTAATGTCATTACTTTGAAAATTAAAACCCTTAAAATAATAACCAGCTTTTTTATAAATATTCAGCAAGTATCGTTACTGGACGATTATTCACCTATCAATGAATCTGATCGTAAAAATGTTGCCAAAGCTGAAAAAATCATTAAAGACCATTTATCTTTAACTTTTCCGGGGATTGATTATATAGCCCAAATCGTAAGCTTATCTCCAACAAAATTAAAATCTTGCTTTAAAGCAGTTTACGGTGTAACATTATTACAATATCACAGTGAGAAAAAAATGATATTGGCAAAAGAACTGGTTGTAAATTCCGGTATGCCGATTAAAAATGTTGCCCATGCTGTAGGTTATGAAAGTCCTGGGAAATTTTCAACAGCCTTTAAAAAGCAATTTGGAGTTTTGCCTTCCGAAATCAGAGTTAATTAGTTTTTACTTTATTTTTTTTGAACTAAATAATGCAATTTTTTCTTTTATTATGAGGGAGAATGTGAAAAATTGTGGCAATAAATACATACTTCTTTTAAGATTAAATGTCGTATCGGGAAACTGAAATGTCTTATCGGGTAATATTGTTTTTTAATTATATATCTATCATTGCCAAAAAATATTATTTATGAAAAAAACACTTTTACTTCCTTTATTATTAATAAGCCTTTCGAGGCTTTTAAATGCCCAATGTATTGGAGCCTTGAATTTGCCAACAACAACAGATTATGTTCAATTTACTAATCCATTCTATGCTTACACCAATGCAATAACTGTTGAAAGCTGGGTTTATATGGATGGCACAATAAATTCAACTCCGTGGTTAGGACAAGCGACCTCTGGTGTCGATAATATGGGTACAAATGTTTGGCATTGGCATGGCGCTAGCCCAAATCAGTTATCTTGGCAGGTTAATGATGGTAGTGGTGCTTGGAAAGCCGTTAATTCAGGAACAATGACTAACGGATGGCATCACGTAGCAACCGTTGCAGATAATGCAAGTATACGTATTTACATTGATGGTGTATTAGATGTTACTGGTCCTGCTATTACAGGAACAATTATTAATAATTCCGGCTCTGAAATTCATGTTGGCCATGACGTACGATTTGCTGCTGGTACAGCTGGGAGAAATGGAGATTACAAAATAGGTGAATTACGTGTGTGGAATGTTGCAAGAACACCAGCACAAATATCAGCCAATATGTCCTCTTGTTTAACGGGTTCTGAAACCGGATTAAAACTTTATAATAAGTTTGAGAATGGTGCAGGTAGCTCTATTGCTACATCGGCAGTAGGACCAAACGGTACGCTTGTTAATATGACTCCGGCAACAAACTGGGTTTCTGGTTCAGGTTCGGAGTGTTGTACTACTGCCTCTGCCCTTAATTTTGACGGGACTAATGATTATGTACCAATTGGCACAGTAATTCCTTTAAATTCATCGTACACGAAAGAGGCATGGGTGTATGCTAATGCATCCAGTTCCAATAATATCATTAGTTCAAGTTCTGCTGCATTTTGGCTGGCAGGCGGACGATTAAGTGCATTTAATAATGGAGGTTCGACAATCCAGGATCCTGCCGTTTTTCCTCTTAATCAATGGGTGCATGTAGTAGCCACCTTTAATTCTGCTACTTCTTTATTAAGTTTATACAAAAATGGTATCCTTGTAGCTTCAGGTATATCAAATTCAAACTATACTAATGATCCTATAGCTATAGGACAATATGGTCCAAGCTCAGCAAATTTTTTCCAAGGTTCCATTGATGAAGTTCGTATCTGGAATGTTGCCCGTACGCAATGTGAAATTAATACTTACATAAATTGTGAAATTCCGGCAGCAGCTACAAACTTATTAGCGAACTATCATTTTAATCAAGGTATTGCTAATGCAAACAATAGCACAGAAACTACCTTAAATGACGTTTCGGGAAATTCAAATAACGGAACTCTTACTAATTTTAATTTAAACGGTACAACATCAAATTGGGTAACTCCAAGTGGCGTAGCTAATGGTTACACAACTACATTGGCTCCTCCAACTATTACAGTAAATAGTGGAAGTATTATTGCCGGTTCTTCTTTTACAATGGTTCCTTCCGGTGGAATTTCTTATACATATTCCCCTAGTGGTCCGGTAGTGAGTCCAACAACGTCTGCAACTTATACAGTAGCAGGCGCAAATGCTAATGGTTGTACTAACACTGCTATTAGCAGCGTAAGCGTTCAAGGAACATCTATAAATTTTGATGGCACTAATGATTATGTATTAGTAGCTAATAACGCTTTATTGAATTTTGGCAATTCACAAGATTTTACATTAGAAGCAAATTTTAAAACAAGTTTTAGTCAGCCAAATTATGCTGGTATTATTGCAAAAGCAAATTCAGGTACAAATATTGGTTACCAATTAGTGATTTATAACAATCGTATAGCTGCTGAATTTACTGATGGTACTGCAAGTGGACTAGGAGTAGGGAATGGTTTAGTTGGTACAACGCCTTTAAATGATAATGCCTGGCATCATTTAGCGATGGTCGTAAATCGTTCTACAAACAACATCAAATTATTAGTTGACGGTAATATAGAAGCAAATGTTACAAGCCCTTCGGTATCCCTCAATGTAAATAACGCATTCAATATGCTTATTGGTGTAGAAAGAGGTATTACTACATATGTAAAAGGAAGTATTGACGAAGTGCGTATTTGGAACCGGGCTCTATGTCGGGGTGAAATTCAAAATAATAAAAATGCTGAGTTACCTTCTGGTCAAACAGGTTTGGTTGCCTATTATAAAATGAATCAGGGTTTTGCAGCTTTAGCAAATCCGGGTTTAACAACGTTAACAGATGCCGGTGGAAATAGCTTAAATGGAACATTTACAAATTTTGCTTTAACAGGAACTACATCAAATTGGGTTTCACCGGGAGCTGTTACAACTGGTAGTTTAGCTCCGGTATTTGTTAGCCCGGTAATTTCAGTTGCAGGTGCATCTACAATTTGTGCAGGAGTGGCAACTACTTTTACAGCAAGTGGAAACGTAAGTACATACGCTTGGGTATCAGGACCAACAACTGCAACTAATACTATAGCGCCAACCGTAAATACTACTTACTCAGTAGTTGGTACAAATAGTTTAGGTTGTTTATCTAATATGGCAACTAAAATGTTAACTGTTAACGCATTACCAATAATATCTGTAAATAGTGGTGCAATTTGTGCCGGTCAATCATTTACCATGATACCGTCTGGTGCAAATACTTACACCTATTCAAATGGAAGCGATGTCGTAATAATGCCAACAGCTAATGCAACGTATTCGGTTAGTGGAACAGGTGCAAACGGGTGTGTATCTTCAATAGATGCAGTGTCAAGTTTAACAGTAAATGCCTTACCAACAATATTAGTAAATTCTGGTGTAATTTGCGCCGGTCAATCATTCACGATGGTTCCATCAGGAGCAACTACGTTTACCTATTCAAATGGAACGGATGTCGTAACACCAACGGCAGATGTAACGTATTCAGTAAGCGGAACAGATGTTAATGGTTGTGTGTCTTCAACAGATGCTGTATCAAGTGTAACAGTTAATGCGTTACCAATAATATCAGTAAACAGCGGTGCAATTTGTGCCGGTCAATCATTTACCATGATACCCTCTGGTGCAAGTACTTACAGCTATTCAAATGGAACGGATGTCGTATCTCCAACAGCAGATGCAACGTATTCAGTAAGCGGAACAGATGTTAATGGTTGTGTGTCTTCAACAGATGCTGTATCAAGTGTAACAGTTCATGCATTACCAACAATATCTATAAACTCTGGTGCAATTTGTGCTGGCAAATCATTTACGATAGTTCCATCAGGAGCAATTACTTATACGTATTCAAGCGGTTCTTCTGTAGTTACACCAACGGCAGATGCAACGTATTCAGTAAGCGGAACAGATGTTAATGGTTGTGTGTCTTCAACAGATGCTGTATCAAGTGTAACAGTTCATGCATTACCAACAATATCTGTAAACTCTGGTGCAATTTGTGCTGGCAAATCATTTACAATAGTTCCAACAGGAGCAAGTACTTATACGTATTCAAGTGGTTCAGCTGTAGTTACACCTACTGTAAATGCAACGTATTCAGTAAACGGAACAGATGCTAATGGTTGTGTCTCTTTAACAAATGCTACTTCAAGTGTAACGGTTAAGGCTTTACCTATTATCATGGCAAGTACATCCAACACTCTATTATGTGTTGGAGGAACAGCAACATTGTCTGCAGCAGGCGCTACTTCTTATACATGGAGTACTTCTGCAAATACAGCTAACATTACAGTTAGTCCAACTTTAACTACTGTTTATTCAGTTAATGGAACAGCTGCAAATGGTTGTGTTAATACAACTACTATTTCACAAAATGTAAGCGTATGTGCAGGGATATCAATGGTGGCTGAAGCTCTCGAAGCCACATTGAGAGTTTACCCAAATCCTAACAATGGTTTATTTACAATTGAGTTAAATACTTCATCTCAGATTATAGTAACTAATGCATTAGGACAGGTAATCATTACAGAAACGTTAGAAACTGGTAAACATGATTTAGATATTCATAATCAATGTACTGGTGTTTATTTTGTGAAAGTGATTCAAAATGATAAACAACAAATCATTAAGTTAATTAAGCAGTAATTATTATTTTGACCCCAATAAAAAAACCCTTGAGAATTTTCTCAAGGGTTTTTTTATGTGACGGTTTGTTTATTGATTTTGTTGGTCGCGGCTTACTATTTTAAATTCATCAAACTTTCCATTCCAACTTTCTCCGTTGGTTGTAAATTCAAGGTATTCAATTTGCCCGGCAGTAATATCAATCACATAGCCCAAACCCTTTTTTAGATGTTTGATTTGAATAATTTCCCCATTGCTAAATAAAGCATTGAAATCTTCCACTGTTAATTGCTCATCAGAATGTGTGTATACAAAATTCACCGACATACCGGTGCCGGTTATTTTTCTTTCGTTAATTTTCAAATGAGGAATATGAGATTTTAACGATGGATACTTTTCCGTTAAACCGTTTAATAGGGTTAGTTCAAGTTGATTTAATTCTTTCATAAATTTGAGATTCGTTTAGCCAATACTTTCCATACGTTTTTTAAACGTAATAATATTTTCGTTAGGTTTATCCGATTCAACCAAGCCATCCTTTAAACGAACGATACGATGGGCGTGTAAAGCAATATCTTCTTCGTGTGTTACTAAAATAATGGTATTTCCATTTCTGTGGATCTCTTCAAACAATCCCATAATTTCAACAGATGTTTTACTATCTAAATTTCCGGTAGGCTCATCCGCTAAAATAATAGCAGGATTGTTTACTAAGGCCCGTGCAATAGCAACACGCTGTCTTTGGCCACCCGATAATTCATTTGGTTTGTGCGACATCCGATTAGCTAAACCAACCTGGTCGAGCACTTTTTTTGCCATTTCTTCCCGTTTTGTTTTTTCAATTCCTGAATACACTAACGGAAGCATCACGTTTTCTAAAGTGGTAGAACGGGGTAGTAAATTAAAGGTTTGAAATACGAACCCAATTTGTTTGTTTCTTACTTCCGCTAATTGATTATCGCTCATCTGGGCAACCGATAACTTATTTAAGATATATTCGCCTGATGAAGGAGAATCGAGGCAACCAAGCATATTCATTAAAGTAGATTTTCCGCTTCCGCTTGGCCCCATTAAGGCAACGTATTCGTTTTTAAAAATATTTAATGAAACACCGCTTAAGGCATGAATTTCTTCAGTACCAATTTTATATTCTTTCTTGATTGCTTTTAATTCGATGATCGCATCCATAGAGTAAAGATAAGTGCTTTTAATGAAAACGGTAACCGATCTTAAAATAATTTCCGGCAAAGGAGATACTTGCTTTTTTAAGAAAGGGGTCTAAATGCGTTTTACGGTTTTTGTTATTCAGCAGTGTCATAAACGTGTCAAATATCAGTAATCCTGCACCTTGTAGTATAACGGAGTTTCCAAAACCATTAAACTGTTGTTGTTTCTTAATTTCAGCCTGGTTATTCCCGTATTGTTTCAGATAGAATCCACCGGTTACATAAACAACATCTAAAACAGCATTTGCCAAAAATAGCTTTTCAACCCTGGTTTGATTTTTTTGGGTTTCATAAATGCTTTGGCTTGCTTTAGGTTTAGAAAACAAGCCCGGTAAAGAAATCCCTAGATTAATAGCACCCCATGCCCCATTCATGATATAAAATTGTTTTTCCTCGTAGCTGTTTGTTAAGCCATAACCAATGGCGCTCCCTGCAAGGTTTGCTCCGGCCCAAGAGCTCAGTACGATCATACCTGTATGGTTAAGTTTGTTTTTTTTGTATTCAAATTGTTGTATGATTGAATCGTTTTGTGCTGTTGCACAACTCATAATTAAACAAAACAGAAAGCTTATTCCATATTTCATAACTACCGTTTAGGTATAACAAACATACAAAAAAAACCGCTACAGGTAATGCCTGTAGCGGTTTAATCTTTTTCTGTATATCGAATTATTCTGTTACAATTACTAAGTATTTAGAAGTTGACCAGAATTCTGTAGGATTTGTGATGTCGAGTCTTTCAACCGGTTTTTCACCTACTAATTTATAAGAGCTGCTTGGGTGAGAAGTTAAGATCTTCACTTTTTTAGCACCGATAGTAATTGAATTTGTTTGAGAGATATCCACTTTAGTGAAATAATCTTTATTAAAATCTGTTTTTACTTTAGTTGATTTACCTAAGCCAATGAAACCACCTTCTTTAGTAATTACATTTTTTTGTTTTAACTCTTTAGAAGTTCCCATAGCATAATAGGCTGTATTTAACTGTCCTGTTTTAGAAGAGCTTTCAGCTTCAACCGTTTCTAAATTCATTTGAATGTTACTTAATTCAATGTTTTTAGATTCTAATTGAGTTTTTAAATCAGCGATCTCACCATCTTTAGCATCAATCTGTGCTTGTAAGTTAGCGATCATTTCATCTAAACCTGCTATTTTAGAATTCGAATCCTTTAATTTTTTAGTTAAAGAACCGATTCTGTTTTTGTTTTTAGCAAGTAAATCATAAATAGCCTGAATATCTTCCTTAATCTGCTCTTCTTTACTTTTTACATCACCACTTTGAGCACTTTTAGCAACAATTTTCTCTTTTTCTTTAATCGCATTTAAATTGTCCTGGATCTCGTTGAAAGACGTTACAAACTCCTGTAATGCAGCTTCCTTTTCAGATAACTGGCCGTTTAACTCACCATTTATCCCTGACAAGCTATCAGCTAAAGGATTTTTCTCTTTTTCAGCACCGCCTTTGCAAGATGTTGTGAACAAACTAGATGCAGAGAACAGGACTGCTACTAATATTAATTTTAGATTTTTCATAAGCTTTGTTTTAGATTTTAATTTTTGCGAATTTATAGATTAATACCGTTTCATATTTGATGTAACCCACAATTTCACATTTTTTTGTTTATTTGTTTTGTTTATATTAATGTAACGTTTTACTATTATTAAACTTTATGCCATAAGCCCCGGCCAATACATTTGTTCATTTTTTTATACAAGAGGTTCTTTTAAAAGCATATATCTACTCGATACAGGTGCGGAAAATATAAATATAAAGAAAAATTGCACTCATTATGTGGAATAAAATCAACAAAACTGTAGAAAAAATCATCAATATCGCAATCCCTTAATAATCTTTATATTTACATCTATGAACCGGAAACCTTTTTCATTTCGTAATCTCTCTGTAACGCCTTACCTCGTAGTTATTATTTTAACATTGATTATTTCATGGTTTTTGTTCAGGGATAACACACCCGATACCCGTATTATGGAAACCAACGAAATGGCAGTTACCAAAATACAGGCTATTGGTAAAATGGAACTGGTGAAGCTCAATATTAAAGATGTAATGGAATATACCATCGAAAGGGATTATTTACCGGATTCGAGGGTATTGTTAGTGGTAAGCGGGGAAATGGCAGGTTGTATAGATCTTGCTAAAATCACCGCTAAGCAAATTAACATAAGCGATTCTGTGGTAAAGATCATTCTTCCAAAGCCTGAGATCTGTTACTATAAGATCGATCAGCAAAAAACACGTATTTATAATGCAACTACTTATTTTTTATTGGATAATGAGGCATTAACCACTCAGCTGGCTCTTAAGAAAGCAGAAAACTACTTCAAAAGCGATAGTTTAAACCAGGTTGTTTTTAGAGAAACCGAATTAAACGCTCAAAAAATCCTGAAACCTTTTTTAGAAAGTATCACCGGTAAAAAAGTGGAGCTGGAGTTTAATAAAACACCTGTTAAGCCTTAATAATGAGTACAGCAGGTAAACGCATTGTATCCTTGTTTTTACTTTCTTTTCTATGTGTGCATTTTATATGCATTATGGATTATGCTGCCCCGGTTAAATTACCCGGAGTTATAAAAGCAGCCGGCAATATGTATTGCTATCCTTACTTTCACCAGCAATGGACAGTTTTTGTGCCTGCACCAAACAAACAGTTTGATCTGATGATCCGAAATGGTTCAGGGAATAAATGGCAGCCATGGACAAATATTACCAGTCGTTTAATGAAAAGAAGAAGCGCTTTCCTTGGAAGAGAAGTAGAGGTTTTATTAATTACCAACTCCATTAATTATGTTGCGTACGATTTAGGTGAAAAGGATCAGGTGTTTTATGAAAAGCCCGATTTGCCCAGTTTTAAAGTGTTGGAACGTGCCGCTAAATATTATTTCAGGAATTTCAGGTGTTGGAAAGGTGGAAAAGCGTATGAATTACTGTTAATTACCAGATCAAAAGATAGAACCACCGCTTACTATTTTAAAAACCTTTCATTATTATAGATTCTATTACAACATATTTTTTTAAAGCTAAAAACCAGGAAAGAGAAATTACCTGGTTTAGAAATGCTTTATATATATTCCTGTTATATAAAGCATTCATCTATGTCTATCATTTTAAATCACTGTTCTCTATAGAGAGAATGATTTATAACCAGCCCGGTTTTATTGGCGGAATAAAAGATGCTGTATTTATACTCAATAACCATTATTCGAAAAATTTAAGCATTGCTTTTATTTTATTGTTGGCAACCCTCTCTGTGGTAGGATTACTGCGGAAGTCGAACTATCTGAGTAATTTAGTATTATGGCTTGTTATGCTTAATTTGAATAGCTTTTTGTATTCAACACTTACAGCAGGCGATTATTTATTGAACCAGTTATTATTTTTTAATATTTTTTTCTCTGTAAAACGAACTCCTCATACTGTTGTAAACGACCTTAAAACAGCACTTCATAATACCGCTTTAATCGGTATAAAAGTTCAAATCTGTTTGGTGTATTTTTTAGCGTCCTGGTTTAAATTAACAGATTCTGCGTGGTTGGATGGCACTGCAGTGTATCACATTTTTCAAATTCCTGAATACACCAGCGCACTCTTGTTCAGTTTACCTTTATGGTGTTGCGTGATACTCAATTATGCTACACTTGCTTATCAATTGCTATTTCCTTTTCTTATCTGGTTCAGGCCTTTAAAAATTTATGTATTTGCTTTTGGAATCATACAACACCTTATCATTGCTGTTGCGATGGGGCTGTTCAGTTTTGGGATCATTATGATTATAAGCTATATCCTGTTTTTGAAGTATGATGGTAAACCTGCTACCCGTTGATTTTGCAGGCATTCGTGAGTTCTTCCATGAGTTTTTTTCTTTATTCAACAATAAATAATAACTTTGTACCATGTTTACAGCAGACCAACTAAAGGACCTTCACGAGCGACATATCGCCCTGAAGGGGTTTCTTTGACTATGATAAGAAAAGCCACGAGTTAAAGGAACTCGAAGAAAAAACCCTTGATCCAACTTTCTGGACAGATTCAAAAAAAGCAGAAGCCGTATTAAAAGAAGTAAAGCAACGTAAATTGTGGGTTGGTTCTTATGATAAGCTGACATCTGCTATTGATGACCTTGATACCATGTATGAATTTTTTAAAGCAGGTGATGCAACTGAGGCAGATGCCGAAGAATTGTACCAGGTGGCCTTAAAAATTTTAGATGATGTTGAGTTTAAAAATATGCTTAATTCACCGGACGATGCGCTGAGTTGTGTATTGCAGATTAATGCAGGTGCAGGTGGTACGGAAAGCTGCGACTGGGCCAGTATGTTGGAGCGTATGTACATGATGTGGGCAGAAAAAAACGGGTTTAAATTAAAAGAACTGGATAGAACAGATGGGGATGTAGCGGGGATCAAATCAGTTTCTATGCAAATTGATGGTGATTACGCTTATGGGAATTTAAAAGGAGAAAACGGTGTGCATCGCCTGGTGCGGATCAGCCCTTTTGATTCGAATGCCAAACGTCATACCTCCTTTGCTTCCGTATATGTATACCCGGTGGTAGATGATACTATTGAAATAAATATTCATCCTAATGATATTGAAATACACACGTCGCGAAGCGGAGGTGCAGGTGGACAAAATGTAAATAAAGTAGAATCTAAAGTTCAAATTACCCATAAGCCAACCGGTATCGTTGTTGTTTGCCAGGTAGATAGGTCCCAGTTGGGAAATAGAACCATTGCCATGCAAATGTTACGTTCGCAATTGTATGAAATTGAAATGCGAAAGAAAAATGAGGCGCGTGATGCCGTAGAGGATGGAAAAATGAAAATAGAGTGGGGCTCACAAATTCGTAGTTATGTATTGCATCCTTATAAACTGGTGAACGATCATAGAACGGAATTGAAAATTACCGATGCTGAAGGTGTATTGGATGGTAATATCGATGAGCTTTTAAAAACATTTTTAATGAGCCAGGGAAAAAGAAAATAAATGATTTGTCATTGCAATCCATTGGCTGGCAGAGAAGCAATCTCAAACTAGTTTAATGGTAGGTATAAGATTGTTTCGCTCCGGAGCAAGGATTACATAAAAATATAAAAATGAAAAAAATTCAAATCCTCTATAATCCTCGCTGTAGTAAATGCCGCGAAGCCCTGAATTTAATGGAAGGTGAAAATTGTGAAATTGAAGTAAAGGAATACCTGAAAGAATCTTTATCAAAAAAAGAACTGAAAGAAATTTTATCCAAACTTGGTGTAAAGGCATTTGATATTGTGAGACAAAAAGAAGAGTTGTTTATCAAAAAATTCAAAGGCAAAAAATTTACCAACGAAGAATGGATCCAGATCTTATTGGAAAATCCTACCTTGATTGAACGCCCTATTGTAATTGATGGCTACAAAGCTGTTATTGGCCGCCCGCCGGAATTAATTCTGGATCTTTTGCGTCGTAAAACATAAATTTAGCTTCGTTATTTTAAGACTAAATACATCACATTTAGTTTTTTAACAGGTTTATTTTCTTTGTAATTTTATAGTAGCAATCATCATTGTTATTATTTATTCGTTTGTCGTAAGAACAAATTGTAACAATGTTTAAATATATAATGTTATGAAAACTGTTGTTAGATTAAACAAATGGGCCAATGCCCGTACAAGCCTGTTAATTGATTTTTTACGCATAGCTACAGGCTTATTTTTGGTGTTTAAAGGAATTCAATTTTCGAGTCAGACAGATATTCTTACTGATGTTTTAGGTTCTGCCGGAAATTCGCTGGGGGCTTCATTTATTTTGATTCATTATGTAGCCATGTCGCATTTATTTGGAGGGGCTTTAATTGTATTTGGGTTACTTACACGGCTTTCCCTGTTAGTACAGCTTCCTATTTTAATAGGAGCCGTAATCATAAATTTTACAGGCGACATGATTGTGGGAAATATGATGCAGGCTTCGCTGGTTTTGATATCGGCAGTGTTTTTTATTATTTACGGTTCCGGTAAACACTCGGTTGATTATTCCATCAAAATGAATATGTAATTGCTCTCTGTTATGTAGTGTGCGGATAAAGCGGCTGTGGTTGCTTCCGGTTTCGTGTGCTTAAAAAATCTACCCAAATTGACTTTGTCAGTTTAGCTGTTTTTTTTATTTTATACAGTTTTATGCGAAAGTCTAATGCACTTTAGCCGAAAGCCTTGCTTCATTTAGATCCAGTTGTTCGGTTTGTTTACGCAGGATTTCTTCTTCATATTCTCTTTCTTTGCGTAGTATAATTAATTCCTTTCGCTGTATTTTTATCAGGTCAATCAATACCTTGTTGTAGAGCTCAATTTCCCCTCTTTCAGTATCATTACATTCTAAAGACTCAATGCGTTGAGAGGTAAGGGAAATATCGTTTTCCAACTGATGTTTTAAATTGGTAACTAATTCATTCGTTTCTATTTCAGTAGCATAACTTTCTTTTAAAGTTGATAAGGCTACTTTGGTGAGTCGCAAATGAATACCCGCTTCCTGTTCTTCTTCAGGTACTATTTCTTCCGATTCAGTTAAATGAAGGCGTTTTATAATAAAAGGTAAGGATAATCCCTGTACCACTAAGGTTACCAATATTACAATAAAGGTGATAAATAAAATAAGGTTTCTCTCAGGGAAAGGTTCTCCACCAGGTAATGTTAAAGGAATGGATAAGGCCGAGGCCAGGGATACCACACCGCGCATACCCGCCCAGCTTACCAGAAAAACCCCGCCAATGCTCGGTTTTTTCTCCCTGGTTCTTATGTTTTTATTTATCCATCTTGGAAAAAATGTGGCCGGGTAAACCCATATGATGCGGATAATGATGGTTAATACACTAATGGCCAGTCCATATTTAACCGCTACAGAAAAAGAATACTCGGTTAAACCATTTACAATAATGGGTAACTGTAAGCCAATTAAAATAAACACCAATCCGTTTAAAATAAAGGCAACAGTAGCCCATACGTTGGTTGTTTGCATCCGGGATTGTAATTAAAAATTTCGTGTGACCGGTAGGATAAAAATAAACCTCCCGTTACAACAGCCATTACACCCGAAAAATGAAAATGCTCTGCCGTGATGTACATAAGGTAGGGAGCTATAAAGGTGAGGGCTGTGTCAATATTGGAGGAGGTAGGAAGCCAGCGGTGAATGGCATAAAACACGTGGGCTATAGCGAGGCCAATTACAATACCCATAAGCGTTACCGAGAAAAAGCTGGTGGCGGCCTGTTGAAATACAAAATTGCCGGAAACAACTGCTGCCAGCGCAAACCGAAACACAATTAAGCTGGAGGCATCATTAACGAGGCTTTCCCCTTCTAAAATGGTAACGATGCGTTTTGGGATTTTCAGGCCTTTTAAGACGGATGTAGCGGCTACTGCATCCGGTGGTGAAATGATTCCACCCAATAGAAACCCTAGTGCCAGCGTAAAATTAGGAATCATTTCGCTCGAAAAATAAGCTATGATACAGGAGGTAAATAATACCAGGCCAAACCCCAAAAGGCTGATAGGACGGCGCCATTTCCAGAAATTATGCCAGGAGGTATACCAGGCTGCTTCATATAATAAAGGAGGGAGAAATATCAGGAAAACCAACTCAGGATCAATGGTAATATGAGGTATACCGGGTATAAGGCTGATGAGCAAGCCCGCTATCACTAAAAAAATAGGATAGGAAATACGGAGCTTTTGTCCAAGCATTACCAGCATGGACACAACAAACAGCAAAAAGATGATTAATAAAAGGTTTTCCTGGATCATACGTAAAATTTCAATTCTAAAAAAGTAAAGCTTAAATATAGCAATCTTAATTTTTTTACAGAAAAATCTAAAAGTGGATAACTGTCGTAATTGTGAATAAATCGCTTATTTTATTCGACTAAAATCCACTTTTAACTTTGTATTTTTAACTTAAAACCCTACATTTGCACCCGAATTTAAAAAACACATATCACATGTCTAACCAAATTGGTAAAATTGCTCAAGTTATTGGCCCTGTAGTGGACGTTAGTTTTGATTTAAATGGTGGGAAATTACCCAGCATTCTTGATGCATTGGAAATAGTTCGCGAAAGTGGACAACCTTTAATTCTTGAAGTACAAAAACATATCGGGGAAGATATGGTTCGTACCATTGCCATGGATAGTACTGACGGATTATGCCGCGGTATGGAAGTGAAAATGACAGGTTCACCTATTAAAATGCCAACAGGTGATAAAGTAAAAGGCCGTTTATTTAACGTAGTAGGTGATGCTATTGATGGGATCAATACTATGAGAAAAGATGACGGTGTCTCTATTCACCGTGCGGCTCCTCGTTTTGAGGACTTATCAACTTCTTCGGAAGTATTATTTACAGGTATCAAAGTAATTGATTTAATTGAGCCTTACTCAAAAGGTGGTAAAATTGGATTATTTGGTGGTGCCGGTGTAGGTAAAACGGTATTGATCATGGAATTGGTAAATAACATCGCAAAAGCATATGCTGGTTTATCAGTATTTGCCGGAGTAGGTGAACGTACCCGTGAAGGAAATGACTTATTAAGAGAGTTTATCGAATCAGACGTAATTAAATACGGCGATGCCTTTAAACATGATATGGAAAAAGGCGGATGGGATCTTTCGAAAGTAGATCTTACAGCTTTAGAAGATTCAAAGGCAACTTTGGTTTTCGGACAAATGAATGAGCCTCCAGGAGCACGTGCTCGTGTTGCTTTATCAGGATTAACCATGGCGGAATATTTCCGTGATGGAGATGGAACAGGCCCTGGCCGTGATATCTTATTCTTCGTTGATAATATCTTCCGTTTTACACAAGCGGGAGCTGAGGTATCTGCCTTATTAGGCCGTATGCCTTCAGCGGTAGGTTACCAACCAACATTAGCTTCAGAAATGGGAGCGATGCAGGAACGTATTACATCTACTAAAAAAGGATCTATTACTTCAGTACAAGCGGTTTATGTACCTGCTGATGATTTAACGGATCCGGCACCGGCTACAACCTTTGCTCACTTAGATGCTACAACTGTATTAAGCCGTAAAATTGCTGAGTTAGGTATTTACCCTGCGGTGGATCCATTGGATTCAACATCCCGTATCCTTACTCCTGCAGTAATCGGAGAGGCTCACTACAATTGTGCTCAACGTGTTAAATTAACTTTACAACGTTACAAAGAGTTACAGGATATCATCGCTATCTTAGGTATGGATGAATTAAGTGAGGAAGATAAATTAACCGTTCACCGTGCACGTCGTGTACAACGTTTCTTATCTCAGCCTTTCCACGTTGCTGAACAATTTACAGGTTTAAAAGGAGTATTGGTTCCAATTGAAGATACTATCAAAGGATTTAACATGATCCTGGATGGTAAAGTGGATGAGTATCCTGAAGCAGCCTTTAACTTAGTTGGTTCTATTGAAGAAGCCATTGAAAAAGGTAAAAAAATCTTAGCAGACGCTTAATCAAGTTAGAAATATGAAATAAGATTCAAGACCTTAAATTCCTGAATCTTATTTCTAAAATCTTAAATATAAAATGAAACTAGAAATAATTACACCCGATAAAAAACTATTTGAAGGCCATGTTAAATCAGCGGTTTTCCCTGGTGCAGAAGGTTCTTTTGGTGTTATGAATAATCACGCAGCAATGATTGCCACTTTAAAAAAAGGTAACATTGAACTGATTGAAGATAATAACACACCTCATACCTTTCCTGTTAAAGGAGGTGTTGTGGAAGTGTTTAAAAATAGCGTGATTGTTTTAGCTGAATAATTATAACATTTTATTTATTATAGAAGCCTGTATGCGTCACATACAGGCTTTTTTTATGATCGTATACCTCATGATGATTTAATCAGGAAAGAATTTTCCTGGAAAAATTTTGCCAGTACTTTTTACCATAACCACAAAAAATCTCTTCGCTTACTTTAATATCTCTTAAAGCCACAAGGCAAACCTGGTCCTGCTCATTTAGCGAAATCTTCGAATTGTTTTTGAACAGGCGTTTCCTGTAAGCTTCAGCATCATTGGCATATTTGGCAAAACACTTTACGTGCATCGAATCCATAATGGTACCATCCAACATATTAATAAAATAGCCATCCATATGCTGTTTAGCTCTTAAAGCGGCTTCTTTATTGGAAAGTATTTCTCCTTTGAATAAAGAAATAACTTCGTTCTCATAAATTTGAATGGACGTAAATAAACCATTTCCCGCACCAATGATTCCTGATGGTTTTAAATATAAATAATCAGCCTCTTTCGCGTCAATACGATCAGGCAATTCGTTGGTATGTTTACTCATGTTGTTTACTGAGCTTATTTAATCAGCTCCAGCAACCTTTCGAAAGAAACTTCTTCCTGTGTACCTGTATGCATATTTTTAAGCATAATGGTTTTATTGGCTATTTCAGTGGTACCAATTACACCAACAAATGGAATTTGTTTTTTATCGGCATACTCAAATTGCTTTTTCATTTTTGTAGCATCAGGATAAACTTCCGTATTAATGCCATTAGATCGTAACTGGGCTGCTAAACTCATGCAATGTAGTTGCTCGGTTTCTCCAAAATTAGTGAAGAGTAATGTTGTTGTTGAAACTTTATTAACGGCTTCCGGAAATAAATTTAATTCCTGCATCACATCATAAATGCGGTCAATCCCAAAAGAGATTCCAACACCCGACAACCCTTTTAATCCAAAGATTCCGGTTAAATCATCGTAGCGGCCCCCACCTAAAATACTTGGCGTAAATGTCCCTGCATTTGCTTTGGCTTCAAAAATAGTTCCAGTATAATAGTTTAAGCCACGGGCCAACGTAATATCTAATTCAACGGTTACATGCGCAATAGCGATAGTAGATAAATTATTTAATAAGAATTCTATTTCTTCGATTCCTTTTTTGCCAATATCGCTTGTGCTCAAAAATGTTTTTAATACAGCTACTTTCTCGGCATTAGATCCCGAAAGATCTATCAGTGGCTCCAGTTGTTTGATGGCGGTATCCGAAATAGCTTTGCTTTGTAATTCTTTGATCACACCATCTTTCCCGATCTTATCCAGTTTATCTATGGCAACGGTAATATCAATGATCTTATCACTGGCATTTAAAATTTCCGCAATACCACTTAGTATTTTACGATTATTAAATTTGATCAAGACAGGAATGGCTAATTCAGCAAATGATTTATCCATCATTGCCAACAGCTCTAATTCATTTACCAAAGAGTTTGAACCGATTACGTCAGCATCGCATTGGTAAAATTCACGGTAACGTCCTTTCTGAGGTTTGTCTGCACGCCATACCGGTTGTATCTGGTAACGCTTAAACGGATAGGTTAAGCTGTGGTGGTTCATTACCACATATCGGGCAAAGGGAACTGTAAGATCGTAACGTAAGGCTTTCTCCGTTAATAATTCAGAGTTTAAAGATCTTTCCAGTGAAAGGTCAAACTCTTTTTTTAATTCTTCTTTTTTAGAACTTTCGTTTAATCGGGAATTTAAAATTTTAAAAATCAGCTGATCTCCTTCATCACCATACTTTCCTGTAAGCGTTGTGATATTTTCCATACTCGGCGTTTCAATAGGAGCATAGCCAAATAACTGGAAATTATTTTTAACGATATTAAAAATGTATTGGCGCTTTTGCATTTCGGCAGGGCCGAAATCTCTGGTGCCTTTAGGAATAGATGGTTTCATACTATTATATAAAACCGTAAAAGTATAAATTTAATGAGAGCTTTACAATCTTAAATTAAGGGGGGACAGGCAAAACAAACTTTGAAAAACTATTTTAGTTTTGCTTCGTTCGCTTCCAGTACTTCATAATACGTGGTACTCGCAGGGCTGGCATCGTATATATAGGCAACGATATGGCATTTAGAGGCCCTATAAGCAGAGTTTATTGAGAAATTCGAATAGGTTTTAACAATCGAATCATTCAAATTAGCTGAACTTGTAAAAACGGCATCACCCCAGGTACTATTTACAGCAGTACGTAATACATGGTTAAATTCATAATTAGGAATGGTCTGTTGTCCTGAAGGCTGTCTGTAATCTAATTGTTCAGCTATTAAACTGTCTTCGGTAACCAATACCACTAATTTATAGGTCCCTGTATTATTCGCCAATGATTTAACGGTTACATCAGTATTTAAAATACTGGTAGCTGAGTTAAATACATTATGAATTCTAATCTGAAAAATAGCAGGTTTGGCTAATTGTGTTGCTACTTCTGCGCCCCATGACGACCATTGTTTAATAAAAGAACCGGTGCCGTATCCTACACGGTTAATTAACCCATTGGGGTTTCCGGCAGCACTGTTTCCAAATTGTGTGTCATAAGCATCGCCCACGGTAGTTTGAAAATCAGTAGGATATTGCACATTTGTTTTAGCAAAAAAACCTGCATGTATCGCTAATGGAATAACCTTTCCGGGATACTGTGCTTCCATTGTCGTTAATTGAACAGCGGCAGCAGGGCAGTTCCCACACTTGTGTCCTGTATAATCCTCTACCAATACATTTCGGTAAACAACGGTAGAACCGGTAGTGGTAGTAGGAGCCACAGGCTGATTGACATTTCTTACAAAATCGCAACTTACGATCACTGCCAGTAAGCTCAAAAGAATGGTGGAGTTTAGAATTAATTTTTTCATGATATCTATAAATTAAAAACTGGAAGAAATACTAATAGTTAAACCACTGGAGGCCGGTACAAAACGGCATACACCTCCTGCACAAAAAATTCCCTGGCGCTGACGTCCATAGCTTAAAGAAACACGTGTTGGCCCGGTTACATAACCAAGGCTTCCATAATAATAATGTACCCGTTTTGCTTTATCGGGATTGTTGTAATTGTATTGATCCGCTATTACTACAAACCATTTTGATGAAGGTGTCCACTCAATTAATTCAGTAACCCATGAACCGGTATTATTGGTAATGTTAACATCACCATTAGGTTCAAATCCATGGTTGCCATAACTGTATTTTCCAAAAAAGCCCTGCGTTTCGAAACGAATAGCCGATGAAGATTTATATTTATAAGTGATGTCAATTACCCCAATATGTGCAGTTACATCCGGATGTTCAGATTTATCAAGGGTGTTAAACTGAACAACCGATTGGTTTAAGTGCTGGTAGGCGTACATCGCCGTCATTTTTAATTTTTTGTTGAATTTTTTGTTGATCTCAATATTAAAATCCTGGAAATAATTACTACCCACTTTGCTATAGTCTGTATGGTATTTTAAGTGTTTCAACGAATCACCTGCCGGATTTAATCCTGTTGTATCCAGGGCATTAAATATAGAAACGTTAAGTGTGATATCCATTCCGTATTTACCACCTAAGGCACTTCCTTTCTTTACTTTATACTGAACTTCAGCCATTCCGCCAACTTCGCCGTTTGCCTGTGAGGCATAAGGATAATAAGCCATCATCATATACGTATGCGGCTTGGTCATAGCCGGTTGATAGTTGATCATATCAATGGTATTGGTGGCATTCCTGTCGCTTCGGAAACTCATATTATCAACCATTTTTCCGGAAAGTAGAAATGAAAAGCCTTTGGTAGCATAAGATGTAGACGCAATTAACGCCTGTCCGTCTTTATAACTGAATTGATTTTGATACGACGGGTCATTTATTTTATAGGCATACTCAGCATTAAAATTAAAACCACCTCTTATGATCGCAAATCTTCCTGCACCATTACCAACATTTTGAGGCAATACCAATACAGGATCCTGAGCGTCCTGGTATTTACTCACAAAGCTACCACCTATAATTACTTTTGTTTTTGATTTTGAAAGAGAGTCAAATAATTCAGTAATGTTGATCTCTCCATCTATACCACGTACTATACCAGGCGATAAAGAAAAATAGGTACGTTGTTTCCCAACAAGTCCTTTAATACGGATCCCGTTTTTTGGAGTAAAAATCACGCGCATCCCATCCAATGCATTATCATATAATAAGCCTCTGTCTTCGTAGGATCTTAATGTGATCCCACTTCCAAACTGCTCATAGAAATTACCCACAGTAATATCAATCTCTTTATGCTTATAGCGTGCAAAACGGTAAGGAATTCCAGAACCTTTGTAGCCGGGTAAATAACCTATTAATGGCGGGTTGTAACTTTCGAAACGCACACCTGCCGAAAAATTACCTAAGGTATAATTCACATTCCCAAAAGCATTGTAACGAAACACTTCTTTGCCAGGATCTGCTTTAATAACAGTATCTTTTTGGTAATATGCTGCATCAATCTGAAAGTTACCTGTAACAGAACCTTGAGGTAAATTACCTATTTGAGCAAATGAGTTGTTCATGAAACAAAGGCTTGAGCCAATTGTAATGCACTTTAAAAAATTTTTCACAGTTTTTCAGGGGGGAATTAGTGTTGTAGTTTTTCGCCTTTGGCTACTTTTTTTACATTTTCAATTAAAATATCTTCATCGCCTTCTGCATAGGAATTATGGCTGTAAACCACTTGTCCGTTACCATCAATAATAAAGGTATGCGGTACGTTGTTTACATTCATGGCACGTTTAAAATCTTGATTTTCATCAATATATACTTCGTATTCCCAGCCTTTGGATTTAACATCCGTTACTACTTTTCCCGAACTTCTGGCATCATCAATAGAAATAGCAATTAATTTGGCTCCTGTTTCTTTTACCAAATCAGCATATTCTTCATTAATAGCATCCAGTTCTTTTTTACAAGGTTTGCACCATGTAGCCCAAAAACTGATGATCATGGGTTTACCGTTATTGCTAAATGTATTAGAATTGATGGTAGAACCATCTAATTTTTTTACAGTGGCTGAAGGTAATTTTCCGGTATCAGACGATTTAAAAGCCGATAAGGATAAAATAACAGCGCAGGAAAGAATCATTAGTTTTTTCATTGAAATTCTGTTTTTGATTAAACAAATATAACGATTTGGACCTGTTTTTAACAATCAAAAGGCTTGATTTTAGACAGTAAATTGGATTCTTACTCTCCAAAAAGAGTAAAACTGCAGTGGATTTATACTTTTCCGTTATATTTTCTAAGAAACCATTCAGTAGAAAGTAATATCAGGATCACAAAGAAGATCCATTTTAAGTTGACGAGGTCGCTTAATTGTTTATGCGAATAGGTAATGGATTTAATGTTTTCTGTTTCAAGAATCGTTTTTTGAAGATCGGCTAATTGATTTTTATAAAACAGTTTGCCTCCGCTTTGTTTAGACAATTGATATAATAAACGATGATTGGCTACAGTATTCAATTTTTCGGAAATGATTTCCTTAATAATCACCAGTCCCGATTTAGTATAAAGTTTATCCCCGAATTTTACTTTGGCTTCGTAAGTGTAATCACCGGCCGGGAATTGCCCTACCGATAGGCTGTACAGGGTTTGTTTTTTACTGAAAGTATAATTATAAACTTTCCCTTTCGAGTCTTTTAAAATAAGCGTCACATCCGGGTCGGTTACTAATTCATAACTCTGGTTATATACTTCGGCTGTAAAATCAAGAGCTTCGTTTTCGTTGATGATTTTTTTGGTATATACTCTGAAAAAACTTTTATCTGCTTTTACGGATAAGTACTGAACCGTTTTACTAATCAATTCATTAAATAAATTAGAATTATCGTGATCTGCAAAATCTCTTAATTTCCATCTCCATAACCCATCGCCTAAAAAACCACCCGATTTTATACCATTAGTTTCGGTAAAGTAAAGTAATGGCTCATTGGTATTTACTACACCAATTTGTTGAGTGAGCAGGCTATTGACCCCATTAGAGGTAAGCGTGTTTTTAAACGGACATTTTACGGCCGGAAATTCTTTAATGTAATTTTGTAATTCCGCACTGATGGTGAATAATGAAAATTCTTTTTTATAAGCAGCTTCCACTTCATTCATTTTCATATCACCACCGGTTCTCGAAGTTTGGGTATACGCAAAATTAACCGGTGTACTACTTATAGAAAACACAGGAATGGTATTGTTCTTTAGTTCAGTACTTATAAACTGTGGTAAATTACTTGTTTGATGAAGTATAACCAAAGAGTAGGGTTTGAGTGGTTTTGTAAAATTAGCGATAAGAGCTACTTCTACTTCATATGTTTGAGAGGAGGAGATACTTTGTTCAATTGCTGCAATATCAGGATGCGGTGCATTAGCCAGGATCAGTATTTTTTCGCGGTTATCTATAACATCAATCACAAAAGACTGTGAATTATTTTGCCTGTTTTTGTCTTCCTCTAATGTAGAAACAGAAACCGTATATTTTTGAATGCCGGATTTGTCGGCTTCCAGTAAGTAATTAAAGGTTTTACTAAAAGTATTTGAGTTAATGGATATGTTTTCCGGCTTTAATACTTTTCCATTATGAGATATGGAAACGGTAACCTGTTTGGTGTTGAGGTCTATGGCATTTATAACCACTTCCGCCGGAAAAGAATTTCCTAAATAAGCTACCTGGTTATGATTGATATTCTGGATCCATACATCTTTCAAAGGTAAGGTATCTCCTAAAGCAATCGTGTAAATGGGAGCATTGATTTTTTCGATACTATATAAGGGGTTGGTACCTTTGTTATAAATACCATCCGTTGCTAAAATAACAGCTCCAATATTTTTATTAGCATAATTATTTTCGATATCCGAAAATACTTTTGAAATATCAGTTTCTTTCCCTTTAAAATCAAAGCTTTCAGAAGCTTTTACTTCCGAATCGAACTGATAAGACTTAACATCGTATTTCTCTTTAATCGCATTGACAAACGCATTTAAAGATTTGGTATAGGCATTTTTTAAATCGGAAGAATCTTTTCCGGCAGTTAAAGAAGATGAATTATCCTGCACCATAATAATTACAGGCTTTTCAGTTTCATTTACCAACCGTTTCATGAAAATATCAAGCAGGAGTAATGCAATAATAGTAACAGAAGCAAATCGTAAACCCGTTAAACTATATTTCAGTAGTTTCGATCTTTCTGCATGATGCTTATCTCTCACGTATAGCATGGCAGAAAAAACAAACCCTGCTAAAAAACATAACAGGGTGTAATACCAGGGATAGTTAGAGATAAATTCCATTTTTAATTAAGCATTGCGATTTAGATTTAATATTTCACTTCTAAAATCTTAAATTCTAAGTTAGCATACCGCCACAAATATTAATGCATTGGCCTGTAATGTAAGAACTCATATCGCTTGCTAAAAACAAAGTAAGGTTAGCTACATCTTCAGCAGACCCTCCGCGTTTCAATGGAATAGCATCTCTCCATTGTTGCACTACTTTCTCATCTAAAGCACCCGTCATTTCAGTTTCAATAAAGCCTGGCGCAATCGCATTACTTCTGATGTTACGGCTACCAAGTTCAAGCGCAACCGATTTTGTAAAACCAATAATACCTGCTTTTGATGCGGAATAGTTGGTTTGTCCGGCGTTTCCTTTAACACCTACTACAGAGCTCATATTAATAATAGAACCGTTACGTGCTTTTAACATAGGTTTCTGCACAGCTTTGGTTAAATTAAATACCGATTTTAAATTGGCATTCATTACTTCATCCCATTGTTGTTCGCTCATACGCATTAATAACGTATCGCGTGTGATCCCTGCATTATTCACTAAAACATCTACTGTTCCAAATTCTGCAACAACATCATTTACCAATTGTTCAGCTGCTTTAAAATCTGCCGCATCACTTTGGTATCCTTTTGCTTTAATGCCATAAGCAGCTAATTCAGCTTCAAATGCTTTTGCTTTTTCTACAGAGCTTAAGTATGTAAAGGCAATATTGCAGCCCTGCTCGGCAAATTTAATAGCTATTCCTTTTCCAATTCCGCGCGATGCGCCTGTAATAATGGCTACTTTGTTTTGTAATAATTTCATAATATGTAATAAGGCTAATGGTTACCGTTAAAATTAAGAGCTAAATATACAAATTATGAAATAAATGGCCTTTACGGAGAAACGAAAGTTTTTAACGCTAAAAAATAAGTGGATGTCAGGTTACCGGATAAGGATATCCGATTTCTTCTTGGGGCGCTTACTTTCAAGCCATACAAAGTCTTTTAAGCGGGTTTCTTTATCGTCAAAGTCATTTACGGGAAATACGGTTGACTCTGGTTTATTTCTAAACGTAGCCCTGTTTACTCCCTCTGTATCCATCCAAATGGTAAGATCTGTACAAATGGTTTTATTAACTCCTTTGTAGTTTTTTTTCTGTTTAAGGTAGTAGATGATCTGGGCGTTACCAATAACATTAAGTTTGCGAATAGAATCCCTCTCAAAAAAGCCTTCTATTTTTTTTCCCGCAATCTGGTTAAATTTATTGTCATCCAAACTATCTACCTTTTGTATCACAATTGCTTTAGATAATAATTCAAAGTAACGGATGGAGTTTCCTCCTGCGGTAATATTAATGCTTTTTGCGGTTACCTGCCCGTTATTAGTCCATAACACAGGGGAATTATAAAGTTTCATTAAAGAATCGTGTATGGCATAAGTTAAAGAATCACACATGCCCTGGAGGTCTTTTTTAAAGATTTTAACGTGTCTGTATGCTTTTACAAACGAATGAGTAGAATCAGGCTCGTCATAAAATAAAAAATCTGCAGAAAGAAACAGGGTATCTTTATCAATCACTCTGCCGTAAATGGCATCTCCTGTTATTTGGGATCTGTTACCTTTTTCATAATGTTCTGCAAAGTTTCCGGTAATGATAGATTTATTGGTGGTGTCAATTATCTGTACATTTTTTGTAGCGCGACCATAGCCTTTTTTCCTGTCGTAAAATACACTGTCGCCGGTAAGCTTTTGATCTTTGGTAGTGATAATGGCATTTTTACTGAAGCGTGACACCTCTTTATCGGTATCGTACCAGCCGTTTTCGCAGTAAATGTAATTTTGTTTACTTGTAATAATAGTAGGGCCTAAAAAATAAGATGTTTTATTAATCGTATTATAACGGAGCGTATCTCCCCGCATTTTATAATCGGGATTAGTCAATACCACATCATAATGGAATGCCAGATCCTTTGTAGCTGAGTAATAGTGCCCGTTCTTACTAACTAATGTGTTTTCTTTATTAACAATAGTTCCGCCATCGTAATAGCTGGCAATACCTTTCCCAACTTCATACGTCATCATATTAGTAGTAAGTGTCATATCTTTTTCAATACATCTCACATTCCCTTTTAAATTAGCCATTTTTGTAGTGGCATCATACTTTAAAGAATCACCATATACAAAAATACTGTCCCCTTTTATAATACTGATATGTCCAAAAGCTTCCATTTTCCTGGCTTTATAAATGTAAGCACTGTCACAGCGCAAAATGGCTCCGTCATGTTCACATTCTACATCACCGATTAATCGTTGTGCATCAACACCAAGTGTTTTATCGTAGGCTCCTCTTTTTGCGTGGTGAATTGTAATGACTTTGTTGTTATCAGGTTTAACGGCCGATTGACCTATACCTATAAAACAACTTAATATAAAACATACAGTGAATACAGCTTTGTATAAGCTCACATTGGTTTTGGTATGGAGGGAAGTAAACATTTAAGGATTTAAAAGTAATCATATAAATTAAATTAAAGGAGAGCTCCCGCGTACCCTTAAGTTTTTTTAGGAACTTTTGTAAGTTATTGGCATTTTCCAATGCGAACGGGAGTGAATATAAAATTTAAAAATTCTGGTTATCTTTACGCCCCTATGAGTAAAATAAAGAAAAATATTTTTGTTGAAAATGCTGAGATAGTTGATATATCTTCTGAAGGAAAATCTGTGGCTAAGGTTGATGGCATGGTTATATTTGTGGATGGTGGCGTACCGGGCGATGTAGCAGATGTTATGATTACCCGTAAAAAAAATAATTATGCCGAAGGACATATTGTTACCTTAAAAACACCTTCCAAAAACAGGATCGAACCTGTTTGCCAGCATTTTGGCTCATGTGGCGGCTGCAAATGGCAACATCTTAATTATGAAACACAGTTAGTGTTTAAACAAAAAACAGTAGCTGATGCATTAACCAGGATCGGTAAACTTGATATTTCTACACTCCAGCCAATATTTCCTAATAAGCAGGATTATTACTACCGTAACAAACTGGAGTTTTCTTTTTCAGATAAAAAATGGCTTACCAGCGACGAAATAAAAAGTGGAGAGGCAATTGATAACCGTAACGCTTTAGGCTTTCATATCCCCAAAATGTTTGATAAAATTTTGGATATACAAACCTGTTATCTTCAGGAAGAGCCGTCTAATACAATTCGTAACGAGATCAGGGATTTTGCCAATAAAAATGGGTTAACCTTTTTTGGTGTACGTGATAAAACAGGATTACTGAGAACATTAATGATTCGTTCTTCAAGCAATGGGGAATTGATGGTACTGATCCAGTTTTTTGAAAACCAGCCCGAAAATATTCTGTTGTTATTAAACCATTTAAAAACACTCTTTCCTCAAATAACCTCATTGCAATACGTAATTAATCAAAAAGGAAATGATACTCTGCAAGACCTTGACATTATTACTTTTTATGGGCGCGACCATATTTTTGAAGAGATGGAAGGGCTTAAATTTAAGATCAGTGCAAAATCTTTCTATCAAACCAATTCGTTACAAGCGTACGAACTCTATAAAATTACCCGTGAGTTGTGTGGGTTAACCGGTAACGAAGTGGTATACGATCTTTATACGGGTACAGGCACTATCGCTAATTTTGTGGCTAAATATGCAAAGAAAGTAGTTGGAGTGGAATATATTGACGACGCAGTAGAAGATGCCAAAGTAAATGCTCAATTAAACGGTATTGATAATACTATGTTCTTTGCGGGCGATATGAAAGATATTTTAAATGAATCTTTTATTGCAACTCATGGAACGCCTGATGTTATTATCACCGATCCTCCCAGAGCCGGTATGCATGAAGATGTGGTAAGGGTTTTATTAAAGGCAGCACCTCAAAAAATTGTATATGTAAGTTGTAATCCTGCAACACAGGCGCGGGATCTGGCGATGATGACGGAGAGCTATGATATCAAAAGAATACAGGCAGTAGATATGTTTCCTCAAACGGCACATGTTGAAAACGTGACACTACTTGTTAGGAAGTAAGTAGCTTTTTAAACTTTTTTAAGGATAATCGTGTAACCATTTTCACTAATTTAGTGTTTAAGGATTAAGTTAATATTCTAACCTAATTAATCCCATTTATTTTAACCAACTAATCCCATTACTTATGACAAGTACATTTGAAAATATAGAGAAAGAGAAAATAGAAGCTTTAAAATTTCCTACTCATGAAGTTTTAACTGATAAAGATGCCATTAAAGAAAGAGAATCAGAGTTGAACAGAGCTTTGAGTTTAGGAAATCTTGAACATACCAAGATCAAAATTTATTTTGAAGATGATAAATCACGTAAACTGGTAGAAACAACGGTTTGGGGAGTTACTGATAAAAGAGTTATTCTAAAACAAGGTGTTGTTATTCCAATTCACCGGGTACATAAAATTTCGTTGTAATAGAAAATTTATTAAGCAAAAGCCCCTGTTTATATAATAAACAGGGGCTTTTGCTTTTATGTTTTATTTCTTCGGCAACAAAGTAACGTGGCCTGTACGTTTTGCTTTGGCACCAGACATGGCTGTAATGTCGACCTGGTATACATACACACCCTGCTCGCATATTTTTCCTTTATTGGCTCCGTCCCAGCCAACGGCATCTCCATGGGTTTTAAATATCTGCGTGCCCCATCTGTCAAAAACAGTCAAGTGTATTTCACTTATACCGTAGCCAACAGGAATAAAAATATCATTTACATTATCGCTGTTAGGAGTAAAGGTATTTGGAATAAATACATCCCAGTCTTTTGTAACGGTAACACATACCGTATCAAAATCAGCACAGCCAAAACTATTTTCACCTTTTAAAACATAACAGGTAGTTTCCTGTGGATGTATGGTTACATCTGCACAGAAATGACATATCAATGGTATACCATCCGGTGATAAGAAGCCTACATCAACATTACCTATGCCATGTAAAACAATGGATTCATCAATGTTAACGGTTGTGTCAACTCCCGCATATACTGTAGGAACAGGGTTTACAATGATTCCCATGGTGGCTGAACCCGGGCATAACCCATTATTGGTTGCTGTTACTGTATAAACAGTATTGGAAGCGGGGTGAGCATATGTAGTTGCAGAGCCGGGGTTGCTTAAGCCGGAAGAAGGTGTCCAGCTATAAGTTGTGCCACCTACTGCATAAATGCTGGTATACTCTCCTGCACATATAGTCGAGGAAGGGCTTGGCGTAACCGTTGTATTTGGGGTTACATTTACCTGTATGGTATTTGTGGAGGTACATATAAAAGGAGAAATTCCATTTGTACCTGTTACCGTAAATACCGTAGGCCCCGGAGTAACAGGTGTAGCTATAGTAGAACCTGCATTGAGGTTACCTACTAAAGCCACTGGCGACCATGTATAATCTGTAGCTCCAAAAGCATTAATGGTTGAGGTTTGGCCGGCGCATATGGTTAAAGGGTTTGCTGAAGTACTGATGGTTGGTGTTGGTATTACAGCTAACGCAACAGTGGTGAAATTGGTACAACCTAAAGGGGAAGTTCCGGTAACTGTATAAACGGTTGTTGTATTAGGACTTGCCGTAACATTGACTCCGTTCGGAGAACTTAAGGTTTGAGAGGAAGCCCAGGTGTAGCTATTGGCACCGCTTGCAGTTAAGGTAGAAGAACTACCACTGCAAATTACAGAAGGATTACCGGTTGCTGAAATAACAGGATTAACGGTTACTGTAATAACAACCTGTGCACTGTTGGTACAGGTACTTGTTGAGCCAATTACCGTATAGGTTATGGAAGCAGGTGGCGTGGCAGTAACTGTTCCGCCATTAGCTGAACTTAACGTTAATGAAGGAGACCAGGTATAAGTACTTGCCCCGTTTGCCGATAGAGAGGTATTTGCTAATGGACAAATAGTTGCGTTTACAGCTGCGGCAGTTACAACTACCGTGTTTTGCACAACCACTGTAACGGTAGTACTTCCCTGGCAGGTTCCTAATAAGCCGTCAACCGTATAAGTTGTGGTTGCAGAAGGGGTACACACCACTGTTGCCGTATTGTAGTTGTTTAAAAAGATAGCCGGTGCCCATGTATAAGATGTTGCACCTCCTACAGTAAGTGTAGTGGCAGCTAATGGGCAAACTGTGGCATTAGGAGAAACCGTCACCGTAGGATTATTAGCAACAGTTACCATAACGGTGTTGGTACTTGTGCAGCCAATGGTATTACTTCCTGAAACGGAGTAAGTGGTAGTTCCGGCAGGTGAAGCTACTGTTGCTGTTCCGCTTGTTGTACTTAAAGTAGCTGCCGGCGCCCATGTATAGGAAATGGCACCGCCTGCAGTTAATGTGCTGCTTCCCGCAGGACAGATAGTAGTACCTGGAGAAACCGTAATGATAGGATTAGAGCTGACGGAGATTTGAACAGTAGCTGTTGAGATACATCCATTGGCATTTGCTCCTGTAATCGTATATATTGTGGCGCCCGTAGGGTTTGCAGTAACGGATGTGCCTGCTGCAGAGCTTAACGTTGTTGAAGGAGACCATGTATAAGTAACGGCTCCACTCGCTGTTATGGTAGTAGAACTACCCGGGCAAATAGTTGCGTCAGGCGTTGATGTAAGAGTAGGTGTACTAGCTGCCGTAACCTGGACCGTAGTAGTGCCTGTGCAACCGTTACTATTGGTACCTGTAATTGTATAAACCGTTGTGGCGGATGGATTTGCGGTGACGGTAGATCCGCTCGACGAACTTAATGATACAGAAGGCGACCAGGTGTAATTAATGGCTCCGCTTACTGACAGAGTTGTAGAAGCTCCCGGACATATGGTTGCATTTGAAGAGGCTGTAAGAGTAGGTGTATTTATAACTGTTACAGATGATGTATAGGAATTGACACATGTATTGGCATCAGTACCCGTAACTGTATAAATAGTGGTGGATATAGGTGTTGCGGTTACCGGATTGCCATTAGCAGAACTTAAAGTTGCTGCAGGTGTCCATGTGTAGGTAATGCCACCACTTGCATTTAACGTAGCTGTTTGTTGCCCTATACAAATGGTAGAATTATTTACAGAAATAACCGGCAGAGGATTTACACTTAAGGTAATACTTGCTGATTGCGGGCAGGCATACCTGTCTTCAGAAAATACCGTAAATGTATTTGCTGCCATGGAGGTTACAGAAATAGAGTTTGTATTACCGGGAGTACTTACATTTGTAAATGATTCTACACCCGATTGAATCCAGGTATAGGTATAACTGGGTGAGCCTAAAAGAGTGCTTGCCGTAAGAGTAACATTGGTATTAGGGCAATGAATGGGCACATTAACAATAGTAACCTGCGGACAAAGATTTACTTCAATAACCGATAGAGAGTTATAGCCTGAACAGTTTAAATCATTCCATGTACCATTAGGATATATTTGAGTACAATTTTCATTACCACCGGCATTGTTTGGTTCTCCAGGAGCCCAGTTGGAATAAGTAACGGGTGCGCTATCATACCATACAAAGGTGCCTTCAAGGGCTGCATCGGTAAATCCAATCCAAATAACATTAGATGAGAAACCCTGATTTGATAGAGCCTGCAACAGATCGGCATTTTCAGTGGCTGATTGAACGGATATTAAATTTGCACCAAAGGTTTGAGCGTAGGCCTGTGCCTGTGGGCCTGTCATAAATTGTGGATTGATAAAATATAAACTGCAGGTATTATTCATCCCTAATAATTCTATATTCCCTGCACCGGTTAAGGTTGATCGGATGAGTGCCAAATTACAGGCAGTGGAAACACAGCCTACACTTCCAATGCCTACGCTTACTGTAGTAACACCCGTACAGGTTCCTGTTGATCCCATAACGGTGTAGATGGTACTTGCTAAAGGGGTTGCTGTTACACCCGCTCCGGTTGTTGAGTTTAAAGTAGCAGCAGGGCTCCAGGTATAATTGGTAGCACCTGTTGCATTTAAAAGTGCCGAACTCCCCGCACAAATGGTAGCGTTGTTTGAGCTTGCTGTTAGGCTTAACCCCGCGGAAATAGAAATAGTTGCTGTTGCAGAACCAGTGCAGGTTCCGGAAGATCCTATAACTGTATAGATTGTTGCGGTAACAGGGCTTGCTGTTACATTGGCTCCGTTAGCAGAACTAAGTGTTGCGGTAGGCGACCATGTATAACTGGTTGCACCACTGGCAGAAAGCGTTGTTGAACTTCCCGCACACACACTGGTATTAGTGGGTGTAACCGTTAAGTTTAAGGCAGGATTTAAACCTACGTTAATAGATGCTGTGGCTATACCACAGGTTCCTACAGCGGTAACAGAAACGGTTCCGGCTGTAGTACCAAAATTAACAGTAATGTTATTTGAATTTTGTCCGGCCGTAATAGTTGCTCCAGCGGGTACAGACCACGTATAATTGGTGGCGGCAACATTATTAACGGAATATGTTAAACCTGCAGAGTTTGAACAAATTAAGGTTGGCCCGCTAACGACACCAATTACAGGAGGAATACCATTAACCACTACCTGTACGGTAGATGTTTGGGAGCCACTACATCCCGGGGCAGAAACCGAATAGGTGGTTGTAATAGTTGGATTAGCTATGGTAATACTGTTTGATGCAGAGCTTAGTGTAGTTGCAGGTGTCCAGGTATAACTTGTGCCACCACTAACGGTGAGCGTACTGCTTTGCCCCGGGCAAATAGTAGTTGTTGGAGAAACAGTTAAATTAGGAGTCGCCGGTAATACGGTAATGGTTACATTTTTCGAATTGCTGCAACCTGCCCCAATGGTGGTTGATGCATTAAGATTGACATTGTATGTTCCGGGAGCAGTATAGGTATGTGTGGGATTAAGGTTTCCTGCGCCGAATATGTAAAAATCTGTGCCGCCATCACCAAATGTCCAAAGGTAACTTGCAAAAGTTCCTCCAACAGGTGTTGGGTTACATAAAAAACTTCCACAAACACATTGATTTACTCCTAAGCCACCGGTACTACATGGTAATACAGTTGTATTGGAGAAAGTAATTGAAGCGCCGGCACATACGGTTAAGGACGGAATAACGCTAAAGTTGGCATTTGGAGCGTCATTTACAGTAACTGCTTTAGTTGCGATTGATGTTCCACAGGTTCCGTTAGTTACTTGTACCGTAAAGTTTAGTGTGCCCGGTGTACTTGGTGTGAGGGATATGGTTTGTTGTGTTTGCTGGCCTCCTGGTACAGCAGCACCTGTCCAGCTGTATGAACTGCCATTTGAAGCAGTAAGCGCTAATGGAGAACCTTTACAGATACTACTTGGTCCGGTTATGGTTGCCGTGGGAGGAGAGGTTGTAAAGGTATGGGTTTGAGGTGCCATCGCATTTCCACACGCATCGATTAAGGTATTTCCATCACTTCCTGAAACTACCCCAACGGTCCATGGCCCTGCCCCACTTAACGCAGGAGAAATATTTAAGGTTATTTGTGCGGTATTTATACCACAATTTTGTCCGGCAGCAGAAGATACCACATAAGGACCGCCGGTACCTGTAATTGTAAAGTCGGAGCCATTAGCAGCAATAGAGCTGCATTTTATTTGCTCACTGGCGTTAAAGGTAACGGCATTTGAACCGCAAGGCGCCGTAACTCCAATGATGGTTGGTGGGGTAACATCAAAGATAGAAGCCGTGCTGGTACTAAAGTTCAGTGAATAACCACTTTGAGAAGATGAATAGTTACTGATTACCAATACATATGTTCTGCCTGCTGTAGTTGCTAAAACGCTGCTTTGGTTTGGACCGCTGGCGGCTTCAGATGCGTTTGATCCACTGGATGAAAGACCTGTGTTCCCTGCAGTCGCTGAATAGTTACAGCGAATAGAAGAAATAGCACCACTTGAAATGCCACTGCAATTACTCCCGGTAATATCGTATAATGCAAAATCATAATCATCACTGGAACTGTTAGGCGTGATCATAAATGCTAAATTACCTGCGGATGAAGTTGAAAAAGTATACCAAACAGAATTTCTCTCATTACTTCCAAGGCATGATGAATTAGAAGGGATTTCATCATTAGCTCCCACACCGCTATAAGAAGTAGAGGTAGTGTAAACGTTTTGGCAAACAGGAATAGCACTGTTACAATCCTGTTCGGGAGAACTTTGAACAGTAGGGTTTGTCCCTCGTGCTGTTGAATAAAAAGATGAACTGCCTTCTTTGACACTTATTTTATCTTGTAGCGGTAAATCATTATAATTTGTTTGTGCATGAGAGATGTATAAAATATGGCAGCAAACAATAATGTATAGAATTTTTTTCATTTAAGTTCATTTTGAATTTTAAATTTAAGACATAAAATCTCTTGAAAATCCCTTATCTGATTAAGCTTACGACAAGAGAACATAAAGCCTATATTAATTTAGGTGACTGTTTTTTTGCTTAAAAAAATGAAATTCAAAAGCGCACAAGTACCCGAATTTTTATTTGTGGAAACAGAAGGGAGCTAAATTGAAATTAACTATTAAAAGAAATTAAATAAATCATTATTTTAGCAAGAAAATAACCGTGAAATTATTAGTTCGTCCACCTCAGTTATTAAGAAGAATTTATAAAAATTCTCTGTGGCGAATGAGTAAAACTGAACCCGTTATTTATTTAACATTCGATGATGGTCCAATCGAGGAATTAACACCCTGGGTGTTGGATATTCTTAAACAGTACCATATAAAAGCTACGTTTTTTTGTGTAGGAAATAATATTGATAAAAATCCTGCTATTTTTAAACGTGTACTGGATGAAGGGCATCAGGTTGGAAATCATACTTACAATCATATTAAAGGTTGGAAATCAGAAACAGACTATTACCTGAAAAATGTAGAGCAATGTCAGAAGCTTACAGGTACTAAATTATTTAGGCCACCTTATGGGAGAATTAAACAAAAGCAGTTTTCTATTCTTTCCAAAGTGTATACCGTTGTGTTTTGGGACGTTCTCACTCATGATTACGATAAATTGATTTCTCCCGAAAAGTGCCTGGATAACTCGGTTAAGTATACCAGAAACGGTAGTATTGTGGTATTCCATGACAATATTAAAGCACAAAATAACTTAAAATTCGTTCTGCCTCAATATATTGAGCATTTTTTAAAATTAAATTATAAATTTGCAGTTCTTTAATTTAATTTCCGGGGAATGAAAAAAATTTGTCTTTTTATTATTTTGATTTTAGGAATGTACTCATGTCAAACAGGTAAACCTGAAAAGACGGAAACATTTAAAGTTTGGGGTAACTGCGATAAATGTAAAAAAACCATCGAAACAGCATCTTCTGCTGATGGGGTCATCGAAAAAAACTGGGATGTTGAATCAAAGTTAATGACGGTTAAATTTGATACTACGAAAATTAATTTAAACGTCATTGAGCAATTAATTGCTAAGGCAGGTTATGATAATGATCTGTATTATGGCGATGATTATGCTTACGGCAAACTCGAAGATTGCTGTCAATATGAAAGAAAGCCTTTTGAATTGAAATAGTTTTTTTTAATTATTCTTTTTTGTATCTTCAAAGGTATGTTCCGCATACTTTCATCATATCTTATTTTTGTAATCGGTGTTGTGTGTTTCACGCAGTGTAATACGCAAAAAGTTAATCAAACCACTACCGACAGGCTTTATAAGAAAGAGAACAATGAGTTAAGTTCCAACTTTTATATTTATCATATTAATGATAGCGTAAGCCAGCTATTTTACGATATGTCAAATGAAGTACTGGTGTATAAAAAAACAGACACCAGCGGTTATTTCTATAGTAATGTAAAGTTAGTGGTTAAGAGCAGCCTGGAAGATAACTTAAATGCTATTCATGATACTGCCACCGTGCTTATAAGAGACAGGCAGCTTGAGGTGGTGGTTAAACAACTTAAAGGGAATTTTTATTTCAGGTTACCGACAGGGCAAAAATACCACATTGATATACAGGTAGAGGATATCAATAAAAGAACACGTTATACAAGCAGTTTATATGCTGATAAAACAAGTAAGGAAACCCGTCAGAATTTTTTGGTGACTAATGTTTTAAACGAAGTCCATTTTAATTCTTATTATAAACCCAACGAGCTTGTAAATATTGAATCGATCAGGAACACTGAACCGTTATTTAATGTGGATTATTTTAACCACGATTTCAGACTGGCGTTGCCTCCTTTTTCGTTGGAACAACCGTCACGAATGACTTACCGTCCAGACTCTACCTTCAGCGTTTACAGCAACACTCAAAAGTTTCAGATATCTATCCCGCAAAAAGGATTTTACCATTTAAAAACAAACGATAACACTCACGATGGTATTACATTTTTTGTATATGAGCCGTCTTATCCTAAAATTAAAAATTCAGAACAAATGATTTTAGCTACCCGGTATATTATGGCTAAAAAAGAATTTGATAACTGTATGAGTGCTTCTGACAAAAAAGCGGCTATTGATAAATTCTGGATAGACCTTGGAGGAAGCAATGAACGTGCCACTGAGTTGATCAGGAAATATTATGGCAGAGTGCAAGAGGCCAATAAATTATTTACCAGCTACCAGGAAGGTTGGAAAACAGACAGAGGCATGATTTATATTGTATTTGGTGCCCCCAATAAAGTAACGAAAAGAAAGAACGGGGAAGTATGGGTATATGGAGAATCGGGAAATACAAACTCTACTTTTTTTTCATTTCAAAAAGTAAATAATCCTTTTACAGATAACGATTATAATTTGGAAAGAAGTGAAGTGTTTAAAATGCCCTGGTACCAGGCAGTAGACATGTGGAGGCAGGGGAGAGTGTACCTTGATAATTAAGTTACAATATTTGTAGTATCTGTACAGTCCTGGGTTTAACATGGAGACCTTCCCGTTAATTCAAATTTTAAGATGTGGTGATAGTAAAGTTTTGCCGATACATAAATTGTGTACAGGGAAAGCATCGTTTTTTGGATACGGGTAATAAGATCAGATACTATTCCACTTTATCCTTTTCTAATACACGGAGTTTAACGGATTCAACGGTTTGTTTTTTGCGTTGAAGAATAGTTATTTCATAACCTCCATAGTGTTTTTTTTCGTTTACTCCCGGAATCCTTCCCCATAAAAAATTGATGAGGCCGGAGATGGTTTCATATTTAGAACTTTCGGGTAATGACATGGGTAAGGATTCGTTTACATCACCAATGCTGCTATGAGCGTTTACAACGTATTCGGTTTCACTTTTCTTTTCTACAGTTGGTTTCTCCTCATCATGTTCATCCTGTATTTCACCTACTAATTCCTCAATAATATCTTCCATGGTTACAATACCGGCTGTTGCGCCAAATTCATTGGTAACAATGGCAATTTGCATGTGCAGTTTTTGAAAATCACGTAACAGGTCATTGATCTTCATACTTTCAGGAACAAAATGCGCGGGACGCATAATGTCTTTTATGGTTCTGAATTTTTTGGAGATGAGTTCTTTAAATAAATCTTTTGCATAGATAACACCAATGATATTATCAATATCACCTAAATAAATGGGGTAACGGGAAAACCCTTCATCTGATATTTTCTGAACAATCCCATCTTTATCCAATGCTTCTACATCAATGGCTGTAACCCGGTTTTGAGGAACCATGATCTGTTTTACAAACCGGTCATCAAAATCAAATACATTTTGGATCAATTCATTTTCACTGGGTTTAATGGCGCCACCTTCTTCACTTTCTGTTAAGATGAGTCTTAACTCTTCTTCTGAGTGAACATCTTCTTCACCTATTGATTTAATGCCCAATAAGCGTAAAAATAAGTTGGAAGATTTGTTTAAGAGCCATATGAAGGGACTAAGAACCATATAAAATATTTTTAATGGCCAGGCAATAAACAGGGCTGTATCCATCGAATATTTAATCCCGATCATTTTTGGGATCTGTTCGCCCATGGTAACGTGTAAAAATGTAAGCAGGGTTAAGGCAATTGGTAAGGAAATGCTATGAACGGTTAAAGGATTAATATGCCATCCCGATTGATCAAAGGTGCGGACCACTATTTCTGAAATAGCTGTTTCACCTACAGCACCCAGTGCCAGGGAAGCTAAGGTAATACCTAATTGTGTAGCTGATAAGTAGGCATCTAATCTTTCAAGTAAAGATTTGGCAAGTTTGGCCCGTGAACTTCCTTTTTGAATTTTAATGTCTAATTGAGATGCACGGACCTTTACTAAAGCAAATTCGGCAGCTACAAAAAAACCATTCAGTAAAACCAATAAAAAAGTAATGAATAACATAAAGAATATATCTATTACAAATATAGCAATTGTATTGAAACCTTAAATTGCTATTTACGAGCTCATTATTTGTGCGATTTAGCCAATTCGCCTTCTTTGTAAGCCAGTGCCTTCTTAAGCATTTCTATTTCTTCTATTAATTTTTGCGGACTTGGTGCTTCACCATCATTCCACAGTTTATTCACGTAAAAGGGTTTTTCTGTGTAATTTATTAACGTATCGGGGTTTCTGAAGAAGCTATATAAAGGAACTCGTAAGTTTTTAGAAATATCTTCAAGATATCTCAACTCAAGCGTTTTATTTTCTAAACCGTATTCTAATTGTTCTTCTGTAAGGTTAAGGTAATCGGCTAATTGACCAAAAGTGTAATTCTCTTTAATTAAGATGTTTTCTATTTTTTCTCTTAAGGATCGCATGCTCTAATTTAGGGAAATTAATTTGAATAAAAACAGATGAATTTAGTTTGAAAATTATCTTAAAATAACAAGGCGTTTAGCATCCAGTTTTATAAAAATAAATAATAGTATGGTAAAAGACCAGAGCGAAGAACCCCCGTAACTGAAGAAAGGTAAAGGAATTCCAATAACAGGCATTAAACCAATGGTCATCCCGATGTTAATGGCTACGTGAAAGAACAACACTGATGCTACGCCGTAACCATAAATTCTGCTAAAGGAGGAGCGCTGCCTTTCTGCCATAAAAATCACCCTGATAATTAAAAAGAGTTCGAGTAATATAACGCTGGTTGTACCTAAAAAGCCCCATTCTTCACCCACGGTACAGAAAATAAAGTCGGTATCCTGTTCCGGTACAAAATCGTATTTAGTTTGAGTGCCTTGTAAATAACCTTTCCCGGCAAAACCTCCTGAACCGATCGCTATTTTTGCCTGGTTAACATTGTAGCCTTCTTTTTTCAAATCAACTGTACCGCGCCCTAATAAGACATCGATACGAGTTTTTTGATGTGCTTCCAAATGCTCGTAAACGTAATTTGTGCCTAAAACAATGCCACTTGCAGAACAGGCAATAATTAACACAATAACCACATTTCTGATCGATCTTTTAATGACAAGAAACGATAAAGCAGCAATGATAAAAATGATAATGATGAGTGATAATGATTTAACGATAAGGGCTAATACAAATAGCAAAGCAGACAGTAACCCAAAAATCAGGAAATTAATGGAAAGTCCTTCACGGTATAACGTGATAATAAATGCGATAAATACAATGGCAAGCCCGGTTTCATCCTGTAATAATTTGATGACTATAAGGGGCATTCCTAAAATGATCACGGCTATAAACGTGTTCTTGTAATTTTTAAGGAGGTCGCTTAACCGGTTTCTTCGCGAAGAGTTTTCTACTTCGATATTGACATTACTTAAAAACTTGGCGAGCGCCAGATTGGTAGCAAACTTCATAAACTCGGCAGGCTGTATTCCAAAATCCCCAAACCTGAACCACGAACGACTTCCCTTTACTTCTCTTCCCAGGTAAGGAACAGCAATACAGGCGAGCAGAATAAAACCATAAAAGAAATAAGCAAATACGGTGTAAAATCCTGCGTCAATAATTAAGATCATAATGGCAATAAAAATGGCGCTGGCAATCCATATTAATTGTTTACCGTATTTTTGAGTTGTATCAAAAATATTTTGGTGGTCTTCGTTATAAACGGCGGCATAAATATTCAGCCAACCCATTAATACTAAAAGTAAATAGGTCAGTATGGTTATTTTATCTATGCCATAAAAAAGGCTATGCTCGTCTTTTCTCACTTTTTCTTCTTTTTAGCCGATGTATTTTTCCCCAGTAGATTCACATTATTAATAAGATCGGCTTCGATCATCCGTTTCTCCATTTCGGGACGGGTTACTTTGCCGGTTAAATATTTTTCGATCATTAAACTAACGATAGGTGCCGACCATGTTCCTCCAAATCCGGCATTTTCAATAAAGCATACCATCGCAATTTTAGGATTTTCGCGTGGCGCAAATGCCTGGAATACGGCATGATCTTTTCCATGAGGGTTTTCGGCAGTTCCTGTTTTACCACAGGCTACAATACCGGGTATCTTGGAAGCTGTAGCGGTTCCGGCATCAAAACATTTTTGCATCCCGTCTATTACATTTAAGTAAGCTTCCTGGCTTTGTACAATAGGTAAGTGTTTTACTTTAAATCTTGGATCAATCGTTTTTTCCATTCCCACACCTTTGATACAATGAGGTGTATAGTAAAACCCCCGGTTGGCCACAATGGAAACCACGTTTGCCATTTGCAAAGGAACCAGGAGTAATTCGGCCTGTCCAATCCCTAAGGATACCACCGTATTACTGCGCCAGTGGTTTTTACCAAACACTTTATCGTAGTATTCTATGGAAGGAATGTTCCCCGGTTTATCAAACGGAAGATCGGTTCCAAGTCGTGTTCCCGGTCCGAAAGATTTAACGGTTTCTCTCCAGTGAGCATACCCGTCTTCGAACTTTGGATATTTATTCTGATCAACGATCTTACAAAAAACATAGGAATAATAAGAGTTACAGGAAGTGGCAATAGAGCCGGGTAAGTCAGTTGCCGGATGCGAATGGCATTTTGGATGCCCCCCCATAGGAGGATACCCATTGTGACAAGGGAATACAGTTGACCGGGTAATTAATCCATCGTTTTGAGCGATTAAGGCGTCAATTAATTTAAAGGTAGAACCGGGAGGATACATGGCAATGAGCGCGCGGTTAAATAACGGCAGATTCATCGTATCATAATAGAGTTTAGTAAAGTTTTTGGAACGTTCTTTTCCACCTACTAACAAATTAGGGTCGTAGCCGGGGCTTGATATCAGGCATAGTATTTCGCCTGTAGAGGGCTCAATAGCAACAATAGCGCCTTTTTTACCTTTCATTAATTTTTCGCCGTATTCCTGTAAATCAATATCAATACTACTGTATAATGGTTTACCTGCTACTGCTAATGTATCGTAAGCTCCGTTCATATAACGGCCTTTGGTTTTGTTATGCACGTCCACCATAACGATTTGTGTCCCTTTTTTTCCGCGGAGCTCTTCTTCATAAGAACGTTCGATACCACTTATCCCAATGTAATCTCCTTCTCTGTAATAAGGATCTTTAGCCGCTTTTTCTTTACTTACCTCACCTACATACCCTAATAAATGGGCAGCAATAGGGCGGGGGTATTTCCTAACGGTTCGCGCCTGTAAATCGAATCCTTTAAACCGATAAAGTTTTTCCTGCAAAGAAGCATATACTTTAATGGAGAGTTGTTTTTCGAAAACACTTTCTTTTCTTGGGGAGTTAGGTGCAAGGCATGCCTTTTTCATGCGCTTTATGAAATTATCTTTTGTAATATCCAGAACCTCACACATGGCCATAGTATCACAGTCTTTGGCAAGTTTAGGTGTCACCAACAGGTCATAGGATAATTCGTTCGTTACCAGTAATTTTCCATTCCTGTCGAAAATATAACCGCGGGTAGGGTATTCTGTCCTGTTTTTCAGGGCATTGTTACGGGCATCGAGCTTGTATTTATCGTCAACGATCTGGATATAAAATAACCGGGAGATATAAACAATAGCTATCAGAATGAAGAAGCCACTGATCACAAATTTCCTATCAGCTAAATGAGAATTATTGTTCATGATTATTTTTTGTTGGTTCTGTAAAACAGAAACTGAATCACATATATAAATGCAAATGTTCCAATGGTACTTAAGATCACTCTTAATAAGGTGCTGAAAAACTCATTGAATCTAAAAATTTCGAGATAGAAAAAAAGCAAATGATGTATGAAAATAATGGATGCTGAATAGGTGATAAACCACACAGGCCCCATAGATTGAATAGTTGGGGATAAGCCAGGATCATAGCCTTCACGTGGTGATAAGAGTTTTAAAATAAAATACCTGGTGAAGCCGATAAATGCGCATACTGCAGCGTGCATGCCGGCTGTATCATAAAACATATCAATGGTTAATCCTGTAAAAAAAGCAATTACCAACACTAAAAGCTTTGGCGTTTCGAATGGTAATAATAAAATAAATAAAATGTAAGGGAACAAAATAACATATGGCCCCAACCTGATATTCTGAACGATCAGTACTTGTAAAAGCACTAACAGGATAAACCGGACCGTATTTTTAATTACATCATTTATCACTTTGTACCTGCGATTTAAGTTCTAAACTATCTCTTTCTGTTTTTTTATTGTACTTGATCACAGAAATATGATTTACTTTTTTGAAATCGGCACTCAGCCTGACTTTTACAGTGTAAAAGGATTCGTTCTGTTTACGTTCAAAACTTTCTACAAAGCCAACCAAAAGGCCTTCCGGAAATATACCGGATAAGGAACTTGTAATAACCGTATCTCCTTTTTGTATTTTAGAATAGGTTGGAATATTGGTTAGATTGGAATACCGGTAATCTGAGCCATCCCATATCAAAGGGCCATATACCCCGTCTTTTTTTAACTGGCAGTAAACCCTTACGTCTTTATGTAAAATAGACATCACCGATGAAAAATTAGGCGATACATCTTTAACGATTCCTAAAATACCATTGCTTGTAATAACTGCCATATCATGTGTTACCCCTTGTTCTGCTCCAATATTAAGTGTAAGGTAATTATTACGTTTGTTAACGCTGCTATTCACTACTTTACCATTTACGAACTCATATTCCTGGCGGTAAAGTGTATCATTTTTTTTGTAAACTTTTAATGGAATGGCTGCGTAACCTGTTTTTAAACGATTTAATAAAAATGTGTTTTCTTTTGCCAACCGTTCATTCTCATCTTTTAACAGGAGGTATTCTTTAGCATTGGCTTGTGCTTCGTAAATGTTTGCACTTAATGCGTTGGAAGAATTAAGTAAGGAAGAACCCTGGTAACCATTATTTTTAATTAGAATTAAAATGCAGATAAATTCTAAACACAGAAACACAAAAAAGAAATTGTTTCTATAAATAAAATTTAAAAGGTTTTTCATTTTTAGTTTAAGGTCATCAGGTTAATAGCGTTTATACTTTTTTCAGCACCATGAAAATGTTGTATACTGGAAAGAATACTAAAAAAGCTTGTTTTAAATTTAGTAAGAAGAGAAAAAACTATTTAATTAAGAATGGGAACTTTTGAACATTTTTAAGTGCAATACCTGTACCACGGGCCACTGCTCTTAACGGATCTTCACACACATGTACCGGTAATTTTGTTTTAAGAGAAATTCGTTTATCCAACCCTCTTAATAAAGAACCGCCACCGGCCATGTAAATACCTGTTCTGTAAATATCAGCTGCTAATTCAGGAGGAGTCATTTCCAAGGCGTTTAAAATCGCTTCTTCAATTTTAGAGATGGATTTATCCAGGCAATGAGCAATTTCTACATAGCTTACAAAAACTTCTTTAGGAATACCGCTCATTAAATCTCTTCCCTGTACAGCATAATCTGCAGGAGGGTTTTCAATTTCTGTCATCGCAGCGCCTACTTCAATTTTAACCTGTTCAGCACTACGCTCACCAATTAAAATATTATGTTGTCTACGCATGTATTCTTCAATATTAGCGTTAAAATCATCTCCTGCAATACGGGTAGATTTATCGCAAACGATCCCGCCAAGTGCCATAACGGCAATTTCGGAAGTACCACCACCAATATCAATGATCATATTTCCCATAGGTTCTTCCACGTCTATTCCCATACCAATAGCCGCAGCCATAGGTTCGTGAATCATGTATACTTCTTTGGCGCCGGCATGTTCGCAGCTATCTCTTACCGCACGTTTTTCAACCTCGGTAATCCCACTCGGGATACATACTACCATTCGTAAAGAGGGTTTAAAGAAACGGTTTCCCGGGTTAATCATTTTGATCATCCCTTTAATCATTTCTTCTGCTGCCTGGAAATCGGCAATTACTCCATCACGCAGAGGACGGATGGTTTTAATGTTTTCATGGGTTTTACCATGCATCATCTGAGCCTGTTTACCAACAGCAATTACTTTTCCTGTGGTTCTGTCTACGGCTACAATACTGGGCTGATCAACTACTACTTTTTCATCGTGAATAATAATTGTATTTGCGGTACCTAAGTCAATGGCAATGTCTTGTGTTAAAAAATCAAATAAGCCCATGTTTTTTTAGTTAGTGATTTTATGAATTAGTTAATGAGTGAGTTATTAATTAAATGGTGTTTAATGTTTAAAATGTCTTGTGCCTGTAAATACCATGCTCATTCCTTTAGCGTTGCAATATTCAATACTGTCTTTGTCCTTAATGGATCCGCCTGGCTGAATCACCGTATCGATTCCTTCTTTGTGAGCAATCTCTACACAATCCGCAAAAGGAAAAAAGGCATCACTTGCCATCACCGCTCCTTTTAAATCAAAGCCAAATGTGTGTGCTTTTACAATTGCTTGTTTTAATGCATCTACACGGGATGTTTGTCCTGTACCACTTGCAATTAAGCGACTGTCTTTAGCAATAACAATAGTATTTGATTTTGTATGTTTTGCTAATTTATTAGCGAATAATAAATCTTTTAATTGTGCAGCAGTTGGCGAAACGTTAGTAACGGTTGTCAGGTTAGCTTTTGTTTCTGAAACCGAATCTTTATCCTGTTCAATAATACCGTTCAATAACGTGCGGATTTGTTTTTTAGGAAGCTCTACTTTTTTCTGAACCAAAACAATACGGTTGTTTTTTGATTTTAGCAATGCTAAGGCATTATCAGAATAAGATGGAGCGATCACTACTTCACAAAATAATTTGTTTATTTCTTCGGCGGTTTCAAAATCAATTTCTGTATTCGAAATTAAAATCCCACCAAAGGCCGATACAGGATCACCTGCCAGAGCTTCCTGGTAAGCTTCAAGAATAGTAGCGCGTGAAGCAACTCCACAGGCATTATTGTGTTTTAAAATAGCGAAGGTTGGTTCTTCTGTAAAATCCGACATTAAATTAACGGCCGCATCTACATCCAATAAATTATTATAAGATAATTCTTTTCCGTTTAGTTTGGTGAAGATTGCTTCCATATCACCATAGAATACTCCCTTTTGGTGTGGATTTTCGCCATAACGCAATGTAGAACCATTGTTGATGCTGGCTTTTAAAACAGGTAATTGTTCGGTTGTATTAAAATAATTAAAGATAGCTGTATCATAATGGCTGCTCATTGCAAATGCTTTGGCAGCAAATGTTTTACGATCTGCAATATCTGACGAACCATTTTTTTCGTTCAATAAATTCAATAAAGATGAATAATCATTTCTTGATGAAACGATCACCACATCATTAAAGTTTTTAGCGGCAGCCCTGATTAAGGAAATACCACCAATATCAATTTTTTCAATAATATCTTCTTCGGAAGCGCCACCGGCAAGGGTTTCTTCAAAAGGGTAAAGATCCACTATGACAAGGTCTATATTCGGAATTTCATGCTGTTCCATTTGGGCAACATCCGTATCTAATTCTCTTCTTCCTAAGATACCACCAAAAATTTTTGGGTGTAATGTTTTCACTCTTCCTCCTAAAATTTCAGGAAACGATGTCAGGCTTTCCACTGCGGTTACAGGGATTCCAAGGTTCTCAATAAAAGTTTGAGTACCACCGGTGCTGTAAATGGTGACACCTAATTCATTTAATTTTTTTATAACCGGTTCTAAATTGTCTTTGTAAAAAACGGAAATTAACGCGCTGTTTATTTTCTTTAAGTTGCTCATAAAATCAAGTAATAAGCAAAGATAGGTGTTAGCTTTGTATATATAAGATTTGTTGAAAAGTGCTTAAAAATCAGTATAACTCATTCTTTCACTCCCGGGAGGTAGTTTGTAATTCCGGTTTGCCTATTAGGTTTTACCTTAAATGGCTATTCTATTGGGTTGTATTGATTTCTAACCAAACCCTTTTACTGCCGGGAGTTAACCGGGTAGCGGTAAAGTGGTTTTAAAGCCTTATTTTCAGGGATAAAATTTAGCTTTGTTTAACTCTTTTATTTTTCTATTTTTAAACTATGTTTGATTCCCTGAAGCTTTTAGATAGAGAGTTGTTTTTGTATCTCAATGGCCTGCATTACTCTGTTACAGATGAGTTCATGTTTTATGTATCCCAGGTGTGGGTATTTTTTCCGTTGTTTATTTACTGGCTTTACCTCGTTTATAAAAAATACAACCTTAAAAAAACGCTATTGTTAATGGGCTTTTTAGGGGTATTGATCACGTTTACCGACCAATCCTCTAACCGTATCAAGCACAGTGTGAAACGCTACCGGCCTTCGCATAACCTGGAAATAAAGGATAAAGTGCATATTTTACATGATTACAGGGGTGGTAAGTACGGCTTTTTTTCCGGGCATTCGGCTAACTGTTTCGGTATTGCCATGTTGTTATTCCTTATATTTTCTAAACAACCGATGTGGTTTAGGAGTGGTTTTTTTTTATGGGCTTTCGTTACAGCCTATTCCCGCATCTATTTGGGGGTTCATTATCCCTCCGATATCCTGGTAGGCTTTATTGCAGGGCTTTTCTGGGGCTTTATAGTGTATAAACTCATTCAATTTACCTTTAAAAAATATTTTAATGAAACCGTTGAAGTATAGCTGTTTTGAAACGTATTTTGGGTTAAAACCTGCCCGATCTGCTTTCCATAAAACCGGAGCAGCTGTTGCCATCGTATGTGTTTTAAGCTCTTTTAAGGCGTTTTCGCAATTGCCTGAAACAGATATCTGGTTGTTTAAACTGGAAAAAAAAGAAGGGAAATATCTATTAGGAAACTCATTAAATATCAATAACAGGGCGGGATATGATAATCAGCCTGATTTTACACCCGATGGCAAATCTATTTTATATGTGAGTATCAGGGAAGATCGGCAGGCAGACATTTACCGGTACGATATTAAATCGAAGCTTCATACCAATGTTACTAAATCAAAAGTGAGCGAATATTCACCTACGGTATTGCCCGACGAATCCGGGTTTTCTTCGGTGGTAGTAGAAGAAGATTCTGTGCAACGCATCTGGATGCTGGGATTTGACGGTTCCTTCATGAAATTTGCCAGCGATGAAACGGATTCGGTGGGTTACCATTCCTGGCTTAATATGGATACGGTTTTATATTATAAGTTAACTGAACCGCACTCTTTACATGCTTTAAATTTAAAGAACGGGAAAGATGTATGGATCTGCGATAACCCGTCGAGGGCTTTCAGAAAGATCAATGCTGGCTCTAAATTTATATACGGGATTAAAAATAAGACTTCTATTGATTTCAGGATCTATGATCCTGCGCTGAGAGAAAGTAAAATGTATGCCACGTACCCCTCGCTTAACGAGGATTTTGTGTGGCACACGGAGTTTGGCCTTGTAAAGGCTGAAGAATCAACCCTTTTAAAGTATAATGAAATTGCCAAAACCTGGGACGTTCTTTTTTCCTTTGCAAACTTAGGGATTAAAAAGATCACCCGTTTTACATTTGATCCTAAAACCAAACAACTCGCCATCGTTAGTAATTTATAATATGCAACATATCACCATCTCTACTGATAAAAGGAAATTACAAGTTAATTTCATCCATCAATATTTAAGTGAAGAAAGCTATTGGGCTAAAAACATTCCCATTGAAGTTCTTATAAGAGCCATAGACGGCAGTATGTGCTTTGGTGTATACGACGATGACCGGCAGATTGGCTTTGCCAGGGTAATTACTGACCATGCCACTTTTGCATACCTTGCTGATGTTTTTATTGATAAGGGCTACAGGGGGAAAAGTATTTCCAAGCAGTTAATGAAATACATTATGGATCATGATTCCTTAAAAGGAATAAGAAGTTTTATGCTGGCAACCCTTGATGCGCATGCCTTATATGAGAAGTTTGGGTTTAAGGCTTTGAAAGAACCCGGGCGTTATATGTCTATTAAATTTTTTGAATCGTATTGATATTAACGGTCATATATTTTCTGGTCTTCTGTTTTTTAGTGAGCAAAGTTTCTTTCTTTAAAGATAGTGCCCTTTCTTTTAAATTTTTGCTGGTCATTATCATTCTGAAAGTGATAGGCTGTTTTGCTTATTACTGGTTTTATTTTATTAATCCGCATGGCATAAAAGGCGATAGCTCCGATACCTTAATGGCTGCGGATTTGATGTATAATGCCTTTTCGCACAATAAAGCCGATTTCTTTAAAATGATCTTTGGCCTCCATTCCGATTTAATAACTGATCCCTTATATGAACCTTACTTCAGGCATATTGACGATTGGGGCGAATCAGATTCTACCAGCGAATTCTTTTTAAATGATAACAGAACATCTATTCGTTTTCATGCCTTTCTGATGTTGTTTTCAAAAGGCTATTATGCCACACATGCATTGGTGTTGTTAATCATTTCTTTTACAGGCCAGCTGGCGTTTTACAAAACCTTTAAATCATACGTTCCAGGCAAAGAAAAACTATTGGCCATTATTATTTTTTTAACACCTTCCGTGCTTTTCTGGAGTTCGGGTGTCTTAAAAGAACCCCTGGCAATAGGTCTTTTGGGAGTGTTTATGTATTGCTTTTATAAACTGTTTATTACAAAGACTCCTAAGCTAAAATATATCCTTTTGCTTTTAGGCTGTAGTTTGTTTTTCATAATTCTTAAGCCATATATCCTGGTTATTGTGCTATGCCCTTTAATCCTGTTTGTATTGGTAACACATTTTCAAATTAAACGGGTAGCTCTTTTCTACCTGGTATCATTGGTTGCCGTTTATTCGGGAAGCATCCTGACGTTAAAATTTGTTTTTCATAAAGATGTGATCAATACCATTGTGGTGAGGCAAAACGATTTTATCAGCTTAAGTAAAGGAGGGATATTTTTTGTGAATGATAAAAATTACCTCCGGCTCGAATATAAAGAGGAGAAGGAATATAAAATAGTGGACACGCTGAACGACAGTTGCCGCCTGAACCAGCATATTTCTTTAATGTATTGGAATCTTGATCATATTAGGGATACTGTTTTTGTGGCAGATAACCATGATATATCTTTATATAAGCATTTAACCACTTGCAAACCGGCAGGCTCAGGTATAACGATGGAGCGGCTTCAGTATTCGGTTTCTTCTTTTGCTAAATTAGTACCGGTATCTTTTTACAATGTATTATGCAGACCTTTCTTTTACGATGCCCATTCGTCGGCCGAACTGGTGGCTTCTATTGAAAATTTACTATTCTTTTTGTTTTTTATATTCTGTATGATCTATAGAACTAAAGCTCCTGTAAACAAAAATCTGTTGGCCTTATGTCTATCCATAGTGGTACTCTCTTTCCTGTTAATAGGTATTACTACTACTGTGGAAGGAGCTATTGTGCGTTATAAAATTCCGTTTATTCCTTTTTTATTACTGATTCCCTTGTTATACCTCGATAAAGAAATGGTGTTGAAAAATGCCCTTGTGAAACGATTTTTGGGATTGATGAAGCATAGAGAAGATTGAATCATTTAAAACAGATAGGAATAGATGGCTGGTGTAACCACCAAATATTTTTGCTGAATAATAATGATTGTTATATTTAATACATAATATTGTACACATTAACTTTTAATAATACATGAGTTTAAATAGTTTATTCAGGAAGAAATCGGTTGTTGATATATTAAAACAAGTTGAAAAGAATGAAGCCGATGGTCATGGTTCCTTAGGAAAACATTTAGGAGTAAGAGATCTGGCTGCTTTTGGAATAGCGGCTATTATTGGTGCCGGCATTTTCAGTACTATTGGTAAAGCCAGTGCAGATGGTGGCCCTGCTGTTATCTTTTTGTTTTTATTTACAGCTATTGCCTGCGGTTTTGCCGCTTTTGCTTATGCAGAATTTGCATCGATGGTTCCTGTTTCTGGAAGTGCATATACTTATTCCTATGTAGCCTTTGGAGAACTTATTGCCTGGATCATAGGCTGGGCCTTGATCATGGAATACGGTATTGGTAACATTACGGTAGCTATTTCCTGGAGCGATTATTTTTCGGGCCTGATGCAGAACTGTGGTGTCCATTTGCCACAATGGATCCAGATGGATTATTTATCGGCATCCAAAGGATATGACCAGGCAGTTGCCCTGATGCAAAGTGGTAAATTATTCGAAAACCTCGAAAGCGCCACACAGGCGGCTTACATTGCCTGGACAACCTCTCCCACTTTAGGAAGCTTACATGTGATTGCGGATATTCCTGCGCTGTTTATTATTGTTTTTATTACCTGGTTGGTTTACCGTGGAATGAAAGAATCGCGCAATGCCAGTAATATGATGGTAGTTATTAAACTCTGTATTATTTTACTGGTAATTGCAGTAGGTGTTTTTTACGTGGATACCAATAACTGGAGCCCGTTTGCACCTAATGGAGTAGGGGGTATTTTAAAAGGTGTTTCAGCGGTGTTCTTTGCTTACATTGGTTTCGATGCCATTTCTACTACGGCCGAAGAATGTAAGGATCCGCAACGTGATTTACCTCGAGGTATGATGTGGTCCATTATTATCTGTACTATTTTATACATTATTATAGCGCTTGTATTAACCGGTATGGTAAATTATACCGAATTAAATGTGGGAGATCCTTTAGCGTTTGTATTCGAGAAACTGGATCTGAAATGGATGTCAGGAGTTATTGCCGTAAGTGCCGTCATAGCTATGGCCAGTGTGTTACTTGTATTTCAAATGGGGCAGCCACGTATCTGGATGAGTATGAGCCGCGATGGCTTGTTGCCGAAACGTTTTTCTAAAATACATCCTAAATTTAAAACACCTTCTTTTTCTACAATAGTAGTGGGCTTTCTGGTAGCAGTACCTTCTTTGTTTATGAATTTAACCATGGTAACCGATCTATGCAGCATCGGAACCCTGTTTGCTTTTGTATTGGTATGTGCAGGTGTGCTGGTATTACAGAATAAAAAAGACATTCCCCGCGGTAAATTTAAAACACCATACATCAATGCTAAATACATTATGCCGGTGTTACTGGTAGCTTGCCTCATTATGGCGTTTACGTATAACAAGCAAACCACCATGGATTTCATTAGGAATACCAAACAATTGAATAGTGCTACCAATGTTATCACATCTTTAAACCAAGAGCAGATCGCCGAAGTAAAGCAACATTTTATGATGGCTGACAGCGCCGCGTTTGCTTCACATAACAAAGACCTGGAAACGCATTTAAGCAGTATGGATAAAGAAGCCTATTCAAAAACAATGATTGCTTTACCATTGAATGATGCTTTGAAATATGAAACCGGGTTTAGTTTATTTAAACATAAGATACCGATGTGGATCTTTATTTTTATTTCTTTTTTTATTACCGTTTGGACTTACAGGGCGAACCTGTCATTGATCCCTTTATTGGGCTTAATCAGCTGCCTTTACATGATGGCCGAATTGGGAGTCTCTAACTGGATCGGGTTCGGTATCTGGCTTCTGGTAGGTTTGCTCATTTACTTTGGCTATAGCAGGAAAAACAGTAAGTTGAATGTATTGAAAGAATAATACAACTAGTAAAACACCCTCTTTATCTATAATATGTATGCTAAAGCTCTGGTAAAAAGGAGTAAGGTATATAAAACAAAAGGTGATATTTCAGAAAGGAATTCGGTATTTGAGTTCCCCTTTTCACTACTTTTGTAGTATGGAAGTTGTTAGATTTACGATGAAAGACCCCTTACGTATCATTTACGAAGATGATACACTACTGGTATGTAATAAGCCGGCAGGATTAATGGTGGAGCCCGATCGTAATAATTTTCCTAATTTATTGCAACATGTAAAAAAATACCTCAGGGAAACTACCCGGGAAAAACTTCCTTATGCCCAGCATTTACATCGCCTCGACAGGCCTGTAAGCGGTGTAGTATTGTTTACCAAGCAAAAGGAACACCTCCGGAATTTGAGTGAGCAGTTTGCGCAACGTACGGTCTCCAAACATTACCTGGCAATTACATCCACTGCCCCAACAAAAAAAGAAGGAGTGCTGGAACACTGGCATCGCAAAGAAAAAAAGAAAGGAGTTTTGGTTCCGGAAGGAACGGAGTTTTCTGAAAAAATAAAGCTGGAATACAAGGTAAAATCTCATGGTACGAATTTCCTTTGGGAGATAAACTTACATACCGGAAAATTTCATCAGATCCGGGTACAGCTTTCGAGCCTGGGTTGCCCTATTCTTGGTGATGAACTTTATGGCTCAACTGAAATATATGAGCCCAATGCCATAGCCCTGCATGCGGCCCGGCTTGTGATTCAACATCCCGTAAGTAAACAGGAAATGGTATTTGAAGCGAATGATTTTTTTGCTTCTTTTTAATCGGTTAAAAAAATTAACAATGATGCTTTGGGTAATCGAATAAAAATAATTCGCCTGATTTATTTTTTATCTCGTTCCATGAGTTCACTGTAAAATGAATGCCGGCAATGGCGCAGGTAGGGAATTCCATAGGCAGCGCTTTTATAAGAGCATCTACAGTATCACTGATAATTGGATTATGACCAAATAACATGGCACTTTCATGAGTATCATCTATACTTTTAATGACACTGAGATAATGTTTTACAGATGTGTCGTATAATTCTCTTTTAATGGAAATTTGATTGGGATCGTAATTTAAGTTTTTAGAAAAGATGAGAGCGGTACTAATCGCCCTGATGGCAGGGCTGGAAATGATGCTGTCGGGCATTATTTTTTTATCATTAAGTAAGCGGCTCATTAAACCTGCATTGGTGTAACCCCTCTCGCTTAAAGGTCTTTCAAGGTCTGTAATCAGAGAATTGTCCCAGTCAGATTTTGCATGTCTTATCAAATAGAGTGTTTTCATTTTTTAAGGTCTTCCATAGTTAAAATGGTTTCACAAAATTCATATTCTTCTTTAACTGAGTTAGAACATACAACAATGGTTTTGTGATGGGCGTAAGTCGCAATCATTTCCTTATACCAGTTAATTACGGTGGCATCTAAATTAGTTGTTGGTTCATCCAAAAACAAGATAGGGGCATCCGCTAAAATGGCTAATGTAAGTTTCAGCCGCTGTTTCATGCCACTCGAAAATAATTTGATATATTTAGAAGCATGTGGCGAAAGTCCTGATAATTCAAGGACTTGCTGAGTGGTTAATCCATTTAAAAAAGATTTGTAAATACCGGCGTGTTCAATTTGTTCCTGCAATGTAAAATCTTCTATCAATTCTAAATAAGGGGAAGCTAAACTCAGGAACTTATAATGCTCATGCTCTTCCAGCTGTTTTTGGTTAACCGTATACGTAACCATTCCATTATTAAGGGTTAAATAGCCTGTTAAAGCCTGCAATAAAGTGGATTTCCCGGATCCATTCAGTCCCAGGATGACTATTTTTTGTCCTTGCTCAACCGTTAAATTAAGATGCCTGAAAATCCATTCTTTCCCGAATTTTTTTCCGGCATCAGTTACGGTTATGGTAATGGGTTGTTGCAAGGCTTCCAGTTTTTTGATAAAAGTAGTAAAAACCTTTGGTGCTTGTTAAAATTTGTAAATAATTTTAAGGGGAAGAGGTGATTTATTCATGAATTGAATGTAACGTGAAATCTGTAGAAACCTTAACGTTTTCGGTCTTTTTTATAAATCAAAAACTGTATCTTTACACGTTGAAAATTGCAAAGCTGATACTCGCCCCGATCTGGAAAACATGGTTTTTCCTGGTGTTTGCGACGTCGTTTCTTTTGCTTTACCCGTTTTTTTGGTTTACGATTACTACAAAACGGCTCGATGCCGCTTTTAAGCTGAAACGGATCTGGGCCTGTTGCATTGTTTTTTTCTCCGGAATAAAGCCGGTAGTTATTTACAGGTCTTCCTCCAAAAAAATGCCACGTCCCTGTGTATTTGTTGGTAATCACACCTCTTACCTGGATATTATATTAAGCCCTTTTTATATCGATCACCTGGCCTTATTTCTTGGTAAAGCAGAATTATTAAAAGCGCCTCTGTTTAAATTGTTTTTTCAAAAAATGGATATTCCGGTAAACCGTAAAAGCAGGATGGATGCCGTAAGATCGATTAAGAGAATGGAAGAGGAAATTGACAAAGGACATAGCATGGTTATTTTTCCTGAAGGAACTATTCCCGTAAACACCCACCGAACCCTTCCTTTTAAAAACGGGGCTTTTAAACTGGCGATAGATAAGCAAATTCCTATTGTACCGATAGTAAACATCAATAACTTTAAGCTGTTACAGAATGGGGGCTTTTTTAAAAGCTCGGGCAGGCCGGGATTGGCTAAAATGATTGTATTTGAACCTATTTCTACAAAGGGAATGACTGAAGAAAATTTAGTAGATTTGCGGGAGCGGGTTCACACTCTAATTAATGATACCTTAAAGGAATATTATGGAACAAAAAATTGATATTAAAACAGTTGATGAAGTAGCACATTTGGCACGTTTGGAATTTGCAGATGATGCTAAAACGGAAATACTGAATGATATGAACCGTATGTTGTCGTTCGTTAATAAATTAAATGAGATGGATACCGAAGGTATAGAGCCTTTGATCTATATGACGGATGAAGTAAACGTAATGCGTGAGGATGAGCCTAAAGAGACCTTAACTCAAAAAGAAGCATTGAAAAATGCCCCTAAAAAGGATTCTGATTATTTTAAAGTACCAAAAGTGATTGATAACAATTAGGCCATATTCACCGGAATATAAAGAAGAGTTAATCTCCATTTTTAAAAGCAATATGCCTTTGTATTTTGCCGAAGAGGAATTGCCCTTATTTGATGCCTTTTTAGATAGAGATGCTTTGGTGAGAGGGCCTTACTTACTTGTAGTGAAAGAGGATGTTATTGTGGGTTGTGGAGGTATTGCAATGAATGAACCTACAAAATATACCAACGAGCCACATGTTATCATGACCTGGGGTATGGTAGATAACAAACGCCATAAAGAAGGTTTTGGTAAGGAGTTATTAAAATTCCGTATCGAAGAATCTAAAAAGAGATATCCCGGTGTAAAAATAGCCCTGGGGACGACACAACATTCTTTTCCTTTTTTCGAAAAATACGGTTTCAAAACGGTGTTTTATGAAAAAGACCATTGGGCCAAAGGCATGGATCTTTACCAAATGGAATTGATCTGATACTTCTGGTGAAGCCGTTGTGTAACGAAATGTTTAATTAAAGATACCATGTTGTTTTGCATTGATGTCTGCGAGGCTGGAGTGAGTCGTGTGTTAGTGGCTGGCGTTCTTTATTTTGTTATTAGTTCGACTTTACAGTTTTCAAAAGTTCGCTGTCAAAAATTGCTGCTGGAGAAATTACAATTTCATCTGTTGGAATTTTATCACCATAACGCTCTTTCATTTTTTTCTTAACCGCTTCGTTTGATAAGTCGAAATCGCTGAGTTTTTCAAGTTTTCCGATTTCAATTCCTGTAGCACGTTTATATATTTTCCAAATGAGTTCGGAGCAATAAATTTTGTCGTCTGACCACTCAAAGGTTAGATCGTAATTTTTGCCATTGAAATTGTCGCCAACTTGTTTCATTTTTTCAAGTACTATTGGAGTTAAAACTTGGTCTGCATTTTTAAGTCGTTTGATTACAAATTTTCCATCTTGTCCACGAGCAATCCATTTATCAAGAGGAGTTTGTTTTACTGGCTGAACTGCCTCAAAAACAAAAAAGTTATTACTGTCTTTGTAAATAATTCCACAGTGTGAATATTTGGATTTTGTTGCAAATTGAATTGCTTTACTTTGGCCAGAAAGTGAAGTTTGAAAAATTAGGTCACCGTTTTTTATTTCATTTTTGTCAGAAAGTAGTTTTACTTCTGTTTTAGCATTGTCAAGTCTGTGTTTTGGGTCGTAATATTTTTTCTTGGCGTAAAGTCCAACAAATATGAATAAACCAAAAAAACCAAGTAACACTATTTTCTTCATTATATTTATTTTTCTATGCTTGCAGGTAGGGTTTTCGAGCTACCAGTAGCATGGCTCAATGCACTCGTTTGCCAAAAAGCTTTTAACAAAGCTAAATGTTTAATGAACTTTTGCAAAGAACAAATATCCCGCTAGCTACTGAGAATCTTTCCGCTGGCTGTGGACCTGCCTTTGCAAAAGCTTTGTTGTTACGTCTGTCCACTGCGAATTATTTTTTTGTCTGTCGCAACTGTGCATTAATTTCGTTTTGTTTCGTAGTGAAGTGCAATTACTCCGGAAGAAAACGTTTTCGTTTCTATAAGTTTCAATTTTGTCGTTTCAACCACACCTTTAAATAGTGGAATTCCTTGTCCAAGTAAAACCGGATTGACAAATAACCAAAACTCATCAATTAGACCTTGACTTAGTAATGAATGAGAAGCAGTCGGACTCCCGAAAATTAGAATATTTTTTCCGTCTTGGTTTTTTATTTTATTGATGTTGTCTGCAAGATGGTCGCCAATAACTTTGGTGTTGTCAAGACCTTTTTCACTGATTGTCTTTGATAAAACAACTTTTAAAACTTTGTTATACCAGGCAGAATGTTCTTTGTCGTGTTTTGATGCGTTTGGTTTTTCGCCAGCAGTTGGCCAGTAACTCTGCATCATTTCATAAGTTACTCGTCCATAAAGCGCAGTGTCGGCTTGGTTAGTCATCGTGGCAACAAAGTCAAACATTGCATCGTCTATATTTATCCAGTCCATTTCTCTATTAGGTCCTGCCACAAAACCGTCAAGTGAAGTATGCATAAAGAATATTAATTTTCTCATTTTATTATTTGTTTAAATATTAATACTGTTTGTTTGCTCGTTTTATTGTCTGTCGTTTGATGTTTGCAATGTCTTTATAGAGTTACTGCTAACGGTTTTAAGCTAAATTCCAGTTTGGGTTTTGAACACTGTCTACCGAAATGTTTAAATAAAGATAAATGATTAATGGACTTTTGCAAAGCGAAAATTGAAAAATTGTCTATCATGTTTGCAAATGCTTTGATGTTTACATGACTGAGGGGAACCGTGTGTCTCGTCCTGAAATAAGTTGCTCCAGACAGATAGTTTTACCAAAACTTCCACCAAGGTCTGCTTATAGGTTTTTGAATTTTGCATTGTTCAGTCATTTGTGTTTCATACTTTCTATAGCTTCCACCTATAATTTCTCTTGTCTGAATATTTATTTGAAAGGGAACCCATGGATTTTCATCATTCATAGGGTCGAATGATAAGCCAGTTACTATTTCATTTTGCAATGTGAGATCTTTAATGCCGTCCCAAGAAATTCTTTCTGTGTACCATACTTCGCCTGTTTTGCTTACTATGATTATATCTGTGTCGTTTGCGCATATCAAACTTTTGTCTGTACCAACTAATAAACTTTTTATGGTCAAACCAAATATGTCTTTGGCTTTCGTTTCGTTGGGATTCATAACATATCCTTGTCCACGCGCGATAACAATAATTATGTCGGTGTCTGCATAGTCGTAAACGCCATTGAAGTCTGTCCAACCTGGTTGAAAATTTGCTACCCAATCGGTTCCATCGTTTTTGAAGAAACGAACGACATAGCCTTCAGAATAAGATGGTGGGTCAGTATGATTAATTGAAACATACATTGGTCCGTATGGAGGAAGTCCTTCTAATATTTTAAATCTCATTTTCAGTCGTTTTCTCGGGGCTTACTTATAATGGTTTCAAACTAGAACTTGTGCGTTTTTTGAAACACGTTTCTGTCGAAATTTTTTGCAAATGCTTTGATATCGAAGCCTGAATTAAACCGTGTGTTAGGGGTTGCCTACTTGTCCTTTGGGCACGAGTATATGTCCACCGCCTTGTATGTCAGCTTGATTGTCAATAAACCATTTTAGGGCGTGTTCAGCAAAATACTCTGTATAAGTATAAGCTCCTAATTTTTGTTTGTATTTCTTGAGTCTTTTTCTTGTAGCCTTAATAATATTGTCTGACCATTTTACAAAGTCGATAGACTTGTCTATCCATTGCATATTACTTACAAATTTTGACTGAAAATAAAGTCTCCCACTATGAATATTATTGTCTCTAAAGATACTTCTGTCAAAGTCTAACACTGGCGAATTGGTATTGACAAGCCAATATTTTTGAGTTTCAATATGTTTCAACTTTACATTCGGTAAGTCGCTACGCCTTGCTAAATGCACTCTTGTGCCTGTTTTTCTAAAGTCAGTTACAACTGTATTGTCAATAAGTGATAATTTATCTGAATAGTGATAATAAGGAATTATTATGATGTCATCGAATTTCTTTAAGAACTGATCAAACTCATTTTGGTCGTCAGGGTGAAGGAAAAAATTAACTTGTCTACCCATATTTTAGTTTTCTGTGTTTCTGGTAAGTTACCCCTAACGTTTTCGCGGTTTTCATAGGCCTTTTTTGAAACCACTGTCTACCGAAATGTTTAAATAAATATAAATAATTAATGGACATTTGCAAAATGAAAATGACTTTCGCGAAGTGGTTTTGTTTACAAATGCCGAAGCCGAATGCCCAAATTGAATTTAGATGCAGTTTTTTTATTTCAAGTAGTCAAATGTGTTCACCATTTTATATTTTGGACTACGACTAATAAAGTCTCTGAAGTATGCCGTATGGCTTGCTCCCATAAGGATAAAAACTCTGTCATTTTCTGTAAGGTTTATTCTATTTAAATTAGAGTACATTCTAATATTACGCTGATAGTATTTAGTGGCCTCATCTGCACCTTCAAATCCTTTTTCGCTACCTACATGAGAGAGCATTTCAGCATTAACCTCAATAAGAAAGTCCAAATAAGTGTTTTGATTTGTTAGTTTTAATTTATCAAGTAGATTTAGTTTATTTTCGTCGACATTAACTTGTGGATAATATTTAAGAGGGTTTTTGTAATATTTGTTGTGCCAAAGTGAGTCAATTGAATTTTCCATTTCAGCCCCAATATTGTAATTGTAGTTCATTTTATGGTCAATTCCATAAATCTGTTTTGTCCCACTAATGCGCCCTAATTCATAGGCTAACAATTCGATTTCAGATGGATCTTTGAACTTCATTTTTGGATTGGATACATACGCATTGTATTCTGATTGAAGTTCTTTATTAAATTCAGGTGGTGTTTCTACAATTATTACAGTAGGTCGGAACCGAGACAGTTTCTTTGCTATTTCATTAATAGCTAATCGATTTTTTTTGTCATTTTCATCAAATTCAGTTTTGTGTGCATCAGAAGTTTCTCCCATGTGAAAAGTTCCCAAATTAAGAATTGGTATTTTTTTCAGGTCTTCATTGAGACTATTTTCAGAAACCATATTTTGGTCACCTGTATTATTTTTTGTGTTATTCTGTCCGCTATTAAACGAATAAAAAGCAAAAATGCAAGCTACTAATAATAGTTTATTCATCATTATCATTTTTTAAATTTAGGATTATTTTATTAGAGTGTCGTTTAGAAAATTAAGTATTTCAGTCGGTAGTTCTTTATGGAATTCTTCTCTGTCAAAACCGGCTGGGTCTGTTGATGGAAGAAAATTCGCACTTGTCATTGTCACTGGAAATGGACTTATAAATGAAAAATGTCCTGCGTTACTTATTTTTCTGAATGTCACTTTTGATTTGTCGGGAACACCATTTAATACAACGTCTGCTGTCCATGCTTTTGGTGTGAAGGTGTCGTGTTCTGCAATTAATAACAGAATTGGAATATTTACGTTGTCCAACGAACTTTCAGGAATATAATATGCTGCTACCGGAGCCATTAAAACCAAGGTTTTAACTCTTGGGTCGTTTTGTACTTCTACTTGTTGTCCTGTTTGTGTCCAAGGTCTACCGCCTGCTAACGCTAATGCAGTGTAGCCACCAAATGAATGTCCAATGATACCAATTTTGTCTACTGAAATATTTTGTCCGAAAATGGTTTCAGATAGTAAGTAATCAATAGTCAAACTAACATGCCTTGGCCTGTATTGAAGATTTTCAATGCTTTTTTCTAATTCATTATTGTTTCGGTTATTTCCATAATGTTCTAACATAGCTACGATGTAACCGCTTTTCGCTAAAAATGTGCTAATTGTCCGATACAATAAATGTGAACCACCATTGCCGTGAGAAATTATAACAAGAGGAAATCGTCCGGCTACAATTTTAGCATCTGAACAAACATCCATAGTATAAGGACCAAAATTTGTCGGTGATGATTGTTGATGAGTAGGATATTGAACTAAAACCGGAAATGAAATACCGTTAGTTTCATCTTTAACTTGAAATTGTGTGCTACCTACAAAGAGTTCTAATTTATTTTCGTTCATTTTTTAATCGTTATTGTCTTGTTTATGTTGTTGGTTGTATGCTTGTCTATAATGTTTTGCAGTTACTCAAAGGGTGGGGTTTCATGTTCCAAAGACACTTACGTGCTTAATCAAACATTAGTTTTCAAATCAAGTTTTGTGGTAAAATCCCGCCTTTTGGGTGAGTGTTGTTATGCGTTCGTGCTACTGTCTGTTCGCAGTTTGTCAACCCGAAGTTCGCAAACTGTTTATTCATTATTATTATTTGTTTTAGTAGTGTAGCAAATTATCCAATAATAAGTCAAATTGAAAAACTTAAACTCGCCTGAAATGTCTTTGAGTTTATGTCGTAAAAATGGTTCTGTCGGGAAGTTTTTCAAAACTAAATGCGTTGTATTATCTTCAAGTTTTCTTGTCTGATAACTGTTTCCCTGTTCATCTATTTTTGTAATTGGATGATTACTCTCTTCAACAAAATTGTTGTCCATAAAAACTACTGTGCCGCCAGGAGAAACTAAACTGTTTACTGTTGAAAGAAATTTGTCAAGATCTTGCAGTAAAATATGACTCCAAATAAAACCGCCAAACAAACTTTCAAATTTGTTATGGTCAGGAAAATTATAAATGTCAGCAAGTTCAAACGAAACTTGTTTGTTGGAAATATCTTTTTTCGCAGCAATGTCAATAACAGTTTCATTAATATCGGTTGCAATAATAGAAGTTGCCGTTGCAGCAATTTTCTCTGTCCAGTAACCAGTCCCACAAGCAATTTCTAAAACTTGTTTGTCGGCAAAAATTTCCTGAAAAATGGTTGCTGCACTTTTCAAGTCCTCTTGTCGTTCAGGTTTGGAATATATTTTTTCATATTCGTTTGCTCTGTCTTTGTAGTACGAAACTATATCGGTATTCATGTCGTCATCTGTTTTAATACTAAGTTAGAATTCCAAATGTTCAATTTTGCACTGAACCCTCCATTTTGCCAAACTGCAGTTAGGCGTTCGTTGTTTTTCTTCGGTTAAATTTGTCCTTTATAATTTGAGTCAAAATCAACCATCCATTCAATTCCATATTTGTCTCTAAACATACCAAAGTATGATCCCCAAGGACTGTCGGCAATAGGCATTTCAATTTGTCCACCTGCTGAAAGTCCGTTAAATAAATTGTAGGCTTCTTCTTTACTTTCTGCACTGATTGAAATTTTACTTCTGTTTTCATTTTCGTTTGTTCGTCCCATACTTTCCGGAACATCATTAGCCATTAAAATGTTTTTACCGATAGGTAAAGCAATGTGCATTATTTTATTAGCTTCATGTTCTGCTACTGGAAATTCAGCACTTGCCAAGTCTTTGAAACGCATAATTTTTACGAACTCTCCGCCAAATACTGATTTGTAAAAGTTGAATGCTTCTTCTGCATTTCCGTTGAAGTTAATGTGAGGATTGATAAGTGCCATAATTTTATTTATTTAATTCTTGGTTTCTATTTTGTATTGCTTCCTTTAGTATTTCTAAATTAATATCCTTTATAGATTTAAAGGTGATACCATAACTACCAACTTTTGCTTTGCCGATGGTTTTACCGTATCTGTCTATTAGGAACTTTTTGTCATCTATACCCATTATATGAACTGCAAGCCCGGTTGGGTTGGCTAATAATCCAATTCTGAAAAATTCTCTAGCGGTTCCGTCTTTATACGTTATGGTGTAATTTCCATAACCAATAGTAGGGTGAGCTACTTGTTTACCATCTTCATTTTTACCGTCAAAATACCATTGTTTGCAGTCTGGCATCAAGTTAAGAATGAGATTGTGTAACTCTTGCATTTCACTCTGCTTTGGTTCGGGTTGACTTTTTATGTATTCTTTTATTTGAGCTTTTATTTCCATCTCATAATTTATATTTTGATATTGTCGTCTGTTTGGAGACGCACTACAATGACGACTAACGTTTTCGAGCTACCGGTAGTGTGGCTCAAAGCACTCGTCTACCGAAATGCTATTAACAAAGCTAAATTTTTTTTAGCCATTTGCAAAATGAAAATATCCCGATAGCTATCGGGAATCTTTCCACCGTCCGCCGGACTACCGCTTTTGCAAAAGCTTTGTTGCCTGGCTGGAGCAAGCCGTGTGTTATGTGCCGTTTTTTCTGTCAAGTTAGAGTTCTGTTGGGTTGATAAGTTGTTGAAATGAAAAGTTTGGATTCCGCATTTCAATTTCGTTCTTGCATGAGTCTTCTTGTGCTTTTTTTGCATAGACTAGCATCTTTTTCTCGTAGTCGTTAATAGCCGTTTGTATGGTTTTAAATTTTCCGTTTGTGAGATTGTCTGACAAAATTAAAGCATCTATTAGTCCAATATTTACACCTTGTCCCGCAAAAGGTGGCATCAAATGGGCCGTGTCGCCAATAAGTGTTATTGGCAATGGACGATTGCTTTTCCACGGTTTGTCCAATGGAAATTTTCTTATTGGCAAACCAACAAAAAATGTTGTTGAACGAATTAACTGTTTATATTTTTCATCCCAATCTGAAAGTCTGTTTAAAAGGAACTCAATTACGCTGTCGGTATTTTGAAAGTCGAATCCTTTTCGGTTATTCCAATCTTCTGGTTTTTTGAAAATGATGCCGTAAGATAACGCATCATTGTTTAATGGATTTGCGACAAATAAATTTCCTTGATGTGCGGTCATTAGTCTGTTGCCGTTGCACAACTGGAAAAAATCAGAGCTGTTTGTTTCAGGTTGATGAATGTCGCCTTGAATAATAAAAGTGCCTGTTTCTTCTATTTCACTGTCCGAAACAAAGTTTCTTACTTTGGACATTCCACCATTGGATATGATAACAAAATCTGCAGTCGCAGCTGGTTTGTTTTCAAAGCTCAAAATCCATTTTCCGTTTTGTTCTTTAAGTCCTGTGAGTTTTCTGTCCCAAATAACTGTTTCGCTTTTCAAACTGTCAAGCAACATTTTTCTTAAAGCGTTTCTATTTATTTCTGGATTGTCAAACTTGTTTTCTGGTGTTGGATTTCTTGTAGATAAAATGTTGGCGTGTTCGTCTGCAAAATTTATTCCCATTGGCAACGCTAAGTCATAATAAGTTTGTAGCAATCCTGCTTTTTTCATTGCCTCTTGTCCCGAACTTTTGTGAAGGTCAAGTGTTCCTCCCCAAATTCTTGCCTCTGGGTCGGTGTCTCTTTCATAAACAGTTACATTTATTCCTTTTTGCTGAAGTAGTCGTGCCATTGTAAGTCCAACTGGGCCAGCACCGATAATAGCTATTTTTTTATTTTGTAGCAACATAGTTTTGTATATTAATTTATGCTGCAAAATTATTTCAAATCAATGACAGAAAATTGTAAAAATCGGTTGTTTTGATTTTTATAAAGTTCTTTAGGCGAAGCACCTGAATATTTTTTGATTTCTTTGATAAAATGTGACTGGTCGTAAAAGTTAAGTTGTGGAAAGAGTTTTCCTTCTTTTATCTCAGAAAGAGAGGCTTGGAACCGAATAATGTTGCAATATGCTTTTAGTGAAAGTCCAAATTGTTGTTTGAAGTATAGATTCATTTGCCGTGAACTCCAAAACACTTTTTCAGAAAGTTCTTTTACACTTATTTCTCCATTGGTAGCAAAAATTAAGTCAAACAGTTTTTGTTTTCGTTCATCAATTTCTTTAGGTAAAAGTGATTGAATTTTTCGCGAAATCTTTTTACAAAATGTGTCAAAGTCCTCCAAATCATTAACACTGAAATCCCAAAAATTATAAGGCAAAATTCTTTCATTATTTAATATATCAGCAATCGAATGATTCAAAACATACTCAACTGCAAGTGGATTAAAGCTTACGGCGAAAAAAGTTGAAATAGCTTGGGTGGACAAAAGTTTAGGCTTTGTCTCTAACCCCATCAACGAGATATTAAATTGGTTATCCTTGGTTTTGGAAAACGATAAATCAATTCGTCCGTTAGGGATAATCACACCTTGATTTATTTCCGACAAATTTTGTAGTGCTGAAAAACAATAAATATAATCTGCAAGTGATGCGTCAGGTTTAGCAAGTTTATGTTCAGTTACATTGTCCATTATTTATTTCTGATCATTAATGGGTGTCGGGTTAAAATGGCATATAACGTTTTGCAGCTAGAACTTGTGCGGCTTTGGAACACTCATCAACCGAAACGTTTAAATAAAGATACTAATGTTTCTATGTATTTGCAATGCAAAATGATTGTCTTTCGCGAAGCGGCATTTATTGCAAATACTTTGGTGTCCGCCCGCATTTTTTTAGGTGCTGTTATAAGCTGCAACGGCCACTAACATAAACAATGCTTACGTGTCTGCTGTATTATGATTTATAAATGTCATGCAAATACATACCGCGCTGGTCATTTAGTGTCGTGATGTTTGCGTCTTTACGATATTCTAAAATTAGTTCTCCTTTGTCAGAAGAGTTTTCAATTGCCCTAACGCCATCAATTACACAAAGGGTTCCAAACAAACATGTGTCAACTGTTTGCTTTATTACTTCATGTAAATTGTCTTTGTCTGTTACAGATAGATTTTTATACCAATTAGAAAGTTCTACTTGTCTTTGGTCTGGATTACGCCCAATTGGTTTTTCGAGAGTTGATTTAATATCGTTTTCAGTTGCTTGTCCAACTGCTATTTTTATTGCGTCTACAAACTGCTCTTTATTCATGTGTCTGATTTAAATTGAGGCGGACTTTGTCTAAACGCGGGTCTGCTGGTGTTGCTTATAACGTTTTCGCGCTTTATTTCAGTTTGGGTATTGAAACAATGTCTACCGAAATGCTACTAACAAAGCTAAATGTTTTTTAGCCATTTGCAAAGCATAAATAACTGTCTTTCCCGAAGGGCAACTTTTGCAAATGCCTTATAGTTCCGCCCAAATTGAATAAAGCGTGTGTTACCAGAAGTGCACCCTACACAGGTTACACACAGGTATGTGGCCGCCGAACTAAGCAGTAACGCGTCTATGCGGTTAGTTGGTTGCCGAATGCTTTTTTTGGAACACAGTTTTTAGTTTTTTATTGCGCGATAGGGAAAGCGGTTTGGAAAACCGCCAGTTCTAATTACGTCTAGTGAGGAGCGTGAGCCATTTTGCAAGCTTATTTGGCGCAAGAAATAAATTACTTCCTTTAAAAAGAAGCGACCAAATGTGCTTGCAAAATGTAGGGGAGATTACACACAGGTCTAAACACTTAGGTCTATGCACACAGGTCGACAAGTTGTGGCGACTTAGTGGTCTAAATTTGTCACAGCGACAAGAAAAGGATTTGCAGTTACAAGAAAACTTTTCACAGTAGCGAGTGAACGATTTGCAGTAGCAAGAAAATCTTTCACAGTCTGACATAAATTCATAATACGTTGAAGTAAATTGTAGAAATGTTGAATTATTAAAAAATCGACAGTAAGAAAACTATTTGCAGCGACAAGAAAATCTTTCACAGTAGCAAGAAAAGCATTTGTAGCTACGAGAAAACGATTTGTTGTCGCGAGAAAACAGTTTGTAGTAGCAAGAAAACCTTTTACAGTCTGACAGAAATTCCGCATTGTTAAAGGTTTTAACAAAAATGAGCGGATTTAACAAAACACAGGTCGGCAAAAACAAAAAGTTGATTGAACTAAAATAAATGTGCAGAGGAATTGTGCAAATATTTTTTATTTATTCTAATATTATGCGGTTTTCGATTCGTAGAATATATCCTGTATCATTTAAGAACTTCTCCATGCGTCTAACTTGACTTTCTTTGAATTTAGGATGCTCGCTATTGGCAGCATAAGCCTTTTTTTTCATGTATTCGTCGGCATTTCCTGATTTTTCAAAATGGCCAATTGTAGTTCTAAGTTGTTCTTCAGCATCTAATACCCAAGCATTGCCTAATGGGCTTCTTTGTTTTAACTCAACAAATGTTATTGTTGAATTATATGATAAAACACCATCGCAACGTTTGTCCATTTTGGTTTTATCTTTTTTTATTTCGATACAATTATCGATTGCAGTAAATGTAACTTCGTATCTTGAATCATTCACTACAACGGCAATCCATTTTGAACCATCTATTTCGTCAATATACGCAGGATTTTTAGCGGGTGGAGCATCATCACATAATCCAAAAATTTTATTATTGGAATGACTTTGACATTTTTCTTCAAAAAAACTTATACTCATAACTCTTGTTGAATTTCTAATAATTGAGCGAAAAGCTCATTACTTTCACTTAGTTTTTCATTTAAATAATTTTCATCTGAAGGTAGTTGGTTATAATCAGGAAGTTTAATTATATTTCCTTTATCATCTAATTCATATACAACCCAATCATCAGGGTTAACTTTTGAAGTTGATGGAACTATACTATTTAGTTTAGAATTTAATTTATCCTTTCTATCAGATTTATTTATTTTATCAGTTAAAGTAAACGCTTTTACTGCTAATGTTAGATAATTAATTATATATGGACTATGTGTAGTGAAAATTAATTTATTTGCGGGATTCATATTGTTAAATGATATAAGCTCATTTAAAATATGTCTTTGAGAAATAGGATATAAGTTTTGTTCAGGCTCTTCAACTATATTTATAAAACAATCATTTTTCGAAACAGAGGATAATATTTCGATTGCAGAAGTTCTTAGTTCTTCGGTTAGTTTTTTGTCCGTAATAATTCTCTCTAACTGCTTCCTAATTCTAATCATTTCCTCTAAACTTATTTTGTTTACAGAAGAGTTTTCTTTTTTGTTAATACCTTCAGCTAAATTTTTAGAAACTAAAAATAATGGTATTGATGATTGTATACCACTAGAAGCTTCGGATAGAATTACATTATGATTTTCTCCTATTACTCTAGAAATACCTTTTTTTTGTTCATATTGAAATTCCAAATTATTGATAGGGAGTTTAATATTATCCGATAGCTCTTGTTTGGAACGCTCAAATTCATCTAAGAAAGTGTAAAGTGGTTTCGGTAAATATTTTAATTTATCTGGCTGAGCAACTGCACTAACAAAATTTCTCTCAGCGGGAACGTACATTATTTTTGGAACTGTATAAGCTCGTTTATTAGGAATAACATGAAAGGTGTTGCTTTTATAGATTAAATCAAATGCTTCTCCTTTATATTCTATTTTGGTATTAGGGGAGAAATAATTTTTTAGTCCTTGATAACCACAATAGAAATTTTGAAATTTTGACTTTCGCGTTACTTCAGATTTTTGAATATCCCCTCTATACAATGATTTTTCAAGCCAAGTAAGTGTTGAAATTAATTTCGCTACAGTACTTTTTCCACTACCTTGGTTGCCAATAAATATTGTGATTTTTTTAATATCCATATATTCATTAGAGGAAAACCCATCTTTAATTGGTCCAAAGTTTTTTATTCTTATTTTACTCATTATTGATTACAGTTTAAGGCTTTTCGGAAATCAAAATTAACATTTTATTTCATCATTTTATGGCTTTTTTGAGCTATTTTAGAATATACAATCTTACCCGATTCTTGGGACATACACACAAAAGATGTTGAAAAGTAGGCTAGAATGTTAGTTTCTGTTAATAAAGAAAAGTATAATAAAAGGCTTTGACTTTAGCGATTATTTATCTTTAGTGATTATGACACTTAGAAAATTTTTAGATTTTGTGGAGTTTAAATTATTTAAATTTAAATGGGCAATCAGTTTATTATTACTGTTCTTTTGCATTGTTTTTCGCCACCAAATTGAGGACTTAATTAATAGCCATATTGTAATAAGGTATTTAAATAAAATACAAGATACTATTGTAAATGATTGTATATTTTTAATATCTCTGGTTTCAATTTTTCTTATTTTTTTAAATAGATTAATAAGAAATTATCGCATTAGTATATTTCGTTTTTTTCTTGTTTTACTTATTGCAATTGTATATTTATATTATAGGAACTTTTATCATTTATGGGAGTTCACTAAATTGCATTTACTTAGTATTTATTATTTTGATATTATCTTTTTTGTCTGTGCTTTTTATATTATACTTGAAATTTTTAATTCATTTTCAAAAAAGAGAAATATAGATAACAATGTTGCGCCGTTTGTTCTAGATGAGCCTTTAGACTCAGACGGCGAAGATTTGCTTAACAGGACTGCCGATGCGAATGAATTAGCCAATAGATTATCAGCAACAATTAGTAAAAAAGCCTTTGCTATTGGGATTAATGGAGAGTGGGGATTTGGGAAATCATCATTTTTTGAATTAATTAAAAACGAAATTTCAAAAGATAGTTCTAATATAATTATTGATTTTAATCCCTGGCGTGGTTATAAAAACAATGGATTGTATAAGGACTTTTTTGAGGTTTTAAGCCAATCTATTGGTAAGTATAATGATTTACTAAGAATCAGTTTAAAAAATTACGGCGATACATTATTGAATGTTAATGAGGGAATATTACAACAAGCAATAAATATTTCTAATGATTTATTTAGTGTCAATTCAATCGAAGGACAACATAACGAAATAAATGCTGCTCTTGAAAAGGTTAATAAAAAGTTTTACGTTTTTATCGATGACCTTGATAGATTAACTACTGATGAAATTATCGAAGTATTGAAATTAGTTAGAAACACGGCAGATTTTTATAATTTGAAGTTTATCCTAGCTTATGATAAAAATTACTTAGTAAATGCCCTAAAAAGCATTAATAACTATAATTATACAAACTATCTTGAGAAAATTATTTTATATGAGTATAATTTAGCACCCATAGAGTCTACTCAACTAACAAAGGAATTTAATAAATTGCTTAAATTATATTGTGTAAAAGACTTACAGGGTGAGCTGGAAGAAATGTCTAAGAAAAAGACTTTTGAGAGAAATCATCTAATAGGTATTTATTTATATAGTTTAAGAGATGTAAAAAGGTTCGCAAATAGTTTTATCCCTAGAATTAATAAGTATTACAAGGAAATTGATATGATTGATTATATTAATTTGGAGATTTTGCGATTAAAATATCCTTTAATGTTGTATAAATTATATTATGATAAACATAAGTTTTTGCAAAATGGAGATAATGGAATTTTGCAGTTTATTAAATCTTCAAATTTAAAAGAAAACACTTTGATAGAGGATTATATATTGGAGCATCACGATTATCTTCAAATTGAAAAAGCTAATGCTTCAAAATTAATTTCATTAATAAAATCTATATTTATTGCTGATAGAATTTTTGAAAGTCTCATTAGCGAGAAGTCTATAAAACGTGATAAAAATTTTGGTTTTTATTTTAGAAATGAAATTGCAGAATACGCTATTTCTTATTCAGAGTTTGAAGATGTTATAACTGCTGATATGGAAATTATTGAGTTGAAATTTAACGAATGGGTCGAAATTGGTAAAAGAACAGCAGTTATAGATAAATTTAGAAATTTTAAATTTTATGATTATTTCACATTATCAGATGAGTTTGAAAAATTTATTAAATCAATTTTTTTATTAGCAAATATCGAGAAAGTTGAAAAAGATGTTTATGCTGGTTATCCAGATAAAGACTTATTTGATATTATATATGAAAAAGAAAAGATTAGTAAAGTTTATTATAACAATAGTACTGAAAAGTATAAGGAGTTTATCGATTCTATTTTTGCAAATGCAAAGTTCCCGTACTTCATGGAATCTGATATATTAGATTACATTTCAGTTAATTTACTTTCCGATAAATTTATTTTATCACAAGATGAAATAGAAAAATACATGATAAACTATTTTAAAAACTACACGATTCATTCCAATATTTTAGATGACGGTTTTTGGAGACTTTACCATAATTGTAGAAAAGGTGTTTTACAGGGAAATACAATAACGAAAGAACATTTGCCAAAAGCTAAGGAATATTATAAAAAGTTTGTATTTAAGAATACAGATATTCTCAAGGGTTATTTGAATGCTGTAACAGATGGTAACATAAGAGAAGAAGAATTATTTATGATTAATAGAGCCGTTGTAGATGTTTTCGAAAGTTACGAGAAATTTGTAGAGTTATTAATGGAGTCAAAATTTAAAGATGAAGATTTCGTAATTGAATTTTTGAATTTCCATGAAGTGTTTGCGAAATCTGATTATAAGGTATATGTGCCTTTTAACTTTAAATATTTGTAAGATTCTATACGAAAAATTACCGTACGCCTGTGGCGCGATTTGTGGCGCATTGAGCGCACGCGCAAAAAGTGCGAAGCACACCTATTTGGAAAAGGCAGGAATTTAGCTCTTTTAATTTTGCCTGTCTTTTTGCAAAAGCAAATGTGCTAAATTGGGGATAGGCAAAGCGGCCCGCCAGCTGGCGGGCCGCAAAAGAGGAGAGGAAAAGTAAAAACTAAAAACCGCTTCTATTTCCCTAAACTGGTTCTATGAAACCATGTTCTTTGTCCAAATGGATTTTATTCTCGAAGTCGAAAAGCTAAATTATCTGCTGTAAATTTTCATTAGAATTGTCAACTGGCGCATTGAACATAACTTACTTATATGACCAACTTTTGTGGTGGAATATTACCAAAAATGCAATATTCCATTAGTTTTTCTGGTCAAATCGTTTATTATAAATGTAGCCATTTTTTATAAATTATCAAATGGCGAAACCACTATATAAATTCCTGTGGTACTCTCGCTACAACGTTTACTTTTCAACCAATATTTAAACTGTATTATTTTCTCCTTTTGGATTTTGCTTCACTCGGGTAGGGCATCAGCCGGTTTCTTGATTTCAACCGGTTTTAGCTTCTCCACATCATCTAGGGTATTTACCATACTCAAAATTAAATCAAAAGGTAGTAATGTATTGCTATGTTTTGTAGCAAAAAAAATCCCCGCTTATTTCTAAGCGGGGATTTTGTATTCAACTTTAAAAAAATTATTTTACTTCTTCATAATCAACATCAGTTACATTTTCACCTTTGTTGTTATCGTTGTTTTCTTTTGCCGGTTCTGCATTGGCACCACCTTGTTGGTTCATGGCGTTAGACATTTCCTGGGAAGCTGCTTCCCATGCACTGTTTAAAGCAGTAGTAGCCGTATCAATATCAGCAAGGTTTCTTGAATCGTGTGCCGTTTTTAAGCTAGCTAAAGCACTTTCAATGTTTGCTTTTTTCTCTGCAGGTATTTTATCTCCGTATTCTTTTAACTGTTTTTCAGTCTGGAAAATCATACCGTCAGCAGCATTGATTTTTTCTACTTCTTCTTTTGCTTTTTTATCAGCATCAGCATTCATTTCTGCTTCACGTTTCATTTTTTCGATTTCTTCTTTGCTTAATCCGGAAGACGCTTCGATACGAATGTTTTGTGCTTTACCTGTTGCTTTATCTTTTGCAGAAACCGATAATATACCGTTAGCATCAATATCAAAGGTTACTTCAATTTGAGGTACACCACGTGGTGCAGGCATAATACCATCCAAGTTAAACTGACCAATGGTTCTGTTATCTTTTGCCATCGGACGCTCACCTTGTAATACATGTAACTGTACACTTGGTTGGCTATCGCTTGCTGTAGAGAATGTTTCTGTTTTTTTAGAAGGAATGGTTGTATTGGATTCGATTAGTTTTGTAAATACGCCACCATACGTTTCGATACCTAATGATAAAGGTGTTACATCTAATAATAATACATCTTTTACTTCTCCTGTTAATACACCACCTTGAATAGCAGCACCTAAAGCTACAACTTCATCAGGGTTAACACCTTTACTTGGTGCTTTTCCAAAGAATTTTTCAACGGCAGCCTGTATAGCAGGGATACGTGTTGAACCACCTACTAAAATAATTTCATCAATATCAGAAGTTGATAAACCTGCATTTTTCAAAGCTGATTTACAAGGCTCAATAGTTCTGTTGATTAAGCTATCTGCTAATTGTTCAAATTTAGCACGTGTTAATGATTTCACTAAATGTTTAGGGATACCATTTACCGGCATAATGTATGGTAAATTAATTTCAGAAGTAGTCGTGCTTGATAATTCAATTTTAGCTTTTTCTGCAGCTTCTTTTAAACGTTGTAAAGCCATTGGGTCTTTACGTAAATCAATTCCTTCATCACTTTTAAATGCGTCAGCCAACCAGTCAATAATTAATTGATCAAAGTCATCACCACCTAAGTGAGTATCACCGTCAGTTGATTTTACTTCAAATACACCATCCCCTAATTCTAAAACCGACACGTCATGCGTACCACCACCACAGTCAAACACAACAATTTTCATGTCTTTGCCTTTTTTGTCCATACCATAAGCAAGGGCAGCAGCAGTTGGTTCGTTAATGATACGTTTTACTTTTAAACCAGCAATTTCACCGGCTTCTTTCGTAGCCTGACGTTGAGCATCGTTAAAATAAGCCGGTACGGTAATTACAGCTTCATCCACTGTAGTTCCTAAAAAGTCTTCAGCTGTTTTTTTCATTTTTTGTAAAATGATAGCTGAAATTTCCTGTGCAGAGTAGTTTCTGTCATCAATTACCACACGAGGGGTGTTATTGTCGCCTTTTACTACTTTATATGTCATACGAGGGATCTCTTTTTGAGCTTCGTCAAAAGAAGAACCCATGAAACGTTTAATAGACGAAATGGTTTTGGTTGGATTGGTTATAGCCTGGCGTTTAGCAGGATCTCCTACTTTACGTTCTCCTCCTTCAACAAAAGCCACTACAGATGGTGTAGTTCTTTTACCTTCGTTATTTGCAATTACCACGGCTTCGTTACCTTCCATAACCGCTACGCAGCTATTGGTTGTTCCTAAGTCTATTCCTATTATCTTTCCCATAATTGTATTTATTTGTTTTGTTATTTAGTTTTCGATTTTGTTAAAGTAATGTCAATGTTTATGCCAATTGCTCTGTTTTTTTAATATGTGACAGGCTGACATAAATTCTCCTCAAATGAGCTAATTTTTGTCATTTTAATTAAAAAATAGGGTAAAATATGCCATAAAATTAATTGCAGACAACAGGGCTGGTAACTCCCGAGCTATTACAGAATAAGTAAGGGTTTGTACTTGGGTGACAAGCTATTCTGTCAATAAAATCGTTCCAAAGGTCTTTTGTAACCGTTGATCTGGATCTTGATGAGAAAATACCCACTCCTCCGGTAATATTGCTGTAGGAAGGTTTATCTTGGGCAATACTATTGGATGGTGCATTGATCTGTAAGAAATCGGATAAGTTTTCGGCTCCGGCCTGAACAATATATTCTAAATAAAAGGACTTCCTGTTTTTGATATTGGCAGTAGGTTTTTTAGCTAATTCACGGGCCACGTTTTCATAAAAATTATTTCCGGTAAATTTAAAATCTTCAATTAATAGCCCTCCGTTTAAATCGGTAGATTTTGTAGTGGTAAAGTTATAATTCACATAATCATAATTAACACCACCGCCAATTAAGCTGTCAATATAATGGAAACGCATAATTACACCATAAAGCCTGGCATTAACAATGGATCTGAATTTAATATAGTAGGTACTGGTTGGTACATCGTAATTTACATACTTTGGTTTATCGGTAGAAATCGGATTTGCAGGATAATTACCATGCATAGGGTAGGCGCTGGGATTATTGGCCAGATATAAAAATGGCATAGGTTGTTGTAAGCCCGAAGGTTTTACGCTATCCAGAATAGTAGTTTGAGCCGTAAATATGGCATTGGTTGAATTATTTTTAATAGTAAGCTTATAATCGCCCGTATTATATAATTTATCGGTGGTTTGCCATAATCGTTGGCTGGTATTAAATGTACCACCCTCGGTAGTAATGACAGTTTCTGTTAAAACAATTTCTTTTTTTGTGCCATTACCAACAGATGTTAATGTAGGAGTAGTACTACCTGACATAAAACGCTGCAGTGTAACGGTTAATTCACCAGGGCCATAATTGATCTGGCTGTTATCCTGGCCTGCTACAAGGGCATCTCCATCAGTGAGGTATACTTTATTGATACGGATATTCTGAATACCTTCATTTGGATTCAGGATCCCGTAAACCGATACGGATTCTTCACCCGGAGCAAATACTTCTAATTTGTTTTTACAAGATGTAAAACTCAGGACAAGGCCTAAAATAAAAAGTGCTGTAATAGAATATTTCATGCGTGTTTTATTATTTGTAACTAACCATGTAATTACTTCGATTTGTAACATCAAAAAGCAATTAAATTAAGACTACAAAGTTACCATTTTTAAGCGAACTCCAAATTAATTCAGTAATTTTACAAAAAAACCATCTAATTCTTTTAATCCTTTTAGTATGTCAGTGCATAAAGAAGTAAAAAAAGTAACTACCCATCAGCTGCAGGAAATGAAACGCCGTGGCGAAAAAATATCTATGCTTACCGCATACGATTATACGATGGCAAAAATCATTGATCACGCGGGTATTGATGTAATACTAGTGGGAGACAGTGCCAGTAACGTGATGGCAGGTTACGAAACTACTTTACCCATTACCCTGGATCATATGATATACCATGCTTCCTCGGTAGTACGCGCGGTAGACAGAGCTTTAGTGGTAGTTGATCTTCCTTTTGGATCCTATCAGGGAAATTCAAAAGAGGCTTTAACTTCTGCCATTAAAGTGATGAAGGAAAGTGGCGGACATGCCATAAAAATGGAAGGTGGAAAAGAAATAAAAGATTCTATTGAACGTATTTTATCGGCAGGTATCCCCGTTATGGGGCATTTGGGTTTAACTCCCCAGTCGATTTATAAATTTGGAACATATACAGTTAGGGCAAAAGAAGAGGAAGAAGCCAACAGGTTGTTGGAAGATGCTAAAATATTGGAAGAATCGGGTTGTTTTGCATTGGTTGTAGAGAAAATTCCTGCAAAACTGGCCGAACAGGTGGCAAAAAGCATTTCTATCCCCGTTATTGGGATTGGTGCCGGTGGGGGTGTAGATGGCCAGGTTTTGGTAACACACGATATGTTAGGTATGACTCATGAGTTCAGTCCCCGTTTTTTAAGAAGGTATGCCAGTTTGTATGATAGCATGACAAGTGCTTTTCAGCAATACATAAAAGATGTAAAAAGCAGGGATTTCCCTAACGAAAGTGAGCAGTATTAGAAGGCACGACTCGAAAAAATAGCCTGAAACAAGTAACGTCATTAAAAAAACAAATAAAAAAATCCCCGATCAATAATGGTCGGGGATTTTTTATGATAATTCATTGTGCCTATTTGGCGGGTATAACTACCCAATAGCCTCATTAATATCCGGTAATTTACCGAAACTGATAATAGCATTTACATGTGATTTCAACGCTTTACCAAAAGTTGCGTTTTCAAGATACGGTACACCGAATTCTTCAGCGGTTGTTTTCACAATTTCCGAAATCTCCGGATAATGTACATGGCAAATATTGGGGAACAAATGGTGTTCTACCTGGAAATTCAAGCCTCCTACATACCAGGAGATCCATCTGTTTTTACGTGAAAAATTAACAGTGGTATTCATTTGATGAATCGCCCAGTTATTTTCTACCGTATAAGCTTCATTAGGTCTTGGATGGGTTGTGCCTTCCACAGTATGTGCCAGCTGAAATACAACCGTTAATATAATACCCGAAATAAATTGCATTAATAAATATCCCCATAACATCTGCGTAAACGGAATGTGAAATACAAACACAGGTATTGCAAAAAAGATTCCCCAATAAATTACTTTACTTAAAAATATTTTAAACCAAATTACTCTGTTTTGCTCTTTAGTACTGGTATTTACACCTTGTTTGGTATATTTATTAAATTGAATAAAATCTTTTAAAAGAGCCCAGTAAATAGTAAGGATCCCGTAAAACAAGAAGGCATAAATAAATTGTAATTTATGGTACCATCTTACCTGTGTGTGCGGATTGAATTTTAAGATCAGCTTATCAGCAATATCATCATCATAATCTATAATATTAGTATAGGTATGGTGCATCACATTGTGTTGTAATTTCCAGTTAAAAACAGAGCCCCCTAATAAATTTAAGGTATGCCCCATCCAGTAATTGGTTTTGTGGTTGGACGAATAAGCTCCGTGATTGGCATCATGCATCACACTCATTCCTATTCCGGAAAGCGCGAAGCCCATAAATGCCCATAAAGCAAGAGCTATTTTAAATGAAGGATTTAAGGCCAGGATTAAGATAAATGGCAGGATATAAGCAATTAACAGGATCACTGTTTTCACTATCATCGTTGTATTATAATGCCTTGAAATGTTGTTTTCTCTAAAATATCCGTCTACACGTTTACGAAGTGTTGCGAAAAATAAAGCTTTGTCTTTGTCTTTGTCAATAAAACGAATGGGGGTAAATGCCATCTATTGGTTTTTTAAAAATTTACTGATTACAAAATAGTACTTACAGACTCTAAATATACACAAAAAACGAAAATTTACATAGATTATTGCTAATATTGTTGTAAATGAGCACTACTAAAACATATTCTCCAATTGGAGTATTCGACTCCGGATACGGCGGTTTAACCGTGTTAAAAGAACTGGTTCATCTGATGCCTCAATACGATTATTTATATTTAGGGGATAATGCAAGGGCTCCATATGGTTCGCGTTCGTTTGATACAGTGTATGAATATACGTTACAATGTGTGAAGGAACTGTTTGATGAAGGATGCGAATTAGTGATCCTTGCCTGTAATACTGCATCGGCAAAAGCGTTGCGAACGATTCAGCAAAAAGACCTTCCTTTAATAGATCCTAAAAAAAGAGTGTTGGGAGTTATCAGGCCAACCACCGAAGTAGTTGGTAATTATAGTAAAACCAATCATGTAGGTATTTTTGCTACCAGTGGAACCGTGTCTTCCGAATCGTATGTGATTGAGATCTCAAAGTTTTTCCCGGACATTAATGTCTTCCAGCAAGCTTGCCCTATGTGGGTTCCGCTCATTGAAAATAATGAATTGGATAATGCGGGAACAGATTTTTTTGTGAAAAAATACATCAATAAACTCTTCGCACAATCCAATCATATTGATACGATTATTTTAGGATGCACACATTATCCACTTTTAAAATCAACGATCGAAAAATATTTACCGGAAGGTGTTACCTTGTTAACACAAGGTTCCATCGTATCCCATGGCTTAAAAGATTATTTGGTTCGTCATCCGGAAATGGAAACCTTACTTTCTAAAAACAGATCACTGGAATTTTATACAACCGATTCTCCCAAACAGTTTGATAAACATGCCAGTTTATTTTTTGGCAGAGATGTTAAATCAAAACATCTGTCGCTGTAGTCATTTTCTTCGCAACATTTTTTTCGTCTATTCATAGAAAAACAATTACTTTTGTAAAGAATCTTTAGGGGTGCTTTGTACAAATATTGAATTGGAGAATGAGAGAGAATGTGAATATTCATCTCTTTCATTCCACAACTCACTGATTGAACCAGGCTGAGATTATACCCATTACAGATAAACGCCAAACGTTTGTGTGTATGCACCTGATCAGGATAATGCCTGCGGAGGGAAAAATAGTTAACTGAAATTTCGCATCCCCTTGCGAAGTTGGTTTTAACAAATTAAATGTAAAAATGAATTTTCAAAAAATTAAAACACTGGCAACCACTGCGTTTGTAGTGGTATGTATTCTTACAACTCAGGCGCAAGTATCCTTAAGTGGTTTTGTGTCGTCTCCCGAAAAAAAAGCGATTCCTTTTTCGGTTATAGGAATTAAAAATACCTTTTTATCCGTGCAGGCTAATGCCGAAGGCTTATTCAAATTCAGTAACCTTAAACCGGGAACATATGTATTGATTACCAAATGTGTGGGCTACAAGCCAAAAGTAGATTCTTTGGAAGTAAGGGAAAACAGGACTGTTGAAATTGTGTTGGCTCAAACCGATGTTGCGCTCGATGAGGTTTTGGTAAACTCAACACGTGTGGATCATACCTCTGCTTTTGCTCATAGCAACTTATCGGCAGAGGATATTAAAAAACAAAATGTCGGTCAGGATCTTCCCTATGCTTTAAATTCTTTGCCATCTGTCGTCATCAATTCAGATGCAGGAAATGGAGTAGGTTATACTGGAATGCGCATAAGGGGTTCTGACGGAACACGTATTAATGTTACGATTAACGGTGTGCCTGTTAACGATGCAGAAAGCCAGGGATCTTATTTTGTGGATATGCCCGATATATTATCGTCAACCAATAATATACAGGTACAGCGGGGAGTGGGTACATCTGCCAATGGAGCAGGGGCTTTTGGAGCAAGTATCAATATGCAAACCAACCAGCTTAACGAAAAAGCTTACGCACAAATCAATAATAGTATTGGTTCTTTTAATACTATTAAAAATACGATTGCAGCGGGAACGGGATTGATCAATAATCATTTTACGTTTGATGCCCGTGCTACCCGTATTACCAGTGATGGGTATATTGACAGGGCAGCTTCTAATTTAAGTTCTTATTATGTATCGGGAGGGTATTACGGTAAAAAATCAGTGATTAAAGCCATTATGTTCAGCGGGCAGGAAAAGACTTACCAGGCCTGGAATTATGTATTACAGGATAGTATCAGGGCAGGTAACCGTACGTTTAATTCCTGTGGGATGTATTATGATGCTAACGGAAATATTAAATATTACAAGAACGAAACCGATAATTATAAACAGGATAATTACCAACTGCATTTTATTCACACATTTAATACACGGCTAACAGTGAGTGCTACCGGACATTACACGGCAGGTAAAGGGTATTACGAGCAGTACAGGCAAGGGGAAAAGTTAAGTAAATACAATATGCCAAATGTGATTACTCCTCATGATACGATTACTCATTCGGATGTTATCAGAAGACTTTGGCTGGATAATGATTTTATAGGGGCTTTAGGAAATATCAATTACAGTCCTACTTCTACTTTAAATTTTGTATTGGGCGGGGGCTATAATACGTATTTTGGAAAACATAATGGTGATGTGATCTGGGCCCAGTTTGCGAATCCTAATGATACCGACCCACGCTATTATGATGATAAAGCGAAGAAAACAGACGGCAATATTTATTTAAAAACAACCTTTAAGCCTACTTCCAAATTAAATATATTTCTTGATCTTCAATACCGCGCTATTAATTATAGTTTTATCGGGTATGATACGTCGTTGGTTACGACCCAAAAATTAAATGCCTCCTATGCATTCTTTAACCCAAAATTAGGCCTGAATTATTTACTGACCCAAAATACCAATGTATACGCAAGTATTGGTATTGCCAACAAAGAACCGAACAGAAATGATTTTACACAATCGAGTAAGTTAAGCAGGCCAAAGGCGGAACACCTGATGGATATTGAAGTAGGAGCAACGCATCGTTTTAAAAATATAAACATTGGTGTGAATGTATATGATATGGAATATCAAAACCAATTGGTGTTGAACGGACAGATTAATGATGTAGGAGCTTATAACAGGGTAAATGTAGATTACAGTTACAGGCGTGGAGTGGAGTTGGAGCTCAATGCAAATATTACAAAGTACTTTAGCTTTAACGGAAACATTACCCTATCACAAAACAAAGTAAAAAACTTTAAAGAGTTTATTGATAGCAGCGATGTGAATTACACCGTGTTTACACAGCATCAAAAATCATATACGACTACCGATATTTCTTTCTCTCCCAATGTTATAGCGGCTGCTAACCTTGTATTTAAGCCTGTTAAACATCTTGAAATTGCTGTACTCAATAAATATGTAGGAAAACAATATTTAGATAATACCTCTGATAGCCAAAGAGCGATACACGATTATTTTGTAACTGATCTGCGATTGAATTATACGATCTACACTAAATTGATTAAAGAAATAAATCTGATGGCTGTTATTTATAATATTTCCAATACGGTTTACGAAACCAACGGATATAATTATAGTTATTATTCAGGAGATAAATTGTATAAACAAAATTACCTGGCTCCTGCAGCCCCTACACATTTTATGGTTGGGATGAACCTGAAGTTTTAATAGCAATTATAGCTTATGCTGGGGTTGTTTCAGCATAAGCTATGGTATTATTTATATTAATAAGATAATGTGGAAATCCTTTTCAGATAAAGGTAGAAAAGCCCTAGTGAGCAGTCATGCTGATTCCGATAGCTATCGGAATGATTCAGTATCTCAGGGCGACAGCCTATATCATTCCTGTATAATAGATATCGTCATACGGATATCTATTAAAGGCCTGTCGTTTTTACCTGTTTTTGTTGCGGCAATTTTATCAATCACATCCAAACCCTCTATCACTTCACCAAAAATGGTATAGTTAGAATCGAGGTGTGGCGTGCCTCCGAGCGTTTTATACACAGTTTTGTGCGCTTCCTGAAATGTAAAATGAGGCGTTTGCTCATAGGCTTTATCTACTTTTTCGGTAAGGATTTTTGAATACACTAAAAGACTATCATTATTTTTTTCAGCTTTAAACGTGTTTATCTTTTGATTTAACCAGGTATATTGAGGTAAATTTAAAATAGAATCCTTCAGTTTAGTAATCAATATTTTATTGATGCGTTTTTCAAATGATTTAAGATCTTCCTCTGTTCTTACTTTTCCCTGCACAATGTAAAACTGGCAGGCTGAGGAAGCCTTTGTCGGATTGACATCATCACTGTTTCTGGCGGCACAAAGCATTCCTTTTTTATGGAACAGCTCAGGTTTAATTTCGGCGGGGATGGTATAATTCAGGTCGCCATCGCCCAATACTTTAAAAGAATCGGCATGTTTACTATCGGGATCGCCGCCTTGTATCATAAATTCTTCAATAACTCTGTGAAATAATAAACTATCATAAAAATGCTCTTTTACCAGTTTCAAAAAATTTTCCTTATGAAGGGGTGTTTCGTTAAATAATTTGATTTTAATGTTACCATGGATGGTAGAAAGGAGAACCGTTTCTTTTGAAAGACTCTGGCAAATGCTTGTTTTAATAAATGAAAGCAGTATTAAAGTCAATATTATGCTTTTTGGGTACATTATATATAGTTTTTTTTATTATATTTGGGGTACAAATATTAATCCATATTAATTAATATAAAAATGAAAATAAAATTATTTGCTGCTTATTTAGTAATTTCTGTCTTTATTATTGGTTTAACTACCTCTTGTGAGAAAAAAACAGATTGTAAACTAACAATTACTACAGTAGATGCTGCCGGATTATCACTATCCAATGTGAAAATCAAGTTGTATGCAAATGTAAAAACCAGTTCAGGATCAACCGTTGAAGCCGATTTAAAGGCTGAAGGCGTTTCTGACGGAGGTGGGAAAAGCACTTATTCTTTTAAATTACCGGCTATTTTAGATATTAAAGCCATTGGTTCAGGATCATTGACCGGTGCAGGTATCATTAAATTAGAAGAAGGTAAAAGTGTAGAAAAAACAATCGTTGTTAAATAATATTCAGAGTATATCCTCTTATGAAAAATCCTCTTTTTAAGAGGATTTTTTAGTTATAGTAATTTCTTGTAAAAATCGAGCAGGTTAGCCGCCAAAACTTTATAATTAAAGGTGGTTTCTGCTAATTTGCGGGCATGCTGCTGCAAAGCTTCTTTTTTAGAAGTATCTTTTATCAGGGAAATGATGGCTTTGGCAAAATCCTCTTTGGTATCAGCAATGAGGAGGTCTTTACCCGCCGTGTAAGGAATTCCTTCGGCACCGATACTGGTTGTAATAATTGCTTTTCCGTAGGCAAGGCCTTCTACCAGCTTAATTCTTAATCCGCTCCCCGACCACAACGGAACAAGCATAATATCGTAGCTCTTATAAAATTCGGAAGAACTATGAACGTGTTCCATAATTTCAACGGAAGACGAAGCCTGGTGCTTAAATTTTTCCGGCATCCCTTTTCCCGCTAAAATGAGTTTGGCATCCGGAAGTTCCTTTACAACCTCTTTCCAAACATGATGCAATAGCCAGTCTACAGCTTCCTCATTAGGCATCCAATCCATAGAGGCGAAATGAAACACACTGTTGGGATAGGCCGGGTTGGAAACGGAAGTATAGGTGTTTAAATTTATTCCTGTAAGGCAGGTATGTGCCGGTTTTTGGGGTGCCAGGGCTGCTATGTTTTTTTTATCTTCATCGGTAATGGTAACAATGGCATCAGCATTTTCAAAAGCGTTTAACTCAAATGTTTTTAACCGTTTATTCTGAAGGTTTAAATAGGCTTTTTTAAGACCGCTTTTTTCATTTGCCAGGTGACGTTCCCAAATCTGATGTTCTAAATTATGGGCGCGGATCACAATTTTCGCTTTCGAATGGCTTCTAATAACGGGAATGTAAGCGGCCATGAAAACACCTTCTAACTGAACAATATCAAAGGTAACAGAGGATAGCTTTTTTATGAGTGCCTCTTTAAATTCATTAAAATAAAACCGGCTTACAAAGTAAGATTGTGTGGACCCCAAATTTTTAACAGCCCCTAAAGCATTTACATCTGTATTTTGATAAACCGATTGGTAATGTGTTTTCTCTTTAAAACCGGAAGGAACATTTTCGTCGGGTTTAAAATGTTTTTTTGTATTAACAGTGAGTAAGTGTAACTCAACCCCATTATCTACAAGGCCTTCCGCTAAGGTATAAATGGCAATAGAACTGCCATCGTTTGTAGGGTAGGGTGCTTTATTGCTTAGCTGAAGAATTCGCATCGGGTGATTTCTTAAAGCGTGAAAACAATTTTTTGATAGGGTCGAGGTAAGACGATATATCAAAGATGGCTGAATCTTTAGCCGCAGAATAAGTTAAGAATATAGCCAGCGGTAAAAATAAAAATAAAGGGAACCAGGCTCCAAACACCACATTATACACGCCTTCATCTACCATGCGTTCGTAAATAATAGTAACAATGTAATACAGCAAAAAGAAAATTACGGCCACCACCACAGGTAATCCCATGCCACCTTTCCTGATAATGGCTCCCAGTGAGGCTCCTACAAAAAACAGAATAATACAGGCAAAGGATACATTTATTTTTTTATGCCAGCCTAATAAAAAATCTGTTTTCCGATAATTTAATCCTTTTAACTCCTCGTTTACCGAATCGATAAACCCACTTGAATTTCGCACCAGGTTTTGTGCATTTTCTACACTCCGTCTGAAATCTTCTTTAGTTAAGCCATTGTAAAATACTTTCAAATCAATGGGTTTCACGTTCATTGAGGCTGTGCGGTAGGTTCTGGTGAAAAAATAATTATCGAATTGATTTTTTAAGTAATCGGACTTTTTACTAATGTTAATATTAAATGTGTCAATTTCCTTATTGATCTGCCATACATTCATCATTTCAGGATGATCCTTAAATAATTCTGCTTCCGTATTTTTCATTTTAAAATCGCTCATGTCTACATTGATATCGAGCTGTTTGAAAAATAACTGCATTAAAGGCCTTGTTTTTTTATGTTCCTCTTCTTTAATAACGTCTTCGTACCTTACGCCATCATTTAAACTTATTTGTAAATAATTGGTATCGGCTGAAGGCTTCATGGAGCCACTATCTGCATATAACTGTACATTATTTCCAAGGCCTTCATGATGGTCGTAAATAGATAAGTTATAAAGAGTTTTTCCGTCTTTATTTTTTTTAATGGTTTTAATACTATAGCCCTTTAGCTGGTTAGAATAAACCCCTTCTTTAATACTTAAGGTTGGTTTGGCCTGTCGGATATCCCAGAGCAGATTGGCTGATTTTAAAGTAATGCTGGGAAGTATAAAATTATTGAATACAAAGGTAAAGGCTGAAAGAAATAAGATAAAAAAGAACAACGGCCTGATAATTTTAAAGAGAGATAAACCACAGGATTTCATAGCTGCCAATTCGTAATTTTCAGCAAGGTTACCAAAGGTCATAATAGACGAAAGGAGCACTGCTAAAGGCATGGCCACCGGAACAAAGGAAATAAAAGAGTAAGAGAAAAATTTTATTAATACCCAAAAGGTCATCCCTTTTCCTATGATATCGTCCATATAAGTGAAAACGTGGATCAGGAAAAACACAAAAACCCCAATGAACAGGGTAAGGAAGAATGGCGGTAGGTAAGCCTTTAGTAAGTAAGTATGTAAGATTTTCGGTTTCAGAAGTATATAATTACAGAATGCTAAAATAGTTGCATTTAATTATGTTGTATGATGTTTTTTGTTGTGTCATTTCAAAATACTGCCCTAAATTAAAGGATATTTTTTAATGAATATAGCCAAATTATCTAAACTTTACTATTTTTGTATGATATGATTAACGGAAAAAAAATTGTGGTGGTATTGCCGGCTTACAATGCGGCATTAACATTAAAAAGAACCTATGACGAAATTCCCTTCGACATTGTAGATGATGTTGTATTGGTGGATGACCATAGTAAAGATAATACTTCTGAAGTAGGCAGGCAGTTGGGAATCAGACACGTGATTCGTCATGAGCAAAATAAAGGGTATGGTGGAAACCAAAAAACCTGTTACGATACAGCCTTATCTATTGGAGCTGATATTGTGATTATGTTACATCCCGATTACCAGTACACTCCCAAGTTAATACAAAGCATGAGTTATATGATTGCGAATGATTTGTATCCGGCAGTATTTGGTTCCCGTATCCTTGGCAAAGGTGCTTTAAAAGGTGGGATGCCCATGTACAAATATATTTTTAACCGTTGCTTAACGTTAACGCAAAATATATTGATCAACCAAAAATTAAGCGAATACCATACAGGTTACAGAGCATTTAACCGCGAGATTTTAGAAACGATCAGCTACCACGAAAACTCTGATGATTTTGTATTTGATAATCAAATGATCTCCCAGATTTTTTATGCAGGATTTGATATTGCTGAAATTACCTGTCCAACGAAATATTTTCCTGAGGCCAGTTCCATTAACTTCAAACGAAGTATGAAATATGGATTGGGTGTATTGGGCGTTTCGTTTACGCACTTCTTCAACAAACTGGGTCTTGCCAAAAACAAGATCTATGTGCGTAGAAAATAAACCGGGTTAACTGATTATACCATGAAAGTAATTCCTTTTATTCTTTTGGTGTTGTTGATCGTATCAATGTCGTCCTGCAAATCCTGTAAGGACAAAAAAGAAGAAGAGGCAATTCCTGAAACCCCTATAACGGGCCCTGGTGCAGATAATACACTTGGTTATGGTGTTTTAAATAAATTGAAAGGGATCTGGAACGGGCCGGTAACGTCTACTACACCTTTAGGTGGTTACCCCGAATGGATTGTTGATTTCAGACCCATCTCCGAAAACCAGGTAGCTGCCAAAAATGAATTGGATACGTTGAATGACATTTTTATGACATTCTTCATTACTAAATACAATAATCAATACAAGGTAGCATTCAGGAATGGCGGTTCTTTTGGAGGAATGAAACGGGTATCTTATTTTTTAGCGGATAGCGTTTCTGAAACAGCTACACAGTCTTTTTACCGTTTCTCGGAAGTGTTAAAAGGAAAGAGTAAAGCGTATACCGAAGTGGTTTTTGAAAATGACAGCTTAACCATTAAGTCGTACACCAATAAATATAATACCCTGCCTTCTGCGGTTCCTCATATGGCCTGGTTGGCAAAGCTCCAGGATACAACATCTTCTGCCACTGCGGTAACAGCTTTTGGCTTTCCTAAAAAAACAATAACCAAAGATTTTTCAACGGCTTTTGTTGGGCAAACAGAAGCGGTATATTATAATTCAAGCACAGATCCTTATCCTGAAGCCGCACAGCCTTATTTAGGGCAAACTACCGTAAACTATACCTTTGATGCCTCTCATGCCCCCAACACTTCTAAAAAAGTATTTTTGGTGATTATGACGCAACCTTTGTTTAATGGCCCTGTTCCTAATATGGCAAATTTAAAATACCGTTCCCGTTATGTTATTTTATCAGCAGGCGATACCAGTTTTTTATTTAATTATATGCACCCCGGTTCTTATTATGTGTATGCGATATATGATACGGACGGGAATGGCACCGCAAACAGTGGCGACTGGTTAAGCATGGCCAATACGGCTTTTACCTTAAATGCATTAGGAACCACAACGGTGAGTCCGCAGATCAACTTTACGATCCCTTAGCGTTTTATTTCAATAAATTCAGCTCATGGATGAGCACTGCTACTTCTTTTTCTTTTGCCAGAAACTGAGCGTTGATACCGGTTTTTTTAGCGCCTTCAATATGATGCAGCGTATCATCAATAAATACGGTTTCGGAGGCTACTAAATTATTTTCGGTTAAAACAGAGTTGAAAATTTCTTCATCCGGTTTTCTCATTTTCATGCGGCAGGAGTAGTATACTTTTTCGAAGAAAGGTTCTATGTTACTGTATCCATGCTGTTTTTGCAGTTCTTTTTCGAAAACGGCAATATGCGTTTCGTTGGTATTGCTTAATAAGAAAAGCCGGTAATGAGGTTTTAGTTGTTTTAAAAGTTCAAGTCTGTGGCCGGGGAAATCAAGTAACATGGCATTCCAGGCCTCTTTCAACGTGGGGATATCCGCATTCGTTTTAATGGAGACTTTCAATTGATCAAAAAAATCATCTTCAGATATAAGCCCTTTATCAAAGAGATCGAATAGGGGCGTTTGTTTTAATTGTGTATAAATAGCTTCAAAGTGGCTGTTGGAAAGCTTGTTAAAGGCTGCAATGGTACGGGGGACATCTAAATTAATGATGACGCCACCTAAATCGAAAATTATATTTTTTATTTCACTCATATATTTTGTAAATAGGTTACAAATATATATTTTTGCACACTTAAATCTGAACAGTTCCGCTAGTTATTGGAGTGTTTAGAAAAGAAAAGGACTATAGCTCTCCCGATAGTTATCGGGACGGTTAGAGAAGAACAAAAATAATTGCTCCTATAGCTCATTCGGTTAGAGCAACTGACTCATAATCAGTAGGTGCCTGGTTCGATTCCAGGTGGGAGCACTTTAATTTGACCTAGAACCCCAGTCTTTATTGGGTTCTAGGTCTTTTAGTTTTAAAATGGTTGCTTTTTTTTGGTAATGGAACGGCTATATCATTATTTTTTAGTGAAAAGAATTGAACCCCATTTGATTTTTTTTCATCTTGTTTTTTATTCATGTGAATTACTTCAGTCTGGCTTATTAAACCCCTTCCATAGATGCCAAATGCTGCAAAAGCATCATATTTATCATAAAAGTGCCAATAGTTTAAATATTCTTCACCAGCCTTTATTTCATAATGGTCTACACAATTTGTACTTGCAGAAACACCTGTATAGCTTTATGATTTATCATAGCTTACATAAGATTCAAGAATCCTTGCTGGTGAATAAACCGTTGTAATTGAATTTGGTATTGATTGAAGATTTGTTCTATTAGTAAAGTTTCCGTTTATGTATAAATCAAATATGAAATTGTGATTTTTCTCATTTGTTCTATCACTACTTACTTCAAAATATAAAGGATTGTTAACAAATATCTACCGAAATAACACAAAAAAAAGAAGCTCAAAAGGCTTCTTTTTTGTTTCCCCTTAAAATTTATTTTTTCTAATATTTTTAACTTGGTTCAAAAAACAATATAATTATTTTCTGAAAGAATGAGTATTAATTTTAAAAGTAGAAAAATGATAAAATTTCACCCAATTAGCGAAGGTTTTAATGTAATATTAAGATTTAAAAAAGGACATTATAATGTTGGATCAATTGTATATGAAAAGAAATGGCTATCTTTTGAAGACAAGCTTTTTAATAATATTACTTTATTTTTCGGTTCCAATATGGAGTTTGTTTTTAATGATGTTAGACGGCATTATAATAAAGGAAAAAAGAAATTAAAAATGAAAGAGCAATTTCTTTTAGAACATTATTTATTCTAATATGTACATGCAAGGAATTGATACTGCTTAATATGAGTTATAACTCCATCTATCAAGACTATCAATCTTTTTAACTATTTTTTTTATCTCTTTTTGTTCAACATTATAAGAAATCAAATAGTCTTTTGTTCTTAATTTCATTTCTGCCTTTGTTAAATTCGGTTCAATAAAACTGCCATCTTTATAGCAGCTATTACAAAAACTGTAGTTTTTTATATTACCATCATCAGCGTATTGTACTACTGAATTAAATCTTTTACCACAGCTTTGGCATCTATCTGAATATGTTGGTTTGTCAATATTTATTCTATATTTTAAAAGCTCTTCATTTCTTTCTCTTATCGTCCAGTATTTAATTCCAATTATAGTTAATACTGATCCCATAATTAATATTATACAGCTTGAAATTAAATTCAAGTTATCAAGTGATCTAATTGAATCGGAAACTTTATTTTCTATTGTTGCAATATCTTGCTAGAAAAAAAATAGATGTGTTACACAGTAAATAACAAAAAGACCAAAGAAGAAATTGCTGTTAAACTCAAAAAACGGGTCCTTGCAGATGATGAAGTATTGAAAGCTTCTTTTCTTTCTGGCTTCCAACACCCAAAGATGTACATAGTAAAGCAAGAACAACCACCAACATATGCAGTGTGTGTAAATTAAGAAGAAAAATGTAAAATAAGATTGGTTAATCAAAATATATTAAAGAAAAGTATTTGTACAAAGTGCAAACCATTATTGTATATTAGTTTATAGCATTTACTTATTATCAATATAAATTGAATCACATGATTTTAAGCGGTTTAAGTAATACTATTTTTTCGCAGACATCGCTTTCCTTTAATAAAACCATTTTTAGTAAAATAAACCCCTTTTCACTACATTAGTATAAAAAAACAGATGAAAAAAATAGTTTTTTATGTTACCATTCTTATTTTCCTGAGTAATTATTGTAAAGCACAAATTGAAAAAGTGAGCTGGCGATTGGTTGTTACTAAAATAGATAATACCGTTAAAAATGCTTCGGATGTTATTGTTTTAGAATTTCCGGATAACGTAAATTATACCAAAGGCGGAAAGAAAGGGAAGTATGCAATAGCCGATGGTAAGCTAACCTTAACTCCTACAGGTGGAGGCGCTGAGGTCTACTTAATTAAGCACTGTGAAAATAAATATATGGAATTGATTTTTTCAGGACTAAGTCCCAGGGTTGAAATCTATATCCAAAACCCGGTGATAAGGCATTTATAAGAATAGCAGGTAAAGCAAGTGCCTTAATGACATCTTAATTGTTGGAATAAGAACCATTACTGATGCGATAATTTGTTTAATGCTTCGGGTAGTGAACTTACAAAGTTGATCTGCCCGCCTTTGTTACTTTCATACATGAAGTCTGTGATACTCTTAGCATCATATTTCGTAAAATCTCCTATGATGGCTAGTTTCACCCGGTAATTTGAAAATTTTTGAAGGATCTCACCAGCCATTCCATTTTTTAAATCAAAAAAATCAGGGGGCATATTTTTCTCGTGAAGGATGATGTTGTCGAAATCCTGGTAATAGATAGTACCTAACAACTCTAATCCGTCTTCTGCCGTTTTAATGATAAGGTCAGTTGAAATTACTTCAGCAATTTTTGTATGGTTGAGGTTGTGAGTTTCAATTTTCATTTTTTTTCTTATGTTATCCGGATCATTTTTACGGGTTATCCGGGATCTCTAAATATCATTTTTTTGTACTTAACGTATAAATTTACACGATAAAAACCATTTTATTGTCTGGGAATTTCATTTAAGTTGGAAATAAAAAGCAAATTCCTCAGGTGGTTCACTTTTTTTGATTTAATTTTGAATGCATAGTTCTTTCATTTTTTGAATGCAGATTAAATTTCGGAAACTTTTTTTTGATAATGGGTGAGTTTACTGATCGTACCCTATATCAATAACATAATAGTACCATTAGTGAAAATTTCGTATCGAAGATTACGCATGCCATGTTCCCTCTTACAATAGATAACGTAAATGTTTTATCTATTGTATTAATCAAATACAGAAGTATATGAAACCAATAACGTTAGGAATAGCAGAAGACCATTTATTGATTAGGCAAGGCCTTGTAACGATGCTTAATAATGAAGATCGCATTCATGTACTTTTTGATGTGAGCAATGGTAAAGAATTACTCGATCAACTGGAAATTTTCCATCCCCAGATTCTGATCCTTGATCTGCAGATGCCTGTGATGGGAGGAGCGGAAGCGTATGCCGTGATTAAAGAAAAGTACCCCAACATCAAAGTGATTATTTTAAGTATGCATTATAATGATGCTTACATCAAACAATTTGCGATGAATGGGGTAGTGGGCTTTTTGCCTAAGAATTGTGATTTTGAAAAAATGCTCGATACAATTTATTCTGTATATGAACAGGGCTATTATTTTGACTCGGTATTAACCGAATTCTCTTATAAAAATTTTAGTATCACCACAACAAGTAGTTCCGATAATTTATCGGAACGGGAAATAGATATTATTAGATTATTGTATAACGAAAAAAACGTGGAAGAAATTGCCGGAATATTATTTATCGATGAGAATACCGTAGAATGGCACAAGAGTGAAATATTTGGAAAAACAGAAACCAAAACGGTCATAGGCCTTTTGAAATATGCGATTTCCAGAGGAATTATAAACCTGACTTAAGTTTTTTTTTGACCAGTATTTATATAAAGACCTGTACTGCGTGGAGTTCTTTCCTCTCGGTACTCCGGTAGTGGCTATTTTCGATAAAAGTGATGTTTCTCATCCCATTTCCGTTATGTTAAAGCCTGTTATTCTGTTTTTTATTTTGTAATTAGTTCCTCTTAAGTAGTACCTTTATCTCATAAACTATTCTTGCCATGACAGCTGCGAACTACGAAAATATTGCTAACGAATTAATTAAGCGTACCGACTTCTTTAATCAATTACCCGAAGATGTTGGCCTGGATGCAGCAGAGATCAATGCAGACCTTGTAGATCATTACCTGGAATTAAGCATCATGTTAAAAGAAGGCAAAGATTTTGTAGAGTTTACAGTAAAAGATAAAGCACAAACCGAAAAAGCATTGATTGCTTTGCATACGGAAATGCTTGAGGAGTTAAAAAAACTTTCGGAGTTTGGTTATAATAAAACGGAGTGGATTGCATTTCATGAATCCGGTCTTTCCGAAAATTATTTTCCAAGATAATTTTTTACTAAAAGGATTACTTATGTATAAGAGGGATGATTTGCCCTTTAACCGGTATAACTACATTCTTAAAATCGGCTTCCAACAATTTTTCCTTAAAAAATAATTTAGCATCTGTATCTCCATGAACTAAGAAAATGGTTTTTACCTTTTTGTTGTCCTGGCAGGAAAGAAAACGGATCATCTCCTGATAATCGGCATGTGCACTGAGCGATGAGATGGATTCTATACCTGCATTTACTTTAAATACATCGCCAAAGATATGCACCTCTTTTTCTCCTGACATTAACCTGGCACCGAGGGTATAAGGTGCGCAATAGCCACTCAATAATACTGTGTTTTGTGGATCACTAATGGTGTTTCTTATGTGATGTTTAATTCGTCCTGCATCTCCCATCCCTGATGCCGATATAATAACACAAGGCTCTTTGCGATCGTTTAAAGCTTTCGATTCTTCTACATTTTCTATATACGTTAAGTTAGAAAAACCAAAAGGATCCGGATCTTTTTTGATGTACCGTTGAAGCTCATCATTAAAACTTTCGGGATGGTTTCTTACAATAGCGGTTGCTTTTGTAGAGAGTGGGCTATCTACATAGATTTGAATTTCCGGAAGCTTATTTTCATTTTTTAATTTATCGAGTATATATAGGAGTTCCTGCGTACGTCCTAAACTAAAGGCAGGAATTACTAATTTTCCTTTTTGTTCAACACATGTTTTTATCAAAATACTGAGGAGTTTATTTTCCGTATCCGGTGCCGGTTCATGCAACCTGTCGCCATAAGTAGATTCACATATAATATAATCAGCCTGTTTAAATATAGCAGGTGGTTTTAAAAGCGGATCTGAATACCGGCCTATATCACCTGTAAAGGTAAGTTTGGTAATGTGACCATTTTCATTCGCTGTTATATTAATGGCAGAACTTCCAATGATATGGCCATTTTCGGAAAAATAAAAAGACAACTCATCGTTCAATTTAAAATCCGTATCAAAAAGAATCTTCTCAAATTGATTCATGCAATTTTCCGCGTCAAAAACGGTATAGAGAGGTTCAATTTCGGGTTCACCTTTTTTTTGCCGTTTTATATTTATATAGTTTACATCATTTTCATGAATGTGGGCACTATCCAATAATAAAACACTGCATACATCATAGGTTGCAGCAGTACAGTAAATTTTCCCTTTAAAACCACGTTTCACCAGCAGGGGTAAACTTCCTGAATGATCGATGTGTGCATGTGATAATAAAACGGCTTCAATAGCAGAGGCATCAAATTCTATGTTTCTGTTCCATTCATCTGTTTCTTTTCCTCTTCCCTGGTAAAGCCCGCAATCCAATAAAACCCGGGATCCCTTATCAGTGATGAGCAGGTGCTTACTTCCGGTTACACTTTCTGTAGCTCCTATAAATTCTATTTTCATATGATTGTTTTAGAGAGGTTAAATTTGGTTTAGTTATACCATCGTTATAGCCTATATCTGTTATAAAACTAACATGAGCATCGACTCTTAATCCTGCCAACACATAATACAAAATGATGATTGGATTTCATGACAACAAATTATCACATATTTTAGTGTTTTCAAAGTAATATCTGAAACTTTTACACTTTTAAATTCCGAAAAGAGTAAATAAGAATACGTTGCTTTTGTGTTTTATAATTTTAAAATAGTAATATGAAAGCCGTTAATGCAGAAGATGTTCTTTATTAGATTATTTCTCCTGGAAAAGACAGATGATCCGGATTTAAGGTTCATAAATAAATGAACGTTTTGTTGTATCTTTAATTGTAGATGAATGAGATGTTTTATCACACTTAATTTCATTTTTAAATGAAGAAACATCACCAGGAAAGCCGGATAGATTAATGATACCATTCACAATAGCAGAGTTTGAACGTACATATGGAGTTACAGAATACTGCTGTTAAAAAAATTAACAAATAGAAAATATAACAAAAATAAATATAAGCTATTCGTTTATATGAGTACTTTCACTAAATAATATTTTGTAATTGAAGGTTGTTTCGCTAAATAATTTAACTATTTCTGAGTTTGAGTTACTATTCAAAAAAAATTACAATCAATTGTGTAATGTTGCTTTCCGAATAGTGAATGATAAGGATATTGCAGAAGATTTGGTTCAGGATGTTTTTTTGAAGGTTTGGGAAAATAAAGAATCCATAAATTTTGCATCTAATCCCGGCGGCTATTTTTACAAAATGGTATCTAACAGTTGTCTGAATTATATTTCCAGAAAAAAGGTTTTAAAATTTAGTGACTCTGATAAACAGAATATTTCAAATATTGCAACAAACGATTCTACAGAAAGTAATCTTGATTTCAAAAAATTTCAAAAAACAATTTATAGTGCCCTGAACGCTTTACCTCCAAAGTGTAAAGCTATTTTTATCTTAAGTAGATTTGAAGATATGAAATACCGGGAAATTGCAGAACAGCTTGAGATTTCAATAAAAACAGTGGAAGCACAAATGGGTATTGCCATAAGCAGGCTGAATAATGATTTGAAACCTGTATTAATGAAGAATTTCCCCGATATTATGTTTACTTTAATCATTCTTAAATATTTTTTAGAGATACTAGGATAATCATTTAAGGGTAAAAGGTTAAAAACCTGTCTTATAAGTATAACAATGCCTCAAATAAAAGAATTAATCATAAAAGTAGTTTCCGGTAATGCTTCTGCTCAGGAGGTTAGCCAGCTAACGGATTGGCGAAATCAATCCGTAGAAAACGATAATTATTATAAAGGTATCCTTAATTTATGGGAAAAGATAGGGGGAGCAAAAGAAGAAATTACAACAGACACTAATAAAGCCTGGGAAAACGTTTACAATAAAATACATACGGGTAAAAAAACAAATACATTTTACCTTAAAATAGCAGCGGTAGTGGTTCTTCTTATTTCTGTTGGCATTGTAACAAAGTTGTTCTTCCTTAATCCCGATAACATTAAGGCAACGGAAGACGATACTCTCACCGAAAATGTGACTCCAGAAAATAGTCATGCAAAGGTAAACAACGTTTATGCATCAGATTCTATCAAAGAATTAATGCTGAATGATAGCTCCCTGGTGATCTTGAACTCTAATTCTGAAATTTCCTATAAAGATTTCTCAGAAAACCATACAAGGTTGGTAAATTTAAAAGGAGAGGCCTATTTTGATATTATTCATAAATCCGAAGACTTTATTGTAGCAGCAGGCAGCATAAAAGTAAAAGTGATAGGAACAGTTTTTAGCGTAAGATCTTTTAGAAACGATAGTATTATTGAAGTGGTGGTAGAAGAGGGAGAGGTAAAAGCTTATGAGGCAAAAAACACTAAGAATAAAATAATGCTCTCCGCTAAAGAAAAAGGAGAATACAATACTAAAACGCATGAGTTTACCAAGTCGGAATCAACTCACAAAACCAAATGGTGGAAGGGCTTTTTTTCGCGGTTAAAAAAAATAGTAGATAGGTTAAAACACCGAAAGGAAGAGGAATAACTTCTTTTACAGCTCTTATTCAATCATTTTGTCCACTTTCAAAAGGATAAACTGCTATTTTGCCCCCTGTTAATGAAGTTAAAAAAGAGCATAATTTAAAATTATAGCATTTTAACAAAATGATACTCCGTTAAAAATCAGTTAATTATAATTTTTTTCAGAAAAAATCCAGATTTCCTTAAGGGTGTTTTTACCGCTTATTGTCTTATAGATATACAACACACATGAGTTAAGTTAAACGAAAGTTGTTTAACCATAAAAGAGGATAACCGAAAAGATAATAAAATTAAAGAAAGAGATGGAGAGTGCAATATCAGAATTAAGAAAGAAAATATCGCGTGATATGCATGATGAATTAAGTGGTTCGTTAGCAGGATTGAAATATTACGTGAATGATCTAAGATTGAAAGAGAAAGACCTGAATGTAAAACAAATGCTTGAAAATATTGAGAAAGAAGTATCAACTGTTTATAATCAGGCGAGAGAATACATGCATAAACTAAACGAGGGTCCAGAAAAGGCTTCAGGCGATATGAATGTGTTTTTGCAAACATTAACCCACGAGTTTTCCTTAAAGTACGAATTGAAAATCAATTTAAACATTAACAAAGAGGAAATAGAATGTGGATTAAGCATAAAACAACAAGCTCAATTAACCCTGATTATAAAGGAGTCTCTTACAAATGCCATAAAACATTCCGGGGCCAGCCATTTAAACATAAATATATGGTTTTCCGAATCAACCTGTTTTTTTAATCTCAGTGATAATGGAAAAGGATTTAATATCAATTCTACAAAAAAAGGAATGGGCGTTTTAAATATGCAATTGAGAGTAGAAGAAATGAAAGGAATGGTATCGGTTAAATCTTCACCAAAAGGAACTGTCATCGAAGGAAGTTTTCCTATAGATAAAAAAAGCAAATCGGCTACTCTATAAAATATCAAATTAAAACATAATAATCAATAGTATTTATAATCAATAAAAAATTATATTTGATTACTTAGGTCTTAGTACCACTGACTAATTCATAAAGAGTCTCCTGTAATCTCAAGTATTCATTAATAAGTAGCTGTATTTTAAAGCGGGTAAATATGAACGTTGTCCTTAAAAAAGTCGAAGCAAAAAGAATAGGATTTATTTTTTTGTTTTCAGCTTTTTATTTTTTTACATTCTCACAAAACAGAGAACTCGACTCTCTGAATCATGTTATTAAAACGGCTAAGCATGATACTTCCATCTCATCTGCTTACGTTACTTTAACAGAAATATTATATCTATCAAATATTGATACATTACTACCTCTTTGCAATAAGGCGATGGCGATTGCCGATGCGAATTTAAAAAAGAAGTTAGATGCAAAAGAGAGAGCTTCTTTTTTAAACTCGAAGTTAGGTGCTATTAATAACCTGGGTTATTATTATATGAACAAGGGAAACACTTTAAATGCCCTTGATTGCTATAAAAAAAGCCTGACTATTGCTGAAAAAATAGGGAATAAAGTAGGTATTGCTACAGCCCTAAGTAATACGGGACAAATTTATTATGCTCTTGGTAATATCCCTTTAGCATTAGAGTATTATAACAAAAGCTTAAGCATATATGAGCTGCAAGATGTACCTACTAATAAGGCACTGGTATTAAATAACATTGCCGTTATATATAGTGATTTAGGTAATACTGAAAAAGCCATTGAATTTTATTATAGAGGTTTGTTTATTTATCAGAAGATGGGTTCAGAAGAGGGTGTAGCTTCTTTGTTAAATAATATTGGATATGAATGTGTTCTAAAGAAAGAGTATACAAAGGCATTGTATTATCAGCTTAAGAGCCTGGCAATTTGTGAAAAAAACAAAGACAAAGCAGGTACAGCCAAAACATTAAATCATATAGGAAGTATCTATGATAGCCAGGGAAACTATAGCCAGGCTCAGAAATATTATTTTAAAGGTTTGGCGTTGATGGAAGAGCTTAAGTATCCTAAAGAAACGGCAGTAACCTTATATAGCATAGGGTACGCCTATTTTGAACAAGGTAAAATAGAGGAGGCATTAGTATATGGATTAAGAAGTATGACGATCGCCAGGAAACTTGGGTATCCAAATGCAATCAGGTTGTCAGCAGGCCTTTTAAAATTGGTATACAAAAAGCGAGGCAATTATAAAAAAGCGTTGGAAATGACCGAATTATTTGTGAAGATGAAAGATAGTCTTAATAATGAAGTCACAAAAAAAGTTGCATTGAAAAATCAGTTCCAATATGAGTATAGTAAAAAAGAAATAGAGTTGGGAGCACGCTCAAAAGTAGAAAAAGAAAAAGCAGAAGTTTTAGCCAAAGAAGAAAAAGAAAGGCAATACATGGTGGGCATATTTGTTGTTTTAGTATTTGCTATTGTAACCCTGACATTGACCGGTATAAACAGGAAAAGGAAATTAGATGCCATCCAAGCCCAGTATTCGCTCAACGAAGAAAAAAGTTATTTGAGAAAAGTAATGCGGGAACGCGACGGTAAAATTCAAAAGGAAAAAAGAAGGGCTGTATCGGAATTAAGGGGGAAAATATCGCGCGATATGCATGACGAATTAAGTGGGGCATTGGCTGGATTGAAATATTATATCAATGATCTGCGATTGAAAGAAACAAATGAAAAGAGCAAACACTTATTAGAAGATATAGAAAGTGAAGTATCGAGCGTATATACTCAGGCACGTGAATATATGCATAGCTTAAGTGAAGGACTTGAAAAAGTTTCAGGAAATATAAAATTATTTCTGCAAAATTTATCGGGTAGTTTTTTTATCAGGTATGGAATAAAAGTGGTACTGAATCTTAAGATGGATGACATTGAAAGCAAAATAGATGCTGTTCAGCAGGATCAGCTAATACTGGTAATGAAAGAAGCCATTACCAATGTTATAAAACATTCAGGAGCCAGTCAGTTAACCATTGGCATTTGGTTTTCCGGTGGATTTTGCTACTTTAATATCATTGATAACGGAAAAGGATTCGACATTCGCACCATCAAAAAGGGATTAGGTGTTTTAAGCATGCAGTTAAGGATGGACGAGATTAAAGGGAATGTCTCCATCACTTCATCTCCAACGGGGACAACCATCGATGGTTCATTCCCTGTATTGGAAGACTAAATAAATTTCTCAACACCTTTTAATATATACCAGCTAGTATAATAGTAGGGTTACAATCCCTTAATATCAGGAGTGTAAAATCCATTAAGAATGGCAATATTAATAAGGTCGGAAGTGCGGTTTACTTTAAATTTTTTCATAATATTTTTATGATAACTCTGCACCGTATGAACACTTAAGTTAAGCTGACTGGCCACCTCTTTGATTACAAAACCTTTGCACACCCATTGCAAAACATCTTTCTCTCTGGGAGATAAATGATAAATAATCTGCTCTTCAATAAATATATTATTAATGAGTTTGTTTCTTAATGACTTACCAATATATTGTTCGCCGGTTACAACTTTAGAAATAGCTTCCAATAATTCTTCAATAGGTTCTTCTTTACTTAAATAGGCATTTGCTCCCTGTCTTATAACATGTTTAATCGTGGGAATATTAGTAATAGAAGAAAGGATAATGATCTTTAGAGGATTATTCCCCTTCTCTTTATACGCCTTAACTAATTCGGGTCCGTTCTTGCCTGGCATCAACAGGTCGGAAATAATGAGATCGGGAAACCAGCTACTGTTGTCATTTAAAAATGAATCTCCTGAAACAAATAATTTTATTTCAGCAATCTCAGGACTGTTAATCAGTGTATTCTTTATTGCCTCTGCAAGTATCTTATGATCATCAATGATGGCTACTTTCATGTTATATGGGGTTCTCCCGTGTTAAATGTTCTCTCAATGTAGGACGTAATATATATGTTTTAAAGGCAAAGAGTCATATGTGCGATAGTTCGGATTTCGCTGCCTTAAAGACTCATAGTATTAAAGTGTAAAATTACTAATCTTCTATCAAAAACAATACCCTAAAATTGGGGGTAATCCGTACCCTAAAATAGACGTAAATAATAGTCTTTAGTAATGTATGGCGAATTTTCTGCTTTTATTGGTAGACGTGTTCGGCAAGGCAATAGAGTTTAATCACACTTAAGATAAAATGAAAATATTATAACAGCAGCTTTATAATATCATTTTGTTGGATTTATGATAATGCAAAGAGGTTACAGAAGTGAAAGCATTACAGGCTATGTGTAATTTATAGAATAAGGATTGACCAATTTTTGCATAAGTTAAAAAGCAAAAAAAATATGCAATAACAATTTTATCGTGATTTTTCAGAGGCTAATAGTCCGAAGAGAAAGTATGCGTTAATGCTGTTTTCCAGAGCACTACCCTAATTTTAGGGTATAATTTAACTCTAAAATTAGGGATGCTTATTTCCCTAAAATACGTGTGATAAAGTATTATCAATATTATAGAAATTTGTAAAGGAAACGTTAAAAAAATTAGACAAAAAATATCATTGTATTGCATAAAAATAAATGGCATCCATTTAATAAGTAGTAAAAAATGAAACTGATAAGAAATGTAATGATTGTGTTTAGCTTGTTATTTGCAGACTTTGCTGCGAAACTCAGGATAAAGAATTGGTGTTAAGTAACAACCCTAATAAGGTAAGCAAAAAACAGATATTCTTATAAAAGATATCGATATCCAAGAGAGTAATATTAATTTTTAGAAAAATAATTCAATTTAAGTGTATGATAAAGATAATTTCAATAGGGATATTTGTTTTAGCGACCTCGATCTTCGATGCTAAGCCTGGAGTAAAACACGAGGTTAACAAAGTAAACACTTCTGAAAAGAACTATTGGTTTTTTTCGAATGTACTCGTTTATCCAATGCTTGTTTCAACCGATTTTACGGTTTTAAATGCAGGGGATAAAAAATACATGATAGATATAATGGATTCAAACTCAAAGGTTTTGTTTTCATTTCATTCTTCACCTTATTCTAAAACAACCTTGGGTTTAAAATCTTTTGAAAACTCCGAATATATTATCAGAATGAAGAATAGTGAGGAAACTCATCAGTTTAGAATAATTAAATCCACATAATTCATAGTATTTTTTAACGAAGTAGTTGATCAGGATCCATGACACACATAAATCATAATTTTAAGTTAAACAGAACTCAAGAGTATCTTTTAAGTGAGTTTAAAGAAGATTTAAGTGATGACCGGCTGGCTGATCTTAAATTTTTAATTCAAAAATTCTTTACAAAATATTCAAATTTTAATTCTGGTGAAATTTCCGAAAACATAAACCCGGTAAATGATTTCTTTTTGAATGAAGTGCTAAATGAAACATCAATACAGACCGCGAATATGTATTATAAGTTAGTGTATAATTATCCTTCAAGTAAAAATGTTTCTTACTGGAATGAAAAAGAAAAGGAATGGAGGCATTATAGAACCTCAATAAATGAGACTAAAAAAGATATGGAAAATGAAATTGAACGCATCTCATCGGAATATAAGCCCATATTGGTAAACAAAGAGGAACATTTGAAAAAATAAGAATGGATAAAAATTTTAATAAATATGCCTCTGAGTTTTTTGGAACATTATTTTTAGTATTAATAGGTTGTGGAAGCTTTGTGATTGGTGGCCCCATTCGCAACCATTTAGAAATCGCACTCTGTTTTGGTTTGACTCTTGCCGTTTTAATATCCATTATAGGTCCTGTTTCGGGTTGTTATTTAAATCTTGCGGTTACTTTAACCATGCTGGTTTTAAATAAAATAAGTTTTAAAAATGCAGTAGGATATATGACTTCCCAGTTTTTTGGTGCAGTGTTAGGTGCAGGAATAATCTATATCATTTCTTTTGGTGATTTTCATTATAGCGTGATAGAGAATGGCCTTGGCCAAAATTCATTTCCAGAGGGGAACGATATGAAGTACAATGTGTCTATAGCGTTTTTGTTTGAAACGATTTTTACAGCCTTATTCATTATCGTTATGTTATTTATAACGAGCGATCCTAAAAATGAATCGAAAGCCGGTTTGATTATCGGATTCGCTATAGTTATTATACATCTCATCGGAATTCCAATTACAGGAGTATCACTTAATCCGGCAAGAAGTTTTGGCCCGGCCATATTATTAGGAGGGAAAGCGTTATCTCAATTATGGCTTTTTGTGCTGGCGCCATTTATTGGAGCACTATTAGCGGCATTTGTTTGGAGCCAGGTGGAATTAGATAGAAAACTGAGTAGATTATTAAATAAATAGAGTACAAGACTAACATAATAAAATATAATTTATATGATAACGATTGATAATAAAAGAATAAGAAATAGAACCGTTGGGTTTTATAAAACAGATTATACGAAGTGGGTACGTGTCGAATTTTCTGATATTATGTACATAGATACACTTTCTAAAATGCCCTGTAGAATTGTTTTTTTCAATGATAAGTTTGTTTATTCACACGAACCTTTAATTAAAATTTCAAATTTTTTGCCATTTAAGTTTGAGAGAATCCATAGAACCTGTGTTGTGAATGTAGAGTATATCGATTATGTGGATTACAGAAGGAAATTAGTTGTTTTGAAAAATGAAGTACAGTTAAGTCTGGGATTATCATATATCGAAAATCTTAAAAAGTATTTTGTTTAATTGATTTTTTTAAATGGCATGTCAATACCGCAAGGCATAATCATTCAAGTATATTTCAGAGAAATTTTTCATTGAATCAAACAGGCTTATATTTTAAAATTTGTATTAGTTAATTGTATTATTTTTTATGACTACAGAAATGAATTTAATAAAGAAACATGCTGATGATTATTTCAACAGAGTAATAAATGATGTAAGTGATAGTGAACGCTTTATTAGTTACGTTAGAAGAAATGCGATCAGGTACGTTAAATCTGCCGATAAAATTGTTTTTTTTGAAAGAATGGCATTACAAATCAAAATCAGGTACGATAGGCATTTATTGCATTGCTCACTTTATGATATGTGCAGTTGTAGATTCGCCACTTTTTACGAAGGAGTATTGTTCGTTTTACAGGAGGAGTTGAATAAATTAGAGAATAGCCTTTTGCCAACCGACTTTAAATCATTTGAGCGTGAAAACATTAATATATCATTAAAAAAAATTGTCAATAAAATTAATGACCTTGAACTGGGTAATGTATTGGATTATGGCGTTTTTGTTAAAGAAATAGAGGAGCTAAAGGATTACTATTATTTGAATAAAAAAATATGGAATCAATTACTCATTGGAAAATTGACAGAAATGTTGGGTAGAAAGATGGTGAGTGTAGCCCTTTGCAAAGAAATAATAACTCTGGTAAATGATGTATGCCCTTCCATTTTAATTAAAGAGTTGGAATAAATCTGGGTGCTACCACAAACAGGAATAGAATAAAAAATGCCCTGCTATTTATTAAAATAGCAGGGCATTTTTAGTTAGGGGAGGAGTGAAAAGAAATCTTATTTGATCGCAGTTCCATCTTTGATCTCTTCGTTTGCTTTTGTAACAAGGCGTTCATTTAATTTCAGGTCACCAAAAATTTCTGTTTGCTCATGGATATCACGTCCTTTTTTTACAGAAACACGCTCCGTTTTATTATTCACCACTTTTATCACATAAATACCTTCATTTGAATTTACCAATGCTGTTTTCGGAACAACAAAGCTGCTGTCTTTTGCCGTTAATGGAATTAGGACTTCAGCAACCATCCCTGGCAATAATGCTTTATTCGTATTAGTCACATCCATTTCTATTTTCTCTGAACGTAAGCGTAGATCAAGTGCTCCGGCCATCCGTTTTACATTCGCCTTAAACAATTCCGCAGGGAGTGATTTTACTTTAAACGAAATCTCATCATTTGCTTTTAAAAAACCTGTATAAGCTTCAGGTACTGAAATAGCTAAACGTAATTGTTTTTGTTCCTGTAAGGTAAGTAAAGGAAATTCAGAACCCTTTCCGCTTGGGCCAACATATGCACCTAAGTTTACATTTCGGGAAGTGATAATACCGTTAAATGGCGCACGTATTTCGAGGTATCCTTTTATCACTCCAATTTCTTTAAATGATGCTTTGGCCGCTTCCAGGTTTGAAAATTCGGCATTTCTGCGAGCAGTGGCCTGGTCCAGATCATTTTGAGAAACGGTGCCGGGTGTTTTTGCCGCTTCTGTTAAACGATTGAAATTGGCATTACTGGCTGTGTAATTTGCTTCAATACTTTTTAACCTTGATTCAGCTGCGGCCAGCTGCGACGTTAACTCAGGTGCTTCCAGGGTCATTAATAATTGTCCGGTTGCCACTTCTGAGCCTATATCCACTTTTAATTCTTTTACAAATCCTGTTACTTTAGCGTATAAATCCACTTGCTGGTAGGCAATCAGCTCTCCGGGTAATTGAAGACTTGTAGAAAATTTATCTTTCTGTAATAAAAATGTTTCTGTTGGTGCAGTTAATGTTGCAGAGCTTTCTGCTTTCTTTTCTTCTGAAGAACAGCTTTGTAAAATGCTTAGTGCAATGAAACTTCCGATAATGATATTATTTTTCATAAATAGGTTTTCTTTGTTTTGAAATTAAATTTAAAGTCCTTCAGGTGCTATGTAGTGTTTACTTTCTTTATCTTCAGGATCGAGCGATACTGATTGTGTGGTGGTTTTACCCTGAACCCATGCAAATATTAAGGGTAGTATAATTAATACAGCAAAGGTCGAAAATAATAATCCGCCAATGACGGCTCTTCCCAAAGGAGATACCTGGTCACCTCCTTCGCCGTGTCCTATAGCCATTGGTAACATCCCTGCAATCATAGCAATACTTGTCATAATAATTGGACGTAGACGAAGCGATGCGGCTTCTTTTGCTGCTTCTAAAGCATTACCGGATATTTTCCGGAGTTGTTCTGCATTGGTAATGAGTAACACTGCGTTGGCAATGGATACACCTACCGACATAATAATACCCATATAAGATTGTAAATTAAGTGTAGAACCTGTAAGCGTTAATAAGAGGAGAGAACCTAAAATAACCGCAGGTACTGTAGTTAAGATCACAAACGATACTCTGAACGATTGGAAGTTGGCTGATAACATTAGAAAGATGACCACAATTGCTACCAATAAACCGGATTGTAAACTACTTAAGGTTTCATTTAATACTTTACTTAATCCTATCGGTTCTATAAATAAACCCCGGGGTAATTCCCCCAATTCTTTTACCGTTTTTGTAATTGCTTTAGATGCCGTTCCAAGATCTTTTTTGTAGATGTTTGCTGTTACAGATAGATAGGGCATAGCACCAAGATTGTCATTTTCTCCATAGGCAACATCGGGCGTAATACTTGCGACGTCACTTAACACCGGACGTATAGCATTTTTGGATAATGGAATTTCATTGATGTCGTTAATGCTTTGCATTTTATTTAATGGAACCTGTACCTGCACATTATACGACAAGCCTTGTTTTTCATCAACCCAGATGTTTTTTTCTGTATAGCGGGAAGATGAAGTGGAAGCAATCAATGAACGAGAAATATCATTCATGTCAACGCCTAATTGAGACGCACGGGTTCTGTCAATCGTAATGTTTAGTGCAGGATATTTAATAGGCTGCGCAATTTGTACATCACGGAGGTAATCAATGCTTTTTAATTTTGCCATTAACTTATTGGCATACTCTTCATTCAACTTTTTATTTTTACCTGCAATACGAACTTCAATGGGAGTAGGAGAACCCTGGCTCAATACCTTATCTGTTAATTCTATGGGCTCAAAAGATAATTTTACATCCGGTAATACTTCTTTTATTTTAGCCCTTACTTTATCTTTAAAGTCATCCATATCTTCATGGTAGTCTTTTAAACTTACCTGGAAAACGGCTTCATGAGGGCCTGCTGTAAATAAATAAATAGGATTTACGGAAAATAAAGAGGGGTGCTGACCTACATAAACGGAAGAAATAGCAATGTGTTCTTTGCCTACTAATTTTTCTAATTCACGTAACGTGATTTTTACTTTTTCTTCGGTTCGTTCAATACGTGTTCCATCGGGAGCCCGCAAACGCAATTGAAACTGGCTTGAATTTACTTTTGGTAAAACGTCCCGGCCAATCGTATTCAGAAATAAGACGGCTAAAGTAGTTATTCCAACAAGGTATAAAACAGTAATCGATTTACGGTAATTTAAAAGTCTGTTTAAAAAGCTCATAAAGCGGTCACGGAATTTTTCAAAGCGTCCTATTTTTCCATCGTTATTTAAATCCATTCTTTCAGCCTGTATTTTCTTTTGTTCTGCAGTATCGTTTGTAAGCTCAGCTACATTACGGTTTTCGTGACCATGCTCTTTTTTGTGTTCTTTCATCATCCAGTTAGATAAAACCGGAACAAACGTTTGGGATAATAAAAAGGATACCACCATAGAAAAACCAATGGCCAATGCTAATGGTAAAAATAATGCACCGGGAATACCAACCATAGTAAATGCCGGAGCAAACACGGCTAAAATACAAAGCAGGATCAATAGTTTAGGGAGTGCAATTTCTTTACAGGCATCCCATATCGCTAATGCTTTTGGTTTTCCCATATCCAAATGCTGGTGAATGTTTTCAATGGTAACGGTGCTTTCATCTACCAGGATCCCAATAGCCAGAGCCAGCCCGCTCAACGACATAATGTTAATGGTTTGCCCGAAGAGTTTTAAAAATAATACCCCGGCTATGATGGAAGTAGGAATGGTAAGGATCACAATCAATGCTGCTCTTCTATCTCCTAAAAATAATAATACCATTAACCCCGTTAAGATGGCCCCGATGATACCTTCACTCACTAAGCTTTTTACAGCATTAATAACAAAGACGGATTGATCAAACTCATACGAGAGTTTTACATCTTCAGGCAATGTGCTTTGAATTTTAGGTAAGTTCTCTTTTAATTTATTAACGACTTCCCAGGTAGAGGCATCACCTGATTTGGCAATACTAATATATACGGAACGCTTACCATTAATCAAAGCATACCCTGCGGCCACGTCGGCACCATCTTTCACGGTGGCCACATCACGCAAATATAAATTTTGAACACCTTTAAAAAGAGGAATGTTTTCAAAATCTTTTATCTCTTTAATGGTATTATTAGTAGGCGTTAAATAATTTTTATCGCCTATTCGTACATTTCCTGCAGGAGCAGTTTGATTATTTAACCGTATGGCTTCTACAATTTGATCGGGAGTTAAATTATGTGAACGCAATAATTCAGGATCCACATTAATTTCAACGGTTCTCACATTTCCTCCAAAAGGAGCAGGGGCAAGCAATCCGGGAATCGAGGTAAAAGAAGCACGTACGTATACATTGGCAAGATCCTGTAATTCGTTATTAGAGCGAATAGGACTACTCAATACTAATTGCCCAACAGGTAACGAGGATGCATCGAAACGAATAACGAAAGGAGGATTGGAACCGGGTGGGAAAATAGCCTGGATCCTGTTCGATAAAGCACTGATCTCAGCAGCAGCCTGTGCCATGTTAGTACCTTCGTAATACGTTAGTTTCATCAGGGTTAAACCCTGAATATTTTTTGTTTCAATGCTTTTTATTCCATTGGCAAATAAAAGCACATTTACATATTGTTTACCAAAATACGTTTCCATTTGTGTTGGGGAATAACCACCAAATGGATGCGCAATGTAAATAACAGGCAAATTCATTTTTGGTAAAATATCTATTTTGATATCGCGTATGGCGTTGACGCCGAAAAAGAATAATCCTGCTACCAAAACAAGGATAGATATGGGTTTGCGAAGTGCGAAACGTATTAAATTCATATAAAAGAAAATTGGGTTTTAAATAATGTCGTGAGAAATACGGTTGTTAATCGTCACTTTTTAGTTTAAGCTTTTTGTAAATACAGTTATATCGCCGGAGGATGCCGCTTTTAATAACAGAGCCTGCCATACATTTGTAAAGGCGATATCTCTCTCGGTTTCCGCACGGTTTAAAGCATACAGCGTTTGCGTTACTTCCACGATAGTTGCCAAACCATTTTTATATAAGGTTGTTTTTTGCAAATACGCATCTGAAGCCGCTTTTACCTGTATGGGTGCTTCCGAATAATTATCTAAAGCGTTTTTCATTTTTGCATCTGCCAATGCCAGTTGCGTTTTTAATTGCTGGCTTGCCAAATCGTATTCATTTTGTAAAGCATCCACAATAAATTTTTGCGATTTTACCTGTGCGCTGTTCCTGGCAATACTCATTAAATTCCAGTTCATGCCAATTCCCAGTAAGTAGTTACCTCGTGTTGGTGTAACACCGGTTCCATAATCAGAGGAAAAGGCATGTTGATTTTGAGTGTAGGCTGCTTCAAATCCGGAACCTCTTTCCTGTATAATGCCAAATAAAGAAAATGTAGGAAAATATAACCGGCGAAAATACTTCATTTGTTCGGTACCAAGCTCAATTCTACTCTGGTAATAATTAAGAAGGGGATGGACATTAGTAGCTGAAGAAGTGTTTGTTAATAAGGCTTTCGGGGAACTTGTTACAAAAGCAGTGTCTAATAAAAACTCTCCATAAGGCATGCCAATTAAAAAGGCAAGTCTGCTGGCTTGTTCCTGTTCCATATCTTTTGCTTTTATTAAAGCTATTTTTGCATTCGACACTTCCGCATTAGCGAGTGAAGAATCGACACCGGCTATCAATCCTGTTCTGGCACGTGTTACGGCATTGTTTTTAAAAATAACCGCACGCTCTAAATTGTTTTGTTGAGAAAGTGTTATTTTTTGAGAAGCTAATAAATTTAAATATGCGGCTGCAACTTTTACCTGGTGCTGAAATTGTTCCTGGGAAAGATCGTTCTCGTCACGGTGTACAGCATCTTTAGCAATTTTTATTTTTTCACTGGCTCTGCCAAATGAGAAAAATTCCCAGTTTACGTTTGCTAAATATAAAGCTCCAAAAGCTGCATTCCAGTTTTGTGTGGAAAGCGGTAAACCGGAAGATGCTACACCAAAGCCCCCAAAGCCATACAGGGGGCCGTTTTGACCATTAATAGTTCCGTATGCTTGCTGCGCAGATACTACAACGTTCGGAAGATAGTCCCTTTTACTTTGTTGTAATGATGCTTTGGAAGCATTGACGTAGTTTTCTTTGGCTTTAATAGTACCATAATTAGCGAGCCCTTTGTTAATGGCTTCTTTCAGCGTTAAGGTTTGTGAAACACCGGTATAAAAAATGAATGAGCAAAAAATAAATGAGGCAAAGAAATGTTTTTTCATATATGTTTCTATAAAGAAAAATGAACGTGAATGAATTTCTTTTTGAAATTTTCACGGGACAAAGTTCTGAATAGATAAATAATAAAAATTATGCATTTCAAACTATTAGCTATGCCAATCAAATAATATGAAAAAAGGAATGTGAAAGAATGTTAAGTTTTACTTCTTACCA